>CALRUK020000043.1:0-3538 GCA_943371335.1 Synechococcus sp. UW140 | reverse complement strand
GTGCTCGTGAGCTGCTCCATGCTCGCTGCCGTCTCTTGCAGGTTGCTGGCCGCTTGCTCCGTGCGCGCGCTCAGGTCCTGGTTGCCCGAGGCAATCTCCACCGACGCCGTGTTGATGCTGTCTGTCGCGCTGCGCACCTGGCTCACGGTGTGGCGCAGCGACTCGACCATGGCCTGCAGCGCCTGCAGCAAGCTGCCCTGAGGCGGCGCGCCCAGGTGGATGTCGAGGTGGCCATTGGCCACCGCCTGCATGGCCTCCGACGCCCGCTCCGGGTCGCCACCGAGCTGGCGGCGCACGCTGCGCAGCACCACCCAGCTCACGCCCACCAGGGCCGCCAGAATGGCAGCGCTGAGCGCGATGGTGTTGATCATGGCGCCGCGCACCGCCACGGTGATGTCGTCCATGTACAGGCCCGAGCCAATCAGCCAGTTCCAATCCTTGAGGGCGATGACGTACTGCAGCTTGGGCACCGGTTCTTTCTGGCCCGGGCGCGGGAAGTCGGTGTCGACGAAGGCGCGTCCGTCGGTGCTGGCCCGCACGCTCTGGATCATGTCCTGCACCGTGAACCGGCCCTTGCCGTCTTTCACGTTTTCCATGCGCTGCTTGCCCGACCATTCAGGCCGCATCGGGTGCATGACGTTGAGTCCGTCCAGCGACCAGATGTAGAAGTATTCGGCCCGGCCGTCGGCGCCCCCAAAGCGGGAGGTGCTGATGGCCTTGGCGGCTGCACTCTGCGCGTCTTCAACGCTCATTTCGCCAGCGGCCGCTCGGGCCTGGAAGCCAACGGCGATCGCGTACACCGACTCGACCGAAGACTTCAGCAATTCCTTGCGGGCTTCCACCAGCCGCTGCTGGGTCTGCACCACAGTGAGCACCACGAGCAAGGCCAGCCCGCCAATGGCAATGGCCGTCATGAGGCCAATCTTCTGGGTGAATTTCAGTCGTTCGAGCACGAGGAGCTCCCGCAGCGTGCGAAGGGTTCAACAGGCGGACGGGCCAATCGCACATGCCCCGTCTGCCTTTTTTCCAACCCCCATGATCGCGCGCTACCGGAATTCAAAGGCCGCGATACGACCGGGATTGCCTAGCCATTTCGACCGACCGAAGACCAACTTGAGGCGTCGGACATCAGCACCGAAGCGTCGACCCGGAAGAACCGGACCGACTCGGCCAGACGGCCCGCCTGGTCTTTGAGGCTTTCGGCGGCTGCCGCGCTTTCTTCCACCAGTGCCGCGTTTTGCTGCGTCATGTGGTCGAGCTGCGTCACCGCCACGTTCACCTGGCCGATGCCGTCGCTCTGCTCGCCGGCCGCGGTGGTGATGTCGCTGATGAAAGCCGAGACTTTCTCGGCGTTGGCCACGATCTCGCTGATCGTGCTGCCCGCCTGGGCCACCAGGCGAGAGCCGTCTTCCACCTTGCCCACGCTGGTTTCAATCAGTCCCTTGATCTCCTTGGCGGCTTGCGCACTGCGCTGCGCGAGGCTTCGCACCTCGGCAGCCACCACCGCAAAGCCACGGCCCTGCTCGCCCGCCCGCGCGGCTTCCACCGCCGCGTTCAGCGCCAGGATGTTGGTCTGGAACGCAATGCCGTCGATCACGCCGATGATGTCGCCAATCTTTTTGCTGCTGTGGTTGATCTCATCCATGGTGGTGACCACCTGGCCCACCACCTGGCCACCGCGCACGGCCACCTCGGCATTGGCCGCTGCCATCTGGGTGGCCTGGCGTGCAGCGTCTGCACTTTGGCGCACCGTGCTCGTGAGCTGCTCCATGCTCGCTGCCGTCTCCTGCAGGTTGCTGGCCGCCTGCTCCGTGCGCGCGCTCAAATCCTGATTGCCGCTGGCGATTTGCTGGCTGGCGGTGCCAATGCTGTCGGTGGAGCTGCGCACCTCGCTCACGATGCGCAACAGCGCCGCCTGCATGTCGCCCAGCGCGCGCATGAGTGCCGCCGTTTCGTCCTTGCCCTCGTGATGGACCGCCCGTGTGAGGTCGCCCTGCGCGATCGCGCTGGCCAGGCGTTGCGCCTCGTTCAGGGGTTTACAGATGCTGGTCATGTTCGACAGCGTGGTGGGCACCACCACGAGCGCGGCAATGGCCACCGCCAGGGCAAACAGCATCAGCGTCTGGCTGTTGGCGTCGGTGCCCGCCTGGCGCGCACTGGCGGCCTCAGCCATCAAGAGCTCTTCGAGTTTCTTCAGGCTCTGCAGCAGCTCGCCGTAGTTGGCGTGCGCGCGGTTGAGCATGCGGTTGGCCACGGTGGCCGAGTCGTAGCCGTTGGATTCGAGCTGGCGCGTCACAGGAGCCACGGCGCCGACGTATTGGTTCAGCTGCTCCTTCATTTGCTTGACCAATGCGTTGTCCTGGTCATCATCGCCCTGCAACATGGCGTCCATCTGGCGCTGTGCCTCTGCGCTGGCGGCCTCCCACTGCGCCTTGATCTTGGTCACCACCTCGGGCTTTTCGTAGGCAATGATCATGTCCTTCTCGAGCCGTCCCATGTCGCCCAGGGCCACCTGCAGGCGCGAGAGATTGAGGGTTTCTTCAAAGGCGTTTTCAACAAACGCCTCATTGAGCGAGTGCAGCCGCTCCATGCCCCACCAGCCGGCACCACCCACCAGGGTGAGCAGCATCAACACCACGCCGATGGCACCCGTCATGCGGGTGCGGATTGAAAATTGGCGCATCAGCTGCTGCATGGTGTTCTCCTGTAGAAATGGAAAGGCAGCCGGGTGTGAACGACCCGGCCCGAGCCCTGTGTTCGGGCGCTTGAAAAGAGGGCGGCGGCGGCGTGAGCCCGCGCCGCTTTAGAAGCTTTCCCAGTCGCCTTCGGCGCGGGCACTGTCGTTCGAAGCCTGGGCCACTGCGGCCGGTTGGGGCGCCTTGCGTGGCGCAGGTGCGGCCAAGGCGGGCTTGGGCTGCGAGGCAGGAAGCGATGCGGCGGGCTTGGTGGCCACTGGCTTGAGAACCACCGGTGCACGAGCGGCTGCATGCGCCACCGGCGTGACCTGGGCAGCCATGCCATCGAGCCGGAAAACCTGCACCACCCCCGCCAGGCGGTTGGCCTGGTCCTTGAGGCTCTCGGCGGCCGCCGCGCTCTCTTCCACCAACGCCGCGTTCTGCTGCGTCATCTGGTCCAGCTGCGTCACCGCCACGTTCACCTGGCCAATCCCGTCGCTCTGCTCTCCAGCCGCCGCCGTGATCTCGCCAATGATGTCCGAGACCCGCTGCACCGAGCCCACGATCTCGCTCATCGTCTGTCCCGCATCGGCCACCAGGCGCGATCCGGTCTCCACCTTGTCCACGCTCGCGCCAATCAGACCCTTGATCTCCTTGGCCGCCTGCGCGCTGCGCTGCGCCAGGTTGCGCACCTCACCGGCCACCACCGCAAACCCACGGCCCTGCTCGCCTGCGCGGGCGGCTTCCACCGCCGCGTTCAGCGCCAGGATGTTGGTCTGGAACGCAATCCCGTCGATCACGCCAATGATGTCGCTGATCTTCTTGCTGCTGTGGTTGATCTCGTCCATCGTGGTGACCACCTG
>CALRUK020000042.1:0-4330 GCA_943371335.1 Synechococcus sp. UW140 | reverse complement strand
TGCTGCCCCACTTGCGCTCCTACCGTCGAAGCATCGAGCTGGGAAGTTCGGAGGCGATCAAACATGCGGCCGAGGCGGGTATGGGGGTGGCCTGCCTTTCGTCGTGGGTCGTGAGCGACGCTTTGGAGGCCGGCCGCCTGTGCCGCATCTCCACGACCTTGCCGCGGCAGCTCCGACAATCTCACCTGGTCGTGCATCGCGACAAACAGCCCACCGCTTCGCTGCTGGCATTTGTCGACCAGGTATTTGGCGCCGAGAACACGGCGCCATGAAATGTGACTCCATCGAGGTCAGGCCTGAGCAGCTCGCCAGTCGGCGCTCAAAGTTTATCCACGCACCTTCAACGAGATTCACGGCAGGCTCACCTGCACAAATGCCGGATGCGGATGGCGACGTCAAGACTGCCGCATATCCACATACCGCGCGCGATGTCTTGGGCATTGCGATCCAACGGCCACCCCTTGTTTCCTTCTTTATTTGCGGCGAGAGCAATGATCAGAATGTTGCAACAGCATCAGGTCAAAGTGAACTATTGCCCGTCTATCACGCACTTTGAGGAGCACAGGGAACCCGGGTGGCGGGTATTGCGCTACGGACACTGAAGGACCAAAAGAAGTGATTCGCCCTCCCTGCTGGCGCTTGAAGAAGGCCTGCCCATGGTCCAGAACACCGTTTCGTCCGTGACGCAAAGGGCCATTCCAGAACTTTGCACTTCGCTACAGTGCCGAACGACCGGTACAGGTAATCGATCGGTCGCTTGAGATCCTGACCGGTAAGCGACCGCTTGCGTTGGCGCCCATGGACTCTGCCGTCGAACCTAAGTGGCAGCAATCAGTCTTGAGCGGACTTCGAAACTTGGGGGAACGTACAGAGGAGGTAAACGCTGGTGTGGATGAAGAGCCAATCCCAAACTCATTGCTACATTGCGGTCGTCAAAGTCTTAGCAGATACCGGTTTTGAGCGTCAGCTCATGGTGGTGCTGAAGACGTTTCAGGTCTGTTTGCTCCGACTTCTAACTGGTCAGTTTTGGGTCGGTGTCACCAGCGAGGCCCGTATTGCTTTGCCACGGCCACGATCTCAGAGGCCAGCGGGTGTTCATTGCCTTGTGTCAGGGCTTGCGCGCAACGATGGTCGCGAACGACTTTACCGTGTCCCCCGGTGCTGCAAAGTCCTGGTGTTCGGAGGCGATCACCTGCCAGCCGGCAAACTGGGTCTGCAGAAAGTCCCTCGGAAAAAGGCAGTGCTTGTTGGGGTCGAACATGTCCATGTAGGTCGTTCCCACCACCAGCACATTCACCACCATCGTGCCGCCCGGCACTAGGTGAACCTGGAGATCAGTCAGGGCCCGCTTCGCCGTGACGCAGTCCAGAAACATCAGCAGCCCGATAGAGACGATCGAGTCAAAGTGCCCGGTAACGTCGTAATGGCCGAGGTCGGCCACTTGAGCCTCCACTGGCAGGCCTTCGGCGCTGGCCATCTGAATCAAGTGCGAAATGGCGACATCGCTGGCGTCCAATGCCAGCACCGAGCAGCCGGCGCGCGCAGCCGCCAAGGCCAAGTTGCCCATGCCACAGCCAAAGTCCAGCACATGCCCCCGAAGGTGCGGCAGCGCTGCCTGCTCGAACGGGTTCAGCGCCCCTTCGGTCTGGTGAATCTGCTGCTCGAACTGCCGGTCGAAAAACTCGACACTGCGGTTGTTGCTCATGGGTGTCTCTCTGGTGGGTTCGGATGCGCTGGGCATGGTACGCCTGGACAGGTCGACAGCGCCTGTGCTAAGGAACATGATCGACCGGATCGCTCACACAAACCCCGGAGGTTCCTCGCATGCCCAAGGAAGTCTTTGATGCCATTGTCGTCGGCGCTGGCCAGGCTGGCCCCGCCCTGGCCGCGCGCTGTGCACGCGAAGGGCTGCGCACCGCCGTGATCGAACGCCATCTTTTCGGCGGTACCTGTGTCAATGTGGGCTGCGTGCCCACCAAGACCTTGGTGGCCAGCGCGCGTGCCGTGCGCCAGGCGCAGCGCGGCGCCGAGTACGGCTTTGATGCGGGCGACATCCGGGTGAACATGGCGCGGGTAAAGGCGCGCAAGGAAGGCATCGTGCTGCACTCGCGCCAGGCGGTGGAAGCCTGGATGCGGGGCCTGGCCCACACCGAGGTGATCACCGGTGAGGCGCGCTTCGTGGCGACTGCCACGCTGGAGGTCAATGGCCGCCAGCTGACCGCCCCGCGCATCTTTCTCAACGTGGGTGGGCGCTCGGTGCGCCCGGAACTCCAAGGCATCGACGAAGTGCCCACCCTGGACAACGTGTCGATCATGGAGCTGGAGGCAGTGCCCGAGCACCTGGTCATTGTCGGGGGTAGCTACATCGGCCTGGAGTTCGCGCAGATGATGCGCCGCTTCGGCGCCCAGGTGACGGTGGTGGAGCGTTCGGCGCGCCTGCTGCCGCGCGAAGACGCCGACGTGTCGGACGGCATCCGCGAGATTCTTCAGGCAGAAGGTTTGCGCTTCGAGCTGGAGGCAGAGTGCCTGTCGCTGGCGCAGGGTGAGGATGGCATCTCGGTGGGCGCGAAGTGCGCCAGCGAAAGTGCGCCCATCATCGCCAGCCATGTGCTGCTGGCCGTGGGCCGCCGGCCCAACACCGACGGGCTCGGCCTAGAACACGCTGGCATCCGCATGGACGCAAAGGGCTACATCGATGTGGACGACCAGTGCCGCACCAGCGCTGCGGGTGTGTGGGCGGTGGGTGATTGCAACGGCAAAGGCGCCTTCACGCACACCGCCTGGAACGACCACGAGATCGTGGTGGCCAACCTGTTCGATAACGACCCACGCCGCATTTCAGACCGCATCCCGTGCTATGCGCTCTTCATCGACCCGGCGCTGGGGCGTATGGGCATGTCCGAGACCGAAGCCCGCGCGAGCGGGCGGCGGGTGTTGATGGGCAAGATGCCGATGCAGAAGGTGGGTCGCGCGCGCGAAGCGGGTGAGACCCAGGGCTTCATGAAGGTGCTGGTGGACGCCGACACGCGGCTTCTGCTGGGCGCAGCCATTCTGGGCCTCAACGGCGACGAAGTGGTGCACAGCCTGCTGAACCAGATGGCCGCCGGCCAGCCCTGCGACGTGATGGCGCGCACCGTGCACATCCACCCCACGGTGTCGGAGCTGCTGCCCACGCTGCTGCAGCAGTTGAAGCCACTGGACGGGCACTGAAGGCGCTTCACGGCATCAGTCTTTTCCGCCTTATTTCCCATCGAGACTTCATGAAGCAATCTTCCTGAGCCCGGCTTTCGGCGACACCGCAAACTCGACCGCATGACAACCGCCACCGAGCCCAGCGATGCCCCGGACTACTCACCACCACCACCGCTGCGGTGTCGGAGTGAAACGCGGGCGTGGGTGTGGGTGTGGTGGTTAAGGGAGCTGCTTGAGCTCGGGTTGAAGGCGAGGCTCCTGCGGATCTGAAGCAGCTTCACTGCTTCTTCATATCGCCGTGCCCAGCATGGCCTCCTTGCCGTGATCGGCGAGTTGGGCGTCAAACCATTCGTGCAGCGCTTACACGAGGTCGAGATCACCTGCGCATCGGGTCCGGTCTGAAGTCCGTGGTAACCGAACTAGCCGTGACCCACTAGGCGCTTTACCCCACTGTTGCCAAGCTGGAAAAAGACGGCGTGGTGTTCCGAGAGACAGGGTTCATCGCACTGGCGCGCGACCAAAGGCGCTGAGCACCAACGCGCGCTGTCCAATGCGTCGCCCTGCGCGAGAAATCGCCGTCAAGTGCTGCGCCCTCGCACCAAAGGCACGAGGCGATCGCTCATGCTCACGGCGACTACCGAAGGCGCTCCACCTCTCTCTTGACCAGCTCGAAGAGCTGATCCGGATCGGTCGAAGACAGCGGCTTACCGTTGACGAAGAAGGTCGGGGTGGCTCGAACCCCGATCGCCTTCAGATCCACGACGTCTTGCGCCAGCAAGGCATCCACCGAACCAGAGGCGATGTACTGGCGTGCCTGCTCCACGTCCAGGCCGACCGATTGCGCAATGGCCCACGCTCGCAAGGAGGCGTTCGTGCCTTGACCCGTCCACGCCCGCTGCCCGTCCAGCAAGGCGTCAAGCACAAGTTCAAATTTCCGCTGTGCACGCGCTGCTTCAAGAATCCTCACCGCTTCCACAGAAGCCTCTCTGTGAAACGGCGTGTACCGAATCACCAAGCGCGTCTCACGCGGAAACGCCGCCAGGATCTGTTTCACGCGAGGATGGAAGGCCTTGCACGCCTCACAGGCGGGATCGAAGAACTCGACGATGGTGACCGGCGCATCCTCGGCACCAATGAT
>CALRUK020000041.1:0-10149 GCA_943371335.1 Synechococcus sp. UW140 | reverse complement strand
CCTTGCAGGTGCTCAAGAAGGACAGGGGCTGGACCTACCTTCAGGTGGCGTACCCGCAGCCGTTCGACCCTGCCATCGTGGAACGCCACCTGGCGCGGTTCGGCGACGACGTCTGGCAACACCAGGAATTTGCGCGCATGCATGGCGAGTACGCGACCTTTGCCATCTTGCTGGTGCGTTGGAGAGGTGCTACTCACCAGTACGAGCTGATCGCCGAACTGGAGGCGGACGGTTGCACCGTCTTCAACCCCCACACGGTGACCATCGAGGACGGCGGCATGAAATCGATCGACACCGTCCAGATCGATTTCAAGCGGCTGGCAGACCCCATGGGTCTGATGAATCCGGGAAAAACGCGCGGCTGGACGCAGACGTTTTCCCAACCCTGATCCCCCACACCACAACCCAGGAGACAACAATGGCACAGTTTTCGATGTTTCGGCGCGCGCTCATGGCTTCCGCCCTCGTGGCATGCGCGCTCCCCGCGCTGGCCCAGGAGCGGGTCGTGTTCGGCACCAACTGGCGGGCACAAGCCGGCCATGGCGGCTTCTATCAAGCATTGGTGGATGGAACTTACAAGAAATATGGACTTGATGTGGAAATTCAGCAGGGGGGGCCCCAAGTCAACAACCGGCCCATGCTGCCGATAGGGAAGATCGACTTCCTCATGACGGGCAACCTCCTGCTCACCTTCGACCAGGTGAAGAACGGTGTTCCAGTCACGGTCGTAGGCGCCATCTTCCAGAGGGACCCACAGGCGATCATCGCCCACCCGGGCCAGGGCTATGACAAGTGGGAAGACCTGAAGAAAGCGCCCACTGTGCTGGTCAGCAAGGACGGCCAGTTCAGCTTCTGGCCATGGATGAAATCAGACCATGGCTTCAAGGACGAGCAGTTCAAGCCCTACACCTTTAACCTTGGGCCCTTCCTGGCAGACAAGAAGACAGTGCAGCAAGGCTACTCAATCAGCGAACCGATCAACGTCAGGCGCCAGGCCGGTTTCGACCCGAAAGTCTTCCTGCTGGCCGACCAAGGTTTCAGCACTTACAGCACGACGATCGAGACGCGTACGCAGCTCGTGCAGGAGAAGCCGGACCTGGTCCGCAGGTTTATGGAGGCCAGCATCATCGGCTGGTACAACTACCTGTACGGGGACCGCGCCGCCGCCAACGCGCTAATCAAAAAGGAAAACCCGGACATGAGCGATGAATACATTGAGGCTGCGATCAAGCTGATGAAGGAGCTGGAGATTGTTGACAGCGGCGAAGCGCTGACCAAGGGCATCGGCGCGATGAGCGAGGCACGCATCAAGGATTTCCACGACAAGATGGTCAAAGCTGGGCTCTACAAGCCGGGCGAAGTCGATCTGTCCAAGGTGGCGACCACGCAGTTCGTAAACAAAGGCGTCGGCCTCGATGTGCGCAAGCGCTTGACCGGCAAATGACGGCGGGAGCCGCGACGCGATGCGTGTCCTGATGATCTATTGCCACCCGGTGGCGAGCAGCTACAACGCGGCGGTGCGCGACCGTGCGCTGGCCACGCTGCGCGGCGGCGGCCACCAGATGGAGCTACTCGACCTGTACGCCGAGGGCTTCGACCCGGTGCTGTCCACCGACGAGCGTCTGAGCTACCTGGCCGATACCGCGGCCAACATCGCACGCGTGCAGCGCCACGTGGACCTGCTGCGCTGGGCCGAGGGGCTGGTGTTCGTCTACCCGACCTGGTTCTACGGTCCGCCCGCCATGCTTAAGGGGTGGCTCGAGAGAACCTGGCTGCCCAGCGTGGCCTTCACCGTGCCGCAGAAGAAGGGCGACATGCCGGGGCCGGTGATGCAGCACATCCGCTGGCTGTGCTGCATCACCACCTCGGGCTCGCCATGGTGGTGGCTGCAGTGGATTCGCGACCCCGGGCGCATGCTCTTCGTGCGCGGCTTGCGCCCACTGTTCGCGCGGCGTTGCCGCGTTACTTGGCTGCAGCTGTTCAGCATGAACAACGTCACCGACGAGGACCGGACGCGTTTCCTCGACCGCGTGCAGCGTCGGCTCGCGGCCGTCCGCTGAAGGAGTCGAACACACCATGAGTTCCGGACAACCGCTGGCCCGCTATGCGGCGATGAAGCGCATCGGCGACACCGTCTATTTCTCCGGCGTGATCGCCGTCGATCCGACCACGCGCTGCCTGATCGAATGCTTCGACCAGCTGCCGGCCGAGGTACGTGCGCACCTCGGTGAAACTGGCGAGATGTCAGTTGATGTCTACCAGGCGCCGGTGCTGGTGCAGAGCTGGGTGGTGCTGGAGCGCATCCGTCAGCTGGCCGAGGAGGCAGGCGGCTCGATGGCCGATGTCTTCAAGCTGGTGCAGTACTTCACCGACCTGAGCGACTACCCGCTGTACGCGAAGGTGCGGCGCCTGTTCTATCCGGGCGAGCCGCCGGTGTCCACCGTGGTCGAGGTCAGCGGCATGCTGCCAAGCCGCCAGGTGCGCATCGAGGTCGAGGCCACGGCCTACATTCCCATGAGACGTTGAGATGACACGAGTATTGACTTTGAGAGTTGCGCAGATTGAGCGCCAGACGCCAGACGTCCTTTCCTTTGAACTGGTCCATCCACGCGGGCTGGCATTGCCGGGGTTTGAGGCCGGTGCGCATGTGCGTGTCTATACCCCTGGTGGGTTCAGCCGAGCCTACTCCCTCGTCAATCCGCCTCCGCAGGGGCAAATGGCTACGAGCTACCTGATCGGCGTCAAGCTGGAGTCAGGAGGCCGCGGAGGTTCGCGGGCCCTGCACGAAAGGGTGTGCGCGGGTGACCTGCTGAGCGTCAGCGAACCACACAACACGTTTTCTCTGAACCCGACGGCCCAACACCACCTGTTGATGGCGGCAGGCATTGGGCTGACGCCGCTGCTGGCCATGGCCAAGTCCCTGCGAGCGCAGCAACTGCCGTTCACTCTGGCTGTTTTCGCCCGAGACCGCAGCCATGTCGCCTTTTCGTCCGACGTGTTCGATCCTGACCTCAGACCTTACCTTCGTCTGCACCTGGATCAGGGCGATAGTGATCAGAAGATAGACTTGCACAAGCTGCTAGCGCCGGCGCCCGGTTCCCACCTATACATGTGCGGTCCCCCCGGGTTCATGGCAGCGGTGCGCCAGGCCTGCCAGGGTTGGGATGAAACGTGCATACACCAAGAGTACTTCTCGGTACCTGACAGCGGCGGCAGCGGCAAGCCCGATTTTCCGTTCCGCTTGCGGCTGGCCAGACGCCAGGTGGATGTACAGGTTGCGGCCGATCAGACGGCGATCCAGGCGCTGCAGGATCTGGGCGTGGATGTGCCCGTCTCCTGTGAGCAGGGAATCTGCGGCACCTGTGCGGTGAGCTATGTAGCGGGCGAGCCGGACCACCGCGACTACTGTCTGTCGTCGGTCGAGCGTACGCAGAAGATGGCCTTGTGCTGTTCAAGAGCACGCTCCGAAACGGTCGTGCTGGACATTTGAGGAAAGTCGATTGGGCATGGATTCAGAAACAGACACCCCCAACCTGACGAAGAAGACCCGGGGTCGTGGTGTTGCCCGTTCGCGTGCGCAGATCGAGGCAGCCATCAATCTGGCTGCGATCGAGGTCTTTGCCGCAGAGGGTTTCAATGGCGCCACCACCCAGGCCATTGCCGACAAGGCGGGGCTTTCCAAGGCACGTCTGCACTACCACATCGAAAACAAGGAGGCCTTGTACCGGCAGGTCCTGCAGGACATCGTGGACGACTGGATCAGCGTGTTCGGCTTCGCGGAGGAGCTACACGGTCCGCGCAAGGTGCTGAGCGACTACATACGGCGAAAGATGCTGTTCTCGTTGGAGCAGCCGCTGCGCTCGCGCATTTTCTCGGCAGAGATCATGCGCGGGGCGCCTTTCCTGCGCGACATGCTGAGCAACAGCAAGCGCCGAACCGATCAGGCCACAGCGGTGATTCGCAGCTGGATCGAGCGAGGGCTCATGTTGCCCGTGGAGCCACTGACCCTGATGTTCAACATCTGGGCCATCACCCAGTTTTATGCCGATCACCTGCTGCAGGTGCAGTACTTTTCGCAAGAGTCCCTGGACGACGCATCGCAGTACGAGCGACTGATCAAGGAGGTGACGGCCTTTGTCCTCCGAGGTGCGGGCGTCCACTGACAACCGGCCCTTGATTCGCTCTCCTATACCCATGACTGTTCTGACAACGATTGAAGACCTGCGCGTGCTTGCACAGAAACGCGTGCCGCGCATGTTCTACGACTACGCCGATTCCGGCAGCTGGACCGAAGGCACCTACTGTGCCAACGAAACCGACTTCCACGGCATCAAGTTCCGCCAGCGTGTGGCCGTCAACATGCAGGGCCGCAGCACCCGCACCACGATGATCGGCCAGGAAACGGCCATGCCCGTGGCCATCGCGCCCACCGGCCTCACCGGCATGCAGCACGCCGACGGTGAAATCCTCGCCGCGCGCGCGGCCATGCAGTTCGGCATCCCGTTCACGCTCTCCACCATGAGCATCTGCTCCATCGAGGACGTGGCCGAACACGCCGGGCGGGGCTTCTGGTTCCAGCTCTACGTGATGAAGGACCGCGCCTTCATCGAACGCCTGATCGACCGCGCCAAGGCCGCCGGCTGCGGCGCCCTGGTGCTCACGCTGGACCTGCAGATCCTGGGCCAGCGCCACAAGGACCTGAAGAACGGTCTGTCCGCACCGCCCAAGCTCACCATCCCCAACATCCTCAACATCGCCACCAAGCCGCGCTGGGCGCTGGGCATGCTGGGCACGAAACGCCGCCAGTTCGGCAACATCGTCGGCCACGTCTCGGGTGTGGGCGACATGGGCTCCTTGAGCGAATGGACCGCCAAGCAGTTTGACCCCGCGCTCAACTGGGGTGACGTGGAATGGATCAAGAACCGCTGGGGCGGCAAACTCATTCTCAAGGGCATACAGGATGTCGAAGACGCCAAGATGGCCGCGCAGAGCGGCGCGGACGCGCTGATCGTCAGCAACCACGGTGGCCGCCAGCTCGATGGCGCCGAGTCCAGCATCCGCGCCCTGCCCGCCATCGTGGATGCGGTGGGCTCGCAGATCGAGGTGCACATGGATGGCGGCGTGCGCAGCGGCCAGGACGTCCTGCGCGCCCGTGCGCTGGGCGCGCGCGGCGTCTACATCGGCCGCCCCTTCCTCTACGGCCTGGGCGCCCTGGGCGAGGCCGGCGTGACGAAATGCCTGGAGATCCTCCACAAGGAGCTCGACATCTCCATGGCCTTTTGCGGCCACACCGACATCAACACGGTGGACAAGTCCATCCTGCTGCCGGGCAACTACCCCGGCTCGCAGGCCTGAGGCGTTCGCCTGGCAACACCCTTCACAGCGGCAGCGCCGTCTTGTAGCGCACTTGCTTGAGCGCGAAGCTGGAGCGGATCTTCTCGATGTCGGCAATCGGCGTGAGCTGGTCGAGGATGAAGCGCTCCAGCGCCGCGATGTCGGCCACCACCACGCGGATCAGGTAATCCGAGTCGCCGGTCATGAGGTAGCACTCCATCACCTCGTCTTGCTCGGCAATGCGCTGCTCGAAGCGGGCCAGCGCGTCCTTGCTCTGGGTGCGCAGGCTGATGTTGATGAAGACGTTGAGGCCCAGGCCCAGCCGCGTGGCATCGGCCAGCGCCACGTACTGGCGGATCACGCCGCTTTTTTCCAGCGCCCGCACCCGGGCCAGGCAGGGCGAGGGCGAGAGGCCCACGCGCTGCGCGAGCGCCACGTTCGACAGCGAGGCGTCCTGTTGCAGCTCCCGCAGGATGCGATGGTCGATCTTGTCCAAATTTTCAACCGCAGATGTTTCTGAGAGAACCACATTTTGCTGCCATATGCCTGCTGCGTGGCACAAATCCGCAGCACATGCCGAGCCTATTTCCCTACAGTGACCACCATGAACGCCCCCATCGAAACCCTCCACACCGACCCCGACCCGCTTGAGACCACCGAGTGGCGCGAGGCCTTCGTGGCGCTGGCCGCACAGGCCGGCCCCTCCCGCGCGCGTTTCATGCTCGACGAACTCGTGCGCCTGGCCCGCAGCCACCAGATCGACTGGCAGCCCGACCTCAACACGCCTTACGTCAACACCATTCCCGCGCACGCGCAGCCCGTGTTCCCGGGCGACCTGGCGGTGGAAGAAAAACTGGCCTCGCTGATGCGCTGGAACGCGCTCGCCATGGTGGCGCGCGCCAACAAGGCCTATGGCGAACTGGGCGGCCACATCGCCAGCTACGCCAGCGCGGCCGACCTGTTCGAGGTCGGCTTCAACCACTTCTTCCATGCCCGCAACGAGGCCCACCGTGGGGACCTGGTGTTCTTCCAGCCGCACAGCGCGCCGGGCGTGTACGCGCGTGCCTTCCTCGAAGGCCGCCTGAGCGAGAACGACCTGACGCACTACCGCCAGGAACTCACCGCGCCTGCTGCCGGCGCACGCGGCCTGTGCAGCTACCCGCACCCGTGGCTGATGCCGGACTTCTGGCAGTTCCCCACCGGCTCCATGGGGCTGGGGCCGATCAGCTCCATCTACCACGCGCGTTTCATGCGCTACCTTTCGCACCGCAACCTGCTGAACTGCGAAGGCCGCAAGGTCTGGGGCGTGTTCGGCGACGGCGAGATGGACGAACCCGAATCCATGAGCGCGCTCACGCTGGCCGCGCGCGAGAAACTCGACAACCTCGTGTGGGTGGTCAACTGCAACCTGCAGCGCCTGGACGGCCCGGTGCGTGGCAATGGCCGCATCATCGACGAGCTGGAGCGCCTGTTTGCCGGCGCGGGCTGGAACGTCATCAAGCTGGTGTGGGGCAGCGACTGGGACGGCCTCTTTGCCCGCGACGCCAGCGGCACCCTGGTGCGCACCTTCGCCGACACGGTGGACGGCCAGATGCAGACCTTCGCCGCCAAGGACGGCCGCTACAACCGCGAACACTTCTTCGGCCAGAACCCCGAGCTGGCCGCGCTGGCACAAGGCCTGACCGACGAGCAGATCGACCGCCTCAAACGCGGCGGCCACGACATCGTGAAGATCCACGCCGCCTACGCCGCTGCCACCGCGCACCGTGGCCAGCCCACCGTGATCCTGGCCCACACCAAGAAGGGCTACGGCATGGGCTCGGCCGGCCAGGGCAAGATGACCACGCACAGCCAGAAGAAGCTGGACGACACCGACCTGATCGAATACCGCAACCGCTTCCAGCTGCCGCTCTCGGACGAACAGGCCACGGGTCTGGCCTTCTACAAGCCGGCTGACGACAGCGCCGAGATGCGCTACCTGCGCGAGCACCGCGAACACCTGGGCGGTGCCATGCCCCGGCGCGAGACCGCCTGCGAGGTGGTGCCCGTGCCCGAGGTCGGCCGCTACGCCGGCTTCGCGCTCAAGGCCGAAGGCAAGGAGATGAGCACCACCATGGCCTTCGTGCGCATGCTGGGCGGCCTGCTCAAGGACACCGCCTTGGGCCCGCGCATCGTGCCCATCGTGGCGGACGAGGCGCGCACCTTCGGCATGGCCAACCTGTTCAAGCAGGTCGGCATCTACAGCAGCGTGGGCCAGCGCTACGCGCCGGAAGACATCGGTTCGGTGCTGAGCTACCGCGAGGCGCTGGACGGCCAGATCCTCGAAGAAGGCATCAGCGAGGCCGGCGCCATCGCCAGCTGGACGGCCGCCGCCACCAGCTACAGCGTGCACGGCCTGGCCATGCTGCCGTTCTACATCTACTACTCCATGTTCGGCTTCCAGCGGGTGGGCGACGCCATCTGGGCCGCCGCCGACCAACGCGCGCGCGGCTTCCTGCTGGGCGCCACCTCGGGCCGCACCACGCTGGGCGGCGAGGGCCTGCAGCACCAGGACGGCAGCAGCCACCTGGTGGCGGCCACCATCCCCAACTGCAAAGCCTACGACCCGGCCTTCGCGGGCGAACTCGCCGTCATCCTGGACGCCGGCATGCGCGAAATGCTTGTGCAGCAGCAGGACGTGTTCTATTACGTCACGCTGATGAACGAGAACTATGCGCAGCCCGACCTGCCCGACGGCGCGGCCGAGGGTGTGCTGCGTGGCGCCTACCACTTCGCCAGCTACGGCCCCGCAGGGGGCCCACGCGCCACGCTGCTGGGCTCTGGCGCCATCCTCACCGAGGTGGTGAAAGCCGCCGAACAGCTGGCGGCCGAAGGCTGGTGTGTGGAGGTGATCAGTGTCACCAGCTGGAGCGAGCTGGCACGCGACGCGCGGCCGGATGGCGAGGGCTACCTGCGCCGGCTGCTGGCTGCGACCCAGGGCCCGGTGATCGCCGCCACCGACTACGTGCGCGCCGTGCCCGAATCGTGCCGCGTGTGTATGCCCGCGGAGCGCAGCTACCGCACGCTGGGCACCGACGGCTTCGGCCGCAGCGACACGCGGGCCGCCCTGCGGCGGTTCTTCAATGTGGATGCGGCCAGCATCGTGGCAGAAGCCAAAGGCTGTGCATGAACACGACCGCGCGCCACCGGGTGCTGGTGACCCGTGCCATTGCTCCCGCCGCCATCGAGTTCCTGCGCAGCCACGCCGAGGTCGAGTACAACGACACCGACGCCCTGTGGAGCCGGGAGGAGCTGAGCCGCCGCGTGGTGGGCCGTGACGGGGTGCTGTGCAGCGCCGTCTGCCCCATGGATGCCGACATCCTCCGCAACGCCCCGACGTTGCGCGTCATCAGCAACGTGGCCGTGGGTTACGACAACTTCGACCGGGCCTACATGAAGAAAAAAGGCATCGTGGGCGCCAACACGCCCGATGTGCTGACCGAAACCACGGCCGATTTCGGCTGGTGCCTGCTGATGGCCGCGGCCCGCCGCGCGACCGAGGCCGATGCGTGGTTGCGTCGCGGCGAATGGACGGGTTGGGCGTTCGACCAGTTCTTGGGAACCGATCTGTACGGCAGCACCTTGGGGGTCGTCGGCTTCGGTCGTATCGGTCGCTCGCTGGTGCGGCGGGCCCAAGGCTTCGACATGCGGGTGCTTGTGAACACCGCGGGTCCTGAGGCCGAAGGCGCAGGCGTCACGGTGGTTTCGATGGACCGGTTGTTGCAGGAAAGCGATCACGTGGTTCTCACGGTGCCTCTTTCGCCACAGACACGGCATCTGATCGGTGAACCCCAGTTGCGCGCCATGCAGCCGCACGCCACATTGGTCAACATCTCCCGCGGTGGCATCGTGGACGACGCTGCTTTGGCTCGAGCGTTGGCGTCGGGCTGGATCGCGGCCGCCGGTCTGGATGTCTTTGAAGGTGAGCCCATGGTCCATCCAGACCTCCTTCGCTCGCGCCGCGCGGTGCTGACACCCCATATCGCCAGCGCCAGTCGGGCCACCCGCACGCGCATGGCCATGATGGCCGCCGAGAACCTCATCAACGCACTCGAAAACCGGCCGACTCATCGAGTGGTTTGAGAGCATTGTTTCTCCCTCAGCCGGTTGCGCACCGATTGAACTGAACAATACGCCAATGATTGAAGTTCGGATCCCCGATATCGGTGCCTTCAAGGACTTCGCGGTGATCAAAAGTGCTGGTGGGGGGTATCCCGGCTCCACATTCGTACCCTACCTCGACTATTGACCTGTGTCGAAATCTCCGACCAACAAAAAAAGCCGCTTTGCATAAGGCGCCTACCGTCAGTGACGTCGGTAGGGAATCTGGACAGTTCAGAACCAGAGAGTGTCCCCTCTCTCAAGGAAGATTCGCTTTGCTGCAGGTGATTCGGGCAAATGGCTAACCAGCATGCACTGCTGAGTGACCAGGTCGAAAGCCTTTTCAACCGACGTGCCAGCGCTGTGCAATGTGACCTGTAGTTCGAAATGCAGTCCCGCGCGAAGTTGCAGAGAGACACGGGTTGACGACCGCGGTCCGCGCGAGTGGTTTTGTCGTGGGCATCGATCCACCGGTCGTTCTTCTCGTCAATATCGGCGCTGATTTCGACGCGCGATGCCGCGCGTAGAGAAGTGGCCCCGCAAATCTGAACAGGTGAGATAAAGCAGGCTCCGTGCATTGAGCTGGCCCCAATCGGGCTGGCAAGAAGGAGCTTGCGATGAACAGGAAATCATCCGGGCGGCGCACGCGCCGCTCCCACAGTGCAGCGGTCAAGG
>CALRUK020000040.1:0-12204 GCA_943371335.1 Synechococcus sp. UW140 | reverse complement strand
GCCGCGTCCAGTTCGGCCTCGGTCTGCGCCAGAGACAGCCTGCCGCCCCAGCGATGGACCAGTGCCTCGTAGCTCGCCAGTCCGGCCGGGTCCACCATGGCAAAGATGGCGTGCGAACCGGCAGGGAAATGGGCCTTCAGGCTGTCGTAGTAGGGCGCGAACCGCGAGTCCACCACCGTCAGGAGAAACAGCGGGACGTCGGGCGCGCTGGCCGCCTGGGCAGCGCGCAGGGCATCACCGTAGTCGGGAAACAGGGCAATCGTGTGGATCCAGTCCACCGCAGGGCTCAGAGCCAGCTCCACCTCGGTGATGATGCCGTTGGTGCCGTAGGCGTGGTGGACTTTCTGTATGTCGTCTCCCAGCAGCTCCAGGGTCCGAGGCTGTTTCTCCAGCGTGACCACGCTGCAGCGGATCAGGTTGCCGCTGTCACGCAGCACGCCATGACGGATGGAGCCCACGCCGCCGAAGCCACCCGCGATAAAGCCGGCAATGGTGGCCACCTTCCAGGTGCTGGGCCACATGCGCAAGGCCTGTCCCGTCTCGCGTGCCGCCATCTCCATGTCGAAGATGCGCGCACCGCCTTGCACCCGCATCACGCCGTCCCCCACATGCAGCACGCGCTGCATCGGTGTCATGTCGACCACCAGGCCCCCCAGCAGGGGTACACACTGACCGTAGTTGCCGGTACCCCCACCACGCACGGTCACCGGTATGCGATGGCGTGCCGCCACTTCGGCGACGCGCACCACATCGGCATGCGTGTTGACGCGGACCACCAGGTCGGCCAGGCGGGTGCTGAGCTCCTCGTCGAGGATGGGGCTGTACCAGTAGTAGTCACGCGACAGCGCCTTGCGCGTACGGGGCTCACGCACCACATCCAGACCTGCGAGGTCTTGGGCAATCTGTTCCCAATCGAAGTGGGAAGAAAGCCCGTAGTGCTGGGCACATTGCGAGGGCGGTGCGGGGATAGACAGTGCTTCGCTCATGAAGGTTGTGCCATGTGGGTTCGGAGATCGTCGAGTTCCCTGAAATCGGGGACGACGGCCAGGTGGGCATCGAGCCATTGCCCATGGCGGATCACCCGCCGGGGGGCGGCGGGACGTGCCACGCATTCGATGCTGTTGCGTGCCGGATGGATGACCAGATCCGCAGGGGCGGCGGTCCTCAGGACCCCATCCCAACTCAGCCCCAGCGCTGCAGCCGCCGAGGTCGTGACCGTGTCGCACCAGTCCTCCAGCGGTCTGTCCATCTGGCCCACCAGCGCTGCGAGCGCCAAGGTCTGCAGCGGGTCGAGGTCACCCCCGGGAAAGAATGGATCGCGGTGGTTGTCGGAAGCCACCGCCACGGTGATGCCCCGCTGACGGGCCTCGTGTATTGGCAGCAGACCGCGGCGAAGCGGTGTGCGCCGTGCCCCGACCGTGGCGTCTTGCCGGGGTGTTCCGGGGCCGAAGCTGTCCTGCAGATACAAGTTGGTGTAGGGCAAGGCGACCAGGGAGATACCCGCAGCAGCCACCTCGTCCAGAGCCAGCTGGCGCGTATCCCTGTCCACGGCCATCAGGGCACAGGCGTGACCGCAGACGGTTCGGCTGCCCCATTCGCGTTCACGTGCCAGCGCCGCGATGCGGCGCAGGCCGCTCACATCCGGCCAGAGGTGCTCATCGACATGAAAGTCCAGGCGCAGACCGTGGGACGTGGCCACATCGAATACGTGCTCCAGATGCTCCAGCGGTGCACCAGGGTAAACGAAAACCCCGAGGACGGCCTGCGCATCGCGCACCCGCACCGCCACGTCGCGGGCCACCTCCGCCGTCAGGAGATCGGCCAGATCCACCAGAGCCGTCAGCGTCATCTCGACATGAGGTCTCCACTGTTCGCGCACGCGCTGCAGCGGCTCCCAGGCAGGGCCCGGCTGTACGCCGGCCCAGTCGCAATAGCTGTTGAGCGCGCGTGTGCCGTGGGCAATGGCCGTGCGCAGCGCGAAGTCCGCACGCCGGCGCACCGACTCGGGTGTCCAGCTCGCCTGCTCAGCACGCACGAGATTCACCGCAGACATCAGGTCCGCCGCGGGCTCGAGCCCCGTGGCCAGCAGGTCACCCTTGTCCAGGTGGGTGTGCGGATCGACCCAGCCAGATATCAGCGTCGCGCCGTCCAGGTCGATGCAAGCCTCGCCCGCGGGAGGGTGCGCTGCCACACCCAGGATGCGCCCTTCTTCGACACCCACTGCCACGAGCCCATCGGGAAGACCGGGTCGCAGCACCGACGGAACATGGGCGCGACAGAGCCAGTAGCGTCGAGGCAGGAGCTGTGCAAAGTCTCTCATCAGTGCTCCCGGCGCATCTCGCTTTCGTGCCATTGACCGAGCAAGGCTTTGGCCAGCGCCGCAAACACGACAAAAATAACGATGCCCAACAACGACACCAGCAGCAAGGCGGCGAACATCATCGGAATCTCGGTGCGGAACATCGATTCCAGGATGCGCGATGCCAGCCCGGTGTTGCGCCCTGCGGACCCTGCGGTGAACTCGGCCACCACGGCACCGATGAGGCTCAACCCACCAGCGATCTTGAGACCGCCCAGGAAGTACGGCAAGGCGGACGGCACCAGCAGGAAACGAAAACGTTGCCAGGGCGTCGCGTCGTAGAGGGTGTAGAGGTCCTTGAGGTTGCTGTCCGCGCTCTTGAGGCCGATCACGGTGTTGGACAGTATGGGAAAAAACGCCACGATCCAGGCACAGATCAGCAGGGCCGAGGTGGTGTTGTCCACATAGATGAGGATCAATGGGGCGATCGCCACGATGGGTGTGACCTGCAGGATCACCGCGATCGGGAACAGGGCGATTTCGACCCATTTGGACATGGCGAATGCCATGGCCAACAGGACGCCACCGACGATGGCAGCAGCCAACGCCATCAGGGTGAGCTTTACGGTGAACAGGAGCGCCGGTGCCAGCGACTCCCAGTTGCTCATGAGCGTCTTGAGAACCAGTGAAGGGGCCGGCAATATGTAGTGGGGGATTTCGTTGATGCGTACCACCACCTCCCACAACAGGAGCAGGGCGGCGACGATGGTCAGAGGCAGGATGACGCGCATCTGGGATTCGATGCGTCTCGCGCGGTTGCGCCGCTGTGCGGCAGGTTCAAGTTCAGGAGCGGCTGTCAGGGTGGACATGTTGAATCCTCAATGGTCGATGGCAACGCCTTCGAGCGTTCCGTGCAAAGCGCGCTGCACCCGGCGCACCACCTCCTGATAACGTGTCGAGGTGCCGTAGTCATCGGTGCTGCGCGGGTAAGGTTCATCGATGCGGATCTCATCGACCACGCGACCCGGTCTTGGCGCCATGAGCACGATGCGGTTGGACAGATACACCGACTCGAAGACACTGTGCGTGACAAACAGAACCGTGAACTTCTGTTCGCGCCAGATCGCTAGGATGTCGTTGTTGAGCTTGTTGCGCGTCATCTCGTCCAGCGCGGCAAACGGTTCATCCAGCAGCAGCAACCGAGGCTGCGTGACCAGTGCCCGCGCGATCGACACCCGCATCTTCATGCCCCCCGAAAGCTCGCGCGGGTAAACATGGCTGAAGCGGGACAAACCCACCATCTCCAGTGCTTCTTTCACCGTGGCGTCGGCCTCGTCCCTCGAGATGCCAGCGAGTCGCAGCGGCAAGTAGACGTTGTCGAAGACTCGCGACCACGGCATGAGCGTCGGTTCCTGAAAAACAAAGCTCAGCAGACGGCTGCGCGACCCCTTGCCAGCAGGGCGCGCGTGCCAGGTGATCTCGCCCGATGTGGGCTCACTCAATCCGGCAATCAGACGGAGTGCGGTGCTTTTGCCGCAGCCCGATGGCCCCAGAAAGCTGATGAAGTCGTGCTCGCCGACTTCAAGATCCATGCCTTGAAGGGCAAGTGTTCCATTGGAGAATCGTTTAGTCACGCCCTTGAGGGAAACCAGTGGTGCAGGGGATTCAGAGGTCACGGCCGTTCTGTCCTTTCAACGGTGGGGTTCTGCGGGGTCACATCGCGAGGCCGTCAGGCCCATGCCGGTCGGTTCTGCAGGCGTGCTAGGTCGAAGCGATGCACTTCATGCAGCAGCTCGATGAACCGGTCCGCGACGTGCTCAACCACCGCGCGTCCCTTCTCGACCGTTCCGGCTGCAGCGTTTCCAGCGGCGCCCTCGGGGTTGATGTCCTGTGTTTGCCAACCCAGCTTGCCACTGTTGCCCAGCGAGAGGTGGCGGCCCTCGGTGGCCAGCACTTCGGTCAGCGATCCGAACTTCTTCGCACGCTCCATGCGTACGTGCTCAGGGGTCAGGTGCAGCATGATGGAGGTCTCCAGTTCACCGGCATGGATGCCGTGCTGGAGTTCATGTGCACCAAACAGGTTGTCGGGCAAGCCCAGCGTGTACCAGTGCGAGCAGACCACCATCATGTCGTGTTGCTCACGCAGATCGCGTGCGACGATGTCCATCACGGGCATCTGCCCGCCGTGGCTGTTGAACAGCACCAGCTTGCGCACACCCGATGCCGCCACACAGGCACCTATCTCCATCCACAACTGCGCCAGGGCCGAGGCAGAAACGGTCAGCGTTCCAGGAAACTGTGAGTGCTCGTTGCTTTTGCCATATGGGCAGGTGGGCAGAAACAGCGCCGGCAACGACTCGGGCAGGCGGCTGGCCACGGCGCACACCACGCCGTCGATGGTGGCCGTGTCTGTCGACATCGGCAGGTGTGGACCATGCTGTTCCGTGGCCCCCACGGGCAACACCGCAATCAGATTTTTTCTATCCAATTGGGAGAAATACTCACTGGTCAGATCTGCCCAGTAAACCGACCTTCTCGTACTTTTCATTGGGAAACTCACAGGTTTTGATTGAAGTTCATCCACTTTTTCTAACCATTTGGTCAGTTTAAATGGATTTGATTTCGATGCGCCTAGTGTTTTCCCTATGCACACGACAGCCGGCGGTTGGGCCCAACCCGACCCCGTTATCGATGCGAAGACCTCAGGCGCCTGAGCGGACTGTTTCAGACCGGCGAGCCGGGGTAGTCCACGCTCGCAGCGCGCAATGCCGACAACAGCGTCTGGGGTGCAGCCACACGAACCACCTGGGCGCTGCGTGCCAGCGTAACCTCGTAGGCCTGCAGCCCACCCGCCTTGCGCGCTTCGGCCACGAACCGCTCTTCGTGTAGGTGACAGGTGGCACGCTCCGCCACCGCTTGGCGCACTGCCTCCATGAACCCGTTAGGTCCGCAACTGTAGAAATGGGCTCCGGCGGGTTGCTGGTGGCAAAGCGGCATCAGCTTCAGCTGCGTGTGGGGGTCGTCATCGAAGTGCCACAGCACTCGCTCGGCCCAGGGCGCCGATTGCAGCTCGGGCACGAATGCGGCCGAGCTGCGGCTGCGGCTGCGGCTGCGGCTGCGACAAAAGTAGGCCAGCACGAACGATGCACCGTCGCGCCAGAGCGCCTGCGCCATGGCAAACAGGGGCGTGATGCCAATGCCGCCGGCCATGTCCACGAATGCGGTTTCACGATCTTCGACATACCGTGGTGAGCAACCAGGTCGCGGAAGTTCTGAAGTCTTGTGTCACGGTGGATATCAACCCGCTTTATGCGGTCTGGCGGTCACGCACACCCGCGTCACGCCGCTGCCCAATGTGCCGGCGCTGTCCGAGAGCGTGCCCCACTTTCAGTGTGTGTCCTGGGTCGGCGTGTTCGCGCCCCCCGCCTGACCTCGAAGCTGTCTAACGAGCCCCAGCAAGCGTTCGGCATCTCGCGCCCTGAAACCCTGCCGGGGATCCGTGAACACCACTTGCTCCCGCGCATTGAAGTTCAACCGGTCGTCCTCGATGGCCAACCATCGGTGCGGCTCGCGCTGGTTGGCGATCAGCCAGTTGCGGCACTGCGATTCACGCAGCGGCATGGCGCCAAAGTCGACTTTGGGAGGGCCCTTCTGAAGCGTGCAGCCCACGATGAGCCGGTGCAGGTCCCGCTGCTCTTCAAAGAAATCCCGTATGTCTTCCAGCCGGTAGTGCTCCGCCCAGGAACTGGAGATCACCACTTCGACGTGCTCGACTTGCTGGAGACAGATCTGCAGCAAGTTTGCTTTCTCAAACAGCCGGTCCGTGGGGCCGCCCTGTGGGTGCAGCACCCCATCAAAGTCCAGGAACAGAATGATCAGCGGTTTCATGAGAACGGGTTGAATAGTGGAAGTGGATGTCATTGCGGTCTTCATGGCAAGCGTTCTCAGTGCACGTGCTTCGTGGGTTCGTTTCCCGAATCCTCCCCCAGCACCTCGGCCGGCAGGTCCGTGATCGAGACGCCCCCCCTGCCCTGTCTCACGGCCTGCGCGATCGCCGAGCCCGTGAGCTGGTAGATCTCCCGCGCGCTCAAGTGCGCCAGCGCCAGGACAAAATCCTTGTCCGGCTCCCGAGCCATGCGCACCCCGGCGTCCACGGTGGCAGCCGCGACCACCGCATGCGCGACCCTGATGGCCTGCTCGGCATCGGGCATGCGGATGAAGAACTCCCGCATACGGGATCTCAGCGTCGGTGCGATCAGCCAGGGGTAGTTGCAGGTGGCGATCCAGGTGATGAGGCTGGCGTCGAGCTCCACCTCAACACTTTGGTCCCGCACCCTGCAGGCGCTCACCGGCTCCAGCAGGCTGTGCAGCACTGCGGTCGGATCGGCCGATCGGCCAAAGCCGCGCGCCTTGTCCAGCTCGTCGAGGATCACCACCGGGTTGGCGTGGTCGCCATGGGCCAGCATCTCGAACACCAGCCCCACGCGCGTATTTCCCCAGGTCACCTCCGAACCCAGCAAGGCCGATGAGGTCTCGGCCTGTTCCATCGGGTGGCGTCGCACCGGCACACCCAGGACTTTGGCCAGCGCCTCGCAGAAGTGGGTCTTGCCCACCCCGGGAGGCCCAGCGAGCAACACGGGCGGGATGCCCACCGGGCGCCGGCTGGCCTTGGCCAACGCCAGCCGATCGGCCACAAACCGGATCACCTCCGAGAAATGGGGGTGGGTCTGCTCCAGGGCCAGGATCGCATCGAGATTGTGCGGAATGCCCACCCGCCGCCAGGCACCCTTGGGATGCAGCTCTTTGAAAATGGCCGCGTTGCGCTTTTGCACATCCGAGTCGCTTTGCAGTTTGCTCTCGCGCAGCTTTTCCAGGGCATCGGGGTCGTAGACGCGCTGCTTCCTCTTGACGGGCAATGCTTGGAGTTGATCATGAAAGGTGTGGGGGTCCGTGTTGCCGATGGGCAGCCCCTTGCGCCGCAAACGCCTAGCTTCATCCTTTGCCTTTTTGTCTGACTCGGCCTTACGCAGCAGCCCTTCGGCGACAGCTGCTTCGGTCTTGGCCCTCTCCTCCTCCTTCGCTTCGCGCTCTTTGAGTTCGGCCTTTCGGGCGACCTCGGCATCCAGTTCTTCCTTGAGGGCCTGGGTGACCAGCAGGAGTTTGCGGTCAGCGTAGCGTTCCGCGGGTGACTGCTCCACGAATTGCCAGTCAGCCACGAACTGGGCGCGAGGAAGATGGCCATGGCTGCGGGTGCCGCCAGGATCGCCCGGGGTGGAGGATGAAGGTGGCTGGACACTGGTCGCCGAGGCCGGCGGGATGCCCTCAAGCACTTCGACCTTCAGCTCAGCGTTTTCGGTGGCGGGATGAATGCGCACGCGGATCCTCTTCATTTGAGAGCCCGCAGTTTTTTGTAGTGCGCCACGCGGATGCTCTCAACAGCGGGCGGCACGCCATGACAACCGAAACGCCGGCTGATCTGGCCGTTCTCGCAGAAGGACAGTGCCACGGCCGCTTCCTGCCGCTTGCGCACCAGGTAGTCATGCAACAACTTCACCAGCCGCATGGCATTGGGCCCTGTGAAATTGAGGGTGTAGACCTGCTTGTTGTGGCCGATCTGACGCCGCACCGCGTAGATCACGCTGGGCACGTTCACGCAGCGCTGGAAATGCTCTAAGGTCTGTAGGCAGTTCTGGGAGATGGACACGATCAGGCGGAAGATGGACCTGCGGTTCGCAAACGGTTGTTTCACGATGGCGATGCAGCCGTCGCCATCGAGCATGCCGGCGGCCCATTGCAGACTGGGACGAGGCCAACGGCCAGAAGAGCAATCGACGGAAAGCTCCATCGTGCGAATAACCAGATCCGGGTCGTCGGCCGGTGAATCGGTGGGAATCGCCGCAGGAATGCCGGCGGAGGTATCTGCATCGACCTCGACGTCCACAACCGCCAGGACATCTGCACCGTCGCCCCGCATGAACAGGTCGCACGGATCGTCCAACGTTTCCCACTGGGCGAACTCCAGTTCTTCGTCAAACTCACTCCAGGGAAAGAGCGCCACACGCTGAGGAGCACGGCGGTGCCGGGCATCTACGTGGCCAGAGGAGATGACATCGCTGCTGGCTGGAGGCACTGGCATTGGTTCGGCTGGCGACTGATGGGCGACTACCGGTGCTGGCTCTACCACATGAATGGGATCAACTTTGCTGCCGACCTTGTCGACACCACCGTGGCCAGAGTCTGGCGTTTGGCTTTTTTCACTCGGAGCGGCCATCGCTGCATTTACCTGAATCCCGTACGCGTCCCGGGCGAGTCCCAGCGCGTCACCCAGCGCTCGGCCCAGTCGCGCCACATGGGGATCCACCGGGTTCTTGGACAAAGGGCCGAAGCGACTTCCCAGGCGGAACTCTTTCTCGCCCTCGCCACTCCATAGCGCACGCAGCCGCAGAGCATCTTCCGGCTCCAGTTTCTCTAGGCGATCTAGAAGAGCCCCCAGCACTTGCACGGTGGCCGGGTGGGCGCGCCTGCGCAGCTCTCCTTCCTGCAGGCGAGAAGCCACGTCGGGCAACATCGAAGGTGGCGTGCTGGGCAGGTTCAACGCGCCGAGATCGGCGAGCACCGCAGCCAGGCGCACCAACGAGGCTTCGTCCCGAGCAAGCTCGCACTCGTCCAAGCGCATGGCAGCCAGGATGCCCGTGCGCAAAACATAGCTGCGTCCCGGCGACTCCGTGTGCAACGCGGACGGCGCGGTCGATGCATGGAGCGCATTTTCAATGTCCGGACGACTGATCGCGGCCACCAGCAGCGCCTGGTGCAGCGGCTTGAGACTGGCCAGCACGCGGTGCAGGTCCAGCTCCACCGACTCGTGCAAACCCAGATGACGCAGCACCCAGGGCGTGGCAGCCGGCTGCGGATGTGCTTTTCCAAACTGCTGAAGCACTAGCACATCGGCCGGTACATTGGGCATCGCGTGCTTCATCAGTTCGAGCTCGTACACACCCGGCTGTGGAATCCAGTGGGTGCCATGCACCGAAGGCAGCAGCACGGCCTGGTCACCCGCGCCCAGTCGGACCAGGGACATGCAACCGGAGACGTCCATCGTGCCGCTGCGTTCGACGCCGAGACTCGTGACGACGTCCATGAATCGCTGGTCGGCTGGAGATGCAATCGATCCGAACGGTTGTGCGGCGCTGATGTGCGCGGTCACCCGGATCACCGACAACGGGTCGAGCAGTTCGCCGCAGACGTTGGCGAACTCCTCCTCGGGGTCGGAGATGTAAGCACGCGGGGCCGCTGGCGTGATTGGCTCAGCGGGCACCTGTTGAGGGGCGCCAAGCGGCTGCTGCAAGGCGTGTTGCTTGCGCACTTCGGCGGTGAAGTACTCCAGGCCGTTGGCAAGTTCTTCGATCTGGTTGGGTTTCTGGTCCGGGTTGTGGTTCGAGGCCATATGTGTTCCTTGAGGAAGGTGTTTCGGTTTGGTGCGCCGTTGGAGGCGCATCGGTGATTCGTTTGGGCAAAGCTCCGCCTGTCCTGCCGGCTTCCGGTTTCGGAAAGCTCGGCGGGGTATCAGGTCCATTGCTGTGATGGACTGGCTATTGCCAGTGACTGAGAGAGAGGTTCATCGGCTGCGCATGCACAGCACCAGAAACGCTCTTCAGTCCGAACCGCGGCGGTGGCTGAGGATCGGTTCCGCCCGAATGGATGGACGACCCCGGCCGGCGATCACGCGGCGCGTTGACGTCACGAAGACGTGCACCTGCAATGCCACGGGGTTTGGGGACCGGCATTGCGGCGGACTGGTTCGCAGGGACATACAAGTCAGGCCCGGCGCGGCGGACAATCACGCCCTTGGAATTTGCGATCTCCGCTGGGGCGGTCAAAAACCTCTTCGGTTCTTCCGGCGCCTCGTAGCGGACCAGTGGACCGTTTTCGAACTGGTTGGCGAGCAGGCGCTCCATGGCGCTGCCATCCTGGCGCGTCATGTTCGGCACGTAGCGGCTGTACGTACGAAACAGCATCTCGGTGCTGGTGTGGCCCAACTGACGCGCGACGAACTCGGGCGCTTCGCCCGATGCCAGCCACAAAGTAGCTGCGGTGTGCCGCATCTGGTACGGTCGGCGCAGTTCATAAGCCAGGTGGCGCAACAGTGGGTACCAAACGCGGTTGGTGAAGTTCGTGTTGTCCAGCGGCTCGCCCAGCAGGTTGCAGAACACGTAGTCCGAGCGTCCGAACGTGGTCTCGCGCTGGCGCTGCAATGCGTCGAACACCGGCTGGCTCATCTTGATGTCGCGTTGGCTGCCATCGGTTTTCGTGTAGTCGTCTTCGCCGAGCACGTGGGTCTCACGCACCAGGATCAGACGGCTTTCGAAGTCGATGTACTTCCACTTCAGCCCGTTGACCTCACCCGTGCGCATACCCGTCAGGAACCGCACCTGCAGGTAGTCGCGGTAGTCCGATCGCACTGTGGCGAGGATCATCTGCATTTCCGCAAACGAGAACGGCTGCACATCGGTTTTTCGGACACGAAGGCGCTTCACATTAGTGACCGGCGATGTGAACTCAAATCGATCAGCGGCCTCTTCCAGGATCTGCTTCAAGGTGCCGATGATTTCATTGATGCGTTTCGCGGAGAGTCCGGCTTTGGCGCCTCGGCCTGGCTCTTTGGCGAGAGCCGCACGGAAGGCCAATACATCGGCCTTCGTGATGGTGCTCACAACCTTCTCGCCGAAGTGTGGGTAGAGACGACCTTCGATCGTGGAGAGCAGCGAGCGGATATGACTGCGGCGCCATTCGATGCTGTGCTCCTGCACCCACAGCTCCGCGAAGACCTGGAAGGTAGGACCGCTGCCAACAGAAATTGGCGCTACCAAAGGCTGCGCGGACCCAGCCACAGCAGCACTGTCGATGACCTGCTCAGCGGTTGCCTCACTCAATGCGGCGACTTTGATCGCCGCCAAGCGCGTTGCCATTTTGCTGCTCGGAAAGTACTCGTCATAGCGAAATGAGCCATCGGCGATCGACGCTTCGATGCGCTTGAGCACCTTCTCCATCTTCTTGCGGTTGGCATCGCTATCTTGCAGCAACGTGTACTCGCGGCACCGTTGCCCCTGATAGCGGAAATCGAAGAACAGCATCCCGTTGGGCTTGTGGACACGGACGTTAGGCATGCAGTACGCCTCCATTTGCCATCGGAATAGCGCTCAGGCCTACCGGCTTGGAGTGAGACACGAGCATCATGTCTCGCTCAATCGCGGACCAGATGTAAAGGATCTTCCGGCCTCCAAATGGACGGAAGTAGTGAACCCCTTCGAGAAGGACGCTGTCTTTGAGACGTTCTCGAATGGTGCGCACGTCGTACTTGATTCGACGTGACAGCTCTTCAGTGGTCAGTAGCTCAGATGACATCTAGGACTCCTTTGTCTATAAATAATATCGGTAGACAAATAGACTATATCGGATTGAACGCTGACTTGCAACATGTCTACCGATATGTTTTAAGGATCCCTAGATTGCTAGAATGAGTGCATGGAACGTAGCCAGCTCAACCTTCGCATCTCTGAACAGCTGGGCAAGCTTATTGATGCAAAGCGCATCGAGCTGGCAGAAACCATGGGGTCCATTCCCAGTCGGTCTGACGTACTTCGACTGGCGCTGGCGAAGTACTTGGACGTTGATCTATCCGCAACCGAGCAAGACAGGCGACGCGGCGCACAGAGGAACTAGGCGTTTCTCTGGAGTATTGAACCCTGCGGTGTCGATTGGACTGCTCCCGGTCTAGTAGACACCCCCACGCCTCAAGCCGAGGCGCGTTCAAACGCCTCGGGGCTGATGCCGCCCAGATGACTGTGGCGACGGGTACGGTTGTAGAACGCTTCGATGTAGTCGAAGACATCGGCGCGCGCCAGGTC
>CALRUK020000039.1:0-14485 GCA_943371335.1 Synechococcus sp. UW140 | reverse complement strand
CTGTTTCACGCCTGCAGGTGTGGTGGGGCTGGCTTGCTGATCCCTTCATCCTTGCACACCGTTCTCGCCGTCAAGGTCTGCGCGCCCTGTGGGCGCTGGCGGCCGTTCGGCCGTCTTCGAACCTGTGACCGCTGCGCTGCGGCGTGCCGGTTCCGGTCTCGGGCAATCCCGCCCGATCACCGGAGTTGGTCATGGACGACAAATCACACGTTTCGCTGGAGCAGCAGCTTTGTCTGGTGTGCGGCACTGCTTTTGATACCGGAAACATCTTGCTCGACCGGCGCCTGCGCGCGAGCATGAAGCACCACACGACGACGGGCTGGGGGCTGTGTCCCGAGCACCAGCGCCTGTTTTCGGAGGGCTTCGTGGCCTTGGTCGAATGCGATCCGCAGCGCAGCGGAACGCCGTCGGGTTCAGGCCTGATGAAGCCTGATCAGGTGTACCGCACTGGGCGGTTGGCGCATCTGAAGCGGGGTGCCTTCGCCCGGGTGTTCAACGTACCGGTCGCGGCTGAGCAGCCGTGTGTCTTTGTCGAGCCTGGCGTGATCGAACAACTGCAGGCGATGGTGCCTGCGACAGATTGACGCTGTGTTGGGGCCTTGTGGCGCCGCCCCGTACATCGCGGGAGCGTGCTTTTGTGTTGCTGTGCTGTGCTGCGCTGTTGGGGTTGACCCTCAACCGAATGGGCCGACCCCTTTCTCTCCGGCAGTGCTGCGCGATTCGCACCCCCTGCGCGCCGGTTTCACCGGCTTGCCTGGCCTTTGCGGGCGCTCCCCCCGTCAAGGGCCGCTGCGGCGCCCGTGTCCTCGGCTGCGCCTGCGGACCGCGCCAGCGCCTTCGCTTCCTCCCTTGACGGCGCACCCGCGCCGGCCCCAGCTGCTGCCCATGGCCGCGAAGGGCTTCGCGGCCCCTGCGGAGCCCAGCACCCAAGGAGAGCGCCCATGCACAGCACCGACTGACTTCCCAACCTTTTCTCGATGTCTTCCATTGTTTGAACAAGGTCCCCGTGTGGGACAGGAGATTTCACATGAACACCGCTACCCAAACCGAAACCCTGGCCTTGAGCGCCGTGGCTGCTGCGGCAGTCCTCAGCACTGCCGCCATTGCCGGTGAATCCGTCACCGTGCCGGAAGTTGCACCCTACGAGCTGCACCTGATCCCCTTGTCGCGGCTGCGGCCTTCCAGCCGCAACGTGCGACAGAGCGGCGGCACGGCCATTCCCGAACTTGCCGCGTCCATCGCCCGCGTGGGTTTGCTGCAGAACCTGACCGTCATCACCTCGCCCGATGGACAGTGGTTCGAGGTGGTGGCCGGGCGTCGACGTCTGGCCGCCTTGAAGCTGCTGGTCAAGCGCCACAAACTGGCGAAGGACCACCCGGTGCCTTGTCTGCTGGTGCCCGACACCTCGGCCCGCACCGTGAGCCTGAGCGAGAACGTGCAGCGGGAGGCCATGACCCCGGTGGATGAACTGTTCGCCTGGAAGGCGCTGGTGGCCGAAGGCCGGTCGCTGGAAGACATCGCCGCCGACTTCGGCGTCACGCCGCTGGTGGTCAAGCGGCGGCTGCGGCTGGCGAACGTCTCGCCCCGCTTGCTGGCCGACTACCAGCAAGGCGCGGTGTCGCTGGAGCAGTTGATGGCCCTGGCGATAGCCATGGCGAAAGCCGGTGGTGAAGTTGCCGCTGTAGTAGCAGGAGAGGGCAGCGCGCAGAGCTGCCTGCTCTGTTGATGCCCGAGACGACTTGCGTCGCGCCCGCTCGAAACACTCGCTCAACACCGCCTGCATGGCGGCCAGGTTGGAGCAAGGTTCGAAGGCCGATTCCAGCGACAGGCCCAGGCGCTGGAAGTTGCCCTGGTTGATCTGCCCGAGACCGACGCTGAAGTTGCGGCCACCGGCCTGCAGAGCCTGCGCGGTGGCCAGTGCCTCGGTGCGGTGGCGCGGTTGGCGTTGCAGCGATCCGCCCACGACGCCGATGGCCCAGGGGTTGAAGGCGCTTTCGACGGCGACGAGCGCGTGTGCGGTGGTCAGGTGGACCTGTGGCGCGCAGGCCAGGGCCAGTGCCGCGAAGGTGGAGGCTTCCATGGCGCAGCCCTCACGGACGGGAGCGAAGCCAGGTGGCGTGGTCGTTGTCGTACTGGGTGTCCCAAGTGCCCAGCTGGGACTTCGCGACCGGGCTGAAGTCCGTCACGGTGTCGCCACCCATGTCCCACCAAGTGCGTGTGAACGGCTTGCCATCGATCGTGACCGTGATCGCCCCGGTGTAGTCGCAGGCGTAGATCGGACCGCTCTCGGACTCATGCACCCGGGTGTACTGGGGTGGGCAGTTGCCCGGCGCCCGAGCCCACACATGCCGAGCCGAGTTGCCCGCGCCAGACATCCCGCACGTAGGAAAGGCTTTGCCCCGAGCCAGATCCCGAAGCACCTTTCGGATCGGTGGCACACACTGAGGGACTGCCTTCCAGCTCGGTGCCGCGAAGCACAGCAGAACCAGGCAGCCATCGACGGCGCGTGCCGCCGATGGTGCGAGGAGCCCCAAAGTGAGCAACAAGCTGGCGGCGGCGCTCGCCAGCGTGGCCGCCAAGCTTCTCGGCAAGTTCGCCGCTTCGGTGGATTGCCAGCAACGGGTGTCGGCGAGACGTGGATGGTTCATGGTCAAGTCCCTCGGATTGACGCTGTTCTTGATGCGGCATGGGTTGCCTGCTCTCTGAACACCGTGAGGTCAATGTAGGACTTGAAACCCCCTGCGCTGCTGCTGGATTTGGGCTGTTTTCCAGCACATTTGCACCATGCGCAGTCGGTGTCTGCTGGGCGCGCTGAAAAAAGAAACCCGGCGCGAGGCCGGGTAAATCAAAGTCGCTGTCACACGACTTTTCAGGGAGGAGGGCCGACTGTTCAGGCCGACCCGGCACCATTATCGATTCAGGTCGCTTGAAACGTCTACGAAAATTGGGCCTGATGCACAGCAGTGCCCTCATTGGGTGTACTTCACGTCCGCACCACAGGCATGTCTTCCCAACGCGTTGTGTACTGCGGCGTGCGCCGCTCCTGTTTCATCGACCAGCGCCTGCGATCTCCCTCCAAACCGTACTGCCCAACAGCACCGTGCCCCGGCCATAGCGGCGGTTGAGCCCATCCAGGGCGCCCATCAACCGGCCCTTGTCCCGTCCTTCACCAGTCTTCTCTTCAAGCAGCAGTTCACCCTGGTGCACCGAAGCCGGTTGAAGCTCCATCAGCATCACCCCAGCCTTGGCGTACAGGAAGTCCGGCTTGTAGATGCTGCGCAGGCCGGTCAGGGCCGCATCGGCGATCAGCGAACTGTCGGCGGTGGGTCTTCGTAACGGCACCACGATGGACCGGCTGTACTGAGGATCGGGCCGGAACGGACTGGTCCGCACAAAGGTCAGCACCTGGTTGGTGAGGCCTTCTTGGCGCCGCAACTTCTCGGCCGCCCGGCTGGCGAACTCGCTGACGGCTTCGCTGAGGTCTTCCAGCGCGGTCACCGGGCGACCAAACGACCTTGTGCAAGCGATTTCCTGTTTGTCTGGTGCCGCGTCTTGCAGATCCACACAGGACTGGCCCTGCAGCTCACGCACCGTGCGCTCCAGCACCACCGACCAGCGCTGGCGTACCGTGGCCAGGTCCATGCGGGCGAGATCAAGCACCGTGTGGATACCACCCTCTTTGAGCTGCGCCGCAATGCGACGGCCCACGCCCCAGACTTCCTCGACCGGTGACACGATCGAAATCACGCTGTCAGCTGCCCATCGGTCTTAAACTTGCTCAGCCCATGGTCGGAAAGCGGCCTAGACATTTGTGTGGGCGCACTTTGTCCATGGATCCGCTCAGACAAGTCGTTTGAGGCAACACATTGGACGACAATCGTCTTTTTCAGCACATAGATCAAATCTCTACGGCGTCTGTCGTAAAAGCGGGGCCATCGTGGCAAGTTCGGAACAACTCAAAGCGCTTATCAAGTCGCATATCAGTCGCGATGACGGACATTTCTATTCCGTCGCGATGCAGGTTGCCGCGCATGAGGCCAAGCTGGGCCATGGAAAGCTAGCCGAGGAACTGCGTGGCTTGATCGATGCCGCCAAGACCCGCCTGGGGCAAGACGGTTCAGGCAAATTAGTGCCAATCGCTGGCGCCTTGCAGAGCGGTGGCAAGCCTCGCGGAGAACTCGCTAGCCTGCTGACGGTGACTTACCCGGCCAATCGGCTGAGTGACATGGTGCTGGATGACCAAGCTTCGCAACAGCTTGCCCGGATCATCAAGGAACAGCGCTTGCTCGCCCGGATCAAAGAACATGGGCTCTCACCGCGCAGAAAGCTTCTCTTGGTTGGTCCACCTGGCACAGGCAAGACGATGACTGCATCGGCCCTGGCAGGGGAGCTAGGAATTCCACTGTTCCTTGTCCGCCTTGATTCACTTATCACGAAGTTCATGGGCGAGACGGCGTCAAAGCTACGGCAGGTCTTTGATGCTATTGCCGACATTCGCGGTGTGTACTTCTTCGATGAGTTTGATGCCATCGGTTCGCAGCGTGGAGCTGCTAACGATGTTGGCGAAATTCGGCGAGTCCTAAATAGCTTCCTTCAGATGATCGAGCACGATCAATCAAACAGCTTGATCGTCGCCGCGACCAACCATCCTGAGGTCCTCGACTACGCGCTATTCCGCCGTTTCGATGATGTACTGGAGTACCACCTTCCCACGCCAGCGCAAGCGCTTGATCTGATCCGATCGCGCCTTGGCACTTTTGCTCCCAAGCCGTTCAAAAAGGACGGACTGGTAGAGCAAGCGCAAGGGTTGAGCTACGCTGAGATTTGCCGTGCTGTCGATGAGTCCATCAAGGACGCGATCATGCATGACCAAACCAAAGTGCAACGAGCCGAGCTTGGGCGCGCGTTAGGGGAACGTCGCCTCATAAGTACAAAGCTGGCTCAAAACAATAAGCACCTGTCAAACCATGCCGGATCAAGCCAACGATAAGCGCCGCCATTTCGTACTAGAGAAAACTTCAGAAGCGAAGCCGTACACCGCCCACAAGGCACCCGGCGGTGCGAAGCCTGTTCTTCCCGAATTGAATCGGACCCAGCATGGCGGAGCGCTGAACGCGCAACTGCAAGAGCTGAAGCCGCTAGCTGCGGCGGCTAAGGAACGCCAGGAGGAGATCGGCCTGGAAGCAGGGCTTGGCATCCAGATCCAATTTTTGTCTCGGCCAGACGCCGCCTTGGCGTTCGAGAAGCTTGCCTCTGAAGCCAAGCACAAAGGCATTGAGTTGCTGAGTGTCCAGGAGGTCGACGGCAAGGCCGTGTTGGCCAATGTCTTCGTTCCGGATGGGCAACTGCTGCATTTTGAAAAGCTGGTTGTCGATTACCTCAACGAGAAGAAGACAGAGGCAGGCGTTGCTCGCGACAACAAGAAGCTTTTGAACACCATTGGCAGCATTCGCGCCTCTGCGTTGACAGGCTTGTGGACGGATGCGCCGGAGCTGCTGCCTGCTGATCAGGATGAGCGGTTCTGGTGGGAAGTTTGGCTGCGCCGTGCAAAGGGTGACGCAGGGCACTACCTCCATGATTTCCGGCGCATCGCGGCGATGGCTGAGTGCCAAGTGAGTGACGCTGTCGTTGAGTTCCCAGAGCGCTCAGTCGTCGTGATGTACGGATCCCAACGGCAACTGGCGCAGTCTGTGATGTTGTTGAACTGCGTGGCGGAATTGCGTCGAGCGAAAGACACGGCAGCCTTCTTTGTAGGGCTGACCATTCCAGAGCAGCGCCAATGGGCCGCTGACCTTGCAGCGCGGCTCCAGATTCCACCGGACACCAACGACGTGCCGCGTGTCTGCCTCCTTGATTCGGGAGTCAATCGAGCTCACCCACTGCTTGAGCCTTTGATGGATCAGGCAGACCTTCACACCGTCAATGCCGCTTGGGGGGCGCACGACCAAGCAAATCATGGCACTGGTCTGGCAGGGCTGGCTGCCTATGGCGACCTGCACGAGTATTTGGCCTCAAGCGAACCTGTTCAGATCGGCCACCGTCTGGAGTCCGTCAAGCTGACGCCGAATCGGGGGGCTAACGCAGGGGATGACAAGCATCACGCGCGACTTTTTATAGATGCTGTCACTCTGCCAGAGGCATATTTCGGCGAGCGCAAGAGAGTATTCACGTCGGCAGTTACGGCCACCGATTACCGCGATTTTGGCCGGCCTTCTGCTTGGTCTTCCACCGTCGACGCGCTTGCATCTGACGCACTGGGCGAGGGCGCGTTCCCCCGGCTTTTTGTTCTCTCAGCTGGCAACATCGACGACCGGAATCATTGGGTGCAGTATCCGGCGAGCCTGGCCGTTAACCAGATCCATGATCCCGGCCAATCTTGGAATGCGCTGACTGTTGGCGCGTTCAGCACCAAGGTCAACTTGACTGAGCCGAACGCTGCCGCATTCACGCCGATTGCGCCGGAGGGCGCATTGAGCCCGTTCACGACCACCTCTTCTCAGTGGACAAATAGAGCTTGGCCCTTGAAGCCCGACGTTGTGTTTGAAGGCGGCAACGCTGCGACGGATGGCGTTGCGGCGGACAACTTCAGTAGCCTGGAACTGCTGACTACCAACAATCAACCTTTGACTAGGCTATTCTGGACAACAAACGCTACCAGCGCCGCCTCGGCGTTGTGCGCCCGCATGGCCGCACAGATCATGGCTGCCTATCCGCTGCTCCGTCCCGAGACGGTACGTGCGCTGATTGTGAGTTCGGCTGAATGGACTGAAACCATGTTGCAGATGTTCCCGGCTCAGGGTGCACAGCGGAACAAGCAGGAAAACTTGGCGCTCATCAAGCACTGTGGATGGGGTGTTCCGGATCTGGATCGGGCACTTTGGAGTGCGGGGAATTCGCTGTCGCTCGTGCTTGAAGATCAGCTCAACCCGTATGTCAAAGATGGCAGCACCATCAAGACCAGGGAGATGAACTTTCATGCCTTGCCGTGGCCTCTTGAACAGCTAGAGGCTCTACAGGACACCCAAGTTGAAATGCGGGTGACGCTTTCCTACTTCATCGAACCTAACCCATCCGCTCGCGGCAGCACCTCAAAGTATCACTACCCATCCCACCGTCTTCGCTTTGCAGTTCGGCGTCCCTTGGAGTCAGTCGAGAACTTTCAGGCGCGGATCAATGCAGCCACGGTACGAGAGGAGGAGGGGCGTGTCGCCGCGCCTGCTGACCCCGAATGGTTGCTGGGAGAGGGGCTGCGTCATCGCGGCTCGCTGCATCAAGACATCTGGCGAGGCAGTGCTGCAGACCTGGCGAGTCGTGGCTTCATCGGGGTGTATCCCGCCAATGGCTGGTGGCGAACCCGGCAGGCGCAGGAGCGATATGGCTTGCCGGCGCGCTACAGCCTCATCGTTTCCATTTACACGCCTGGGGTGGACGTTGATCTCTACACGCCAATTGAGCAGCTCATTGCGGCTCAAGTTGCCGTGCCAATTATCGTCAATACCTAACGCCGTGGCCGGTGCACTTCTGGTAGTCCTGGCCACCAATCAATCCAACACTTCATGCTCTCCGCCGTTGCGAGACGGATGCACCTGCGCCCTCAAGTCGGCCCCTACGGCCGTCAAGCAATCCGACGTCTACTCGTCCTTTTGGGACTCCCACGATGAACTGAGTAGCAGTCTGGGTGTAACTGAATTCGAACATCAGGAAGCCCCAAATAGCGATCTCAGCCGCCTCTGCGAAGCCAACTTCTTTGGTGGAACTTCACCTTGTACAACCGCTACCGGCATTCAAACGTCCTAGTTCTTCGGCGGCAAATAGCCTAAAGCAGACCGTAAAGGCGGGCGATGCGTACGGCTGTGCGTCTGTCCGGCGCGCCCAGCTTCGCGTTGACGCGCTGAAACCGGCTGTCGATGGTTTTGGCCTCAAGATTCATGGCCGCACCGATCACTTTGCTGCTGTGCCCTGCGGCCTCGCAGCGCAAAAGGTGCAGGTCGGATTCTGTGAGGCTCGTGCCCCGGAGCAGTTCCTCGCGCATGGATTTAGCAATCGAGTGATGTAGCTCCATGGCGAGCGCGCGCGCCAGTACCCTGTCCCTAGGGTAGCTTTCGGCCTCGAACCTCTCGGGGTCAGCTGATCCCAGGCACAGGACTCCTACCCTTGAGAGGCCAACCGAGCTGGGGGCAGGTGCGATCAAAGCAGATGCGAAGCCATGCTCTGCAGCTGCGCGGATGAAGGCGTTTTCTTCGGGGGATGAGCAGGTGAGGTAGCTGGCACGGATGGGTTCCGCGTCGCACGATGCATAGCGCAACCAGGGATCATGTTCGAACCATCGTTGAGAAGCGTACTCCGCCGGCCATGCTGGATCGCATGCCCAAAACGATCGGAATGAGGTTCGAGTTGCATCGTCTCGAAGGCAACTCAGGAAGTAGCCTGCATCAGCTCCCAGGCCCATAACGGCCTCGCGAAACAGTGAGATCACTTCGCCCGGGGACCTCGCATCTGTGATCAATGGGAGGATCTGAAAAACGCGCGCGTTGTCCTCTACCGCAGGTCTGCCTGACGCAGGCTCGATGCGGTCAGGGGTGGATTGCAAATGCAGCATGACCCTGTCGTCCCAGTTTGCTGAACAGCAGGACATCATCAAAACGCAACGGCTCGACTGCACACCAGCGGTCGAAGCTCTTCACGTCATGAAAGACCATCGTCTGCACCAGCCGCATGCCCGAAGCTTGGCGTTGGGTGCGCTCCATGAGCAGCCCGTAGCGGGTGGCGCACAGGAGGAAGGTCACGGTGCCATCGTGGTTTGCGAGCAAGGTATCGCCCGCAGCGAGGCGCTCCGCATGGCGGTCAGACGTCGATGCGGCAGCGTTGGTGCGCTTTGCGATCAGCGCCAAACGTTTGGAGCCCAATGGTCGGGCGGGTGCGTCGATAGGATCGATACGGCGTTTGACAGAACGGCGTGTCACAACCGCAGATGCTGACGGCTTCACCTCGGGAAGTTGAAGGTTGTTCATGCCCACTCCTGCAGGTCTGGTTGACCGACAGGCCACGCAGCGATCAAACCGCGTAACCCACACCCCAAGTCTCAACAGACTGGATAGAGGGTAGGGTAGACAAGCGCGGCGCGCGATGTCAAAGGGAATCGGGTCAGGGCGACCAAATCTGCAGCTGGTTCAGTCGGGCTAAACGACGAAGACCCGGGCAACGCAGCTCGTCAAGTTACGCCGGTGCACCACTGTGGCTCAAAGCGTCGAGCAAAGAAAACGCGTCATCGGCGCGCTCAACCGGGATGAACAGGTGGTCGTGGTGGAAGGCTGCGACCGCGTTGCAGGGGATGCCCGCTTTGGCCAGGGCTGTGGCGATCATGGCCAGAAAGCCGATGGCCTCAAGCGAGGAGTGCACAGTGAGCGTGATGAGCTTCGCCTCGAAGATAAAGGGCACCTTGGCCTCTATGGCTTGAGCGCGCTCAACGATGGCCGTCAGTCCTTCGGTCTCCCTGAACGTGCAGATGGGGGAGAGGTAAGCAGGGAGGCGATGGTCCTGGAAGGTGCAGTAGACGTAGGTTTCTGGCCGAAGGTCAGGGGCCATCATTTGCTGCAGCCGAACTTGGTCTTTTTCTCCGCTCACTCCGATGTCCTCCTGCACAGGGAAATGGTGTTGGCTTTCGGCGTTGATTATGGGCGGCTGGCGTGAACCCGGCGTGTGCACAAGTGCTCAGGTGCATCGCAGAAGGGACTGGTTTAGCTGAATTGACGCGAGGCCAAAGTTCCTAAACCACCGCGCGCTGTTGGGATCTCCTGATACCTTTTGGCGCGGCCTGGGCTTTGTGCTCCGAGATACGCTACCGTGCGCTGCGAGGCCGTCCGCAGCCGCACGCCGTGAGGAAGGAGTGTCCACCATGACAACGACTTCGAATGTCCTTTCGGACATGGCCGCGCTTCGATCAGAGCTGCGCCAACAGGGTGACCCGCACTGTGAGCTGTTTCGGCTGTCGCCTTGGCGCGCCGTGTTGGACATTGCCTTCGACTGGCTCATCGTTCTCAGCGCTGTGGCGCTGGTCGTTTGGTGGAGCGAGCTGTTCGCGCCAGTGGCCATTGTGCTGATCGCCAACCGTCAACGCGCGCTCGGCAACATTCTTCACGACGCGGGGCATCGGAATCTGTGGAGGGATCGACGGCGAAACGACCTGGTTGCGCGTCTGTTCATCGCACCCTTGTTGTTCGCGAGCCTGACTCGCTACCGCGAAACGCACTTCAAACACCACATGGAACTGGGGTCCGTTGGGGGTGACCCCGATCTTCTTTTCTTCGCTCGAATTGGGCCGACGACCTGGTTCTCGAACTACCTGGACCAGGTCTTTTCATTAAACGCCTGGCTGTCGTCGATGAGTGGACACCTGTTCTCGCGCCAGGTTCGCACGGCGAGTCAGCTCTACATCCTTGGGTGGTGGCTTGGGGCGGTGGCGTTGATGTGGGTTGTGGCCGGTCCCAACTTCACGATCGCCTTCCTGGGCCTGTGGCTGCTGGCCAGAGCGACGGCATTCCATCTGATCACCACCTTCCGCGAGATGTGCGATCACTTCGGCCTTCGGCCGGGCGGCGTGTTCACCTTTACGCGTGACATGGCTTGCCACGGTGTCTGGCGCTGGCTGATCCACCCGCGCAACAACGGGTACCACCTCACCCACCACCTTCTGCCGGCGGTGCCTTACTACCGACTGCCCGAGGCGCACCAGTTGCTGAAAGGGCAAGAAGTCTTTCGGGATCGCGGCAAGGTCTGTTGTGCTTACTTCACCGACGCCGATCCAGTGACTGGCGCCTGGCAGACGCAAGGGCGGGTTCCATGAACAGGGCGCTGGGTAGCTTGCAGGTTGCGGCACTCCTGGTCTCGGCCAGCTATGGGATAGGATTCCTTTTCGGGTCGGGCGAACTGGCTCTTTCCCACGGCATGGCAGGCAGCATCTATGGAGTGGCCACCGCCTTTGGCATGCTGGTGTTGGCTGCGTTCGCACGGCAGCTCTGGGCAACTGGCCTTCCGGTCTGGGATCTGTTTGGCCGTGCCTATGGCAAGCAGCTTCAAGGCGTTGTGGCGTTGCTGTCATTGATCTGGATGTCGGGCGTGCTGGCTGCCCAGATTCAGGGAGGTGTTGCTGTGCTGGAGTTGTTGGGCCTTGAACAGACACACAGCCACCTGGTGATCTTGCTGTTGATCTACGGCGCATCGCGATTGGACCTGCGGTTCGCTTCGGCGCTGTTCGCCATGTGTCTTCTTGCGAGTGCCGCTGTCCTGGTCTACGCGCTGGTCGTCGCTAACGGCATGGGCATCTACCTGCAGGCGATTCCCGCATTTGCCGAAGACCTGTCCACGTTCAGTGCATCCCGCGTGGTGGCCATTTCTTTGGCTGTCGGCTTGCTGGTGTGTACCGGTGCCGACTACCAGCAATTTGTATTGGCCGCGCGCTCACCTTTGGCCGCCGTGGGCGGCTGCGTTCTGGCGGGGCTGCTGCTCTTCGTGATCGCTTTCTTGCCGTCGGCCGTGGTGGTCGCCATGCAGAGTGGTGGCATGTTGGGCGACTTGGCTGACGCCAAGCAGGTGGTTCCCTGGGTGCTGGGTCAGGTCGCTGGGTCGGTGGGACAGCACACAGACAAGTTGATGCTCATCGCGTTGTCGGTGGCAGCGTTGGGTGCAGGCGCGGCGATCTTGCGCGCCATGACGGAAGCGCTGGCGTGCGCCGCCTCTGGCAGTCGTTCTGCGGGTCACCCGCTGTTTGCGCTGATTGCCTTGGGTTTGAGCGTGTTGCTGGCCTCTCGTGACCAGGGAATTGTGGACACCATGGTGTCGGTCAATGTGGTCTACATCGCCAGCATCGGTGTTTGTTTTGCCACCATGGTCTCAGGCATCCTCGTACCGCCGCAGCACGCAAGGTGGATCGTGGCGGTTGGCTTCGCAGGTTCAGTCGCCGTGTATCTGGCGGGCTGGTTGGGGCAGTATGGTGAAGACACCGACATGATTTCACTGCTGCTTGGATGCTTCTTGTCCGCTGGCACCGCCCTGTGGTTCCGCTTTGCGGCCGGAGGATGGGCTCGCCGATTCTCCGGCCTGCGCCGTTGATGGCTCGAACCCGACTGAAGGCTCCAGGCTGTTCCTGGCCACCTTGACGATCAGGGCAGTGATGTCACTGGCCATCGGTGGTTCGAGGTCCCAGTGGTGCCAGAACAGGTCCACCATCTCTCGCTCATCGGGGCAGACGTCCACCAGCTGTCCCGCTTCCACCAAGGGTGCCGCCTGCCAGCTGGGAATCAGGCCATAGCCAGCGCCCATGGCAACCCCTTCGAGCAAGGCGACGGGCGAGGGCAGGTAGTGTCTGGCGTACCGCTCAACGGCAAACCCAAAATGCCTTTTCAGGAAGTCGTCGTGCAGCGAGTCCTTGCGGTTGAACAACACCGCCGGTGTTGAGAGCACTGCTGGGACCGTGAGTCCGCTCGGAAAGTGCGTGGAGGCGAAGGCTGGCGTCGCATAGCAGCGGTATTCCATAGCGCCCAGGCATTCGGCCAAGAAGCCATCGGCGGGTTTGGCAGATGTCGAGATGCACCCGATTGCATCGCCACGAGCCAGCAGGGCGGAGGTGTGATCCTGATCGTCTGCGATCACCTCCAGGGCCACCAGCTGACCCATCAGCAGTTCCCGGAGCACTTCAGGAAACCAGGTGGCCAGGGAATCGGCATTCACCGCAATGGCCAGGGAGACGGGTGCGTGTGGTTTAGCGGTTGGCGCAAGTTCTTGAAGTGCCGATCCTTCAAGGATGCGCAGCGCCTTTACATGGCGCAGCAGCACCTCACCGGCATGCGTGGCCGCCACCGGCCGTTCTCGCTTGACCAGCACCGTGGACAACGATTCTTCCAGCGCCTTGATGCGCTGGGAGACAGCGCCCCTTGTGATGCTGAGCACGCTCGCCGCGCGGTCGAAGCTTTGCTGCTCGACCACAGTGGCAAACGTTTCCAACTGATCACGATCTAGCATATGAAGCGGCTCCGGAAGTGCCAGCAACGGCAATTCGCTGACTACATCCATTTAGCTGGGAGCTGCGAAATCCTGTCTAGATGGCGCGGGTATCGTGCGCGTCTCAATGGTTTCCAGTCGTTTCCGTCCGTCGGAGCTTCTTGGAACGAATTGATGGCACTCGGCGTTTCAAGAACCGAGACTCATGGAGTTGCGTTCCCGATTTGTGAATGGTCCTTCTGATAATTTCCACAAGGTGCTACACCTGAAACTTCGCCGCTCGCCTACTTGCGAACCATAGCGCTGCTGGCGCATTCGCCAAGGCCTTTCGCGGCATAAACAGCTGCCTTCCCACCGCCGTTTCACTCTGGTGGGCCCCTTCCATTTATTCCACGGTGCCCAGGCTTTCGCGCCTTGACCCAGCGCTTTCGGTGTCGCACGGCGACCGACGAATGCGGGGCAGGGTGCACACCTGAACAGGCTTGATGATCGAGGGACGGGTTCCCAATCCAGCTCCCTCGGAAATTGGGGCAGTGTTCTTTGGGAATCAGACGACACGATTTGGTGGATCACTGGGCTGGCCATGGACCCACGAGCGATGAAACATCTTTTACGGTTGTTTGCCGTGTGGATTCAATCACCGGGTGGGATGTGGCAATGTTTGATCGCTGGTCGGTTGCCTTTCCATTCTGGGCAGTGCCGTGGGCTGAACGGACGAGGAGAGCAACGGACTGGGTCAGTGACGCAAGAAATGACTGGAGGTTGGTATGTGGCTGCTCGTTGCGCGTGAACCCCGAGCCAATGCACCGCACTGGACGGGTAGACGATGGCTCGCGGCCATCGATGCGGTGGCGTGGCCGCTGTTCTGGGTATTCCTGCTGGGCCAGATTGATGCGCCCGTCGGAATCGTCGGCCCCATGGTCGTTGCGATTGCACTCCTGGTTTCAGCAGAGCGAATCCATCGCGCGGTGTGGGTCAATCATCGCTACTGGTTCACCACCTGGCGCTGGGGTCGCATTGCCGCCTCGCTGTTCGTGATCGGGATGGTGCTGAAGCTCGCGACGGGACAGGGAGCTTGACACTGATCGAGGCAGGTCAACTGTGTGGCTGATGTACCCGAGCAGCACAAAACTCGGTTGTCGGCATGAATCTGCGCCCCATACCGCACACTGGCCGGCAGCTTAAGACTGGTTGCGGAAGTTCGCAGAACAAATAGGGGCAATGAGAATCCAGCACGGTGCAGCCGTTCAGGATTCCGAAGGCAATGACAGGTTTTCAGTTCTTGCCGATCCTTGACGTGGCATTATCCTGAATGGCAGGCGCACGCCTCGCCATGCGCGGCAGACACCAGCTCGTCCAGAATGCCGCAGTGCCCTTCGTGCGAGCCCGAGCAGCGCGCCCGCAACTGCAGCAACTGTTTCTCCAGCGCCCGCATGCTCTTGAGCCGTGCGCGCACCCGCGCCAGCTGTTCATCCACCAGCATGTCCAC
>CALRUK020000038.1:0-19292 GCA_943371335.1 Synechococcus sp. UW140 | reverse complement strand
GAGCCGCCGATGCCGATGTTGACCACGTCGGTGATGGTTTCGCCGCTATGGCCTTTCACGCTGCCGGCGCGCAGGGCTTCGGCGAAGTCGCCGATGCGCGCCAGTTCGCGCTGCACGTCGGCCTGCACCGCCGCGCCCCAGGGGCCAGTGTGCAACGGGTCGCCGCGCAGGGCCACGTGGAGCACGGGGCGGTCTTCGGTGGTGTTGATGCGGTCGCCCCGGAACAAGGCGTCGCGCTGTGCCGCCACGCCCGCCTGTTCGGCCAGTGCGACCAAGGCCTGCCCAATGGCGGGGCTGACGCGTTGGCGGCTGGCGTCGAGCGTGATGCCCGCGGCGCGCAGTGTCATGTGCTCGGTGCGGCCCGCGTCGGCGGACAGCACATCGCGAAGGTGGGGTTGGGGCGCGTTGGCCAGCGATTGCAGTTGGGCCCAGGCGGGCAGGGTGTGGGGCAGCGTCATGGCGAGAATTTACACGCCCGCCGACAGGGTGGTGGCTTCGCGTGCGAGCCGGGTGATGCGTTTCCAGTCGCCCTGGCGCAGCGCATCGGAGGGCGTGAGCCAGGAACCGCCGGCCATGGCCACGTTGGGCAGGGCCAGGAAATCGCGCAGGTTGTCGGTGCTCACGCCGCCGGTGGGGCAAAAGCGCACGTCAGGCAGCGGCGCTCCCAGCGCCTTGAGCATGCCGATACCGCCGGCCTGCGATGCCGGAAACAGCTTCATGAGCGTGAAGCCGTGGTCGCGAGCGCGCATCACTTCGCCGGGCGTCATCACGCCGGGAATGAAGGGCAGGTTGGCTTTGCGCACGGCGTCCACGAGGGCGTCGGTGCAGCCCGGCGACAGGGCGAACTTCGCCCCCGCGCTGATCACCTGTGCGACCTCGGCCGCGCGGGTCACGGTGCCCGCGCCCAGGTGCATCTTGGGCACAGCGCGCGCCACGGCTTCGATGGCGCGCAGCGCCACGCCCGAGCGCAGGGTGATCTCCATCACGTCAATGCCGCCTTCAAGCAGCGCATGCGCCAGTGGCACCGCCTGCGCCTCGTCGCTCAAGACGATGACGGGCACGACGCGGGAGGTGAAGCTGGGGTGGGAAAAACAGGTGGTCGTCATGGGGCGGGGGCTCAGGCAGGGTCGGTTTCAACAATGGCCACGGGGCGGTCGACCGCCAGCGGACCAAACAGCGGCGAGGCGCCCCATTCGGCGGCGCCCGCGTTCTGGCGGAACAGGCCGAACAGTTCGCGCCCGGTGCCGTGTTCGTTGGCGCTCAGGTCGGGGTGGCTCACTTCGCGGCTGGCCAGGGTGTGGGCGTCCACCTCGAGTTCGAGCACACCGCGCTCGCAGTCCAGCGTGATCCAGTCGCCGTCGCGCACGCGCGCAATCGGGCCGTTGGCCAGCGCCTCGGGGCTCAGGTGGATGGCCGCTGGCACTTTGCCCGAAGCACCCGACATGCGCCCGTCGGTCACCAGAGCCACCTTGAAGCCCTTGTCTTGCAGCACGGCCAGCGGTGGGGTGAGTTTGTGCAGCTCGGGCATGCCGTTGGCGCGCGGGCCCTGGTAGCGCACCACGGCGATCAGGTCGCGTTCGAGTTGGCCGTCATTGAACAGGGCGAGCAGGTCCTGCTGGTCGCTGACCACCACGGCCTGGGCGCGCACCACGCGGTGCTCGGGTTTCACCGCCGAGACCTTGACCACGCTGCGACCCAGGTTGCCCTGCAGCAGGCGCAGGCCGCCGTCGGCGCTGAAGGGTGCGTCAACCGGACGCAAGACCGACAGGTCACCACTGAGTGCCGGCACCGGCCGCCAGGCGAGCTGACCGTTGTCGAGCCAGGGCTCGCGCGCATAGGCTTCCAGGCCCGGGCCCATGACGGTGTTCACGTCGGCGTGCAGCAGGCCGGCGCCCAGCAGTTCTTTCATGAGGAAGCCCATGCCGCCCGCGGCATGGAAGTGGTTCACGTCGGCGCTGCCGTTGGGGTACACGCGCGCCAGCAGGGGCACCACATGCGAGAGCTCGGCGAAGTCGTCCCAGTCGATCAGCACACCGGCGGCGCGTGCCATGGCCACCAGGTGCAGCGTGTGGTTGGTCGAGCCACCGGTGGCGAGCAGGCCAATGATGCCGTTGACCAGGGTCTTCTCGTTGACGATGTCGGCCAGGCACAGCGCGGGCTCACCCGTGCGCCCGGTGTTGGCCACCGCACGCTTGACGGCACCCAGCGTGAGCGCATCGCGCAGCGGCGTGCCGGGGTTGACGAAGGAGGCGCCGGGCAGGTGCAGGCCCATGATTTCCATCAGCATCTGGTTGCTGTTGGCGGTGCCGTAGAAGGTGCAGGTGCCGGGGCTGTGGTACGCCTGCGCCTCCGATTCCAGCAGCGCGTCGCGGCCCACCAGGCCTTGTGCGTATTGCTGGCGCACCTTGGCCTTGGCGTCGTTGGACAGGCCGGAGGTCATGGGGCCGGCGGGCACGAACACGGTGCTCAGGTGGCCGAACTGCAGCGCGCCCATGAACAGGCCGGGCACGATCTTGTCGCAGATGCCGAGCATGAGGGACGCGTCGAACACGTTGTGCGAGAGCGCCACGGCGGTCGAGAGCGCGATGACATCGCGCGAGAACAGCGAAAGCTCCATGCCGGCGGCGCCCTGCGTGATGCCGTCGCACATGGCGGGCACGCCGCCCGCCACCTGCGCGGTGGCGCCGAGTGTGTGTGCGTGGTCGCGGATTTTTTGCGGGTAGGTCTCGTATGGCTGGTGCGCCGAGAGCATGTCGTTGTAGGCCGTGACGATGCCGATGTGTGGCGCACGCTCGGCGTGGATCTTGAGCTTGTCGGCCAGCGGCAGCGCGGCGGTGGTGTGGGCCATGTTGGCGCAGCCCATGCCGGCGCGCTGTGTGCCCGCCTTGCGCTGCGCGGCGGTGGCTGCCAGGTAGGCGGCGCGCGTGCCGGCGCTGCGCTCGGTGATGCGGCGTGTGACGTGGTCGATGGTGGCGTGGAGTGGGGCTTGTGGGGTCATCTTGTGGATCTCGGTCAGGCCAGCCAGACACTGACGGGCGTGAGGTGTTGATTGAGCACGAGCGAGACGGGCAGGCGCTCGTCGGCGGCGCGTTGGGCCTGCTGGAACACGGCGAGCTTGCTGGCGCCGGTGATCGACAGGGCAATTTCGCGGGTGGCCAGCAGGGCGGGCAGGGTGAGGGTGAGGCGCGCGTGGGGTGCGTTCGATGCCGGGCTCGGGCGCAGCCAGGTCACGGGGCCGCTGCCGTTGAGTGCGCGCGCCAGGCCGGGCGCACCGGGAAACAGCGATGCCGTGTGGCCGTCTTCTCCCATGCCGAGCACGGCCAGGTCCAGCGGCCAGGGTTGTGCCGCGAGGCGTTCGTTGGCGGCGTCGGCCAGTGCATCGAGCGCGCGGTCGTCCAGCGGGGCGGGCAGCTGGTCAAAGAAGGGCACAAAGTGGGCCGCCGCTGCGGCGCCTTGCAGCAGGTGGGTGCGCACCAGCGCGGTGTTGCTGTCGGCGTGGTCGTGCGGCACACAGCGTTCGTCGACCAGCAACACGCTCACATGCGACCACGCCACGGTTTGCTGGCGCAGCTGCTCGAACATGGCCACAGGCGACTTGCCACCCGAGACCGCGAGCACCGCGTGGCCGCGCAGGGTGATGGCCTCGCGCAGGCGCCGTGCGATGTGGCGCGCCAGCTGTTGCGCGAGTTCTACCGTGCTGCCGGCGGGGTGCACCTGCAGCTTGCCGGGTGGAAGGGGCTCGGTGTGCTTGTCCATGTGCTCAGGCCTCTTCTACCCAGGCCGAGCCTTCACGCGCCATCAAGGCGGAGGAGGCCGCAGGCCCCCAGCTGCCGGCGGTGTAGGGGCGGGGCTTCTCGCTCAGGTCGCGCCAGCCGTCCAGGATGGGCTCGACCCAGGTCCACGCGGCTTCCAGTTCGTCGCGCCTCATGAAGTGCGTGAGGCGCCCCTTGATCACGTCCATCAGCAGGCGTTCGTAGGCTTCGGCGCGGCGGGTGCTGAAGGCGGATTCGAGATCAAGATTCAGGCTCACCGGCCGCAGTCGCATGCCGCTGCCGGGCTCCTTGGCCATCATCTGCAGCTGCACGTGTTCCTCGGGCTGCAGGCGGATCATCAGGCGGTTGACGGGCTGGCGCGGTGCGTCGGGGAAGATGGTGTAGGGCAGGTCGGCGAACTCGATGACGATTTCCGAGCGCCGCTCGGCCATGCGCTTGCCCGTGCGCAGGAAGATCGGCACGTTGGCCCAGCGCCAGTTGTTGATGTGGGCGCGCAGTGCCACGAAGGTTTCGGTGGTGCTGTCGGGAGGCACGTTGTCTTCCTGCAGGTAGCTCACGGCCTTGTCGCCGTTGGACGCACCCGCCGTGTACTGGCCGCGCACCGTGTCGCGCGCTACGTCGGCCTCGGTCATGGGGCGCAGCGAGCGCAGCACCTTGAGCTTTTCATCGCGCACGGCGTCGGGGTCGAGCGATACCGGTGGCTCCATGGCCACGATGCACAGCAGCTGCAGCAGGTGGTTCTGCACCATGTCGCGCAGCGCGCCGGTGCCGTCGTAGAAGCCGGCGCGGCTGCCCACGCCCACCGACTCGGCCACGGTGATCTGCACGCTCTTGATGTAGGGGCTGCGCCAGAGGGGCTCGAAGATGATGTTGCCAAAGCGCAGCACCATGAGGTTCTGCACCGTCTCCTTGCCCAGGTAGTGGTCGATGCGGAAGGTTTGCGCTTCGGTGAAGTAGCGGCCCACCTCGTCGTTGATGGCGCGCGCTGAAGCGAGGTCATGGCCCAGCGGCTTTTCCAGCACCACGCGGGAGCGGGGGTCGATCAACCCCGCGCTGTGCAGATGGGCGCAAATGCCGGTGAACAGCGTGGGGGCGGTGGCCAGGTAGTACACGCGGTCCGAGCCGGGCTGCAGGGCGCTGGAGAGCTTTTCAAAGTCGCTGGCCTGGGTGGCATCGATGCACACGTAGTTCAGGCGCGCCAGGAAGCCCAGCCACGCGGCGTGCTCCAGCGCCGAGGGGTCGATGAAGTCGCGCACCTTGTCGTGCACGAAGGCGTTGAAGGCCTGCCGGTCCCAGGGCTGGCGGCCCAGCGCGTGGATGCGCGTGGCCTCGGGCAGGTTGTTGTGCAGGTGCGCCATGTACAGCGCGGGGAGCAGCTTGCGCACAGACAGATCACCGGCGCCTCCGAAGATCACCAGATCGAGCGGCTCGGTGGAGGTGGATGCGGGAGTCGAGGGTGTCATGATCTAATTTAGTTACTTGTGTTTTTGGATTTTATTGTAATCAAGTTACAAGGCGGATTCTTTCTGTTCGCCCGGTGCATCACCTTAACCCGATGCACGCCGCCTTGCACCCTCGGGATGCATCAGCATGTGTGAATCGCAGGCGGTGCGGTCTGCAGGCGGGCGGTGACTTCGGCCAGGCTGGGCGGCACACAGCCGGTCTGCATGACGCACAGGCTGGCACTGGCCACGGCGTGGGCCAGCAGCTGCCGCACGTCGCTGTCGGTCAATCGCAGCGGGTCGGCGTGCGGGCTTGCGGGCAGGCTGGGGCGTTGCAGCAGGGCCACCAGCAGACCGGCCAGGAAACAATCGCCAGCGCCCACGGTGTCTGCCACGGTCACCGGTGCGGTTTCACTGGCGTGCCAGGCCCGGCCATCGCGGTGCAGCAGCGTGGCTCCCTTGGCGCCGAGCGTGAGCGCCAGCCACTTGGCCTGGGTGCGCGCGAGCAGGTCGCGCGCTTGGGCCATCGCATCGTCGCCTTCGAGATCGAGCATCAGCAGGTCATCGTCGCTGGCCTTGATCAGGTGGGCTTGCTGCAGGGCCGCCAACACGCTCTCGCGGTAAGCGGCCATGTCGGACGCCAGGGCAGGGCGCAGGTTGGCGTCCACCACCACCAGCACGCCGGCCGCGCGCTGGGCCTTCAGCCAGGGCAGGTAGCGCGGGCTGTCTTCGGCCACCAGCGCGAGGCAGCCGGTGGCGACCACGCGCAGCGTGGGGGCGGCAGAGCAGGCCGCCATGAGCCCTGCGGCGTCCACCTCGCGGTCGGCCACGCCGTCGCGGTAGAAGCTGTACGAGGCCTTGCCCTGCGCGTCGAGCCCGACCACCGCCAGCGAGGTGGGTTGGGACACGGGTGCTTCGCGCGCCTGCACCACGCCCGCCCGGGACAGACCGGCCGCGAGCTCCCGGCCGAAGCGGTCGTGAGAGAGCGGGTTGAGGTACAGCGTGCCCACGCCCTGCAGACCCAGGGCACGGGTGAGGTTGTAGACCGCACCGCCCGCGCAGGGCTGCAGTCGGCCGTCGGCCTCCTGGATCATGTCGATCAGGGCCTCGCCGGCGGTGGCGATCTGGAGCGGTGGCGTGTGCTTAGGGAAAACCATAATTAAATCCACTTGATTTATTAACCTGCCGAGAAATATAGTTCAACCACTGCGCGGCGTCCCTCGTGTAAACCCCAAGAACGCCGCGTTGTGCCCCCGGCCAGCCTTCCCCCAAGCCCTTCAGGAGACAAGCAATGAACCGCATCCACGCATCCCTCTTCGTCGCCTCCGCGCTGACCCTGGCCGCCGGCGCTGCCACGGCCCAGCCCGTCATCGGCCTGATCACCAAGACCGATTCCAACCCCTTCTTCGTGAAGATGAAAGAGGGCGCCGACGCCGAAGCCAAGAAGCTCGGCGCCAAGCTGCTGACGGCTTCGGGCAAGACCGATGGCGACAACGCCGGCCAGGTGACCGCCATGGAAAACATGATCGCGGCCGGCGCCAAAACCATCCTGCTCACCCCGAGCGATGCCAAGGCCATCATCCCGGCTGTGCGGCGGGCGCAGGCGCAGGGCGTGATGGTGATCGCACTCGACAGCCCGACCGACCCGGTCAGCGCGGTCGACGGCCTGTTTGCCACCGACAACTACAAGGCCGGCGTGCTGATCGGCCAGTACGCCAAGGCCGCGCTCGGCGGCAAGACCCCGGTCATTGCCACGCTGGACCTGTTCCCCGGCCACCCGGTCGGCGCGCAGCGCCACAACGGCTTTCTGCAAGGCTATGGCCTGAAGTCGCTCGACGCCAAGAGCAACGACCTGGCCAAGCCGGCCGAGGTGGTCTGCATGGCCGACAGCTTTGGTGACTCGGCCAAGGGCCAGACCGGCATGGAGAACTGCCTGCAGAAGAACCCGGGCATCAACGTGGTCTACACCATCAACGAACCGGCTGCCGCAGGTGCCTACAAGGCGCTCAAGGCCGCCGGCAAGGAAAAAGACGTGGTCATCGTGTCGGTCGACGGCGGTTGCGCCGGCATCAAGGATGTGGGCGCCGGCGTGATCGCCGCGACCTCGCAGCAGTACCCGCTGCGCATGGCCTCGATGGGTGTGGCCGCTGGTGTGGAATACGCCAAGACCGGCAAGAAGGTGAGCGGCTACACCGACACCGGCGTGACGCTGATCGCAGCCAAGGCTGTGCCCGGCGTGGACAGCAAAGATGTGAAGACCGGCATGGACCTCTGCTGGGGTGTGAAGTGAGGTGCTCCCCCCTGCGCCGCTCTGCGGCTTCCCCCCTCTCTGGCGCCTTCGGCTTGGAGGGGGGACGGCACCTGGGGCCGGCAGAGCCGGACCCTTGTTGCCTCTGGTTGGGGGCACTTTGCTCCTCGGACCGTGCTTCGGCGCGGTGACTGAGTTCCACACGGGAGAACTGTCTTGAAAACCTTTGCCGCCAAACTTCCCCCCATGGGCACGCTCGGGCCCTTCATTGCCCTGTTGCTGGCGTGTGCCTTCTTTGCCTCGCAGAGCGACCGCTTCCTCACACTGCAAAACTTTTCGCTGATCCTGCAGCAGGTGATGGTGGTCGGCACCATCGCCATCGGCCAGACGCTGATCATCCTCACCGCGGGCATCGACCTCTCGTGCGGAATGATCATGGCGCTGGGCAGCATCGTCATGACCAAGATGGCGGCCGACTTCGGGCTGTCGGCGCCGGTGGCCATTGCCCTGGGCATTGGCGCCACCGCGCTGTTTGGCCTGGTCAACGGCCTGCTGGTGACCAAGGCCAAGTTGCCGCCCTTCATCGTGACGCTGGGCACGCTGAACATTGCGTTCGCCATCACCCAGCTCTACAGCGGCTCGCAAACCATCACCGACATTCCCGAGGGCATGAACTGGCTGGGCCAGTCGTTTCGCATTGGCGGCGCCAACGTGCTCTACGGCGTGGTGCTGATGCTGGCGCTCTACCTCGTCACCTGGTTCGCGCTGCGCGAGACCGCGCCGGGGCGCCACATCTACGCGGTGGGCAACAGCCCCGAGGCCACGCGCCTGACGGGCATTTCCACCGACAAGGTGCTGCTGGGCGTGTACGTGGCGGCCGGAGTGTTCTACGGTCTCGCGTCCATGCTGAGCGTGGCGCGCATCGGCGCGGGCGACCCCAACGCCGGGCAGACCGAAAACCTCGACGCCATCACCGCCGTGGTGCTGGGCGGCACCAGCCTGTTTGGCGGGCGCGGCATCATCCTGGGCACGCTGGTGGGCGCGCTCATCGTGGGCGTGTTTCGCAACGGCCTCACGCTCATGGGCGTGAGCTCGGTCTATCAAATTCTGGTCACCGGCATCCTCGTCATCCTGGCCGTGGCCACCGACCAGATGTCCCGCAAAGGAGTGCGCTGATGAACACGAATGCACCTCTGGTCATTCAGGCCAAGGGCCTGGTGAAGCGCTACGGCCAGGTCACCGCGCTCGATGGCGCCGACTTCGAACTGCGGGCCGGGGAAATCCTCGCCGTCATTGGCGACAACGGCGCCGGCAAGTCGAGCCTGATCAAGGCCTTGTCGGGCGCCACCATTCCCGACGAAGGGCAGATTTTTCTGGACGGCAAACCCATCCACTTCAAGAGCCCGATCGACGCGCGCCGCGCCGGCATCGAAACCGTCTACCAGGACCTCGCCGTGGCACCCGCCATGACCATTGCCGAGAACCTGTTTCTGGGGCGCGAGATCCGCCGCCCGGGTTTTCTGGGCCGCTTCCTGCACATGATCGACAAGAAGCAGATGCTGGCCGAGAGCATTGCGCGCATGAACGACCTCAAGGTCGGCATCCGCTCCATGACGCAGGCGGTCGAGACGCTGTCGGGCGGGCAGCGCCAGTGCGTGGCGGTGGCGCGCGCAGCGGCCTTTGCGCAGCACGTGGTGATCATGGACGAGCCCACCGCCGCGCTCGGCGTGAAGGAAGGCAACATGGTGCTGGAGCTGATTCGCCGCGTGCGCGACAAGGGCCTGCCGGTGATCCTGATCAGCCACAACATGCCGCACGTGTTCGAGATCGCCGACCGCATCCACATCGCACGGCTGGGCAAGCGCGCGGCAGTGGTCAACCCCAAGGTGATCAGCATGAGCGACACCGTGGCCGTGATGACCGGTGCCAAGCTGGCCGAAGAACTGCCCGCGGAGGCCTTGGCGTAAACATGCTCAAAGGCATTGACCCCCTGCTCAGCCCCGAACTGCTGAAGCTGCTGGCCGAGATGGGCCACGACGACGCGCTGGTGCTGGCCGATGCGAACTTCACCGCCATGAGCCTGGGCGCGGGCAAGCCCGTGCTGCGCCTGCCCGGCGTGGGCATGGTGCGCACCGTGCAGGCCGTGGCCAGCGTGCTGCCGCTGGCGGCCGATGTGCCGCAGCCAGTGGCCTACATGCAGGTCGGCGGCACCGAAGCGCCGTACCGCTCGGCCTTGCAGCGCGAGGCGCTCGCCGTGCTCGCCACCGAAGGCCTGGAAGAAGGCCAGGCCGAAGCGGTCGAGCGCTTCGCGTTCTACGAGCGCGTGAAGCGCGCCTATGCCATCGTGGTCACCGGCGAACTGCAGCCCTGGGGCAATTTCATTCTGCGCAAGGGTGTCATCGGCGACACTTTGCGCACCTGATCCGACAGCGCATCAGACACCGAACCCGACACCGTGAACCACGACGCCGCCACCGAAGCCCTTCCCGACATTGAACCGGGCGATCAGCCGCGCCTGCGCCCGCGTGGCTCCAACCAGATGGGCATGCGCCAGTTCAATGAGCGCGTGGTGCTGCAGGCGCTGCGCGTGCACGGCAGCCTGGCCAAGGCCGACATTGCGCGCCTCACCGGGCTCACGGCCCAGACCATTGGCCTCATCACCGCGCGGCTGGATGAAGACCAGCTGCTGCGCCGCGAAGCGCCGGTGCGCGGCCGTGTGGGCCAACCCTCGGTGCCGCTGGGCCTGCACCCCGACGGCGCGTTTGCCGTCGGCATCAAGATCGGCCGGCGCAGCGCCGACTGGCTGCTGGTGGACTTCACCGGCCAGGTGCGCGAGCGCCTGGTGCTCGATTACGCCTTCCCCGACATCCCGGTGCTGCTGCCGGCGATCAAGGCCAACCTCAACCGCCTGCTGAAGAAGCTCGGCCCCCTGCAGGACCGTGTGGTGGGCGTGGGTGTGGCGGCGCCGTTTCAGCTGGGCGGCTGGCACCGCATGCTCGGCCTCACAACCGAACAATCGCAAGCCTGGAACGACATCGACCTCGGCGCCGAAGTGCAGCGGCTCACCGACTTGCCGGTGAGCTTCGCGAAGGACACGTCGGCCGCTTGCGTGGCCGAGCTGTTGCAGGGGCGCGGGCGCGACCTGCGCAACTTCCTCTACCTCTTCATGGACACCTTCGTGGGCGGCGGGCTGGTGCTCAACTCGCACCTGCACCGCGGCATTCATGGCAACGCCGCCGCGGTGGCTTCGTTGCCGCTGCAGGTAGCGCAAGCCGGAGGCGGGCTGCCGCCACAGCTGATCAGCCAGGCCTCACTGTGGGATCTGGAGCAGCGCTACCGCGAACACGGCCTGGACCCGATGGCCGCCTACGACCAGCGCGCCCTGCAGGCGCCCTGGCTGGCGCACAGCCAGGAGTGGATCGGCCGCGCCGCGCTGGCGCTGGCGCAGTGCGTGGTGTCGGGCACTGCTTTTCTGGATGTGGAAGCGGTGGTGATGGACGGCGCCATCGCGCCCGACCTGCTGCGTGCGCTGTGCGAGCAGACCCGCACCGCACTGGCCGCCTACGACTGGGAAGGCCTGCACCGGCCCAGGCTGGAGCTGGGCGGCATTGGTTCCGATGCGCGCGCGCTGGGCGGTGCGCTGCTGCCGCTGCACGCGTGCTTCGCACCCGACCACGACACCTTCCTGAAAGGCTGAGCGCGCAGCGCTCAAGCGGCCTGCAGGCCGTTGGCGGTGAGGTGCAGCAACCGCTGGGCGCGCGCCGCTGCGGCGCTGGAGTGCGTCACCAGCACCAGCGCTGCGCCACTCTCGGTGGCCTGCTGTTGCAGCACGTCCATCACCTGTGCCGCGGTGGTGGGGTCGAGGTTGCCGGTGGGCTCGTCGGCCAGCAGCAGACCCGGGCGGTGCACCAGTGCGCGCGCAATCGCCACGCGCTGCAGCTGGCCGCCAGACAGTTCGGCGGGCAGCCGCGCACCGAGGTCTCCCAGGCCCACGGCGTCCAGCATGGCCTGCACGCGCGCGGCATCCGGCCGGCCCAGCAGCAGCAGCGGCAAGCCGACGTTTTGTGCCACGTCCAGATGCGGCAACACGTGAAAGGCCTGGAACACAAAGCCCAGGTGGGCGCGGCGCCAGTGCGCGCGCTGCGGTTCGTTCAGCGTGCCCAGATCAACGCCCGCGTGAAGAATGCGGCCTTCGCTCCAGTCGTCGAGCGCGGCCAGGCAGTTGAGCAGGCTGGACTTGCCCACGCCCGATTCACCCACGATGGCCACGAACTCGCCCGGCGCCACGCTCAGGCTCACACCACTGAACACGGTGGTGCTGCCATAGCGCTTGCCCAGTTGTTCAACCACCAATGCCGCCTGGCTCATTCGGGTGCTCCCAGAAGTTGTTCCACGGTGTTCAGCACCTGCGCCAGCGCATCGGGCGCATCGCACGCAATCACGCGGCGCTGCGGCATCGAGCGCAGCCAGGTGAGCTGGCGTTTGCCGAGCTGGCGGGTGGCAAAAATGCCCAGGTCGCGCAGCTCGGCCAGGTGTGCCGGGGTGAGCGCATCGCCGTGGGCGTCCAGCATGTCCCAGGTCTGGCGGTAGCCCACGCAGCGCATCGAGGACAGGTCGGTGCAGAGGTCGCCGCGCGCGCGCAGGCGACGCACTTCGTCGAGCAGGCCGGTGGCGAGCATGTCGTCAAAGCGCTGCGCAATGCGCGCATGCAGCCAGGCGCGGTCGTGCGGTTCGAGCGAGATCAAGTGTTCGGGCGCCAGCGGGCTGTGCGGGTTGTGCGAGCGCCCGGTCTGGAAGCTGGAGATGGGCTTGCCCGACACCTCGAACACTTCGAGTGCGCGCTGGATGCGCTGCGCGTCGGTCGGTGGCAGGCGCGCGGCGGTGGCGGGGTCCACGCGCGCGAGCTCGGCGTGCAGGGCGGGCCAGCCGGCTTCGCGCGCACGCGCTTCGATGCGTTCGCGCACGGCGGCGTCGGACTGTGGCATGTCGTCCAGGCCCACGAGCAGGGCCTTGAAATACAGCATGGTGCCGCCCACCAGCAGCGCGGTGCGCCCGCGCGCCTGGATCTCGGCCACCAGGCGCGTGGTGTCGCGCACGAAGTCGGCGGCGCTGTAGCTCTGAAGCGGGTCGAGGATGTCGATGAGGTGGTGCGGCACTTGCGCGCGTTCGGCGGCACTCGGCTTGGCGCTGCCGATGTCCATGCCCCGGTACACCAGCGCGGAGTCCACGCTGATGATCTCCACCGGCCAGCGCTCGGCGATGGCCATGGAGGCCGCGCTCTTGCCGCTGGCCGTGGGGCCGGCGAGGGCCAGGCAACGCACGGGCGATGCCATGGTCTTCAAGGCGCGGAGGCCGGCGCAACCGGCACGCTGCGTTGGGGAGCGGGTCGCGCTTCCCCGTGGCGCTGCACCAGCGTCCAGGCGGTGAGGGCGATCATCACGCTCCAGAACCACACGCCATGGGTGAGCGGCAACACCGAGCCCTGCCCCTGCGAAATGCCGGCCAGGCTCACGCCCAGCCAGCCACCGATGGCAAAGGCCACCACCATCGACAGGAAGCCACTGAGCGCCGAGGCCGCACCGGCGGCCTGGGGAAACGGGCCCACCGCACCGCTCTGGCTGCAGGGCTGGTGCACACCGTGCGCGAGTATGAACAGCCAGAAGGGCAGCAGGATCGCCCACATGCTGCGCACGCCCATGAGGCCCAGCACGCCCATGATGGTGCCGGCGCTCACCGTGAGACACGCGGCGATCGCCACGGCGCGGCGCACGCCCACGCGCGGCAGCAAATGGCGGCACAGGAAGGTGCCCAGGATGTAGACCAGCGACATGCTGAACATCACCAGGCCATAGGCGGTGGTGGACAGACCCAGCACGCGAATGAACACAAATGAAGAGGCCGCCAGGAACGTGAACAAGCCGCCATAGGAAGCGGTGGAGAGCAGTGCGTAGGCCCAGAAAGTGGGGTGCCGCCCGATCAGCACCCAGTTGGCCAGCAGCGTGCGCGGCTCCAGCGCGCGCGGATTCTTCACGGCCAGGGTTTCCTCAAAACGCCATGCCACCACCACCAGCACGATGGCGCCGAACACGGCCAGCGACAGCAGCGAGATGCGCCAGCTGAAGAGGTCCGACAACAGGCCACCCAGTGGGGAAGCGGTGCAGGCGATCAAACCCAGGCCCGTCAGGCCTTTGGACATGACCCGCGCCCCTTCGCTCGGGGCGTAGAGGTCGCGAACAATGGCGCGCGCGCACATCACGCCCGCACCCAGCGCCACGCCCTGCACCGCGCGCCAGACGATCAGCTGCTCCATCGACGGCGCCAGCGTGCTGCCGATGGCGGCCACCACAAACATCGTCATGCCCACGATGAGCACCGGGCGCCGGCCAAAGCGGTCCGACAGCGGGCCCCACACCAGTTGGGACACGCCAAAGCACAGCAGCAGCGCGGTAAGGGTGAGCTGCGCCTGCGCCATGGGCGCGCCAAAGCCGGTGGTGAGTGCCGGCAGGGCCGGCAGGTAGAGGTCGGTCGCGATGGGTTGCAGGCCCAGCAGCATCGAGAGCACCAGCACGATCAGGCCGGGCGACATGGCAGAGGGGGAGGGCGAGGCGGGCATCCGGTCGAGGGTAGCAGAACACCCCCGGTGCGCGCCCGTGGCGGGGTGCTACTGCCTGACCACTTTCAGGGCCTCTGCGCCGGCATTGCGCATGCCGAAGAGGCTGGCCAGGGCCGTGCGGTATTGCGCCTGCCCGACCGAGTTGGTGTTGTGGTGCGAACCGCCTTCCACCAGCACGAAGGCCTTGCGCCCCTTGGCCGCTTCGTACAGCTTGCGACCCAGCTCGGGCTGGATCAGGCGGTCTTCGCCACCGTGCACCACCAGCAGCGGGGAGCCGATGTCGGGCACGCGCTTGACGGCCTCGAAGCGCTGGGTGATGAGCAAGGAAATGGGCAGCCAGCCCCACTTGAAGGTGCTCACCACGTCGGGGATGGAGGTGAAGGTGCCTTCGACCACGGTGCCGGCCTCGTCGTCCACCTGCGCGGCCAGCTCGATGGCAATGGCGCCGCCCAGCGAATGTCCAAAGATGTAACGCGGGCGCCCCGGGTATTTCTCGGCGAGCCAGTCCCAGGCCGCGCGGGCATCTTCGTAAGCAGAGGCTTCCGAGGGCAGTTCGTGGGTGCTCTTGCCGAAGCCGCGGTAGTCGATGGCCAGGACCGAAAAACCCAGGTCTTCCATGCGCCGGGCCCGGAAGGCCGAACCCGTCACGTTGAAGCGGGCGCCGTGCAGGTACAGCAGCACCGGGGCGTTCTTTTGTTGTTCGAAGTGGTCGTGCGCCGCCCACAGGCCGTGCAGCTTGACCGGCTTGCCGGTCTTGGGGGACTGGAAGTCGATCCACACGTCTTCCATGCCCTGCGCGGCGAGCTCGCCGCCGGCCCAGCTGCGGTCGGAGGGCTGGAAGATCCAGACGCGCTGCTTCTCATCCAGGGTGGCGCACCCTGCCAACAGGGCCAGCGCGGCGAGCAAAGTGGCAATGAGGCGCTTCATGGCGTTGATGGATGCACCTGGATGGGGAAAAGTTCAGCGACCCTCCCGATGGTGCACGTTCCATGCCACCGACGCCCCCCGTTGAAACCCGCACCGCCGTGCGTTACACCACGCCTTGGGCCAGCATCGCGTCGGCCACCTTGACGAAGCCGGCAATGTTTGCCCCGTCGACGTAGCTCACCGTGCCGTCCGCGCGCCGCCCGTGCTGCAGGCAGGCCTGATGAATGCCCACCATGATGCTGTGCAGGCGCGCGTCCACCTCTTCGCGCGGCCAGCTCAGGCGCATGGCGTTCTGGCTCATCTCCAGCCCGGAGGTGGCCACGCCGCCCGCATTGCTGGCCTTGCCCGGTGCGTACAACACGCCCGCCGCTTCAAAACGCTGCACCGCGTCCATGGTGGTGGGCATGTTGGCGCCTTCGGCCACGCAGATCACACCGTTCTGGATCAAGGTGGCCGCGTCGCTGGCGTCCAGCTCGTTCTGCGTCGCGCAGGGCAGGGCCACGTCCACCGGCACCGCCCAGGGTTTCACACCGGGCTCAAACCGCGTGCGGGTGCGCTCGGCGTAGTCGCTCACGCGACCATACAGGTGGTTTTTCACCTCCATGAGCTCGGCCAGCTTCTCGGGGCTGAAGCCGTCTTCGTCGATCACCGTGCCGCTGGAGTCCGACACCGTGACCACGCGCGCACCCAGGGCCATGGCTTTTTCCACCGCGTATTGCGCCACATTGCCCGAGCCCGACACGCTCACGCGCAGGCCCTGGAAGCTCTTGCCCTGCTGCTTGAGCATTTCCTCGGCGAAATACACCGTGCCGTAGCCGGTGGCTTCGGGGCGCACCAGCGAGCCACCGAACGACAAGCCTTTGCCGGTGAAGACGCAGTCGGCGCGGTTGCTGAGCTTCTTCATCATGCCGGCCATGAAGCCGACCTCGCGCCCTCCCACCCCGATATCGCCGGCGGGCACGTCGGTGTCGCTGCCCACGTGGCGAAACAGCTCCGTCACCAAAGCCTGGCAAAAGCGCATCACCTCGCCCGGGCTCTTGCCCTTGGGGTCGAAATCGGAGCCGCCTTTGCCGCCGCCCATGGGCAGGGTGGTGAGCGCGTTCTTGAAGGTCTGCTCGAACGCCAGAAACTTCAGGATCGACAGGTTCACCGACGGGTGAAAGCGCATGCCCCCCTTGTAGGGCCCGATGGCCGAGCTGTGCTGGATGCGGTAGCCGCGGTTGACCTGCACGTCGCCGTGGTCGTTCACCCACGAGATGCGGAACATCACCACCCGCTCGGGCTCGACGAGGCGGTCGAGCAGGCCGTGTTCGGCGTATTTCGGGTGCGCGGCAATGAAAGGCCAGAGGCTTTCCATGACCTCGCCCACGGCCTGGTGGAATTCGGGCTGGCCCGGGTTCTGGCGGGCGACGTGTTCGAGAAACTGCTGGGAAGAGGCGTATTTCATGGGTCTCATGCTTCAAAAAGGTGCATGAGATTATGCGCAGGCCGCATTTTGGTGCTCTTGTCACCCGCTGTTGCGCGTTTTTGCCCGCGTTTGAAGCGTGCGAGGGGCCGCAGGCGGTCGATTTGCCTTGTTTCGGTGCATTCAGGGCGGCTGGCGCCGCCGCGCTCACCGGCCGCGCAGGAAGAGCGCGTCGAGTTCCTTCATGCCCATTTGCCGCCAGGTGGGGCGGCCGTGGTTGCACTGGTCGGAGCGTTCGGTCACTTCCATCTGCCGCAGCAGCGCGTTCATTTCGTCGAGGGTGAGGCGCCGGTTGGCGCGCACGGCGCCGTGGCAGGCCATGGTGGCCAGCAGTTCGTTGCGGGCCCTTTGCACCACCGTGCTGGCCTCGTGCTGGCCCAGCTCGGCCAACACGCTGCGCGCCAGCTCCACCGGGTCGCCCTGCGCGAGCGTGGTGGGCACGGCACGCACCGCCAGCGTCTTGATGGACAGCGCGGTCACCTCCAGGCCGAGGGTGGCCAGCACCTCTGCGCAGCTCTCGGCGGTGGCCACCTCGTCGGGCGTGGCCGAAAACGTGGCCGGGATCAGCAGCGGCTGGCTGGCCACCTGCTGGTCGTCGAGTTGTTGCTTGAGCCGCTCGTAGACGATGCGCTCGTGTGCGGCATGCATGTCGACCACCACCAGGCCGTGGGCGTTCTCGGCCAGGATGTAGACGCCTTGCAGCTGCGCAATGGCGCGGCCCAGCGGCCACTCGCCGGGCGGCAGGGGCTGTGGAGGTGCGGAGGCTTCGACAGGCTCAGCCCGAACGGGGAGCGCGGCGGCCAGCCCGGTGGCGGGCGCGGCCGCCGCAGGCGCGTGGCCCCACAAGGCGCCCACATCGCTCACGCGGTGGCCGACCTCGGCTTCACGCGGGGCAAAGGAAAAGGGCGCCTGCCTGGCCGGAGGTGCCCAGGCGGGCGCAGGCGCCACGGGCGCGGGTTCCGGCGTGGCCCCCGAGCGCGGCACCGCCAGCGCGGCCTCCACCGCGTGGTGCACGCCCTGGTGCACTTCGCGGCTGTCGCGAAAGCGCACCTCGATCTTGGTGGGGTGCACGTTCACGTCCACCCGCGTCGGGTCGAGCGAGATGAACAGGGCATACACCGGCTGGCGGTGGCCATGCAGCACGTCTTCGTAGGCGCTGCGCGCGGCGTGGGTGATGACCTTGTCGCGCACATAGCGGCCGTTCACGTAAGCAAACTGCCAGTCGGCGCGCGAGCGGGCGGCGTCGGGCACACCGGCAAAGCCCCACACCCGCAGGCGTTGCGGGCCGTCGGCGCTGTCGACCACGGGCGCGTTGACCGGCCAATCGACCGCAACCGCCTGCTGCACGAAGTCTTCACCCAGCACGTCGGTCAGGCGCTGGCGCAGGGCGTCGATGCCACCGCCGGCCACCGCGCGCCATTGCGCCACCAGCTTGCCGTCGTGCCAGATCGCAAAGCCCACGTCGGGCCGCGCGAGGGCGTGGCGGCGCACGGCCTCGATGCAGTGCGCGAGCTCAGTCGCGTCGGTCTTGAGGAACTTGCGCCGCGCCGGCGTGGCAAAGAACAGTTCGCGCACCTCGACCGTGGTGCCCGGGGCGCGTGCGGTGGGCTGCAGCTCGCCGCTGCGGCCATCGAGCAGCCAGCCGTGCGGTTCTTCGTGCGTGTCCACACGGGTGAGCAGCGACACCTCGGCGATGGAGCAGATGGCGGCCAGCGCTTCGCCGCGAAAGCCCATGGTGCCCACCGATTCAAGATCGGCCAGGCTGGCGATCTTGCTGGTGGCGTGGCGCTTGAGGGCGTGGGGCAGTTCGCTGCGCAGGATGCCGCAGCCGTTGTCTTCCACGCTGATGAGGCGCACCCCGCCGGCCTGCAGCCTCAGGGTGATGTGCGTGGCGCCCGCGTCGAGCGCGTTGTCCACCAGCTCGCGCACCACCGAGGCCGGGCGCTCCACCACCTCGCCAGCGGCAATCTGGCTGATGAGCTCATCGGGGAGTTCGCGGATGGGGCGGCGGGGGGGCAGGGCAGGCGCGGGCGGGTGTGTCACACGGGCATTTTAGGTGGCAGGGATAATGCCCCCTCTATGGAAATCGTTACCTTCCTCATCGACTTCATCCTGCACGTGGACCAGCACCTGCAGACCTTCGTGCAGAACTACGGCGCCTGGGTGTACGCGCTGCTCTTTCTGATCATCTTCACCGAGACCGGGGTGGTGGTGATGCCCTTCCTGCCGGGGGACTCGCTGCTGTTTGTGGTGGGCGCGCTGTGCGGCGTGGGGCTCATGAACCTGCCGCTGGTGATGGCGCTGCTGGTGGTGGCGGCCATTCTGGGCGACCAGACCAACTACACCATTGGCCGCTACTTCGGGCCCAAGGTGTTCCAGTGGGAGAACTCGAAGCTGTTCAACCGCAACGCCTTCAACCAGGCGCACGCCTTCTACGAAAAGTACGGCGGCATCACGATCATCCTGGCGCGCTTCATGCCCTTCATCCGCACGTTTGCCCCCTTTGTGGCGGGCGTGGCCGAAATGACGCGCACCAAGTTCACCGCCTACAACGTGATCGGCGCGCTGATCTGGGTGGTGGGGCTGGTGGGCGCGGGTTACCTCTTTGGCAACCTGCCCTGGGTGCAGGAGAACCTGAGCCTGATCATCTGGGCCATGATTTTCATCCCTGGCCTGATCGCGATCTTTGGCGCCTGGAAAGCCAGCCGCGAGGCCAAGCGCAACCCAGTCTGAGCGCGCGGCGCGTCAGCGCGTGCGCGGTGGTGCGCGCTCCGGCTCGGCGTGGAGTTCGGCCACCAGGTGGCGCAGCCACTGGTTGGCCGGA
>CALRUK020000037.1:0-21673 GCA_943371335.1 Synechococcus sp. UW140 | reverse complement strand
CATCGTCTACGAAGGCGAGGTCTCGCACCGCGACTCCAGCGGCGGCGGCGGCACCATCGGCCCCGGTGAAGTGCAGTGGATGACGGCAGCGGCCGGCATCGTGCACGAGGAGTACCACGGCGAGCGCTTTGCCAAGACCGGCGGCCCGTTCGAAATGGTGCAGCTGTGGGTGAACCTGCCCGCGCGCGACAAGATGGCCGCCCCGGGCTACCAGGGCATCACGCGCGAGCAGATTCCGCAGGTGGACCTGGCCGACGGCGCCGGCGTGGCGCGCATCATCGCGGGCGCGTTCCAGGGCCAGACGGGACCGGCCCACACCTTCACACCCATGCAGGTGTGGGACCTGCGCCTGAAGGCCGGCCACAGCGTGACGCTGCCGGCCGCCGAGGGCCACACCACGGCGCCGCTGGTGCTGCGCGGCCGCCTGCGCCTGGCCGATGGCCAGGAGGTGGGCCCGGCGCAAATGCCGGTGTTCTCGCGCGATGGGCAAGACGTGCGCTTCGAGGTGCTGGAAGACGCCACCGTGCTCTGGCTGACCGGCGAGCCCATCGACGAGCCGGTGGTGGGGTATGGTCCGTTCGTGATGAACACCGAGGCCGAGATCCACCAGGCCTTCGCCGATTTCCAGAGCGGCAAGATGGGCCGCATCACGGAAGCGGTGTAACCCCCCGCGCCGCCTGCGGCGTCACCCCCCAAGGGGGCGCACCTGGCGGCCCGGCAAAGCCGGTTCCGCGGGTGCTCTGGAACGGGGCACGTACCTCACTCGAAACAACAAGGAGTCCACGATGCTTGAAATGGTGATCACCGCCCGCGAGGCGGACCTGGGCCACGGCCTGAAAGTGCGTCGCGTGCTGCCGTATGCCAAGCGCCGCATGGTCGGCCCGTGGATCTTCGTGGACCACGCCGGCCCGGTCATCCTGGCCGCCGAAGACACGCGCGCGGCCGATGTGCGGCCGCACCCGCACATCGGCTTGTCCACGGTGAGCTACCTGCTCAGCGGGCAGGTGTCGCACCGCGACAGCCTGGGCGTGCACCAGCTCATCAACCCAGGCGACGTGAACTGGATGACCGCCGGGCGCGGCATCTCGCATTCGGAACGCTTCAAGCACCCCGATTCGTTCGCCGGCGGCGGGCTCGAACTCATGCAGCTGTGGGTGGCCCTGCCCGAGGCCGACGAAGAGACCGACCCCGCCTTCACCCACTACCCCGCAGCCGACCTGCCTGTGCGCGACGAGGCCGGCGTGTGGATGCGCCTGATCGCCGGCGAGGCCTACGGCATGAAGAGCCCCGTGCGCACGCACTCGCCGCTGTTCTACCTGCACACCGAATGGCAACCCGGCGCCCGCCTGGCGCTGCCCGGTGGCTACAGCGAACAGGCCGCTTACGTGGCGCGCGGCGAAGTGGAATACGACGGCGTCACTTACGTGCCGGGCCAGCTGCTGGTGTTTGGCAACGACACCGACGCCACCCTCAAGGCCCACACCAAGGCCACGCTCATGGTCTTTGGCGGTGAGCCGGTGGGCGAGCGGCACATCTTCTGGAACTTCGTGTCCTCGCGCAAGGAACGCATCGAGCAGGCCAAGGCCGATTGGGCCGCAGGCCGCATCGCCCTGCCCCCCGACGACGACCAGGAGTGGATTCCCCTGCCCTGACGCGCCCGCAGGCCGAGGGACTCACACCCCGAGGTAGCGCCCGGGCCGGTGGTTGAGCGTGAGGATGGCGCCAATCGCCACCGCGCCCACCACCGACTGCAGCACGCGCTGCGGCGGCACCACCGCGAGCGCGGCCAGCACCACCAACACGTCCACCCCCATCTGCACATGGCCCGCGCGCACGCCGCGGCACTGCTGCAGCCACTGCGCCACGATGTTCACGCCACCCACGCTGGCCTGGTGGCGCAACAGGGCCAGCAAACCGAAGCCGATGAGAAAGCCCCCCAGCACCGAGGCCACCCACGGGTTGAGCAGCTCGAAGCGCACCACCTGCGGCGCCAGCGCGGTGCACAGCGACACCAGCGTGACCGCGCACAGGCTCTTGAGCGTGAAAGCCACCCCCAGGCGCTGCCACGACAGCCAGAAGAACGGCAGGCTGAACACAAAGAAGCACAGCGCCAGGCTCCAGCCGGTGGCGTAGCTCACCAGAAAGGCCACGCCCGCCACGCCCCCCGTGAGCAGGCCGGCGTGGGCAAACATGGTCATGCCCAGCGCCACAAAGAGCGAGCCGGCGACCAGCGCGTGGCCGTCGTCAAGCCAGGAATGGGAAAGGCGGATCAGGGGTGTGGCGGGCATGCGGGTATCTAAGCACAACGCATGCCTTGCCCGCGCACGTCCTGCGCCGGATGCTGGCATGTGGTGTATTCTTACCGATCACGCATCGATTCAAGCGGAGCCAGAAATGCCCAACACCGCCACCCTGTCCAGCAAGTTCCAGATCTCCATTCCCAAAGCCGTGCGCGACGAGCTGCACTGGGAAGCGGGTCAGGAGTTTGTGTTCATCCCCAAAGACAACGGCGTGTTGATCATGCCCGTGCCTGAACTCAAGGAACTGGCCGGCATCGCCAAAGGCGCAAGCACCGCTGGCTACCGCGACCGCAAGGACCGCTTCTGATGGGAGCCCCCCTGCGCGTGATCGATACGTCCGCCTGGATCGAGTGGCTGGTGGCCTCGCCCACGGGCAAGAAGCTCGCCAAGGAAATCCCGGAAAAGACACTGTGCGTCGTGCCGACCATCGTCCAGCTGGAGCTCTCCAAATGGCTGTGGCGCGAACTGGGCGAATCGCAAGCGGACCAGGTCATCGCGTACACCATGAAATGCCAGGTGGCACCCCTGGACACCGCCACAGCGCTTCTGGCGGCCGACCTGCACCGCCGCCACAAACTCGCCACGGCCGATGCCATCGTGTATGCCACCGCGGTACAACAAGGCGCCGAGTTGCTCACCTGCGACGCCCACTTTCAAGGCTTGCCCGGCGTGGTCTTGTTCGCAAAGGCCACCACGAACTGACCACCCGGCGGGGCCGCGATGTCAGGGCGCAAATGCGCGCGGGCGCGGCTCCATCAGTACTGCTTGTAAGGCAGGAATTTGCCGGACAGGACGACGTTGACGCGGTCGCCCTTGGGGTCGGCCTGGCGCTGGATGTCCATGCTGAAGTCGATCGCGCTCATGATGCCGTCGCCAAACTCTTCGTGGATCAGTTCCTTGATGGTGGTGCCGTAGACGCTGACGATTTCGTACCAGCGGTAGATCAGCGGGTCGGTGGGCACGGGCGTGGGCAGCGAACCCTTGTAGGGCACCACCTGCAGCCACTTCTGCTCTTCGGTGGTCAGGCCGAAGATCTTGCCCACCACCTTGGCTTCAGCGGCGGATGCCGTCATCTGACCCAGGCACAGCGCCGTGGTCCATTCCTTGGATTGGCCCACTTTCTTGGCCACATCGGCCCAGCTGATGCCTTTGGCCACTTTGGTGGAGATGATCTTTTCGGTGACGTCGAGTCGGTTCATGTGGTTGCCTCTTGGGGGTTGATGAAGAAACGTTGGAACGAGAGGAAGTTGTCCAGAGACACCGCGGGTCCGGCTCCGCCGGCCCCAGGTGTCGCCCCCCTCCCTGAGGGGGGTGGCGCCGAAGGCGACGCGGGGGGTTCAATGGGCTCGCGCACGCGAGACCAAAAAGTCCACGATGTGGTTGCGCAGGTCGTAGTAACCGTCGAGGTGATGGAGCTGCGCGCGTGTGCGGCTGCGCGGCAGCGGGTTCACCACCACCTCGGCCATGCCGCCGGGCTTGTAGCCGCCAGGCGTCTCCTGGCCGTTGCTCATGAGCAGGATGCGGTCGGCCAACAAAATGGCTTCGTCCACGTCGTGCGTGATCATGAAAACGGTTTGCTGCGTCTCGCGCACGATGCCCATCAGCTCGTCCTGAATGGTCCCGCGCGTGAGCGCATCGAGGGCACCAAAGGGCTCGTCGAGCAGCAGCATCTTGGGCTGGATGGCAAACGCCCGCGCAATGCCCACGCGCTGCTTCATGCCGCCCGAGAGCTGGCTGGGTTTCTTGTCGATGGCGGGCGACAGGCCCACCAGCGCCACGAACTTTTCCACGTGTGCGTTGAGCTCGGCGCGGGGCATGTCGGGCCAGCGCGACTTGACGGCAAACGCAATGTTCTGCCGCACGGTGAGCCAGGGCATGAGCGCGTGGCTTTGAAACACCACACCGCGCTCCAGGCTGGGGCCGGCGATCTCGCGGCCGTCCATGAAGCAGTGGCCGGAGGTGGCGGTGTCCAGCCCCGCGAGCACGTTGAGGATGGTGGTCTTGCCGCAGCCGCTGTGGCCGATGATGCAGACGAACTCGCCCTTGTCGATGGCGAAGGACACGTCGGCGAAGACCGGCTTGTCGGCCTGGTAGGCCTTGGCGAGTTGTTCAACCTGGAGGAAACCGGTCATCTTGGGCGCTTTCGTTGGTGCCGCAGCAAAGGCTTGGGGCAAGGCGCTTTCGCGCACGCTGGTGTCACTCCACATAGGTCACCGCCTTCTGCAGCTGGGCGAACATGAGGTCGAGCAACATGCCCACCACGCCGATCAACAGCACGGCAAAGATCACGTTGGTGAGCGACAGGTTGTTCCACTCGTTCCACACGAAGTAGCCCACGCCGGTGCCACCCACCAGCATCTCGGCGGCCACGATCACCAGCCAGGCAATGCCCATGCTGATGCGCATGCCCGTGAGGATGGTGGGCGCAGCGGCCGGCAGGATCACCTGGAAGGCCTTGCGGATCGGGTTCACCTCCAGCGTGCTGGCCACGTTGAGCCACTCGCGCTTGACCGACGCCACGCCAAACGCGGTGTTGATCAACATGGGCCAGACCGAGCAGATGAAGATGACGAAGATGCCGCTGACGTCGCTGTCCTTGAGCGTGTAGAGCGCCAGCGGCATCCACGCCAGCGGGCTGATGGGCTTCAAGACCTGGACAAAGGGGTCAAACGCCTTGCGCATGAGCGGCGACATGCCGATGAGAAAGCCCAGCGGAATGGCCACGGCCATGGCCAGCAGAAAGCCCAGGCCCACCCGCGCCAGCGAGTGCGCCAGCTGGATGCCGATGCCCTTGTCGTTCGGCCCCTTGTCGTAGAACGGATCGGAGAGCTGCGCCCAGGTCGCTTTGGCCACCTCGATGGGGGGCGGGAAGCCGGTGCTCTTGGCAGCACCGGGGTCCTTGCCCATCATCTTGGCGTACTCGATCTCTTCGGCGGTCATGCCGGCGGACGCGCCACCAATGCTCGGCCCGCTGGTGGAGAGCTGCCACGCCCCGACGAAGAAAACGAAGATGAGCAGCGACACCAAGGCCGCGCGCAGGTTGAGGGTGGCGGTCTTCATGGTCACGCGGCCTTGCTGATGGCAAAGCTCTTCAAGTACTCCGTGGGCTTGGAGGCGTCGAACTCCTTGCCCATGATGGTGTGCTTGCGATAGCCCGGGCCGGCGGCGAAGGGCTGGCCGAGTTCCTTCATGTACTTGCGCGCGTCGGTGATGAGGAACACGCGCTCGGCGATCTGCTGGTAGTTCACATCGCCCTTGATGTAGCCCCAGCGCTGCATCTGCGTGAGCATCCACACCGCCATGCTCTGCCACGGCATCGGATCGAAGTCGGCGCGGTCGGGCACCGTCTGGATCTTGCCCAGGCCGTCGGCGAAGCGGCCGGTGAGCACCTGCGTGAGCACGGCCTCGGGCTGGTTGAGGTACTGCGAGGGCGCGATCACCTTGGCAATGAGCTCGCGGTTTTTCGGATCGCGCGCCATGGCGGCCGAGGTGAGCACCGCGCGGTACAGCGCCGCAAAGGTGTTGGGGTTCTTCTGGATGAACTCGGTGCTGGTGCCGAAGGCGCAGCAGGGGTGGCCGTTCCAGAGGTCCTTGGTGAGCACGTGGATGAAGCCGACTTCATCGAACACCGCGCGCTGGTTGAACGGATCGGGGCCGAGGAAGCCGTCGATGTTGCCGGCGCGCAGGTTGGCCACCATCTCGGCCGGCGGGATCACGCGCAGCTGCACGTCGGTGTCCGGGTTCAGACCGTTTTCGGCCAGGTAGTAACGCAGCAGGAAGTTGTGGATCGAGTAGTCGAACGGAATGCCGAACTTGAAGCCCTTCCAGTTCTTCGGATCGCGGTTGTCCTTGTGCTTGAGTGCAAGCGTGATGGCCTGGCCGTTGATGTTCTGGATGGTGGCCACGTTCATGGGCGTGGCGTTGCTGCCCAGGCCCAGCGAAATGGCCAGCGGCATGGGCGAGAGGAAGTGCGATGCGTCGTACTCCTTGTTGATCATCTTGTCGCGCACCAGGGCCCAGCCCGCCGTCTTGGTGACTTCGACGCTGAGGCCCTGCTTGCTGTAGAAGCCCAGCGGGTGGGCCATGATCAGCGGCGTGGCGCAGGTGATTGGAATGAAGCCGATCTTCAGGTTGGTCTTCTCCAGCGTGCCGGGCTTGCCCACCTCTTGCGCCATGGCCTGCATGGTGCTAACGGGCAGCACGCTCGCAATGGCGGCCATGGCCGTGCCCTTGCCCACCGCGCGCAGGAAGCGGCGGCGCACTTCGTCGTGCGGGAACAGCGCCTTGACCAGCGTGGCTTCAATGAACTCGTTGCTGTAGGCCTCGAACTCGGCCGTCTCGCTGCGGCGGCGCAGCTCGATCGCCGCGCTGTCCGCCGCCACCTCGGCATGGTGGTCGGCCACGGTGTGGTCGCGCCCACAGCTGCACTTCATCATGAGCGGACGGTCGGCGTTGTAGGGGTCGAAGAATTCGGACATGGCGCACCTCGTGTGTTGAAGACGAGGAGGTCTTTGCAAGCACCGGGCCAGCAAGGCAGCCCTCAGCCCCGTTGGTCGCTTGCGGTGCGCAAGTCGTGCAGCGCTTTCCCACGCGGTGTAGGGCCAGCCCTACAAATGACCGGCGTTCAGCCGTTTTTGGGCGCGCGGGCGTGGCGCTCGGCGTACAGCGCGAGCTCCACATCGTTCTTCGTGCCGGTCTTCTCCAGCACGCGTGCACGGTAAGTGCTCACGGTGTTGGGCGCCAGGCCGAGTTGCGCACCAATTTCGCTCACGGTGCGGCCCTGGGTGAGCAGGCGGTAGACCTGGTATTCGCGGTGCGAGAGCGCCTCCGGCCCCGCTTGGGCGGCTGCGCTGCCCACGGCGGCGGCCAGCGCCTCGGCCGTGGCCTGGCTCACGAACACCGCACCACCGGCGGCCTTGCGCACCGCGGCCAGCATGTCGTCGGGGTCGGCGCTTTTGTTGAGGTAACCGCAGGCGCCCAGGCGGATGCAGCGCACCGCGTACTGCTTTTCCGGGTAAGTGCTGAGCATGAGCACCGGCAGGCGCGGGTGGTCGCGCTTGATTTCCTGCAGCACGTCCAGGCCATCGAGGCCGGGCATGGCGATGTCCAGCAACACGAGGTCCAGCCCCAGGCTGCCGCCGAGTTCGCCCACCTGCGCCAGCACTTCTTCGCCGGTCTGCGCTTCGGCCACCACCTGCACGTCGGGCGCATCGGCCAGGATCTGTTTGAGACCTTCGCGCACGATGCGGTGGTCGTCGCCGATCAGCACGCGAATGGTCTCTGCCAGCACGTCGAAAGAGGTGTTCATGGTCGGTCCGGTCCAGAGACGCCGATCAACCCGCTGGGCCGGGGCTCTGCCGCCGGCGGCGCGGGGGGAAGCGTCACGTTCAAACACATGCGGGTGCCCTGTCCTGGTGCGCTGTCGATGTGAATCTCGCCGCCGAAATGCCGCGCGCGCTCGCGCATGCCCATCACGCCATAGGCATCGGCGGCGTCGAAAGCCTGCGGTGGCGCACCCACGCCATTGTCTTGAACGCTCAGGCGCAGCGCAGTCCCCTGCACGACGATGTGCACGCCCAGGCGGTTGGCGCGCGCGTGGCGCCCCACGTTGCTGAGCATTTCCTGAAAGATGCGAAACACCGCCATGGCCAGCGGCTCGGGCGGCTCGGGCGCGTCGGCCACCTCCATGCACCAATCCAGCGCCATCTCGGCGGACTGCACGAACTCCTGCGCCTGCCATTCGAGCGCGGCCCACAGGCCCTGGTGGTCCAGGATGCTGGGGCGCAGGTCGGTGATGATGCGGCCGACGTTGTCCACCGCGGTTTCAATCAGCCGGCTCATGTTCTGGCACTTGCAGCGCATGCGCTCGCGCATGTCGTGGGCCGCTTCGGCGGTGCGCTGCTCCTGCTCGGCCAGGCGCTTGTCCATCCAGTTCACGTCCATCTTGAGCGCCACCAGCAGGCTGCCCAGCTCGTCGTGCACTTCGCGGGCGATGCGGGTGCGCTCGTCTTCGCGCACCGTCTCGGACCGTGCTGCGAGTTCGCGCACCTGCTTGAGCGCCGTGGCCAGCGCGAGCGTGCGCTCACCCACACGCTCTTCCAGCTCGTCCTTGGCCCGCTGCAAGGCATCGGCAGCGCGCTTGCGTTCGGTGATGTCGACGAAGGTGACCACCGCGCCGCGCACCTCGCCGCCGTCCAGGATGGGGTGGCTCGAATACTCCACCGGGAAGGCCGAACCGTCGCGGCGCCAGAACACCTCGCTGTCGATGCGGCACGGCAGGCCCTGGCGAAAGGCGTTGAAGATCGGGCAGTCTTCCACCGGGTAATGCGCACCATCGGCGTGCGAGTGGTGGGTGAGGTCGTGCATGTTGCAGCCCAGCAGCTCGGCGGGCTCGAAGCCGATCATGCGGGCGCCCGCGTGGTTGATGAACACGCACAGCCCGTCCAGGTCCACGCCGAACACGCCCTCGCCTGTGGACGCCAGCAACAGCGCCAGCGGGTCGCGCCAGGCACCGGCGGACGGCGTCTGCGGGCGGCTGACCAAGTGGGGGGAGGCGTCCAGGTGCATGACTTGCCCAAGCAATGGATGTGCCAAAGCGGTGCACGCGGGGTGGATCATTGCGCGCAAACGCATGACAATCGCGTGTTTTCTGCCCGCCCACCCGCCATGGCTTTGTTACACACCTTGTTTGGCAGTCGCGACGACACCGCCAGCGAACGCAAGCGCCGCTCGGTCGCGCTGCGCGAGCGCGTGAGCGCTTCAGGCACAGCCGTGCATGCGGCCTACCTGCTGCGCTCGTCCACGGCGCTGATCCAGTTGAGTGAAGAAGAGGCCCTCACGGTGGTGGGCTACATGCAGCTGCGCCACTGCGCAGAAGGCGAAGCCATCATCCGCCAGGGCGACAGCGGGGGCAGCGGCGACGACGGCTTCATGGCGCTGGTGGTGGAAGGCGAGGTCACGGTGGAGGCCGTCTCGGTGAGTCGCACCTCGCCCCTGACCATCAATGTGCTCGGCCCCGGCCACCTCATGGGCGAGATGTCCCTGATGGACGGCGCGGCCCGCTCGGCCACCTGCACCGCCAGCACCGAGGTGCGCTGCGCGGTGCTCACGCGCGAGGCGCTGGAGGCCCTCATGGCCGAGGAGCCCGCCACCGCCTCCAAGCTGCTGAGTGCGGTGGCCCTGCGCCTGAGCCGCCGCCTGCGCGAGGCCGACAGCAAACTGCAGCTCTACAGCCAGCTGGTGCTGAGCATGCAGCAGGAGATCAACCGGCTGGTGCCGGACGAATCCTGATCAGCTGCTCTTCTCGGCGGTGCGGTTGCTCCACAGCATGGTGACCACCAGGATGGAGAACACCACACCCAGCGACACGGCCACAGGGATCTTGTAGACGTCGATCAGCAGCATCTTGGTGCCGATGAAGACCAGGATCACGGCCAGGCCGTAGTTCAACAGGTGGAAGCGGCTGGCAGCGGCTTGCAGCAGGAAGAACATCGCGCGCAGGCCCAGGATGGCAAACACGTTGCTGGTCAGCACGATGAACGGGTCCTTGGTGATCGCGAAGATGGCCGGGATCGAGTCCACCGCAAAGATCACGTCGGTCAGGCCGACCAGACAGATCACCATGAAGAGCGGCGTGGCAATGCGCTTGCCGTTTTCCATGGTGAAGAACTTCTCGCCGTCAAAACCCTTGCTCACAGGCAACACCTTGCGCAGCAGCTTGAGCGCGGGGTTGTCGTCCAGATTGGGTTCCTGGCCAGCGGCCCACCACATCTTGACGCCGGTCAGCACCAGGAAGGCACCGAACACATACAGCACCCAGTGGAACTCCGAGATCAACCAGCCGCCGACCAGAATCATCACGGTGCGCAGCACGATGGCGCCCAGGATACCGATCATCAGCACGCGCTTCTGGAACTCCGGCGGCACCGCGAAGTACGTGAAGATCAGCAGGAAGACGAAGATGTTGTCCACCGCCAGGCTCTTCTCGATGAGGTAGCCCGTCAGGAACTCAAGTGACTTCTCGGTGGCGAGCTCGCTGGACCCTGTGCTGTCCTTGATGGCCCACCAGAACAGCGCGTTGAACACGAAACTCAGGACGACCCAGATGATCGACCAGTTCAGCGCTTCCTTCACGCCCACGGCGTGGGAGCCCTGCTTCTTGAGCACCACGAAATCGACAAACAAGGCCGCCACGACGAACACGACGAAGACGACCCACAGCCACAGTGGGGCAATGCTATCCATTGAGAAACCTCAGGTTGGTGTTGAACGAACATCCCAAGGTCTTGCCACGGCCACACAACGCGGCGGGGAGTTTCCGGCGACCGGCTGATCGCGTATTGACGAAAACTCCTCCTGCCGAACACCAACGGGGTGGCGGGCGGCAGGCTGACTACTCCCCTTGAAGGGAACCGCGATTGTCTTCGAGCCGGCCAGCACCGCAAACTGAAAGACCTTCAGGAAAAACCTGAAGGTCTTTATAGCATCGGCACAGATTCCCGGACAACCGCCCGCGCAAGGCGGTGCAGGCTCAGGCCGCTTCCTTGTAGAAGTAGTCGCGCTTGACGCCGCGTGGGGCCAGCGGCTCCACGCTCAGGCGGATCGCTTCGATGTGCTGCGGCGTGGTGCCACAGCAACCGCCCACGATATTCACGAGGCCTTCTGCGGCGAACTCGCGCAACAGGCGGCTGGTGTCTTCGGGCGTCTCGTCAAAGCCGGTGTCGCTCATCGGGTTGGGCAGACCGGCATTGGGGTAGCAGCTGATGAAGGTGTCACCCGCGGCCTTGGCCAGTTCCTGGATGTAAGGCCGCATCAGCGCCGCGCCCAGCGCACAGTTCAACCCCACGGCCAGCGGCTGCAGGTGGCGCACGCTGGCCCAGAAGGCGGTCACGGTCTGGCCGCTGAGGATGCGGCCGGAGGCGTCCGTCACGGTGCCGCTGATGATCAGCGGCAGGCGCTGGCCGCTGGTCTCGAAGAATTCGTCGATGGCAAACAGCGCGGCCTTGGCGTTGAGCGTGTCGAAGATGGTTTCCACCAGCAGCACGTCGGCCCCGCCTTCCACCAGCGCCTCGATCTGCTCCAGGTACGCCGCGCGCAGCTGCTCGAAGGTGACGTTGCGCGCACCCGCGTCGTTCACGTCGGGGCTGATGCTCGCGGTCTTGGGCGTCGGGCCCAGGGCGCCCGCCACAAAGCGCGGCTTGTCGGGTGTGCTGAACTTGTCGCAGGCCTCGCGGGCGAGGCGGGCCGACGCCAGGTTCATTTCGCGCGCCAAGTGGCCCATCTCGTAGTCGTCCTGCGCGATGGTGGTCGCCCCGAAGGTGTTGGTCTCGATCAGGTCGGCACCGGCCGCCAGATAGCCTTCGTGGATGTCGCGGATCACGTCCGGGCGCGTGAGGCTGAGCAGCTCGTTGTTGCCCTTCACGTCTTTGTGAAAGTCCTTGAAGCGCTCGCCCCGGTATTCGGCCTCGCCCAGCTTGAAGCGCTGGATCATGGTGCCCATGGCGCCATCGAGGATGGCAATGCGGTGCTTGAGGATGTCGGGCAGCGACTGGGCGCGGGTGTAGGCAGGGGCGTTCATGCCGTGGATTGTAAGAAGCCCCCTCTGCGCCCGCCCCATGGGCCAGACCGGCGGCCCTTCGAATTCCCCGACAATACCCGGCATGAAACACCTCACGCCCCAGCAGGCCTGGGCCTGGCTGCAGGCCGAACGCGAGCAACGCGCGGCCCGTGGCGAGGAGCCCCCGCTGTTTGTCGACGTGCGCATGGAGATCGAGTCGCTCTACGTCGGTCGCCCACCCGGCGTGGAGAACATCCCGTGGTACGAATACCCCGACCTCACCCCCGACCCGCTGCGTTTTGCGCAGGCCGTCGAGCGAGAGGCTGGCCAGAAAAACCGCCCGGTGCTGCTGATCTGCCGCAGCGGCAAGCGCACGCAAGACGCCGGCAAAGCGCTGGAGGCCGCCGGATTCACCGAAGTGGCGCACGTGCTGCACGGCTTTGAGGGCGAGCTCAACGAGGACTTCAAGCGTTCCAGCCTCAATGGCTGGCGGTTTGACGGCTTGCCCTGGGAACAGATGTGAGGCGCGCCAAGCCAGAGGTGTCCGCGTGACCGAAGCCATCGACATCGCCCCGGGCAGCGAGATTCTGGAAAGCAGCCTGGACGTGCTGCACGAGGTGTTCGGCTACGACGCCTTCCGCGGCCCGCAAGCCGACATCGTCTCCCACGTGGGCGCAGGTGGCGACGCGCTGGTGCTCATGCCCACGGGCGGTGGCAAATCGCTGTGCTACCAGGTGCCGGCGATCGTGCGCGAGCGCGCTGGCCAGGGCCTCACGGTGGTGGTGTCGCCCCTGATCGCCCTGATGCACGACCAGGTGGGCGCATTGATCGAAGCCGGCGTGGCCGCCGCCTTCCTCAACTCCAGCCTGTCGCTGGAAGACGCGCAGCAAGTGGAAAAGCAGATGCTGCGCGGCGAACTCACCCTGCTCTACGCCGCCCCCGAGCGCCTGACCACGCCGCGCTTCCTGGCGCTGCTCGATTCGCTGCACGAGCGCGGCAAGCTCAGCCTCTTTGCCATCGACGAAGCGCACTGCGTGAGCCAGTGGGGCCACGACTTCCGCCCTGAATACCGCGCGCTGGTGGTGCTGCACGAACGCTACGCCGGCGTGCCCCGCGTGGCGCTCACCGCCACCGCCGACGACCTCACCCGCGCCGACATCGTCGAGCGCCTGCAGCTGCAGGAAGCCCGCACCTTCATCAGCAGCTTTGACCGGCCCAACATCCGCTACCAGCTGGTGGAGAAGAAGGACGCCACCACGCAGCTGCAGCGCTTCATTCGCGACGAGCACACCAGCGCCGAAGGGCACGACGCGGGCATCGTCTACTGCCAGTCGCGCCGCCGCGTGGAAGAGGTGGCGGCCATGCTCAACGAAGCCGGCTTCAACGCCCTGCCGTACCACGCCGGGCTGGACGCCGCCGTGCGCCAGCGACACCAGGACCGCTTCCTGCGCGAAGAGGGTTTGATCATGGTGGCCACGATCGCGTTCGGCATGGGCATCGACAAGCCCGACGTGCGCTTTGTGGCCCACCTGGACATGCCCAAGAACATCGAGGGCTACTACCAGGAAACCGGCCGCGCCGGGCGCGACGGCGAACCCGCCAACGCCTGGATGGCTTACGGCCTGCAGGACGTGGTGAACCAGCGCCGCATGATCGACGAAAGCCCCGCGGCCGACGAGTTCAAGAACGTGCTGCGCGGCAAGCTCGATGCCCTGCTCACCCTGGCCGAGGCCAGCGACTGCCGCCGCGTGCGGCTGCTGCAGTACTTTGGCGAAAGCAGCCAGCCGTGCGGCAACTGCGACAACTGCCTCTCGCCGCCCGAGATGGTGGACGCCACCGAGTCGGCCCGCAAGCTGCTCTCGTGCATCTACCGCGTGCAACAGGCCAGCGGCACGGCGTTTGGCGCCGGCCACATCATGGACATCCTGCGCGGCAAGGTGACCGACAAGGTCACGCAGTACGAGCACGAAAAGCTGTCCACGTTCGGCATCGGCGCCGACCTGTCCGAGACGCAGTGGCGCGCGCTGCTGCGCCACCTCATCGCCCGCGAGGCGGTGCAGGTGCACGACGCGCCCTACAACACGCTGCACCTGGCCGACGCGGCCCGCGACATCCTCAAAGGCCAGAGCCCCGTGCGGCTGAGGTCGCTCGCCGACAAGGTGTCTGGCTCGGCCCGCAGCGGCCGACAGCGCGCCGCGCGCGCCACCGCCAAGGACGATGGCGTGCCGCTGAGCCTGTCGGAGCGCGAGTGCCTGGAAGCGCTCAAGGCCTGGCGCGCCGGCGTGGCGCGCGAGCACAACCTGCCGGCTTTCGTGATCTTCCACGACGCCACCCTGCGCTCGATCGCGGCCCGCAAGCCCGAAAGCCTGGCCGATCTGGACGGCATTGCCGGCATCGGCCAGAAAAAACGCGAAGCCTACGGTGCAGACGTGGTCCGGGTGGTGAGTGCTTTCGTGTGAGCTGAAATCGCGCACAGGGCATCGCGTGTCAACCAAGGTGTGACAGCGCCAACCGCCCGTCGGCACACGCTTCATAGACCGCCCGGCCAGCTCAAGACCCGATGCGCTATGCCGATGTTTCTGGTGAAGCGGGGGATGTGTTCCCCCAGCCAAGATCCCACGAAACGGAGCGCGTCATGTTTTTCAGATTGCCATGGTTTGGCAAATCCCGGCCGATGCAGCCGCAGTACCACGACACCCAGGTGCTCGAGCTCGACTTCCTGGTGGACGAGTTCCACGAAGCCATGGCCGACATCAAGGACCCGGTGCGCCAACGCATGCACGCAGCGCTCATGTCCTGCCAAACGCCCAAGGACCTCTGGTTCCTGCGCAGCAAGCTGTTCAACCTGATCTCCAAACACCATTGCGAAAGCGTGGCCACGGTGCGCGTGGGCCGGCTCGACCAGAAGCTGCGCTTCTTCGTGAGCAACCACCCCGACTACTCGCCCGACGAACTGCCCACCGGGCCCATGGCTTTGCTGCATTGACCCCCCCCGCGCCGCCTGCGGCGTCACCCCCCAGGGGGCGGCAGCTGCGGCCTGGCGGAGCCGGTTCCGCGCTGCCCTGGATAAACAAAAGGCCACCTTCGGGTGGCCTTTTGTTTTGGAGGGGGTGTTATCAAGCTGATGGCCCAAACCCCATGAAAACGGCCCCTTGAGGGCCGTTTTGCTTATTATTTGGGCAGGGTCGGTCGCTTCACAAAGGTATCTTGGCTTGATGCGATACCCCCTTGAACGACCCCCACGACTACATCTCCACCCGTACTGCTCCCGAGCTGAAGTGGCTCTTGAACGAGCGGGCCGCCGTCCTTGGACGACTCAGCAAAGCGCAGGGTCGTTTCGACGCATTCGACCGTTCAATTCAGCGTTACGAAGGGCTTCTCTCCCGTGCAATCTCGGGGCGCAGCTCCGCAGAGAAAGACATGGCGGAGAAGACGCGTACGTTGGAGGCCTTGGATATCTCAATTGGTCTCGTCAACACGAAAGTTCGCCCCGATGCTGCGGGCTGTGTGGTCCCTCAAGACAAATACGGCTGCTGGGGTGGCCTGTCGAAGTTCTTGAGGGAAACGCTTCGAACCGCGGCGCCGAGGCCCATCTCTGGGGCCGATTTGGCACGGCTCGCCATCGCGCATTTCCATTTGTCCATTTCGACCCCACAAGAGCGACGCTCCTTCGGGTTCAGCGTGAAGACCGTACTGCGGGTCGCAATCGTGAGGGACGAAGTGGTGGAGAGGCTTCCCAAAACGCAGGGCTGGGAGCGCACCACTCTGTATCGCTGGAAATCACAGACGGGTCTGGATGCTCTCCGTGCACTGAGTGCCGCCGCGGAGGCCAGCGATGACTCGCCAGCAGACGCCCCCTGACATCAAGTGGCTGCTCAATGAACGGGCGGCCGTCGCGGGAGAGCTCGCTTCCATCGAGGCCGAGGTCGGGCGGCTCTCCCAGCGCAAAGAACATCTCCTGCGCGTGCAGGCGGCGCTGGGCGACGTGTACCCACAAATTGCGCCCACCTTGCCGTTTGTTGACGCACCGCCAGTCAAGGCGAACACGCGCTACGGCGGGAGGGGCAACTTGATAGACCTGGTGCGCGCCACTCTCCGTGCTGCACACCCCTTTGCACTGGACACGGTCGTGCTCACTGAGCAGATGGTCCAAGCCTTCGGCATCTTGCTTGGCTCAAGCGCAGAGCGAAAGCGCTTTCGTCAGAACAGCGTGCTGGGAGCACTGCGGAAGCTGCACGCTCGCGGCGAAGTGGAGCGGCTGCACGACTTCCAGGGAGTGCCGCACATGGTCGGGGTTTGGCGATGGAAGCCAGGGACGCTCTCGCTTGCACAGCTGGCGGCACAGGCCGAAGCACAGGAGGCGTTCTGATGGCACTCACGATGACCAGAACACGAACGCAGACGGCTCTGACAAAGCTCGTGGAGCTGCTGTCGAACGTGAAGGGGGAGCTCGAGTACGTTGAAGTGCTCGTCGTTGCCGAGCCTCAGGCCGCAGGTGCCCTCCTCGCCAGGCAGAAGATGCTTCAGGGCCAGCATGCCGCGCTCTGCGCGACGCTCAAACAGTTCGACGAATCCCTCGACCCAGAGCAGGTCGTGGCGGGTGCAGGGTGGCAAAAGGCTTACCGGGTGCGTACCCCACAAGGACTGATTCGGAAGTACCTATTGGACGCATCTCGCTTCGAAGTGAAGAGAAAGGTGCCGCCAGGGAGCGGGACCTAGGCCTCTTCTTCTGGGCCGGGGGCAGGCTTGGCGGCCTTTAGGGCTTTTCGGAAGTCCGACATCCGTCTTCGCATTTGCCGCTCGGGAGGCAGGCCTGCGCTCGCGGCTGCCCTGCGCTGAGCCAGTCCCCGAACAACTTTGCGGGCGCGCTCGGCCACTGCAGGGTCGAGCTGAGAGTCTTCGCCCTCATCTTCAGCCCATCGCTCTCGTTCGTGCGCCGACACGGCGCGCTCAGTCCACTCCCGCAGGTTCTCTTCGAGCAAACTGTCAATCAGCCACGGTGAGGGCGTCGAGTCGGCCTCTGGCTCTGAGTCCCGAACCTGGCTGAAAACCTCGACCAGTTGACGCTGAACCCCGTCCAGCGCGGGTCGATGGGTCAGCTCGATGAGCATGGGCGCCAGCCAATGCATGACGGTCAGGGCGTCAGATTTTTCCTCGTCTTGTTGGAGTTCCTCCAGTCGAACGAACATGAGCTCGTCGAGCTCGTCCGGACCGGCGTGCAGCAGGTAGCACACCTCGGGCACCCTGCGGAGGGGAATGCGCCACTGGGGGTACCCTGCTTTGTGCGCAGCGTCGTTCGTCCAGCGCGCCAATGCGTGGCTGTCGGCAAGCAACCAGCCCGAGGCCACCCGCTTGCTCACCGCCCGGTTGCCGGGGAAGTCCTGGGCGTGTTGCGTGACAAACCGCCCCCACAGCCGTTCGAGCAGCGCGCCGCTTCCGTTCAGCTGTTTCACCTTAGACGGCACCACGGGGCTCCTTGAGGGCCAGCGCCGTGCACCTCAGCATCCATTCGAAGGTTTCCTCGTCGAACTGAACGCTCTTCTTCCCGCTCACCTTGGAGAGCTGTCGCACCAGGCTCAGGGACTGGGTTGCGCTCAGGCCGCAAAGGGCACACATCGCCCGCAGCCGAGGAAAGGAAAGCAGCGCGTTGGGGTAGCGGTCGCTCAGCACCATGCTAATGAAGTTAGGGTTCTCCAGCCCCAGGGAATCGGCTATCTGCCGCTGAGTGGCGCCGGCATCTAGAAGGGGCTGGAGGTGGCCGCGAACCATGGATTTGTAGGTGGTCATTTGTGAGTTCCTTTCTTTGGCCGGAAAAGCTCCGGGGTCTGACTCATTTTAGGCAACCATCATCCCCAAAGCTCCGTTTTTTCTATGTTCTTTGGTAGCTTATAAGCTACTACTTGGACCGCTTCGGGTTGTTGGGTGCAGCAGACCTCAGCGGCTCGCGTCTGGTCCCCTGCCACAGTCCAGCCTGACCCGCACTTGCGTCATCTCTGAAGCGGGTGAGAGGGAGTACTCATCCTGGAGCGCCGAAGCAGTTCGGCTTCGAATAGCCAAATCCACTCGCGATTGGAAAAACCGGAGCAACCCTGCCGGAGCATCGGGCCATGAGGACCGGTTCCTGTCAGCAGGTACACCCGTGCATTCAGGATGTGCGAGGTGCTCATGGAACCCAGGCACACGGTTGTTCCATCAGCGCATTCCCAGACTGGTGTCAACATTCCTTCTCCTACATCTCAACGCAGCGTCCGGCAGCTCAGCACCCTGCACACGGGCTCAAGGGTCGTGATGAGTTCAACAACGTCTCCGCGCTTGAGCGCGTGCCAATCCCCCTCGAAAACAGCTTGCCGAACAACGAACTGGTCAGCCTTGGCGTCTTCCACGAGGAGATATGGCGTTTCGAACCCTCGGCCGAGAACGGTCGCAGTCACAACGCGGGTGATGCCTTCGTGCGCAACTGCCTCTTCTCCGGCAAGCCACGCGGACAGCGCGGCCTGGACCCGAAGGTCCGATAGCCCCAGGTGCGGCTCCACCAGCAGAAGATTCACGGCGCTTCCGGAGAACTCCTTGGCAGCGTCGTCGAGCACCAGGTGGCTGACCACCGTCCCCTTGTTGGCCCCAAGCACCATCTCGATTGCCTGCTCGCGCGGCGCACGTGGGGCGCTGCCCACGAATCGAGGCCCGAGTGACCCAAGCAACGTACGCAGCTCGGCGTCCGTGTGGTCATAGCGCCAGGTCGAGTGCACAACGATTCGCACGTCGTCGTACTGCTCAAGAAGCCGCACGAGAACTGGTAGCCAGCAGAAATGCTGAAGGCCAGTGGACCCCGGGTGTAGCGGGTGCAAGACACCGTCGAAATCTAAAAAGAGAAGGCGCATGGCGGTCCTTGGTGGTTACTTGGGCGGCTTCGGCTTCCAACCCTTCGGCCTTCCTCGAGCCTTCGCTGGTTGATTGCCTTCAAGCAGCAGCTCCTCCTCGCGGTGCTTGCCGTGCGAGTAGCCGCGCCACCACCAGGACGTGCCCACCCAAAGCGCTTCCTGCAGCAGGTGCTTGAACTTGTTGCCAGTGGAGAGCTTGCGGGTGTCCTCCCGCCACGCCATCTCCGACGCGTAGTCCTTGAGGTACTTGTTGCTCACGTTCAGGTAGATGCCCTCGATGCCGCGGCGCACCCGGGCGTTGAAGCTCTCCGCCTGGTTGTTGCTGACGCCATCGTCACGGCTGAAACACACCGAGTGGTTGATGGTTTCGTGAGAGGAGAAGAGCTGGCTGAACGAGAGGTACGACGGGTCCTCGTCGGTCATCATGTAGGACTCGGCCGAAACGGAACGCTCCGCAAGCGCGGTCACGCTTTTGCCCGATTCGGTGATGGCAATCCCCACCTTGGTGGCCGACGCACCCATGCCCTTGGAGACGCCGCGCTGACGAGCTGAAAGCATCTGGCGCCGGTCGGGGTGCTGGCGCGCGGCCTTGCCCCATTTTGGCGGCAGCGGCGGGCCGACATAGTCTGCTGCAGGCTTCAGGAGGTGTGCAGGTATGGAGGCAGGGCCCTTCTTTCCTCCACCCTGGGGCTTGTTTCGCTTCTCCTTGTAGCGGCGACCGTTGACGTCCATGCCGTCCATTTCCACGGTGCCGCTCAGGATGCCGGTGCTGAAACCTCGCAGCAGGCCCTCACGCAGCTTCTGCAGCAGGCAGAACACGGTGGGGTACGAGACGTTCCAGTCGCGGCGCAGCTGCAGCGCAGGCACGCCCGAAGCACCGTTTCCCCAGGAGAACGCGATTCGCAGAATCTTCTTCAACGGCAACTTCCGGTCGGCCAACACAGTGCCTGAGGTGACCGAGAACCGCTTGCCGCAACACTTGCACTTCCAGCGCATCTCCTTGGCCCACCAGTAGTGGGTGTCGATGGTCCCGCAGTGCACGCAGGGCATCTCCTTAAACGAGCCCCAGACGGCCTCAGCCATGTACTTCACCGCGTCCAGCGCCGTCATCTTCTCGATGTCCTCGTGGCCGAAGTCGACCGCTTTCCGGGAGGTGTGAAAGGCGGCCGTGCCCGTGCGCTTGCGCAGTGGGAAGTACTTTCGCGGCATCGCTGCAATGGCTTCGCTCATGTCAGCCTCTGCTCAAAAAGTTGACGTACATCTGCGCCGGTACCAGCGGGTCCGGAGGGGCCACCGCCGGGTAGTTGATGCCTCGGTACCGAAGCAGCCCGGTGCGCGCCGGCTCGCTGAGGGACTCAACGTCGAACAGCTCTTCGCCTTTGACCTTCATCGTGGCCGGCAGGATGAGCTTGGGGCGCGGGCCCAGGGTGTCCTTTCCGAAGTAGGCATGGCAGATGGCGCGCAGCAGCAGCTCCGGGTGGCTCAGCGACTTCATTCCGTAGGCAAACGTCGCCTCACGCGGACCCAGGATGTCCTCATCGAAGCGCGCCGTGTAGATGCCGCGCTGGCCTGCGGCTTGAAGAATCTCCACGCTGGCCACCTCGGCCAGGGGCCCCTCGGGAGAAATGCGCTCAACGATGGCGCACAGCTTCGTCGCGTACGCGCAGCGGCGGTCGGGCTCTCGGCCGGCGGGCGCCTGGTCTGCCCGAAACAGGATGCGGGTGAGCGCGCGCGCCACCAGGTCCCACACGCTGCCGGCCCAGCGCGGGTAGTTGACGACCTTGTCAGGCTCAACTTCGCCCACGCCGCGGATGGCAATGCCCACGACGTAGTCCGCGATGGGGCCCAGCTTCGCGTATGCGATGTCGAGCTGCGCCAGCTGGTTACCTGCGTTGATGCCCTTGGCGTCGCTGCTGTGAATGGAGACTCTGAGCATGGCGGCGCCTCAGAAGAACTCGACAGACCAGGTCTGTGCGTAGTCGACGCTGCCAACGCTCTCCATGCCCGTCAGCCGCATCTTGCCGTCGCGTGCCCACAAGAGCCGCGCGTCGTTGAGCACAGGAATCACGTCTGCCTCGTTGCGCAGGTCCACCAGCTGCGCGCGGAGGACTTGCCGGTCCAGGTTCAGGTCTCTCACCTCCCCTACCCGCAGCGTACCCACGTGGGGCGGCAACGCGTTGTGCTCGTTGGAGAGAAACTGGCGCCCGAAGCGGCGCATGGGTCGAACTTTGACTCGCATGGTGATGTCCTGAAAACTGTGTGCACGGTCTAGGAACACGGTCGGATGTTCTAAAGTCATGGCGCTTTAGATGCGGTGCATCCGCTGTAAAGCCGCAGCGATGCGTTCCGCCATGCCGGGGGCCGAAATGCCCAGCTGCTCGTCCGTGATGAGCACATGGTCCCGAGCCTCGGGCGGCCAGCCTTCATCCGTGTCGTCCAGGGCCAGCCAATGCGCTGGCCGGCGGCGCCCGACGTCCTCAAGCACCTGTGTCCCGCGCGGCTTGTCCTTGAAGGCCTGCTCAGGCATCTCGCTGTGCCAAGTCGCGCCGACGACGCGGTCACGTAGGCCAGGGGGCAGGCGCTTCGCGGCGCCGTAGCAGCTGAACACGCGCGCCCAGGTGGTGCTGAGCACGATGTGCACTTGCGGGTACGGCTTCAAGAGGTCTTCCAGCAGAGCCGCGTGCTCGAAGAGGCTGTGACCTGGCGCATTGAGGAAGGGGCCACGCTTGAGGCTCCAACGTACGTCCTCGTGGTGGAGAACCCCGTCGAAATCGAGGTAGAGAACATGTTTGTTGATTCATCAGCACAACTGAGCCAGTGATCATGTCGAAGATTGAGCCACTGGGTTGATGGATTCTTTGGCTACTCGGTTGTGGATAAGTCTATCGGGTCTGCTGTTTTTCGATCTCCTTTCTGGCCCTTTGGGCGTTGCTTTGGCG
>CALRUK020000036.1:0-24877 GCA_943371335.1 Synechococcus sp. UW140 | reverse complement strand
GGCCGTCGGCCGGCGGCACCACGATGGCACCGGGCGCCTGCGCGGCGGGCGCTGCCGGCGCAGGGGCGGCGGGCGCGTTGGCACCGCCCAAAGCGCGGTTGGGGTTCCAGCCTTTGTTGCGCTCGGCTTCCAGCGCGTCCTGGTCGGCGTTGCGCGAGACGTTGCGATCGACAAACGGAATGGGCACGCGGGTGACGTACACCGCCACGGCGAGCGCAGCGCCCAGGCCCACGAGCAGGCCGATCACGAAACCCATGAGGGTGCCGCCGAAGGAGCTTCGGGTCGCGGAGGGTTTCTTTTTCATTGCGGGTTTCACCATCACATCTTCTGCGGGGCACTGACGCCCAGCACTGCCAAACCATTGTGCAACACCTGCGCCGTGGCTTTCACCAGCGCCAGGCGGGCCAGTTTTACCGCCTCATCGTCCACCAGAATGCGCTCGGCGTCGTAGTAACTGTGGTAACTGGCGGCAAGCTCGCGCAGGTAAAAGGTGACGTCGTGCGGAGCGAAGTCGCGCGCGGCGTCGCTCAGCATGGCGGGGTACTTGGCCAGCAGGAGCATCAGGGCTTGGGCGGGTGCGCTGTCGAGCGCGGCCAGGTCGGTTTCAGCCAGCGAAGCGGCATCGCCACCCCAGGACGCCAGCACAGAGCAGATGCGCGCGTGCGCGTACTGCACGTAATACACCGGGTTGTCGTTGTTCTTCTGCACCGCCAGGTCCACATCGAAGGTGTATTCGGTGTCGGGCTTGCGGCTGAGCAGGAAGAAGCGCACCGCGTCCTTGCTGGTCCATTCGATGAGGTCGCGCAGCGTGACGTAGCTGCCCGCGCGCTTGCTGATCTTGACTTCTTCGCCACCTTTGACCACGCGCACCATGGTGTGCAGCACGTAGTCGGGGTAGCCCTGGGGAATGCCCACGCCCGCGGCCTGCAGGCCGGCGCGCACACGCGCGATGGTGCCGTGGTGGTCGGTGCCCTGAATGTTGATGACCTTGGTGAAGCCACGCTCCCACTTGGCGATGTGGTACGCCACGTCGGGCACGAAGTAGGTGAACGAGCCGTCGGACTTGCGCATGACGCGGTCCTTGTCGTCGCCGTAGTCGGTGGACTTGAGCCACAGCGCGCCGTCCTGTTCGTAGGTCTTGCCGGCGTCCACCAGCTTCTGCACGGCCGCCGCCACGCGGCCGCTGCTGTACAGGCTGGATTCCAGGTAGTAGTGATCGAACTTGACGGCGAAGGCCTGCAGGTCCAGATCTTGTTCATGACGCAGGTAGGCCACGGCGAACTGGCGGATGCCGTCGAGATCCTGCACGTCACCGCTGGCGGTGAACTCGCGGTCGTCGGCCTTCACCGTCTGCTTGGCCAGGAAGTCGTTGGCAATGTCCTGGATGTAGTCGCCGTTGTAGGCGGCTTCGGGCCACTGGGCGTCGCCGGGTTTCACGCCCTGGGCGCGCAGCTGCGTGGAGTTGGCCAGCGTGCCGATCTGCACGCCCGCGTCGTTGTAATAGAACTCGCGGTGCACGCTCCAGCCCTGCGTGCTGTAGAGGTTGCAGATCGCATCGCCCAGCGCGGCCTGGCGGCCGTGGCCCACGTGCAGCGGGCCGGTGGGGTTGGCGGAGACGAACTCGACCATGAGCTTGTGCCCGTTGGACGGCTGTGTGCCGAACGCATCACCCGCCTGCAGCACCTCGCGCACGATCTGCTGCTTGGCTTCGGGCTTGAGGCGGATGTTGAGAAAGCCCGGGCCGGCCAGGTCGATGTCGGACACCCAGCGCTGGTACACCGGCTGCGCCAGCAGCAGCTCGCGCAGGTTTTCGCCGAGCTGGCGCGGGTTGAGCTTGAGGGGTTTGGCCAGCTGCATGGCAGCGGTGCTGGCGAAGTCGCCATGGGCGGCGACCTTGGGCGACTCGAACGCCGCCTTGGCGCCCGCACCGGGTGAAAGGCTGTCGAGCGCGCTGGCCAGGCCGGCCAGCAGTTCCTGTTTGATCTTGAGCATAGGGGCGCAATTTTACGGGCGCGCCCGTCGGCGGGTGTCAGCGCGGGGCGATGCCGAAACGTTCGCCCGTCAGGCCATCGAGGTCGATCTCCGGCACGCCGCCACCCACCAGCGTGGCCACGATGCGGCTGGTGCCGCAGGCCTGCGTCCATCCGTTGGAGCCGTGGCCGCTGTTGAGGAACAGCCCGCGCCAGCGCGTGGGCCCGAGGATGGGCGGGCCATCGGGCGTCATGGGGCGCAGCCCGGCCCAGAAGCTCACGTGGTTTTCGTCCATGCCGCGCGGCATGAATTCGCGCACCACGCGCAACAACATGTCGCGGCGATCAGGGTGCGCCTGCAGCCCGTAGCCGCCGAGTTCGGCCATGCCGGCCGCGCGGATGCGCGCGCCCAGGCGAGAGATCATCACTTTGTTGTGCTCGTCCATGAGCGCGGGGCGGATGTCGGGCGCGTCGGCGAGCAAGGGAACGGTGATCGAGTAACCCTTGAGCGGGTACACCGGCAGGTTCAGCCCCAGCGGCCTCAGCAGAAAAGGCGCCTGGTTGCCCAGCGCCACCACACAAGCGTCGGCCTGCAGCCGGCCGGCCGAGCTGCGCACGCCGCTGACGCGATCGCCCTCGGTCTCCAAGGCGTGCACCGTGGTGTTGAAGCGAAAGTCGACCCCGCGTGCGCCCAAGCGCTGGGCCAGCGCCTGCGAAAACCGGTGGCTGTCGCCCGATGCGTCGGCCGGCAGCAGCAGCGCGCCGGCAATGGTGGCGGTGCGGCGCGCGAGTGCGGGCTCGCGGGCATCCACCTCATCGGGTTCCAGCCAGCGCCAGGGCACCTCGAAGTCGTCGAGCGCGCGCGTGGCCAGGCGGCCCAGCTCGGCCTCTTGCGGGGTGCGAAACAGCCACAGCGTGCCATCGGCATGAAAGTCGAAGTCGTGCAGGTTGGCCTCTTGGGCCAGGCTGCGCAGGCAGGCCAGGCTGTAGTGCGCCACGCGCTGCATCCGCAGCTTGTTGAGGCGGTAGCGCTCGGCGTTGCACTCGCCCACCCAGCGCGCGATCCAGCGCCACTGGTGCAGGCTGGCCTGCGGGCGAAAGCGGATGGGCGCGTCCGCCTGCAGCAGCATGCGCATGACCTTGCCCACCATGCCGGGCGCGGCCCACGGGCCGGCAAAGCTGGGGCACAAGCCACCCGCGTTGCCGAAGCTGGTTTCGTCGGCGGGGCCGGCGTTGCGCTCGACCACGGTGACCTCGTGGCCATCGCGCCAGAGGTAGTAGGCCGTGGCCATGCCGACCACGCCGGCGCCCAGCACCAGAACTTTCATGTGCGATCGACCGGGTCGGCGCTCACTCGATCTTGATGCCGGCCTTGTCGATGATGGTCTGGTACTTGCCCGTCTCGTTGACGATGTACTTGCTGAAGTCAGCCGAGTTGCGGAAGGTGGCTTCAAAGCCCAGGGCGTTGAGCTTGCTCTTGAACGCGGGCGCTTTCGAGGCGCGCTCGGTGGCCGACTCCAGCGCCTTGAGCACGGGCGCGGGCAGTTTGGCGGGCGCCCAGATGCCGTACCAGGAATAGAACTCGAAGCCGCGCAGACCCGCTTCGCGCATGGTCGGCACATCGGGCAGCAGGGGGCTGCGTTCGCGGCCCGTCTGCGCAATCGCACGCAGGCGACCGCTCTGCACATGGGGCAGCGACGACAAGAACGGGTCCATCATGGCGTGCACCTGGCCGCCGATGAGGTCTTGCAGCGCTGGCGCGGCGCCTTTGTAGAGCGCAATCGGAATGCCCTTGTCGGCCAGGCCCACGTCGGCCATGAACTGCGCAATGCCCAGGTGGCCGGCCGAGCCGTAGCCGCTGGTGACGAAGCTGTATTTGTTCGGGCTGGCCTTGACCACGTTGATCAGGTCGAGCACGGTGTTGGCCGGCACTTGCGGGTTCACGCTGAAGATCAGCGCGCCTTCGGCCACCATGCCGATGGGCGTGAAGTCCTTGATGGCGTCGAACTTGACCTGGCTCTTGTAGAGCAAGGGCGCGGCGGCGTGAATGGAAGCATTGAAGTAGAGCGTGTAGCCATCGGGCTCGGCACGCACCACGGTGGCCGCCCCGATCAGGCCCGAGGCCCCCGGGCGGTTTTCCACCACCACGCTCTGCTTGAGCTCCTCGGCCAGGCGCTCGGCCAGGGTGCGCGCCACGCCGTCCACCGCGCCGCCGGCAGCGTGCGGCACGACGATGACGATGGGCTTGGCCGTGGGGTACGGCACCTGCGCGATGGCTTGGGGGGCGTGGAGCACGCCGGCGGCAGCCGCCAGGCCGGCAAGCGCGACGCCATAACGGGTGAACGCGCGGCGATGGATGGATTTCATGGAAGACCTCGAATGGTTGGCGATTGGAACGATGAGAGGGAAATCTGTCTCCACGCACACCGGTCGAACGCCGGCTTGAGACCGGGTGTCAGAAGGTGCCGGGGTAGGCACCTCCGTCAATCAGGATGTTCTGGCCCGTGATGTAGCCCGCTCGCGCCGAGCAGATGAAGCCGCAGAGCGCGCCGAGTTCGTGGGCCTCGCCGTAGCGGCCGGCCGGGTTCTGTGTGCCGCGCTCGTGCCAGAGCTGGTCGAAGGTCTTGCCCGTGGTGTCGAGCATGCCCAGGATGTGGTGGCGCTGCGCGTCGGTGGCGAACACACCGGGCAGCAGGTTGTTGATGGTCACGTTGTGGCGCACGGTCTGCCGTGCCAGGCCCGCCACAAAACCCACCAGGCCCGAGCGCGCGCCGTTGGACAGGCCCAGCTCCAGCTGCGGCGTCTTGACGCTGCGCGAAACGATGTTGACGATGCGCCCGAAGCGCCGCTCGATCATGCCGTCCACCGTGCGGCGCATCATTTCAATCGGGCCGATCATCATCGAGTCCACCGCGCGGTGCCAGTCGGCCGGCGTCCAGTGGCGGAAGTCGCCGGGCGGCATGCCGTCGGCGTTGTTGATGAGGATGTCGGGCGCCGGGCAGGCGGCCAGCGCCGCATCGCGCCCGGCGTCGGTGGTGATGTCGGCCGACACCCAGCCCACCGGCGTGCCCGTCTCGGCGGCGATCTCGGCGGCGGCCTGCTCCAGCGTGGCCACGGTGCGCGCGGCAATCACCACATGCACGCCTTCGGCCGACAACTCGCGCGCGCAGGCCCGCCCCATGCCTTTGCTGCCACCAAACACCAGGGCCTTGCGGCCTGCAATTCCGAGATCCATATGCGCTGTTCCAGGTGGGGGCTTCAGGGCTTGTTCAGGCGGCCTTGAGCTCGGGCGAGCTCCAGCCGTACTTCTTGTCGAGCCCCAGTTCCTTCACGATGCGCAGCCCCTTGAGCAGCGCCTCGCCTTCCAGGTTCTTGAGCGGCTTGCGCAGGTTGCCCGCAGGCAGGCCGACAGCCTTCATCAGCGACTTGATCGCCACCGGGTTGATGGCCGAGTACGAGTAATGCAGCATCGGCAGCAGGCCGAGGTAGGCGTCGCGGAAGCTCACCGACACATCGGGCGTGGTCCAGGGCTTGGAGATGGTGACCAGCTCGGCGGGCGCGATGTTGCCGGTCATGTTGGCCGTGCCGTGGCCGCCCAGGCTCATGGTGGGCACCACCAGACCGAGGTTGGGCGAATCGCAGCACATCACCGACACATCGGGCCGCGCCTTGAGCACCTGCGCGACCTGGCCCACGCGCGTGGTCGACTCCTTGTGCACCACGTAGTTGGGGTGCTTGAAGATGCGCAGCAGGTGGTCCCAGTGCAGGTCGGTCTTCACGCGCGGCGGGTTGTTGTAGAGGCCCAGCGGCAGGTCGGTGGCATCGGCCACTTCCAGGAAGTAGTCGGCCAGGTCGTCTTCGGGGCCGCAGATGTAGGCCGGCGCGGCCAGGATGGCGCCATCGGCCCCGTTGGCCTTGGCGAACTTCAGGTAGTCGATGGTGGTCTGCGTGTTGTTGCCCGTGCAGCCGTAGAAGAACTTCATCTTCCCGGTCTTGAAGCGCGCGGTCTCGGCAATGATGGCCTCGCGCTCCTTCTGCGACAGCATCGACACCTCGCCCGTGGAGCCCATGATGAGCACGGCGCTGGTGCCGTTGTCTTCCTGGAACTGCAGCAGGCTGCGGAAAGCGCCGAAGTCGGCCGTGCCGTCTGCGTTGAACGGCGTGATCAGGGCCACGAAGGAGCCTTCGATTTTCATTTTGCTCATGGCGAAATACCTGGATGGGGTGGAACGAAAAAAGGACTGTCAGTATGTTCCAAGGGGAGCGATGGTAGTCGTCAAGACGACATTTGGCCGCAGCCCCTCAGACAGATTCGAAAGAAGCTTATGTCACGCCGCGCGCAACCGGCGCGACATCGCCACCAGCGCCTGGTCCAGATCTGCGATCAGATCCTGGGGGTCTTCCAGCCCCACATGCAAGCGCAATGCCTGGCCGCGCCACGGCCAGCGCGCGGCGGTGTGATCGCCCCCCGGCGTGAAGGGCACCACCAGGCTTTCAAAGCCGCCCCACGACACGCCCAGCCCGAAGAACTGCAGGGCGTCGACGAAGGCGTGCATGTCCTGCACCGAGGTGGTTTTCAGCACCACGGAGAACAAGCCACAGGCGCCCAGGAAGTCGCGCTTCCACAAGGCATGCCCCGGGTGGCTGGGCAGCGCCGGGTGCAGCACCGCCTCGATGGCGTCTTGGCCTTCGAGCCAGCGGGCCACCTCCAGGCCCGCCACGTGGTGCTGGCGCAGCCGCACCCCGATCGTGCGCAGGCCGCGCAGTGCCAGGTACGCGTCGTCGGGGCCGGAGGTCTGGCCCAGGTCTTGCGCGGCCTGCTTGATGAGGGGCCAGGTCTCGCGGTTGCAGGTGGCAATGCCGAGCATGGCGTCGGAGTGGCCGACGATGTATTTGGTGGCGGCTTGAATGGACACGTCCACGCCGTGCTCGAACGGCTTGTAAAACAGCGGCGTGCCCCAGGTGTTGTCCATCACCACATGCGCACCGTGGCGGTGCGCCACCTCGGCAATGGCAGGAATGTCCTGGATCTCGAAGGTCTCGGAGCCCGGCGACTCGACGTACACCACGCGGGTGTTGGGGCGCAGCAGCGCGGCAATGCCGGCACCGATGCGCGGGTCGTACAGCGTCATCTCGACACCGAAGCGCGCCAGCACCCGCGAGAGAAAGCCGCGCGTGGGGCCGTAGGCGCTGTCGGTCACCAGCACATGGTCGCCTTGCTTGAGCAAGCCGGTGAGCACGGTGGTGATGGCCGCCAGGCCCGAGGGAAACAGCTGCGCGCGGTGACCGCCTTCGAGCTGCGCGATGGCATCTTCCAATGCGTGTGTGGTGGGCGTACCGAAGCGGCCGTAGGTGGTGGCGCCGGGCACGTCGGCGGCGCGGTCGGCCTTGCGCTGCTCCCACTCGGCCATGCTCGAAGACAGGATGGTCGAGCCACGGAAGATGGGGGTGTTGACCAGGCCACCGAAACGCTGGGGGTCGCGGCCCAGCAAGGCCAGTCGGGTGTTTTCTTGCATGTGATGGAACTCCTTGAGCAGCCAGTCTAGGAGCGGGGGCATGAACGATTTTTTCGAAATTGATTGCGCATCCGCCCTGCAAGTGAAAAAAATTTACCATCGCCCCACCCACACTCAGAGGCCCTTATGGACAAGAAAGACCGAGCCATCCTCGCCCTGCTCCAGACCGACGCGCGGCTGGCGGTGAGCGACATCGCCGAGCGCGTGAGTCTCTCCACCACCGCGTGCTGGAAGCGCGTGCAGCGGCTGCACGAGCAGGGCTACATTCGCCAGCAGGTGTGCCTGCTCGACAGCGCCAAGCTGGGCCTGGGCGTCACCGTTTTCGTGTCCATCAAGACCAGCCACCACGACCTGCAGTGGCTGCGCCGCTTCGCACTGGGCGTGCGCGACCTGCCCGAGGTGGTCGAGTTCTACCGCATGAGCGGCGACACCGACTACCTGCTCAAGGTGGTGGTGCCCGACATCGCAGGCTTCGACCTGGTCTACAAGAAGCTGATCCAGATCGTGGAGCTGTTCGACGTGAGCTCCAGCTTCGCGATGGAAGAGATCAAGTACACCACCGCCCTGCCCCTCAACTACGCCACCTGACCCCCGTACCATGAACCAGCCCCGCCAGCGCTTTCCGTCACTCTCCCACTGGGGCGCCTTCACGGCCGTGGTGGAGGGCGGGCGGGTGGTCGACTGCGAGCCTTTTGCACGCGACCCCGCGCCCTCGCCCATCCTGCGCTCCATGGCGGGCATGGTGCACTCGCCGCTGCGCATTGCGCGCCCCGCGGTGCGCGAGGGCTGGCTGCGCCAGCGCGAAGGCAGCGACCGCGCCGCGCGTGGCCACGACCGCTTTGTGGAAGTGGACTGGGACACCGCGCTGGAACTGGTGGCCACCGAGCTGGCGCGCGTGCGCACGCAACACGGCCACGAGGCCATCTTTGGCGGCTCCTATGGCTGGTCGTCGGCGGGTGGCCTGCACCATGCGCGCACGCTCGTGCAGCGCTTTCTGCACAGCGGCGGTGGCTGCGTGGGACAGGCGGGCAACTACAGCTGGGGCGCGGCGCAGTTCCTGCTGCCCCATGTGATCGGCACCTTCACCCCGGTCACGGGCCGCGTGACCGACTGGCCCAACCTGCTGGCCCACACGAAGCTGTTCATCGCCTTTGGCGGCCTGCCGCTGCGCAACACGCAGGTCACCTCTGGCGGTGCGGGCGAGCACAGCAGCGCGGGCTGGATCGCGCAGGCCGCACGCGCCGGCATCGAGTTTGTGGTGATCAGCCCCACGCGCAACGACGTGCCCGAAGGCATGGCCGCGCGCTGGATCCCGATTCGCCCCAACACCGACACCGCGCTCATGCTGGGCATGGCCCACACCCTGCTGGCCGAAGGCCTGCACGACGCCGACTTTTTGCAGACCCACTGCAACGGTTTCGAGGCCTGGGCGCGCTACCTGCAGGGCACCGACGACGGCGTGCCCAAAAGTGCGGCGTGGGCAGCCGCCATCTGCGGCGTGGAGGCCGACACCATTGCCGAGCTCGCGCGCAGCGCCGCGCGCCAGCGCACCCTGATCAACTGCACCTGGTCGCTGCAGCGCGCCCACCACGGCGAGCAACCCTACTGGGCCAGCATTGCGCTGGCCGCCGTGCTGGGCCAGATCGGCCTGCCCGGTGGCGGCTTTGCGTTTGGCCATGGCTCCGTCAACGGCGCCGCCACGCCCCGGCCCGACGTGGCCGCCCCCCGGCTGTCCGCCGGCACCAACCCCATCGGCCGGCAGATTCCCGTGGCGCGCTTGGCCGACATGCTGCTGCACCCCGGGCAGCCGTACGACTTCAATGGCCGCACGGGCACCTACCCCGACACCCGCCTCGTTTACTGGGCCGGAGGCAATCCGTTTCACCACCACCAGGACCTCAACCGCCTGCTGCGCGCCTGGCAAAAGCCCGAGACCATCGTCGTGCACGACAGCTGGTGGACGCCCACGGCGCGGCGCGCCGATATCGTGCTGCCTGCCACCACCACGCTGGAACGCAGCGATGTGGGCGGCTCCTCGCGCGACCGCTACCTGCTCGCCATGAAGCAGGCCATTGCCCCGGTGGGCCACAGCCGCAACGACTTCGACATCTTTCGCGAACTGGCCGCGCGCGCCGGGCACGAAGCCGCCTTCACCGAAGGCCGCGACGAAGCCGACTGGGTGCGCGCCATTTACGACAGCACCGCCACCAACTGGCGCGCCGCCGGCTTCGACCTGCCGGACTTCGACACCTTCTGGGCAAACGGCACGGCCGAGCTGCCCGAACCCGAGCGCGACATGGTGCTGTTTGAAGCCTTCCGCGCCAACCCGCAGACCGCCGCGCTGGGCACGCCCTCGGGCCGCATCGAACTGCACTCGGCCGCCATCGCCAGCTTCGGCTATGCCGACTGCCCGCCCCAGCCCACCTGGCTGGAGCCAGAGGAATGGCTGGGTGCCGACAGCGCGCGCCAGTGGCCGCTGCACCTCATCAGCTCGCAGCCGGCCGACAAGCTGCATTCGCAGCTCGACGCCGGCGTGCTCTCGCGCGAGCACAAGCTGCACGATCGCCAGCGCGTGCGGCTGCACCCGGCCGACGCGCAGGCGCGCGGCATTGCCGACGGCGATCTGGTGCGCGTGTTCAACGCGCGCGGCCACTGCATGGGCGGCGCCACGCTGGACGACGCGGTCATGCCCGGTGTGATCGTGATGTCCACCGGTGCCTGGTTCGACGGCCACGGCGACGACCTCGAACGCCACGGCAACCCCAACGTGCTCACCGCCGACCTCGGCACCTCGCGCCTGGCCCAGGGCTGCAGCGCCATGACCGCGCTGGTGGACGTGGCGCGCTGGCAGGGCGATGCGCCGCCCGTGCGCGCTTTCGACGCACCGGCGCTGGCCCCGGCCTGAGCCGCACTGCGGCGGCGTTTCAGGCCGCGGCGTGCAGCGCCTCGTCGGCGTCGAACGATGCCACCGCGTGATCGATAAAGGCACGCACCTTGGGTGCGAGGTACCGGGTGCTCGCGAACACCGCATGCACCGGCACGGGCGGTGGCTGCCAGCCGACCAGCACCGGCACGAGCCGGCCTTGCGCCAGGGGCAGCGCCGCCACCTGGTGTGGCAGCAAACCGATGCCCAGTCCCTGCACCGCGGCATCACAGACGGCAAAGCGGCTGTTCACCCGCAGCCGCGCCAGGCCCTCGGTGTTGACCGGACACGCCTCGTCGCCACGGCGCAGCAACCACACCTGGCGCTGGCTGCCGGCGTTGAACGCCAGCAGGGCGTGCTGCAGCAGTTCCCCCGGCGCCTGGGGTGAGCCCTGGCGGGCGAGGTAACCCGGGCTCGCGTACAGCCCGTAGCGCAACTCACCCAGGCGGCGGGCTGCCAGGCTGGAATCGGGCAACGTGCCGACGCGAATGGCCAGATCAAACCCTTCGTGAACGAGGTCGATCAGGCGGCTGGTGAAGTCGGCCTCGACCGACACCTGGGGATACCGCGCCAGATAACCGTGCACCCAGCGCTGCGCGGCGATCTGTCCGAACTCCGCTCCGCAACTGAGCTTGAGCAACCCGCGCGGCTCGGCGAGCGTGGCCTGGGCCGCGCGCTCGGCTTCCTCCACGGCGCCCAGGATGCCCACCGCGCGTTCGTAAAGGTCGCGCCCGACCTCCGTCAGCGACAGCGAGCGCGTGGAGCGCTCCAGCAACCTCACGCCCAGCTTGCTTTCCAGCCCCGACACCACCCGGGAGACGTGGGCCTTCTGCGTGTTCATGGCCAGCGCGGCACCGGTGAAGCTGCCCGCCTGCACCACCTTCACCAGCATGTTGAGTTCATGAATGTCCACGTTGGCTCCTGCGATTTGTTGCCTGAAACAGCAACAAGCTGTCTCTTGATGAGCTATTTATCTTCGGGATTAAAACCTTAAAACTCAGTTATCCCCAGACCCTGGAACCCTGATGAGCCCGAAAGACAACACCCCTCACGCCAAGCCAGCCGCCCAGCAAAACTTTCCGGGCGCGCAAACCGCGCGCCTCCTGGCCACGGCCGCCGGCGTGCTCGCACTGACCACCTTCAGCGCTTGCAGCACCGTCGCGCCATCGACGCCGACGGCGGCCACTGCCAAGGCGCGCCCCATCGTGCTGGTGCACGGCGCCTGGATGGGCGCCAGCGCCTGGGACCGCGTGGCGAGCGACCTGCGCCAGCGCGGGTTTCGCGTCACTGCGGTGGAGTTGCCCGGTCACGGCGCCGACACCACGCCGGCAGCGCAACTCTCGCTCGATGGCTACGTGAAAACGGTGCTGGCCGCGCTGCCGGCGCAGGGACAAGCCATCGTCGTGGGCCACAGCATGGGCGGCATGGTGATCTCGGCCCTGGCCGAGCAAGCACCAGAGCGTGTGGCCGAGCTGGTCTACGTGGCGGGCTACCTGCCGCAAAACGGCGAAAGCCTTTACAAGATCGCCATGACCGACGCCGACAGCCGCGTGGGCGCCTACTGGACGCAAGCCGATCCCAAGGCCTACTCGCCCGCCAGCCTGCGGCCCGAGGGCATCGCCGAGGTGTTCTGCACGGACTGCAACGAAGCCGACCGACGCGCCCTGGTGAGCAGCCACAGAGCCGAAGCCGTGCCGCCGCTGGGCACGCCCGTGTCGCTCAGCGCCGAACGCTTTGGCCGCGTGCCCCGCAGCTACGTGCACACCCGGCAGGACAACGCCGTGTCGTTCAAGCTGCAGCAAACCATGCTGGCGCGAGCCGGCGGCGCGAGGCAAACCTGGGCGCTGAACACCTCGCACCTGCCCATGCTCACCCAACCCCGTGCGCTGGCCGACATCCTGGCCGACGTGGCGCGCTGACCCCGACAGACCGACCTCTTTCACAAGGAACTCCCGTGGAAAAACTTCAAGGACATTGCCATTGCGGCGGTGTGCAGGTGAGCGCACCGGCCAGCGCGCTGGGTGTGGTGGCCTGTCACTGCGAAGACTGCCAGCGCCTGCACGGCAACTACTTCGCCATGCTGGTGGCTCCGGCGAGCGACGTGGTGTGGTCGGGCGACCTCGCGCCGCAGTGGTACGACTCTTCGGCGCAAGCGCAGCGCGCGCACTGCCCACGCTGCGGCTCGCGCCTGGCCAAACGGCCCGTGGGCGGCGAGCGCGTGATGCTGAGCACCGGGCTTTTTGGCCGCCATCTGCACCGGCGCATCGAGAAGCAGGTGTGGACCGAATCACATCCCGACTGGTACGAGCTGCCCACCCCGAAGGAGGCGCCATGAACATCGCCTTCATCGGTCACGGCCAGGTGGGAGCGCCGCTGGCCGACCACCTGCAACGCGCGGGCCACCACGTCACGCTGGCGGCCAAGGACCCCGCCTCGGCCAGCACGGCCCGGGCGCTGCAACGCAACCCGAACCTGCAAGTCGCCGCACCCCACCGCGCGGTGGCAGGCGCCGACGTCGTGTTTCTCGCCACGCCCTTTGCCGCCAACCACGCGGCGCTCTCGGAGGTGTCTGCCGAGCTTCAGGGCAAGGTGCTGGTGGACTGCACGAACCCCGTCGGCCCGGCCATCACCCACGCGTTGGGCAGCGCCCGGTCGGGCACCGAGACCGTGCAGGCGGCTGCGCCCGGCGCGCGCGTTGTCAAGGCCTTCAGCATTTACGGCTTCGAGAACTTCGAGGACAGTGCCTATCCCGGCCACAGCGTGCGGCCGGTGATGATGTTGTGCGGCGAAGACGCGCAGGCCAAAGCCACTGTGAGCACCCTGGCCGGCGAGCTCGGCTGGACGCCCCTGGACGTGGGCGGGCTGGCGCAGGCACTGCACCTCGAACACATGACACTGCTGTGGGTGCGCATGGTGCGGGTGCAGGGCGTGTCGCCCCACACCGTGTGGGGCATGTTGCAGCGCTGACCGCTGGCGTCAGTCCGCTGCCGCCGATGGCGGCACGGGCCGCAACCGCTGCGCCGCCGCGGCTTTCACCGCCGCCGTGAGGCGCTGGGCCGAGGGCGATTCGTGTGCCCAGTGCTGCCAGTACAGCACCACGTCGACCGTGGCGCCGGGCAGGATCTCCTGCAGTTCGGGGCGTTGCGTCAGGTGCTGCTCGGGCACCATGCCCCAGCCCAGGCCGAGTTCGATGGCGGTCTCGAACGCCTCCACGGCGGGCGCGAAGTGGCGCGGGTAGTGCGGCTGGCGCAGGCCGAAGTGCTGCTCCAGAAACGCGTCCTGGAGCGCGTCCTTGCGGTTGAAGATGATGGCCGGCTGCGACAGCAGCTTGTGCACCGACACCGCGCCGCGCGGCGTGCGGCAGCGTTGCGCCACGGCGGGTGCGGCCACGCAGCGGTAGCGCATCACGCCCAGCGGCTCGGCCACACAACCGCGCATGGCGGTGGAGAGTGCGGTCACGCAGCCCATCACGTCGCCGCTCTTGAGCGCGCTGTGCGTGTGGTCCTGGTCGTCGATCATGATGTCGAGCAGCAGGCGGTGGCGCTGCAGCATGGCGGCCACGCCGGGCAAAAACCAGCCGGCCACGGAGTCGGCGTTGATCGCCACCGACAGGCTCTGCCAGCGCACACCGCCCTTGGAAGGCGCGCCGCCTTGCAGGCCATCGAGAAGGTCGGCCTCCATCAGCCGCACCTGCTTCACATGCGCCAGCAGCGCCTGCCCGGCGGGCGTGGCATGCACCTGCTTGCCGCGCACCAGCAGCCGCTGGCCCAGCGTGTCTTCGAGCGACTTGATGCGCAGCGACACCGCCGCGAGCGTGAGCGAGAGCGCTTTGGCGGCCGGGCCAAAGCCACCGTGTTCGATCACGGCATTGAGGGCCTCGAGTTGGCGGGCGTCGAGCATGGCGATTGAGAAAAACTCAACCCGATGGGGTTTGGTTCTGTTCAGTTTAAGCCGCGCGCCTGCCGGTGCGCACCGCGCACCACGAACCACACGGCAACGGCTCAGCCCAGCTCGGGGCGCGCGCCCGCCGGCAGCCCTGCCAGCGGCAGGCCGCTGTGGTCCTTCAGCCCCACGCCGGTGAGGCCCAGGCGGCGGCTCTCTTCAAACAGCCAGGCCAGTCGGCGCGCGGCGGTCTCCACGTCTTGCCCGGCGGGGCGCACGTTGGAAATGCAGTTGCGCTGCGCGTCGCTGCAGCCCACGCGCGGCGCGTGGGTGAGGTAGATGCCCACGCTGTCGGGCGAGCTCAGCCCGGGCCGCTCACCCACCACCATGGCCACGGCGGCGGCGCCCAGGCGCTCGCCCACCTCGTCGGCCACCGCCACGCGGGCCTGGCGCACCACCACCAGCGGCCCCAGGCGAATGCCGGGGTGGAGCGCGCGGCGGATGGCGCCGAGCAATGCCGCCCCGTGCAGCTGAATGCCCAGGGCCGAGAGGCCATCGCCCACCACCAGCACCAGGTCGGGCGCGGGGGCACCCGTGTCGCCAGCCGCGCCGAGGCGCTGCACGCTGTCGGCGTCCAGCCGCCGCCCGAGGTCGGGGCGCAGCAGGTATTCGTGGCGGTCGCGCGCCTGGCTTTGCAGCAGCACGGGCGGCGAAGCCCAGCCCTGCTGCGCCAGTTCGGCGCACAGGGCCTCGGTGTCCAGCGGCAGGTGAATGGCGTCGCGTGCCTGTGCGTGGGCCAGTGCGAAGTCGAGCACTTCGCGCGTGGGCAGGCTCACGCCGGTTCGCCCCAGCGCAATGCGCGCCGGCGTGTGCTGGCGCAAGTGGGCCCAAAGGTCGCGGCTGGGTGTGGTCATGCGGGTGGGGGCAGTGTCCAGAGCGAAGAAGGCAGCGCGGGCTGGCGCGGCGCGGGCAGCAGCTGGCCCTGCGCGTCGCTCACGCCCACGCGCTGCAGCCAGGCCTCGAACTCGGGTGCGCGCTTCAAGCCGAGCATGTCGCGCAGCACCAGCGCGTCGTGAAACGAGGTGCTCTGGTAGTTCAGCATGATGTCGTCCGCGCCGGGCACGCCGATCAAGAAATTGAGCCCCGCCGTGGCGAGCAGCACCATGAGGTTGTCCATGTCGTCGCTGTCGGCCTCGGCATGGTTGGTGTAGCAAATGTCGCAGCCCATGGGCAGGCCCAGCAGCTTGCCGCAGAAGTGGTCTTCAAGCCCCGCGCGGGTGATCTGCTTGCCGTCGTACAGGTATTCCGGTCCGATGAAGCCCACCACCGTGTTGATGAGCAGCGGCTTGTAGCGGCGCGCCACGGCGTAGGCGCGGGCCTCGCAGGTCTGCTGGTCCACCCCGTGGTGGGCGTTGGCCGAGAGCGCACTGCCCTGCCCGGTTTCGAAGTACATGACGTTGCGCCCCACCGTGCCGCGCCCGAGCGCCTGCGCCATGGTGTGCGCTTCGTCGAGCAGCGCGAGGTCGATGCCGAAAGACGCGTTGGCCGCCTGCGTGCCGGCGATGGACTGGAACACCAGGTCCACCGGCGCGCCGTGCGACATGGCCTGCATGGTGTTGGTGACGTGGGTGAGCACGCAGGTCTGCGTGGGGATTTCGCCGCGCGCCAGCACGTCGGCCAGCACGTGGTTCAGTCGGACCAGGTCGGGCACGCTGTCGGACACCGGGTTGATGCCCACCACCGCGTCGCCCGCGCCGTGCATCAGGCCGTCGATCATGCTGGCCACGATGCCGGCGGGGTCGTCGGTGGGGTGGTTGGGCTGCAGGCGCACCGAGAGGTGGCCGCGCAGGCCCTGCGTGTTGCGAAAGCGCGTGACCACTTCGCAGCGTTTGGCCACCAGCATCAGGTCCTGGTTGCGCATGAGCTTGCTCACGGCCGCCACCATTTCGGGGGTGAGGCCAGGGGCGAGCGCGCGCAGCACGGCGGGGGTGGCCTGGGCCGAGAGCAGCCAGTCGCGGAAGGCGCCCACGGTGAGCGAGGCCACGGGCGCGAAGGCCAGCGCGTCGTGGCTGTCGATGATCAGCCGCGTGACCTCGTCGTCTTCGTAGGGAATGAGCGCTTCGTTGAGGAAGGTGGACAAGGGCACGTCGGCCAGCACCCAGCGCGCGGCCACCCGCTCTTGCTCGGTGGCGGCGGCCACGCCGGCCAGGCAGTCGCCCGAGCGCAGCGGCGTGGCCTTGGCCATGACTTCGCGCAGGCTGCCAAAACGGTAGCTGCGCGCCCCCAGGTTGACGCTCAGGTTCACAGTCGGGTGGTCCTTGTGGCGTTCACTCCACCGTGCCCAGCATGGCGTCCAGCGGGGCTGCGTTGCGCTGTCCGCTGGTGAGGTAGAAGTACAGGTAGGCCAGCGCCATCAACACCAGAAAGAGCACGGTGATCATGGCGTTGAAATACACCACCGCCGCCAGGCAGACCACACCGCACACCAGCGCAATGCCGGGGAACAGGGGGTAGAAGGGCGCGCGGTAGGGGCGCTCCAGCTGCGGCTCGCTCTGGCGCAGCTTGAACAGCGAGGCCATGGACACGATGTACATCACCAGCGCGCCGAGCACGGCCATGGTGACGATGTTGGCGGTGAGCGGCAGGCCGCCGAAGGTGACCCACTGATCGCTGAACACCGCGATCACACCCACCACACCGCCGCCCACGAGAGCGCGCACCGGCGTCTTGAAACGCGGATGCACCTTGGCGAAGTAGGCCGGCAGGTAGCCGGCGCGGGCCAGCGCAAACATCTGGCGAGAGTAGCCCAGAATGATCCCGTGGAAGGAGGCGACCAACCCGAACAGGCCGATCCAGATCAGCATGTGCAGCCAGCCGCTGGACTCGCCTACCACCATCTTCATGGCCTGGGGCAACGGGTCGTTGATGTTGGAGAGCTTGGTCCAGTCGCCCACGCCCCCGGCCATCACCATCACCAGAAAGGCCAGCGCCACCAGCGTGAGGATGCCGGTGATGTACGCAATGGGGATGGTGCGGCGCGGCTCCTTGGCTTCTTCGGCCGCCATGGCCGCGCCCTCGATCGCCAGGAAGAACCAGATGGCAAACGGGATGGACGCAAAGATGCCCGCCCAGGTGCCCATGGTGAATTCGCTGGAGCCGGCCCAGCCGTTGGCCGTGAAGTTCGCCAGCGACCAGCCCGGCGCCACCACGCCGGCAAACACCAGCAGCTCGGCCACCGCCAGCACCGTCACCACCAGCTCGAACATGGCAGCAATGCCCACGCCCAGCGCGTTGAGGGCGATGAAGATCACGTAGGCGCCCAGTGCGGCCATCTTCGGGTCGAGCGAGGGGAACTGCAGGCCGAGGTAAGCGCCAATGGCCAGCGAAATGGCCGGCGGCGCAAACACAAATTCCACCAGCGTGGCAAAGCCCGCAATGAAGCCGCCGGTGGGCCCGAAGGCGCGCCGCGCATAGGCAAACGGCCCGCCCGCATGCGGAATGGAGGTGGAGAGCTCGGTGAAGCTGAAGATGAAGGTGGTGTACATCAGGGCCACAAACAGCGTGGCCACCAGAAAGCCCAGCGTGCCGGCGCTGGCCCAGCCGTAGCTCCAGCCGAAGTACTCGCCAGAAATCACCAGGCCCACGGCAATGCCCCACAAAGAGAAGGCGCCCAGCACGGGCTTGAGTTCCCGCGAGACCATCTTGGGTGTTGTTGACATGTTGTTGCTCGCATCAAGAGGATGACGCCCGAAACGGCTCGGGCAGCCCGGCTGGCATCTTGTGCCGCTCGCCACCTGGGCAGGTATCCCGTTTGGGCAAGCGGGGGACGTGCGGCGGCATTTTTTCCGATGCGGGATAGCGCACCGGCGCGGGGCATGTGGTGGCATGAAACTTGATGCACCCCGGAGGTTGGGCATTCGCCGGGAAGGAGCACGCCATGTTGGTGCAGCCAGACGCTGCCGCTGCCTGCTTTCGCATCAAGCGCACGCAGGACGTGGACATTCACGCCCGCAACCTGGCGTCGTGGGAACAGCACTACGAACAGACCTCGCCCGGCGCCTTTGAAGGCGAGGTGCGCGAGCTGCTCGACCACGACCTGCAGGTATTTGAAGAAGCCGCCAGCTGCGCCACCAGCCAGCGCTGCCGGCCGTGGCAAGGCGGCGTGTGGGTGGGCCTGGCGGTGCCCGAGCACGACGCCGGGCTGCGCTTCATGGGCCGGCCATCGCACGGGTTGCAGCTCATGCTGGCCGGCAGCGACACCCCGTTTGACCTGCAGGTGCCGGCCGGCCACGGCCTCTACGGCATGGTGCTCGACAAAGACCAGCTCGCCCGCCACATACAGGCCCTGCACCAGCAAGCCCTGCCCACCGACTGGGCCGACGTGCCGCGCGTGCAGGCCCTCACCGCGCTGCAGCGCTACCGCTTGGCCGGCATGGTGCGCGAGGTGCTGCGCTGCCTGCAGGCCCAACCCGAAGCCCTGCACCACGAAGCCAGCCGGCGCTCCCTGCGCGAAGCCCTGCTCACCGTATTGAGCGACGTGCTGGTGCCCCACATGCTGAGCGACGCCGTGAGCCCAAGGCAACTGCGCCGCCAGGAGCTGGTGCACCGCGTGCGCGAACTCGTCTTTGAACACCCGGAGCAGCCGCTGAGCGTGGCCGAGCTGTGCACACGCCTGCACGTGACGCGGCGCACGCTGCAAAACGGCTTTCAGGAAGCGCTGGGCACCAGCCCCGCCACCTACCTGCGCACCGTGCGCCTCAACGCCGTGCGCCGCGCCCTGCGCACACAGGGCACCGAAGCCACCATCGCCGACACCGCCGCCCGCTGGGGTTTTTGGCACATGGGCCACTTTTCGCAGGACTACAAGGCGCTGTTTGGGGAGACGCCTTCGCAGACGCGGGTGGTGGGGTGAGGGCGGCCAGTGATGCCGCCCCCATCACTGGCAACGCCCGTTTGTTTCACCTGCAGCGTCGCGCTCGACCAAGCGCTCGATACTGCGGCACAGCTCTTCCACGGTGTTGGGTTTGTAGATCAGCTCACTCACGCCCGCCTGGGGGGCGAGCTCACGAAGTTCGTCGCTGATGTAGCCTGATGCGATGGCCACAGAAAGCGCCGGCCGAAGCGATTTGATTTCCCTGGCCAGCGTGAGACCCGACATCCCGGGCATGTTGTAGTCGGTGATGCACAACGTGAAGACCGAATCGTCTGAGCGAAGCACACGCAGGGCTTCGTCCGGGCTGAAGCACGTGGTGACGCGGTAGCCGTTGCGGTCGAGGAAGCGCTGCACCAGAAAAGCCATGGCTTCGTCGTCGTCCACATACAGAATGCGGGAGGCCACCGCACCCTTGGCCTTGATGGGCACCACATCCTCCTGTGTGGCTTGCAACGCCGCGTTCGATGATGCCGAGTCGTCCATGGCCGGCAACCACACCGAGAACACGGTGCCCTGACCCAAAGTGCTTTTGACCCGGAGCGCGGCGTTGTGCTCCCGCAGAATGCCGTGCACGACCGCGAGACCCAGCCCCGTTCCACTTCCCACGGGTTTTGTCGTGAAGAAGGGTTCGAATATTCTGGCCAGTGTGGGGGGTGCCATGCCCACGCCGTTGTCACTCACGCGAATGCACAAGCTGACGTCCGGCCATGGCGCATCCATCGGTATGACTTCAATTTCATCCGGATCGCAGGGCAGCGGCGCACCCTTGAACCTGCTCGCGTGCACCCACACCTTGCCCAGCGCGCGTCCCTGCAACGCTTGTGCCGCATTGCCCGTCAAGTTGAGGAAGACTTGCTCAATTTGCGTCGCGTTGCCCCACACGGCAGGCAGTCGGCCCTCGGCCTGAATCACCAACTCGGCCTCTGCCGGGAGCGCCGTCCGAAGCATTTGTTGTGTCTCTTGCAGCAGCGCCTCCACGGCAACGGGAGCGCGCGTGTTGTCCTGCCGCCGGCTGAAGGTCAGGATTTGTTGCACAAGGTCGCGGGCTCGGCGGCCTGATTTGCGTATTTCAATCAGGCTCACCCTGGAATCCGAGTCGGGGGCCGTGTCCTCAAGCGCCAACTCGACGTTGCCCAGTATGGCCGCGACGATGTTGTTGAAATCGTGCGCGATGCCCCCGGCCATCGTGCCCAGGGCCTCCATCTTCTGGGATTCGCGCAGCTGATGCTCAAGCGCAAGTTGTTCACGCTCCGCCTTCAACTCGCTTTCAACCAGGCGAAGCACGAACACCGTGCCCCGGCTGGCACCCGACTCACTGGTCAGCGCTGATGTGGACACCTGGACCACGCTGAGCGTCCCGCCCTTGCCCACCAGTTGCAGCCGCTTGCCATCGAGGTGGCGGTCCGAGAGTTGAACGCTGAGGGCTGCGCATTCCTTCGCACCGGGGCTGCCCAACGAGACCAGCTGAACGACCTCGCTGATCGGTTGGCCCAGCGCCAGATCCCGTGGCCAGCCGGTGAGCTTGGACGCCACCGGGTTCATGAACAGCACGGAGCCATTCACGTCAGTGGCAATGACGCCCTCGGCGATGCCGAGCAAGACCGTTTCCAGCCATTCGCTCTGGCGTCTCATGTCCGCTTCGGCACCCTGCCGTCGCACGACTTCGAGCTTCAAGGCCTGGATCTGTTGATTGAGGACGGCGAACTGGTTTCTCCCCAAACCCTGCTCCACCAGCCTGCACCACAGCAGGGCCGGCACCCCGGAAGCGGCAGGGCTGAGCAGCGCGATGTCACACCGGCAGCTGACCTCACCGGCATCGCCCGTGCGCAGGCGCAGTCGCGCAGGCGTCGACACCGTGCTGCGCAAGCCCTGTCGAATCAGGTCTTCGCAGCGGGTCGCTTCGTCGACGACCAGGTTCGATATCTTTTCGCCCGCCGGGACCGTCGCCAGGTTTCCCATGAGGCGCAGCGCGGCCTTGTTGGCGTGTTTCAGCACACCACGATCGTCAAGGAGCCAATGCGCATCAGGATGCGCGTCGAACACCTGCACACCGAGCTGGGGGGTGACGCTCATGTGCGGCGCACCCTCAAATGCGAAAGTACTCGCGCCCGTCCTCGGCGTCAGCCTCTGCACCGGGCTTCAAATGAAGCACGACCTGACATGTCGCAGAGCCCTTTGCAATCGTCTTGCGCAGGACGACCTTGGCACGCCCCAGGTTCTGGGCGGCGATCGTGCCGAAAACGTTCGACGTCATCATGCACAGCGAGGAGCGGCCCAACACCTTGTCGCCGAATGGGCAGGCGCGATTGCCCAATACGATCTTGGTGTCGTCCGCCTCGACGACATAGAAGTCGCCGTGGATGCGGCGCTTCAGATCGATCAGCACCGCGGTGACCTGCTCCCTGTCCATGGGGGACGAGCCGAGAACCTTGCGGTATTCCGCTTCGATCCATTCCCCCACGCGCTGCCCCACCACGCTGATGAACCCCGAAGCGTCGTCCAGCCCGACCACGTTTTCGAGCGTGCCGGACAACTCGCGAAGCAAAGCGCGCAGGAATATGTCTCTGTCGAGCTGGATGTCGACCGAACTGAGCATGGGGGTGGAGGAGGGAGTTGAGCTCATGCTAAAAAAAATCTTGTCGATTCAAAGGGATAGCGAAGCTTCACACGGCACCGACTGTGAGGCAGGCCGCAAACTGCGACAAGCACCTACGCAATCCCACTGACTGCGTAGGGCCATTGGGGGTGGCGACGGCCGATCACTCATTCCACACAACCGCCATTCACTCAACAATTTCTTGACCAACCACATTTGCGATTGATCCCCTTTAACCAAACACCCCAAACAGGCACACTCCAGCCCATCCACCCGCCACCCCCTGCGCGGGCACCCAGGTTTCCGGAGCTGTTGTCATGACCCTCGCCTTCCCCACCTTCACCGCCGGCATGGTGCTGAGCATGTCGCTGATCATGGCGATTGGCCCGCAAAACGCGCATGTGTTGCGCATGGGTCTGCAGCGCCAGCACCTGTGGCTGACCGTACTTACCTGCGCCCTGGCCGACGTGGTGCTCATTGGCCTGGGCGTGCTGGGCCTGGCGCAGCTCGGTGGCCTGTCAGACAAGCTGATGGGCGCCCTGGTGGGCGCGGGCGCGCTGTTCCTCACGGTGTACGGCTGGCAGGCGTTTCAGCGCTTTCTGCGCCCGCGCGCCCTGGAGCTGGACGACAGTGGCCGCGTGGCGGCCGAGCCGGTGTCGCCGCGCAAGGCGGTGCTCTCTGCGCTGGCCTTCTCTTTCCTGAACCCGCACGCCTGGCTCGACACCGCCGTGCTCATCGGCACCGCTTCGCTGGCGTACGGCCAGGGCAGCACCACCTTTGGCCTGGGCGCGGCCACCGGCTCGCTGGTGTGGTTCGTCACCCTGGGCGCGGCGGCTTTCTGGCTGGGCCGCCGGCTCAATTCGCTGCACGTGTGGCGCGCGCTGGACGGCCTGGTGGCCTTGATGATGTGGGGCACGGCCCTGTGGCTGCTGCGCAGCCTGTTCTGAGCCCAAAGGCGCCCGCATGCCCACCACCCCACGCGGCGCCAGCGCGCCCGTCACCCTCTTCGGACCCGACTTCCCGTTTGCCTTTGACGACTGGATCGCCCACCCGCAGGGCCTGGGCGAGATCCCGGCCGAGCGCCTGGGGCAAGAGGTGGCCATCGTAGGCGCGGGCATGGCCGGCATGGTGGCGGCTTACGAGCTGATGAAGCTGGGCCTCAAGCCCGTGGTGTACGAGGCTTCGCGCATGGGCGGGCGGCTGCGCTCGCAGGCATTCGAAGGCGGCCAGGGCGTGGTGGCCGAGCTGGGCGGCATGCGCTTTCCGGCGTCCAGCACCGCCTTCTTCCATTACGTGAACCGGCTCGGCCTGCACACGCGGCCGTTCCCCAACCCGCTCACGCCCGCCGCCGGCTGCACCGTGGTGGACCTGGAAGGGCAGACCCACTGGGCGCGCACGCTGGCCGACCTGCCGCCTCTGTTTGCCGAGGTGGCGCAGGCCTGGGCCGAAGCGCTGGAAGAAGGCGCGGGCTTCACCGGCTTGCAGCAGGCGCTGCGCGAGCGCGACGCGCCCGCCCTCAAAGCCCTGTGGGACCGGCTCGTGCCGCTCTGGGACGACCGCACCTTCTACGACTTTGTGGCCACCTCCCAGGCTTTCTCGAAGCTGTCCTTTCAGCACCGCGAGGTGTTCGGGCAGGTGGGTTTTGGCACCGGCGGCTGGGACTCGGACTTTCCCAACTCCATGCTCGAGATCCTGCGCGTGGTGCTCACGGGTTGCGACGACAACCAGCACCTCATCGTGGGCGGTGCGCAGCAGGTGCCGCTGGGCCTGTGGCAACACGCCCCCGCCGCCAGCGAGATGCGCCACTGGCCCGCCGGCACCACGCTGGCCAGCCTGCACCGCGGCGCGCCGCGCGCGGGCGTCACGGCCATTGCCCGCGCAGCGAGCAACGAACTCGCCGTCACCGACACCTGGGGCCACACCCGCACCTACCCTGCCGTGCTCACCACCTGCCAGAGCTGGCTGCTGACCACGCAGATCGCGGTGGAAGAGTCGCTGTTTTCGCAGAAGCACTGGATGGCGCTGGACCGCACGCGCTACATGCAGTCGTCCAAAACCTTCGTGATGGTGGACCGCCCCTTCTGGAACGACCTGAAGGCCAACGGCTGGCCCACCATGGGCATGACGCTGACCGACCGGCTCACGCGCGGCACCTACCTGTTTGACAACGGGCCCGACCAGCCCGGCGTGATCTGCCTGAGCTACGCCTGGATGGGCGACGCGCTCAAGATGCTGCCGCACGGCACCGAGCGGCGCGTGCAGCTCGCCCTGCAGGCGCTGCAAAAGATCTACCCCGACGTGGACATTGCCCGCCACATCATTGGCGACCCGATCAGTGTGTCGTGGGAAGCGGACCCGCATTTCCTGGGCGCCTTCAAGGGCGCGCTGCCCGGCCACTACCGCTACAACCACCGCATGTACAGCCACTTCATGCAGGACGGCTTTGCACCCGCAGAGCGCGGCATCTTCCTGGCGGGCGACGACGTGTCGTTCACGCCCGCGTGGGTCGAGGGCGCGGTGCAGACCTCGCTCAACGCGGTGTGGGGCATCGTGAACCACCTGGGCGGCCACACGCATGCCGGCAACCCCGGGCCGGGTGATGTGTTCGCCGAGCTGGGGCCAATGGCGTTGCCGGACTGAGCCTGTCGAAGGGCCGAACCCCCAGTAAAGTGGGCACCATGATCCAACGCCGACATTTCTCCACCGCCACCGCGCTGGCCCTGACCAGCGCCTTCTCCTTCACCCCCGCACGCGGCCGCGCCGCCACCGAGCTGAGCGCGCAGCTGCAGCAGCTTGAAGCCACCGCCCAGGGTCGCCTGGGGGTTTTCATCCTCGACACCGCCACCGGCCAGTCGCACGGCCACCGCGCCGACGAGCGCTTCATGATGCTCAGCTCCTTCAAGGCGCTGGCCAGCGCGCTGGTGCTCGCGCGGGTGGACCGCGGCCAGGAGTCGCTGGAGCGCCGCATCACCTACGCCAAGAGCGAGCTCGTCACCTACTCGCCGGTCACCGAGCGTTTCGCCGACACCGCCCAGGGCATGAGCCTGGCCGGCTTGT
>CALRUK020000035.1:0-26809 GCA_943371335.1 Synechococcus sp. UW140 | reverse complement strand
CAACATCGGGCACGGTATATCCGCGCTCGACAACCTGCTTGACTGCTTCTTCCTTGAATTCCGGTGTAAACCTCTGGGTGCTCATCGCACTCCCTCCTATGCTCAAAGGATAGGCGGGGTTTGTCTACCGGACTAGGGGCAGTCCACTCGAAATGGTTCATTGTGCGCCGGCAGCACAAGCACGTCGTCAGGGACCTGCATCTGCAGCTTCGCAAGCGATGCTAGTCAGTCGGCAAGCACGTCTGCTTCTGGCTCGATCGGTAGTCTGGAGCGTGGCATATGGCGTGCAGCGTTGGGCGAGAAGACGGGTGGATGCTGAAGCAGCAGTAGAAGTGGCGTTTATCGGCGTGCACGGTCAAGCGTGCGCTGGGCCTTTAGCACAACGGGACGATCCACCATGTTGCCGTCCAGGCGGAATGCAGAGCCGCCGGACTCTAGGTCTCCGTCAACCACGCGATGCGCCCACGCCACCTCATCTGCCGAAGGTGCCATGGTTTCGTGCACGATGTTTACTTGCTGAGGGTGGATGCAAAGCTTGCCCCCGAAGCCGAATCGCAGAGCTCGCACGGTGTCCGCCTTTAGACGATCCGGCTTGTCCAATGCTGTAGTAACCCCGTCGACCGGAGGGGCGAGTCCATGCAAACGACTCTGAATGGTAGTGTTGAACCGCAAGAAGTCGAGTTCGGACTCATCGTCCGAACATTGAATTCCGGTATCGGCCATGAAGTCGATATGACCGATCACAAGTCGCACCACCCCGGCATGCGCGGCAATCTCGGCAATGCTGTGCAGGCCCGCCGCGCTCTCGATCAGCGGGAAGAGAGGAGCTTGCGGCAACGCGCGTCGGACAGTAGACAGCATCGCCGCGGACTCCGCCTTGGCAACCACCAGTCCAGGCGGCACAACAATGCTCTGCAGCCACCGCAAGTCCTCGTCGCCTGCGGCGGTGTGCATCGGGTTGGTGCGGATCAGACAAGGACACCCATGGGAGGAGATTTCGGGCCAGGCCCTTGCGATGGAATCGCGGGCCAGCGACTTGCTGTCGCCAGGCACAGCGTCTTCCAAGTCGAAGATCACGGCATCCGCGCCGGCACCCAGTGCTTTGGCAAAGCGCTCGGGTCGGTCTCCAGGCACAAACAGAAGGCTGCGCGCGCTGGCCATCGTCGCCATGGTTGCGTCGGGTGTATGGGGCATTTCAGCCTAGAGCTGCGTTGAGTTCCGGAACGGCCTCGAAGAAGTCGGCCTCCAGGCCGTAGTCGGCCACGGAGAAGATCGGGGCCTCGGGGTCCTTGTTGATCGCCACGATCACCTTGGAGTCCTTCATGCCCGCCAGATGCTGGATGGCACCGGAGATGCCCGCTGCGATGTACAGCTGCGGCGCGACGATCTTGCCCGTCTGACCCACCTGCAGATCGTTCGGAGCGTAGACCGCGTCCACCGCCGGACGGCTCGCACCAATGGCGGCACCCAGCTTGTCCGCCAGCGGCGTCATCACCTCGTTGAACTTCTCGCTGCTGCCCAGCGCACGGCCACCGGAGACGATGATCTTGGCGGCGGTCAGCTCGGGGCGGTCGCTCTTGGCGATTCCCGAACCCTTGAATTCGCTCTTGCCATCGCCCAGGGCCGCCTCGGCGGCTTCCACTGCCGCGCTGCAGCCCGTGGCCGCTGCCGGGTCGAAACCGGTCGTGCGCACCGTGATCACCTTCTTCTCGTCGGCGGCCTGCACCGTGGCGATCGCGTTGCCCGCATAGATCGGACGCTCGAAGGTGTCGGCGCTGATGATGCCATCCAGGGGTCGGCTCATGAGTGGCTCCGCATCAGAAGGAACGTGGCAGCCCGAGGATGTGCTCGGCCACATAGGCGTAGATCAGATTGGTGGAGATTGGCGCAACCTGGTACAGCCGTGTTTCGCGGAACTTGCGCTCGACGTCGTATTCATTGGCAAAGCCGAAACCACCATGAGTTTGCAGGCACATGTTGGCGGCCTCCCAGGAGGCCTTGGCCGCCAGGTACTTGGCCATGTTGGCCTGCGCGCCACAGTCCAGGCGCGCATCGAAGCGGCGCGCCGCATCGAAGCGCATCAAGTTGGCGGCTTCGATCTCGATGAAGGCATCTGCCATCGGGAACTGCACGCCCTGGTTCTTGCCGATGGGTCGATCGAACACGATGCGTTCGTTGGCGTACTTGCGCGCCCGTTCGATGAACCAGTAACCGTCGCCAATGCATTCGGCCGCGATCAACGTACGCTCGGCATTCAGCCCGTCAAGTATGTACTTGAATCCGCGCCCCTCCTCGCCGATCAGGTTCTCCTCGGGGATCTCGAGGTTCTCGAAGAACAGTTCATTGGTCTCGTGGTTGACCAGGTTGGGAATCGGTCGCACCGTTAGGCCATGGCCGATCGCCTGTTGCAGGTCGACGATGAACACCGACATGCCTTCGGACTTCTTCTTCACCTCGGCCAGCGGCGTGGTGCGCGCCAGAAGGATCATCAGGTCGGAGTGCTGAACACGCGAGATCCACACCTTCTGCCCATTGACCACATAACGCCCTTCCTTCTTGACGGCCGTGGTCTTGATCTTGGTGGTGTCGGTGCCGGTGGTCGGCTCGGTGACCGCCATCGACTGGATGCGTAGCTTGCCGGCGGCGATGTCGGGCAGGTACTTCTGCTTCTGGGCGGTGCTGCCGTTGCGCAGCAGGGTGCCCATGTTGTACATCTGTCCATGAACCGCACCCGCATTGCCGCCCGAGCGGTTGATCTCTTCCATGATCACCGTCGCCGCGGTGAGGCCTAGGCCGGTGCCGCCGTATTCTTCCGGGATCATGGCCGCCAGCCACCCAGCTTCCATCAGCGCATCGACAAACTTCTCGGGGTACGCTTTTTGCTCGTCAATCGTTCGGAAGTAGTCGTCTGGATACTGTTTGCAGAGCTGACGAACCGCGTCGCGGATGTCTTGGTGGTCGTCGATTTCGTTGAACATAGTTTTCCTGGGGTGGTCAGGCGAGCGTGGCGGTGGCGTCCATCGCAAGATGGCCTTCCGCCGTGCGCGCCCAAAGCTTCACTGAGTTACCCTGCTGACGACCGCAAACCTCGAAGGTTGCGGTGTCGAACAAGGGCTTAACAGCACGAAAGTTGAAGCTACTGACCTGCGCGCGCGGCAACTCGCGGCGCAACAGATCCAGCAGCATGGTGGCGACCAGGGGCCCATGTACGACCAGGCCCGGGTAACCCTCGACCTGGGTCGCATAGCTGCGGTCGTAGTGAATGCGGTGGCCGTTGAAGGTCAGCGCCGAATAGCGGAACAACAGCACGTCGTCGGGCTCTATGCGGCGCGACCATGCCGCCTCGGCAGAGGTCAAGACGGGTGCTGGCTCGGCTTCTCCAGGCTGTGGCATGTCGCGGTACACGATGTCATGTTCTTCGGCGATGGCCAGCACGCCGTCGGCCTCGATCTCGTGTCGCACATTGACGAACACCAGCGGGCCGCTACGGCCCTCCTTCAAGCGCACATCGTCGATGTGCGAGGTGCGGCGAAGCGCCTGCCCAGCGCGAAGCGGGGCAAGAAAATGGATCCGGCTGCCGGCCCACATGCGCCGAGGCAACGGCACCGGTGGCAAAAAGCCGCCGCGCACAGGATGACCGTCTGCGCCGATTTCCGACTGCCGTGGCGTCGGCAGGAAATAGAGCCAATGCCAGCACGGCGGCATGATGTCGTCCGAGTGCACTGGCGCATCGTCACGATCCAGCACGGCGGTGAGCGCCTTTAATGGCGCCTTGGTGACGAAGTCCTCAAGCGTTTCCTGCCGGCCCACCCAGCCACGCAAGTGTTCGATATTCAGCGTCATGTGATCCCGTCTCCTGTGTCGGTTTACCGCTGGGCATTGCCGGAGTTGAAGGCGTAGCGCAGCACGACGTTGCCGAAGACAAGCACCACCATGATGGCCAGCATGGCCGCCATGAGCATCTCGAGAAGACGCGTGTAGGAATCGATCAGTTTCTTCATTCTTGACGCCCTCAGTGGGAATCGCAGGCAAAAAGAATGCGGAGCCGAAGTGATCCGGCTCCGTCTGAAGTTCACCGACGACCCTGTCGGCTAGAGGAGACTCAGGCAAAGGGCGAGCGAATTCCATCCCTCCTGCACGATTGCTGAAGAAGTTCTGTTTTTTGAGGCCGATGCCCCCTCTTAGATTTGGATGCAGACCGTCTTCGATTCGGTGTACATCTCGATGGCCGCAGCACCCATCTCCCGTCCCAAGCCCGACTGCTTGTACCCGCCAAATGGAAGCGCAGGATCCATGATGTGGTGACAGTTGATCCACACCGTGCCTGCATGCAGCGCTCGTGCCACTTTGTGAGCGGAAGAAACATCGCGCGTCCATACGCTCGCAGCAAGTCCAAAAATGCTGTCGTTCGCGTGCGCGATGACTTCGTCAATTTCCTTAAAGCGGGTTGCCACCAAAACCGGGCCGAAGATCTCTTCCTGAACCACCCTCATGCGCTGGTTGGTATCTGTGAGGATCGTGGGCTGGAAGAAATACCCCGGCCCGTTGACCACTTCTCCACCCACTGCGACACTGGCGCCCTCTTCTTTCCCGATGCGCACGTAACTAGAGACGCGCGACAACTGCTCTTCAGACACAAGGGGGCCAATTTGAGTCGTGGCATCAAGCCCCGGTCCAATCTTCAACTTCGATGCGTATTCGACGAGGCGTTCAATGACCTTGTCGTAGACCGAATCGTGGACATAGAGGCGTGAGCCAGCGGTGCAAATTTGTCCCTGGTTGTAGAAGATTGCATGAGCGGCACCAGCGACAGCAGCATCGATATCCGCATCCTTCATGATGATGGTCGGCGATTTTCCCCCCAATTCGAGCGAAATGCGCTTCATGGTGTCCATGCCCGATCGCCCGATGATCTTGCCGACATCGGTGGAACCAGTGAAGGCCACCTTGTTAACACCCTGATGGGCGACCAGAGCGGCGCCCACTTCGTGACCATGCCCTTGTAAGAGATTGAACTGCCCTGGGGGGACGCCGGCGTCTTGAGCAATCTGCGCCAGTGCAAGCGCAGTCAACGGAGTCTGTTCTGCGGGCTTGAGCACCGTTGCGCACCCGAAGGCAAGCGCAGGTGCCACCTTCCACGCAGCCATCAACAATGGAAAGTTCCACGGCACAATCTGCGCAACCACCCCCACGGGCTCGCGGCTGGTGTAAGCCAGAAACTGCCCTAGCGGACGTGAAGCAAGGGGAATTTGCTGCCCCTCCATTTGAGTGGCCCATCCAGCCATGTAGCGGAAGACGCCAGCCGACGAGGGGATGTCGGCGATGCGGGCAGCGGAAATGGGCTTCCCGTTGTCGAGCGACTCGAGGGTGGCGAGCTCCTCAGCACGTTCCTCAATCAGGTCGGCCATACGCAGGAGCGTGCGCGCGCGCACCGACGGCGGTACTTTCGTCCACGGGCCTTTCTCCAACGCACTGCGCGCCGCAGCGACGGCGCGGTCTGCGTCGGCTGAAGCGCTTGCAGGCACTTCGGCCAGCGGCTGGCCCGTGGCGGGGTTAAAGCTCGTAAGGGTCGACCCAGATGCAGCATCAACCCATTCCCCTCCGATAAAGTTTTTCAAGGGGGGCAACTTCACTGCGGTATTGGGAAGGTCATTCTTCATGGAAACTCCGGGATAGAAAATTCGGATGGAAGCGTCTATATGCCGCCTAAGCAACTGAGACGGGCTTGCCGAAAGGCACCCACGACACGCCGTCGAAGCGTTGCAGCCACAGGCGGTCGTACAGTTCGTGGTTTCCGGGCGCGACGCTGATAGCCACGTCAGGGAGCAATGTGGAGGTGCGGAAACCTTTGAGCGAGAGTGCTTTCGCCATAATGTTGGCGCGCGAGAGGTCATTGCCACAACGGCGCAGGATCTCTTCCAGCATCTCGCAAGACGCGTGGCCAGCAGAAATCAGTTGATCATTCGGGTCCTGACCAGGCATGTAGTCCTTGACGAACTGGCGCTGTTTGACGATGGCGGGGTCGTTATCCCATTGGGGGTCCATCGCCGACTTGGCAACAGCGACGGTCACCGCTCCAATCGCGCGTTCAAAGCCAACCGGCTTGAGAATGCTTTGAATGGACGATGAGCCAATCGGAAGGATCACCTGGGGCTTCCAGCCGATGTCATGAACTTTGCGCAGTGCTTGGACCGCGAACTTTCCGTTGCACAGAACAATCAGCACGTCCGCATTGCTCGCACGGAGCTTGACAACCTGAGAATCGACTGTCGGGTCGGTGACCTCATAGGTGCTCTCGGCCACGATCATCTTCGCGGCGTGTTCGCCCAACCCTTTCTTGACTGCATCGCCATAGTCCTTGCCAAAGTCGTCGTTCTGCATCAACAGTGCGATGCGCGCGTTGGGCTTAGTCTCCAGCAACCAACGGGCATAGACACGGCCTTCAGCGCCGTAGGTTGCGGTGCCAGGGATGACATATGGTGCGCCAACTGCGTCGGCCCATTTGTTAGCACCGCTGTAAATGAGCAGCTGTGGGATCGCTTTCGAGTGAAGATAGCGGTGAATTGCGGTGTTAGTAGCAGTTCCAACATTCTGAAAGATGAAGGAAACGTCGTCCTGCTCCACAAGCTTGCGAGTCATCTCCAGGGCTTTGCCCGGGTTGTAGCCATCGTCGTACTGGATCAGTCGAACCTTACGGCCATTGACTCCGCCGTTGTCATTGAGGCGTTTTACATATGCCTGAGCGGCCTTGCCGATCATGCTGAGCGACGATAGTGGGCCGCTCATGGGTTGAGTCGAACCAATGCGAATCTCGGTGTCCGAAATGCCTGGGTATTTTTGTGCGCTTACACAGAAGGGAGCACCGCTAGCGAGCGTGGCAAGAACGATCTGGCGTCGGTTCAGGTTCATGTCTGGGTCTCCAAGTCAACTTTTCTGAAAAATGGTCGTAGGCAATGTCACCGCGTAATCTACACATTGCTAAGTATCCAGTGTATACATAGAAGGATCGTCTGTCGAGAAACGGGTATGCTCGTTTACCCTAGCCTTTGGGAGATTTGTCAGGACACGCTTAGGGGAGGGAGAAAGTGGTCCCTCGAACGGTCAAAGCCATGTGTGTCCGTGCAGCAATGTGACCGTAGTTAAAATCACCGCTTGATCTGAATCCAACGCATAGGACAGGATGGGCACTAAAAAAACGCCAGTCAAGAAGCGCCGCGCGATCTCAACAGGCGTAGAACAAAAAGTCGGCTATCACCATGGCAATCTGCGGAAGGCACTTCTCGAAGGGGCACTGCGCCTTCTTGAGGAAGGCGGGATTGATGCCGTTACCACCCGTGCATGTTCCAGCCTGGCGGGCGTTTCTGCAGGGGCGATCCGTAATCACTTTTCAGACAAGCGAGCGCTGCTGGCAGGGCTTGCGGCCAACGGCTACGAATTGCTGGCGCATCGGCGTCAGACGCAGCCAGTCGCACACGTGGGACTAGAGAAGGCCCTTGAGGTAATCATCGGAAACTACGTGGGCTTCGCAGTGGAGAACTCCGCGCTGTTTCGCCTCATGTTTGCCGAGGAGAGCCTAAGGCGAGCGGAGTTCACGGATCTTCACCAAGCGTCGCAAGCGGGCTATGCGCAACTTCACGCCATCATTGAGACTGCGTTTCGCCACAATGGCCTGCAGGTAGAGGAGATGGATGGAAGCATCCACATAATCTGGAGCGCGATGCATGGCATTGCCATGCTCGTGATAGATAGACAGTTTGGAGAAGAGATGCTGCGCGTCCTACCGGTAGACCAGCGTTGCAAGCAACTCGCCCATGTGCTGACTGAAGGGTTTACTCGGACACGCTCCTCGCAGCGCAAATGACGGGCTTCGTCCAGTTGTCCAGCCACACCATTCAAGTCTTCCCGCAGTATGACCAAATCCAAGGCAATTAAGCGCGCTACTTACCATCATGGCAACTTGCGTGACGAGCTGGTGAATCACGGCATTCAGATCCTTGAGACAGACGGACTCTCGGCGTTGACGATTCGCGAGATCGCGGGCCGCCTCGGCGTCTCAGCGACTGCACCACTACACCATTTCGACTCCAAGCTTGCGCTCCTGGCGGCCATTGCCGCGCAAGGCTTCCGCATGCTGTTCGATTTCCGCATGGCGGCGCTGAAGGGATGCAACGCGCCAGAGGACCGACTTATGGCGGTGCTCCTGGCATACGTTGAGTTTGCGGTGGCACATCCCGTGCTCTACCGGGTGATGCATGGCCCCGAAATTCCAGACAAGACTGCATTCCCAGAGCTCGATGATGCAGCCACACGTTCGTATGGCCTGTTGGAGACGGCAGTAGCAGACTATCTCATGGAACGAGAAGGCTCGGTCGACAACAGCAGGGAAGCCACCCTCGGGGCCTGGACAGTGTGCCAAGGCTTGGCAACGGCTCTGACCAACCCCCAGAATACGCCGCGCTATGTTCTGCGCAAGGATCCTATGGGCGTTGCCCGAAGAGTCTTCATGATGCTTCTTCGAGGCCTGACGGCCCCGGCTTGACTCGCCAAGCAGTCAACTTACCGAAACTGGAGCGCCGAAGACCACCCAGTTTTTGCCGTCGAATCGCTGCAGCCATACCTTCTCATAAAGCTCGCGGTTTGTGGCGCTTGCACTGATACTTACCTCGGGCAACATCATTGGGATGCTGAATCTACGCAGACTTAAAGCCTGCGTCATGATGTTTTCACGGCTTAAGTCGTCACCACACCGCTTGAGAATCTCTTCAAGAAGCTGCGCCGAGACGTATCCGGCCGTGATGAGCGGATCACTCGGGTCGTAGTTGGGCATGTGCGCGCGAACCAGGTCCTTCAGACGGGACAAAGCTGGATCCAAGGTCCAGCGCGAATCGCTGGATGCTTTGAAAATTGATGCGGTGATTGCGCCTACGACTTTCTCAGCTCCAGCTGGCCGCAAAGTCGCATCGAGCGATGAACTGCCAACGGGTAAGATGATTTGCGGCTTCCAACCAATGTCGTGAGCCCTCCTCAGCGCTTGAACAGAGAACTTCCCGGTAGAGAAGACGAGAAAGATGTCCGCATTGCTCGCCTTTAGCGATGCCACTTGGGAGTCAACCGACGAATCCGTCACCTCATATGTAGCCTGCGCAATCACCATGGATTGGGCACGCTCGCCTAGGGCAAGCTTCAGACCATCTACATAGTCCTTGCCGTAGTCGTCGTTCTGCAGAAGAATCGCGATGCGCGCACTTGGCTTGTTCTGCAAGATCCATCGTGCGTAGACACCAGCTTCAGCACCATACGTAGTGGTTCCAGGCAGCACGTATGGCGCCTGCTTGGGGTCCACCCACTTGGTCGCGCCGCTGAAGATGAGCAGCTGCGGGATGCTCTTGGCGCTTAGGTATCGGTGAATGGCATTGTTCGAAGCTGTACCGAGCGTCTGGTAGATGAAGGACACATCCGTCTGCTCCACGAGGCTTCGCGTCAGTTCCAGCGCCTTGCCCGGGTTGTACCCGTCGTCGCGTTGAATCAAATTGACGCGTCGTCCACGCAAGCCTCCCCGCGCATTTAGGTCCGTGAAGTAGGCTTGGCTAATCTTCCCAACAGTGCTCATCCCGGACAAGGGTCCGCTGAAGGGCATCGTCGAACCGACGCGAATCTCGTCCTGACTCACACCTGGAAGCTGGCGGGTCTGCGCGCGCGAGATAAATGGTGTACCTAAAGCTGCACAAGCAGCAAACAATGATCTGCGACGAGTCACGTTCATGATTTGCTCCGAATGTCGACTACATACTTATTGACACGGGGGACGAGCCCAGCAATGCCGCGAGGTGCAAAGAAGGCCACAAGTAGGACGGCGAGTCCAAATATGCCCCAGGGCATTGCCGTGGAGATGCGCTCTGCCCATGCCGGCACGAACTGCAGAAAGGCCGCCCCGATCCACGGCCCCAACAACGTGCCCGGGCCTCCTACCACTAGGGAGACAAGCATCATGAGTGAGAGGAACGACTGGAAGCTCTCTGGACCAATGAACTCGACGTTCAGCACATAAATACTTCCTCCCAGTGCCGCCGCAGATGCGCTACCTGCAAAGGCGAACAATTTCGACTTGGCCACATCGGTGCCCGTAGCCTGTGCGGCTACTGGGTTGTCCCGGATAGACCGCAGCACAAGGCCGACGCGACCTGTGCCAAGTACGGCTAGCACTGCAGCCACGATAACGGCAACGACAAGCGCCACCCAGTAGATCAACGCGTCGTTGCTGACGTATTCGTTTGCCCAAGCCGGCAATACGGGACCTGTGACTTCAAGCCCTCGCGAGCCGCCAGTCCAGTTCGAAACCGCCGGGTGACGCAACAGCTGAGGAAATGCAAGTGCCATAGCCAATGTTGCAAGTGCCAGGTTTGTGTGGCTGAGTTTGAGGAGAGGCTGCCCCAGTAGCATTGCGACCATCGCCACGCCTAAGGCTGAAATCAGCATCGCAAGCCACCATGGAACCCCAGCCACTAGCAGGATGGCCGTTAAGTAAGCACCGAGCCCAAAGAATGCTCCATGCCCAAGTGATGGCTGGCCGGCCCAGCCGGTGAATACGTTCAGTCCCATCAGCGCGATGCCGATAGCTATCAATTGAGTAAACTGAAAGGTCGAAGAGGCTGGTAGAACGAAGGGAATAAGCGCCGCAGCCAGCGCCAAGAAGAAAATCCACTGCAGTTTTTTTCTGTACATACTTACACCCGATCGGGGCTGAGTTTTCCGAAGAGCCCCTGAGGACGAATCGTGAGGACAGCGACAAGCACTACGAAGGCGACCGTCAGCTTCAACTGGGTTCCAACGATGTAAGTTCCAAGCAGGTTTTCAAGAACTCCTAGCACCAGGCCACCTACTACAGCACCAGGGATGCTGCCGATGCCGCCAAGCAGGGCTGCGGCAAAGCCATAGATCAGAACACCACCCATCATGTGCGGGTCCAAGTAGAGAACAGGCGCTAGCAAGATTGCTGCGGTGCCGCCCAAAACTGCGGCCACGCCCCAACTCAACGCGAACATGTTGCGCGAGGCGATCCCACACAGCTGAGCCGATGCGGGGTTGATGGCTGCGGCACGCAACGCAAGACCGAGGGAGGTGAATCGGAAGAATAGCCACAGAATGAGCAACAGCCCGGCGGTGGCCCCAGCCACACCCAACTGGCGCCCTGACAGCATGCCGTTAGCGATAACCACATCAGGGAATGGGCTTGGGAAATCTCGAACGTCATAAGCCCATAGTGCACCGATAGCGCTGTGAATGACCATATACAGACCGATAAAGATTGCCACCACGGTTAGAGGTGTCGCATTTTTCAGTCGGCCAATAAAGTAGCGCTCGATGAGCGAACCGCCAATGAAGGACAACATGGCCGTGACCAAGATGGTGAGCCCGAAGGACAGCCCAGCTCCGATCAACGCCAAGGCGATGTAGGCCGAAAACGTGGCCATCTCTCCTTGCGCAAAGTTAACGTGCTTTGTCCCGCGATAGACCACTGCAAGCGCGAGCGCGAGCAGTGCATACGAACACCCAGTGGTAAGGCCCGAGACGACCTGGTGAAAGAACATTTCCATCTCATGATTCCCCGAAGTAGGCGGCGCGGACTGCCAGATCGCCACTTATTTCGTCAGCAGGTCCTGACGCCACGACACGCCCATTCGCTAACACATACCCGTCATCCGCCACCTTCAAGGCCAGCGTCAAGTTCTGTTCAACCAACAAGACTCCCATACGCATTTCGGACTGAAGCATGCGCACGACCTGAATCACTTCGATGGCAATCTTTGGTGCAAGGCCGAACGTCGGCTCGTCGAGCAAAAGGACCTGCGGTTTACCCATGAGCGCACGTCCGATTGCCAACATCTGCTGCTCGCCACCTGACAGGCTGCCCGCCTGTTGCCTTCGGCGCTCGGCCAAACGAGGGAACCAGGTATAGATGCGCTCTAGCGTCTCCTGCGAGCCTTCGCGACTCGCACGGGCGAAAGCACCCACATAAAGGTTTTCTTCGACCGTCAGCTCACCGAACGTGCCGCGTCCTTCAGGCACATGCGCCACTCCAAGCCGGGCAATGCGTTCAGGGGCCATTCCAAAAATGTTCTTTGCCTGCAGGGTGATGGTCCCCACCCCGCGAATGGACCCACTGATAGCGCGCAGCAAGGTGGTCTTGCCCGCGCCATTTGCCCCGAGAAGCGCCGTGATTCGTCCTTGCTTTAGGCTCAACGAAACACCCTTGATCACCTGCGGCCCTCCGTACCCAGCTTGAACGTCCTTTAGCTGTAGGAGCGTTTCAGTAGACAGCTTAGACTTCATGCTCGCTCCCAAAGTACGCCGACTGGACGCGGGCGTTCTCTTTGACCTCTTTAGGCGTGCCTTGAGCAATAAGCTGACCAAACTCCAGCACGAACACATATTCACACAGAGACATCACAAGAGGCATGTTGTGTTCCACGATAAGAACGGTTCCGCCACTGTTCCGCAGCTGACGGACACGGCCAGTCAAGTCGCTCATGTCCTCTGGCGTCAGACCCGCGGCTGGTTCGTCGAGCAACAGTAGGCGTGGATCTGAGATTAGCGCTCGTGCCAACTCCACGCGTTTGCGGATGCCCAGAGAGAGTGCCTGAGTTAGGTCGTACTGATACTCGACAAGGTTGAAGGCTCTCAGCGCTTCGTCGACAGCTGCAGTGCCCCTGCCATGATGAAGTGCGCCAGTAGCAATGTTCTCGCGCACGGTCAAACTTTGGAACAAGGCAAGATTCTGAAAAGTCCTCGCCATGCCTGCCCGCGCGCGAGCGTGGGCCGGAGCGCCAGTTACATCCCTGTCGCCGATGAAAATGCGCCCGGAAGCTGCGCGCGTGACACCTGTTATGACATTGACAGCGGTGGACTTACCTGCGCCGTTAGGACCGATAAGTCCGTACACGCGCCCCGGCTCCAGCTCAATGGTCAGCCCGTCGAGGGCTCGAACACCCCCGTAGCTGACCGCCAATCTTTCTAACCGAATCATCTTGTATATGCCTTAGATCAATCTAAACAACGTGCAGTTTATACGATGCATAGAACGATCTTTCTTGGGCTAAATGCTATTGATTGCGCGAGGGCATTCTGCTATGAGAAGTTATCACCGATAAGATTGGCCGATTATTTTAGCCGGCCTAAGCCCTCACGCTCACCGCATCGGTGACCCTCAACCCGCTCACAGTCTCTTCGTCGATCCAGCATGCATGCACGCCAAACGGCACGCGCTGCGGCAGCTTGATGCGGGCAATCTCTTTCATTTCCTTCGCGCAGAACACCACCAAGTCGGCACTGTTTGGCTTCATCAGAAGATCGACTAGATAACCATCATCCTCATCTGTGCCGCCGCTTCGAGGCACAAACAGTGGCTCTCCTCCCAAGTAGGATTCGTAGTCCAGATATTGCCGGGCCTCTTCATTGAGCAAGTCGTACTTCTGCACTCCCTTGCCCATGTAGCCACTGCTCTCGTCGAGCAAATACGTGTAGCGCCCGGGCTTCCCTGAATAGGCCAGATTGATGCTGGGTCGTTCGTACGCACCTTCTAGGAGAACGACTTCTTCAGAGACTGCGCCCGACCTTAGATCCAGAACCCATTTCTGGACGGTTGAATGCGGCTCGAGCGGGCTATGGATAGGCATCGTGTCCGGGTACTCTTTAAATACCGGTGCGTACAGCACGACCTGCTGAGCGCCCCGCGCATCCTGAACTTCCCAGCCATTGATCATGTGCCAGATGAAGCCAGGCGATTTGGTTTCGAACCAGCGCACTTGGTCGCCTGGTTTCGGCACGCGGGGCAGAACTCCCCAGCGCAAGTTGTACGAATCGTCAAAGTGGAAGATGCCGCCATGCTTCACGAGCCGCTCGCGCATGATGCGTATGGACGTGTCGGGAAAGATGATGTAGTGATCAGTCACGATGTAGTCGTGCAGAAACGCCATCGGTGCCTTCATCTGGGACTGGTCATAGATCATCTGGTGGTCGAGAATCTCACCGTTGACCAAGCGCGAGTAAAAGATGCTGTTGGTCGTGCGTTCCAGACTGAGGTTAAAGAAGGTCCCATCTTTTGGGTCGATTCGGGGATGCGCAGAGAACGGACTCTTGAGCGCACCACCCCAGTCTTCGGACTTTCCGCTTCCGTCAAGAAGCAGCTGATTGCCCTCCCTTCGAGCATTTAGCGCGAACGGGTGTGTCAACTCGCTCAGGCAGTAGATCACGCCTTTGTGCACTTGGACAGCAGTCGAAGCGGTAGAAGCCTCCAGCGGGTCGAACGATGGCAGCAGCCCCTCTTTGCGCTTGCGCTCGACGAGCTTTGCCTTTTCGATGGCGGCGGCACCTCCCATGACCATGTCGCTGAACGCAGTCGAACCTTCCCGACCCAACTTTTCCATCGCTTCAAACCGTGGCGTTCGAATGTAGAAATTTGAGTAGGTTGCAACTCCGTCAGCGATTTGGATCTGGTGGATCATCCCTGCCCCATTGAATGGGTGAAGGTTGGCCACCTTGTCGTCAAATTGCCGGTTTGTGCCATTTCGCAGATAGACACCTTGGAGATCGCTTGGGAGAGTCCCCTGGAGATTGAGCGATACATGCTGATGCTCTTGTCGCACCGGCGAATACCCGACGACGTTGTAGACGCTCACGGCGTTCTTTGAGGCTACGCCATTTAGACTGAGAATGACTTCCTCTTCTTCGGTGAATATTGCGCTCATCTTGGCTCCTTGTACGGTGGTTGTCAGAGGTTTTCGATTGGTCATGCTTAGTTGTGACTCAAGCCTGCGATTTGGCCTTGCGTCAACCAACATGCATGTACTCCGAAGGGCACCCGCGAGGGAAGATGGATGCGTGCTAACTCCTTCAAACTCGCCGCGCTAAAGATTGCGAGATCTGCGGAGTCCTCCTTCATCAAGAGATCCACCACATAGCCGTCGTCTTCACTTTTGGCATCGACGCGCGGGACAAAGAGCGGCTCCCCACCCAGAGCGTCTCCGTAGCTCAGATAGCCAACCTCTTTTTCCTCAAATAGGTCGTACTTGAGCACGCCTTTGCCCATGTATCCGCCGGTCTCGTCTAGGAGGTATGCGTATCGGCTTGGTAGGCCTGACCGGCTCAAGTTGATACTCGGACGTTCGTATGGGCCATCGATGAGCTTCTTGCTTTTGACCTTCCGACTTTCGAGGTCTAGCGTCCATTTGTAGACGTCAGCATGCGGTTCGTGAGGGCTGTGAATCGAGACACCGTCCGGATATTCAACGAATAGCGGTGCATACAACACAATCTGCTTGGTGCCCTCGTCGCTCAGCATCTCCCAGCCGTTGATCATGTGCCAGATGAACCCTGGTCCGTCCGTCTCGAACCATCGCACGGAGTCGCCGTGCTTCGGGAACCGGGGAAGGACGCCCCAACGCATCTTGTAGTCACCGTCAAAGTAGTAGATGCTGTCTTCCTTGCCGAGCCGAGCGCGATCGGCGCGAAGTGAGACATCGGGAAAAATGATGTAGTTTTCCGAAACGATGTAGTCGTGCAGATATGCCATCCAGCTAGAGCCGGGCTGCTGATGGATAAGTTGATGGTCCACCAGATCTCCGTCTTCAAGGCGGGAATAAAATACTCCGCCGTTCTGACGATGGATGCTGATGTTGTAGAAGCTTCCGTTGTTGGGGTCAATTCGGGGGTGCGCTGAAAAGGGCGACTGCAACTTCCCACCCCAGGTCTCAAGTCGGCCGCTTCCGTCCAGAATGAGCCGTTCTTCCGTTTTGCGAGAGTCCAGGACGAAGGGAAACGCGGTTTCGTTCAGGCAATAGAGCTTTCCGTGGTGCATCTGAACGGCGGTTGATGCCGTAGACAACTCCAAAGGTGTGAGGTTGGGAATCTCGCCTGATGCCTTTTTCGCCTCAATAAGCTTGAGCTTGGGCAGCACGCCTTTTGCGCCGATGGCCAGATCGCTGAATTGGGGATACACCTCGTGGCCCACCTTCTGTTCGAAGACGTCGCGCGGCGTCTTGATGAAGAAGTTCGAGTATGTGATGGCACCGTTGTCGATTTGAACCTGGTGGATCATTCCAGCACCGTTGAAAGGGTGCAAATGAGATGCCGTGGACCCGAAGCGTGCGTTGGCGCCATTGCGCAGATAGACGCCCTTGAAATCCGGGGGAATGGTTCCAGATACCTTCACAGGGAGATGGCTGACCTCATGCGACACCGGTTGATAACCGCGCACGTTGTAGATACTTGTGCGATTTTTTTCGGATACGCCGGCTTGGTGGAGAACAGCCAGCTCTGCTTGGCTGAAAACGGGATCAATGGTCTGGGACATAAGGGCTCCTGTTGATTCGTGGACTTAAGTTGATGGGCCGGGTTGCAAGGTCAACTTCCTGCACCGCCCTTCATGTATCCAGTGTATACATTTGCCTCTGCTTTGGGATGCCGAATGTCTAAGGGTTTTCCATGTGTCCACTGGACACATTGGGTGGCAGGTAAAGTTGGTGGGGATGAGGTCTAGCAGCGCTCGAATGCAGCGGCGAGCCCTTGGCCACCCCCGATGCACATGGTCTCAAGGCCGTAACGTGCTTTTCGACGCCCCAGCTCGTGCAAGAGCGTGCTCATCATCCGCACGCCTGTCGCGCCAATGGGATGTCCTAGCGAGATGCCCGAGCCATTGACATTGATGCGCTCCAAGTCAGTCCAGTTCCACACCTTGAGTACCGCAAGGACTTGGCAAGAGAAGGCCTCATTGACCTCAATCAGGTCCATTTGGTCGAGCGACATACCCAGCCTGTTCAAAAGCTTGTTGCACGCGGGCACCGGCCCTAAGCCCATGCGCGACGGCTCACATCCCGCCGCCGCCCATCCGATGAGACGTCCCATCGGCTCGGCTTTGAGTGACGCTAACCCTGCTTCCGAAACGATCAGACATGCAGCAGCGGCGTCATTCTGTTGACTTGCGTTTCCGGCTGTCACCGTTCCACCTTGAATCAACGGCTTGAGCCTGGCCAAAGATTCAAGGCTCGCGTCCGCACGCACCCCTTCATCTCTTGTAAACGTAAGGGCATTGCCTTTTCGTTGTGGAACACGGACCGGGACAACCTCATCATCGAAGCGGCCCCCCGCCCAGGCAGCAGCAGCTCGCTGATGGCTTCTTGCTGCGAACGCATCTGCTTGCTCCCGCGTGATTCCATATTCTTCCGCTAGGTTCTCGGCAGTCTCGACCATTCCAGAAATGCGCCCAAACCGTGAGACGGGCTGAGAACGCTCCCTTCCTCGGTCGAGTCGGTCATGGAACTGCACGGAGCCGCTGCGAGTACCCCAGCGAATGTCCGTGCTGTAGTACTCAATGTTGCTCATGCTTTCTACACCGCCTGCCAGCACGATGTCCGCTGCTCCGCTCTGGACCATCATGGCCGCGGTGACAACAGCCTGGAGGCCTCCGCCACAGCGCCGATCCAATTGCATGCCAGGTACTTCGACTGGAAGACCCGCTTGCAGCGCAGCCCAGCGGCCAATGCAGGGGGTCTCGCTGTTTGCATATGACTGGGCGAATACGATGTCATCAATGCGCGCGGGGTCCACACCGCTGCGGTCGACAACCTCACGAATCACTGTCGAGGCCAACTCTTCGACGGGAACAGTGCGCAGCGAACCGCCGAACGAACCGACTGGAGTTCTAAGTGGAGAGACGATGTAGGCTTGACTCATGGGGGTGCTTCTCACATTGCTGCGAATTTGATGGGTTTTCGCATGATCCCGTGCGCATCACGCTCCAGGCCTTCACGCGAGTCAGGGTGGGCAATTTCAAGCATGCGACGCACACGATCCTTGATAGACAATCCACGCAGATCTGCCGCACCATGCTCGGTTACGAAGTAGCCTGCATCGCATCGAGGTGTGCTAACAGGACCAGATAGATTTGCAACGATTCGACTCGCTCCAGCGGCCATTGAAGGGAGCGCGATGATCGGAACTCCGCCACGGCTCTGGAGCGCTCCACGCAGGAAGTCCCCTGCGCCGCCCATGGCTCCGACATATCGGCCCTTCACCACCTCGGCATTGACCTGGCCAGTTAGGTCCACTTCGATTGCAGAGTTAATAGCGACGAACTTGTTGAGTGACGCTAGGACGTTGCGATGGTGTACGTAGTCAGTTGCGCGAAGCTGAAGTGTCCGATTACGGTGAGCAAAGCGATGAAGCGCAGATGTCCCCATAAGGACCCCAGCGACTCCCACGCCTGTATCTCTTCCCTTGCACTCATTGCTTAGCGCGCCGACTGCCATGAGTTTCGCGATGCCATCTCCTACTGTGCCCGAATGGACGCCTAGTCGCCGACGGTCAACAAGCAACTCCAGCACCGCCTCAGGAATTGCTCCGATTCCGCATTGAAGCGTCGACCCGTCATCGATGAGCTGTGCAGCATGGCTGGCGATGCGCCGCTGCAGGTCCGACACGATGGCGGGAGGGGAGGAAACGGGCGGGTAAGAGGATTTGACGAGAACGTCTATACGACTTGCTTCAATGACTGTCTCACCGTAGGTCCATGGCACTTGATCGTTGACCTCTGCGATGACTACTCGCGCTACTTGCAAAGCTGCTGTCAAGTACTCACATGCCAGACCTAGGCTATGCCGTCCATGCTCGTCCGCAGGCGAAACTTGGAGCAATACAACATCGATTCGCAGCCCCCCTTGGCGGATGAGCGTTGGCAATGTTGAATAGTGGACTGGCAGGATGTCGACGACACCTGCTTCCACCAGTTGCTGATTGCTCCCAGTGCCACAGTAGGAGAGCAGCGTCAGCGCATCAGCATGCTCGGCCTGCAAGAGCCCGGACTGGTGAATGCCAAGAAACACATTGCAAGACCCAATGCGATGCCGCTGTGCAATGAGCGCACCCACCAGACTCAACGGCTCAGCGTTTGCCTGACCCCAGGTGATTCTGTCGCCATGGCGGATCCAGCGTGAGAGATCAATCTTCGCAGGCGGAGGTACTACGATACCGTTGACCAAGTGCTTCCCTGACTCAATTCAGACTGGGTCCCAGGTGAACACATCTGCGGAGCGATCCATAGGCACGAACGATGCCCTGAGCGCAGGGATTCCGTGCTGGGCAAGACTTTGAGGTGTCCACCCTTCCTGGCGGTGGACTGATCGAATGGGCCTAGGCTGGCTCATCACAAATACCTCATTGTTTCGGACCGTGAACACCTGGGCATTGACTTCCCGGGCAGCGTCACTGAGAAGGTAGACCGCCAGAGGGGCGATCTTTGCGGGCGTCATCTGCTTGAACTTCTCCACCCGAGCCATTTGGTCGGGCGTATCCGTTGGGATGGAACTCGTCATGGCAGTCCAAGCGAACGGCGCGATGCAATTGGAACGCACGCCGAACTTTTGCATGTCAAGTGCGATCGTCTTCGAAAGACCTACGACTCCTAGCTTTGCGGCGTTGTAGTTGGCCTGCCCGACATTGCCTATCAGTCCAGATGTGGAGGTCATGTGAACGAACGACCCGTGACCTTGCTCCTTGAAATGGTTGGCTGCTGCTCGGCTCACATGGAAGCTGCCGAAAAGGTGCACCTTCAACACCGCTTCCCATTCCTCAGCGTTCATCTTGTAGAAGATTCGATCGCGGAGAATGCCGGCGTTGTTGATAACACCATCGATTCGGCCGAAGTGCGAGACTGCCGCCGCGACAATGCGCGCTGCTGCGGCAGCATCGCTAACACTCTCAATAGCAGCGACGGCTCTACCGCCAGCAGCCAGGACCTCATCGACAACGCCCAGAGCTGAGTCTCCCATGTCGTTTACGACCACGCTCGCGCCCTCTCGCGCCAACGCCAAAACGAGGTCGCGCCCGATACCAGCACCTGCGCCAGTAACCACGACCGCCTTACCTTCAAGCATCTTCTCCATATCCATTCATCCGGTTTTTTAATACTTGTTGCAGAGGCTCACGCGGGGCAACGCTCTACCTCGATTCGTCGAACTCGTAACGCGGGGGCGTGATCGCTAGAACCGCTTCACCCTGCAGCTTCAGGCTGCCGAACTGGTCAATTGCTTTGAGCGAAAGGCGAACGCGATCTTCTTCCTTGTGAGCGTATCGATCGACCACGCATGCATAGCAGGTGATGACAGCGCCAACATTGGTTATGGACTTGAAGCGCACACCAAAGCTTCGCAGTGACTCAGCTGGCAGGCTTCTTGTCAAAACTTGGCCAAGGTAGGCCATGACGAGCATGCCATGCGCGAAGACATCCGGCATGCCTGCAGCATGAGCAAAGTCGATGTCCACGTGAATGGGGTTGTGGTCGCCTGAGGCGCCACAGTACAACGCCAAAGTATGCCGAGTGATGGGCGGCGCCACCCAAGATTGGAGCTCCACACCTGGCTTTAGCGCCTCGGGCGCCCGCTTTTTTTCAGTCATTGCGCACCACAGTTACGTTTCTCAGAGTTGCAACAAGTTCCTGCGTGCGCAGGACGCGCGTCTCTCGCACCACGAACTCAAGCTCACCGCCCTTTTTTTCGTAGATGTCAGCGATTCTTGGCTCGAATCGCAGGAGGTCCCCCACGAAGACGGTTGCGTGGTACTCGAAGTACTCTTCGCCGTGCAAGACACGGCCAATGTCGATCGACAGCAGCTTTCGCATTGCAGCGGGATCCGGCCCTCTCATCTCCAAACAGAAGAGATAAGTAGGTGGAATAGGTCCTTTCTCGTCCTGCGGCCACGTCTCTGCCGAGGTAGCGCTCAAAAACGAGCGCAGCCAGCCCTTCTCGACCAACACCTCGTACGCAGGCAACTCGTGCCCTATGAGTGCCTTGTCCAGCATACATGCTTCTCCAATGACTGATCAGCCGATCAATCTTATCATTGATAATATTTATCTGTACCATGCCCATAAAAACAAGCCATACCACAGATTTTTCTTGGATACTATCTTATCACCGATAACATCGACGGGCGCCACGTCGCTACCGACCTTGGTATAGATCGGAGCGAGGAGCTGAGGAGGTCAGCACCAGCCACGTCGGCAAAATCTGGATCCGCAGCACAATGTACGCGCTGTATACATAAACCACAACGGAGTCATGTCATGTTTCAAGCACAACTTTTAAGAGGCAAGCGCATCTTGGTGACCGGAGGCGGATCAGGCCTTGGTCTTGAGATCTCGGAAAAGTATCTCGAACTGGGTGCAGAGGTGCATATCTGCGGTCGGCGTGAATCCATTCTTGACGAGGCAGCCCAGAGCCTTATGAAACGTCACGGCGGAACGGTCAAGCCACACGTCACCGATGTCCGAGACGCTGACGCCGTTGAAGCGATGGTCGAAAGAATCTGGAAAGAAGGTGGCCCGCTTGATGGATTGGTCAACAACGCGGCCGGCAACTTTGTAAGCCGTACACAGGACGTATCTCCTCGCGGTTTCGATGCTGTCGCAAACATCGTGCTCCACGGCACCTACTACACCACTCATCACGTGGGTAAGCGCTGGATCGCTGGCGGGCACAAGGGGTCCATCATTTCTGTCGTCGTCACCTGGGTTCGCACAGGTGCGCCGTTTGTTGTGCCTTCGGCTATGAGCAAAGCCGGTGTGGACGTCATGACCAAATCCCTGGCCATCGAGTGGGGACGCTACGGCATTCGCTTGAATGCTATTGCTCCAGGAATTTTCCCCACGGAGGGTGCAAACAAGCGCTTGAGCCCCCAGGCCGACTGGAAGGACGGAGTCGTCAAGAACCCAATGAATAGGTTAGGGCGCATGGCTGAACTGCAGAACCTTGCGGTGTTTCTGATGGCCGACGGAGTTGAGTGGCTCAACGGCGAGACCATCGCCATCGACGGCGCCGGGCATCGACAAAACGGCGCGTCATTTACGGAGCTTGCTGATCTCGATGACGACGCTTGGCGCGAGATGCGCAACGCCATCCGCGCCAAGGACCAACAAGACAAATCCTTGCGAGAAGCCGGCATACCCCCTACGTCGCCTTAAGAGGATGCCATCGCGACAGCTACCCCGTACCAACCTACACGAAAGAGAGGCATTGCAAGTGGCAATCGACTCAATCATCGACTCCATCGTCCAAAGTGGGCGGGGCAGTCACCCAGCCTTCGTGCTCGAGGACGGCACCAACATCACGTATGCAGAACTTCTTGAGAGAGTTGAGCAAGCTTCCAACGGATTGAGGAGCAAAGGGCTTCGACCTGGTCATCGCATGTTGCTTGTCGGTGAAAACAGCCTGCAGATGGTTGTTGCACTCCTCGGCGCCATCCGAGCTGGGGCCTGGGCGGTTCCGGTGAACGCACGGATGTCGATGGGTGAAATCCACGCTATTAGCGCGCACTGTGAACCACGATTTTCGTTTTGGGACACTGCTGGCTCTGAGGCCGCATTTGTACACGCCGCCGGGAAATCCGATGAAATAACGAGTAGCGACTTCCTTGGCGGAAGGCTAGCCTCGCATGACACCTCGGGCGTTGCACCGGATGCTAGCCCTGACGTAGCTCTCATGATCTACACCTCCGGCAGCACCGGGCTTCCCAAGGGGGTCATGTTGACCAACTCGAACATCCAGTTTGTGATGGAAGCGTCTCGGGGGCAATCCGTACTTCTGCCAGAGGACGTTGCATTCCACGCCTTACCCATTTCGCATTCGTTCGGCCTTGTCTCTGCTCTGCTTTGTGGCCTGCACGTCGGAGCTACCCTCCATTTGGTGACTCGCTTTTCGGCAGCCCGTCTCGGCGAAGCAATCAGCAGCGGGACAATCACCGTCTTTCAGGGGGTACCAGCAATGTACGCCCGCCTCCACGAGTGGCAGACACAAACAGGGCGCAGCGTTCAACCAAATCGCCTGCGCTTGGCCTATATTGGTGGGTCTCACGTCGATGCCACGCGAAAGTCGCAAGCGGAGTCCATGCTCGGTGTGCAGTTGCACCAAGGCTATGGCCTAACCGAGTCAGCACCAGCAGCAACGCGGACCATCGGACATCCCGCGCCAATGGAGATCACCGCTGGTTGGCCCATCCCTGGCATTGAGGTGGTTGTTCAAGACGGCGCCGGTACGAATGTGGAGGCCGGAGTGCAGGGCGAGATTTGCATTCGTGGTCCCAATGTCATGCTCGGCTACTTTAGGGCCCCCGACCAAACTCATGCAGCCATCGACGAACGCGCCTGGCTGCACACGGGGGACATCGGATACTTCTCCCCTTCGGGGGACCTGCAGATTGTGGGGCGGAGCAAAGAGCTCATCATTCGTGGCGGTTTCAACGTATATCCCGCGGAAGTGGAGCGCGCGATCGCAGCGTTTCCGGGGGTCGCACAGTGTGCCGTTGTCGGGCGGCAAGTACCGGATGATGAGGAAGTTGTCGCCTTCATTGAGCCCATTGCCGGGCAATCTCTCGAGCTTGACTTGCTGCACAGTTTTCTGCGCGACCGCCTTGCACCCTACAAGATCCCGAGTGACGTTCGAGTCATCGATCGCCTGCCCGCCACCCCGACTGGCAAGCTTCTGAAGACAAAGCTCAAAGACATTGCCAGAACTACCGAGCACCGCCTCCCTGCCAAGCTCAGCAAGCTGTTGGCGCCACGATCTGTTGCGATCGTTGGTGCTTCAGACAACCCTCACAAAGTTGGAGGTCGTCCAGTTGGCTATCTATTGAAGAGCGGATATGCCGGAAGAATTTATCCAGTCAACCCGAGAGCCCAAACCATTCAGGGCTTGAAGGCCTATGGATCATTGTCCGAACTGCCGGAGGTGCCAGAGGCGGTCGTACTGTGCGTGAACTCGGAGCAGGCTGAAGAACAAGTTGCACTCTGCGCGTCGCTCAAAGTGCCGACCGCAATTCTTCTGGCATCAAGCTATGCCGAAGTAGGTGAAGAAGGATTGCAGCGACAAGATCGCCTGGCTCAAATCTGCCGGGCGTCTGGCTTGCAACTTATTGGCCCCAACACCATTGGCGTTGCCAACTTTGACAGCGGGGCAATACTGTCGTTTGCCTCAATCTACTCAGATCATGATCCCATGGACGGCCCAATAGCCATCGTGTCACAAAGCGGTGCCTTTGGGGTCTCTGCCTACGCGCTCCTGCGTCAGGCAGGCTGCGGTGTCCGTTGCGTGGCCGCGACTGGCAATGAAGCTGCCGTGGACACTGCGGACTTTATCCATGAACTCGCGAACTCTCCGGACTTGAGCCTGATTCTGCTTTACATAGAGAACGTGCCAGACCCGGTCCGGATGACCGCAGCACTAAAAGCGGCTCAACGCAATGGCGTGACTGTGATGACTGTGCGAGCGGGTCGCTCATCGGATGGTCGGAGATCCGCCCAATTGCACACCGGTTCTGCTGGTGCTGCAGGGACCGATATGGACGCGATTTTCCAGCAATGCGGCTGCCTCACGCTCTCAGGCGTCGCCGAACTAGTTCAATCTGCGCTACTGCACATGCAGGTCAAAGAAGCGGCGAAACACCCAGCTTCAACCGGCCGCTTGGCAATAGTCAGCAACTCCGGCGCGTCGTGCGTACTTGCCGCCGATGAGGCCGCGGCAGCCGGGATGGCACTCGCCGTGCTGTCGCCGTCGTCCAACGGGGAGCTCGACGAAATGCTTCCGGATTTCTCTCTTAATCGCAATCCCATTGACCTGACAGCCATGCTTCTGGCGGACACGTCGCTACTTGGGCGTGCGGTACAAGTTGCGCTGAACGATGAGGCAGTTGACGCCGTTGTATTGGGCCTGCTAGCCATCGGCGGACCAAGCTATGACGTTCCGCGTTTCGTACGCGACACGCTTGATGCGCAGCGCATCTCAGGAAAGCCACTCGCTTTCCATAGCCCACACCCCCACGTACGACAGGCCTTTTTTGAAGGTGGTGTAGCGACCTTCGAGAGTGAGTCCGCCGCCATTTATGCGTTGCAGCGTGTCCTCCTACATCGTGCGGCCGCGGCCACGGAAGCAAGAAGAACCTATCCCTCGCCCCAAGCGACCGCCGAGAAATCATATGCCTGAAGCCGCAATCGTCTCCTACGCCCGCACGCCCATTGGCAAGGCATTCCGTGGAAGCTTCAACAAAACCCACGGGGGCACGCTTGGCGCTCACGCCGTACACCATGCCATTGCCAAAAGCGGTCTCGCTCCTCACGAAATTCAGGACGTGATCATGGGGTGCGCGTTCCCTGAGGGCGCTAACGGTTTCAACATTGGACGCATAAGTGCCTTGGCCGCCGGCCTGCCCGTCACCGTGCCAGGGATGACGGTCAACCGATACTGCTCCTCGGGCCTGCAAAGCATTGTGCTCGCAGCCAATTCCATCATGGCGGGCGACACGAGCGTCGTCGTCGCTGGAGGTGCAGAATCGGTTAGCTGCGTTCGGGAACACACCAATCAATTCATGCGGGAAGAGCCCTGGCTAGCGGCAAATGCTCCTCAAGTCTACATGTCGATGTTGCAGACTGCAGAGGTGGTGCATCAGCGGTACGGTATCTCTCGTTCTCGCCAAGACGAATACGCAGCGCGTAGTCAGGAGCGTTATGCCCAGGCTAAGGCTCAGGGACGGTTCGAGTTCGAGATTGCACCTGTTCAGACAAGCATGCGATGTCAGGACCGCGCCGGCAAGACCTGGGACGCACAAGTCGAATTGGCGCACGATGAGGGGCATAGAGCTGAAACCACCGTAGACGTTCTTTGCGGGCTTAAGCCGGTACTGGAGAGCGGCACTGTCACTGCGGGTAACGCCAGCCAGCTGTCGGATGGCGCGGCCGCATGCGTTTTGATGAGCGACCAGTTAGCGCACGAGAGGGGCATTGCGCCGCTAGGCTGGTTCCGCGCCTTTGCCGTCGCGGGATGCGCCCCAGACGAGATGGGCGTAGGTCCGATTCCAGCCGTGCAGAAGCTCCTGGCCAAAACAGGTAAGTCGGTCGACGACATCGGGCTGTGGGAACTTAATGAAGCATTTGCTGTGCAGGTCCTATATTGTGCAGACCGTTTGGGCATCCCTAGTGATCGTCTCAATGTCAACGGTGGTGCAATCGCAATCGGTCATCCCTTCGGAATGTCGGGGGCACGGATGACAGGGCACGCACTGCTCGAAGGGCGCCGGCGAGGAGTCAGATTCGTGGTAGTCACTATGTGCATCGGCGGAGGCATGGGGGCGGCTGGCCTGTTTGAAGTGGCACATCCATGACTACTATTGAGAGCGTTACTGTCGAGGTCATCGACGGCGTCATGCACATCCTGTTTAATCGGCCTGGACGCAAGAACGCACTCAACGAGAGCATGTATGAGGCAATTACGGCCGCGCTCGAAGAAGCCCAGTCCAAGCCTGATATCAAGGTTGTGCTTTTGTCGGGAGCCGGCGGGTGCTTCACCTCTGGCAACGACTTATCCAGCTTCGGACAACCACGCACGAACGGCGCACAGGCGCCGGCATTTCGATTCCTCGAACGTCTAGCTAGTTTCTCGAAACCTGTAGTGGCTGCTGTGGAAGGCCCGGCCATTGGCATAGGTTTAACGATGCTTTTGCATTGCGATTTGGTTTACGCCTCTGCGAGCGCTCGCTTTGCCCTGCCATTCACGCGACTGGGCTTAGTTCCAGAAGCAGGCTCGACAAAGTTGCTTCCCCTCCTCTGCGGACATCACCGAGCGACGGAGTGGACTGCCCCTAGTCCGGTAGACAAACCCCGCCTATCCTTTGAGCATAGGAGGGAGTGCGATGAGCACCCAGAGGTTTACACCGGAATTCAAGGAAGAAGCAGTCAAGCAGGTTGTCGAGCGCGGATATACCGTGCCCGATGTTG
>CALRUK020000034.1:0-26872 GCA_943371335.1 Synechococcus sp. UW140 | reverse complement strand
GCCGCGCGGCCTGCGCGCGCCCCGGCGCCCGTTCCTCGCGCGCCTGCCGCGCACCGGCCAGACCTGGCCCGCGTGGGCAACGTGCGCGGTGAAATCCGCTTGAACAAGCGCATGGCCGACCTGGGCCTGTGCTCGCGCCGCGAGGCCGACGAATGGATTGCCCGTGGCTGGGTCAAGGTCAACGGTGAGCCGGCGGTGATGGGCCAACCGGTGCCTCCCGATGCGGCCATCGAGGTGGCGCCACAGGCGCGCCACCAGCAGAGCGGTCAGGTCACCATCCTGCTGCACAAGCCGGTGGGCTATGTGAGCGGCCAGCCCGAAGACGGCCACGAGGCCGCGGCCACGCTGATCGGTGCGCCCAGCCAGTGGCGCGGCGATGCCCGCACGCCCGCCGACGGCCGCCGCTTTGCCCCGGAACACACGCGAGGCCTGGCGCCCGCAGGCCGGCTCGACATCGACTCCACCGGCCTGCTCGTGCTCACGCAGGACGGGCGCGTGGCCCGCACGCTCATTGGCGAGAGCAGCGGTGTGGAAAAGGAATACCTGGTGCGCGTGCACTTCGCGCCCAACGGCCCGCAGGGCGCCGGCTTGGTCACGCAAGACGTGCAGGCTGTGTTTCCGCCCGCGCAAATGGCCTTGCTGCGCCATGGCCTGAGCCTGGACGGCCAGCCCTTGCGCCCAGCGCAGGTGGACTGGCAAAACCCCGAGCAGCTGCGCTTCGTGCTCACCGAGGGCAAGAAGCGGCAGATTCGCCGCATGTGCGAGCAGGTGGGCCTGCATGTGGTGGGCCTCAAGCGCATCCGCATTGGCCAGGTGGTGCTGGGCAACCTGCCGGTCGGCCAGTGGCGCTTTCTGGGCGCGAACGAGCGTTTCTGACATGAGCGCCGTCCATTCCCCGCTGGTGCTGCGCCACGCTGACGTGGTGGTGACGATGGACGCCCGGCGGCGCGAGATCGCCGACGGCGCGGTGGTGGTCAACGGTCCGGCCATTGAATGGGTCGGCCCCACGGCGGCGCTGCCAGCGCCGTGGCTCGACGCCGTGGCCAGTGGCGCGGCACAGGCCATCGACCTGCAAGGCCATGTGCTCATGCCCGGGCTGGTGAACACCCACCACCACATGTACCAGAGCCTTACCCGTGTGGTGCCGCAGGCGCAGGACGCCGAGCTGTTTGGCTGGCTCACGAACCTGTACCAGCTGTGGGCGGGGCTCACGCCCGAGATGGTGCGCGTGTCCACCCAGACCGCCATGGCCGAGCTCATGCTCTCGGGCTGCACCACCACCAGCGACCACCTCTACCTCTTCCCCAACGGCGCGCGGCTGGACGATTCGATCGAGGCGGCCGACGCCATGGGCATGCGCTTCCATGCCGCGCGCGGCAGCATGAGCGTGGGCCGCAGCGCCGGCGGCCTGCCGCCCGATTCGGTGGTCGAGACCGAGCCCGCCATCCTGGCCGACAGCGAGCGGCTGATCGGCCGCTGGCACGACCCTTCTCGCCACAGCATGCGTCGCATCGTGCTGGCACCGTGCTCGCCTTTCTCCGTCTCGCGCGACCTCATGCGCGAATCGGCCGTGCTCGCGCGCTCGAAGGGCGTGTCGTTGCACACGCACCTGGCCGAGAACGACAACGACGTGGCCTATTCGCGCGAGAAGTTCGGCATGACGCCGGCCGAATACGCCGAAGACCTGGGCTGGGTCGGCCACGACGTGTGGCACGCCCACTGCGTCAAGCTCGATGAACCGGGCATTGCCTTGTTCGGGCGCACGGGCACCGGCGTGGCCCATTGCCCCTGCTCCAACATGCGCCTGGGGTCGGGCATTGCGCCGGTGGGCGCGATGCGCCGTGCGGGCGTGCCCGTGGGCCTGGGCGTGGATGGCAGCGCCTCCAACGACGGAGCCCACATGCTCGGCGAGGTGCGCCAGGCGCTGCTGCTGCAGCGTGTGGGGTTTGGCCCCAGCGCGCTCACCGCGCGCGAGGCGCTGGAAATCGCCACGTTGGGCGGCGCGCGCGTGCTGGGGCGCGACGACATCGGTGCGCTGGTGCCCGGCATGTCGGCCGACCTGGTCGCTTTCGACCTGCGCGGTGTGGCGCACGCTGGTGCGGGGCACGACCCGGTGGCCGCGCTGGTGTTCTGCCAGAGCGCCGACGCGTCGCTGAGCGTGATCAACGGCCGCGTGCGCGTACGAGACGGGCGGCTGGTGGATGTGGAAATCGAACCCTTGCTGGAACGCCACCGTGCGCTGGCCCGCAGGCTGTATGAGGCGGCCCGGCATCCCCATACCGCCTGAGCGGTTGCAGCGCCTGTCACACAAAGTTCGCTGACCGGGCCACAATGGCCCATGACCCCGCGCAAACCCCAGCCCACCCGCGACGCACTGCTGCGGCACGTGCGCCCGTCCGACCTGCAAGCGGCCGTGCGGCTGGCGGCGCAGGCCACCACCGGCGTGATCGGTGTGGCCGAGGGCGTGCACCAGGCCGTACGACAGCGCCTGGGCCTGCCCGCAGGCGCCGAGCCTGACCGCACCGGTGGGATCACAGGGCAGATCTACCAAGGCATTCGGGGCGTCACGCAGCTGGTGGGCCACGGGCTGGACAGCGCGCTGGCCTCGTTGCTCCCGCTGGTGGACGACCCGGCCAACCACCCCGAGCCGTCGCCGGGACGCGAAGCGGTGCTGGCCGCGCTCAACGGCGTGCTGGGCGACCGCCTGCAAGCCACGGGCAACCCGCTGGCCCAGGCAATGGAGCTGCGTCTGGCAGGACGGCGGCTGCCGCTGGAGAGCGCATCGCTCATGCGCGAGCGGCTGGCCGGGGCTTCGCCACACCTGATCGTGTTGCTGCATGGCCTGTGCATGAACGACACGCAGTGGCTGCGCAATGGCCACGACCACGGGGCGTTTCTGGCGCAGGCACTGGGCGCCACGCCGGTCTACCTGCGTTACAACAGCGGCCTGCACACCTCCACCAACGGCCGTGAGTTCGCGCGCCAGCTCGAATGGCTGGTGTCGCAGTGGCCAGTGCCGCTGACCACCATCACCCTGGTGGGCCACAGCATGGGCGGGCTGGTGGCGCGTGCCGCTTGCGACGAAGCCCAGCGCAGCCAGCACCGCTGGCGCGCTCAGCTGCAGCACCTCATCTGTGTGGGCACGCCGCACCACGGTGCGCCGCTGGAGCGGGCCGGGCACGGGGTCGACGTGTTGCTGGCGGCCACGCCGTTCACCGCGCCGTTCACGCGCCTGGGCCAGTTGCGCAGCGCCGGCATCACCGACCTGCGACACGGCCATGTGCGAGACGCGGACTGGCAGGGTCGCGAACGGTTCGGGTCGGCGGTGGACCACCGCGAGCCCCTGCCGTTGCCCGAAGGGGTGGCCTGCATGGCCGTGGGCGCCACGCTGGCGCCGCAGCGCGGCCTGCTGGCCGATCGCCTCACGGGCGATGGCCTGGTGCCGTTGCGCAGCGCGCTGGGTCAGCACGACGATCCCCGCCACCGCCTGGTGTTCCCCCGCGAGGGCCAGCGCACGGTCTACCGCACGGGCCACCTGGAGCTGCTCTCCAGCCCCGTGGTGGCACAGCAGCTGCTGCAGTGGCTGCAGCCGCCCACCCCCGGGCTGCACGACTGACGCACCCGCCCGGGTGCCCCGGCGCTTGAAAACAGGCGCCGCGCCCATAATTCCGCCTTTCCCCGCGCGCGCCGCCCTGGTGCGCTTGTTCTGTTTCACGCACGCCGAATCCCATGAGCAAACAAACCCTGTCCTTCCAGGCCGAAGTGGCGCAACTGCTGCACCTGGTCACGCACTCGCTCTATTCCAACCCCGACATCTTTCTGCGCGAGCTGGTCTCCAACGCGTCGGACGCCTGCGACAAGCTGCGCTTCGAGGCGCTGAACAACGCCGCCCTGTTCGAAAACACGCCCAACCTGGAAGTGCGCGTGGCGTTTGACCGAGACGCCCGAACCATCCGCATCACGGACAACGGCATCGGCATGAGCGCGCAGGAGGCCATTGACCACCTGGGCACCATCGCCAAGAGCGGCACCAAAGACTTCATGGGCCGCCTCTCGGGCGACCAGAAGCAGGACGCCCAGCTCATCGGCCAGTTCGGCGTGGGCTTCTATTCGGGCTTCATCGTGGCCGACAAGATCACCGTGGAATCGCGCCGCGCCGGCCTGCCGGCGGCCGAAGGTGTGCGCTGGACCAGCGGCGGCACGGGCGACTTCGAGGTGGAAACCATCGAGCGCGCCGAGCGCGGCACCAGCGTCATCCTGCACCTGCGCGACGACGCCAGCGACTACCTGGACCGCTGGAAGCTCAAGTCCATCATTGGCAAGTACTCCGACCACATCAGCCTGCCCATCCTCATGCAGAAGGAAGAGTGGGACGCCGAGAAAAGCGAGCAGGTGCTGCTCGACGAATGGGAGGCCGTGAACTCGGCCAACGCGCTGTGGGCCCGCAACAAGAAGGATGTGAGCGACGAGCAGTACGCCGAGTTCTACAAGAACCTGAGCTACGACACGCAGGCGCCGCTGGCCTGGAGCCACAACCGCGTCGAGGGCAGCACCGAATACACCCAGCTCCTCTACATCCCGGCCAAGGCCCCGCAAGACCTCTGGAACCGCGACCGCAAGGCCGGCATCAAGCTCTATGTGCGCCGTGTCTTCATCATGGACGAGGCCGAGGCGCTCATGCCCGCCTACCTGCGCTGGGTCAAGGGTGTGGTCGATTCGGCCGACCTGCCGCTGAACGTGAGCCGCGAGCTGCTGCAGGAGAGCCGCGACGTCAAGGCCATCCGCGAAGGCAACACGCGCCGCGTGCTGTCGTTGCTCGATGACCTCAGCAAGGACGCCGAGAAGTACACGCGCTTCTATGCCGAGTTCGGCGCCGTGCTCAAGGAAGGCCTGGGTGAAGACTTCGCCAACCGCGACAAGCTCGCCAAGCTGCTGCGCTTTGCCAGCACCCACGGCACCGAACTCACTGCGCTGGCCGACTACAAGGCGCGCATGAAGGAGGGCCAGGCCGCGATCTACTACATCACCGCCGACAACCGCGCCGCCGCGCAGAACAGCCCGCAGCTCGAGGTGTTCCGCAAGAAGGGCATCGAGGTGCTGCTGATGACGGACCGCGTGGACGAGTGGGCGCTGTCCTTCCTCAATGAGTTCGATGGCACGCCGCTGCAAAGTGTGGCCAAGGGCGCGGTGGACCTGGGTTCGCTGCAGGACGAAGAAGAGAAGAAGGCCGCAGAAGCCGCGGCCGAAACCTTCAAGCCCGTGCTGGAGCGCTTGAAGGAAAGCCTCAAGGACAAGGCCAAGGACGTGCGCGTCACCTCACGCCTGGTCGACTCGCCGGCCTGCCTGGTGGTGGAAGACGGCGACTACTCCACGCAGCTGGCGCGCATGCTCAAGCAGGCCGGGCAACCCGCGCCCGAGGTGCGTCCGATCCTGGAGGTGAATGCCGAGCACGCGCTGGTGAAAAAGCTGGAGGACAGCGCGCACTTCGACGATCTGGCCCACATCCTGTTTGACCAGGCGCTGCTGGCCGAAGGGGGCTTGCCGGACGATCCAGCGGCCTATGTGAAGCGGGTCAATGCGCTGCTGATTTGAAGGGGGAGGCCCGCGACGTCGGCGGGTCAAAGCGGTTGACTACACTCGGGCGCGGGGAGCTCTTCCAAGGCGCAGTGCAACGCACCTGCGCCCCGTCATCCGATCCACCGGCCACACCGTGTACCTACAGCGACCTTTCGATCACGTTGTTACTTTCCGCAACAGCCAGGGGGACAGCGCGCGCGGCACTCTGACCAGCCTGCAGAGACGCTCGCTGGTGATGGAGATCTACAACCCCTACTCCATCGTCCAGGTCAGTGAGGTGCTCAACGAACTCACGATTCGTTCGGGTGAACGCAGCATCTACAAAGGCAAGGCGGTGGTCGTCAGCCTGCTGAACACCGGCCTCATGGCGGTGATCTCGGTCACCTTGATCGATGAGTGGAACGACCTGGGCGGCATCGGCCACGATGCCCGCACGGTCTCCGAGGCAGTGGGCCGGTTCATCCAGGACTGGGAGTCGCGCTACCAGGTCGGGCAGGCCTATCAGGTGGTGGTCAATGAGATGCGGGCCTATTTCTCGGAGGTCACGCGCTGGCTTGACCAAGCCGATATCACGGCCGGCCTGCCAAGAGACGCGCAGGGGCGGGTGCGCGATGACATCTTCTTCGAGATCGGGCGGCCTTTGCTGGAGAAAGGCCGCGACTACCTCCTGCGCTTCGAGGCCGAGGCCTCGCGCGTGGAGCCAGAGTTTGAGCCGGTGCATCGGGCATTCGCCCAGGCCGCCATCCACCCGCTGGTGTTGCGCGCACCGTTTGTCTACCGGACATTCGCCAAGCCGCTGGGTTATGCCGGCGACTACCAAATGGTGAACCAGATATTGGGCAATCCCAGGGAAGGGCCGAGCACCTATTTCGAACTCGTCAACTACATGTTCCTGCAGGCTGGCGTGGCACAGGCACACCGCAACCGGGTCGACATCCTGCACACCCGCTTGCAGGAAAAGGTGAACGAGGCCCGTGCGCAAGGGCGGGCACTTCGGGTGCTCAACGTGGGTTGCGGGCCGGCAGCAGAGCTGCAGCGGCTGGTGGCGAGTGCTTCCGATCTCGGGCAGATGGAAGTGGTGCTCATGGACTTCAGCGAGGAAACGCTGCAGTATGCCAAGGAGCGCATTGAAGACGCGGCGCGTTCGGCGCGCCTTGAGCCACCGCGTATTGAATTGCGGCATGAATCTGTGCATCAACTGCTCAAGCGCTCGGCCCGAGAAGAGGCGGTGGCGCCGCACGAGCAGTTCGACTACATCTACTGCGCCGGTCTGTTCGACTATCTGGCGGACAAGGCGTGCGCCAGACTGATCAGCTACTTTGAAAGCCGTCTCAAACCCGGCGGAACCGTGCTCGTGACGAACGTGCATTCCTACAACCCTGAGCGCTACTGGATGGAGCACTTCATGGAGTGGTACCTGATTTACCGGGATGAGGCCGGCATCCAGCGGCTGCTGCCCCCGAGCCTGTTGCACACCGGTACCTACACCGACGCGACCAACATCAACCTATTTGCTGAAGCCCGAAAGCCGGCTTGAAGCTGCCATGACCGTGGCCACCACCAGCACCGCCCACTTGCCCGCAACCCTGGAGGATGCGCTGAAAGAACACCTGAAGTTCTACAGCCGGGTGACGTGCAAGGTGGCGATTCTGTTGATCTTGGGCGGTGTGGGGCTCGACGCTGCGTTCTATCCGCAGCACATGACCGAGTTCGCCGTCGTCCGGGTGTTGGTGGCACTGCTGATCTTGCTGACCTTGCTGGCCTACCGGACACCTTTCGGCGACCGCAACATCCGCTGGCTCACGTACTTCTGGATCGCACTTCCGCAGCTGATGATCGCCTGGATGATCTTCCACGCCGACGGTGAGAACTCGATCTATTTCGTGGGGCTCACGTTCGCGATTTCCGGCATTGGGTTCTTCCTGCCGTTGACGATCCTGGAGGCCTTCCTCTTCAGCTCGCTCACGCTGTTGGTGTACGTGCTGGCCTGCGTCCTGCGCACAGGGGGCGTGCAGGACACTCACCTGTTTCATGGCCAGATCATCTTCATCGTGTTCTATGCCGTCATTGCTGTGGTGATTTCCATCTACAGCGGCCGATGGCGAAAGCAAGCCCACGCGTTGCAGTCCGAAGTGCAGGTCAAGAACCGGGAATTGATGGAAACCAACCGGACCCTGGCCGAGGTGAAAGGTCAGTTGCTGCAGCGCGAGAAGATGGCCGCCATCGGCACGCTCTCGGCAGGCCTGCTGCATGAGCTCAACAACCCGGTGAACTACAGCCTGATGGCCATCAACATGGGCCTCACGTGCAAAGCCACCGCCAGCGACGAGATGCTCAAGGAGAGCCTGACCGACGCACGCGAAGGCATGCAGCGCATCCAGAACATCGTCACCGATCTCAAGACGTTTGCTTACCAGAAGCCCGGCCAAGACAGCCAGCGCCCGTTCCTGCTGGAGAACGCGGTGCGCTCGGCGGTGCGGCTGGCGGGCTACGAGCTCAAGGGGATCGACGTGCCCATCGAGCTGCCGCAGGATACGCATGTGCTGGGCGACGAGCCCGCCATCATTGGCGTGCTGATCAACCTGCTGAGCAATGCGGCCCTGGCTTTGCAGGCCGCCAAGCGGGAGCAGCCGCGCATTGCGATCACCGTGACGCAGCGCGGCGAGCGCCTGGGTGTGTCGGTGCGCGACAACGGCACGGGCATCGACCCTGCCAACCTCGGCCGCGTGTTCGAGCCCTTTTTCACCACGCGCGACGTGGGCGCCGGTCTGGGTCTGGGGCTGAGCGTGAGCTACGGCATCGTCCAGCGCCATGGCGGTACCCTGGCGGTGGAGAGCGAGCCGGGCCAGTGGACGGAATTCACCTTTGACCTGCCGAGACCCTGACATGCAAGCGGACCCCAACCCGACCACGCTCAGCACCTTGAGCGCCCATGCCATCCTGATGGTCGATGACGAGCCGCAGGCCTGCAAGTGGTTTGCCCGGCTTTACGGCAACGAGTTCGTGGTGCTCACAGCGGGCAGCGTCGACGAGGCCCTGGCCCTGTTGGCGCAGCGCGGGCATGAGGTGGCGGTGCTGCTGACCGACTACGCCATGCCCGCACGCGATGGCGTGGCCTTGCTCAGCGAGGCGCGCCAGTCGTTCCCTCACGTCGCACGCCTTCTGGTGTCTGCGTACGCCGACAAGGACGTGGCCATGTCTGCGGTCAACCAGGGGCACGTCGAGAAGATTCTGGAGAAGCCGCTGGACGAGGCCATGACGCGTCAGGCACTGCGCGAAGCGCTCGCGGCGAGCCAGGAGCGGGCGCGCGAGCGCGCCCTGCTGGAGCGGCGTGCCGCCACGCTGCGCGAGACGCTGGGTTTTCTGGCACACGAAGTCACCACGCCGCTGGCCACCGTGCAGGGTTACCTCTCGGCCATGCGCGAGCGGCACCGCGACACGCCCGAGGGCGACAGCGGCGTGGCGCACATCCAGGAGCACAAGCCCGGCGACGTCTTGTTCATGATCGAGGCCGCACAGCGCCGCGCGGAGTACGCGCAGTCGCTGGTCTCGACCTTCGTGCAGACCGCGCGCGATGCCTACCAGGCCGACAGCGCACCCAGCCTGCGCGCCAGCGACCTGGTGCAGGCGGTGCACGACGAATACCCTTTTGACCACGACGAAGCACAGTGGCTCACGAGCGACCTGGAGGCCGACTTCGTGCTTCCCGGCCGGCGCGATCTGCTGTATCTCGTGCTGTGCACGCTCGTGAAAAATGCCGTGCTGGCCTTGCGGCCCAACCCGCCGCCGCAGCCCCAGGTGCACATCGCGCTCGGGCGCGAAGCGCCTGCGCCGGGCCTGCCGGTGCAGGCGGCCATCCATGTGCGCGACAACGGCCCGGGCATTCCGGGCGACGTGCTCTCGCGGCTGACCCACGAGCCCTTGACCACCCGCGCCAGCACCGGCGGCAGCGGCATGGGACTCGTGTTCTGCCGGCGCGTGCTGACGTCGCTGGGTGGTGCCATCGTGGTTCGGTCCGAAGCCGGGCAGGGCGCCACTGTGTCCTTGTATTTCCCGTCTGCCCAGCAGTAACCCATGACGACCCGCTCAGGAGAATCCGTGAAGCCCGTGAAAATTTTGTACGTCGACGACGAGGCCATGGCCCTGAAGTATTTCGAACGCCTGGTCAGCCCGCTGGCGCCCGTGATCACCGCGAGCTCGGTGGAAGAAGGGCGCGCCATGCTCGCGGCGCACGGGGCCGAGGTGGCCGTGCTGGTGTGTGACCAGCGCATGCCGGGCGAATACGGCAACGAGCTGTTGCGCCACGCGCGTGAGTACTACCCCGGTGTGGTGCGCATGCTCACGACCGCGTATTCCGAGCTGGGCGATGCCATCGAGGCGATCAACACCGGCGAGATCTACCGCTACATCAACAAGCCGTGGGAGCTGGAGAGCCTGCGCGCCGACCTCAAGAACGCGCTGGAGCTGGCCGAACTGCGCAGCGAGCGCGACGGCCTCATGCGCGACAAACTGCTGGCGCAGCAGAGCCAGTTGCTGGCCAACCGCCTCTCGGGGCTGTTGATGCTGGGTGCAGCGGTGCACAGCGAAGGGCACGAACAGGCCCTGCACCGCTTTGCCCAGGCGGCCATGCAGGTGGGCAGTGTCGAGCCTGCGATCGATTGGCACCGCTGGGAGCATGCCGACCTGATGCAGGCGGAGGCTCAGCGCGGTGTGTCCATTGCGGGCCATCTGCGGCAATGGCTGCGCGAATTCGGACCGCGGCGCGATGGCGCCGGGGCCTTGTCGGTGCTGGCGCAAGCAGCGGGCGGCGAGCTGCGGGGCGACCATGTGCAGTTGTCCGACGGCGCGGCACTCACAGCACTGCTGTCGTCAGCCGCGGGCGAAGCGGCGTCGTCGCCACAGTGCGCGTGGCTGGCCTGGCTGCTCTGGCAAGGTGGCCTGGCCGACGTGGTGGCCGCCGACGGTGGCTGGGCGGTGAGGCCGGCGGAGGCCGCCAGCCTGCGCAGCGACTGGCTGGCCGATGCCATTGAACGCCTGGGACGCGACGCCGCCTGAACACCCAGGTGACGAAAGGTTGCACACGCGCGGGGCACTTTTGCCGCCGGGTGCGCTCAGAATGGCATCTGTTCTGATTTCAAGGGCGCCTGCCATGACCACCGTTTCCCCGAATCGCCTCTTCTCGACCTCCCGTTTCGCCGCCCTGTCGGTGCTCTCGGCCGCCGCCTTGCTCGCCGGCTGTTCATCGGTGGGCGTCGGCGTGGGGGTGGGCATTCCCGTGGGCCCGTTCTCCATTGGCGTGGGCGTGGGCTCGGGTGGCGTGAACGCCGGGGTGAGCACCGGCGTGGGCCCTGTGGGTGTGGGGGTGGGCGTCAACCAGAACGGTCAGGTCAGCGCCGGCGCCGGGGTCGGCACCAGCACACGGTTGGGCAACAGCGGCGCGAGCGTCGGGGTGGGCGTGGGCACCAGCACGGTCATCCACGACCCCAAGCCGCGCAGATGACGCCCGACCGCAAAGCAGCGCACATGAAAAAGGCCCACCCGGTGTGAACCGGGTGGGCCTTTTGACTGGCGGGTGAATTACACCAGCGTGATGGTCACGTCGATGTTGCCGCGGGTGGCGTTGGAGTACGGGCACACCTGGTGGGCGGTGTCCACCAGGTCTTGCGCCACGGCGCGGTCCATGCCGGGCAGGCTCACGTTCAGGCGCGCGGCGATGCCGAAGCCTGCGGGGATCGGGCCGATGTCCACTTCAGCGTCGATGGACGCGTCGGCCGGGACGGCCACTTTCTTCATGCCGGCCACGTGCTTCATGGCGCCCATGAAGCAGGCGGAATAGCCGGCGGCAAACAGTTGCTCGGGGTTGGTGGCGGTGCCAGCACCACCCATGGCCTTCGGGGGCGAGAGCTTAACGTCGAGCATGCCGTCGTCGCTGCGCGAGGTGCCTTCGCGGCCGCCGGTGGTGTGGGCGCGGGCGGTGTAAACAACTTTGTCGAGGGAAGTGGGCATGGTGTGGCTCCTTGGGGTTGAGGCGCTTCGAAACGAAGCAGGGGGTGAAAAGAAAAGGGGTATGTATCAGGCAATGAGGCGGTCGCGCAGGGCTTGCACCTGCTGGGTGAGCGCCATCACTTCCGACACGTCGCATTGGGTGGCTTGCAGCACGCAGCCGGGCAGGCGGGCGGCCCGGGTCTTGAGCTTGCGGCCCGCGGCGGTGAGGCGGATGAGCACTCGGCGCTCGTCTTCCACGTCGCGCAAGCGGGTCACGAGTTCGGCGGCTTCGAGCCGTTTGAGCAGGGGTGTGAGCGTGCCCGAATCAAGGTGCAGGCGCTCGCCGAGTTCAGACACCGTGACGCCATCGGTTTCCCACAGCACCAGCATGGCCAGGTACTGCGGGTAGGTCAGGCCGAGTTCTTCCAGCAGGGGCTTGTACAGCTTGGTCATGGCCAGCGAGGCCGAGTACAGCGCAAAACACAGCTGGTGGTCGAGCTGGAGGGCCTGGTCGCTGGAGAGACGCGGTGTGTTCATGGGTTGGTAATGTAGCGGGCAATTAAATTGTGTGCAATTGAATTGTGAAGACCCTGCCTGTGGCGGGGTTTCTGTCGCAAGGCATTCACATGCGCGCCTTCAACCACGAGGCTATCAAGCCATCAGTGGCGCGCCCTGCATTTCTTCAATCTGCTCCACCAGCATGTCCACCTGGCCTTGCCAGTAGTCGCGGCTGCCGAACCAGGGGAAGTTGATCGGGAAGGCCGGGTCGTCCCAACGGCGCGCCACCCAGGCGCTGTAGTGAATCAGGCGCAGCGTGCGCAGGGGCTCGATCAAGGCGAGCTCGCGCCGGTCAAACGGGCGGAACTGCTCATAGCCATCGACCAGCGCGCCGAGCTGCTGCGTTTGCTGGCGCCGGTCGCCGCTGAGCAGCATCCACAGGTCTTGCACGGCGGGGCCGGTGCGCGCGTCGTCCAGATCTACGAAGTGGGGGCCGGCGCCCGGCTGGCCTTCGGGCGTCCAGAGGATGTTGCCCGGGTGGCAATCGCCGTGCAGGCGGATGCGCTGAATGCCGTCTTCGTCGTTCGTGGCACCCGGTCGCAGCACGGGGTGCGCCTCGATCAGGGCGAGCGCTTCTTCCAGCGCAGCAGCCCATGCCGTGCGCACTTCTTTCGCAATGGCGTCATGCGCCATGAGCCAGTCGCGCGGCTCGTGCGCGAATTGGGCCGAGTCCAGCGCGGGCCGGTGCTGAAATGGGCGAGCGGCGCCCACCACGTGGATGCGCGCCAGGAAGCGGCCAATCCACTCGAGCACTTCGAAGTTGTCCAGCTCGGGGCGCCGTCCCCCGCGGCGCGGGCTCACGGCAAAGCTGAAGCCGCCGAAGTGGTGCAGCGTCTCGCCCTGAATGCGCAGCGGCGGCACGGCCGGTATCTCGGCCGCCGCCAGTTCCTCGGCGAAGGCGTGCTCTTCCGCAATCTGCGCGTCGCTCCAGCGCCCGGGCCGGTAAAACTTGGCCACCACCTGTTCGAAGCCTTCCACAGGCGCCTCCAGGTGGATCTGGTACACGCGATTCTCGAAGCTGTTGAGCGCGCTCATGCGCCCGTCGCCCCATACGCCGATGTGGGTCATGGCGTCCTGCACCACATCGGGCGTGAGCGTGCTGTAGGGGTGGGTGGCGTGCGGGTCGGAAGTCATGCGCGATTGTCGCCGCTGGGCTGCGCGGCAGGGGCTCACCTATGATCGGCGCATGTCGAAACACAAGGCGAATGCGCGGCCCGCGCCCACGCTGCAGGAGCAGTTGCCCGAGCTGCGGCCGGGCCAGTCGGTGCCGCTGCTGCAGGAGCTGCACATCCTCACGCGCGAGGGCAAACTCAACCAGGACACCCGGCGCAAGCTCAAGCAGGTGTACCACCTCGTGCAGTTCATCGAGCCCCTGTTGGCCGAAGTGTTGGCCGCGCGCGGTGACGTGACGCTGGCCGACCACGGCGCGGGCAAGTCGTACCTGGGCTTCATCCTGTACGACCTGTTCTTCAAAGACAAACCCGTGGGCCGTGTCACCGGCGTGGAAACCCGTGCCGAGCTGGTGGAGCGCTCGCAGGCGCTCGCCGCGAAACTCGGTTTCGAGCGCATGGATTTCCTGGCCACCACGGTGCAGCAGGCCTTGAACCACCCCGATCTGCCGGCCTCCATCGATGTGGTGACCGCGCTGCATGCGTGCGACACCGCCACCGACGACGCCATCGCCTTCGGTCTGGCCATGCAGGCCAGCCACATGGTGCTGGTGCCGTGCTGCCAGGCAGAGGTGGCGGGCGTCATGCGCAAGCACAAGGCCTTGAGCCTGTCCCGCACACCGTTGGCCGAGCTGTGGCGCCACCCGCTGCACACGCGCGAGTTCGGCAGCCAGATCACCAACGTGTTGCGCTGCCTGCAGCTCGAAGCGCAGGGCTACAGCGTGACGGTGACCGAGCTCGTGGGGTGGGAGCACTCGATGAAGAACGAGCTGATCCTGGCCCGTAGAATGGCCCCGGACCGCCACGGTGCCCGCGAACGGGCCCGGCAGCGTTTGATGCAGGTGCTCGACGAGCTTCACCTGCAAGAACTCACGCAGCGCTTCGCGGCCTGACCGCTTCTCGCCGCCATAACCGGCATTCCCTTTGCCGTGTTCGCGGCACTCCGTTCAGCCTTCGCTGATCGCCTGATGTCCTGATGTTTTCAGCGCGTGTCCTACACGCTTTGCAGAATTCGTCCATCAAACTCGCGCTCGAGGAGTTTTACCCATGGTTACCGATTACAGCTTTCTGCTCCAGTCCATTGCCTGGCCTCTGGTCCTGTTGCTGGCCTGGTTCATTGCCGAGCGGGCCTACGACGCCTGGCGTGTGCCGCGCGTCACCAGCTATGTGGCGGTGGGCCTGGTGGGCGGGTTGATCAACCTGCCTGGCCTGACCACCGACGTGCCCGGGCTGCCCTTCCTGGCCAACGTGGCGCTCTCGCTCGTCTTGTTCGAGCTGGGCTACCGCATCAACCTGCGCTGGTTTCGACACAACCCCTGGGTGCTGTTGCTGGGCGTGGTGGAGTCCATCGTCACGTTCGGCGTCATCTACTGGGTGAGCGGCTGGTTTGACCTCGCAGTGGACCTGCGCCTCATCATCGCGGCGCTCTCCATCTCGGCATCGCCTGCGGGCATCGTGCGCGTGGCCAACGAGCTGCGCAGCGCCGGCCAGGTGACCGAGCGTGTGCTGCACCTGTGCGCCATCAATTGCATGGTGTCTGTGCTCGTGCTCAAGCTGGTGGTCGGCTACTGGTACCTCAGCACCTCGGGCGACCTGGTGCTGGCGGCCTTCAGCAGCATTCACCAGGTGGGCACGTCGGTGGCCGTGGGCGGCCTGCTGGGCGTGGCGGTGCCCTGGCTGCTGCGCCAGCGCAGCACGAACGAGCGCGGCGTCACCCTGGTGTTTGCGCTCTCGGTGCTGCTGCTCACCACGGCCGCCTACGGTCTCAAGCTCTCGCCGTTGCTGGCCGCACTCACCTTCGGCATCGTGGCGCGCGAGCGCCGCGTGCACCTCACCAATGCGCAGCGCGATTTCGGCACCGCCGGCGACCTGCTTTGCGTGTTTCTGTTTGTCTACATCGCCTCCCTGCTGGACTGGGCGGATGTGAGCACCGGCATGTTGATGGGCATCCTGCTGATCGTGGTACGCACGGCCTCCAAGGTGGGCTGCAACCTCGTGGCGGCAAGGCTCTCGGGCATCACCGAGCGCAAGGGCTTGCTGACTGGTCTGGCACTCACGCCCATGTCGGCGTTTGCCATTTTGTTGATCGAGCAAAGCCGCCTTTACGGTTTTGCCCCCGCCATTGAAGTGCTCTCTGTCATGGCCGGCATGATGCTGGTGCAGGAGCTGCTGGGCCCGGTTGTCACGCAGCGCGCGCTGATGGCCGCGCACGAAACCCACGTCACGAAGGGATAAGCCATGCCTCTCGAAACCTTCAAGGCTTCCGACTCGCTGACCATGGGTGTCGAGCTCGAACTGCAGCTCGTCAACACCTACGACCTCGACCTCTCCAGCAGCGCCAACGACCTGCTGGAGCTGCTGCGCCGCAAACCGTTTCCGGGCGTGGTCACGCCGGAAATGACGCAAAGCATGATCGAGATCGCCACCGACGTGCAGCGCGAACACGGCCCGCTGCTCATGCAGCTCCAGCAAATTCGCGACACACTGGTGAGCGCCGGCGACCGGCTGAACATCGAGCTCGCTGGCGGTGGTACCCACCCCTTTCAGCGCTGGTTCGAACAGCGCATCTTCTCCAAGCCACGCTTCGAGCAGCTCTCGGGCCTGTACGGCTACCTGGCCAAGCAGTTCACCGTGTTCGGTCAACACGTGCACATCGGCTGCGCCAGCGCCGACGAGGCGCTGTTCCTGCTGCACTCGCTCAACCGCTATGTGCCGCACTTCATTGCGCTGTCGGCGTCGTCGCCCTTTTCGCAAGGGGTGGACACGCTGTTCGATTCCGCGCGACTCAACTCGGTGTTTGCGTTCCCGCTCAGCGGCCGCGCGCCCTTCGTGCTGAGCTGGGAGGAGTTCGCCAACGTGTACTTCACCAAGATGGAGAGCACGGGCGTGGTGAAGTCGATGAAGGACTTTTACTGGGACATCCGCCCCAAGCCCGAATACGGCACCATCGAACTGCGCGTGTGCGACACGCCGCTGACGGTGGAGCGCGCAGCCGGCCTGGCGTGCTACCTGCAGGCGCTGTGCCGCCACCTGCTGGAGCGGCGCGAACTGCCCCCGGAAGAAGACGACTACCTCGTCTACACCTACAACCGCTTCCAGGCCTGCCGCTTCGGGCTGGACGGGATGATGGTCAACCCCAAAACGCGCGAGCAGATCAGCATCCGCGAAGACATTCTGGCCACGCTGCGGCACCTCGCGCCACATGGCGTGGCACTCAATTCGCTGGCCGCGCTCGACGAAATCGAGCGCACCGCAGGGCGCGTGGGCAACCACGCGACTTTCTTGCGCAACCAGTTCAAGGACAGCGGCAGCGTGCAGTCGGTGGTGCGCGCCAGCGTGGAGGCCTTGCGCGGCGGCAGTTCGTGATGCAGTTCACGAACCGTGTGTAGGGACAACCCACGCCGTGTCAGGGAAGTTCTTACACGGTGAATGGGGGGGCGCCGACTTAACGCGGCAAAGGGGGGTCGGTACAGTTTGTTTCATCGACAGCCCCTTTGTGACACCCCATTCAACCCGTCAGGAACCCCGCCATGTCCACCACCGCCACCCGCCTCAACCCCTTCGTCCTCATGCTCGATCCAGAAGCCGTGATCAGCGCAATGGAGTCCAGCGCCGACCTGCGCGGCATTCGCAGCCGCATCTGCCGCCCGCTGGACAAGCCCCTGATCCCCAAGGTGTACGACGCCGCCGCCCGTGCCTTTGACGCCGTGATCGAAGCCGAAGACTTCATGGACACCGGCAGCGAGCTGTACTGCCAGGCCCAGCCCGCGCTGCAGGCTGCCGTGCACTGAGCTTCAAGACGGTGCCGGCTTAGCCGGCGAACCGCTTGCGAGTGAGTGCCAGGGCGAGCCAGAAGGCCGCCACCGTGTAGACCAGCAACACACCCGCATGCAACCAGGCCTGCGTGGGCCACTGGTCCATGAACAGGGGTCGCACCAGTTCCACCGCGTTGGTCAGCGGCAACCAGTCGGAGATGTGGCGCACCACCACCGGCAATTGCTCCCGCGGAAAGAACACCCCCGACAGAAACATCATCGGGGTGAGGAACAAGGTGAAGTAATAGGTGAAGAAGTCATAGCCCTTGGCGAGGGCGTTGAACACCAGGGCAATGCACGAAAACGTGATGCCCACGCCCAGCAGCACCGGCCATGCCAGCAGCAACTTCGGTGAGTGGCTGATGCCCAGCGCGAGCATCACACCCAGAATGGCCGTCACGGTGAAGAGCGCCTTGAATCCGGCCCACAGCATTTCGGCCAGCACCACGTCATCGAGGCTCACTGGCGCGTTCATGATGCCGTCCCAGGTTTTCTGCACGTGCATGCGCGAGAAGGCGGAGTACAGCGCTTCGAAGCTCGCCGCATTCATCGCGCTCATGCATATGCTGCCGCTGGCCAGGAACAGGATGTAGGGCACCGCCACGCTGCCTTCGGGCGTGGTCATCTGGATCTGCCCCACCAGGGTACCCATGCCGTAACCAAACGCCACCAGCCACATCAGCGGCTCGGCGATATTGCCCACCAGACTCGGAATGGCCAGCTTGCGCCAGACCAGCAGGTTGCGCAGGAAAACCGGCCACCAGCGCATGGACAGGCGGGGCGCAGACCAGGGCGAAGGGGCAAGTGGGACGGTGTTCATGGTGTGAGTGTCAACGAGGCAGTAGATCAAGCGTGCGCATCATGGCATCCACATCGACCACGTAGCCCTGGTCGGATCGGTCCGCGACCAGCATGCCGAAATGAAGCCCTGCCGCGCTGGCAAAACCATAATTGATCGCGGTGAATCGGTCGGCGGGCACGAACGACAGGATGCTGCCACCGCGTGGCATTGAGAAGTAAAGGTGGCTCATGTGGCTTCCATCCATGCACACCACGACAGGTGCGACAGCCAGGTGTCTGAATATTTCCGCTGCCGACAGGCCTGCAATATCCAGCACAAGGAAGCCCGCTTGCTCCAGGCGCTGGGTCACCTCGTCTTCGTTCGCGATGATTCGGGCGATGCCCGTGGCTCCCCGGCGCAGGTACACCGGTTGCGAGCGGGTCGGGGCGGGGCCGAAGGCGCGGGCAAGGCGTTCTCGCAGGCGTGCGTAGCGCTGGCGCTTGGAGGAGCCTTGCGAGAAATCCTGGAATACCGAGAGTTCGCGCACGTAAAGGTTGGACGCTGGCGCAGGATTCAGATCAAAGGCCTTCGTATACGCCGCCGCATGTGGCCAGTCGGCTCGCACGTCCAGCAGCAAGGATTCGTTCGGTTGGGCGAGCAGGGCCGTGCTGCAGGCATCCTGAAGCCAGTGTCCAAAGTACTGGTGGGCAGTGGCGGACATGCAATATGCCGCGTGGCCCACCGTTTCGATGTAGCCCGAAGGAATGCGGTGGCGGCCACCCTGGTCCTTGCAGATGCTGCCGCCGAGGTATTCCACCCCGTGAAGGTGCACCAGGCAGTCGCGAAGGGTGTACCGGATCACGGCAGCGTGCACCGCCGTTTTCAATGTGAGCCACCCCATTTCCTGCTCCAGTGTGCTCAAACCTGGGACACCCGCTGTGGCGCGCTCCAGCTGGTCGGGCAGGTAAAACGCCGGTACCAGCGGTTCTTCCTCTTGAGGCTGGATCACCTCCACGTCGCAGGCCGCCTGCGCCCAGGTGCGCTGCTTGCGCAGCAGCCGCAAACCGATGTTGTGAACTGCCTTGTAGCGCACGAGATGTGATGTATTGGTCAACGAAGGTCGCCCAGTGATGTGGTGAATCGAAACGGAATCTAGCCGTCTTCCCGGATCTGCCGCCCCGTCAATTTGAGGAACAGATCCTCCAGGTTCGCCGGCCGGTGCAGGGTGCGCAAATGCGGATGCGCGCCCAGAGCCGCGAGCAGCGGCATCGCTTGTGCCGTGTAGAAAAACACCGTCTCGCCGCTCACCTCCACGCGTGCGGCCAGTGCGCGGGTGGCCGCGTGTTCGTCGCCTTGCGCGAGGGCGAGCGCACCCTGGCCATACACCTCCACCACGTCGGGTTCGAGGTGCTGGGCAATCAGCTCGCGCGGACGGCCTTCGGCGATCTTGCGGCCATGGTCCAGCACCAGCAGGCGCGAGCACAGGCGCTCGGCCTCGTCCATGAAGTGCGTGGTCAGCAGGATGCTCTTGCCTTGTTGCAGCAGCATCTGCAGGCGCTCCCACATCAGGTGGCGCGCTTGCGGGTCCAGGCCGGTGGTGGGCTCGTCGAGCATCAGCAGCTTGGGGTCGTTCACCAGGGCGCGTGCCAGCGACAGGCGCCGCTTCATGCCACCGGAGAGCTCGCCCGGCTTGGCCTGTGCCTTGTGCGACAGCGCGGCGAACTCCAGCAGCCGCGGAATGCGTTCGCGCACGGTCGCCGCCGGCAGGCCGAAGTAACGCCCATACACCAGCAGGTTTTCGGCGCAGTTGAAATCCGGGTCCAGGGTGTCCATCTGGCTCACCACGCCCAACTGCGCCTTGATGGCCAGTGCGTCGCGCGGCATGTGGTGGCCGAAGGCGGTGATGGTGCCGGCGTCTGGTGCGGTCAGGCCCAGGCACATGCGGATGGTGGTGGTCTTGCCTGCGCCGTTGGGCCCGATCACGCCCAGGCATTCACCGGGGCCGATGGCAAAACTGAGGTCGTCCACCACGGTGCTTTCGCCATAGCGTTTGACCAGGTGCCGGCATTCGAAGAGGGCATCTTTCATGTGCCGGCATTGTGCCCGCTCACCCAGGGCGGGCGCAGGCCGGCCCCTACAATGCGGGGCTGCCCGAAAGGGTCTTGTCTCACTCTTGCGCCCACCCATGTCCTTTGCCGTTTCACTGCAATACGTCTTCCCCAAACGTGCGCTCACGGAGTTCGGCGGCTGGGTGGCCAACGGCCGCTGGGGCGCGATCACGCAGTGGATCATTCGCCGCTTCATCCGCAAATACGGTGTGAACATGGCCGAGGCCGCGAACCCCGATCCGACCGCCTACGCCAGCTTCAACGAGTTCTTCACCCGCGCCCTGCGCGCCGATGCCCGGCCGCTGGCCGACGCGGCTTTCGTCTGCCCGGTGGACGGTGCCATCAGCCAGTTCGGCGCCATCGCACGCGACCAGCTGTACCAGGCCAAGGGCCACACCTACAGCACGCGTGCCCTGGTGGGTGGCGACGCTGAGCTGGCCGCGCAGTTCAACGATGGCGCGTTCGCCACGATCTACCTCAGCCCGCGGGACTACCACCGCATTCACATGCCGGCAGCCGCCACGCTGCGCCGCATGATCCATGTGCCGGGCGACCTGTTTTCGGTGAACCCAGCCACTGCGCAGGGCGTGCCGGGCCTCTTCGCGCGCAACGAGCGTGTGGTCTGCGTGTTCGACATGCAGGTGGGCGAGGCCACCATTCCGTTCGTGCAGGTGCTGGTGGGCGCCACCATCGTGGGCAGCATGGCCACCACCTGGCACGGCGTGGTGAACCCGCCCCGCCCGGGCACGGTGCGCGAGTGGTCTTATGACGATGCGCCGTTGCAGCTGCAGCGCGGCGAAGAAATGGGCCGCTTCCTGCTCGGCTCCACCGTGGTGCTGCTCTGGCCGCGCGACACCATCACCTTCAACCCCGACTGGGCTCCCGGCAACGCCGTGCGCCTGGGCGAGGCCATGGGCCAAGCCCTCTGACCCTTCATCCCTGGAACACCGCCATGACCACGCTCGGCACCCCCTTGTCTCCTTCGGCCACCAAGGTCATGCTGCTGGGCTCCGGCGAGCTCGGCAAGGAAGTGCTGATCGCCTTGCAGCGGCTGGGTGTCGAAACCATCGCGGTGGACCGCTACGAAAACGCGCCCGGCCAGCAGGTGGCGCACCATGCGCGCACCATCACCATGAGCGACCCGGCGCAGCTCAAGGCACTCATCGAAGCCGAGCGCCCGCACCTGGTGGTGCCTGAAATCGAGGCCATTGCCACGCCTGTGCTGCAGGAACTCGAAGCCGCCGGCGTGGTGCGCGTGATTCCCACCGCGCGCGCCGCGCGCCTGACCATGGACCGCGAAGGCATTCGCCGCCTTGCCGCCGAAACGCTGGGACTGCCGACCAGCCCGTGCAAGTTCTGCGATTCCCTGCCCGAGCTGCAGGCGGCCATCGATGCCGGCATTGGCTACCCCTGCATCGTCAAGCCGGTCATGAGCAGCAGCGGCAAGGGCCAGAGCAAGATCGATGGCCCGGCCGATGTGCAGAAGGCTTGGGACTACGCGATGTCGGGCGGGCGGGTCGGCCCCGGCCGCATCATCGTGGAAGGCTTCATCGATTTCGACTACGAGATCACCCAGCTCACCGTGCGGGCGCTGGGCGCCAACGGCGAGATCGAAACGCATTTCTGCGACCCGATCGGCCATGTGCAAGTGAGCGGTGACTACGTCGAGAGCTGGCAGCCCCACCCGATGACGCCCAAGGCGCTGGCCGAGTCGCGCCGCATCGCCAAGGCCGTGACCGACGACCTGGGTGGCCAGGGGCTCTACGGCGTGGAACTGTTCGTCAAGGGCGATCAGGTGTGGTTCAGCGAGGTGAGCCCGCGCCCGCACGACACCGGCATGGTGACCATGATCACCCAGTGGCAGAACGAGTTCGAACTGCACGCGCGCGCCATTCTGGGCCTGCCGGTGTCGACCGCGCTCAAGAGCCCGGGCGCCAGCGCGGTGGTCTACGGCGGCGTGGAGGCCACGGGCATCGCGTTTGACGGGGTGGACGAAGCGCTGCGGGTGCCGCAAACCGAACTGCGCCTGTTTGGCAAGCCCGAGAGCTTCACCAAGCGCCGCATGGGCGTGGCGCTGGCGTTTGACGCCGACGTGGAAAAAGCCCGCAGCCAGGCCAAACTGGCGGCCTCGAAAGTGCGCCCGCGCACGGCCTGAAGAATTTTCGACATTTTTTTGCATCGGGCTGCATCCAAAACCCGGGTTGGCGAGTAGTGGAAGCAGTGGCGCTTTTCTGCGTTGCTGTTCACAACCCACCATCGAGGAGTTTTCCCATGCTGTTCAAGTCCACCCTGGCCGCCGCTGCGGCGCTCGCCCTGTCCGCCTGCGCTTCCAACATGAGCGCGCCCGCCATGATGTTTTCCCAGGCCAGCCTGCCCGACGCCGTGAAGGTGCCGGCCGGCAACAAGGTCGTCCTGGAAACCGTGGGCGTGGGCCAGATCACCTACGAATGCAAGGCCAAGGCCAACATGCCCGGCCAGTTCGAGTGGGTGTTCGGCGGTCCCGACGCCAAGCTGCTGGATCGCAGCGGCAAGCAAGTTGGCAAGTACTACGGCCCGCCCGCCACCTGGGAAGCCAACGACGGCTCCAAGTTCACCGCCACCCAGCTGGCTGTGGCACCCAACGGCGCCGGCAACATCCCGCTGCAACTCGTGAAGGCCAACCCCGCCATGGGCATGGGCGCCATGAGCGGCGTGACCTACACCCAGCGCGTGGCCACCAAGGGCGGCGTGGCTCCTGCCTCGGCTTGCGGTGCGGCCAATGTGGGCGCCAAGGAAGTCGTGCAGTACCAGGCCGACTACATCTTCTACAAGGCCTCCTGATGGCGCATGGCCGGCGGGGCCCGCACGGGCTTCGTCGGCTTTGCCGGATCGGCTAGTATGGCCGGCAGCCCCGCGGCACGCTGCGCTTGTGCGCACCGTGCCGCGTTTCTTCCGCCCATCGAGCCCGACCGCCCTTGCGCCTGCCCGAACCCGACGCCTTTGACCACGATGCCGCCCTGGCCGCCTGCGCGCGGGGCGATGCGGCTGCCCTGCGCCGCCTCTACGAACGCGAAGGCCGATATCTGTTGGGCGTGGCGCTGCGCATCGTGCGCGACCGCGCCACCGCTGAGGACGTGTTGCACGACGCTTTCATGAACATCTGGACCCGCGCCGCCACTTTCGATACCAGCCGTGGTGCTGGCCGGGGGTGGATGTACGGCATCGTGCGCCACCGTGCGCTGGATGCTGTGCGCTCCGGTGCGCGAAATGTCTCGGCAGATGAAGACCAGATGGACGCTCTGCAGGCAGACGATCTGCCTGCCGCCCCCGACATGGCCGAGGCCTTTGCCCTGCGCGCCGATCTCGGCCGCCTGGACGAATGCCTGGCAAGGCTGGACACGCCCAAGCGCAATTGCGTGCTCTTTGCCTACCTCGACGGCTGCACCCACATGGAAATCGCCGAACGCCTGGGCGCACCGCTCGGCTCGGTCAAGGCCTGGATACGCCGGGGGCTGACCTCGCTGCGGGAGTGCCTGGCATGAACCCGCGCAACTTTGACGACGAACTCGCTGCCGCCTATGTGCTGGGCACGCTCTCGGCCGCGGGCCGGCGCGACGTGCAGGCTCGATTGCCCACCGACGCCGCCCTGCGCGCGGCCGTTGATGACTGGGAGGCCCGCTTGCTGCCCCTGACGGCGCTGGCCGAGCCGGTGGAGCCGTCGCCCGCGTTGTGGACGCGCATTGAAAACGCCATCGCGCCGGCCGTGGTGCCCACGGCTGAGCCCGCGCGCAGGCGCGCACCCGCCAAAGCCAGCGCGTGGCAAACCTGGTGGAGCAGCCTGGGCTTCTGGCGCGCGGTGGCCGCCACCGGTTTTGTGGCCGCGTCCGTCGTCGCGCTGCTCCCGGCCACGGGTCTGTTTGCCCCTGCTGCGCCGCAGTACATGGTGGTGCTGGTGGAACCCAACGGCACCGCCCCGGGCTGGATCGTGCAGACCAGCGGCGCCAACACCTTGCGCCTGGTGCCGCTGGGCACCACTGCTGTGCCCGAGCAGCGTTCCCTGCAGTTCTGGACCAAGGCCGACACCTGGAACGCACCGGTGTCGCTGGGTCTGGTGCAGCCGGGCCAGCCGCTGGAAGTGAAGCTCGACCAGTTGCCGCCGCTGGTGCCCAACCAGCTGTTCGAGATCACGCTGGAGCCCTACAACGGTTCGCCCACCGGGCGTCCCACCGGGCCCATTCTCTACATCGGACGTTCGGTCAAGCTGACCTGAGCGGCAGGCTGCGCAACCGCTGGCCGTTGAGCGCAAACAGCGCGTTGGCCACGGCCGGCGCGATGGGCGGCACGCCCGGCTCGCCCACACCCTCGGGGTGCGCATCGCTGGGCAAGATCAACACCTCGACCTCCGGCGTTTCGTGGATGCGCAGCACCGGCTGATCGTTGAAGTTGCTGGCCTGCACCTGGCCATTGACGATGTCCACCTGGCCGTGCAGCGCAGCTGAGAGGCCAAAGACGATGGCCCCCTCCATTTGCTGGCGGATGCCGGCCGGGTTCACCGCGGTGCCGCAGTCGATCGCGCACCACACGCGGTGCACGCGAACGGTCTTGTCGGCCGCCAGGGACACCTCGGCCACCTGCGCCACCACCGCACCAAACGATGCATGCAGCGCCAGGCCTTTCGCGGTTTTCGCACCATCCGGTGCGGGGGCGCCGGGCGTGCCCCAGCCCGCGGCTTTCGCAGCGGCCTGCAGCACCGCCAGATGCCGGGGGTGGCGCTGCAGCAGCCGCTCGCGAAAGGCGAGCGGGTCGGCGCCAGCCGCATGGGCCACTTCGTCGACAAAGCTCTCCTTGAAGAACGCCTGGTGCGAATGGCCCACCGATCGCCAGAAGCCCACCTGCAAGGGCAGGTTGACCGCGGCGTGCGCGATGCGCGCGGCCGGCCATTCGTAGGGCTGGTCATAGGCGCCTTCCGAGCTGGTCTTGTCCGGCCCGCCACCGGGCAGGCCAAAGAGGCGCTCCAGGGCCTGCGGCACAATGGTCTGGCCCGCGCTGGTGTTCTTCCAGGCGACCAGTTGCCCCTGGGCATCCAGCCCGGCCTTGAAGCGCGACACGCACGCCGGGCGGTAGATGTCGTGGCGCATGTCCTGCTCGCGCGACCACAGCGTCTGCACCGGCGCGCCCGGCACCGCCTTGGCGATGGTGGCCGCCTGCGCGATGAAGTCCACCTCCAGCCGCCGCCCGAATCCGCCACCCAGCAGCAATACGTGCACGGTCACTGCGTCCACGGGCAGGCCCAGCGCATCCGCTGCGGCCTTGCGCGCCAGCCCCGGCACCTGGGTCGACACCCACACCGTGGCGCGGTCGCCGTCAAAGCGCACGGTGCAGTTCATGGGCTCCATCGTGGCGTGCGCGAGGTAGGGCGCGCGGTACTCGGCTTCGATGGCGCGCGCCGCCGTGGCCATGGCCGCGTCCACGTCGCCCTCGGTGAAGAAGGCGAAACCCTGCTCGGTGTCCAGCGTGCGCGAAAGCTGCGCCATGGCGTCGGTGCTGTTGAAGCCGGCGAGCTCGCCCGCGTCCCAATCGATCTTCAAGGCCGCTGCGGCTTGCCTGGCGCGCCAGCCCTGGTCCGCAATGACGGCCACGCCACCGGTGCCGCCTTGTCGCGGCTCGAACGCGACGACGGTTCGCACACCCGGCATGGCCTGTGCCGCTGCGGCGTCGAAGCGCACGACACGCCCGCGCAGCGTGGGGCACATTTGCACGCTGGCGTGCAACAGGCCTTCGGGCCGGGCGTCGATGCCAAAAAGCGCGCTGCCGTCCACCTTGCTGGCGGACTCAATGCGGTTCGTGGCCTGCCCAATCAACCGGAACTGCGCCGGCGTCTTGAGGGTGGGTGAGCGCGGCAGGCTTTGCCGGGCCGCTGCGGCCGCCAGGCTGCCGTAGTCGGCGCGCTGCCCGGCGGGGCCGATCACCTCGCCTTTGTCGGTGCGGCAGGCGCTGAGGTCGGCGTTCCATTGTTGGGCGGCGGCGTTCAGCAGCATCTGCCGCGCCGAGGCGCCGGCTTCGCGCATCGGCAGCCACAGGTCTTTCACACTGGAGGAGCCGCCGGTCATCATCACGCCGATCTCGCGCATGGTCTTGGCCGTCATCCACCGCGCCACGTCGATCACGCGGCTGTCGGTGTCGGGGTGCACCGGCAAACCATCGACCACGGTGGCGATGTTGTTGTAGATCTTGTCGATGGGCGAGGCCTCGAAGCGCACGCGCGACCAGTCGGCATCCAGCTCCTCGGCCAGCAGCATGCACAGCGAGGTCGCCACGCCCTGGCCCATCTCACTCTTGGCCAGCATCACCGTGACGCTGCCATCGGCATCGATCTTCACCCAGCCATTGAGCGCCGATTCACGGGCACCCACCGGCAGCGGACTGGATGTGGTGAGCCGCTGGCGAGGCGGCATGACCGACCAGCCGAGCACCAGCGCACTGGTGGCGGCGAGTGTGCCGAGGATGAATTTGCGTCGGGTGGAGGCCATGGCGCTTTGAAAAAAATGACGTCGGCGCAGCTTAACCGCGAACCTGCACTTGCCAAGGGGGCGGGGCGCGTGCGTGACATCCGCCGCGCGAGCCCCGGCTCGGTGCGCAGCGCTGCCGCGCATCTTGTTACAAGCGGGTACGATGCCCGGCATCACTCTGGGGGAGACGAGGATGGAGAGCGTTCGTGGGTTGCGTGGCTGGCTGGTGCTGGCGATGGGTGTTGTGGCGAGCGCACCGGCATGGTCGCTGGAGCCCGATGCGTTGTTTGCGAAGGTGGAGCCCAGCGTATGGACGGTGATGGCTTCAGACGCACAGGGGCGCGGCCAGACGCAAGGCAGCGCGGTGGTGATCGGGCCGGGGCGGCTGGTG
>CALRUK020000033.1:0-33111 GCA_943371335.1 Synechococcus sp. UW140 | reverse complement strand
GGCGACCCGCTGGGCGATCTGGCGCAGTCGCGCGCAGGCCAGCCCGCCGCGGCCGCACCCGCAGCGCCGGCCCCCGCCACCCCGCCGGCCCCCGGCGCCGACCCGTTCACCTATTTCGTGCAGGCCGGCGCGTTTCGCACGCCTGAAGACGCCGAGGCGCAGCGCGCCAAGCTCGCCATGCTCGGTATCGATGCCGCCATCAGCGAGCGCGAGCAGAACGGGCGCACGGTGTTCCGCGTGCGCGTGGGGCCGTTCAACCAGAAGGCGCTGGCCGACCTGACGCTGGAGCAGCTGCAGGTCAACAACATCGAATCGGCCCTGGTGCGCATTCAGCGCTGAGCCTCGCCCGGCGGGCGGGAACTTTTGTCCGCCCGCCCCGCCCCAACCGGGCTTGTTCCCCCTGGAGTCTTTCCATGCAACGTCGCGATTTTTCCCGTTCCCTGCTCGCCGCTGGCACCGCCGCCGTCGGGGCCGCTGGTGGCCTGGCTTTCACGCCGGCACTGGCCCAGCGCATCGGCCCCAAAGAGGGCACGGACTTCGTCCGCATCGCCAAGCCCGTGCCGGTGGACAGCCCGGCCGGCCAGGTGGAGGTGCTGGAGTTCTTTGCGTACAGCTGCATCCACTGCTTCAACTTCGAACCCGCCTTTGAAGAGTGGATCCAGAAGAAGCCCGCCCATGTCACGGTCAAGCGCGTGCCGGTGGCTTTCAGCCCTGCCTTCGTGCCCATGCAGCGCCTTTACTACTCGCTGGAAGCGATGAACCTGGTGGACAAGCTGCACGCCAAGGCCTTCGAAGCGATCCACACCGAGCGCCTGCCCCTGACCACGGCGCCGGCCATCATCGACTGGGTGGCCAAGCAGGGCGTGGACCGTGCGAAGTTCACCGAAATGTTCAACAGCGGCGCCACGGGCCAGAAGGCCCAGCGCGCCGCGCAGCTGCAAGACGCCTATGGCGTTGAGGGCACGCCGGCCCTGGGCATCGCCGGCCGTTACTACCTGCAGGGCCAGGGTCCGCGCACGCTGGTGGTGGCCAATGCGTTGATCGCCGAGGTTCGCGCGAAGGGTTGAGCCCCGCGCTGGGAGCGCCCTCTCGCAGCCCAGGCCCGCCCCGTGCGGGCCTTGTGATTTCTGAGACCTTGCCGCCTCGGAAGCGGGGTTCACGCCGCTACAATGAATGCAAGTTTCGTGCCCTCAAATTCCATGACCTCATTCATCTCTGTTTGCCGCGCCCTGCCACGGGTGGCCTGCCTCACCGCCGCTTTGTGGTGCATTGGCGCCGCGCAAGCGGAGAAGGCCGATCGCAACCTGCCCATGAACGCCGAAGCCGATGCCCTGCGTTACGACGACGCGCGGCAGACCAGCGTGTTCACCGGCAACGTGGTGATCACCAAGGGCACCATCATCATCCGGGGCTCCCAGGTCGAGGTGCGGCAGGACGCCCAGGGCAACCAGTTCGGCATCGTCAACGGCAGCCCCGGCTTCTTCCGCCAGAAGCGCGACAACGTCGACGAGTTCATTGAGGGCACGGCCCAGCGCATCGACTACGACAGCAAGGCCGACACGGTGCGCTTCACGGGCAATGCCGTGCTCAAGCGCTTCAAGGGCACGCAGCTCAACGACGAAACCACGGGCAACGTGATCGTCTACAACAACACCACCGACGTGTTCACCGTCGACGGCGGTACCGCCAACCGCACCGCGTTCAACCCCACCGGCCGTGTGCGCGCCATGCTCACGCCCGTGCCGAAGGAAGGTGCGCCCGCCCCTGCGCCGGTGCCCGTGCCGCCCGCCACGCTCAAACCCAGCCCGCAGCTCGAAGAGGGTCGCCAGTGACGCAAGCGTCTGCCAGCCCGGCGGCGCCGCCCAAGCGCCGCCCCGCTAGTCCGGTCGTCAGCCGCCTCGAAGCGCGCGGCCTGCAAAAGTCGTACGGCAGCCGCAAGGTCGTCAAGGACGTGTCGCTCGCGGTCTTCAAAGGCGAGGTGGTGGGCTTGCTGGGTCCCAACGGCGCGGGCAAGACCACGTCGTTCTACATGCTGGTGGGCCTGCTGCGCTCCGACGCGGGCGAGATCCTGCTCGATGGCCAGGCCATCCAGAGCCTGCCGATTCACCGCCGCGCCCGCCTGGGCCTGGGCTACCTGCCCCAGGAAGCATCGATCTTTCGCAAGCTCAGCGTGGCCGACAACGTGCGCGCGGTGCTGGAGCTGCAGGTGGACGAGCACGGCAAGTCGCTCGACCGGGCCACCATCGACAGCCGGCTTGATGCGCTGCTGCAAGACCTGCACGTGGACCACCTGCGCGACTCGCCCGCGCCCGCGCTCTCCGGTGGCGAGCGCCGCCGTGTGGAGATCGCGCGCGCCCTGGCCACCGATCCGCGCTTCATCCTGCTGGACGAGCCCTTCGCCGGCATCGACCCGATCGCCGTGATCGAGATCCAGCGCATCATCGGCTTCCTCAAATCGCGTGGCATCGGAGTGCTGATCACCGACCACAACGTGCGCGAGACGCTGGGCATCTGCGACCGCGCCTACATCATCAACGACGGCCACGTGCTCACCAGCGGCACCCCCTCGGAGATCGTGGAAAACGCCGACGTGCGCCGCGTGTATCTCGGCGAACACTTCCGGATGTGAGGCCGTGAAGCAAGGCCTTTCCCTGCGGGTTTCGCAGCACCTGGCGCTCACGCCCCAGCTGCAGCAATCGATCCGCCTGCTGCAACTCTCCACGCTGGAGATGGCGCAGGAGGTCGAGCAGATGCTCGACGAAAACCCGTTTCTCGAACGCTCCGAAGACATGGCCGAGCGCGAGACCTTCGGGCTGGACCAGACCGACGTGCCGGTGAGCGCGGGCGAGCAGATCGCCGAAGCCTCGCTGCCCGATGCGCCAGGCCCGCTGCTCTCGCCCTCCGAGATCACCACCAGCACCAGCAGCGAAGCCAGTGAGGGCGATGGCCTGGAGAGCAAGCTCGACGGCGCCACCCCGGTGGAAGAAAGCTGGGAAGGTGACGGCACCGTGGAGATGGCGCCCGATGACAGCGAGTGGGGCGGCGACGCGCCCGCGCGCAACAACGGCTCGGGCGACAGCGACGACACCGCCAGCGCCGCCGACCTCGCGCGTGCGCCGGTCAGCCTGCAAGACTTCCTGCACGATCAGGCGCGCTGCCTGCGCCTGTCGGACGAAGACCGCGCGGCGCTGTACTTCCTGATCGAGTCGCTCAACGAAGACGGCTACCTCGAAGAAGACCTGGCCGAACTCGCCGACGCGTGGCTGCACCTCTCGGGCATGCCGCAACTCGCGGGCGACCCCAACAACGCGCTGGAAGCGCGCGAAGCCATCGAGCAGCGCCTGGCCGTGGCGCTGCAGCTGCTGCAGCACATGGAGCCTTCGGGCGTGGGCGCACGCGATCTGGGCGAATGCCTTCGCCTGCAGATCCTGGAGCTGCGCAACACCGCCGAGGCGCGCGCCGCGCTGGCCATCTGCAACCAGCCGCTCGAGCTCATGGCCAAGCGCGACGTCAAGCGCCTGTGCAACCTCTGCGGCCTCGACGACGAAACCGTGCGCGCCGCGCTCGGCCTGATCGCGCGCCTGGAACCCAAGCCGGGGCGCCGCTTCATCGATGTCGAGCGCAACGTGGTCGTGCCGGATGTGATCGTCACGCGGGCCGGCCGGGGCTTCAAGGTGATCCTGAACCCCGACGTGATGCCGCGCCTGCGCGTGCACGACGTGTACGCCAACGCCATGCGCCAGAACCGCGGCGGGCGCGACAACGGCGGCGAAGCCGGCCACGCCGCCATGCAGCAGCGCCTGCAGGAAGCGCGCTGGTTCATCAAGAACATCCAGCAGCGCTTCGACACCATCCTGCGCGTCTCCAGCGCCATCGTGGAGCGCCAGCGCAACTTCTTCATGCACGGCGAGCTCGCCATGCGACCACTGGTGCTGCGCGAGATTGCCGACGAACTCGGGTTGCACGAATCCACCATCAGCCGCGTGACCACCGCCAAGTACATGGCCACGCCGTTCGGCACCTACGAGCTCAAGTATTTCTTTGGCTCGTCGCTCGGCACCGAAACCGGTGGCAATGCGTCGAGCACCGCGGTGCGCGCGCTGCTCAAGCAATTCATCGCTGCCGAAGAACCCGCCAAGCCGCTGTCGGACAACCAGCTCTCCGACCTCCTGCGCGAGCAGGGCATCGAGTGCGCGCGCCGCACCGTGGCCAAGTACCGCGAAGCGCTGCGAATTGCGCCCGCGAACCTACGCAAGGCGCTATGACCCCCACGCTCCACCGCTCCGCGGGTCGCTGCCCCCCGAGGGGGCTGTTTCGCCTTGGGACGGCCCGGCGGCAAAACGTCTCACTATGAACCAGCTCCAAGTTTTCCTGCCCTGCGCCGCTGGCGTCGAGGACATGCTCGCCGCCGAGGTGCAGCGCATCACTGGCGAAGCGTCGCCCTACAAGGCGCGCGGCGGTGTGGCGCTCAATGCTTCCTGGCGCGATGCCATGCGCCTGAACCTGCACAGCCGCCTCACACAGCGCGTGCTGGTGCAGCTCTGGCACGGCGGCTACCGCAACGAGCAGGATCTGTACAACGCCGCGTCCGACGTGGCGTGGGAAATCTGGTTCACACCCGCGCAGACCATCAAGGTCGAGATCACCGCGCAGCACAGCCCGCTCACCTCGCTCAACTTCGCCGCCCTCAAGGTGAAAGACGCCATCTGCGACCGCTTCCGCGCAAAGCGTGGCGAGCGACCCAGCGTCAACACCACCTGGCCCGACGTGCGCATTTATGTGCACCTGACCACCGAAACGGTGAGCCTGTACATCGACACCTCGGGCGAGCCGCTCTTCAAGCGCGGCTGGCGCGAAGACAAAGGCGATGCACCCCTGAAGGAAACGCTGGCAGCGGCCATGATCGCGGCCACCGGCTGGCAAGCCGGCACCGACACGCCGCTGGACGAGATCGTGCCGCTATACGACCCGTGCTGCGGCAGTGGCACGGTGGTGATCGAGGCCGCGCAAATGGCGCTCAACATTGCCCCGGGCCTGCTGCGCCGCTTTGCGTTTGAAAAGCTCCTGCCGTTCCAGCCCCATGTGTGGCAGGCCATCAAGGCCGACGCGCAGCAGCAGCAGCGCGAGTGGCCGCAGGGCCATGCGCCCATCGTGTTTGGCAGCGACGTCTCGTTCCGCATGGTCGACTTCGCGCAGCGCAACGCCGAGCGCGCCGGCGTGTCGCACGCCGTGGAGCTGCGCGGAGGCGATGCCCTGCAACGCACGCCGCCCAACGCGCGCCCTGGCCTCATGCTGCTCAACCCGCCCTATGGCGAGCGCATTGCCGCCGCCGGTGTGGCCGGGCAGAACGCCGAAGACCGCGCCAGCGCGCGTTCGCAGCGCATGGCCCCGCGTGCCCCGCGCACGTTCACCGTGGGCGCGCCGCCGCCACCGGCAGCGGGCCAGGGCCGCGAGAGCGCGCAGATGGCCGATGGTGGCGACGGCAGCGACTTCTTCAACCAGCTCGCCGCCCACTGGAAAACCCACTACGCCGGCTGGAGCGCCTGGCTGCTCACGCCCGACCTCAAGCTGCCAGGCAAGATGCGCTTCAAGGAATCGCGCCGCGTGCCGCTGTGGAACGGCCCGATCGAATGCCGCTTGTTCCGCTTTGACCTCACGGCACGACGGCAAGAAGCACCCCCGCCGCGCTCCGGGAACGAAGCCTAGGACCGGCGAAGCCGGATCCTCGTCATCTCTGGACCAAGAGGCTTCGCTCGTGAACACGCTTGTGCTCGACACCAACATCGCGCTCGACCTCTTCGTGTTTCAGGACCCGGCCACCGCGCCGCTGCGCGAAGCGCTGGAGCGCACTCCGGGCGAATGGATTGCCACCGCCGCCATGCGCGAAGAGCTGGCGCGTGTGCTGGCCTACCCGCAGATTGCGCGCCGCCTGGTGGTACAGGCGCGGCCCGCGCAGGCCGTGCTCGACGCCTTCGACCGCAGCGCGCGCCTCGTGCCCGAAGCCCCCAAGGCCGCCTACACCTGCAAGGACGCCGACGACCAGAAGTTCATCGACCTGGCCGCCGAACACCGCGCCACCCTCGTGAGCAAAGACGATGCCGTGCTCTGCATGGCCCGACGCCTCGCTCGCGTGGGCGTGCATGTCTGTCGAGAATGGAGACCCACCCATGCGCCATGAACGCTGTCTGCTGTCGCTGAGCTTTGCGGTTGTGCTGGCCCTGTGCTCAGGGCAGGCCCTGGCGGTGCCGCGCTGTGAACTCAACGGCGAAAGCGTGAGCCCCAACAACGGCAACACCACCGCCGGCAAGTCTGGCGTGATGCGTTGCGTCGACGAAGACGGCCAGGTGCGCCTGCGCGAGCAAACCCTGCGCGACGGCCGGTTTGTGGGCCCGGTGGTGATGGTGCTGGCCAATGGCGAGCGGCGCGAATACAGCGTGAACGAGCGCGGCAACCGCCACGGCCTGGCGCGCACCTTTGATGCCAAGGGCACGCTGCGCAAGGAAGAAAACCTCGACAACAGCGGCGCCGAAGGCGTGCAGAAGACCTTTGCCGAAGCCGGCCACCTGCAGGAGCTGCAGTTCGCCGTCGAGCGCCGCACCGTGCTCACCATCGGCTACTTGGCCGACGGCACGCTCACCGAGCTGCGCTGTGCGCCCCAGAGCGTGGTGCCCCAAGACCGCGAGGTCTGCGGCCACACCGGCCGCGCGAGCGACGTCACGCTCTACCGCGAAGCCGGCAAACCGTCGGGCACGGTGAGCTTCCTGCGCGGCCAGATGCAGCGCCAGAGCGTGCTCGACCGCGAAGGCCGCCAGGTGCGCACCGAAGAGCTCAAGGACGGCCGGCGCATCAAGCGCGTGTTCTACGCGTCGGGCAAGCCACGCTCTGAAACCAACTTCATCGAACGCGACCCCAACAGCGCCGGCGGGCGCGAAGGCGTGGCGCGCGAGTGGGCCGAGAGCGGCCAGCTCACCCAGGAAACCGCCTGGGCCGACGGCTACGAGCAGCGCATCCAGCAGTGGTACCTCAATGGCCAGCAGAAGCTGCGCCAGCAGATCCGCCGCGAAGGCCGCGATCAGGAGCGCACCACCGAGAGCTTCTGGGACAACGGCAAGCCCGCCGCCGTCAACGTCGAGCGCAACGGTCGCCTTTCAGGCTGGCAGAAGTACTACACCGAAGACGGCGTGCTCATCCGCGAAGACGAGCACGGCGAACGCGGTGTGTTGCTGCGGCGCAAGCGCTACACCGAGCAGGGTGTGCTCGAGCGCGAAGAGCGCTTCCTGGAAGACGGCTCGCGCATCTGAGGCCGCGCAGCCAGGGCACACCCGCAAGTCGCTGCACCATGAGCCCCACCGATCTGCTGTCGCTCGCCACCGCCCTGGGCGCGGCCACGGTGGGCGGCGTGTTTTTCGGCTTCTCCAGCTTCGTCATGCGGGCCCTGGCGCAGCTGCCCGCGGCACAAGGCGTGGCGGCCATGCAGCGCATCAACACCGTGGTGATCAACCCGTGGTTCATGGGCGTCTTCATGGGCACGCTGCTGCTGTCGGTGGCGTGCGTGGTGCTCGCGCTGCTGTCTTCACACCCCCTGCAACTCGCCGCCGGGCTGCTCTACGCCATCGGCACCTTCGGTGTCACCGTGGCCTTCAACGTGCCGCGCAACAACCGCCTGGCGCGCCTGGGCGCCGACACACCCGAAGCCCAGGCCTACTGGCCGGTCTACGTGCGCGAATGGACACGCTGGAACCACGTGCGCACGGTGGCGGCGCTGGCCGCTGCGGCCATGCTGTGGCTGCCGGCCTGACGCACGCGGAAAGCGCCCTCAAGCCAACGCGAAGCGCTGGGCGCTGGCCCGTTCCCAGTAGGTGGTGAACACGGCGTGCTGCGCAGCCAGGTCGGTGAGCAGTGCGCCCGGTGGGGTGGAGGGCAGCAGGTTGGCGAGCAGGCGCACTTCGTTTTCGCTCACGCGGCGCACCAGGTGGTGAGAGGTGATCTGGCTGGGGTGCTGCAGGCCGGCGGCCTGCACCAGTTCCTGCAGCGCCATCAGCGTGTTCTGGTGGAAATGGAAAACGCGCTCGGCTTTGTCGGGCACCACCAGCGCCTGCTGGCGCACCGGGTCTTGCGTGGTCACACCGGTGGGGCAGTGGCCGGTGTGACAGCTCTGCGCCTGGATGCAGCCCAGCGCAAACATGAAGCCACGCGCGCTGTTGCACCAGTCCGCCCCGATGGCCAGGGCGCGCACGATGTCGAATGCGCTCACCACCTTGCCGGCGCAGCCCACCTTGATGTGCTCGCGCAGGTTCACGCCCACCAGCGTGTTGTGCACCAGGCGCAGGCCTTCCTGCAGGGGCGCGCCCACGTGGTCGGTGAATTCCAGCGGCGCTGCGCCCGTGCCGCCTTCGGCGCCGTCGACCACGATGAAGTCCGGGCGCACGCCGGTCTCCAGCATGGCCTTGACGATGGCGAACCACTCCCAGGGGTGGCCAATGCACAGCTTGAAGCCCACGGGCTTGCCGCCCGAGAGTTCGCGCAGCTGCGCGATGAAATGCATCATTTCCAGCGGCGTGGAAAACGCGCTGTGTGAGGCCGGTGACACACAGTCCACGCCCACCTGCACGCCGCGGGCAGCGGCAATTTCAGGCGTGACCTTGGGGCCGGGCAACACGCCGCCGTGGCCCGGCTTGGCGCCCTGGCTCAGCTTGATCTCGATCATCTTCACCTGCGCGTCCATCGCGTTGGCCTGGAAGCGCTCGGGGCTGAAGCGCCCGTTTTCGTCGCGGCAGCCGAAATAGCCCGAGCCAATTTCCCAGATGAGATCGCCCCCGTGCAGCCGGTGCCAGGCCGAGATGGAGCCTTCGCCGGTGTCGTGTGCAAAGCGGCCGCGCTGCGCGCCCGCGTTCAGCGCCTGAATGGCGTTGGCCGACAGCGCGCCAAAGCTCATGGCCGAAATGTTGAAGATGCTCGCGTCGTAGGGCTGCTTGCAGGCGTCGCCGCCAATGAGCACCCGAAAGTCGTGCGTGCTCAGCGCGCTGGGCTGCATGGAGTGGTTGAGCCACTCGTGGCCGTCGGCGTTCATGTCGAGTTGCGAGCCAAAGGGGCGCTTGTCCGTTTCGCCCTTGGCGCGCGCGTAGGCCAGGCTGCGCTGGCTGCGAGAGAACGGTGTGGCCTCGGTGTCGTTTTCCAGGAAGTACTGGCGAATCTCGGGCCGAATCTTCTCCAGCATGAACCGCAGGTGCCCGATCACCGGGTAGTTGCGCAGCACCGAGCTCTTGGTCTGCCGCACATCCCACACGCCCACGGCCGACAAGCCCGCGAACACCAGAAACAGCAGCCCGCCTTCACCGGTGATCACCCACGCGAACAGGCTGAGCAACGCGATCAGCACGCACAACGCAAAGGCCGTGTAGCGCACGGGGTAGAGGGCATTGAGTCGGTCCAGCATGCGGGCTTTCGTGAGGGAGCGGGGAATACACTGCGGGGCATCATAAAACTCGGCCATTCGTCCGGCCATTGCAGACCATGACCACCCACACCCTCACCGACCCGGCCGCCGCGCTGGACCACGAAGACTACGACGCGCTCGACGCCATCCTGGACGACCTGCGCACACGCGGCGAAGACGTGCCGCAATGGGAATTCTGCGAAGGCGCCATGGCCGCGCTGCTGTGCACACGCCGCCCCATCGAGTCCGCCGAATGGCTGCCCGTGCTGCTGGGCACCGGCCCTTTGCCCACCGCGCCGCAAGAAGATGGCACGCACTTCAGCAACACCGCGCAATACGAGCAGTTCATGCAGCTGTGGTCACGCCGCAGCACGGAGGTGGCCGCCTCGCTCGCCGCCAACGTGGACACCCTGGAAGACGAGCGCAGCTACCACCCCGAGCTGATGGACGTGCGCGGCGCGGTGGCCTCGCTGCCTGAAGCCGAGCGCGCCGACTTCAAAGACCAGGAGCTGCCGGCCTACGCGCAGGTGTGGGCGCTGGGCTTCATGTTTGTGGTGGAAAACTGGGGCGAAGACTGGGAGCCGCCGCGCGACAAGGACACCGCCGCCTGGCTCGACGAAGCGCTGGACCGCATCGTTGCCCTGACCGAAGACGACACCGGCAAACCCACCGTGAACATGCACGCGGAAGACGGCCCACCCAGCGTGAGCGACGACCGCCTGAACGACTTCGGCGCCGCCATCTGGGCCGTGTACGACCTGCACCAGATCGGCAAGAGCCTGGGCCCCCGCACCGAGCCCGTGCGCAAGGAAGCCACGCCAGGCCGCAACGACCCTTGCCCTTGCGGGAGCGGGAAGAAATACAAGAAGTGCCATGGGGCTTGATGGCCTACACGTGTTGCAGCGCAACCCTTGCCATATGAGCGACTGGTTCTCGGCATGACAAAGCATCGGCAGAAAAAAGCACAGTTCTATGCGCTGCGCTACCACGGCGGCAAGCGGAACAATGGTCTTGCGAAGAAGCAGTACTTGGCTTGGCGAAGCGCGCAACAGCCGCCCGTACCCGAGCGGTGTGACAACGCCAGTTGTCATTTTTTCTCTGCGCCCTTGATATGGAATGGGGCGCCTCTGGCGTTGATTCTTGAGCACGCGAATGGCGTCAATACAGACAACCGTGCATCAAACCTCCGATTGCTTTGCCCCAATTGCGACTCGCAAAACACGGCGACCAGAGGTGGAGCCAATGCGGGGCGAGTCGTCAAGAATGGTGGTGGCTTTGCGTTGGTAGAGCGTGACGGCAGGATGCGTCACGTTTTGCCCGCCGAGACAGGTTCGTATGAACTGGGGGCCAAGGCCATGGAAAGCCCAGACAGTGCAGGTAAGAAATAGCGCCTGCGCCTTGGTAACGACCTTCAGCCACCCGAATAAATGACCCTTATTCAAACCCGCCTTGCCACTCTTGCCGACGTGGAAGTCATTGCCCCTTTGTTTGACGCCTACCGGCAGTTTTATGAGCAAGCGCCCGACTTGATGTTGGCCAGGGCGTTCATCGATGCGCGACTGAAGAACGACGAGTCTGCTGTGATGCTGGCATTTGGCGAAGACGGGCAGGCTGTGGGCTTCTGTTAGCTGTATCCCACTTTCTGCTCGGTCGCAGCCAAGCCGATCTATTCGCTCTACGACCTGTTTGTTGTTCCCGAGGCGAGACGCTCTGGCGCTGGCACAGTGCTTCTGAAAGCGGCCGAGGCGCTTGCCGCCGAAAGGGGAAAATCCAGGATGGACCTCACCACGGCCAAATCCAACAAGGCTGCTCAAGCTGCCTACGAAGCGCTGGGATGGCAGCGCGATGAAGTGTTTTTCGCGTACAGCAAGGCTGTGAAAGCGTGACTGGCATTGTTCCAGGGGGATAGACGTGGTCAAGATATCCCGCAACATCCAGCTTGTCGCGTAGGCATCTGCTGGATGCAGCGCTTTAAGGTGCATATGAAGGCAGCCGTCGAACATACGAAGCTATTGGAAGTCATAGCCTGGATAGATGACCACGCATCAGGTGTAACGCTGCCGGCTGATGAGCGCTCTTTACTAGCCATTGGGTGCCTTGATGTCGCAATTGAACATCAGGCGGCGATCGCGCTGCTGCACTCGTCAGGGCTATATGGTTCTGAACTTGCACTTCTCCGTGTCTTGGCAGAGTCGCTTGTTCGCGGTCTCTGGCTAATGCAATGCGCAGACGACGGACAGTTGCGAAAGTTCAAGAAGGGAAAGCTAGACAAAACTTTTTCTGATCTGATTGCGGAAATCGAAAGCAGCATGGGTACGCCCAAAGGAGTTTTGTCCGCTTTCAAAGAAGGCGCCTGGACAGCACTGAACGGTTTCACTCACACAGGATTTCATCAACTATCCCGCCGCCATTCTCCAGGGCGAGTTGAAGGCAACTACTCCGAAGATGAGTTAGCCAAGGCACTAGGTGTTGCTGGAGCTCTGGGGCTAATCGCAGGCGCACAAATCGTCAGCATGTCAGACCGTAAAGCGTTGGTTCCGGAATTCCTTGAGCGTATGTCTGCCTATGCGAACGACGCGCGAGGTCATTGACCAACGCCCGTAGCTCGCCTCTTGCGTCAAGCCTCAAAGTCCACACGCTCATGGTCCCAACTTACAGCGAGTACGTTCGCCGCTATATCCATCGGAAGAACAAAGCGTCGCCACCTTCTCCCGGTGAGCATCACTTTGTCGCCACCTATCTCTTGCCGAAGCTATACGAGATCAACGGCCTTATTCCTGATTATGTGAACCCCGATGGCACGAAGGCGATCATCGGCGACGTTGTGTACTACCAAGATGAGAAGCACCACTTCGGGATCGAGGTGAAGCTCGGAACAGTCAGACTGACAAGGCGCGAGTTCAACGATTGGATCGTGAACGAGGATGTGACGCGTTGGCCGAGCCTGTTTGTCGGTGTGGGCAGCAAGGGCATCGCGCTTTCTACTTGGTCCGACTTTCGCGCGTCCTATGTCACATCGGTAGTGGAAAAAAATCCAGGCTGGATCGCTTCGATGATCCAAGACGGATACGGCCCGATGAAAGGCGTGGATGAGCTCTCTGAACACCTAGGCGAAGGTCAGTGGTTCGCAGTAGCAGAGGCGGCCGCTGCAGCCCAGAGCGAACTGCTGTTCATAGCTGCACTGCGCAGCCACATTGAATCCTAAGTGTCGGCCTGGAGTTCACTCAACTCAACCGCTAGGCACCACCCCATGAATCGTCGCCAGTTCACCGCGCTTTCCTCCGCAACGCTGCTTCCGCCACTGGCCGCCGCCTACGAGCCGGCCTCTGTCGTTGACGCCATGCCCGGCACGCTTCCGCTGCTGTTCACCGTGCCTCACGACGGCGCCGAGTTCCTCGGGTTATTCCCCCACCGAACGCAGGGGGCCACTGTTCGGGATTTGGGCACTCGAGCGCTTGCGGAGCGCGTCGCCGCTCTCCTGCATCAACAGCTTGGCCACCGCCCCTATCTCGTGGTGGCGAAATTCAGTCGCAAGCACCTTGACGCCAACCGCTCAGAGGCGGATGCGATGGAGTCCCCCGCAATGTTGCCCGCGTACCGCGCCTATCACGACCATGTGGCAGCCTACGTTGCGCAAATCCGGAAGGCATTTCCATCCGGCGCGCTGTTGATCGATGTGCATGGGCAGTCGCAAGAGCCAGGCACGACGTTTCGCGGAACCAGGGCGGGTCTCACGGTCAAGCGTTTGCTGGGGCGCCTTGGCCCTGCCGCATTGCAAGGGCCAGACAGCATCTTTGGCCAATTGGCTGCCAAAGGTTACGCCGTCAACCCAGCGCCGGACGCGGCATCGCTGCGCGAGGACCCCCGGTTCGCGGGTGGCTACACGGTGTTCACGTATGGCAGCCACAGACCCGATGGCATTGACGCCATCCAGTTCGAGTTTGGTGGACAGCACCGGTCGAACCCCCGCCTTCCTGAAGACTTTGCAGCCGCCCTCGTGGGCTTCATGACAGCCTTCGACCTCCTGCCCAAGTGACATTTTTGATTGACGGCTGAATATTAATTCGCTTAAGATCGCGCCCACCCATGAAACCCAAAGACGACGACAAGCAGCAGGCGATTGCCCGCGCCACCCTGGCGCTGGTCGAGCGCGTTGGCTTGAGCGGGTTGACCATGGCCGCCATCGCGCGCGAAGCCGGCATTGCCACTGGCACGCTGTATGTCTACCACCGCTCCAAGGAAGAACTGCTCAACGCGCTGTACGAGCAGGTCAAGGGCGCGCTGGTGGGCTTGATCGATGTGGACATCGACGCGGCCACGCCGTTTCGCACGCGCTTTCAGATGAACTGGACGCGGCTGCTGCGGCACCGGCTGGCGCACGGGCCCGAGGCGGTGTTCATGGACCAGTACTACAACTCGCCTTGGTTTAGCGAGGCTTCGCGGCAGTTTTCTGCGCGCTTTGCGGCGGGGTGCCTGCGCTTTTTCGACGAAGCCCGCGCGCAGCAGATCGTGAAAGACGCGCCGACCATGATGCTGGCGGCGCACTTTTTTGGCTCGGTGCGCGACACCGCCAGCCTGCTGCGCAGCGGCGACCTGCCCGACACCGAAGCGGCCCTTGCGCAGGCGTTTGGCCTGTGCTGGGATGGCATCAAGGCCTGAGCCGAGCATGAGAAAACCCGAGTGTTTCCGTTGACATAACGAATGAATGTTCATTCACTGACAAGCCCCCATCACCCCCCACGACAGGAGAAAGCACCCATGGCCACCACGCTCAACATCAACGGCAAGGACGTGCGCGTCGACGCCGACGAATCCACCCCGATCCTCTGGGCCCTGCGCGACACGCTGGGCATGACGGGCACCAAGTTCGGCTGCGGCGCGGCGCTGTGCGGCGCCTGCACCGTGCACATGAACGGCGCGGCCATTCGCTCCTGCGTCACGCCGATCTCTGCGGCGGCGGGCCAGAAGATCACCACCATCGAAGCGGTGGCAACCGACCGCGTGGGCAAGGCCGTGCAGCAGGCCTGGGTGAAGGCCGACGTGGCCCAGTGCGGCTACTGCCAGAGCGGCCAGGTGATGAGCGCCACCGCGCTGCTCAAGTCCAACCCCAAGCCCAGCGACGCCGACATCGACGCCGCCATGGCCGGCAACATCTGCCGCTGCGGCACCTATGCGCGCGTGCGCATCGCCATCAAGGACGCCGCCCGTTCGCTGGCCTGAAGGAGAACCCCCATGCACCTGCCTACCCACCTTTCAGCCGACCAGATTCAGTCTTTGCTGCCGCCCGCCATGGCGCACCGTTTTGCCGCGCGCAACGCCGATGACGACGGCGCCGGCCTGGCGCGCCGCAGCTTCCTCAAGCTCGCCACCGCATCGGGCTTTGCGCTCGGCGCGTTCCCGCTGGTGGCCCGCGCCCAGCAGGGCGCGGCCCCGGCCGCCGCCGGCCTCAAGGCCGACCGCCAGCCCGCCGCGTTCGTGAAGATCGCTCGCGATGGCGAGGTCACCGTCACCATCAACCGCCTGGAGTTTGGCCAGGGCACGCACACCGGCCTGGCCATGGTGCTGGCCGAAGAGCTGGACGCCGACTGGAGCCGCGTGCGCGCCGTGCACGGCAACGCCGACCCGGCCTACAACGATCCGGCCTTCGGCATGCAGATCACCGGCGGCTCCACCGCGGTGAAGCACTCGTACACGCAGTACCGCGAGCTCGGCGCCCGCACCCGCGCCATGCTCGTGGCAGCCGCTGCCAAGCAGTGGAACGTGCCCGCCTCGTCGCTGGCCACCGAGCGCGGCGTGGTGATCGGCCCCGGCGGCAAGAAGCTCACCTACGGCGCGCTGGCCGAGGCCGCCATGCAGCAGCCCGTGCCCATGGAAGTGACGCTCAAGGACCCCGCGCGCTTCAAGCTCATTGGCCAGCCCACCACGCGGCTGGACTCACAAGCCAAGTCCAGTGGCCAGCAAGACTTCGGCATGGACGTGCGCCTGCCCGGCATGCTGACTGCCGTGCTCACGCACCCGCCGGTGTTTGGCAGCAAGGTGGCCACGCTCGACGATGCAGCCGCCCGCGCCGTGCCCGGCGTGAAGGCCGTGATGCGCGTGCCGCTGCACGACGGTGGCGAAGGCGTGGCCGTGGTGGCCACGGGCTACTGGGCCGCCAAGCAGGGCCGCGACGCCCTCAAGGTGCAGTGGAACGACGCCGGCCGCGAAAAGGTCGACAGCACGCAGCAGCTCGCCAGCTACCGCGCCCTGGCCGCCAAGACCGGCAACCTCAAGCACGACGCCGACATGGCCCCGCTGGCCACCGCGCCGAACAAGATCAGCGCCGAGTTCGTGTTCCCCTACCTGGCGCACGCGCCCATGGAGCCGCTGAACTGCACGGTGCAGATCCAGGGCAGTGGCGCAGCCGCGCAGGCCACGGTGTGGACCGGCACGCAGATGCCCGGGCTGGACGCCGCTGCTGCAGCGCGCACGCTGGGCATCAAGCCCGAGCAGGTGACCATGAATGTGCAGATGGCCGGCGGTGGCTTTGGCCGTCGCGGCCTGCTCACCAGCGACTTCGTGACCGAAGCCTGCACCGTCGCCAAAGCCGCCCAGGCCGCTGGCCTGAGCGCGCCGGTGCGCACCGTGTGGAGCCGCGAAGACGACATGCGCGGTGGCTACTACCGCCCCATGCACGTGCACCGCGCCGAGATCGGCTTTGACGCGCAGGGCAAGGTGCTCGCGTGGGACCACGTCATCGTGGGCCAGTCGATCATGGCCGGCACGTTCTTCGCGCCCATGATGGTCAAGAACGGCGTGGACGAGACCATGGTCGAAGGCATGGGCAAACCGTACGACGTGCCCATGCGCCTGTCGGCCCACCACCCCCAGCTCAATGTGCCGGTGCTGTGGTGGCGCAGCGTGGGTTCCACGCACACGGGTTACGTGATGGAGACGCTGATCGACGAGATCGCGCGCGCCACGAAGCAAGACCCCGTTGCCTACCGCATGAAGCTCATGGACAGCAAGGCCGTGCGCCACCGCGCCGCGCTGCAGCTGGCCGTGGACAAGAGCGGCTACGGCAAGAAAACCCTGCCTGCCGGGCGCGCCTGGGGCGTGGCGGTGCACGAGTCGTTCGACTCCGTGGTGGCCTACGTGGTGGAAGCCTCGGTGGACAACGGCACGCCCAAGCTGCACCAGGTCACGGCCGGTGTGCACTGCAACCTGGCGGTGAACCCCAAGAGCGTGGAAGCGCAGATTCAGGGCGGCGCGCTGATGGGCCTGTCCATGTGCCTGCCGGGTGCGGCCATCACCCTGAAAGACGGCGTGGTGGAGCAAAGCAACTTCGGCGACTTCGCCGTGCCGCGCATCACCGACATGCCCGCGATTGCCGTGCACATCGTGCCCAGCGCCGACGCGCCCACCGGCGTGGGCGAACCCGGCTTGCCACCCCTGGCGCCGGCGTTTGCCAACGCCATCGCCCGCCTGACCGGCAAGCCGTTGCGCGAGTTGCCGTTCAAGCTGGGTTGAAGGGGGCTCCCCCCTGCGCCGCTGCGCGGCTTCCCCCCTCTGTGGCGCGCCTTCGGCGCTTCGAGGGGGGACGGCATCTCGGGCCGGCGTAGCCGGACCCTTGATGCCTCTGGTTGGCGTGGTCTCTCGCCGTTAAAACGTCGACAGGTCGTACGGGCCGCCTTGCGCCAGCGCCCGCTGGTAGGCGGGGCGCTCGTGGATGCGGCGCAGCCAGTCGGCCAGCTTGGGGCGGTTCTTGAGCAGGCCGCGCGCGTCGGCGGCTTCAATGCCGAAGCTCATCTGCACGTCGGCCGCGCTGAACGAACGACCCGCAAACCACGGGCCGTGCTCGGTGAGCTCGGCCTCCAGGTAGTCGAAGTGGCGCTTGAGGTTGGGCGTGACCAGCAGGCCCTTGACCTGCGTGGAAATCGCCTTGGCCACCGGCTTCACGATGAAAGGCGCCTTGCGCTCGATCTGGTCAAACACCAGCTGCAGCAGCAGTGGCGTGGCCAGCGAGCCTTCGGCGTAGTGCAGCCAGTAGCGGTAACGCAGAAAGCTCGGCGTGCCGCGCTCGGGCGAGAACTGGCCTTCGCCATGGGTCTCGACCAGGTATTCCAGGATGGCGCCCGACTCGGCCACGGTGTTCTTGCCATCGGTGAGCACCGGTGACTTGCCCAGCGGGTGCACCTTCACCAGCGACGGCGGCGCGAGCATGGTTTTGGGGTCGCGCTCGTAGCGTGCGATCTCGTAGGGCACGCCGAGCTCTTCGAGCATCCAGAGCACGCGCTGCGAGCGCGAGTTGTTGAGGTGGTGAACGGTGAGCATGTGAGGGCCTCGGGTGGTGTGAAGGGTCAGGTGGCTTGCAGTTCGAAAGCGGCAGCGGCCAGCGCCACGCCATTGACGCGCACGTCCACCGTGTGGGTGCCGGGGTACAGGGTGCGCGTGGTCACGGGCTTGAGGCTGTGGCGCTTGTCGAGTGTGCGCGTCTCCCCGGGCGCGAGCGTGAGCTTCCAGCCCTTGAAGACTTTGGGCGAGGTGCTGCCGTTGGCGCGCACGTGGTGCACCGCGTAGTCCACCACCAGCAGCTGCGGCTGGCGCGCGTTGGACTGCAGCTGCACGCGCAGCGCAATGTCGCCACCCACCGCCGCGCGCGCAGCGGAGAGCGTGAGCGTGGCCTGCCCCTTGAGGCCGCTGGCCAGTCCCCAGGCCGCCAGCGTGGGCGCGTGCCCCGCCTTGATGAGGCTGCGACTGGCGTGGCGCAGCAGCGCGCTGCGGCTGTCGGGCGCGTCGATCAGGTGGTCGCGCACCCAGCCGGCCACCAGGTCGGGGTGGTCCTTGGCGATGTCGTTGAGGTGGTTGGCCACGCTGCGGCGCACGTAGCTGCTCGGGTCGTCCTGCAGGGCGCGCAGCAGCGGCAGCGTGGGGGAGGGGTCGATCACCAGCGCCTGCAAGCGCAGCCCCCACGGCAGGCGCGGGCGGCTGCCCTCGCTCACCAGCCGGCGCACGTGCGCGCTCGGGTCGTTCACCCAGGTGCCCAGCGTGTCCAGCGCGAGCGTGGGGTGGCGCTGGATGATGGGGCGAATGGCGAACTCGGCCGTGAAGCGCTGGGTGACCGCGTGCAGGCAGGCCAGGCCACGTTGTGCAGATGCCGCGTCCACCACGCCGCGGCGCGCCACAAATTCGCCCACCGCCCACAAGGCCCAGCCGGCGATGCCGTGCTCCGCCTCGGCGTGGCCGAGCTTGAGCGGCTCGCCCTGCGTGTCAAAGGCCAGTGGCGGGGCCAGGCTGGCTTCGATCACCTCGCAGGCGGTGGCGAAGTCGGCTGGCAGCGTGGCCTCCAGCGCATCGGCCAGCTGCATGGCGCGCGCCTTGAATTCCAGACTCTCCAGCCCGTTGGAAGCCTGGGCCTCGAAGCGCGTGCGGTCAAAGCGCGGCCAGGCGCGCCGCAGGTGGTGGCCAGCCTGGGCGGCGGTGTCGCGGTTGATGAGGTTCTTGAACGGTTCCATGCGTCAGGCGGCGGGCAGGCGCTGCAGCAGCCCGGCCAGCGCGTGGCGTACGGTGGCTTGGCGCACCGCGCTGCGGTCGCCGTCGAAGCGCTGGTGTTCGGTGACCACGCCGGTGGGTGTGGCCCAGCCAAACCACACCGTGCCCACCGGCTTTTCGGGGCTGCCCCCGGTGGGGCCGGCCACGCCGGTGACGGCCACGGCGAGCTGCGCGGGCGAGTGCGCCACCGCGCCTGCGGCCATGGCGTGGGCCACGGGTTCGCTCACGGCGCCGTGTTGCTCGATGAGCGCGGCGGGCACACCCAGCAGCTCCTGCTTGGCGGCGTTGGAGTAGGTGACGAAGCCGCGCTCAAACCATTCGCTGGAGCCCGACACCTCGGTGCACGCGCCGGCGATCAAGCCGCCGGTGCAGCTTTCGGCAGTGGCCATCATCAGGCCGCGCGCCTTGAGTTCGAGAGCGAGTTGCGCCACCAATGCAGGGGTGGTGTCGGCCATGGTTCAGACCCTCCAGAGGGCAATGACGATGAGGGTGCAGAAGGCGGCGGCGAAGTCGTCGAGCAAGATCCCGAAGCCGCCGCGCGGGCCAAAGCCCTTGAAGGTCTGGTCGGCCCAGGCCATGGGGCCGACCTTGACCATGTCGAACAGCCGAAAGATCAGGAACGCCGCGAGTTGCGCCCAGAACCCGCTGGGCGAAATCATCCACAGCACGAGCCAGAAGGCGACGATCTCGTCCCACACGATGTGGCCCGAGTCGGCAATGCGCATGTGCCGCGCGGTGACGGTGCACGCCCACCAGCCGGCCAGCGTGGCCGCGGCGATCACCACCGCCCAAGTGAGCGGTGTGAGCAGCGGGTCCAGCAGCAGGAAGCCGACCCAGGCCCACAGCGTGCCGGCCGTGCCCGGCGCGAAGCGGCTCAGGCCGGCGCCCGCACCCAGCGCCATGAAGTGGGCAGGGTGGGCAAACAGGAAGCGCCAGGTCGGGCGGATGAGGGGCGCGTCCAGCGGCGCGTCGGTGGCGGTGTCGGGCATGCGGCGATTATCGGGCGGCGTGCTGTCGCCGCACCTATGTGCGCTCAGGCGAAATGGTCGAAGCTGCGCGCGGCCAGGGGCATGTCGCGGCCGTCGGCGTCGAGCCAGCGCAGGCCCGGCGCGGCGGTGATGTGGCCCACGCGCGTGACGGGTGTGGCGCTGCGCACCGAGGCCGCTTCGATGCGCGCGCGGGCTTCGGGGGGGGCGGTGAACAGCAGCTCGTAGTCGTCGCCGCCGGCCAGCAGGCATTCGAGCCGCTGCTCCAGCGGCAGCTCGCGCAGCGCCGGCGCCAGGGGCAGGTCGTGAATGCGCACTTCGGCGCCAACGCCGCTGGCCTGCAGGATGTGGCCGAGGTCGCCTACCAGACCGTCGCTGAGGTCAATGGCGGCGCGCGCCCCGGCGCCCGCCAGTGCCAGGCCCAGCGCGTTGCGCGGCGTGGGGCGCTCCAGCCGTGCGCGCAGGTCGGTGTTCAGTCCGGCCGCACCTGTGGCGGCCAGCGCCCAGCCGGTGCCTCGCAGGTGCTCCAGCGCCAGCCGTGCTTCGCCAGTGCGCCCGCTCACGTACACGTCGTCGCCCGCGCGCGCGGCGTCGCGCCGCAGTGCCTGGCCGGGCGCCACCTCACCGAACACGGTGACGCACAGGTTGAGCGGGCCGCGCGTGGTGTCGCCGCCCACCAGCGGGCAGGCGTGGGCATCGGCCAGCGCGAACAGGCCGCGCGCCAGGCCGGCGAGCCAGTCGTTGTCGGCCTGGGGCAGGGCGAGCGCGAGCGTGAAACCCAGTGGGCGCGCGCCCATGGCGGCCAGGTCGCTCAGGTTCACGGCCAGCGCCTTGTGGCCGAGCGCCTCGGGGTCCACGTCGGCAAAGAAATGGCGGCCTTCGACCAGCATGTCGCTGGAAATGGCGAGTTGGTGGCCGGGGCTGGGCTGCAGCAGGGCGCAGTCGTCGCCAATGCCCAGCACCACGGCGCCACTGCCGGCGGGCAGCGGGCGCTGGAAGTGCCGGCGGATCAGTTCGAACTCACCCATGCACGGTGTGGGCGGTGGGCGGTTCGTCGTCTTCGTGGCGGGCGTTGCGCGGTGGCACCAGGAAGCTCAGCGGCGCAGCGCGGATGCGCCGCTTGATCGCCGCGCGGATGAGCTGGCGGTTGACTTCGCTCACGCCCTGCGCCTGCAGCGCCAGCCGGAAGGCCAGGTAGAAGCTCACGCCCAGGTTGATCGGCCCAATGGCGAGCACGCCGGCCACCGCCCACCAGAAGGCGGGCTCCTTGAAGACCGTCCAGCCCAGCGCCACCACCGCGGCGGCCACCTGGCCCGCCGAGAGCGTCACGTGGCGCACATCGAGCCCGATGCCGAAGAACGCCATGAAGGCCGGCACCAGCCCGAGCATGAAACCCAGCGAGATGTTGGCCGCCAGCCCCGAGATGTTGCGCCGCATGAAGCCGGCCCAGCGCGCGGCGCGCTCGCGCCCCAGCACGGCGGTGAAGCGCGGGTTGTGCTGCATGGCGGAGTCCAGGTTGTGGAACACATACCAGTTCTCCACCCAGCCCGCGATGATGCTGGAGGCAAACAGCAGCACGCCCGTGAAAGCCGCAAACAGCACCAGTGGCCCCAGCAGGCTGATGTCTTTGAGCACCTGGCGCGCCTTGGCCTCGTTGATCATGGCCTCGCCGGTGGCGAAGTGCATGCCCAGGCTGATGAGCACCACCACCGGAATCACCAGGCCGATGTTGCCCACGATGGAGGCGATCTGCGAACGGAACAGGTTGGCCACCTCGTCCACGAAACGCCGCACCGCGCCGGGCGCCTTGATGTCGCGCAGCTTGGCCACCATGGCCGGCGCGGTCACGGCGGGCTGCTTGGTGGCCAGCGTGAGGTGCAGCAGCATGATCACCACGAACGAGGTGGCGTAGTTCACCCCGTTGGCAAAGCCGCCCCAGAAAGCCGTGAGGCCCAGCCCGACCATGAGGAACTTGACCCACACGGTCAGGCCGACCACCGCGCCGCCCCCGGCCGCCTTGCGCAGCATGGCGCGGTACTCGGCGGCGTCGCGGGTGATGTAGTGCTCGCCGCTCTCGGCGCTGCGCTCGGCCACCTTGGCTGCGGTCAAGTGCGAGCTGCTGGCAATGAGCGAGCGCACGCTGCGGTTGTCAATGCCCACCTGCGCCAGGTCGGCCAGCAGCGCGGCGGTGGCGCGTTCGGGCTGGTCGGACTGCAGGCAGTCCAGCAGCTCCTTCACGCGCACGATGCGCTCGCGCAGCTGCCGCAAGCGAAAGACGATGCCCACCGACACGCCGTGCTCTTCCAGGTGCGAATACACCGTGTAGGCCGCGTGCCGGCAGGCGTCGAGCTGCAGGCGCAGCGCGTCGGCCGCTGCAACCGCCTCGGGGCTGCGCGCGCCGTGCGCGTTGACGGCCTGGCGCAGGGTCTCGAAGTCGGCCGGCAGCTCGTGGAACGGCCGCTGGGCCTGCGCCTCGGGCGACATGCGGCTGCGGATTTCCGAGGCAAAGCCGGTGGCGCTGATCTGGCTCACGCAGAAGATCAGTGCGTCCATCAGCGCCGACTGCCAGAACCCGGCAGGCGAGTCTGGCGCTGCGGCATCCCCGTCTGGCGCAGCCGGGGCTGCAATCAGCACCGCACGCAGGCGCTTGAGCGTTTCGCTGTCGAGGGCCTTGAGCCAGCGCACATCGAAGCGCGCCGAGAGCAGCAGGTCGAACAGCTCGGCCATGTCGGTGGTTTCGGGCGTGCCGGGCAGCACCTTCTTGCGCAGGCGGTTGCCGAACTCGCTGAGAAAGGCCGTGCGCGGCGCAAAGCCGTGGTCGGCGAGCAGCGGTGTGAGGTCCACCGTGCCCACAAAGTGGCTCCACCAGCGGCGCCAGCGCGCCTGCAGGGCGGGGTCGGCCTGCACGGTGTCGAGAAACAGGCGCACGCGGGAGACGCTGGCCTGCACGTCGGCTTCGTCGCCGCGCACCCAGCGCAGCGCTTCAATCAGCCACAGGTGGCGCAGGGCCAGCGGGGCGTCCGGGTCCAGGGTGTCGAGCGGGGTGTGGGTGGGCATGCGGTCGTGAGGAAGTGGGCCGCGTGTCGGAGCGCGGTGGGTCAGTGCAGCACGCGCGCGGGGGCTTCGCCCGAGCCGGACGCGCGCAGGTCGAATGCGGGCACCTCAGCCTCGAAGCGTTCGCCGTCCTCGGCGACGCAGAAAAAGCTGCCGCGCATGGTGCCGGTAGGAGTGGTCAGGCGCGTGCCGCTGGTGTATTGAAAGGATTCACCCGGCCGCAGCAGTGGCTGGTGGCCGACCACGCCCAAGCCCTTGACCTGCTCGGTGTGGCCGTCCTCGTTGTCGATGATCCAGTGGCGCGAAATCAGCTGTGCCGTCACCTCGCCCGCGTTGGTGATGGTGATGGTGTACGCAAAGGCGTACTGGTCTTCCTCAGGCGAGGATTGCTCGCTCAGGAACTGAGGTTCGACCTCGCAGGTGAACAGGTATTTCGGCATGGGCGGCATGTTACCCCGCGCCCCGCGCCGATGCGACGGCCCTGCGAGAATGTCGGTCTTCGGCCCGAGCCTATTCCCCCTACCGCCCACCCACGTCAGGTTGCCCATGTCACAGCCCCTCGTCCAGCACCGCATTGCACCCTCCATCCTGTCTGCCGACTTCGCCCGCCTGGGCGACGAGGTGAAGAACGTCATCGCCGCTGGCGCCGACTGGATTCACTTCGACGTGATGGACAACCACTACGTGCCCAACCTGACCTTCGGGCCCATGGTCTGCCAGGCCCTCAAGCCACACGCCAAGAAGCCCGATGGGACGCCAGTGCCGATTGATGTGCACCTGATGATCCAGCCGGTGGACGCGCTGGCCGGCGCCTTCATCGACGCGGGCGCCGACCTGGTGAGCTTTCACCCCGATGCGAGCGCCCACGTGCACCGCAGCGTGCAGGCCATCAAGGCCAAGGGCGCCAAGGCAGGTCTCACGTTCAACCCCGGCCAGCCGCTGGACGTGCTGGACTGGCTGATCGACGACATCGACCTGATCCTTATCATGAGCGTGAACCCCGGCTTTGGCGGCCAGAGCTTCATTGACTCCGCGCTGCGCAAGATCGAGGACGCGCGCCGCCGCATCGACGCCAGCGGCAAGGACATTCGCCTGGAGGTGGACGGCGGCATCAAGACCGACAACATCCGCCGCGTGGCCGACGCGGGCGCCGACACCTTCGTGGCCGGCAGCGCCATCTTCGGCAAGCCCGACTACAAGGCCGTGATCGACCAGATGCGGGCTGCGTTGAAGTGATGCCGGGCATCCGCGCGGTGATCGTCGACCTCGACGGGACGATGGTCGACACGCTGGGTGACTTCGATGTCGCCCTCAACCTCACGCTGAAAGACCTGGGTCGACCCGCCGTCACACGCGCGGCCATCGAACACATGGTGGGCAAGGGTTCGTCGCACCTGATCCGTTCGGCCCTGATGCACGGCGGCCTGGGCGCTGAAGCGGCCGACCTCGTGCAGCCCGAGGCCTGGACGCGCTACCAGGGGCATTACCTCGCCATCAACGGCCAGCACAGCGCCGTGTACCCCGGCGTGGTCGAGGGCCTGACCGCGCTGCGCGCGCGCGGCCTGCCGCTGGCCTGTCTCACGAACAAACCCTTGAGCTTCACGCGCCCGTTGCTGCAGGCCAAAGGACTGGGCGGTTTTTTTGCCCATGTGTTCGGCGGCGACAGTTTTGAGCGCACCAAACCCGACCCGCTGCCGCTCCTCAAGACCTGCGAAGCCCTGGGCACGCTGCCCGCGCACACGCTGATGGTGGGCGACTCGCAAAACGACGGCCTGGCCGCGCGCGCGGCCGGCTGCCCGGTGGTGCTCGTGACCTACGGCTACAACCACGGCGACCCGATCGCCCAGGCGCCGCACGACCGGCTGATCAACACCCTGACCGAACTGGCGTAGCGACCCGCACAGCGGCGGAGCGTGGGGGGCACAGGGCCAGCCGCCGGGCCGCCCCAAGGCAGGCCCAGCCCCCTTGGGGGGCAGCGACCCGCGCAGCGGCGGAGCGTGGGGGCTCTTGCTTATTTTTTGGCCTTGCCCAGCAGCGCGTCCTTCAGCATCCAGTCGGCTGGTTTGGGTCCGAGCCAGATGCGCATGAGCGCGTTGAAGAATTCCGGCTCCTTGAACGGCTCACCCTCCACCTTGCCCTTGATCGTGAGCACCGTTCCCGTGCCGGGTACCCAGTCGATCAGGAAGTTGTCGCCTTCCTTGAGGTTCTTGTGGTCGGTGAAGACCTGGCTCATGCGCAGCACACCGGGGATGAGCTTGGAAAAGGCGGTGCGGTCCATGTTGTCTTCCATGCCGCGCGAAAACAGCTTGCCGAGTTCCGCCGAATCGATGTCGCGCAGCATGGTGATTGCAATGCGCTTGGGGCCTGGCATGGCCATCACCGCTTCGGGTGTGTCGGCTTTTTGCCCCAGGTAGAGGCCCGCTGCATACACCTTGAACACCGCCTTGTAGCGCACGCCCGCGCCGTTGAGCACCAGCGGGCTGCCCGCGAGGCTGGCGCGATCCTCCAGCTTGACGCCGGCCACATCCACGGTGGCGGCACCTGCCGCCGGCAAGGTCAGCAGAGGGGCGCACAGGGCAACAGCGATCAGGGAGCGAAGCAGGGCGGACGTCTTCATGGTGGATCCGGTCAGGGGTGTGATGGACGTAAAAAAACGAACACCCGTTCGTTTTTCGATATTGTCCCGTCAAGCCGGCCGCCAGGCATCAGGGTTTGGCCGTAAAACCAAAGCTTGGGCGCGTGACATGGCGCACGCCACGGCCGGCTTTGCTACACTGCGCGCTCCATGTTCAACCCACGCACAACCTTCTCAGGTGATCTGCCGAGCCGCAATGGCCGGGGAGCCTGGCCCTGGCGCAAGCCAGCGTAAACGTGCACCTTCCCCCGGGGTTCGCACAGTCCGCGCGCGTCACACGCCGCCACTGTCACCCCACACGAACCCGGCAACCCGCGTTGCCGGATGGCCTGGACCCCAGCCCCACCCGATGCGTCAAAGACCGGTGGTGTGGCCGATGGAAAGAACGAACATGATCACGGAACTCGAATTCAAGAGCCTGGCCCAGCAGGGCTACAACCGCATCCCTTTGATGGCCGAGGCCTTCGCCGACCTCGAAACCCCGCTGTCGCTGTACCTCAAGCTCGCGCATGGGCGCGGCGATGGGCGGCACAGCTTCTTGCTGGAATCGGTGGTGGGCGGCGAGCGCTTCGGGCGCTACAGCTTCATTGGGTTGCCCGCGCGCACGCTGTTGCGCGCCACGGGCTTCGGCGCAGAAGCCACAACCGAGGTGGTGCGCGATGGCGTCGTCGTTGAAACCGCGCAGGGCAACCCGCTGGACTTCATCGCCGATTACCAGAAGCGGTTCAAGGTCGCGCTGCGCCCGGGCCTGCCGCGCTTCTGTGGCGGCCTGGCGGGTTACTTCGGTTACGACGCGGTGCGCCACATCGAGAAGAAGCTCGAAAACAGCTGCCCGCCCGATACCCTGGGCTGCCCCGACATCCTGCTGCTGCAATGCGAAGAGCTCGCAGTGATCGACAACCTCTCGGGCAAGCTCTACCTGATCGTCTACGCCGACCCGGCCCAGCCCGAGGCCTACGCCAACGGCAAGAAGCGCCTGCGTGAACTTCGCGAGGCGCTGAAATATTCGGTGAGCGCGCCGGTGGTCAAACCCAGCCAGGGCTACCCGGCCGAGCGTGACTTTGCCAAGGCCGACTATCTGAAGGCGGTGGACCGTGCGAAGGAACTCATTGCGGCCGGTGACTTCATGCAGGTGCAGGTGGGGCAGCGCATCAAGAAGCGCTACACCGAGTCGCCGCTGAGCCTGTACCGCGCGCTGCGCTCGCTCAACCCGTCGCCCTACATGTACTACTACCACTTCGGCGATTTCCACGTGGTGGGCGCGTCGCCTGAAATTCTGGTGCGCCAGGAGAACACGGTGGAGGGCACCAAGGTGACGATCCGCCCGCTGGCCGGCACCCGTCCTCGCGGCGCCACACCCGAGCTGGACAAGGCCACCGAAACCGAGCTGGTCAACGACCCCAAGGAGCGCGCCGAGCACGTGATGCTGATCGACCTTGCGCGCAACGACATCGGCCGCATCGCCAAGATCGGCACCGTGAAGGTGACCGAGGCTTTTGCGGTGGAGCGCTACAGCCATGTCATGCACATCGTGAGCAACGTCGAAGGCATGCTGTTGGACGGCATGACCAGCATGGACGTGCTCAAGGCCACGTTCCCGGCCGGGACGCTGACGGGCGCGCCCAAGGTGCACGCCATGGAGCTGATTGACCAGCTGGAGCCGACCAAGCGCGGCATCTACGGCGGCGCCTGCGGTTACCTCAGCTACGCGGGCGACATGGACGTGGCCATTGCCATCCGCACCGGCATCATCAAGGACCAGACGCTTTACGTGCAGGCGGCTGCCGGCGTGGTGGCCGACTCGGTGCCCGAGATGGAGTGGAGGGAAACGGAGCACAAGGCGCGTGCCTTGCTGCGTGCGGCCGAACTGGTCGAGGAGGGTCTGGAATGAGCACCGGCAAACCGCTTCAAGTCTTGATGTTGGACAACTACGACTCGTTCACCTTCAACATCGTGCAATACCTGGGCGAACTGGGGGCCGATGTGACCGTGGTGCGCAACGACGAAGTCACGGTGGCCGAGCTGCAAAAGCGGCTCGACGACGGTCGCATGGACCGCCTCGTGATTTCGCCCGGCCCTTGCTCGCCAGCCGAAGCCGGCATCTCGGTGGCAGCCATCCAGCACTTTGCAGGCAAGCTGCCCATTCTGGGTGTGTGCCTGGGCCACCAGGCCATTGGCGCCGCGCTGGGCGGCACGGTGGTGCGCGCGCAGGAATTGATGCACGGCAAGACCAGCGTCATCACCACCCGGCAAGTGGGCGTGTTCGCGAACCTGCCCAAGCAATTCACCGTGAACCGGTACCACTCGCTGGCCATTCGCCGCAGCGACTGCCCGCCCGAGCTGGAGGTGACCGCCTGGACCGACGACGGCGAGATCATGGGCGTGAAGCACAAGACGCTCGCCATTGAAGGCGTGCAGTTCCACCCCGAGAGCATCCTCACCGAGCACGGTCACGCGATGCTCAAGAACTTTCTGGACCAGGCATGAACACCGTTGATTTGCGCAGTGACACTGTCACCCAACCCACCGCCGCCATGCGCGAAGCCATGATGGCCGCACCGCTGGGCGACGACGTGTTTGGTGACGATCCATCCGTCAACGCGTTGCAGGAAAAAATCGCTGCGCTCACCGGCAAGGAAGCGGCGCTGTTCATGGCCAGCGGCACGCAGAGCAACCTGTGCGCCATGTTGTCGCACTGCGAGCGCGGCGACGAATACATCGTGGGTCAGAACGCCCACACCTACCGTTACGAAGGCGGCGGTGCCGCTGTGCTCGGCAGCATCCAGCCGCAACCCCTCGCGCAAAACGCCATCGGGCAGATGCAGCTGGCCGACATCGCCGCCGCCATCAAGCCCGACGATCCGCACTTCGCGCGCACGCGCCTGCTGTGCCTGGAAAACACCTGGAACGGCCACCCCATGCCCGCCGACTACCTGGACCAAGCCGCCGCGCTGGCGCGCGAGCATGGTCTGGCGGTGCACCTGGACGGCGCGCGCGTGTTCAACGCGGCTGTGGCCGCGGGCGGCGACCCTTTCACCGCATTGCGCGGCATCGTCGATCGCTTCGACAGCGTCTCGGTGTGCTTCAGCAAAGGCCTGGGCGCGCCGGTGGGTTCCGCGCTGTGTGGCTCCAAAGACCTGATCCGCCGCGCGCTGCGCTGGCGCAAGATGCTGGGCGGTGGCCTGCGCCAGTCGGGCTTGCTCGCCGCGGCCGCGCACCACGCGCTGGACCACCACGTGCACCGCCTGGCCGACGACCACGCACTTGCACAGCGCCTGGCGCAGGGGCTGGCCGGTATCGATGGACTGAGCGTGCGATCGGCGCAGACCAACATCGTGTTTGTCGATGTGGCGAACGGTCGCGGCCCCGATCTGCTGGCCCATCTGGCGCAAGACGGCGTGCTCGCCACGGGCTTGATTGGCCTGCGTTTCGTCACGCATCTGGGCGTTGACCCGGCAGGGGTTGACCGGGCGGTGGCCAGTGTCAAGGCGTTCTTCGCTCAGGGCGCTTCTGGCCCTGCGTTGCGCGCGGCGGGCACCGCGGTGTACTGAGCAGGCGCAGCGCCATGCCCGAGCTGCCGCAACTCCTGCTCTTCGTCGCGGCTGGCTGGCTGCTCAATCTCACGCCCGGCCCGGACGTGCTTTACATCGTCATGAATGCATTGCGCAGCGGGGTGCGCGCCGGCATGGTGGCCGCGCTGGGCATCGTCAGTGGCTGCTTCGTGCACGTGTTCGCAGCGGCCGTTGGTGTGAGCGCGTTGCTGGCCACATCGGCCAGCGCGTTTACCGCGCTCAAGTGGATCGGCGCGGCTTACCTGCTCTGGATGGGTGTGCGACTGCTGCGCTCGAAGGCCGCACCGCTGGAACTGAACGCGGGCATCAGCGAGGTCAACCTCTGGCGCGTGTACCGCCGCGGTTTCCTCACCAACGTGCTCAACCCCAAGGTGGCGCTGTTTTTCCTGGCGTTTGTGCCGCAGTTCATCGCGCCCGAGGCGCCCCACAAGGCACTGGTGTTCCTGCTGCTGGGGCTGCTCTTCAACCTCAACTCGTTGCCCATCAATTTCGGCTACGCCTGGCTCGCCGCCTGGGCCGCGCGCCGGGTACATGCCGTGCAGCGCGCCATGCACTGGATGGACCGCGCCGCTGGCCTGCTGTTCGTCGGCTTCGGTTTGAAGCTGGCCATGACCGACAATCCCGCCCAGTAAAAGTCCGGAGACACCATGCCTCACACCCAGGCCCACGCGCACAAGATCACCCCGCAGGAAGCGCTGCAGCGCACCATCGAACACCGCGAGATCTTTCACGACGAGATGCTGCATCTCATGCGACTGATCATGAGCGGCGAGATGTCGCAGGTCATGATGGCCGCCTTCATCACGGGTCTTCGCGTGAAGAAGGAAACCATCGGCGAGATCACGGCAGCCGCACAGGTGATGCGCGAGTTCTCCACCAAGGTGCACGTGGCCGACAAAACGAACCTGGTCGACATCGTGGGCACCGGTGGCGACGGATCGCACACCTTCAACATCTCGACCTGCTCGATGTTCGTGGCAGCCGCCGCAGGCGCGCGCGTGAGCAAGCACGGCGGGCGAAGCGTCTCCAGCAAGAGCGGCAGCGCCGATGTGCTCGAGAGCCTGGGCGTCAACATCAACCTCTCGCCCGAGGCGATCGCGCGCTGTATCGAACAAGTCGGTGTGGGCTTCATGTTTGCGCCCAACCACCACCCCGCCATGAAGAACGTGGCACCGGTGCGGCGCGAACTCGGCATCAAGACGATCTTCAACATCCTGGGTCCGCTGACCAACCCTGCCTCCGCCCCGAACATTCTCATGGGCGTGTTCCACCCCGACCTGGTGGGTATTCAGGTGCGCGCGTTGCAGCGACTGGGTGCCGAGCACGCCGTGGTCGTGTATGGCCGCGACGGCATGGACGAGGTGTCGCTCGGTGCGGCCACGCTGGTGGGCGAACTCAAGAATGGGGAGATCACCGAATACGAGATCCACCCGGAAGATTTCGGCATGACCATGGCCAGCAGCCGCGCGCTGCGCGTGGAAACGCCCGAAGACTCGCGGCAGATGCTCATGGGCGTGCTGCAAGGACGTGGCGACCCGAAATTCAAGGCCGCCAGCGAGATCGTGGCGCTCAACGCGGGGGTGGCGCTCTATGCCGCCAACGTGGCGGCCGACATGGGCGAGGGCATCGCACTGGCGCGGCGCACGCTCGCATCTGGCGCGGCGCTGGCCAAGCTCGAACAACTCAAAGCCTTCGTGGCCTGATCCGGAACAACGACATGAGCGACATCCTGCAAAAAATTGTGGCCGTCAAGCACGAGGAAATTGCGGCCGCGCAGCGCAAGAAACCGCTCGACGCGGTGCGCTTCGATGCCGAAAGCCGCGTGCTCACCCGCGACTTTGAAGGCGCACTGCGCGCCAAGATCGCCGCTGGCCAGGCCGCCGTGATCGCCGAAGTCAAGAAGGCCAGTCCGAGCAAGGGCGTATTGCGCGAAGACTTCATTGCTGCCGACATCGCGCAGAGCTACGCCGAGGGGGATGGCCAGGTCAGCGCGGCGTGCCTCTCGGTGCTCACCGACCGGCAGTTTTTCCAGGGCAGCCCTGATTTTCTCAAGCAAGCGCGCGCCAGTTGCGATCTGCCCGTGCTGCGCAAAGACTTCATGGTCGACCCGTACCAGGTGTACGAGGCACGCGCCATGGGGGCGGATGCGATCCTGCTCATCGTGGCCTGTCTGGAAGATGCTCGCATGGCCGAGCTTGAGGCGATTGCCACCGGCCTGAACATGGCCGTGCTGGTTGAAGTGCATGACCGTGCCGAGTTGCAGCGTGCCCTTCGGCTCAAGACGCGCCTGGTCGGGATCAACAACCGCAATCTGCGCACGTTCGAGGTGACGCTGCAAACCACGCTGGACATGCTGACCGACGTGCCCGCTGATCGACTGCTGATCACCGAGTCCGGCATTCTGGCCCGCAGCGACGTGCAAACCATGCGCGCTGCCGGTGTGAATGCCTTCCTGGTTGGCGAGGCCTTCATGCGTGCGCCCGAGCCCGGTCTGGCGCTCGCCGAGCTTTTCGCCTGAATGCCCGCGCAAACGGGTTTCGACTGGGGCGAGTCGAGCGTGGCCGCGTCCCTGCAGGCGGCCGAACCTTCGCTGTGGCCGGTGCAGCCAGGGTGGCAAGCGCTGACCGAAAGTTTCTGGGCGTCGCTGGATGGGCAGGGCTTGCTACGCTTTTTGCGGGAGCGCCTGGCGCAAGGCGCGGTGGTGTACCCGCCGGAGCCGCTGAGGGCCCTTGACCTGACCGATGCAGACGCCGTGCGCGTGGTCATTCTGGGCCAGGACCCGTACCACGGGCCTGGTCAGGCCGAGGGCCTCGCGTTCTCGGTCGCGCCGGGCGTGAAGGTGCCGCCCAGCCTTCGCAACATGCTGCAAGAGTTGCAGCGCGATATCGGTGCGCCCATGCCAGCGGATGGTTCACTGGTGCGCTGGGCGAAGCAAGGTGTGCTTCTGCTGAACACCGGCTTGACGGTGGAAGACGGCCAGCCCGCCAGCCATGCCGGACGTGGCTGGGAAAGCCTGACCGACGCCGTCATCCGGCATTGCAACGACACAGGACCCGCCAAGGTTTTCATGCTCTGGGGCGCGCACGCCCAGAAAAAAGCCCCCTTGATCGACGCTGGCCGGCATCGGGTGCTCTGCGCCAATCACCCTTCGCCCCTGTCGGCTCGCCGCGGCCCCGTACCGTTCGTCGGGTGCGGCCACTTCGGGCTGACCAATGAATGGCTGGCCCAGCAAGGGCTGGCGCCTGTGGCGTGGTGACCCGCCTTGCCGAACCTGTGGCCCCGCTGCCATAAAACCATGGCATAATCGCGGGCTGCGCTATGGAGGGGTGGCCGAGTGGTTAAAGGCAGCAGACTGTAAATCTGCCCGCTTACGCGTACGCTGGTTCGAATCCAGCCTCCTCCACCAGCGATCGATGTGACATGTTAGCGATTGGGAAGTCGCGCCCCAGTTACCCGGTGCCGTGTGGCATTGGTTGATCAGGGCGGGAGTAGTTCAATGGTAGAACCCCAGCCTTCCAAGCTGATGACGCGGGTTCGATTCCCGTCTCCCGCTCCATGTGCCGTCGGTGGTTGGGTCTTGCAGGTTTTTTGATTTTTCAGGGTGGCTGGCTTGCCGGGCGCCTTGGCCCATGTGGCTCAGTGGTAGAGCACTCCCTTGGTAAGGGAGAGGTCGCGGGTCCGATTCCCGCCATGGGCACCAGTGATTCCTGGATTTGTTCTGGTGTTTCGGCAATTTTGATTTTGGAGCTGAAAAATGGCAAAAGAGAAATTTGAGCGGACCAAGCCGCACGTGAACGTGGGCACGATTGGTCACGTTGACCATGGCAAGACGACGCTGACGGCGGCGATCACGACGGTGCTGGCGGCCAAGTTTGGTGGCGCAGCCAAGGCGTACGA
>CALRUK020000032.1:0-38973 GCA_943371335.1 Synechococcus sp. UW140 | reverse complement strand
GACATCATTGGCGAGATCACGGCGGCGGCTGGGGAGCAGAGCGACGGGATTGGCCAGGTGAACGTGGCGGTGACGCAGCTGGACCAGATGACGCAGCAGAACGCAGCGCTGGTGGAAGAGAGCGCGGCGGCCGCCGAGAGCCTCAAGGATCAGGCCAAGCGCCTGGACCAGGTCGTGCAGGTCTTCCGGCTCTCGGCCTCGGCGCAGGGCTGAGCCGTTCGGCCGACGCCGCGACCGCTTCGCGGTTGAGGGGCCTTTGCAGAGCCCGAGGCGGCTTGGCGTGCCTATACTTGTTTCCCTGGCCGCCGGCCTCGGGAACACCCGTCTCCCCACGCTGGCGCGCACCCCGCCCGCGCACCCGGAGACCGAAGCCATGAACGCCCGCCTGCCCCAAGCCACGCCCCCCCTCGACCCGGCCGCATTGCAGGCGCATGTGGATGCGAGCTGGTCGGGCAGCATCATTCCCGAACTGATCCGCTACATCGAGGTGCCGGCCAAATCGCCCGCCTTCGACGCCGACTGGGCCGCCCATGGCCTGCTCGATCGCGTGCTGCAAGGCGCTGCCGACTGGGTGCGGGCGCAAAAGGTGGACGGCCTGCAGCTGGAGGTCATTCGCTTGAACGATGCGCACGGCAAGCCACGCACACCGGTGCTGTTCTTCGAGGTTCCTGCCAGCGCCGGCCAGGACGGCACGCCAGCGCCCGCCTCCGGCCAGACCGTGCTGATGTACGGCCACCTCGACAAACAACCCGAATTCACCGGCTGGCGCAGCGACCTGGGCCCCTGGACGCCCAAGATCGACGGCGGCAAGCTCTATGGCCGCGGCGGTGCGGACGACGGCTACGCGGTCTACGCCAGCATCGCCGCGCTGCAGGCCCTCAAGGCCCAAGGCGTGGCACACCCGCGCATCGTCGGCCTGATCGAAACGTGTGAAGAAAGCGGCTCGGGCGACCTGCTGCCTTATGTAGACGCGCTGCGCGCGCGACTGGGCGACGTGGGCCTGGTGATCTGCCTGGACAGCGGCGCTGGCAACTACGACCAGCTCTGGCTCACCACCAGCCTGCGCGGCATGGCCAGCGGCGTGCTCAAGGTGGAGGTGCTCACCGAAGGCATCCACTCGGGTGACGCATCGGGTCTGGTGCCTTCGAGCTTTCGCATCATGCGGCAGGTGCTCGACCGCCTCGAAGACAGCGCCACCGGCCGCCTCCTGCCGGCCAGCTTTCATTGCGAAGTGCCAGCCGAGCGCGTCGAGCAGGCGCGCGTCACCGCCGCCATCCTGGGCGACGAAATCTACAAGCGCTTTCCGTGGGCGCACCACGACTGCGGTGGCTCCACCGTCTTCGCCTTGCCCACCACCACCGACCCGGTGGACGCCCTGCTCAACCGCACCTGGCGCCCCACGCTCTCGGTGACGGGCGCCGAAGGCTTCCCCGAGTTGCGCAACGCCGGCAATGTGTTGCGCCCGTACACCGCTTTCAAACTCAGCCTGCGCCTGCCCCCGCTGGTGGACGCACCGGCCGCCGTGCGCGAGCTCAAGGCCTTGCTGGAAGACAACGCCCCGTACCAGGCGAAAGTGACGTTTGAAGGCGAGGGCGCAGCCAGCGGCTGGAACGCGCCCACCACCGCCCCGTGGTTCGAGCAGGCCTTGCAGGGCGCGTCGCAGGCGTACTTTGGCGCGGGCTGCGGCACCATTGGCCAGGGCGGCACCATTCCGCTCATGAACATGCTCAGCAAAGGCTTTCCGACGGCGCAAATGATGGTGTGCGGCGTGCTCGGCCCCAAGAGCAACGCGCACGGCCCGAACGAATTCCTGCACCTGGACTACGCGCAACGCCTCACGGCCACCGTGGCCCAGGTGATCGCCCGCATGCCCTGAGCGGCCACCATGTCGTCCGATACCACACAGGCACCTTTCACGCTGCGCGACGGCGTGAACCTGGCCTTGTTCGACTGGCCGCTGCCCATGCGCTGGCGGCCTCGTGCGGTGGTGCTCATCGTGCACGGCCTGGGCGAGCACGCCTGGCGCTACGACCCGGTGGCGCAGCGCCTGAACGAATGGGGTTTCTGCGCGCGCGCCTACGACCAGCGCGGCCACGGTGAGTCCGGCGGTCAGCGTGGCGTGCTGCCCGACGACGACGCCCTGCTCGATGACCTGGCCGAGGTGGTGGAAGACACACGCAGCCACATCGCCGAGCCGTGGGCCTGCCCACTCATCCTGATGGGCCACAGCATGGGCGGCCTGATTGCGTCCACGTTCGTGCAACGCCGCATGGCACCCGTTGACGGCCTGGTGCTGTCGTCGCCGGCACTCGATGCCGGCATTGGCGCGCTGCAGAAAAAATTCATCTCGCTGCTTTACCGCTTCGCACCTGATTTCACCCTCTCCAATGGGCTGGACGCCAGCAAGATTTCCCACAACCCCGCCGTGGTGGAAACCTACCGCAAAGACCCGCTGGTGCACGACCGTATCAGCGCGCGGCTGGCGCGCTTCATCGACGACAACGGCCCGGCCGTGGTTGCCGCGGCCTCTCAGTGGCGCGTGCCCACGCTGCTCATGTACGCGGGTGCCGACAGCCTGGTGCGGCCCGCAGGGAGCAAGGCATTTGCGGCCAGTGCGCCGCGCAAGGTGGTGCACAGCCAGGCGTTTGACGGGCTATACCACGAGATCTTCAACGAGGCCGATCCTTCGGCCGTGTTTGGCACGCTCAAGGCCTGGCTCGACGTCATCGCGCCCCCCGCGGCCTAGAGGCGCCTGGCGTTCAGCGGCGCGGCTGCATCAGGCCGCCGAGCATGCCCATCAGGTCGGGCGCGTTGCCGCCACCCTGACCACCACCGAGCAAGGCACCCAGGCCACCCAGGCCGCTCAGCGCGTTCTCGTCGGGCAGCTGGCCTTTGGGGGTGAGCTGGTCGATCAGCCCGGGCAGCAGCTCCGCCAGCGTGCCCGAGGCTTGCGCCTGGCTGCCGCCCATTTGCGAAGCGATCATGCCCATGAGGTCAGGGCCGAGCGCACCGCCGAGCTGCTCGCCCGAGACCGGCTGGTTCGCCCCCGTGCCGATCCACGATTGCACCGCGTCGCCGAGCCCGCCGGATTGCAGCTTGGCCAGCAAGCCCTGCAAACCACCCGAGCTGGCGAGCAGTGCACCCACCAGTCCCATGAGCATTTGCGGGTCCAGCCCGCCGGGCAGTCCCGTTGCCGATGCCGTCGGTGCACGTTGTCCCTGCAGCGAACCCGAAGCGGCTTCAGCGGCGGCACCGATCAAAGAATCCAGAAGTCCCATGGCGTTGTTCCCCGTGTTGGGCGCCCGGGATGGGCGCTCGGTCAGGCCGGATTGTGGGCGCGCCGGCGAACCCAGGCAAGCCAGATCAGGGCCAGTCCGGTGAGGGCGACCGGTACCAGCGAGCCCAGGTTGAGCCATTGCCACCCGCGCGTGGTCACCAGCGCACCGGAGGCGAACGACGTCAGCGCCATGGTGGCGAACACACAGAAGTTGATGGCCGCCTGCGCGCGGTCCTTTTCCTCGGGCCGCCAGGCCTGCAGCGAGAGCGTGGTGCTGCCGGTGAACAGGAAGTTCCAGCCTACGCCGAGCAGAAAAAGCGCGACCAGAAACTGGTGCAGGTCCACGCCCGTGAGCGCGATGCCGATGCACAGCAGGTAGAGCGCCACGCCCACACCCATGATGGTGAGCGCACCAAAGCGCCGGATGAGGTGGCCCGTGAAGAAGCCGGGCGCGAACATGCCGATGACGTGCCACTCCAGCACCAGCGCGGCGTCGTTGAACGGAAAGCCGCAGACCTGCATGGCCAGGGGCGTGGCGGCCATCAGCAGGTTCATGACGCCATAGCCCAGCGCGGCGCAGCCAGCCGCCACGATGAAGATGGGTTGCCGCATGATCTCGCCCAGCGGTCGGCCGCGTTCGGCATGGGCCGCTTTCGGCGGCACTGGCGGAAAGGTCATGAAGGCGATGGCCAGCATGGACAGCAAGGCCACCGCCGCCAGTGCCACGTATGCACCCGCGAAAGGCACAGACAACCAGTGCTGCGTGCGCGTGGCCAGGTTCGGGCCGATCACGGCGCCGGCCAGGCCACCGGCCAGCACCAGCGACACCGCCTTCTCGCGAAATGCAGTGGCGCTGAGTTCGGCAGCCGCGAAACGGTAGAGCTGGCCGTTGGCGCTGTAGTAGCCGGCGATCACGGTGGCCGCCACCAGCAGCCAGAAATTGCGCTCCATCACGGCCCACGCGCACAACAGCGCCGAGGCCAGCGCCACCAGCAGACCGATCTGGAACGACACCTGGCGCCCGAAGGCGCCCTGCGTGCGCGCCACCAGCGGCGTGGACAACGCGCCGCCCACCACATACCCCATGACCGGCAGGGTGGCCATCCAGCCCAGTGGCGCCAGCGACAGCCCCACCAGACCATTGATGGCGATGAACACCACGTTGTTGGTCATGAAGAGGCCTTGCGCGGCGGCCAGCAGCCAGAGGTTTTTGTTCATAAGCGGCTGTTTATACAAGCTGGCGGCGGTTTATAGTGCGCACCCCTGTCCCGTCGTTGACCCATGACCCCACACATTGGCATCGTGGCCTGTTCGGCCGAAGGCGCTGCGCTGTGCTACCGCACCATCTGTGCGGAAGGCGCGGCGTTGCTCGGCCCGCACGCGCACCCCGAGGTGTCGCTGCACTCCCTCTCGCTGGCCGACTACGTCGACTGCCTGAACCGCAGCGATCTGCGCGGTGTGGGCGATCTCATGCTCACCTCCGCCCACAAGCTCGCCGCCGCGGGGGCAGACTTCCTCATTTGCCCGGACAACACGATTCACCAGGCGTTTGCGCACGTGGAGCCCCAATCGCCGCTGCCCTGGCTGCACATCGCCGAGGTGGTGGCGCAGGCGGCGGTGCAGCGCGGTCACCAGCGGCTGGGCATCGCCGGCACGCGCTGGCTGGTCGACAGCGAGGTGTACCCCGAAAAGCTGGGCGCGCGTGGCCTGCAGGCTGTGCGCCCGAGCGAGGCCGAGCGCGCCGAACTGGACCGCATCATCATGGACGAGCTGGTGTACGGCGTGTTCAAGCCCGAGAGCGTCGAGCGATTCCAGGCCGTGTTCTGGCGTTTGAAAGACGAAGGGTGTGACGCCGTGGTGCTCGGCTGCACCGAGATTCCGCTGATCATGAGCGACGCCAATTCGCCGCTGCCCACGCTGGACTCGACCCGGCTGCTGGCCCGCGCGGCCCTCGCGCGCGCCACCGGCACGGCCTGAGCCGCAGCGGTTCAGCTGGCCAGCGCCAGCGTCAGCGCTGCCAGCGCGGCGGTTTCAGCGCGCAGCACGCGCGGCCCCAGCGTCACGGGCACAAAGCCTGCCTTGCGGGCCAGTGCGTCTTCGGCCGGGCTCAGTCCGCCTTCCGGGCCGCTGAGGAACCACACCGCTGCACCCCCGGGGGCTTGTGCCAGCGCCTGGGTGAGCGGCTGGGTGCCTTCGGCCAGCGACAGCAGGCAGCGCAGCGAAGGCGTGTCTTCTGGCGCGGATGGCAGGGCTTTCAACCAGGCCGCAAAGTCGCCCACCGCGTGCACGGCGGGCACGCGGTTGCCACCGCACTGCTCGCACGCTGCCACAGCCACCGACTGCCAGTGGGCCTGCTTCTTGGCGGCCCGCTCACCGGCCAGCCGAAGCACGCTGTGTGCCGTGTGCAGTGGCTGCACACTCGCCGCGCCCAGCTCGGCGGCCTTCTCCACCAGCCAGTCCATGCGGTCGTTGGCGGGCATGCCCAAGGCGAGGTGCACAGCCCGGCCCGCTTCGCGCTCAATGGCATGGTGCGTGCCCAGCACCACATCCACATCGCTTCTGCCCATGCGGGTGATGGTGGCGTCCCATTCGCCGCCCTCGCCATTGAAGAGCGTGATGGACTGCCCTGGCTGCAGGCGCAGCACCTGGACGTGGCGCGCGGTGCCGGCGGGCAGCGTGAGCGGCTGGCCGCTTTGCAGCACCGCTGGGCAATGAAAGCGCGGCATGCCTAGACGCGACCGAACGCGTAACCCGAGGCCGCCTGCAGGCCTTCGATCTCGTCGAGCATTTTCAGGAAAGGACCGAGTGCGCGGTACCGGTGCGCGGTGTGGCGGATGTAGCCGATGAAGCGCGGCGCGTCGGCGAGGTACTTGGGCTTGCCGTCGCGCAGGGTCAACCGCGCGAAGATGCCCGCCACTTTCAGGTGGCGTTGCAGGCCCATCCACTCCACGCCCCGGTAGAAGGCGCCGAAGTCGCTGTGCCAGTCCTCGAAGTCCATCAGGCCGGCGGCGCGCGCCTTTTCCCAATAGCGCACGGTCACATCGATCACGAAGTCCTCTTCCCACGTGAGGAAGGCATCGCGCATGAGGCTGGCAATGTCGTAGGTGATGGGCCCGTGCACGGCGTCCTGGAAGTCGAGCACGCCCAGTTGTTGCGCCGGTGTATCTCCGGGTTGCAGTGGCAACATGAGGTTGCGCGGCATGAAGTCGCGGTGCACATACACCGTGGGTGCAGCCAGGTTGTGCGCCACCACGGTGTCAAAGGTCTTCTGCAAGGTCTGGGCTTGCGCTTCGCTCAGCACCAGGCCCTTGTGCTGCTGCAGGTACCAGTCGGGAAAGAGCTGCAGCTCGCGGCGCAGCAGGGGCTCGTTGTACGGTGGCAGCACGCCCTGCCGCGAGGCCAGCTGCCAGGCCAGCAACGCGTCGAGCGCCTGCATGTAGCGCGAGTGGTTGGCCTGGGCGTTGTCGACGTTGATGCCGTCCAGCATGGTCTGGTGCCCCAGGTCGCTCAGCAGCATGAAGCCTTGCGGTTCGTCCCAGGCAAGGATTTCAGGCACGAGAAGGCCCGCGTCGCGCAGCAGCCCGGCCACGTGCACGAAGGGTTGGCAGTTTTCGTGCGCGGGTGGCGCGTCCATCACGATCAGGCTGCCGCCAGCCTGCGTGTCGATGCGCAGGTAGCGGCGAAAGCTGGCATCGGCCGAGGCCGGGCGAAGGCTCTCGGGCAACAGGTTCAGGCGCGCCACCAGCGGCTGCAACCACGCTTGAAAGGCGGCCTCGCGCACAGGGTCTGCCCAGGTGACGGCGGGGTAGGACGGTGTCATGGGAGTGGGGGTGGGGACGTGGTGGGCCGTACGACCTGTCCGGGTGTCGGGCAGTGGATAATCGCGCTTGATTCTACAAACCCCCTGCATCGCGGCGACGGGCCTTCGGGCCTGTACTGGCAGCCGGACCACCGAATTCATTCCCTTGAACCGCCGCACCGATCTGTCGTCCCTCCAGCGCCCGCGCGCAGCGCTTGCCTCCCCGCTTTTCGTGAAGGCGCCCGTGGCGCGCGCGGTGCACGGCCTGCTGGCTGCGGTGGCATGGAGCGCGCTGCTCGCACCCGCTGGCGTGCGTGCGCAGTCGGGCGATGGCGATGAGCCCGTGTCCTCGGGCGTGAACCTCAAGCCCAGCCGCCTCTTGCAGGAAAGCCTGCCGCCAGCGGCAGCCCAGCAAGCGCCGACTTTCGTGTCGGGTGATCGCATCGAGGGCCAGACCGACAGCGTGACCACCATCGAAGGCAGCGCCGAACTGCGTCGCCACGACACGGTCATCCGCGCCGATCGCTTGGAGCTCGACCAGCGCAACAGCGAGGCCAAGGCCACGGGCAACGTGCTGATCAACCGCAATGGCGACCGCTTCGAAGGCCCCGAGTTGCAGCTCAATGTGGACACCTTCGAAGGCTTCTTCACCAAGCCCGAGTTCACCTTGCTCAAGAACGAAGGCAGGGGCGATGCCAGCCGGCTGGACTTTCTGGGCGAGGACAAGGCCACCGCGCACGATGCCCGTTACTCCACCTGTCCTCGCACACCCGGCGCTGACTGGATGCCCGCCTGGCTGATCCGCGCCACGCGCATCGATTTCGACAACGTGGCCGAGACCGGCACCGCCACCGGTGGCGCACTGGAGTTCAAGGGCGTGCCGATCCTGGGCTGGCCGCGCTTCACGTTTCCGCTGACCGATGCGCGCAAGTCGGGTTTGCTGCCGCCCACGATCAACCTGGACAACATCAACGGCCTTGAGCTCACGCTGCCGTACTACCTCAACATCGCGCCCAACCTGGATGCGACGATCTACCCCACGCTCATGAGCAAGCGCGGTGTGGATCTCGGGGCCGAGGTGCGCTACCTGCAGCCGGACTACGCGGGCCAGGTGCGCGGGGCGTTTTTGCCCTCCGACCCGCTGCGCAACGACGACCGTTGGGGCTACTCGTTGCAGCATGCACAGAACCTCAGCAACACCGGCCTCGGATTTGGTGGCTCGGCCGGTCTGAATCTGGACTTCAACCGCGTGAGCGACGACAACTACTGGCGCGACTTCCCGCGCGCGGGTGGCACGCTCACCAACCGCCTGCTGGCCACCAACGCGGTGTACAACTGGAACCGCGGCCCGTGGGCGGTCAGCGCCGGCATGTACAGCTGGCAGACGCTGCAGGACATCGATGCGCCCATCGTGCCGCCCTACGACCGGCTGCCCTCCGTGGCACTGCGCTACAGCCGCGACGACGGCGCCATGGCCGGTGTGAACGACCTGAACTACTCGCTCACCAGTGAGTACACACGGTTTGAGTCCAACCCCCTGCTCACCCGCCAGAGCAACGGCTCGCGGTCGCTGGCCATTGCGGAGATCAGCCGCCGCTGGCAGGCGCCGGGCTGGTTCATCAAGCCCCGCACGCAACTGCACGCCACGCAGTACCAGTTTGACAACCCGCTGGCCGATGGCTCGCGCAGCGCCTCCCGCGTGCTGCCCACCGTCAGCCTGGACAGCGGTCTCATCTTCGAGCGCGATGCGAGCTACTTCGGCCGCAACTTCGTGCAGACGCTGGAGCCACGTGCCTTCTTCACTTGGACGCCCTACAAAGACCAGAGCCTGCTGCCCAACTACGACTCGGCCGCCAACGACTTCAACTTTGCGACCATCTTTTCGGAGAACGTGTTCGGGGGCAACGACCGCATTTCCGACACGCGTGCCTTCACGGTCGGTGCCAGCTCGCGCCTGCTCGACCCCGACACCGGCGCCGAAGTGGTCCGTGTGGGGCTGGCGCAGCGCTTCCTGATCCGCGATCAGAACGTATTCCTGCCCAACGCGACCAGCGTGGCTGGCGGCGCGCCAGTCACCGACCGCTTCAGCGACGTCCTGCTGGCCACCCGCGTGCAATGGACACCGCGCTGGACCGTGGACACCAACTTCCAGTACAGCCCGGGCGCCGGTGAATCCGTGCGCACCACGCTGGGCGTGCGGTACATGCCCAGCCGCTACCGCGTGTTCAGCGCCGCCTACCGCCTGCAGCGCGGCAGCAGCGAGCAGTACGACTTTGGCTGGCAGTGGCCGCTCAACGATCTGTGGGACAAGCCCGTGACCACCGGCGTGCCCGGGCGAGGCCTGGGTGCTGGCCAGTGGTACAGCGTGGGGCGCATCAACTACAGCGTGCCCGACCGCAAGGTGGTCGATCTGGTGGCCGGTTTTGAATACGACGCCGGTTGCTGGATCGGGCGTGTCGTGCTGGAGCGCCTGCAGCGCAGCGCGGCCTCGGCCAACCAGCGTATCCTGTTCCAGCTGGAATTCACCGGCTTCTCCCGCCTCGGCTCCAACCCGTTGAAGACGCTGAAGGAAAACGTGCCGCGCTACCAGTACCTGCGCGAAGAGATCAACCCGCCCAGCCGGTTCCAACAATATGACTGACCGCTTCACCGCCCCCTCCCGCCTGTCCACCTGGTTGCTGTGTGCGCCCCTGCTGTTGGCCTCCACGGTTCAGGCCCAGGGTCTGCGGCTCTCCGGGCAGCTCAGCCCATTGCGCAGCGCGTCCACCTTGTCGGCGCCGGCACAGCAAAGCACCGCCGACTTCATCGTGGCGCTGGTGAACTCGGAGCCCATCACCAACAACGAGGTGCGCCAGCGCCTGTTGCGTGTGGAGCAGCAGATTGCCCAGGAAGGCACGCCCATGCCGGCACGCGATGTGCTCGCGCGCGAAGTCCTGGAGCAGATCATCAACGAGCGCGCCCAGATGCAGCAGGCCACGGAGCTTGGCATCACGGTGGATGAGGCGGCCGTCACGCAGGCCGAGCAGTCGATTGCGGCCCAGAACCAGATCGCGCCCGATGAACTGCGTCGCCGCCTGGCCGCCGATGGCATCGACATCAATCGTTTTCGAAACGACTTGCGCAACCAGATCCTGCTGCAGCGCGTGCGCGAGCGACAGGTCGACTCGCGCGTGCGCGTGACCGATGCCGACATTGACGATTTCATCCGCGAGCGGCAAGGCAGCAACGACGTTGCCAACCTCGAGTTGAACCTCGCCCAAGTGCTCGTGGCGGTGCCAGAGGGTGCTTCGCCCGAGCGCATCCAGGAGCTCCAGGCGCGCGCGCAAGGCGTGGCAGATCGCGCGCGCGGTGGCGCAGACTTTGCGCAGCTCGCGCGCGACTTTTCCGAAGCGCCCGAGCGCACCAATGGCGGCGTGTTCGGCATGCGAGCCGCCAACCGGTTGCCGACCCTGTTTGTCGACGCCACACGTGCGCTCAACCCGGGCGCCGTGGCCGGGCCGCTGCGCAGTCCCGCGGGCTTTCACGTGCTCAAGGTCATTGAGAAACGCCAGGCGGGCATGCCCGCTGCGGTGGTCACGCAAACCCGTGCACGCCACATCCTGTTGCGCACCAGCCCGCAACTGAGCCAGTCTGATGCGGTCGCGCGCCTGGCGGGCTACCGCCAGCAAATCGCCAGTGGCCAGGCCAACTTCGAGGCGCTGGCGCGCGAGCACAGCCAGGACGGCTCGGCCAGCCAGGGTGGTGATCTCGGCTGGGCCAGCCCGGGCATGTTTGTGCCCGAGTTCGAGCAGGCCATGAACGCGTTGCGCCCGGGCGAAATGTCCGCGCCGCTGGTGTCGCGTTTCGGGGTTCACCTGATTCGCGTCGACGAACGTCGCCAGTCCACGCTGAACCAGCGCGAGCAGCGCGAACAGGTGCGCGGCCTGGCGCGCGAAAAGAAGCTGGATGACGCGTTGCGCGTCTGGTCGCAGGACACCCGCAGCCGGGCTTTCGTGGAATACCGCGACCCGCCGCAGCCGTGACCACCTCGCCACGGGGCTTAGAGCCGGGGCGCACATGAAGCACATCGCCCGCAAGCGGTTCGGACAGCATTTCCTGACCGACAGCGCCGTCATTGACGCCATCGTGGATGCGATCGCGCCATCGGCTGGAGACGCCATGGTCGAGATCGGGCCGGGGCTGGCCGCACTCACGCAGCCGTTGGTGGAACGCCTGGGCCACTTGACGGTGATCGAGCTGGACCGCGACCTGGCCGTGCGGCTGCGCGCTCACGGCCAGCTGGAAGTGATCGAGTCCGATGTGCTCAAGGTGGACTTCACGGCCCTGGCAGGTGCCCAAGCCACGCGTGCACTGCGTGTCGTGGGCAACCTGCCCTACAACATCTCCACGCCCATCCTCTTTCACCTGCTTGACCACGTGGCCGTGGTGCAGGACCAGCATTTCATGCTGCAGAAAGAGGTGATTGACCGCATGGTGGCAAGGCCTGCAACGGCCGACTACGGTCGCTTGACCGTCATGCTGCAATGGCGTTACGCCATGGACAACGTGCTGTTCGTGCCCCCGGAGAGCTTCGATCCGCCCCCCCGGGTGGACAGCGCCATCGTGCGAATGGTGCCGCTGGCCGAGCCGCCGGTGTTGGATGTGGCGCGGTACAGCTCGCTGGTGCAGGTGGCGTTCAGCCAGCGTCGCAAGATTTTGCGCAACACCCTGGGGCGCTGGCTCGAAGAACAGGGATTTGCCGGCGAATTCGACCTGCAGCGGCGGGCCGAAGAGGTGCCCGTGGACGAGTACGTGGCGCTGGCGCAGGCCATTCAGCAGACATGAAAAAAGCCGCGTGAGCGGCTTTTTTCATGGGGCGAGGCAAAGACCTGGTGTTCAGGCAGCAGCCAGCCAGTAGCCGGCATTGAAGGGGCTGCTCATGCGCAGCGCCATCGGGCTCACATCCAGGATCTTGTCGGTGGGCATGGGCTCGTCGCTCTGCACTTCGATGGGCTCTTCTCCCTTGGGGGCGCGGGCCACCGAGAAAGAGTAGAAGCAGCGGAACGGGATCTTGCGGTCCGACCAGTAGTCCGCGGCGTCGCGGAAGATGTCGAGAAGTTGCTCGCGCGCTTCCTTGTCGAACTTGGCATGGGCGGGGATGTGCTCCAGCACCACGATGAAACCGGTCTGCGGGCCCGACTTGTGGACCATGTCGGTCATGCAGTCGTAAAGCGCATCAAAGTTCTTGCCGAAGTGGGAAGGCAAGGTGTACTGAGCCGCGATCAATTCCAGCACGTCCTGCTTGCTCTGGGCCTTGGCCAGGTTGGCGTACAGGAAGTGATGCCCCAAATGCTCGGCCGCAGCCTGCAGGTCTTTCACGCCATGGGCGCGAATCGACTGAACGATATTGGGGCGTACGTTACGAAGTGGCGTGTCCATCTCCGCGTCTCTTTCTAAGGTCAAAGTTAAAAATCTCTCACACCACCCAAGACTCACTGCACGATCAGCCGGAAGCTGCTGTAGTGGTCTTCGGTGTAATAACACGCATCAGGGGCTCGGGGCTCAAACCCGCCACACACAATCCGCTTGGCTCCCCGGTGACCGAGGCCCGGTGTCGGTACCGTGTACTCACGGTAGTAACCCCGCTTGCCGCTGGGCAACAGGCGCTCGCGATTGCCGAACACCGTGCCATCTTTCTCATAGCGGAAAGGCCCGCCCTGTCGAATCTGGTTCATCACTTCCCGGCCCTGTGGCGGCAGTCCCTGGACCGCTACCGAGGCACCATTCAACGGAATCGCCGTGGGGTCAGGGGAGCGGGCCTGCACCGCAATGGTGCCCAGCGCCACGGCCAGCACGACCGCGAAGGTCAGCGTGGCCACTCCCTTGGCCGTTCCAAAACGAGCCCGGATCTGTTTCAGACCCATGAAAAATTTCCCGATTTCTGGTGGCATCAGCCCGATACAGGTGCTTGCGCCATGCAGTAAAAAGCATGAATTTATGCGCCTGCCGGGGGTGGGTTAACCCTGAAATCCAAGCGCGCTAGTGTGCCTGAGGGAGGGCAAAAAAGCAAGCGCCTGCTGAAATAATCAGCAAGGCGCCGCGCTGAATTTGTATGAGAAAGTTAGCGCTTGCTTTTTTGCGAAACGTCAGCGAGAAACGTTTGCGTCTGCCACCGTCAAGGCGGTCATGTTGACGATTCGGCGCACTGTGGCGCTCGCTGTCAGGATGTGCACAGGCTTGTCTGCGCCCAGCAGCACCGGGCCGATCGCGATGTTGCCGCCTGCGGCCGTCTTGAGCAGGTTGTAGGCGATGTTGGCGGCATCGATGTTGGGCAACACCAGCAAGTTCGCCGGGCCCTTGAGGGTCGAGTTCGGCATCATGGCCATGCGCGCATCGGCGTCCAGTGCCACATCTCCGTGCATTTCGCCATCGACCTCCAGCCATGGCGCCTGTTCACGCAGCAGCTCGAGCGTGCGGCGCATCTTGACGGCGCTGGGCTCGTCGCTGGAACCGAAATTGGAGTGCGACAGCAGCGCCACCTTGGGCTCCAGGCCAAAGCGCAGCATTTCCTCGGCGGCCATCACCGTGATTTCGCAGAGCTCCTCGGGCGTGGGGTCGTAGTTGACGTGCGTGTCCACCAGGAACACCTGGCGTCCGGGCAGCATGAGGCCGTTCATGCAGGCATAGATGCGCACGTCCTGGGCGGTGCTGGGGCTGCCGCCCTCGCGCTTGCCGATCACCTGGTCGATGTATTTCAGGTGGGTGTGGGTGGAGCCCCAGGTGCCGCAGATCAGGCCGTCCACCTGCCCCTTGTGCAGCAGCATGGCGCCGATCAGGGTGAGGCGGCGGCGCATCTCGATCTTGGCAAGCTGCTGCGTGACGCCCTTGCGCTCGCTCATGCGGTGGTAGGTTTGCCAGAAGTCGCGGTAGCGGTCGTCCTGCTCGACATTGACGACGTCGTAGTCGAGTTCTTCTCGCAGGCGCAGGCCGAATTTTTCGATGCGCTGGGCGATGACCGTCGGGCGGCCGATCAGCGTGGGCCGTGCCAGGCCTTCGTCCACCACGATCTGGCAGGCGCGCAGCACGCGCTCTTCTTCACCCTCTGCGTAGGCGACGCGCTTGCGCTCGGCCGCCTTGGCCGCTGCAAAAATGGGCTTCATGATGGTGCCCGAGGCGAACACGAAGCTCTGCAGCCGCTGGCGGTAGGCCGCCATGTCGGCGATGGGGCGCAAGGCCACGCCGCAGTCGGCCGCAGCCTGGGCCACGGCCGGTGCGATCTTCATCATCAGGCGCGGGTCGAACGGCTTGGGGATGAGGTATTCCGGACCGAAGGCGAGTTTTTCGCCTGCGTAGGCTGCAGCCACCACCTCGCTCTGTTCGGCCTGCGCCAGTTCCGCGATCGCATGCACCGCGGCGATTTCCATTTCGTCGGTGATGGTGGTCGCACCGCAATCGAGTGCGCCACGGAAGATGTACGGGAAGCACAGGACGTTGTTGACCTGGTTCGGGTAATCGGTGCGGCCCGTGGCCATGATCACGTCGTTGCGGACCGCGTGGGCGTCTTCAGGGGAGATCTCGGGGTTGGGGTTGGCCAGCGCGAAGATCACCGGCTTGGCGGCCATCGACGCCACCATGGCAGGCTTGAGCACCCCACCGGCGGACAGGCCGAGGAACACGTCGGCGCCCTCGATCACCTCGGCCAGCTTGCGCTTGTCGGTCTTCTGCATGTACTGGCGTTTGTCGTCGTCCATGAGCTCCTCGCGGCCCTCGTAGACCACGCCGGCCAGGTCGGTGACGAACACGTTTTCTCGCTTGAGGCCCACCTTGAGCAGCAGGTTCAGGCAGGCCAGTGCGGCCGCGCCTGCGCCGGAGGTCACCAGCTTGACTTGCCCGATGTCCTTGCCCGCGACCTTCAGGCCGTTGAGCATGGCCGCCGCCACGGTGATGGCCGTGCCGTGCTGGTCGTCGTGGAACACCGGAATCTTCATGCGCTTGCGCAGCTCGCGCTCCACGTAGAAGCAGTCCGGGGCCTTGATGTCTTCCAGGTTGATGGCGCCGAAGGTGGGCTCCAGGGCCGCGATCACCTCAACCAGCTTGGCCGGATCCTTTTCGTCGATTTCGATGTCGAACACATCGACGCCGGCAAACTTCTTGAACAGGACACCCTTGCCCTCCATGACGGGCTTGGAGGCCAGGGGGCCGATGTCACCCAGACCCAGCACCGCAGTGCCGTTCGTGATGACGCCCACCAGGTTGCCACGCGCGGTGTACTTGAAGGCGTTGACCGGGTCGGCCACGATCTCTTCGCAGGGCGCGGCCACACCGGGCGAGTAGGCCAACGCGAGGTCGCGCTGGTTGGTGAGCTGCTTGGTGGGCGCGATGGCCAGTTTGCCGGGGGTCGGGAACTCGTGGTATTCGAGGGCGGCCCGGCGCAGCTCGGCGCGTTTGTTCTCGGGGCTGTTTTCCATGCTCATGCTCGTGTCTCCATCGAGTTGTTATCTTGCGATGCGGAAAGGGGTTGCGCATTCTAAAGCGGCGACCGGGAAAACCCTAGTGCGTAAAACCGCGTAAACCGGTCGGGTGCCTGTGACTTTTCGGGAGGGAATCCGGGTGGCGCGAAGCCCGGCAAGCCTCGGTGCCGCAGTATGCGGCCGGGGGGCGCCCCGGGGGGCGCAGGGCAGGGAAAGTCAGGAGGCGTGAGGGCCGGGCGCCACTCAGGCTGCGGCGGCTTGCGCAGGCAGCGTGGCGGGGTGCAATTGCAGATGCACGACCGACTGGTGCGGCGAGCATTCCGACCACAGCGAGCGTGCGCACGGTTCGCACTGGCCGCATTGCGTGGCCACACCCAGCTCGAGCTGGATGTCGTCGAACGCCATGCCCGACCGCGCGCAACGGGCGATGGTCTGGTCACTGACGCGGTGGCAAACGCAAACGATCATGAAACGGGCCGAAGGAAAGAAGTGTGCAAATGATAATTGATCGTATTCAATAGTGCAAAAAAAGCCCCGCGAAAAGCGGGGCCATGTGGTGAACCGGGAACGGCCGGCAGGCCGTCCCGTTCAGCTGACGGAGCCCATCTGGCTTTGCAGGTAGTTCTGGATGCCGACTTTGTCGACCAGATCGATCTGCGTTTCCAGGAAGTCGATGTGCTCCTCGGTGTCGTCCAGAATGGTCTGCAGCAAGTCGCGCGAAACGTAGTCGCGCACCGCTTCGCAGTGGGCAATGCCGTCCTTGATGGTGTGCTGTGCGCCGGTTTCCAGCGCGAGGTCGCTGCGCAAAATCTCGGGCACGTCTTCACCGATGTTGAGCTTGCCCAGGTCTTGCAGGTTGGGCAGGCCGTCGAGCGTGAAGATGCGGTCCATCAGTTTGTCGGCGTGCTTCATCTCGCCGATCGACTCTTCGTATTCCTTGGCGGCCAGCTTGTCGAAACCCCAGTGCTTGAGCATGCGGTAGTGGACGAAATACTGGTTGATCGCGGTGAGCTCGTTCTTGAGCTGGGCCTGCAGGTGGCTGATGACTTTTGCGTCGCCTTTCATGGGTCGAACTCCTTTCGTTTCGTATGGACAGGCGCGCATTGTGCGCGCAGCGCGCTATCGGTTCAGGGGTGAGAATCGCTTCGCCTGAAAAATGAGAACCGTTCTCGTCGTCAAGGGCGGCTGGCGGGCCATGGCCTCACGCGAGCGTCCAGTGGTTGTCGATCTGCAGGCGCTCGCCCGAATGCGCTGCGGTGCCTTCGGGCGCACACCACACGCCATCGGTGCCGCTGGCCCACCAGTGGCCCGCGTCAGATGTCAGTGCGTAGGCCTCGCGGTGCGCCACGTTCTGCAACCAGCGAGCGTCCGCGCCGAACAGCGCGAGCGCATCGGCGCGCGGGCAGCTCACCACGAAACCGCCGTTGGGCAGCGCGCAGATGTCGCCGCCGTAGCCCTGCATCGCGGGCTGTGCCTGCGCGGCCTGCAGGCCTTGACCGTTCCACACCGCGACCACCGGCGCGCGGCGCTTGGCGTCGAGATCCGGGTGCTCGGCCTGCAGGGCAATGCCCACGGTCTGCGAGTGCGGGTCCCAGGCCAGGTGGCGGATGCTGAGGTACGGGTCGTCCAGACGCCACTGACCCAGCAGCGTGCCGTCGCGCGGGTTCAGCGCCACGAGCGATGCGTCCATGCGGTCCAGCTGGCGTTTGCTGCGCCCGGTTTCGGGCAGGGTGGGAATGCCGCCATTGGCCACGATCAGGCTGCCCGCCGGCACGTCCCCCACGCGTGCGGGCAGGACCAGCAGCTCGTGCGGGTCCATGCCGTGGGTGGGCCACTCGGTGCGCTTCTCCAGTGACTTCCGGTCGCGCGTGGCCAGGCGCCCTTGCGCGGTGTCGAGATCGGTCTCGGTGGTCCACAGCGTCTGGCCATCGGGGCTGGCGATGGCGTGTCCATTGAAACGGCGGTCGTCCTCGATCCAGTGCCACTGCGTCTGACCGCGCACCGGGTGCCAGCGCACCAGCCAGTCGCCAGGCCTGCGCGCGGTGGCCAGCACGCTGCCGTCAGGCTCCACCAGCAAGCCGTGGGCACGCGTGGGCACCGCCAGCGAGCGCTGCACCGACCAGCGCGCACCCTCCACCGCGAGCACGCCGATGCGGTGTTCGTTGGCGGTCTGCCAGGCCGAGACGAGATGCGTCGCGCGCACCGGTGCCGCCGCCCATGAAGGGCTGAAGGCGAGCGCGGTTGCAGCCAGCAGCCACTCGCGGCGCGAGAGCGCGGCGGGGGTGCTCATCTAGTCCCCGTCCGCATCCGAAAACCCCAGCGGCACATCCAGCGCGGCGGCCACGTCGTTCTGGAACAGCACCGTCACAGCCTTCATCGACTTCGTGAGTGCGAGCAACTCACGCTCACTGGCGCGCGGCGTGAGCGCGTCCATGCCCGCCGACACCTGGTCCAGTGCCCGGCCCCATTGCTGCGCCAGCGCCAGCTGGCCACGGCCCATGAGGAGCGCCTCCATCGGCACCAGCGCCTGACCGGCCGCGGGTGGCGGACTGCCAGCGGGCAAGCGGCCTTGCGCGAGCAGGCTTTGCCATTGCGCGCGCCAGTCGCGCAAGGCGCTGTCGCGGTCCAGCCGCGCAAACGGCACGGGCCCGCCCTTGGCAGCGCCACCCGTGGTCTGGTGGCTGGTGATGGGCTTTTCGATGTGCGCCCAGCGCAGCCGCTCCAGGCCGGCCAGCCATTGGTTCACCCATTCGGCCAGCGCCGCGGTGGTCACTTCCGGCTCGTCTTCCCATTCGCGCGTGGCCCATTCGCCGAGCTCGTTCTGCAGCGCGCGCGCTTCGGCGGCAATGCCCTCGGCCACGAGTTCGGCGTAGCGGCAGGCCGTGGCAGGCGGGGGCTTGCGGCTGGCGTCCCATTGGTGGATCAGCAGCTCCAGCGCGGGAAAGCCTTTGGCGGGTGTGCCCACACGCTCCATGTCGGCCAGCGTGGCGGGGGCTTTGTCCATCGAGCGGCGCAGCAGCTCGGGCCGGGTGGGCCAGAAGTCGATCTGGCGTTGCGAACGCCGCGCCACCATGGGGCCCACGGCCGGGGTGGACAGGGCTTCCCAGCTCACCAGCGTTTGCTGCCACTGTGCGCGCAGCGCCGGCAGCGTGGCCTGGCCCTGGCAGTGTTGGGCGGTGGTGCTGACCAGCCGTTCGGCCTGCGCCTGAAACGCGCGCGCCAGTGGCGGCAGGTGATGTGTGTAAATGCCCTGCATCGCCTGCTCGGCCGAGTAGTAGGGCGCAGCCACGACCGGCGCAGCCGTTTGCGCCGCGGCCATGCCGGCCAGACCCAGGCCGAGCGCCAGTGCGCTGGCGCACCGCGCGAGAGACAAGGCGTTGAACGTCATAGCGACTCCACAAATTTCACCAGCGCGCTGCGCTCGTTCGGTTTCATCTTGAGCACCTGCTCTTTGGCCGCCTGGGCTTCGCCACCGTGCCACAGGATGGCCTCGAGCACGCCATTGGCGCGGCCATCGTGCAGCAGGCGCGTGTGGCCGTTGACGTCCTTGATCAGCCCGATACCCCAGAGCGGCGGCGTCTTCCACTGGCGGCCGCTGGCGAGGAAGTCGGGCCGGCCATCTGCGAGGTCCGGGCCCATGTCGTGCAGCAGCAGGTCGGTGTAGGGCCAGATGCGCTGGTTCTTCAGCGCGGTGCTGGTGAGCGGCGGAAACGGGCCTTCGGCCGTGACGTAGCTCGGTCGGTGACAGACCGCGCATTGCGCCTGCGCAAACAGCGCCTGGCCGCGCAGCACCTGTGGGTCGTTCACGTTGCGCCGTGCGGCCGGAGCGAGCGTGGCCTGGTAGAAGACCACGTGGCCCAGCGTCTCGTCGTCGATCTCGGGCTTCAGGTCGCTGGCGCGGGACGCCGGCACGATGCCGTCCTTGCCACTCGCTCTGCCGCCGCCGTGCGGCGCGGCGAGGCAGTCTTTCTGGGTGGGCGTGCAGGTTTCTTGCGGGAAGGCGTTGGAGGTGATGCCGATGTCGCCATGAAAGGCGCCAGCCGTCTGGTGCGCGAGCGTGGCCACGTTGGCTTTCCAGCCGAAGCGGCCGAGCCGTTCCTCTTGTGCGAACACGTCCCACACGCGGTTGGGCTGGCCCTGGATGGGCCCGCCGGTCGCCGCCTGCTCGCGCGCGTTGCGCAGCACTTCGGCCTCGGGGATGGCTTCGAGCAGACCGATGCCGGCGAGTTGCGGCGCAATGCGCGGGCTCATCATCACGCCGGGTGCGAGCGGCCCGTAGTTCAGGTCGGTCAATCGGTAGATCGGCTGCTGCAGCGTGTAGCGCGTGCCGTCGGCAAAGCGCCCATGAATCGCCTTCTGGCGGATCTCCACCCGGCCTTCGCGCTTGACGCCCTGGATCGCGGCGTTGTTGAACTGGTCGCCATACACCGGGTCGGGCCGCACGCCGGCCTTGGGGTCGGGCGTGCCCGCCACGGAAAGGCGCATGAGCAGCGCCACCGTGCCTTCGGGTTCTGGCGCCAGCGTGTTCTTCCAGGCCGGCGGCTCGCCCCGGCCATCGAGCACGTGACAGCCCGCGCACGAGCGCGCAATGAAGTGCGGCCCCAGGCCGTCTCGCGCGGTGGTCGAGGCCGGCGCTTCCACCCAGTTGCGCTTGAAGAACGAGTTGCCGATCACAAAGCGCGTGCGCCCCGCGTCGTCCAGGTTGGCCAGCGGAAACGAGAACGCGTTCTTGCCCGTGGCGTACACCGTGGTCGCGCCACCGGTCTTTTCACCCTGCGGGTCAGGTACTTCGTCGGCATGCAGCACGAGGGCAGCCGTGCCACAGAGCAAGGCCCCCATGGCGAGCGCCAGGCGCATGGCTTTGGGAAGGAGCGACATGATGAAAACCCAGGGCAGATGCTGACGTGTGGCGAGAGAGAGGATGTTCATTCCAGAGGCATCAAGGGGCCGGCTCCGCCGACCCGAGATGCCGTCCCCCCTCCCAGCGCCGAAGGCGCGCCAGAGAGGGGGGAAGCCGCAAAGCGGCGCAGGGGGGTGCCCCGAATCAAGGCTCCACCAGCGTGAGCTTGGCAATGCCCACCGCGCTGGCCGACTCCACCAGCAACTTGGACTGCTCGACCAGGCTGGCGATGGTTTTCTCAATCGCTGGACGGCCCGCCGCGCCCTTGGCAATGGCGCGGTCAAATGGCGCCGGGATGGACTCGGCTGCCGCCAGCGACGAGGCCAGTTGCGCGGACGTCTTCTCGGCGAGATCGGCCTTGCTCGCAGCCACCAGATCGCGCACCGACGGGCCTTGCAGCAAGCTGCCGTCGCGCTTTTTGTACTGACCCAGCCACACGTTCTGGATACCCAGCGCGTTGGTGACGATGTCGCGGTGCGTGTTGTCCGAGAAGCAGGAGTGCTCGTCTTCCTGGTCCTGCGAATTCAGCGCCACTTCCATGCGTTCGCCGGCCAGTTCGCCGCGCGACAGCGAGCCCAGGCCCACGATGATCTTGCGCACCGATTCCTTGCCGCCCTTTTCGAAGCGGGCGCGGTAGTTCTTCTGGCCCGGCGCCCAGGCTTTGGTCACCGAGGCCAGATCGTCCACCAGCAGGGCGGTGGCGACGGTGAGGAACTGGCGGCGGCGCTCGGCGTTGGGCGTCTTGCCGTCCACGTAGTCTTCGAATGAGCGGTTGCCCGGCCCGGTCTCGCTCAGGTCCTGGCCCCACAGCAGGAATTCCACCGCATGCCAGCCGGAGCTGATGTTTTCCTCGCCGCCGCGCTCGTTGAACTTGGCGAGGTTGGCTTTGGTGATCTTGAACTGGGGGTTGTTGATCAGCCCTGCCTTGGGCTTGCCCTGCACGTAGTCGACGTACGCCTCGTCCAGCGGCCAGGCGTTGATCTGGCCTTCCGGGCCCTTGTCGTCGTCGATCGGGCCGCCGTAGAAGCGGAAGGCCTCGGTCTGGCCGTAGAACTCGCGCGCTTGCAGCCAGGCCTTGCGGGCGGCGGCCAGGCCATCGGCCGAAGGGGCGGCCACAAAGGCGGCAATGGCCGCCTGCATGTCTTGTGCGGCGCCGAGGGTGTCGCTGTAGTTGGCGTGCACTAGCGCGGCGTAGTGCGTGGCCACGCTGGCCGGGGTGGCGGCGGTCTGGGCCTGCGCGCCGGTGCTCAGGGCCAGGCCGAGGACGGCGGCGGCCAGGACGGTCTTGATCTGCATGGGTTCTCCTGCGAGGGGTGCGGACGATGGCCCGCACGAGCTCGCAAGAATAACCTAAATGCGAATGATTATCAGAAAAATCCGCCGTGGCGCTCGGAAACCCGGCCGCTTCAACCGCGCATCAGCGCCTCGATCTCATCGGCCTTCACCGGCACATCGCGCGAAATGAGTTCGCAGCCCGTGGCGGTGACGATGGCGTCGTCTTCGATGCGGATGCCGATGTTCCAGAACTTCTCGGGCACGCCCTCGCCCGGGCGCACATACAGGCCAGGCTCGATGGTGAGCACCATGCCGGGCTGCAGCACGCGGCTGGGCCGGTCCTTGATGGTTTCGCCACTCAGGGGGTCCTTGCGCTCGCTCACCGTGCCCAGCTCGGACGGCTCCACGTAGCTGCCGCAGTCGTGCACGTCCATGCCCAGCCAGTGGCCGGTGCGGTGCATGTAGAAGGGGAAATAGGCGCGGTTGGCGATCACGTCCTGCGCGTTGCCGGCCTTGTTCTTGTCGAGCAGGCCCACGTCGAGCAGGCCCTGCGCGAGCACGGCCACGGTGGCTTCGTGCGGGTCGACGAAGCGCGCGCCGGCCTTGGTGGCGTCAACCGCCGCAATCTGGCTGGCCAGCACCAGGTCGTACAACTCGCGCTGCGGGCCGGTGAACACCCCGTTGGCCGGAAAGGTGCGGGTGATGTCGCTGGCGTAACCATCGAGTTCACAGCCGGCGTCGATCAGCACCAGCTCGCCGCTGCGAATGGGGGCGGCATCGGCGCGGTAGTGCAGCACGCAGGCGTTGGCGCCCGCCGCCACGATGCTGCCGTAGGCCGGGTACTGCGAGCCGTGCTCGCGGAAGCTGTGCAGCAGCTCGGCGTCCAGGTGGTACTCGCGCACGTCCTGGCCGGCGCGCAGCATGGCCGCGCTGCGCTGCATGGCACGGATGTGGGCCTTGGCGCTGATCTGCGCGGCGCGGCGCATGGTGGCCTGCTCGAACGCGTCTTTCACCAGCCGCATTTCGTCGAGCACGCCGCACAGGTCGCGCTGCGATTCCGGGCACAGCGCGCCGTAGCGCACGCGTGCGCGCACGGGCTGCAGCCAGCCATTGATGCGGCTCTCCAGGCCCTCGTGGGTGGCAAAGGGGTACCACACGGTCTGGCGGTTCTCCAGCAGCTTGGGCAGGCGCGCGTCGAGCTCGGACACGGAAAACGCCTGGCTCACGCCCAGTTGCGCGGGCGCGGCGGCCGGGCCGAGGCGAATGCCGTCCCAGATCTCGCGCTCCAGGTCCTTGGGCTGGCAGAACAGCGTGGTGCTGCCCTCGGCGGTGATCACCAGCCAGGCGTTGGGCTCGGTGAAGCCGGTGAGGTAATAGAAGTAGCTGTCGTGCCGGTAGAGAAAGTCGCTGTCGCGGTTGCGCGGGCGCTCCGGCGCGGTGGGCACGATGGCGATGCCGCCGGCGCCCAGCTGGGCGGCCACGCGGGCGCGGCGTTCGGCGTAGAGGTGGGTGTGGGTGGTGGCGTCCATGCGCGCCATTGTCAAGGTTTTGGCGCTTTCTGGCAGCGCCAGGGTCAGACCGACCGGTTCAGTTCTTCCAGTCGCTGCGGCGTGCCGACGTCGACCCACGGGCCACTGTAGAGCTCGGCGCTGACGCGTCCGGCGTCCATGGCGCGGCGCAGCAGGGGCGCCAGCGGCTCCGCCGTGCCTTGCGGGTTGCCGGGCAGGATCTCGCACCAAGGCGGCTCGAACAGCTCGCGCCGGTACAGGCCAATGGTGCTGTAGGTGTGCTTCTGATCGGCCTGGTTGAGCGCCAGTCCCTCGGCACTCAGGCCGAAGTCGCCACGCGGGTTGTGTGCCGGGTTGGGCACCAGCCAGATGTGCGCGAGCCTGTCGCTGGCCTTGAACTGCGCCACGCTGGCCTGTGAAAAATCGAAGCCGGGCACGTACACGTCGCCGGCCAGCACCCAGAACACGTCACCCAGCAACGGCAGCGCGCGCGCAATGCCGCCCGCGGTCTCCAGGGCGTAGCCAAAGTCCTGTCCTTCGCGCGAAACCGCCACGTGCGTGCCGGCGTGCTGCGTCTGCCAGCTCGCGCAAAAGGCGTCGATCTGCTCGCCCAGCCAGGCGGTGTTGACCACAAAGCGCCGAAAGCCCGCGGCCAGCAGCGAGGCCATGGGCCACTGCATCAGGGGCTGGCCATGCACGGCCAGCAGCGGTTTGGGCGTGTGGTCGGTCAGGGGGCGCATGCGCATGCCGCGACCGGCGGCCAGCAGCATGGCCGGGATGGTTGCGGTGGACGGATCGGTGGCGAGACGTGTCATGTTGGAGTGCGGTGCACGTGCCAGGCACACAGGGCCGCACGCGTGGGGAATTATGAGCGCGTGCGAGCCCACGGGTCGCTGCCGGGCGGGCGCAGAAGGCAGGTCGATAAAATCGCAGGTTTTGCGCCACCGCGCAGCCCTCCCCCACCCACACCAGCCCACTGCCATGTCCGACGCCGCCAGCACCCCCACCAGCACCGCTCCCGCCGCCTCGGCCGTGACGGCCCAGACCCAGGCCAACGCCATCCGCGCACTCGCCATGGACGCGGTGCAAGCCGCCAACTCGGGCCACCCGGGTGCGCCCATGGGCATGGCCGACATGGCGGTCGCGCTGTGGGGTCGCCATCTGCGCCACAACCCCACCAACCCGCTGTGGGCCAACCGCGACCGCTTTGTGCTGTCCAACGGCCACGGCTCCATGCTGATCTACGCGCTGCTGCACCTCACGGGCTACAAGCTGCCGATCGGTGAACTCAAGAACTTCCGCCAGTTGCACAGCAAGACGGCGGGCCACCCCGAAGTGGGCATCACCCCCGGCGTGGAAACCACCACGGGCCCGCTGGGTCAGGGCATCACCAATGCGGTGGGCATGGCGCTGGCCGAGAAGCTGCTGGCGTCCGAGTTCAACCGCGACGGCCACACCGTGGTGGACCACCACACCTACGTGTTCATGGGCGACGGTTGCCTGATGGAAGGCATCAGCCACGAAGCCGTGGCACTGGCCGGCGCCTGGAAGCTCAACAAGCTGATTGCGCTGTACGACGACAACGGCATTTCCATCGACGGCCAGGTCACGCCCTGGTTCATTGACAACACCGCGCTGCGTTTCACCGCCTGCGGCTGGAACGTGATCGGCCCGATCGACGGCCACGACGCCGACGTGGTGGACCGCGCCATCAGCGATGCCAAGAACAAGGCCGACGGCCCCACGCTGATCATCTGCAAGACGCACATCGGCAAGGGCAGCCCCAACCGCGCCAACACCGCCAAGGCCCATGGCGAGCCGCTCGGTGGCGAAGAAATCCAGCTCACCCGCGAAGCGCTGGGCTGGATGCACAAGCCCTTTGATGTGCCGAAGGACGTGTACGCCGCGTGGGACGCCAAAGACGCCGGCAAGGCCGCCGAGGCCGACTGGAACACCAAGTTCGCCGCGTACAAGGCCGCCTTCCCTGAGCTCGCCAAAGAGTTCGTGCGCCGCATGAAGGGCGATCTGCCGAAGAGCTTCGCCCAGGTGGCGGTGGACGCCGCCGTGGCTGCGCACACCAAGGCCGAAACCGTGGCCAGCCGCAAGGCCAGCCAGCTCGCGCTCGAAACCTTCACCGCCGCTCTGCCCGAGTTGCTCGGCGGCAGCGCCGACCTCACCGGCTCCAACCTCACCAACACCAAGAGCACGCCCGCACTGCGCTTCAATCTCGCGGGCGACGTGGTGAAAAACGAGCAGGGCCAGGGCGGGCGCCACATCAACTACGGTGTGCGCGAATTCGGCATGGCCGCGATCATGAACGGCGTGGCACTGCACGGCGGCTTCATTCCCTACGGTGGCACCTTCCTGACCTTCAGCGACTACAGCCGCAACGCCATTCGCATGGCCGCGTTGATGAAGCAGCGCGTGATCCATGTGTTCACGCACGACTCCATCGGCCTGGGCGAAGACGGCCCGACGCACCAGTCCATCGAGCACGCCGCCAGCCTGCGCCTCATCCCCAACCTGGACGTCTGGCGCCCCGCCGACACCGCCGAGACCGCCGTGGCCTGGGCGGTGGCGCTGCAAAACACCAGCCGGCCGACCGCGCTGCTGCTCAGCCGCCAGAACCTGCCCTACGCGCCCAAAGACGACCTGGGCCACATCAGCCAGGGCGCCTACGTGCTGGCCGAGCCGGCCGAAGTCGGCCTGAAGAAAAAAGCGCAGGCCGTGATCGTTGCCACGGGTTCCGAGGTGCAGCTGGCCCTCAAGGCCCAGGAACTGCTGGCCCGTGAACACAAAATCGCCGTGCGCGTCGTGTCCATGCCCAGCACCACGACGTTTGACCGCCAGAGCGCGGCCTACAAAGCCTCGGTGCTGCCGGCCGGTGTGCCTCGCGTCGCCGTCGAAATGGGCAGCACCGATGGCTGGTGGAAATACGGTGTGGCCGCGGTGGTCGGCATCGACACTTACGGCGAATCGGCTCCGGCCCCGGTGCTGTTCAAGCACTTCGGCTTCACCCCCGAGAACGTGGCGGACACGGTGCGCGCCGTGCTCGCCAAGTGAATTTTTGACCCTTTTGAAACCCTCCAGGAGAGACGAGACATGACCATCAAGATCGGCATCAACGGTTTCGGCCGCATTGGCCGCAACGTGTTGCGCAGCGCCATTCAGAACTTCAGCGACATTGAGGTTGTGGCCATCAATGACCTGCTCGAGCCCGACTACCTCGCTTACATGCTGCAGTACGACAGCGTGCACGGCCGCTTCAAGGGCACTGTCTCGGTGGAGGGCAACACGCTCATCGTCAACGGCAAGAAGATCCGCCTCACCCAGGAGCGCGATCCCGCCAACCTGAAGTGGAACGAAGTCGGCGCCGACGTGGTCATCGAATCCACCGGCCTGTTCCTGGACAAGGTCACCGCCCAGAAGCACCTGGATGCCGGCGCGAAGAAGGTCATCCTCTCCGCCCCATCCAAGGACGACACCCCCATGTTTGTCTTCGGCGTGAACGACAAGACCTACAAGGGCGAGGCGATCATCTCCAACGCCTCGTGCACCACCAACTGCCTGGCCCCCATTGCCAAGGTGCTCAACGACAAGTGGGGCATCAAGCGCGGCCTGATGACCACCGTGCACGCTGCCACCGCCACGCAAAAAACCGTGGACGGCCCTTCCAACAAGGACTGGCGCGGCGGCCGCGGCATCCTGGAGAACATCATCCCCAGCAGCACCGGCGCAGCCAAGGCAGTGGGCGTGGTGATCCCCGAGCTCAACAAGAAGCTCACCGGCATGAGCTTCCGCGTGCCCACGTCCGACGTGTCGGTGGTGGACCTGACCGTGGAGCTGAACAAGGAAGCGACCTACGAAGAGATCTGCGCAGAGATGAAGGCGCAGAGCGAAGGCGCGCTCAAGGGCGTGCTGGGCTACACGACGGACAAGGTGGTGGCCACCGACTTCCGCGGCGACACCCGCACCTCCATCTTCGACGCCGACGCCGGCATCGCGCTGGACAAGACCTTCATCAAGGTCGTGAGCTGGTACGACAACGAGTGGGGCTACTCCAACAAGTGCCTGGAGATGGTGCGCGTGGTGGCCAAGTAAGCGGCTGCAAACCACCAGAAAAAGGCGCCTTCGGGCGCCTTTTTGCATGCCGCGCCACGTCCGTTCGCAGGGCAACACCGGCCGGGCGTCAGGCCAGTGTTGTAAAGGTGTGCACAAATGCCGAAACGCGGGTTTCCACGGGCGACGGAAAGATCGAGCGTGTCAAAATCCGCCGTCCCTACCCATCCCGCTTGCTCGCGCTTGTCCATCGGCTCCGGCCACACCCCTTCATGAGGCGATTGCTTTTCGCAGGAATTTCGGCGGCCCTCGTGGCTGGCGCCAGCTTGGCACCCGCCTTTGCGTCGTCGGTTCAACCGGCGATCAGGGCCGAGGCGGCTGGTCTCATCATCGGCTTCAAGGGTGACGAGCTCGATGATTCGCTGCCCGACAAGCCGCGTGGCCCCTGGGCTTCAGGCCGGGACGGTGTGAAAGCCCGGTGGGACAAAAAGACGCGCGAAGGTCGCGACCGACTTTCGCGGATCGCCAAAGAAGCGGGCCTGCCTGACGGCGCGACAGCTGAAGCGGGTAACGGCCGGTTGCTCCGTTTCAACCAACCCTTGCGCGGCAAGGCCCTGGACAACGCACTGCGCCGGGCCCGCCTGCACCCCGACGTGGCATGGGTTGAACCCGATGTGCTGGTACCGCGCCTGGGTGTGCCCAGGGCACCGAATGACGCGCTGTTCAACCAGCAATGGCATCTGCAGCCGCCGGCGACCCCGACCAACCTCGCCGGTTTGAACCTGCCCCCGGCCTGGGGCGACACGACCGGCAGTGTGTCCGGCAGCTCGGCGGTCGTCGCGGTGGTCGACAGCGGCATTCGCCCGGCGCACCCGGATCTGGCGGGCAAGCTTTTGCCTGGCTATGACCTGGTGAGCGACTTGTCGATCGCCAACGACGGCAACGGACGGGATGCCGATCCCACCGACCCTGGCGACTGGGTGGATGCGAACGACCTGAACAACCCGCTTTTCGCGAGCTGCGACGTGAGCGGGAGCTCGTGGCACGGCACCTTCATTGCGGGGCAGATCGCTGCCGCCACCGACAACGGTCAAGGCGTGGCCGGTCTCAATTGGGGCGCTCGCGTGTTGCCGGTCCGTGTGTCCGGCAAATGCGGCGCCCAGCTCTCCGACCTGCTCGATGGATTGCGCTGGGCGGCCGGCCTGCCCGTGTCGGGCCTGCCGACCAATCCCAACCCGGCGCGCGTGATCAACCTCAGCTTTGGCGGCGACGCGCCGTGTTCGTTCGCCTACCAGGCGACCATCGATGCGGTCACCGCGGCGGGTGCGCTCATCGTCGTGGCGGCTGGCAACGCCGATCGCACGCTCACGCGCCCGGCCGACTGCCGTCGCGTCATGACGGTCGCCTCGGTGCACAGGGACGGGTCGAAGGCGTGGTACTCCAGTTTTGGCGACCGGGTGGCCCTGGCTGCACCCGGCGGTACCAACGAAGGTGGCGCCGCCACGCTGCTGCTGTCCACCGACAACAGCGGCGCCAGCGTGCCTGGCGTCGATGGCTACGGCTACAAGCAAGGCACCAGCTTTGCCGCGCCGCAGGCAGCCGGCGTGGCCAGCCTGATGCTCGCTGTGAACCCTTCTTTGAGCCCTCGCCAGCTCATCGAGCGCATGAGAGCGGGCGTGCGCCCGCACGTACCGATGGCCGGTTTGCCTGTTTGCGGAACGGCCGGCGTGGGTCCGTGCTCCTGCACCACCACCACCTGCGGCACGGGCTTGCTGGATGCGAACATGTCCGTGGCGTTGGCCACAGGTCCTGCCGTGGTGATCCAGCCGTTGGCGCAAGTTGAGCCTGGCACTGTGATCACGCTCGATGGCAGCCAGAGCGTCGCTATTCCGGGTGCGCAGATCGTTTCCTACCAGTGGACGCAGGTCAGCGGGCCAGCGGTGACCATTTCCTCGGCCACCAGTGCGGTGGCGCAGGCCACCCTGCGCAGCGAGGCCAGCTATGTGTTTTCGCTCACCGCCGTCGACAACCTGGCCCGCTCAGGTGAAGACACGGTCGGCGCGGTGGCGGCCATGCCTGTCGTCGCGGCCAGCGGTGGCGGCGGCTCCACAGGCCAACTGTGGGGCGCCAGTCTGTGGGCCTGGGTCATTGCCATGGCGCTGTGGCAGCGCCGTCGCCGCACCTGAGCCCTCCGGCAAGCCTGTGCGTGGTCAGTTGCAGCTTCGCAGCGTCTTGCCAGCCATCGCCTCGCGCAGTCCATCGACCGCGGCACGCTGGCCGTCGGTGATGGCGGGCAGGCGCAAAGTGAAAGACACCGACTCCGCTCTCTCTTGAGCCACCTTGGCGGTGCGCACGCCATCGCGCTCGGTCTTCTGCAGCGCCTGGCGCGCAGCGTCTTCGGTGGAATACGTGCCCAGCGCCAGTCCTGGCGCGAGGCCAGGCGCTGAAATGTCGCGGAACTGCACACCCAGGCCTCGCAGCTCGGCCTTTTTGCGCTCCACCTGCTCGGCGTTGTCGTAGCGCCCCATGTAGACGATCCAGCGCCCGCTGCTGCGGACTTCACTGAGTTGCCAGTTGCTGGCCGGCAGGCCCAGCAGCGCGAGCTCGGCCTTGAGCAACTCGGTTTGTGCCTCGGTAAATCCCCCGGCCTGCCAGCAGGCGCGGGGCCCGCTGGCGATGGTGGGTGCTGCGGGCGCAGGCGGGGGTGGCGTGGCCTGCGTTGCCGCCGCCGCGTTGCTCGCGGCAGACGGCGCGGCGTCGGTCGCAGCGCCCGCTGCCGCCATGGGTGCGGGCTCTGCCGGTGCCGCAGCCGCGGGGGCTGGCGTTGGCGCAACGGGTTCGGGCACAGCGGCTTTGGGTCCGTTGAGCAAGCGGAGCATGTCCGGTTTCACCTGTTCGGCCATGCGCTGCGGCTCACGTTGCTCCACCGGTGCCCAACCCAGGCCATCAAGATAGCCCTGCGTCCACGCGAAGTAGGCCGCGTTGGCCATCACGAGAAGAACGACGGCCCACCTCAGCATGGCCGCACGCTCACCTCGGCGCTGGTGACGCTCTGCATGCCTTGCGCGGTGAGCACCTGCAAGGCGCCGTCGGGGTTGACGCCACACGCCGTGCCGCGCGTGCCGTCGGTGAGTTGCACCGTCTGGCCTTGCAGCGCGTCGAGCTGCTCGAAGCGCTGTGAGAACGCGGCAAAGCCCTGGGACGCAAAGGCCAGAACGTCTTTCACCAGCGAAGGCGTCACCTGTTCGAGCACCTCGCCGGCGGTGATGCCCATGTGCACCTCGGCAAGCCCGGCCGGCGCCATGGCCGCCACCGCCGACCCCTCGGGCACCAGGGCTGCAACGGCCGAAGCATCGGGCCGGGCAATGTTGATGCCCACGCCGATCACCACCAGGCGCTGGCCTTGCGCAGCTTCGCCGGTGCTGGCGGTTTCCACCAGAATGCCCCCGAGCTTGCGCTGGTGCAGCCAGAGGTCGTTGGGCCACTTCAGGCGCACATCGGGGTGCAGGCTGCTCGCCAGGCTCACGCCCACCGCCAGCGAGAGTCCGGACCAGCTGTCGGGCGCCAGTGGCAAAGCAATGGAAAAGGTGAGCGACTGCCCAGGCTTGCTCAGCCAGGCCTTGCCCAGGCGGCCCCGCCCGGCGGTTTGTTGTTCAGCGGTCAGCAGCACAGGCTCCATGAGGCCGTTGCGCGCACGGCGCATGAGTTCACTGCTGGTGGAGTCGATGCTGGGCAGCACCTCCACCGTGAAGCCAGGCAGCAGGGGCACCACGGCCTCCCAGACCGCCTCGGCGTGGTGGGTCAGGGAGTCGGCCATGCGGGAAAAGGTGCCCTCAACCGAGTTTGGAGGCGCGCCCGGCGCGCTTGGGCGCGAGCAAGGTGCCGCGGCACTTCTTGGCGCCGCACCAGCAGGGGTACTCCGCCTTGAGTTTGGCGGTGTAGGGCTCGTCGATCACAAGACCGTAGTCGTAGAACAGTTCTTCGCCGGCCTTGATGTTGCGTTGCGCGCGGATGAACACGCGACCGTCTTCCACATCGGCTTCGCAATTGGGCGCGCAGCTGTGGTTGATCCAGCGGGCCGAGTTGCCGCCCACCTTGGCGTCGATCACATGACCTTCGTCGATGTGGAAGTAGAACGTGTGGTTCGGATCGCTCGGGTCGTGCGGGTGGCGGCGCAGCGCTTCTTCCCAGGTGATGATCTCGCCGACGTATTCAATCAGTGTCTCGCCCTCGGCCAGATCGACCACGGCATACACCCCCTTGCCGTGCACGCCGGAGCGGCGCGTCTGGATACGGCGGTTGCCGCTGGCGGGCGCCTTGGTGGCTGGCGGGGTGCGCGGCGGCGTCTGGCGGGGGCTTTTCGTCACGGCCAAAATATTTGGTAAGGTTGTTTCATGCAGGTGCGCGCGAGTGTGCGCGTGCCCATGTGCGCGTGTACACGCGCGTGGAAAGCCGATTGTAGAGATGAAAACCCTGGTCATTGCCGAGAAGCCATCCGTGGCCCAAGACATCGTGCGAGCGCTTACCCCGGTGGCGGGCAAGTTCGACAAGCACGATGACCACTTTGAAAATGACAAGTACGTGGTGACCTCCGCTGTGGGCCACCTCGTGGAGATTGCTGCACCCGAAGAGTTCGACGTGAAACGGGGCAAGTGGAGCTTTGCCCACCTGCCGGTGCTGCCGCCTTACTTTGAACTCAAGCCCATCGACAAGACCAAGTCGCGCCTGGGCGCGGTGGTCAAGCTGGTCAAGCGCAAAGACGTGACGCGCCTGATCAACGCCTGCGACGCGGGCCGCGAGGGCGAGCTGATCTTTCGTTTGATCGAACAGTACGCTGGCGGCCTCAAGGGTGGGCAATACCAGGCGCTGGGCAAACCCGTTCAGCGCCTGTGGCTGCAGTCCATGACGCCGGCGGCCATTCGCGATGGCTTCGAGCAGCTGCGCAGCAACGAACAGATGCTGGGCCTGGCCGACGCCGCCCGAAGCCGCTCGGAAGCCGACTGGATGGTCGGCATCAACGGCACGCGCGCCATGACGGCCTTCAACTCGCGCGACGGGGGCTTCTTCCTCACCACCGTGGGGCGGGTGCAGACGCCCACGCTGTCGATCGTGGTGGAACGCGAAGAAAAGATCCGCGCCCACCGCAGCCGCGACTACTGGGAAATCCACGCGAGCTTTTTGGCCGAAGCTGGCGAGTACCCCGGCAAGTGGTTCGACCCGAATTTCAAGAAGCCCACGGGCGACGACGCCGATGCCGAGCTGCGCGCCGACCGGGTCTGGAGCCAGCGCGAGGCCATGGCGATTGCCGAGGCCGTGCGCGGCAAGGCCGCCAGCGTCAAGGAAGAAAGCAAGCCCACCACGCAGGCCAGCGGCTTGCTGTACGACCTGACCAGCCTGCAGCGCGAGGCCAACGGCCGCTTCGGCTTCTCCGCCAAGACCACGCTGCAGCTGGCGCAAAGCCTGTACGAGCGCCACAAGGCATTGACCTACCCGCGGACCGATTCGCGCGCCCTGCCCGAGGACTACCTGCCCACGGTCAAGCAAACGTTCGAGATGCTCGCCGACAGCGGCATGAAGCACCTGGCGCCGCACGCGTTGACCGCGCTCAACAACAACTACATCCGCCCGAGCAAGCGCGTTTTCGACAACAGCAAGGTGTCGGACCACTTCGCCATCATCCCCACGCTGCAGGCGCCCAGCGGCCTGAGCGAGGCCGAACAGAAGCTCTATGACCTGGTGGTGCGCCGCTTCCTCGCGGTGTTCTTCCCGTCGGCGGAGTTCATGGTGACCACGCGCATCACCTCGTCGGTGGGCCATCACTTCAAGACCGAGGGCAAGGTGCTGGTCAAGCCGGGCTGGATGGCGGTGTACGGCAAGGAGGCTGCCGAAGACGTGGCCGATGCGAAAGAGGGCGACAAGGGCCAGAACCTGGTGCCCGTGCGCGAAGGCGAGACCGTGCGCACCGAGACCGTGGAGCCCAAAGGCCTCAAGACCAAGCCGCCCGCGCGCTATTCCGAAGCCACCCTGCTGGGCGCCATGGAAGGCGCGGGCAAGCTGGTGGACGACGACGAGTTGCGCGAGGCCATGCAGGAGAAGGGCCTGGGTACGCCTGCCACGCGCGCGGCCATCATTGAAGGTCTGCTGACCGAGAAGTACATGCTGCGCGAAGGGCGCGAGATCATTCCCACGGCCAAGGCCTTCCAGCTGATGACGCTGTTGCGCGGGCTGGGTGTGGAAGAACTCTCCAAGCCCGAGCTCACGGGCGAGTGGGAATACAAGCTGGCGCAGATGGAACACGGCAAGCTCAGCCGCGCCGCGTTCATGGGCGAGATCGCCGCCATGACCGAGCGCATGGTGAAGAAGGCCAAGGAATACGACCGCGACACCATTCCCGGCAACTACGCCACGCTGTCCACGCCGTGCCCCAACTGCGGCGGCGTGGTCAAGGAAAACTACCGCCGCTACGGCTGCACCGGCGCCGACGGCAACAGCGAAGGCTGCGGTTTTTCGTTTGGCAAGTCGCCGGCGGGGCGCACTTTTGAGCCCGAGGAAGCCGAGCAATTGCTGGCGACCAAGCAGATCGGCCCGCTGGAAGGCTTCCGCTCCAAGGCCGGCTGGCCGTTCGTGGCCGAGATCGTGATCAAGTTCAACGAAGAAGAAAAGAACTGGAAGCTGGAGTTCGACTTCGGTGACGACAAGAAGGGCGAGGAAAGCGGCGAGCTGGTCGACTTCACGGGCAGCGAGCCACTGGGCCAGTGCCCCAAGTGCGGCGGCGCGGTGCACGAGCACGGCAGCAACTACGTGTGCGAGAAGTCGGTGCCCACCATGGCCCAACCCACCCCCAGTTGCGACTTCAAGAGCGGCAAGATCATCTTGCAGCAGCCGGTCTCGCGCGAGCAGATGACCAAGCTGCTGGCCACCGGCAAGACCGACCTGCTCGACAAGTTCGTCTCCATGCGCACGCGCCGTGCGTTCAAGGCCTTCCTGGCCTGGGACAAGGAGGCGGGCAAGGTGAACTTCGAGTTCGAGCCGCGTGCCAGCAAGTTCCCGCCGCGCAAAACAGCGGCTGGTGCGCCCGCCAAAGCGCCTGCGGCAAAGAAGGCCGCGTCCGCCAAAGCACCCGCAGCGAAGAAGGCGCCAGCGGCCAAGAAAGCTGCCGCCGCCAAGACGCCCAAGGCCCCGCGCAAAACCACCGCTGCCAGCGGCAAGCAACCCAGCGCGGCGCTGGCGGCCGTCATCGGCGAAGGTATGGTGTCGCGTCCCGAGGTGGTCAAGAAGCTGTGGGACTACATCAAGGCCAACGGCCTGCAGGATGCCGCCGACAAGCGCCGCGTCAACGCGGACGCCAAGCTGCGACCCGTGTTCGGCAAGGACCAGGTCACGATGTTCGAGATTGCCGGCCTCGTGGGCCAGCATCTGAGCTGATCGCATTCACGGAGACTTTTGCATGAGCCTGAAACTTTATTTCGCCCCTGGCGCCTGTTCCTTTGTGCCGCACAGCATGCTGGAGCTTTCGGGTGCCGAGTTCGAGCCCCACGGCGTCAAGTTGCACAAGAACGAGCAGCGCAGCCCCGAATACCTGGCGATCAACCCGCGCGGCCAGGTGCCGGTGCTGGTGGACGGCGACCAGGTGGTCACGCAGATCGTGGCGATCCTGCTGCATCTGGACGCCCGGCTGCCGCAGGCCGGCATCCTGCCCGCTTCGGGCGCGGCGCGCTCGCGCGCCCTGCAGACGCTGACCTGGATGAACAACACCGTGCACCCCACGTTCACGCACGTGTTCATGCCCGAGAAATTCACCGACGACGAAGCCGCCAAGCAGGCGATTCGCGCCCACGCCGTCAAGACCTACCGGGGCCTGCTCGGCGAGATCGAATTGCTGGCCGAGAAGGCATCGCCCTGGATGACGGGCGAGCAACCCGGCGCACTGGACGCCTACGCGCTCACGCTGCTGCGTTGGGGCGGTTTTGCCGGCATCGACCCCACGACCCTGCCCGCCACCTGGGCGCTCGCGCAGCGCTTTGCCGCGCTGCCGGCGGTGGCCCGTGCGGTGGAGCGCGAGCGCTTGTCGCTCAACGTCTACAAGCCGGCGGCCTGACCGGTCATTCCTGCCGCGGTGTCTTCGGTGTGAAACGCACCGAAGCGAGCAGGCCGGATGGGCTGCGGTCGGGGTGGGCGCTGTCGATCAACACGGTGGCGCCGTGTTGCTGCGCAATTTCCTGCACGATGGTCAGTCCCAGTCCTGAGCCGTCGACGTTGGTGCCCAGCGCGCGGTAGAACGGCTGCAGCACGAACTCCCGTTCGTTCTCTGGAATGCCCGGCCCGTTGTCTTCCACCTGCAGGATCTGCACGCCACTGAACGGGTCGATCAGCACGCGCGCGGTCACGATGCCGCCGCGCCCGCTGTAGTTGATCGCGTTGTCCACCAGGTTGCGCACCATCTCCTGCAAAAGGATGGGGTTGCCGTCCATCAGGCAGTCTTCGGGCACTTCTTCGGGGCCCTCGCAGCCGAGGTCGATGCCATGTTCCAGTGCCCGTGGCACCGACTCCCGCACCACGCCTCGCACCAAGCGCGCCAGGTCGACGCGGGCGCTGGGCAGTGTGCGCCCCGTGGTCTCGGCACGCGCCAGCGCCAGCAGCTGGTTCACGGTGTGGGTGGCGCGCGAGCTCGAGCGCGCAATTTGCTGCAGCGAGCCCCGAATTTCGGCGGGGTCGCTCTCGCGCTGGGCCAGCTCGGCCTGCATGCGCAGGCCCGCGAGTGGCGTCTTGAGCTGGTGGGCTGCGTCGGCCAGAAAGCGCCGCTGGGTGGTCAGCGAGGCCTTCAACCGGGTGAGCAGGTCGTTGATCGACGACACCAGCGGAGCTACCTCCTGCGGAATGGCCGACTCTTCGATCGGGCTCAAGTCATCGGGCTTGCGCGCGCGGATGCGCTGCTCGAGCTCGTTGAGCGGGCGGATCGCACGCACCAGCGCCAGCCACACGAGCAACACGGCCAGCGGCAGGATGACGAATTGCGGCACCATCACGCCCTTGATGATTTCGGCCGCGAGGGTGGAGCGTTTGCCGCGCGTTTCGGCCACCTGCATGAGCACCAGTTGCTCGGGGTTGTCGCGCACCAGCCAGGTGTAGGCCACACGCACTTCGTCGCCGCGCACCACGTCGTCGCGCAGCTGCACCAGCCCCGGTTCGCCAGCCCCACTCTCACGCGGCGCCGGAAAGTCGGCCTCGCCACTCACGAGCTTGCCGCGGTGGTCCACCACCTGGTAGTACACAAGATCGCTGTCGTCTGCGCGCAGCAGGTCGCGCGCCTGCGGTGTGAGGTTGAAGCTCACCTTCCCGTTTTGATTGGCGACGAATTGCGTGAGGGCTTGCAGGTTGAACTCGAGCGCCCGGTCGAATGGCTTGCTGGCGATCCCCTGCGCGACGAACCAGGTCAGCGCCAGCGACAGCGGCCACAGCAGCAGCAGCGGCGTGAGCATCCAGTCCAGGATTTCGCCAAACAGGCTGCGCTGCTCCCGCTGAAAGAGTCCAAACGACCTCGGCCCTGCACGCACTTCCAGCGCAGGCGGCAGGGCTTCCTGGGTGGCGGGGGCGTCAGCCGGCGATTTTTTCAAGGCAGTAGCCCAGGCCGCGCACGGTGGCAATGCGGATCGGGCCCTTCTCGATCTTCTTGCGCAGGCGGTGGATATACACCTCGATGGCGTTGTTGCTTACCTCTTCGCCCCATTCGCACAAGCGCTCGACGAGCTGATCTTTGCTCACGAGGCGCCCAGCGCGTTGCAGCAGCACTTCCAGCAGGCCCAGCTCGCGCGCCGAGAGCTCCACCATCTTGCCGTCGATGGTGGCCACGCGGCCGGCCTGGTCGTATTCCAGCGGGCCGTGGCGAATGGTGTTGGTGGAGCCGCCCATGCCGCGCCGCGTGAGTGCGCGCACGCGCGCTTCGAGCTCCTGCAGAGAGAACGGCTTGGCCATGTAGTCGTCCGCGCCGTAGTCCAGGCCCTTGACGCGCTCCTCGATGCTGTCGGCCGCGGTGAGGATGAGCACCGGCAGGGTGGAGCCCCGCGAGCGCAGCCGCCGCAGCACCTCCAGCCCGTGCAGCTTGGGCAGCCCCAGGTCCAGGATGAGCAGGTCGAATTCGTTGTTGGTCAGCAGGGCGGCATCGGCCTCGGTGCCGCTGGTGACGTGGTCCACCGCAGCACCTGCGGCGCGCAGGCTGCGCAGCAGGCCGTCGGCCAGCACGTGGTCGTCTTCGGCGATCAGGATGCGCATGGTTGTCTCCTGGGTGGCTGGCTGGGCAGCGCTTGGGCGGTGGGGTGCCCTGGACCGGGCTGCTCATTTTAGGCCGCCCGTGCGGGTTCGCTGCAGGGGTTTACCGGGCTGCCACCGCCGCGCGCGCGCCGGGCAATTCCGAGCCGTAGGCCTCCAGTCCCAGGGCCACCACGGTGGCCACCTCGTCGCCCACCTGCGCCCGGAATTCGCCCTCTGCCTGAGCGACGGCCTGGCGGAACGCCCCCAGCCACAGCAAGCCGGTGTCGGTGAACACGATGCGCCGGGCGCGGGCATCGCGCGCGTCGGGCTCTCGCCGCACCAGCCCCCAGGCCTCGCACTGCGTGACCAGATCACCCATCGCCTGCTTGCTCATGCCCGCCTGTTGCGCCAGCTCCGTCAGCCGCGAGCCCTGCAGCCCCAGGTGGCGCGTGAGGTGAATGTGCGCTGCGCCCACCTGCGCCCGCGCGGCCAGGTGGGAAAGCGCCAGCGGCACGTTGGCGTCGTGCGCCATCAGGCTGAGCACGCGTTCGTCGAACCGGCGCAGTGCCAGGCCCATCAGGCGGCCCAGGTGGCTGCCGCGCCAACGGTCGTCGGGCAGGGGTGAATCGGACATGCGCAGATGGTAAGGCAAACTGACCAAATAATCGGTTGTGAACGTTCAACGGGCTTGTAAACTGCTGTTCAAGCATCCAGCCTGTACACATTCACACAGGCCCTGCGAACTTCCACCCACCGCTCAGGAGCCCTCCATGGACGCAGCCGTCAAGAACAACCCCCTCAACAGCGAAAAAGCCAAAGCCCTGCAGGCCGCACTGGCCCAGATCGAGAAGCAGTTCGGCAAGGGCACGATCATGCGGCTGGGTGAGGGCGAGGTGATCGAGGACATCCAGGTCGTCTCCACCGGCTCGCTGGGCCTGGACATCGCACTGGGCGTTGGCGGCCTGCCGCGCGGCCGGGTGATCGAAATCTACGGCCCGGAATCTTCGGGCAAGACCACGCTCACGCTGCAGGTGATTGCCGAAATGCAGAAGCTGGCCGGCACCTGCGCCTTCGTGGACGCCGAACACGCGCTGGACATCCAGTACGCCCAGAAGCTGGGCGTGAACCTGCAGGACCTGCTGATCAGCCAGCCCGACACCGGCGAACAGGCGCTTGAAATTGTCGACAGCCTGGTGCGTTCCGGCGCGGTTGACCTCATCGTGGTCGACTCGGTGGCCGCCTTGACCCCGAAGGCCGAGCTTGAAGGCGAAATGGGCGACTCGCTGCCCGGCCTGCAAGCCCGCCTGATGAGCCAGGCCCTGCGCAAGCTCACCGCGCACATCAAGAAGACCAACTGCATGGTCATCTTCATCAACCAGATCCGCATGAAGATCGGCGTGATGTTCGGCAGCCCCGAGACCACCACCGGCGGCAACGCGCTGAGGTTCTACGCCTCG
>CALRUK020000031.1:0-46110 GCA_943371335.1 Synechococcus sp. UW140 | reverse complement strand
CCAGCAGCTCGGGAAACTGGCTCACCAGCGACTCGACCTGGAATTCGAACTCGTCGCTCTCGATTTCCTTGTTGCCTACTTCGCGCGCCAGGCGCATGAGCTGCTCCTGACGTTCCAGCAGGCGCAGCCGCAAGCGCTGTTGGGCGTATTCGACGTCGCGTGTGACGGCTTCCTGCTCGCGCTCGAGCTCCTCGTAGCGCAGGTAGGTGATGGCGACGGCGATCGCTGACAGGAACAGCAGCACTGCCAGCAAGGGGCCCAGCGTGGCGAAGCGATCCTGCCTTGAAGGCGGCAGGCGTCGCCACCATCGCTTCCACCAGACGACAGGCACGGTTGGGCTGTTCTGGGAGGGCGTCGGAGGGAGCGAAATCATGGACCCGTGAGTCTACGTGAGCGCGTGGCTGGCCGGGGCGGTTTGCCAGCGACCGCAGCAGTGAGCGTGAGGTTCAACAAGCCCGCTCGAATTCGATGAGTTTCATAATACAAAAAACAAAAGCATATGTTGAAAACGAAAAGCTTTTGTGGAAAAATCAGTGACAGTGCGGATAGAGGTCCGTAAGCTCAATTCAAACCAACAGGAGACAACATGTCAGCGAATGACGCTCTCAACGGCCGTGGCAAGACGGACGTCGATTCCAACGAGACCCGTGAGTGGATGGAGGCGCTGGCCGCCGTGATCGAGCGCGAGGGGCCCGAACGGGCCCACTTCCTGCTCGAACAGCTGCTCGAGGAAGCCCGCCAGCACAGCATTGATCTGCCGTTTTCGGCCACCACCGGCTACGTCAACACCATCGAGCCGGACCAGGAAGAGCGCTGCCCCGGCAATATCGAAATTGAGGAGCGTTTGCGCGCCTACATGCGCTGGAACGCCATGGCGATGGTGGTCAAGGCCAACCGCCATAACCCTGACGACGGCGGAGACCTCGGCGGGCACATCGGGTCCTTTGCATCGCTGGCCCACATGTTCGGAGCCGGCTTCAACCATTTCTGGCACGCGGAAAGCGAAAACCACGGCGGTGACTGCCTGTACATCCAGGGACACGTGTCGCCTGGCGTTTATGCCCGTGCTTACCTGGAAGGGCGCCTGACCGAAGAGCAGTTGCTCAACTTCCGCCAGGAAGTCAATGGCAAGGGTCTCTCCAGCTACCCGCATCCCAAGTTGATGCCCGAGTTCTGGCAGTTCCCCACGGTGTCAATGGGCCTGGGCCCGCTGATGGCGATTTACCAGGCGCGCTTTCTGAAATACCTGCACGCCCGCGGCATTGCCAACACCGAGAACCGCAAGGTCTGGGTGTTCTGCGGTGACGGTGAAATGGACGAGGTCGAGTCGCTGGGCGCCATCAGTCTGGCCGCGCGCGAAAACCTCGACAACCTCATCTTCGTGGTGAACTGCAACCTTCAGCGCCTGGACGGTCCGGTGCGCGGCAATGGCAAGATCATTCAGGAGCTCGAAGGTGAGTTCCGGGGCTCGGGCTGGAACGTGATCAAGCTGCTGTGGGGCAGCGAGTGGGACAACCTGCTGGCGCGCGACAAGGACGGTGCGCTGCGCAAGATCATGATGGACACGGTGGACGGCGACTACCAGGCCTTCAAGGCCAACGACGGTGCCTACGTGCGCAAGCATTTCTTCGGCCGGGACCCCAAAACGCTCGAAATGGTCGCTCACCTGAGCGACAACGACATCTGGAACCTCAAGCGCGGTGGCCACGACCCACAAAAGGTGTACGCGGCGTACCACAAGGCGGTGAACCACAAGGGCCAGCCCACCGTGCTGCTGATCAAGACCGTCAAGGGTTTTGGCATGGGCAAATCGGGCGAGGGCAAGAACACGGTCCACCAGACCAAGAAGCTGACCGACGAAGACATCAAGATCTTCCGTGATCGCTTCAACCTGCCCATCCCGGACAGCGAACTCTCCAAGATCCCGTTCTACAAACCGGCCGACGACACGCCGGAGATGAAGTACTTGCACGAGCGCCGCAAAGCCCTGGGTGGCTACCTGCCCAAGCGCCGCGTCAAGGCCGACGAGAGCTTCACCGTGCCTTCGCTGGAAACATTCAAGGCAGTGCTCGAACCCACGGCAGAAGGCCGCGAGATTTCGACCACGCAGGCTTACGTGCGCTTCCTCACGCAGCTGCTGCGCGATCAGGCTCTGGGCCCGCGTGTGGTGCCCATCCTGGTGGACGAGGCCCGCACCTTCGGCATGGAAGGGCTCTTCCGCCAAGTCGGCATCTACAACCCGGCAGGTCAGCAGTACACCCCGGTCGATAAAGACCAGGTGATGTACTACAAGGAAGACAAGGCGGGTCAGATCCTGCAGGAAGGCATCAACGAAGCCGGCGGCATGAGCAGCTGGATCGCGGCGGCCACGAGCTACAGCACCAGCAACCGCATCATGGTGCCGTTCTACGTGTACTACTCGATGTTCGGCTTCCAGCGCATTGGCGATCTGGCCTGGGCGGCGGGCGACATGCAGGCGCGTGGCTTCCTGCTGGGCGGCACGTCGGGGCGTACCACGCTCAACGGCGAAGGCCTGCAGCACGAAGACGGGCACAGCCACATTCTGGCGGGCACGATTCCGAACTGCATCAGCTACGACCCGACCTTCGCGCACGAGGTGGCCGTGATCCTGCACCACGGTTTGAAGCGCATGGTGGAGAAGCAGGACAACGTTTTCTACTACCTGACTCTGCTCAACGAAAACTACGCCATGCCTGGCCTGCAGCCCGGCACCGAAGAGCAAATCATCAAGGGCATGTATTACTGCAAGCAGGCGCCCGCGCTCAAGAAGACCGCGCCGACCGTGCAGTTGCTCGGCAGCGGCACCATCCTGCGCGAGAGCATTGCGGCGCAGGAGCTGCTGGAAAAAGACTGGGGCGTGAGCGCGGGTGTGTGGAGCTGCCCGAGCTTCAACGAGCTGACCCGTGATGGCCAGGACGCCGAACGCTGGAACCTGTTGCACCCGACCGAAACGCCCCGCGTGCCGTTCGTGACGCAGCAACTCAGCGCCACCACCGGCCCCGTGATCGCCTCCACCGACTACATGAAGAACTACGCGGAGCAGATCCGTTCCTTCATTCCGAAAGACCGCACGTACAAGGTGCTGGGCACCGATGGTTTTGGCCGCAGCGATTTCCGCAGCAAGCTGCGCGAGCACTTCGAGATCAACCGCCACTACATCGTGGTGGCAGCGCTCAAGGCGCTGAGCGAAGAGGGCAAGTTGCCAGCGGCCAAGGTGGCTGAGGCGATCAAGAAGTACGGCATCAACGCCGACAAAGTGAACCCGCTGTACGCGTAATCCGGAGACAACAACATGGCAATGGTTGAAGTGAAGGTCCCGGACATCGGTGACTTTGATGAGGTGGCGGTCATTGAGCTGCTGGTGAAAGTGGGTGACACCGTCAAGGCCGAGCAGTCACTGATCACGGTGGAGTCAGACAAGGCTTCCATGGAGATCCCCTCCAGCACCGCGGGAGTGATCAAGGAGCTCAAGGTTGCGCTGGGCGACAAAGTGAAAGAAGGCTCGGTGGTGCTGGTGCTCGAGGCGGCGGGTGAAGCTGCTGCGGCTCCCGCTGCAGCAGCCCCCGCTGCAGCTGCCCCCGCGGCTGCTCCGGTCGCTGCAGCGCCGGCAGCCGCTCCAACCGCAGCGCCAGCTGCTGTGGCGGGCCCGGTCGAGGTGCGCGTGCCTGACATCGGTGATTTCAAGGATGTCGCCGTGATCGAAGTGCTGGTGAAGCCCGGCGACAAGATCGCGCTGGAGCAAAGCCTGATCACGGTCGAGTCTGACAAGGCGTCGATGGAGATTCCGTCGGCGGGCGCTGGCGTGCTCAAGGAGCTCAAGGTCAAGGTGGGCGACACCGTGAACATTGGGGATTTGCTGGCCATTCTGGAAGGCGTGGCATCGGCCGCCCCTGCCGCGGCACCCGCGGCGGCGGCTGCCCCTGCGGCATCGGCTGCTGCCGTGGCGGCGCCGCCAGCTGCTTCGGCCGCAGCGCCTGCTTCGCCGGCAGCGGCACCGGCCGCACACAACCCCACGGGCACGCCCGCGGTGGGCCTGCCACATGCATCCCCCTCGGTGCGCAAGTTCGCCCGTGAGCTGGGTGTGCCGCTGGAAGAGGTCAAGGGCAGCGGGCCCAAGGGACGCATCCTGGTGGACGACGTGCAAGGCTTCACCAAGGCCGTGATGACGGGCGCTGCGCAGACCAAAGCACAGGCGGCGAAGGCCCCAGCCGGTGGTGGTGGCGACGGCGCGGGCTTGGGCCTGATTCCCTGGCCGAAGGTCGACTTCGCCAAGTTCGGTCCGATCGAGCGCAAGGAGATGAGCCGCATCAAGAAGATCAGCGGCGCCAACTTGCTGCGCAACGCGGTGATGATCCCGGCGGTCACCAACCACGACGACGCCGACATCACCGATCTGGAGGCCTTCCGTGTGTCCACCAACAAGGAAAACGAGAAAAGCGGTGTCAAGGTGACGATGCTGGCTTTCCTGATCAAGGCCTGTGTGGCCGCGCTCAAGAAATTCCCCGAGTTCAACAGCTCCATTGACGGCGATGCGCTGATCTACAAGCAGTTCTGGCACATCGGCTTTGCCGCGGACACGCCCAATGGCCTGATGGTTCCGGTGATCAAGGACGCCGACAAGAAGGGCGTGTTGCAGATCAGCCAGGAAATGGGTGAACTCGCCAAGAAGGCGCGCGAGGGAAAGCTCAGCCCGGCCGAGATGAGCGGTGCGACCTTCACCATCTCCAGCCTGGGTGGTATTGGCGGGCGTTACTTCACGCCCATCATCAACGCGCCCGAGGTGGCGATTCTGGGCGTGTGCAAGAGCACCATGGAGCCGGTGTGGGACGGCAAGGCCTTCCAGCCGCGCCTGATGCTGCCTTTGTCGCTGACCTGGGACCACCGCGTGATTGATGGCGCTGCCGCTGCACGCTTCAACGTGTACCTTGGCCAGATCCTCAGCGACTTCCGTCGCGTGCTGCTCTAAGGAACGACGATGGCACTGATCGACATCCAAGTTCCTGACATCGGCGACTTCGACGAAGTCTCGGTGATTGAATTGCTGGTGAAGCCTGGCGACACCGTCAAGGCTGAACAAAGCCTGATCACGGTCGAGTCTGACAAGGCCTCGATGGAAATCCCGTCCTCTGCGGCGGGAGTGGTCAAGGCGCTCAAGGTCCAGCTGGGCGACAAGGTCAAGCAGGGCAGTGTGGTGCTGACGCTGGAGGCTGCGGATGCGGCCGCCGCAGCGCCCGCCCCGGCGCCGGTCGCTGCACCCTCTGCGCCCGCTGCTGCGCCCGTGGCATCTGCTGCCCCGGTGCCCGCCCCCACGGCCGCCAGCTTTGGCGGCAGCGCCGACCTCGAGTGCGATGTGCTCGTGCTCGGCGGTGGCCCCGGTGGCTACAGCGCGGCCTTCCGCGCCGCCGACCTGGGTTTGAAGGTGGTGCTGGTCGAGCGCTACGCCACCTTGGGTGGCGTGTGTTTGAACGTGGGTTGCATCCCCTCCAAGGCGCTGCTGCACGTGGCTGCCGTCATGGACGAGGTCAGCCACATGGCCGACCTGGGGGTGGACTTCGGCGCGCCGAAGCTCGACATCGACAAGCTGCGCGGTCACAAGGAAAAGGTGATCGGCAAGCTCACCGGCGGGTTGGCCGCCATGGCCAAGATGCGCAAGGTGACCACCGTGCGCGGTGTGGGCACTTTCGTGGGTGCCAACCACCTTGAGGTGGAAGAGACCAGCGGTGCAACCGGCCAGGAGAAAACTGGCAAAAAGCAGGTGATTGCCTTCAAGAAGGCCATCATTGCTGCGGGCAGCCAGGCGGTGCGCCTGCCGTTCATGCCGGACGATCCGCGCGTGGTGGACAGCACGGGCGCGCTGGCGCTCAAGGAAGTGCCCAAGCGCATGCTGATCCTGGGCGGCGGCATCATCGGCCTGGAGATGGGCACGGTTTACAGCACGCTCGGCGCTCGCCTGGACGTGGTGGAAATGATGGACGGGCTCATGCAGGGTGCCGACCGTGACCTGGTGAAGATCTGGCAGAAGATGAACGCCAAGCGCTTTGACAACATCATGTTGAAGACCAAGACGGTGGGGGCCAAGGCCACGCCGGCGGGTATCGAAGTGACCTTTGCCGCTGCCGAAGAAGGCGGCACGGCGTCAGCACCGCAGGTTTACGACCTCGTGCTGCAGGCGGTGGGCCGCACGCCCAACGGCAAGAAGATCGGGGCGGAGAAAGCAGGTGTGGCGGTGAGCGAACGCGGCTTTATCAACGTCGACATCCAGATGCGCACCAACGTGCCGCACATCTTCGCCATTGGCGACATCGTGGGCCAACCCATGCTGGCGCACAAGGCGGTGCACGAGGCGCACGTGGCGGCGGAAGTGATCGCCGGTGAACTGCAGGGCAACAAGGAACTGGCTGCGGCCGCGTTCAACGCCCGCGTGATTCCAAGCGTGGCTTACACCGACCCCGAAGTGGCCTGGGTGGGTCTGACCGAAGACCAGGCCAAGGCGCAAGGCATCAAGGTGAAGAAGGGGTTGTTCCCCTGGACCGCCTCGGGCCGCGCCATTGCCAATGGCCGCGACGAAGGCGTGACCAAGTTGCTGTTCGACGATTCACCAGAAGCCCACGGCCACGGCAAGATCCTGGGCGGCGGCATGGTCGGCACGCACGCGGGCGACATGATTGGCGAGATCGCGCTGGCCATCGAGATGGGCGCGGATGCGGTGGACATTGGCAAGACCATCCACCCGCACCCCACGCTGGGCGAGAGCATCGGCATGGCGGCCGAGATTGCGCACGGCTCCTGCACGGACGTGCCGCCGCAGCGCAAGTAAAGTGCTGCGCCCTTCGGCGAAAGCCGCCAGCCCTCACGGGCCGGCGGCTTTTTTCTTGGGCGCGTGTCAGCGGGGTGGGACGCGGCTGGCCAGCGGTGCGCTGCGGTAGTCCGGCAGCAATCGGCAGGTGTTGCCGTAAGCCGCCTCGTAACTCTTGCACAGGCTGGCGACGCTTTGCGGCGTGGGCTTGTCGCCCTTGTCGATCCATTGCAGCAGCGCCGTGAACAGCGCCGGATACTGCGGCTCGCTCAGGAAACTGTGTTCGGACTCATCGCTGAAGGTCTGCACCAGCAAGGCGCCATTGCCCGCGCGCTCGACAGTCTCGCGGTAGGCGGACTCGAGTTCCACGAAGGCGGTTGGGTCGTTGACGGCGTGCAGCGAGAGCACAGGCAGGTTGATGCGACCGTCGGGATCGCTGTCTTTGGCCAGTTCTGCCACCGCGACCGGGTCGGCGGTGTAGCGCAGCACGCCGGCGTTCAGCGCGGCATCGTCGCTCGAGCCCTTGTACCGGACGTTGGCGTTGTTGAACGGGTTACGGTTGCCCAGGCGGAGCTGCGTCAGGTCGCGAAACAACCAGGTCGCCCAGTTGAGGTGGCCGATCAGCGAGCGCTCGGGAATCTGGATGACGTTCACGATCGTGGCCAGGTTGGCCTTTTGCTGTTCGCTGCGCTGGGCGGCAGGTTTGCGGACACCGGTGCACTCGTCCACGCGGGCGGCCAGTTGGGCGCGCGTGAGCGTTGCGTTCATGGGAAGACCTTGCCACAGCGGGTACTGCGGCTCGTCTGCCTTGGGGTGGTTCTTGCAGACGTACTGGTACACCACACGCAAGTCGATCCGGAAATCGTAGGCCCGTGTGCCGCCGCCCAGCAGGCCACTGGTCAGCAGCATGCCGTCATATGGCCCTTTGACCTTGCCATTCGGGCCATCGACCATCGCGTACATCTCGGCACCTTTGGCCGCCACCGATGCGCCGTAGCTCTGGCCGTGCTGGATGGTGCGGCGCGGAGGGCCGAAATGCTTGACGAAGATGCGCCGCACGCGCTCGGTGTCTTCGGCTGCCATGCTCACACCGAAGCCGCCGCGACGGTAGGTGGCACCCGCCCAGGCATGGCCGGCTTTGACAGTGATGGCCCAGCGCTTGAGGTCTTCCTCACCTCTTGCGAGCGTGGCGGGGCCTGTGTCAGCGGGGCCACCATGTGCGTGCACGACCAGCACGCCGGTTTGCGGTTTCCAGCCGGCGGGCAAGGCAATCCAATAAAACCCCCCAAGGCCATCTTCGCCAACGTGGCACGTTGCACCAGCAGGTACCTCGCTCGGGCACGCATGGGGCTTGGGGTCGGTGGGCTGTGCCTGTGTGAGGCCCATGTGGCCGGTCAGGGTGGCGAGCGCCAGCCACGCGAGGGGGCGGATGTGCACAGTTGTCTCCTTTTTTTGGTGCGAACCCAAGGACGATAGGCGTGCATCAACCTTGCGTCAAATATACTGAATCGCGATTTTCAATACTTTACAAATATGGAATTCCGTCACCTTCGCTATTTCCTGGCGGTCGCGGAAGCCGGTCACATGACGCGTGCCGCCGAGCGCCTGGGCATTCAGCAGCCACCGCTGAGCCTGCAGATCAAGGCGCTGGAAAAAGAGCTGGGCGTCCCCCTGTTTCATCGGCATCCCAAAGGGGTGACCTTGTCCGACGCGGGACGGGTGTTTGAAATGGAAGCCCGGCGGCTGGTCGATGACATGGAGGCGATGCGCACGCGCATGGTGCGCGTCGCCCGCGGAGAGCAGGGCGAGCTCAACGTCGGCTTCACGAGCTCCGCCGCGGCGCATGCGTTCACGCCCGAAACCCTTCGGGCCTGTCGGCGGGCTTGGCCAGGCATTGCGCTGTCGATCCGCGAAGACCACGCAGCAGGCATCACGGAAGCGGTAGAGGCGGGTCGGTTGCATTGCGGGCTGATCCGTGTGCCCGTATCACAGCCGCCCAGCCTGACCTTTGAAGTGCTGCTGCGCGAACCCGTGTTGGTCGCACTGCCCGGCGACCATGCGCTCGCCACCCGCCGCAGACCCAAATCCTTGAAATTGACAGAGCTGAAGGACGAAGGATTTGTGCTGGTGCGCCAGCCGGGTGCTCCAGGGCTGTATGCCAATCTGCTGGCGCTGTGCGAGGCGCGCGGGTTTCGCCCGCGTGTGGTGGCCGAGGTCGAGCGCATGGTCTCCAGCCTGAATTTGGTGGCTGCAGGTGCCGGCGTGGCCGTGGTGCCGGCGTCCATGCGCGGCTTGCACGCGCACGCGGTGGCGTATCTGCCGCTGGTCGATGGCGCGCCGCTGGATGCACCTCTCACATTGGTCTATCGCACGCAAGACGCCAGCGGGCCCGCCGCCCATTTCCTCAAGATTGCCCGAGACGCAGCCCGCAGATCGCAGCCGCGAACGCCCTCGCGCACCCCACCGGGGACGATGGCATGACCATCTCGCGGCGAAGCTGGTTTGCGGCTGCGCTGCTGCTTCCCGCCGTGTGTGAGGCTGTGGCCCAGTCGTCGTGGCCAGCGCCTGGGTTGCGCATCATCGTGGTGTACCCACCCGGTGGTCTGAGCGACGGCGTGGCGCGCGCGCTGGCAGATCAACTGACAACGACCTTGGGCGTACCCGTGCGCGTGGAGCACCGCGCAGGTGGTGGCGGCAGTGTGGGTATGCAGGCGCTGGCGCGATCTGCAGCCGATGGACACACACTGGCCTTCTCGGCGGTGAGTCCACTCACCCTGCGGCCGCACCTGGGCGCCGTCGGGTACGACCCGCTGCGCGACATCGTTCCCGTCGCAAGCGTGATGTTCACGCCTGTCGTGCTCGTGGGCACGCCGGCCTTTTCCGGGTCGCAGTTTGCCGATGTGGTGGCGCAGGCCAGGGCGCGCCCACACGAGTTGCGATGGGCCAGCTCCGGGCTGGCCACCGCCGGACACCTGGTGTTGGAGCAGGTGCAGATGGGCAGCGGCATTCGCGTGACACACATCCCCTACAAAGGTGGTGGTCAGCAACTGACGGACGCACTGGGTGGGCAGTTCGAGCTGTTGTCCACGAATGTGGCGCCTGCGCAGCTGCGCCATATAGAAGCAGGGCGTTTCAAGCCCTTGGCGGTGGGTTCGCCAGAACGTCTGGCCGTCTTGCCGGGGGTGCCGACCTTTGCCGAACTGGGTCTGCCGCAAGCCAACATCACCTCGTTGTTTGGCGTGTTCGCTCCGGCAGGCACGCCGGCGGTCGTGTTGGATCGGTTGAACCGCGAAATCAACGCGGCTGTCCAGACGACGGGTATTCAGGAGCGGTTGATCGCGTCTGACAACCTGCCCGCCAGCATGGACCGCGCCGCGTTTTCGCGCCGCATCCATGAAGAGTGGGTCAGCAATCGTCGACTCAAGGGTGCCCACATCCGTATGGAGTAGGCGGGGCAGGGCATCAGGCCCGTACGCGTGTCAGGGGTTGCCGTCGACCGGCTGCACGCGCCGCGCGCCGTTGAAGCGCTTGCTCCAGTAGGCCATGCGCATGTCTTCCATGCGGACCTGGGCACCGCTGCGAGGCGAATGAATGAACTTGCCGTCACCCACATAAATGCCCACGTGGCTGAAGGCGCGGCGCATGGTGTTGAAAAACACCAGGTCCCCCGGCTTCAGCTCGCTGCGATCAATGGTCTGGGTGGCCGCGGCCTGCTCGTCGGAGCGACGGGGCAAGATCTTGCCGAGCGACTGCTCGTACACGGCGCGCACAAAACCGCTGCAATCAAAGCCGGTTTCAGCGCTGTTGCCGCCATACCGATACGGCACATCGAGAAAGGCCATGGCGTTGATGACCAGGCTGGATGCCTGTTCGCTCACGGTATCGCGAGCGTGCTGAACCTGCTGACCGATGCGGGCCATGAGCCCTTTGTCGTTGAGCAGCGTGTCCATGTCTTCGTAAGGCGCATTGCCCGGTGCGGCATGCACCAGGGCAGAGCAAGTCAACAGAAGAACGGGGAGCCAGCGCGTCATCCGGGCGAGGTTATCGGCGCTGCTGCTGGAAGTCAAGCGAGAATGCGCAGACAACCCCTTGATTTACAACAACTTTCAGAACGCCTCGCGCCCGTCGGCCGGCCTTTTCGACGGAAGGGTGTCTGTGACCGACGGAAGATCGATCATCACAGGCTGGCCTGGCGTCGTGCAGCCGGTGTCGCAGCACTTGCCGGGTTGGCGGTTTCGGGTGATGGCGCGTGCAGGATCGTGCGGCGCTGCGCTGGCGCTGCCGTCGGTGGCCACGCCGCGTTCCAGCAGGCGCTCCACCAGTTCCACTTTGTTGCCCACCGGGTAGTGGCGCCAGATTTCCTGTTTCATGGCGGCGGGTGATCCGCCACCATGCAGGCTGATCACGCTGTACCAGCCGCCTTGGTAGCCGGCTGTCAGGTCTTCCAGAAAGCGCGCGGTCTGGATGCGCTGCTCGTAAGGCACATCCGGATTGGCCCGCAACACCTCCGAGAGCTGGGCGCTGGTTTGCGGGTTGTGGTCTTCATCGGGCCCCGGCAGCGTCACGATAAGCCCGCCGCTGACGTAGTGCGCGATGCGGTGCATGTCGTAGATCTTGGTGGCCAGCAGCAGCTTGCCGATGTTGGAGAACACCGGGTCGGGCATGTAGGTGTGGCTGTGTTCGTCGGCTTTGCCGTAGACGCTGGCCGCCACGCCGCAGGCATAAAAGCCCTCGGTGATGGTGATGAGCTCCACCATCTGCTCGCGCAGGTGGCTCTCCTTGCCAGGGTCAAAGCCATTCGCCTCGCACATCAAGGCACCGGCGCCGATCAGCAGGTCGCCAAATCCCGCGCGCGCGCCGATGCAGGTGTGGCGGTGGTGCGTTGCATAGCTGTAGGTGAGGTGGCCGGTGTGTTCCCATTCGCCGGCGTAGAACACGCTGTCCCACGGCACAAACACCCGGTCAAAAACGCACACGCCGGTGCTTTGCCCGTATTTGCGGCTGAACAAGGCCTCGCCGTGTTCCACCTTGTCGCCAGGCCGCCCCGCCGGCCGGGCCACGATGGTCAGGCCCGGCGCATCGACCGGGACGGCGCAGCAGACAGCGAAGTCGGCGTCTTCACGCCCCATGTTGCGGCAGGGCATGACCAGCAGTTCGTGGACGTAGGGCGCGCCCGTGACGATGGCCTTGGTGCCGCTGATGATGATGCCTTTGGCGTTGCGCTCCACCACGTGGACGTAGCTGTCGACGTTGGCCTGCTCGTGCGGGCGGCGGCTACGGTCGCCCTTGGCGTCGGTCATGGCGATGCCCAGCGTCAGATCCTGGTCCTGCACGCGGTGCAGGTAATTCAGAAACCGCGCGGTGTTCTCGTTGGTGCCCCGTGCGTCGTCGATGCGCGCAGAAACCTGGCCAATCGCGTTGAGCGCGTCGTGGGTGAGGTAGCGCTGGGCGCAACCGGTTTCCTGACAGACCAGTCGCACCGCCTCCAGTTTGTTCAGCAGGTCACCGCCACTGGTGTTGATGTGGGTCAGGCGGTTGACCGTGCGGCCGCTCGTGGACTGCACGGCTGTCATCAGTGGCGCATAGCGCGGTTGCAGCGCCAGGTCGTACGTCAGCGCAATGGCGTTGATGCCGGGCTGCAGTGCCGGATCGTCGGCCACGCTTGTGACCAAGCGCCCATCAACGAACACGCGGGGCTTGAGGCCCCGCAATGACTCGCGAAAGTCTTGCCCGCTCATCATCGTCGGGGGGGTGGCCGAGCTGTTCATGCGTTTGTCTCCTCGTCAGGGAATGGGCTGACTGTTGAATAATTTGGTCTTGATTTATAAATTTGAACACCGTTCAATAAATTGTGCAAACGTATAAATTTGAGCGGTGATGTGCAGGCCCGGGGATAAACTGCCTTCCATGAACGTACTTCTGCACGAGCTCAAGCCGGTACCTTCCGCGGCTCAAACCGAGGCCGCCAGGGTTCAGCGCCATCAGCGACAGCGGCGACAGGCGGCGATGTCCGACTCGCGGCGTGCCTTGGTGCTGGAAGCCGCCCGCAGTGTGTTTGCCGAGAAGGGGGTGGAAGGGGCGAGCATTCGCGAGATCGCCAAGCGGGCTGGCTACACGCCCGGAGCGATCTACAGCTATTTCGACAGCAAAGAGGCGATCTATGCGGCATTGCTGGCCGAGTCGCTGGAGCGCCTCAATCAGATCGTGTCCACCGCCAAGGCGGCTGGCTCCGGGGCTGCGGCCACGCTGGCGGCCAAAGCCCGGGCCTGGTTTGACTTCTATGCCCGCAATCCACGCGATCTGGACCTGGGCTTCTATCTGGTGCAGGGCCTGGCACCCCGAGGGCTCACCAGCGAGTTGAACCAGCAGCTCAACGGCCGGCTGCACGACGCGTTAAGGCCTTGCGAGCAGGCGTTGCAGGCCATGGGCTTGGCCGCCGAAGCGGCCTTGCGCGAAAACACGGCGCTGTTCGCCCATGGCGTCGGCCTGCTGCTGTTGCAGCACACGGGGCGCATACGCATGTTCGGGCAATCGCCGGAAGCACTCTTTCAGGCGTACGTGGATCATCTCGTGGTGCGAATCGCGCCGGGCGAAGCGGCTGCGGCGCGGGCCTCTGGTCAGCCCGATCTGTTCGGAGGCTGACGGGATGGGCAGGGGCGCTCCTCTTGGCCTGCGAAAATCCTGCTTTTGCTTATGCCTTGAATGGAAAGAATGACCATGCTGCTGGACGCCTCCGACTCCCAACTGGTGCTGGTGGATTACCAGGCCCGCCTGATGCCTGCCATCTTTGAAGGACCGCAGGTGCTGGCCAACGCTGTGCGTTTGGCGCGCATGGCGCACGCGTTGCGCGTGCCCACCTGGGGCACCGAACAGAACCCCGAAAAGCTGGGCCCCAACGCGCCAGAGTTGCGCGAGCTCTGTCAGAAGACGCTGCCCAAGATGCATTTCAGCGCAGTGTCTGATGGGCTGGCCGACCTGCTGCGTCCGCCCGCACGCTCCGGGGGTGGTGGCAACGCGCGCAGCCTGCCCAAGCACCTCCAGAAGCCGGCAGCAGCGCCTGCCAGCGAGCGGCAGACCGTGGTGGTGGCCGGCTGCGAGGCCCACGTGTGCCTGTTGCAGACGGCCCTGGAGCTGGTCGAGCAGGAGTTCGATGTCTGGGTCGTCACGGACGCCTGCAGCTCGCGCACCGAGCGCAATCGCGATGCCGCGTTCGACAGGCTGGCGGGCGCAGGCGCGGAGCTGGTAACGACGGAAATGGTCGCCTTTGAGTGGCTGCGAACCGCGGACCATCCCGCTTTCCGCGATGTGCAGGCCATGATCAAATAGCTTGGACTGGCACGAGGGCCTCCTCGTGCCGTGTCAGCCGAGCGAAAGCCGGCTCTGAATAATTATGAATTCAGTTTGAGCGCATTCGCGCCTCACGTCACCCGCAGGAGACATTCATGAGCAGATCACAGGGCTACGCCGAGTTCTACCGCCGCTCCATCGAGGACCGGGAGGCCTTCTGGTCCGAGCAGGCCGGGTTGGTGGAATGGAACAAGCCCTTTGACCGCGTCTGCAACAACGACAACCCGCCTTTCGCCCACTGGTTCGAGGGCGGTCTGACCAACCTCTGCCACAACGCAGTCGACCGTCACCTGAAAGACCGTGCCGACCAGAATGCACTGATTTACGTTTCAACCGAAACGGACACCGAGCGCACGTACAGCTTCCGGGAGCTGCATGCCGAGGTGCAGCGCATGGCAGCCGTGTTGCTGGCGCAGGGTGTGAAGAAGGGCGATCGTGTCCTGATCTACATGCCCATGATTCCTGAGGCCACATTTGCCATGCTGGCCTGTGCGCGGATTGGTGCCATCCACTCGGTGGTGTTCGGGGGGTTTGCCAGCCATTCGCTGGCCAACCGCATTGAAGACGCTTCGCCGGTTCTCATCGTCAGTGCCGATGCCGGTTCGCGAGGAGGCAAGGTGGTGGAATACAAGCCGCTGCTTGACGAGGCCATTCGCCTCTCCAGCCACAAGCCCACCTCCGTGATCCTCGTGAACCGTGGTCTCGCTGCAATGAGTTGTGTGCCAGGTCGAGACCATGACTATGCGGCACTGCGCGAACGACACCTTGATGCGCAGGTGGCCTGCGAATGGATGGCGTCTTCCGACATCAGCTACACCATCTACACCAGTGGCACCACAGGCAAGCCCAAGGGCGTGCAGCGCGACACGGGCGGCTATCTGGTGGCGTTGGCGGCGAGCATGAAGCACATCTTCATGGGCGAGCCGGGCGAAACCTATTTCTCCACCAGCGATATTGGCTGGGTCGTGGGTCACAGCTACATCGTCTACGGTCCGCTCATCGCGGGCATGGCCACGATCTTGTATGAAGGCCTGCCCATCCGGCCCGACGGGGGCATCTGGTGGCGATTGGTCGAGAAGTACAAGGTCACCGTCATGTTCAGCGCCCCCACCGCGGTACGCGTGCTCAAGAAACAGGATCCTGCCTACCTCAAGCAATACGACCTCTCCAGCCTCAAGGCCTTGTTCCTTGCGGGTGAGCCGCTGGATGAGCCCACCGCGCGCTGGATCAGCGAGGGGCTCGGTGTGCCTATCATCGACAACTACTGGCAGACCGAGAGCGGCTGGCCCATCCTCACGATTGCCAACGGCGTGGAGAAGAAAGCCAGCAAGTTCGGCAGCCCGGGCGTGCCCATGTATGGCTACAACGTCAAGCTCCTGCACGAGTCAACCGGTGAAGAGCTCATGGGCGCCGATGAGAAGGGCGTTGTGGTGATCGAGGGCCCGACGCCGCCGGGCTTCATGCAAACCGTATGGCATGACGATGCGCGCTTCGTCAACACCTACTGGAAGAGCATTCCGGGCAAGCTGGTCTACAGCACCTTCGACTGGGGCATTCGCGACAAGGACGGCTACTTCTATATCCTGGGTCGCACCGACGATGTGATCAATGTCGCGGGCCACCGGCTCGGGACGCGCGAGATCGAAGAGAGCATTTCCAGCCACGCCAACGTTGCTGAAGTGGCGGTGGTGGGCGTTGCCGACCAGCTCAAGGGCCAGGTCGCCATGGCATTTGTCGTGGCCAAGGACACGTCGGCGCTTGGAGACAACGCTGCCCAGCTCAAGCTCGAGGGCGAGATCATGAAGCAGGTGGATGAACAGCTCGGCGCGGTTGCTCGCCCGGCCCGTGTCCGCTTTGTCAGCGTGTTGCCCAAGACCCGCAGCGGCAAACTCTTGCGCCGCGCCATCCAGGCTGTGTGCGAGGGGCGCGACCCTGGCGACCTCACCACCATGGACGATCCGGCTGCCTTGCAGCAGATCAAGGATTTGCTGGCCTGACAACGCTCTGGCGTGCGCTCATCAGCAAAAAACCGCGTGGTCGCGCGGGGCGTTTGTAAGTATGATTCATGCTTATATTCACACGAGCAACGCCCCGCCATGGAACAGATGATCGCGTCCGAAGGCCAAGTTGAAAAAGTCCGCGTGTTCGAACTCGCGGCCGAACTCTTCGGCGTGCTCGCCACCCCCATGCGGCTGCGGATCCTCAGCGCCTTGTGTGACAAGGAAAAGTCGGTTTCTCAACTGTTGCAGGAAATCGACACCACACAGCCCAACCTGTCGCAGCACCTGAACCTGCTTTACCGCGCTGGTGTGCTGGCCAAGCGCAAGGATGGCACGCAGGTGATTTACCGCGTCCAGAGTGAAAAAGCCGTCACGCTGTGCCGCACGGTGTGCACTCAAATCGCCATCGAAATGGACGAGCCCAGCTCGGTACCGGCTTCCCAAAGGTTGTCGCCACGCGTCGCTTCGTGATTTCCATCGCCTGGCTTGCATCTTTTTACGTACGTCAGGCCTTGCGGTGGCACAATCGCGGGCTGCAGTCAGGTCCTTCCACAGTCACTGTCGCATCCGCCTAACGGTCCAGCCGTGCCGCGGAAGGTTTTCTTAACCAGCTTATGTTTCCCGAAGGGAAACGGAGGTCAGCGGATTTATGAGCGATTCCCAATCGAACGCGGGCAACGTCTATGTTGCCTACAAGGGCAACTCGTACCTCTTCGGCGGCAACGCGCCGTATGTAGAAGAGATGTACGAAAACTACCTGGAGAACCCAGGCAGCGTTCCCGACAACTGGCGTGGTTACTTCGACGCGCTGCAAAACGTTCCAGCCGGTGATGGCACCGACGCGCGAGACGTTCCCCACCTCCCCGTCATCAATGCCTTCGCCGAGCGCGCAAAGCAGGGTGGTACCAAGGTCGTTGTGGCCACCGGTGCTGATTCCGAGCTGGGCCGCAAGCGAGTTGCCGTTCAGCAGCTGATCGCCGCCTACCGCAACGTCGGCGCCCGTTGGGCCGATCTCGATCCGCTCAAGCGTGCCGAGCGAGATCACATCCCCGAACTCGAACTGTCCTTCTACGGCTTCACCGATGCCGATCTGGAGACGGTGTTCAACACGAGCAACACGTTCTTCGGCAAGGAAACGATGTCCCTGCGCGAGCTGCTCAACGCGCTGCGCGAGACGTACTGCGGCTCCATCGGTGCCGAGTACATGTACATCACCGACCAGGGCCAGAAGCGCTGGTGGCAGGAGCGCCTGGAGGGCACACGCACCAAGCCCGCCTTCAACGCCGACAAGAAAAAGCACATCCTCGATCGCCTTACGGCGGCCGAAGGCCTCGAGCGTTTCCTGCACACCAAGTACGTTGGCCAGAAACGCTTCTCGCTGGAAGGCGGCGAAAGCTTCATCGCGTCCATGGACGAACTGATCAGCCAGGCTGGTCAGATCGGCATCCAGGAAATCGTGATCGGCATGGCCCACCGTGGCCGTTTGAACGTGCTGGTGAACACCCTGGGCAAGATGCCCAAGGACTTGTTTGCCGAATTCGACCACACGGCACCGGAAGACCTGCCTGCAGGTGACGTGAAGTATCACCAGGGCTTCAGCTCCGATGTGACGACCCCCGGTGGGCCCGTGCACCTGTCGCTGGCGTTCAACCCCTCGCACCTCGAGATCGTCAACCCTGTGGTCGAAGGCTCCGTGCGCGCCCGCATGGACCGTCGCGGCGACCCGCTGGGCAAACAAGTGCTGCCGGTGCTGGTGCACGGCGACGCCGCATTTGCCGGCCAGGGCGTGGTGATGGAGACGCTGGCGCTGGCCGAAACACGTGGTTATTCCACGGGTGGCACGGTGCATATCGTGATCAACAACCAGATCGGTTTCACGACGTCGGACCCCCGCGACAGTCGCTCCACCCTGTATTGCTCTGACGTCGTCAAGATGATCGAAGCACCGGTGCTGCACGTGAACGGTGACGACCCTGAAGCCGTGGTGTTCGCCACCAAGCTGGCTCTCGATTTCCGCATGGCCTTCCAGAAGGACGTGGTGGTTGACATCGTTTGCTTCCGCAAGTTGGGCCACAACGAGCAAGACACCCCGAGCCTCACGCAGCCGCTGATGTACAAAAAGATCGCGGCCCACCCCGGTACGCGCAAGCTGTACGCCGACAAGCTCGCCGCGCAAGGCTTGGGCGAGACGCTGGGTGATGACATGGTCAAGGCCTACCGCGCTGCACTCGATGCAGGCCGCCACACCGTCGATCCCGTGCTCACGAACTTCAAGAGCAAGTTTGCGGTCGACTGGAGTCCTTACCTGGGCAAGAAGTGGACAGACAATGCCGACTCCGCCATCCCGATGGCCGAGTGGAAGCGTCTCTCCGAGCGCCTGACCACCATTCCCGACAGCGTCACGCCGCACCAGCTCGTGAAGAAGGTGTATGCCGATCGCGCTGCCATGGGCCGTGGCGACATTCCGGTGGATTGGGGCATGGGTGAGCACATGGCCTTTGCGTCGCTGGTGGCCAGCGGTTTCCCGGTGCGCCTGTCAGGCGAGGATTGCGGCCGCGGCACGTTCACGCACCGCCATGCCGTGATCCACGACCAGAACCGCGAAAAGTACGACGAGGGCACCTACGTGCCGCTGCAGAACGTGGCCGACAACCAGGCACCGTTCGTGGTGATCGACTCGATCCTGTCGGAAGAAGCCGTGCTCGGCTTCGAATACGGCTACGCATCGAACGATCCGAACACCCTTGTCATCTGGGAGGCGCAGTTCGGCGACTTCGTCAATGGTGCGCAGGTGGTGATCGATCAGTTCATTGCGTCTGGCGAAGTCAAGTGGGGCCGCGTCAACGGCATCACCATGATGCTGCCCCACGGCTACGAGGGCCAGGGCCCCGAGCACAGCTCGGCACGCCTCGAGCGCTTCATGCAGCTTGCCGCCGACACCAACATGCAGGTGGTGCAGCCCACCACGGCCAGCCAGATCTTCCACGTGCTGCGCCGTCAAATGATCCGCGGGCTGCGCAAGCCGCTGATCATCTTCACGCCCAAGTCGCTGCTGCGCAACAAGGACGCGACCTCTCCGTTGTCCGAGTTCACGAAGGGCGGTTTCCAGACGGTCATCCCTGAGCAGAACCCCGACGTCGTGAAGAAGGCCGAGAAGGTCAAGCGCGTCATCTGCTGCTCGGGCAAGGTGTACTACGACCTGGTGAAGAAGCGCGAGGAGCGTGGCTCGGACGATGTGGCGATCCTGCGCGTCGAACAGCTGTACCCGTTCCCGCACAAGGTGTTTGGTGCCGAGATCCGCAAGTACCCGAACGCAACGGACATCGTGTGGTGCCAGGACGAGCCGCAGAACCAGGGTGCCTGGTTCTTCGTGCAGCACTACATCCACGAGAACATGCTCGACGGTCAGAAACTGGGTTACGCCGGACGTGCGGCTTCGGCCTCGCCGGCTGTGGGGTATGCACACCTGCACCAGGAACAGCAGAAGACCCTGATCGAAGCGGCTTTCGGCAAGCTCAAGGGCTTCATCCTCACCAAGTGAACTGTACGGGCGCCGCGCATCTGACGAAGTCGTCTGATGCGCGGTCCGTCCGACGCACCCCAAAACTCCAGGTAGAACACTCATGGCAATCGTAGAAGTCAAAGTTCCGCAACTGTCCGAATCGGTGGCCGAAGCCACCTTGCTGACGTGGAAAAAGAAGCCCGGCGAAGCAGTCGCCGCCGATGAAATCCTCATCGAAATCGAAACCGACAAGGTCGTGCTCGAAGTCCCCGCGCCCGCCGCTGGCGTGTTGGTGGAGCTCGTCCAGGCCGACGGTGCGACCGTCGCCGCTGACCAACTGATCGCCCGCATCGACACCGCGGCCGTGGCCGGCGCTGCAGCGCCCGCCGCTGCACCCGCACCAGCCGCTGCTGCGGCCCCCGCGGCAGCACCTGCTGCAGCCGCAGCCGTGTCGCAGTCCAAAGCTGGCGTGGCCATGCCGGCCGCTGCCAAGCTCATGGCGGACAACAACCTGGCCGCTGGCTCCGTGGCTGGCACCGGCAAGGACGGTCGTGTGACCAAGGGCGACGTGCTGTCGGCCGTGGCTGCACCCAAGGCCGCCGTGGCTGCACCTGTGGCCATCCCGACGGGTGCGCCCGCCAAGGTGCTGCCTCAAGTGCCCGTGGTTGCGCCCGACCTGGGCGACCGCCCGGAAGAGCGTGTGGCCATGACCCGTCTGCGTGCCCGCGTCGCGGAGCGCCTGCTGCAGTCGCAGGCCACCAACGCCATCCTGACCACGTTCAACGAAGTGAACATGGCGCCCGTGATGGAGATGCGCAAGAAGTTCCAGGAGAAGTTCGAGAAGGAGCACGGCGTCAAACTGGGCTTCATGAGCTTCTTCGTGAAGGCAGCGGTCCACGCACTCAAGAAGTACCCGATCATCAATGCGTCGGTCGATGGCAATGACATCGTTTACCACGGCTACTTCGACATCGGCATCGCCGTGGGTTCGCCCCGCGGTCTGGTGGTGCCCATCCTGCGCAACGCCGATCAGATGAGCTTTGCCGACATCGAGAAGAAGATTGCCGAGTTCGGCCAGAAGGCCAAGGATGGCAAGCTGGGCCTGGACGATCTCACCGGTGGTACGTTCTCCATCTCCAACGGCGGGACCTTTGGTTCCATGCTGTCCACCCCCATCATCAACCCGCCTCAGTCGGCCATTCTGGGTGTGCACGCCACCAAAGACCGCGCGGTCGTGGAGAACGGTCAGATCGTGATCCGTCCGATGAACTACCTGGCCATGTCCTACGACCACCGCATCATCGATGGCCGGGAGGCCGTGCTGGGCCTGGTGGCGATGAAGGAAGCGCTGGAAGATCCGGCGCGCATCCTCTTCGACATCTGATCGACCTCACCCTTGCCAACGCCCCTTCAGGGGCGTTGGCCCTTTGAATTCAGGAAACAACATGTCTCAAGCATTTGACGTCGTCGTGATCGGCGGTGGTCCCGGCGGTTACATCGCAGCCATCCGTGCGGCGCAGCTCGGCTTCAAGGTGGCGTGCATCGACGAGTGGAAGAACGCGACAGGGGGTCCTGCTCCAGGCGGCACCTGCACCAACGTCGGCTGCATCCCCAGCAAGGCGCTGCTGCAGTCGTCCGAGCACTTCGATCACGCCAACCATCACTTCGCTGATCACGGCATCAGCGCCACCAACGTGAAGATCGACATCGCGAAGATGATTGGTCGCAAAGACACGGTGGTGAAGCAGAACAACGATGGCATCTTGTATCTGTTCAAGAAGAACAAGGTCACTTTCTTCCACGGTCGAGGCTCTTTCGTCAAAGCCGTTGAGGCAGGCTACGAGATCCAGGTGACGGGTGCCAAGGAAGAGCTCATCACCGGCCAGCAGGTCATCCTCGCCACGGGCTCCAATGCCCGCGCATTGCCCGGCGTGCCGTTCGATGAAGAGACCGTGCTGTCCAACGATGGCGCGCTGCGCATCGGCGCCGTTCCCAAAAAACTGGTGTTGATCGGCTCTGGCGTGATCGGCTTGGAAATGGGCTCGGTCTGGCGCCGTCTGGGTTCGGACGTGACCATCCTGGAAGGCCTGCCCACCTTCTTGGGCGCGGTGGACGAGCAGATCGCCAAAGAGGCCAAGAAGGCCTTCGACAAGCAGGGCCTGAAAATTGAGCTCGGCGTGAAGGTCGGCGAGGTCAAGACCGGCAAGAAGGGTGTGAGCGTGGCCTACACCAACGCCAAGGGCGAAGAGCAGAAGCTTGACGCAGACAAGCTGATCGTCTCGATTGGTCGCGTGCCCAACACCATTGGCCTGAATGCCGAGGCGGTTGGCCTTCAGCTCGACGAGCGCGGTGCCATCGTGGTCGACGCCGAATGCCGCACCAGCCTCAAGGGCGTGTGGGCGGTGGGCGACGTGGTGCGTGGCCCCATGCTCGCGCACAAGGCCGAGGAAGAGGGCGTGGCGGTGGCGGAGCGCATCGCTGGTCAACACGGGCATGTCAACTTCAACACCATTCCCTGGGTCATTTACACCAGCCCCGAGATTGCTTGGGTGGGTCGCACCGAGCAGCAGCTCAAGGCCGACGGCGTGAAGTACAAGGCTGGGACGTTCCCGTTCCTGGCCAATGGCCGCGCGCGGGCGCTGGGCGACACGACCGGCATGGTCAAGTTCCTGGCCGACGCGGGCACCGACGAGATCCTGGGTGTGCACATCGTGGGCCCGATGGCCAGCGAACTGATCGCAGAAGCGGTGGTGGCGATGGAGTTCAAGGCCAGTGCCGAAGACATCGCGCGCATCTGCCACGCGCACCCATCACTGTCGGAGGCGACGAAAGAAGCCGCGCTGGCCGTGGACAAGCGCACGCTGAACTTCTGACGCAGAGCCATCTTGAGCGTCCGCAGCACCTACGAAGCCGCGCTCAAAGAGCGCGGTTACACGACCGACCCTGCACAGCAGCGCGCCGTGGAGGCGTTGGAGCGGTGCGCGGCGGAGTGGGCCGTCTACAAGCAGAAGCGTTCGAACTCGCTGAAGAAGCTCTTCATCAAGCCGGAGATTCCCCGCGGCGTGTACATGTACGGCGGTGTGGGGCGCGGCAAGAGCTTTTTGATGGATTGCTTCTTCAACGCAGTGCCGCTGCGTCGCAAGACGCGGCTGCACTTTCATGAGTTCATGCGCGAAGTGCACCGCGAGTTGCGCGAGCTGCAAGGCACTGTCAATCCTCTTGATGAGCTTGGCGTTCGCATGGCCAAGCGCTACAAGCTGATCTGCTTTGACGAGTTCCATGTGGCGGATGTGACGGATGCGATGATCCTTCACCGCCTGCTGGACGCGCTCTTCAAGGCGGGGGTGGGCTTTGTCACCACGTCCAACTTCCATCCGGACCAGCTGTATCCCGACGGTCTGCACCGCGATCGGATCCTGCCGGCGATCGAGTTGCTCAAGGATCGCCTGGAAGTGCTCAGCGTCGACAACGGCACAGACTACCGCCAGCGCACCCTCAACCACATCGAGCTGTACCACTGCCCGCTGGGGCCGCAGGCCGATGCAGCGATGGAAACCACCTTTGGCGAGTTGGCCGAGATGGGCGACCAGGATCCGGTGATGCACATCGAGGCCCGCCAGATCCGCGCCCTTCGGCGCGCGGGTGGCGTGATCTGGTTCGACTTCCGCACGCTGTGCGGCGGGCCGCGTTCCCAAAACGACTATCTGGAAATCGCCAGCCAGTTCCACACGCTGCTGCTGTCCAACGTGCCCCAGATGGCGGTGCGGCAGGCCTCCGAGGCCCGGCGCTTCACCTGGCTGGTCGATGTGTTGTACGACCGCCGCGTCAAGCTGGTGATGTCTGCTGCCGTGCCCCCGGAGGAGCTGTACGTGGAAGGGCCGATGTCGCACGAATTTCCCCGCACGGTCTCGCGCCTCACGGAGATGCAGTCTCAGGAATTTCTGTCGCTCGAGCACCGGCTGGTGGACACCGGCCTGACCTGAATCAGGTCAGCGGGTCGAGCTTCACGATGGCCAGCGACAGGTTGTCGCCCGTGCCTTTGGCGCGTGTGCGGGCCTTCTGGATCAGAAACTCGCAAGCTTCGCGTGGCGACAGCATGGCGATGGTGCTGGAGATCTCTTCCGGGGTGAAGTAGTGCCAGATGCCATCGCTGCAGGACATGATGGCGTCACCTGCCTTGAGCTGTGGCACCACATGGATATCCACCGGCGGGTCGTTCTCCGTTCCCAGGCAGCCCATGAGGATGTTGGCGTGCGGGTGGTCCAGCGCTTCGTCCTCGCTGATCTCGCCCTGGTTCACGAGCGTCTGCACATACGAATGGTCCATGGTGCGAAACACCATCTTGCCGTGGCGGAAGTGGTAGATGCGCGAATCACCGGCATGCACCCAATGGCTGTCGCCCGCAGGGTTGATGAGAAACGCGGCAATCGTGCTGTGCGGCTCCTGTTCGGCAGAGACCGCGGTGAGTTTGATGACCAGGTGGGATTCTTCGACGATTTGGCGCAGCAGTGAAGCCGCGTCGTCGGTTTCCGGGTCGTACCGATCAAAAAGTTGCTTCGCCGTGAGCATCACCTGATCGGACGCTTTGCGCCCGCCGCTTCGCCCGCCCATGCCGTCAGCCAGTACCGCCAGAAGACAACCGCCATGGCGCGGGTGGGCCATCAGGTTGACCTGATCTTGTTGGTAGTCGCGGTCGCCCCGGTGGATGCCGGTTGAGGCCTGTATGCGATAGCCTTTGGACATGGATGGTGCGGGTGATTTGCGCAGATGGAGCTTGAGGCCAATGGTATCCACATCTACCTGGGCACGGCTCAACCTATCATCGAAAGCGTGACCACTTGCGCACCGCAACCCACCGCAGGTCCATTGGAGGACGCAGTCGTATCGGCTTTTGGACCGAATGGCGCTTTGGCACGTGCGCAGCAGGGGTGGAGTGCGCGCACCGGTCAGATCGAGATAGCAGCGGCCATCGCCCGAGCAATTGAGTCGGGCGGCAGTCTGGCCGTGGAGGCAGGAACCGGTGTTGGAAAGACCTTTGCCTATTTGATCCCACTGTTGCTCAGTGGGCGGCGTGCGCTCATTTCGACTGCGACACAGGCCCTGCAGGACCAGCTGTTTTCAAAAGACATCCCTGCGGTGTCCCGCGCATTGGGTCTGCCTGTTCGCGTTGCAGTGCTCAAGGGGCGGTCAAGCTACGCATGCCTTCATCGGTTGGAGCAAGCGCTGCACGGGCCAGCCTCGCGCGGACCTCGCGATCCCAAGATTTCAGCCGGGCTTGCGCAGGCGCTGCAATGGGCCCTGCAGTCACGTCGTGGAGACCTCGCCGAACTTGATGGCCTGGACGAGCGATCCCCATTGCGCCCCCTCATGACGTCCACCCCCGACAACTGCGCGGGCAACGCCTGCCCGCGCCTCGCAGCCTGTCATGTCAACCGTGCGCGCCAAGAGGCCTTGCAGGCTGAGTGGGTGGTGATCAACCACCACGTGTTTTTTTCAGATCTCGTTTTGCACGAGTCCGAGGGTGCAACGCTGCTGCCTTCGCCTGAGCTGGTCGTTTTCGACGAGGCGCACAGGCTGAACGACACGGGTATCGCGTTTCTGGGGCGTTCTTTAGGGTCGGGGCAGCTGCGCGAGATCGCGCAGGATCTCGCTGTGCATGGACCGAAGTGGGCGCGTGGGCAGCGGCCCTGGGCGCATTTGGCGCTCTCGGTGGAACAAGCGTCACGTGCACTGGCCACCGTGCATCGCCCAGCGGGGACTGCTGGCACCCGCCTGCGCTGGCAGGCTCACGCTCCCGACGGCCTGGCATCTTCCGTTTGGACGCGGTGCGTGACCGACTTGTCTCTGGCGTTGGAAGCCGCGGAAGAAGCCCTTGCGGCCACGGCTGCGGCGTCTGCCGAGCTGGAGCACCTCCGGGCTCGCATGGAGCTCACGCGTCGGCTGTGGGGTGAGCTCTTGAAAACTGCCATGGTGGGCCCGCGGTCGGTGCGCTGGGTCGAGTGGGGAGACGGACACCAGTGGCGTGTCGTATGCGCCCCCACCGACAGCTCGCACCTCTTTCGCCATTTGAAGGAGGCAGCATCGCCGGGCACTCACAGTTGGCTGTTCACCTCAGCCACGTTGGGCAACGATGAGCGTTTGACATGGTTCACACAGGGCCTGGGGCTTGAGGCTGCACCCGCATTGAAGACGCTGCGGGTCTCAAGTCCTTTTGACCACGCGGCGCAGGCCGCCATGTACATCCCGCACGATTTGCCAGAGCCCTCGGATGCGGCCCATGCGCATGCGTTGGCCATTGCGGTGGCTCGCTGGGCATCGAGGCTGGGGGGCCGCACCTTGGTGTTGACAACCACGCTGAGGGCGGTCGCCCGCGTGGCCGACCAGCTTCAGAGTGAGGTGACACAGGGGCGCTGTGATCCGTTGCGCGTGCTCGCGCAAGGGCGCCATTCCAAGCGCTCGATGTTGGCGCTCTTTCGCGCCGCGGCAGAACCCTGCGTGCTGGTGGCTTCAGCATCCTTCTGGGAAGGGGTCGACCTTCCGGGGGATGCCCTTCAATTGCTGGTCATCGACAAATTGCCCTTTGCCCCGCCCGATGACCCGCTGATGCAGGCGCGCGGTGAGCAGCTCGAGGCTGTGGGTTTGAGCGCGTTTCGAGATGCGTTCCTTCCCGAAGCCGCCATGGCGCTCAAACAAGGGGCAGGTCGCTTGATTCGTTCGGAATCAGACCTCGGCATTCTTGTCATCGGCGACCGCCGCCTGCTCACCCGATCCTATGGAAACACATTGCTGCAGGCGCTGCCTGACATGCGTCGGCTGGTTGACGAGGCTGAGCTCGAGACTGCCATCGACGCTTTGGTGCTTACCAGATCTTCCACCAAGGCTCGTCCACCGACTTGAAGCCCTTGGACAAGTACTCGCTCTGCGGGTAGCTCGCCTGCATGACGCGCCTTGTGTCATCGCGCAGTTGTGTCATTCCCAGCGCTTCGTACGACCGAAGCATGATGAACAGGGCCTCTTCCAGGGCTGGCGCGTCGACGTAGTCGGTCAGAGCCGTCTGCGCTCGATTGATGGCTGCAACATAAGCGCCGCGGCTGTAGTAGTAACGCGCCACATGCACTTCGTATTGCGCCAGCGAATTCACGATGTACGTCATGCGGGCGCGCGCGTCCGGGCTGTATCGCGAGTCAGGGAACCGCGCAACCAGCTCCCGGAACGACTCGAAAGACTCCTTGGCGGCCTTCTGGTCACGCTCGGAGAGATCTTGACGGGCCAACGCACCGAAAAGGCCCAGGTTGTCATTGAAGCTCACCAAGCCCTTGAGGTAGAGCACATAGTCCATGGCAGGACTGGTGGGGTGCAGCTTCTGAAAGCGATCGAGTGTGGCCAGCGCCTGCGCTTGTTCGCCGGCCTTGTACTGGGTGAATGCTTTGTCGATCTGCGCTTGTTGCGCCAGTGGTGTACCGGCAGCCCGACCTTCCAGTTTTTCGAGCAGCGTCACCGACTTTTCGAAATTGCCTGCCGCGCGCTCTTCGGTGGCCTCGCTGTAGATGCGATTCGGGCTCCAACCTGCCGTTTCGTCTTTCGGCGTCGTGCTGCACCCGCTCAACACAAGGACGCAAGCCAGCGTGCTCAGGGGTACAGCCGATAATCTGGACTTCAACTTCACGGGCGCACCTTTACAACGGGACAATGGGTTTGGCATCGCAAATTATATCGACGAGGCACTTGCTGGAAGGTTCCGCGCAGGGGGAGGACGCTGACGGCTCCGCCGCCGGTGATGAGTTCGCGCCCGAGGTGGAAACACGCGTCCTTGAAGTTCCGCCGGACATGCACGGCTGGCGCATTGATCGTGCCCTCGCGAAGCTGATCCCCGAGTTTTCGCGGTCTTATCTGCAACAGTTGATGACCGATGGCGCTGTGGTCATGGGTGATGCGTCCTTGCGCAAGCCCGCAGCCAAGATCGCCGCGGGTGATCGTCTCACGGTGGCATTGCGGCCGACGCAGCAGGCGCAGGCCTTCGTGGCCCAGTCCATGGCGCTGGACGTGGTGTACGAAGATGACCATTTGCTGGTGATTCAAAAGCCCGCTGGCCTGGTCGTGCATCCCGCAGCAGGACACTGGACCGGCACGTTGCTCAACGGCTTGCTGGCACACCACAAGAATGCCGCCGACTTGCCTCGGGCTGGCATTGTTCATCGACTGGACAAGGACACCTCTGGCCTCATGCTGGTGGGCAAATCCCGCCAGGCCGTGGAGGCTTTGGTGCGGGCCATTGCCGCTCGCGAGGTCAGTCGCCAGTACCTCGCGCTGGCGCATGGGCGCTGGCAAGGTGGGGTTGAAAAAAGCGTTGATCAACCGATTGGCCGGGATGTCCACAACCGCCTTCGCATGGCTGTCGTCAACCTGGACACCGGTGTGGGCAAGACCGCTCAGACGACGTTCAGGTTGCTCGACGGTTCGGACCTATGCAGCCTTGTTGCGTGCAAGCTGCACACAGGGCGAACGCACCAGATCCGCGTCCACATGGCATGGCTCGGGCATGCCTTGGTGGGAGATAGCCTGTATGGCGGCCGCATGAAGTGGGGTATGGAGCGGCAGGCGCTGCACGCGGTGCGTTTGTCCTTGCGCCATCCCTTGACCGGCGAAATGCTCACCTTTCACTCGACCCCGCCGCTTGACATGCAGTTGGCCATTGCGCAGAGCGGGCTCCGCTACAATCCCTCGGGTGCCGACAGCGATTTCTTCGGGTGAGCGTTGCCGAGCGAACGGCCCCCCATGCGGTTGAGTCAAGGCCCCGACCTCACCCTCCCGATTTTTTGCCTGCCAGGCAAGCCCTTGTGCACAGGCGCTTCTCGTCGACGGATGCCACCGTCAGCGCCAGCAGAAATGCGACGGGTGCCACACCCATTCCCCGTACCGTCCCGGCCATGACCGGTTTTTGACAGACTGACACCATGAACACCACGGATGCCAAGCGCGTCCTCGAGACAGCGTTGATCTGCGCCCCCCAGCCGTTGTCTGTGCGGGAACTGGGGACGCTTTTCGACGCCGAGGTCTCGGTGGACACGCTGAAAACCTTGCTGGCAGATCTGCAGCTTGAATGGACGGGCCGTGGGGTTGAGCTGGTTCAGGTGGCCAGCGGCTGGCGCTTTCAAAGCCGTCCCGAACTGCGGCCTTACCTCGATCGCTTGCATCCGGAAAAGCCCCCGCGCTACAGCCGGGCGACGCTGGAAACCCTCGCCATCATTGCCTACCGCCAGCCCGTGACGCGGGGCGACATGGAGGACATTCGGGGTGTCACCATCAACTCGCTGATCCTCAAGCAGCTGGAAGATCGCGGCTGGGTGGAGGTGATTGGTCATCGGGAGACCGTCGGGCGGCCCGCGCTTTTCGCGACCACCCGTCAGTTTCTCGACGATCTCGGCCTGTCTTCGCTGGATCAACTGCCGCCCCTGGAGGGCAGCGAAGTGCAGGAGTCGGCACTGGGCCGGCTGGACTTCGACGCACTTTCCGCGAATGTGGTGCCGCCCGATGTCGAAGCCCCAGACCCAGATCAGCAAGCGCATCCTGCCGCTGCCTCGGGCGCTGAAGCGCAGTCCCCCACCAGCGACTCTGAACCGACGAGCTCCGATTTCTTTACCCAGGACGACCATGAATCCGGCGAACAACCCCCACACAACGCCTGAGTCAGCCGCTGACCCCGTGTCCCATCGGCCTGACGGTGAGGTGACCGCGTCCGACACCGTCACCGCAGCACCGCCGGTCTCGTCAAGCGCAGAGGCCCTGGGATTCGATGATGTCGTGAGTGGCGCATTCGATGCGGCTCAGGAGCAAGACCTGCCGTTGCCGAGCAAGCGCGTGCTCGCACCTCAGGCGGAATCGCCCAAGCTGCACAAGGTGCTCGCACAAGCCGGCATGGGCTCGCGCCTGGAGATGGAGCAACTCATTCTTGAAGGGCGTATTTCCGTCAATGGAGAGCCCGCGCACATCGGGCAGCGCATTCAGTTTGGCGATGTGATCAAGGTCAATGGCAAGCCCGTGCGCGTGCGCATGACTCCGCCGCCGCCGCGCGTGCTGGCTTACCACAAGCCGGCTGGGGAGGTGGTGTCCCATGACGATCCTCAAAATCGCCCCACCGTGTTTCGCCGCCTGCCCAAGATCATGCAGGGAAAGTGGCAATCGGTGGGTCGCCTTGACCTGAACACCGAGGGCTTGCTGCTGCTGACCAACTCCGGCGAGCTGGCCAACCGGTTGATGCATCCGCGCTTTGGATTGCAGCGTGAATACGCTGTGCGCGTGCTTGGCGCGCTGTCGAACGAAGAGAAGCAGCGTCTGCTTGACGGTGTGAAGCTGGACGACGGTGTGGCGCAGTTTGCATCGATTGAAGACGGTGGCGGTGAGGGCGCCAACTGCTGGTACCGCGTGACGATCGGTGAGGGCCGCAACCGGGAGGTGCGCCGCATGTTTGAAGCAGTGGGTCACGCCGTGAGCCGCCTGATTCGCATCCGCTACGGGGCCGTCATGCTGCCCCGAGGCCTCAAGCGCGGCGTATGGCTGGAGCTGGACGAGCGGGATATCGGTCGGTTGAGCGCTGCCGCAGGGTTGGTGGATGCCGATGAGCCGCGGGCCCCGCGTCCGGGCGGTCGTCACCCCGCCCAACGCGGCAAGCAGGGGGGCAAGGCGGGGCGCAGCCAGGGCAAACCGCCTGGAAGCCGCGCGGAGGGCCCCGGTTTTGGAGATCGCCGCAGCAGCAGTGGCTACGGCATGGGCGCCCCGTCGGGTGCCAAGCCACGAGGGGGCAAGGGCGGCAAAGGACCGGGTGCTCCCGGCGGGAGCGCGCAGCCTGACCCGATGAAGACGTCGTTCGGCTACATCGGGCAGGACGCCCTGCAGCGGCGCCGTGACCAGGAGGCTGGTCGCGGCGGGTCACCGGGTGGTTCGCGCCGCCGTGGGGGTGGCGGGCGTTCCGGCGGGCGCTGATGCCGAATCTGTTGGCCGGGCGCCCATCTCGCTTCAACGAACAGCCAATGTAGAATCGTGGGCTTTGTGAGGCCACCGAGGCCTTGGCAGATTCACCCAAAAAACTTCAGGATTTCTATGGCCATCGAACGCACTCTCTCGATCATCAAGCCCGACGCCGTCGCCAAGAACGTCATCGGCCAGATTTATGCACGTTTTGAAGCCGCCGGCCTCAAGGTCGTGGCCGCCCGCATGGCGCATCTTTCGCGCGGCGAAGCCGAAGCCTTCTACGCCGTGCACAAGGAGCGCCCCTTCTTCAAAGACCTCGTCGATTTCATGATCTCGGGTCCTGTGATGATCCAGGCCCTGGAAGGCGAGGGCGCCATTGCCAAGAACCGCGACTTGATGGGCGCAACCGATCCCAAGAAGGCCGCTGCCGGCACCATCCGCGCAGACTTCGCCGACAGCATCGACGCCAACGCCGTGCACGGCTCCGACGCCCCTGAAACGGCTGCGGCCGAAGTGGCATTCTTCTTTGCCGGCCTCAACGTTTACTCGCGTTGATCATGGTATGACGGCCAATCTGCTCGATTTCGATCTCGAGGGTTTGGCCGCCTTTTGCGAGCAGCTGGGCGAGAAGCGCTTTCGCGCCGTTCAGCTGTTCCGCTGGATTCACCAGAAGGGAGCATCTGACTTCGCGCAGATGACCGACCTGGCCCGCAGCTTGCGCGACAAGCTGCCCGGTGTATGCACCATCTCCGACTTGCCTGTGCTTTCCCGGCAGGACTCTGCAGACGGCACGATCAAATGGCTGTTTGATGTGGGGGGTGGCAACGCCGTTGAAACCGTGTTCATCCCGGAAGAGGACCGCGGTACCTTGTGCATTTCGTCGCAAGCCGGGTGCGCGGTGGGTTGCCGGTTTTGTTCGACGGGACACCAAGGGTTCTCGCGCAACCTGACCACCGGCGAAATACTGGCCCAACTCTGGCATGCCGAGCATTTCCTGCGGCGGCACCTGAAGCGCGGGGAACGCGTGATCACGAACGTGGTCATGATGGGCATGGGCGAACCCCTGCAGAACTACAACGCGCTGGTGCCCGCGCTGCGCACCATGCTCGACGACCATGGCTACGGCCTGTCGCGCCGCCGCGTCACGGTCTCCACATCGGGTGTGGTGCCGATGATCGACCGTCTTGCGCAGGACTGCCCGGTGGCATTGGCGGTTTCGCTGCACGCACCGAACGATGCGTTGCGCGACGATCTTGTGCCCCTCAACCGCAAATATCCGATCGCGGAGTTGCTGGATGCCTGCTTGCGTTATTTGCCGGCCGCGCCTCGCGACTTCATCACTTTCGAATACTGCATGCTCGATGGAGTGAATGACCAGCCTGAGCATGCGCGCGAGCTGCTTGCCCTGATCCAGCGCCACGGCGAGCGTGGTGTGCCCTGCAAGATCAACTTGATTCCGTTCAACCCATTTCCCGATTCGGGGCTGACCTGCTCGCCGCGCGCCGTTGTGCAGCGTTTTGCGCAGGTGCTCACCGAGGCCGGCGTGGTCACCACCGTTCGCAAGACGCGTGGCGACGATATCGATGCCGCTTGCGGTCAGCTCGCGGGAGATGTGCTGGACCGCACCAACGCCGCGCAGCGTCTGGCGCAACGCCGTCAGGTGACCGAACACCCCATCCGTTTCGTTCAACAGGAAAGGCCGGCATGACACATGCGATCCGCATCGGTTTTGGGGGGCGCCGCATGAGCGCTGTGCCGCGTAGGCTGTTGTCGGGCCTGGTGCTGTTGTTCTGGCTGGCCTTCCTGACGGGGTGCGCTCAGACGAAGGGGTTGCCGGCGACCACGGCTGCCGCGGTGGCCAGCGGCACAGAGCCGGTGACGGAGTCGGACGAGCCGGAAGCCCGCAAGCGCGCGCGCATTCGTGTCGAACTGGCATCGAGTTACTTCGAGCAAGGGCAGACCACCGTAGCGCTTGACGAGATCAAGCTCGCGCTGGGCAATGACCCCAACTACGCTCCCGCATACACCCTGCGGGGCCTCGTGTACGCCAGGCTCAACGAGTTGAGATTGGCCGAAGAGAGTTTCAAGCGCGCCCAGCTGCTCAGCCCGCGCGACCCTGATGTGCTCCACCATTACGGCCTGTTCGCCTGCCAGCAGGGACGCTACCCGCAGGCGGTCGAGCTGTTCCAGCAGGCCTTGGCCAGCCCTGTGTATGGAGGGCAGGCCAAAACACTGATGGCCAAAGGTATCTGCCAGGTGCGTGCGGCCCAGTTCCCTGAGGCAGAAGGCAGCCTGGCGCGCTCTTACGAGCTTGACCCTGGCAACCCCATCACCGCCTACAACCTGGCCGCGTTGCAGTTCCGCCGTGGAGACACCGCCAAGGCGCAGTTCACGATCCGGCGCTTGAACAACACCGAATTGGCCAACGCCGAGACCTTGTGGCTGGGCATCAAGGTAGAGCAGCGGCTGGGCAATGCCGAAGCCATGGCGCAGCTGGCGCAGCAACTGGGCCGCAGGTATCCCGAATCCAGGGAATGGGCGTCCTACCAACGGAGAGCATTTGATGAGTGAGGTGTTTGCCAACGACGGTGCGCCGCCTGCAGGTGAAGCCATCGCGCGCCCTGTCTTGTTGCGCGCGGCGCGCGAGGCCGCCGGGTTGCACATAGCGGCCCTGGCGGCGGCTCTCAAGGTCCCTGTTCGCAAGCTGGAGGCACTCGAGGCCGGGCGCTACAGCGAGTTGCCCGACCTGACCTTCGCGCGGGCGCTGGCCTCAAGCGTTTGCCGCCACCTCAAGATCGATCCTGTACCCATCCTCGAGCAGATTCCGCAAGGCGTGAAAACCGAGCTGGGCGGACCGCGCAACGCCATCAATGCGCGCTTTCAGCCTGCGCATGATCCCGCGCCGATGAATCCGCTGAGCTGGTTGTCCCGACCGGCACTGCTGGCCGCCATCGTGTTGTTGCTGGGTGCGCTGGTGATTGTGTTCATGCCCCGTCTGGAAGACGCAACTTCTGCACCGGCGAGCGCAGCCAACGTGGTGACACCCGTTGAGCCCGCGGAACCGGTTGCGGCGGTAGAACCGGTGCCCAGTCAGGAGCCCACGGGCACGGTTGGCACAACTGGCCCTACTGGCCCTACTGGCCCTACTGGCGCGTCGGCCGACGCAATGCCGATGCCGTCCTCACCCGTGATGGCGGCCGCCCCCGGCGCCGCCCTGCCGCCTCCCGCCACGGCGGTGCCCGCTGCACCGGCCGCAACAGACAGCGGCACTGCGGTGGCTGCGCCCGCCGCCCCCGTGCCTGCGCCAAACGCCAGCGCGCTGCTCACCATCTCCGCCACTGGGGAATCGTGGGTGGAGGTGGTGAATGGCTCGGGCAGCGTCGTCATCCAGCGCGTTCTGAAGGCGGGCGACGCGGTCGATTTTTCCAGCGCGCCGCCCTACACCGTCGTGCTCGGACGCGCTGAAGCCGCGCAGGTGACCGTGCGGGGTAAGCCTTTTGATGTGACCCGTTATGTTCGCAACAACGTGGCCCGCTTCGAGGTGAAATGATCATGGACAGCCAGCGACCAGCAGCAGTTTCATGCGACCCCATTCCCGTTTCGGCCGCCCGCACGCGCCGCACCCGTCAGGGGGTGGTGGCGTGGGGTGATCACCGGGTGACCGTGGGTGGCGACGCGCCGGTGCGCGTGCAATCGATGACCAACACCGACACCGCCGATGCCGTGGGCACTGCGATTCAGGTGAAAGAACTGGCCCTGGCCGGTTCCGAGCTGGTTCGTATCACCGTCAACAACGATGAGGCCGCGCAGGCCGTACCCTACATCCGTGAGCAGCTTGACCGGATGGGCGTGAACGTCCCGTTGATCGGGGACTTTCACTACAACGGTCACCGATTGCTGACCGATCATCCGGCGTGTGCACAGGCGCTTTCCAAGTACCGCATCAATCCGGGCAACGTGGGGCGTGGCGACAAGGGCGACCGTCAGTTTGCGCAAATGGTCGAGATCGCGGCCAGGTACGACAAAGCCATTCGCATTGGCGTGAACTGGGGCAGCCTCGACCAGGATCTGCTGGCCCGTTTGATGGACGAGAACGCAGCCCGCAGTGTTCCCTGGGAAGCGCGTCAGGTCATGTACGAGGCGCTGATCCGATCGGCGCTGGATTCCGCGAAACGCGCGGAAGAGATCGGTCTGAACGGCAACAACATCGTGCTGTCCTGCAAGGTCAGCGGCGTGCAGGATCTCATCGCTGTGTACCAGGCGCTGGCCCAGCGCTGTGACTATGCCTTGCACCTGGGCTTGACCGAAGCCGGCATGGGCACCAAGGGCGCGGTGGCGTCGGCCGCAGCGCTGTCGGTGCTGTTGCAGCAGGGTATTGGCGACACCATTCGCGTTTCGCTGACGCCTCAGCCAGGCGAAGCCCGCACCCAAGAGGTGGTGATTGCCCTGGAAATCCTGCAGGCGCTGGGCATGCGCGCCTTCGTTCCCTCGGTCACTGCGTGCCCGGGCTGCGGACGAACCACCAGCACCACCTTCCAGGAACTCGCCAAGCAGATCGACGACTACCTGCGCAGCTCCATGCCCGTGTGGCGCGCGCGCTACCCGGGTGTCGAGAATCTCAAGGTGGCTGTGATGGGCTGCATTGTGAATGGCCCGGGTGAAAGCAAGCACGCTGACATCGGTATCAGCTTGCCCGGCACGGGCGAGGCACCCGCAGCGCCGATCTTCATTGACGGCCAGAAGGCCATGACGCTGCGGGGCTCGGGCATTGCGAGCGAGTTCCAGACGATCGTCGAAAACTACATTGAAAAACGGTTCGGCGCTCACGCCTGATCCGCACGACACCATGGCTGAGAAACTGAGCGCCGTCAAAGGCATGAACGACATCGTCCCTCCCGCGTCCGCGCACTGGGAGTGGCTGGAAGAAACCTTGCGGACTCTGATGCGCCGCTACGGCTACCGCAATCTGCGCACGCCCATCGTTGAACCCACTGCGCTGTTCGTGCGGGGTCTGGGCGAGGTCACCGACATCGTCGAGAAGGAGATGTATTCCTTCGAGGACCGCCTCAACGGTGAGCAGCTGACACTGAGGCCTGAGAACACCGCCGGCGTGGTGCGCGCTGCCCTGGAGCATTCGTTGCTTTACGACGGCGGCAAGCGCCTCTATTACATGGGGCCCATGTTCCGGCACGAGCGTCCGCAGCGTGGGCGCTACCGCCAGTTCCACCAGTTCGGCGCCGAAGCGCTGGGATTTGCCGGGCCAGACGTCGATGCCGAGCTCATCGTGCTGGCCTGTGACCTCTGGGCCGCGCTGGGCCTCAAGGGGATCGAGCTCGAGATCAACAGCCTGGGGCAGCCCGATGAGCGTCTGGCCCACCGCAAAGCGCTGATCGCCTACCTGGAGGCCCATCTCGATCAGCTCGACGAAGAAGCGAAGCGCCGTTTGCACAGCAATCCGCTGCGCATTCTGGACACCAAGAATCCGGCCATGCAGGACTTGGTCAATGCCGCGCCGCGACTGATGGATCACCTGGGTGCTGCGTCTCTCGAGCATTTCAACCGGCTTCGTGCGCTGCTGGATGCGCATGGTGTGTCCTACCGCATCAACCCCCGGTTGGTGCGTGGCATGGACTACTACAACCTGTCTGTGTTCGAGTTTGTCACCACCCAGCTGGGGTCGCAGGGCACGGTGTGCGCCGGCGGCCGGTATGACGGCCTGTTCGAACAGGTTGGGGGCAAGGCAGCGCCCGCCGTCGGCTGGGCGCTTGGCATGGAACGCATCCTGGAGTTGCTCAAAGAGCAGGGTCTCCTGCCGGAGCAGCCCACCCCCGATGCATACGCGGTCGTGCCGGCGGCTGAGAGCGTGCCGCAGGTCATGCCCGTTCTGAGGCAGCTGCGCCAGCAAGGTATCAACGTGCAGATGCATGCCGGTGGCGCTGATGGCATGGGCAGCATGAAGTCGCAGTTCAAGAAGGCCGACGCCAGCGGCGCTCGCTTTGCACTCATCTTTGGCGAGCAGGAACTGGAGCAGGGTTCGGTCGCTCTCAAGCCGTTGCGCGGCCCGCGATCGGAGGCTTCCCCGGAAGCGCAAAGCCTTTTGCCGTTGAATGCCGTGGCCGACTGGGCAGCTCGGCTGCGCGGCACCTGATCGGCTCACCTTCGCATGGCGGGGCGCGCGGCAAATTGCCCTGAGTCGCCCGCCTACAATCTCCCGTTGCGCTCAAGTCGCACGAATTCTCAGCAGAGCAACGCATATGGCCAAACACCTCGACCTCGAAGAGCAGGAACAGATCGACCAGATCAAACACTTCTGGGCGCAGTACGGCAACTGGATCAGCTGGGTGCTCATCGTCGTCTTCGGCTCCTTTGCGGCCTGGAACGGCTGGAACTATTGGCAGCGCACACAAGGCGTCAAGGCTGCAGCCCTGTACGACGAGGTGGATCGCGCTGTACTGGCCCGTGACACCGAGCGGCTGGAGCGTGCACTGGCCGACCTGCAGTCCGGCTTTGGTGGAACCACGTTCGCCAGCCAGGCCGCTTTGCTCGCCGGCAAGACGCTCTTCGATGCCGGGCAGGTTGACAAGGCGCGTGCCGCCTTGACGTGGGCATCTGAAAAATCCGCAGACCCTTCCTACAAGGCCGTGGCCCGCCTGCGCCTGGCCGCGCTGGACGTCGAGGCACAGGCCTTCGATCAAGCTTTGAAAACGCTGGATGGATCCGTTCCCAAGTCCTTCGAGCCCCTGGTGGCCGATCGACGTGGTGACGTGCTCATGGCGCAAGGCAAGGCCGACGAAGCGCGCGCGCAGTACGAGGCGGCCTGGAAGGCCTTGGGCGACCGCACCGAGTACCGCCGCTTGGTGGAGGTGAAGCTCGCCGCACTTGGCGTGGACGCCGCCAGCCTGTCCCCTACCGCACGCTGAACACCATGCCCATTTCCATGCCCCGTTCTTACAAGCTGGTGCCTCGCCGGGCATTGCCTGCCGCCATTCTGGTGGTCGCAGCGTTGCTCACAGCTTGCTCCTCCGGTCAGAAGAAGCCGCAGCCGGCAGAGTTGCCGCCTGTGGCCGCTCTCATGGGCACGCAGCTGGCTTGGTCGGCCCAGATGGGTCCAGGCAATGCGTCGCTGGCGCCGCTTTTCTCTGCTGGGCGCGTTTTTGTGGCCAGCAACGCCGGTACGGTGGCTGCGCTGGATGCCGCCACGGGCAAGGATGTGTGGCGTGTGGGTCTGGACACGCCGATTGCCGCAGGCGTTGGCTCCGACGGCCAAACGGCCGCCGTCATCACGCGCAACAACCAGTTGGTGGCCATGGCCGATGGTCGCGAGCTTTGGCGAGCACGCCTGCCGGCGCGCTCCTTCACGAGCCCGCTGGTGGCGGGCCAGCGCGTCTTTGTGCTCACCGCAGACCGCACAGTGACCGCGTTTGATGGGAAAACCGGCGCGCGTTTGTGGAGCCAAAACCGCCCAGCCGAGCCCTTGGTGCTCAGCCAGACCGGCGCTTTGCTGGCTGTCGGAGATACCTTGGTCGCTGGCCTGTCGGGGCGCCTCGTTGGGCTGAATCCTGACAACGGCGCTGTGCGCTGGGAGGTGCCGGTCGCGACTTCCCGGGGTACCAATGAGGTCGAGCGCCTCGTGGACATCGTGGGACCCGTGAGCCGCATCGGCAGCAGCGTCTGTGGACGCGCCTATTCGGCGGCCGTTGGCTGTGTCGATGCCAGCCGCGGCACGCTGGCGTGGACCAAAGGTGCTCAAGGCACCACCGGCGTGCACGGCGACGACCGCCTGCTTTTCGGCAGCGAGGCCGACGGCCGGTTTGTCGCCTGGCAACGTGCCACGGGCGAACCCGCCTGGAGCATTGACCGATTGAAATACCGTGGGTTGAGCGCCCCGCTGGCCTTGGGTCGCGTGGTCGCTGTGGGTGACAGCCGCGGTCTGGTGCACCTGGTCTCTCGCGAAGATGGCAGCGAAATGACTCGACTGACCACCGACGGTTCTGCCATTGAAGCCCCCCCCGTGCTCGCCGGCGACGCCTTGGTGGTGCAGACGCGCAACGGCGGCGTATTCGCCTGGCGCCCCCAGTAATGCACACCACGAACATCCTGTTCGTGATCGTCTGAACGAAAGCTCTTCCTGTGAAACCCGTCATCGCCCTGGTGGGCCGGCCCAATGTGGGCAAGTCCACCCTGTTCAACCGCCTGACGAGTTCTCGCGACGCCATCGTGGCCGACTTCGCGGGCCTGACCCGCGACCGCCACTACGGCAATGGCAAGCAAGGCAGACGCGAGTACATCGTGATCGACACCGGTGGTTTCGAGCCTGATGCCAGTGAGGGCATCTACAAGGAAATGGCCAAGCAGACGCGTCAAGCTGTTGCCGAGTCTGATGTGGTGATTTTTGTGGTGGATGCCCGTGCCGGCATCAGCGCGCAGGACCATGAGATTGCCGGGTACCTGCGTCGCCTGGGCAAGCCGACGCTGCTGGTGGCCAACAAGGCCGAGGGCATGACGCAAGGCTTGCAGCTGGTCGAGTTTTTCGAGCTGGGTTTGGGTGAGGTCATGCCCGTGTCCGGCGCGCACGGGCAGGGCGTGCGCTCCATGCTTGACGCCGCCCTGGAGCGAATCCCTGGTCTTCCGCCCGAGGACGAAGAAGAGCCCGAGGTGGAGACCGGTGTGATTCGGCTGGCGGTGGCGGGGCGTCCCAATGTGGGGAAGTCCACGCTCATCAACGCTTGGTTGGGAGAAGAGCGCCTGGTGGCGTTTGATCTGCCCGGCACCACGCGCGACGCGATTTCGGTGCCTTTTGAGCGCGCTGGCCAGAAGTTCGAACTGATCGACACTGCCGGTATCCGGCGCAAGGGCAGGGTGTTTGAGGCCATCGAGAAGTTCTCGGTGGTGAAAACGCTGCAGGCCATCGAAAACGCCAACGTGGTGCTGTTGCTTCTGGACGCGACGCAAGGTGTCACAGACCAGGATGCCCACATTGCTGGCTACGCGCTGGAAAGCGGGCGTGCCGTGGTCCTCGCGATCAACAAGTGGGACGCTGTGGATGCCTACCAGCGTGAGCAAATCGAACGGCAGGTGGAAACGCGGCTGGCCTTTCTGAAGTTTGCCTCGCTTCACTTGATCTCTGCCCAGAAGCGCCAGGGCCTCGGCCCCGTCTGGAAATCCATCACCCAGGCGCACGCGTCGGCCATGCGCAAAATGTCGACGCCCGTGCTGACCCGCCTGCTGATGGAGGCGGTCGCGTTCCAGGCCCCTACGCGCAGCGGCATGTTCCGCCCAAAGATGCGATATGCGCACCAAGGTGGCATGAATCCACCTGTGATCGTGATCCACGGTAATTCGCTGGAAAACGTGCCCGACGCCTACAAGCGCTTTCTCGAAGGGCGCTTCCGCAAGGCATTCGATCTCGTCGGGACACCCCTGCGCATTGAATTCAAGACGTCTGCCAACCCCTTCAAGGAATAGGAAATGGTGGTCGGCAGCGGCCCAGCGGCGGTGCTGTGGTATGGTCCATTCCTCATTAACTTTCGTTGAACACGGAGCATATCGTGAGCAATAACAAAGGCCAGCTCTTGCAAGACCCCTTCCTGAACCAGCTTCGCCGCGAGCACGTGCCCGTGTCGATTTATCTGGTCAACGGCATCAAATTGCAAGGCCAGATTGAGTCTTTTGACCAATACGTCGTGTTGCTGCGCAATACCGTGACGCAAATGGTTTACAAGCACGCGATTTCCACCATCGTCCCGGGCCGCCCAGTGCAGTTCTCGGCAGTCGGCGCGGACGAGCCATCCGCTTCCTGATTCCTTTCTTGAATCGCACCCGGACCCAGCACCAGACTTGCCGGGCCGATGGCGCTGCTCGCGCTGTCGCGACACCGATTTGAATTCATCTGCCTCCTCATCACCTTCCACGCCATCGGTCATTCTGGTCGGCGTGGATTTTGGTGGGCCGCACTTTGACGCTGCGCTTGAAGAGCTGGGTTTGTTGGCCCAGACCGCAGGCTACAGCGTGGCTGAACGGGTGACTTGCAAGCGCCGTGCACCTGATCCCGCCTTGTTTGTGGGGTCGGGCAAGGCGGATGAAATCAAAATGCTCGCGCAATCGACGGGCGCCTCTGAAGTGCTTTTTGACCAGGCATTGAGCCCTGCACAGCAGCGAAACCTCGAGCGCCATCTGGGCTTGCCCGTCAATGACCGCACGCTGTTGATCCTTGAGATATTCGCCCAGCGCGCCCGGAGCCATGAAGGCAAATTGCAGGTGGAGCTGGCCCGTTTGCAGTACCTGTCCACGCGCTTGGTGCGCCGCTGGTCGCACCTTGAGCGCCAGAGTGGTGGCATCGGCATGCGCGGAGGCCCCGGCGAAACGCAGATCGAGCTGGACCGCCGAATGATTGGCGAGGCCATCAAGAGAACCAAAGACCGGCTCGAAAAAGTCAAAAAACAGCGCTCGACCCAGCGCCGCCAGCGAGAGCGCCGAGACACCTTCTCCATTTCACTCGTGGGATACACGAACGCTGGCAAATCCTCGTTGTTCAACGGCTTGGTCAAGGCGCGGGCCTATGCCGCCGACCAGCTGTTTGCCACGCTGGACACCACCACCCGGCAGCTCTACCTGGGCGAGGCGGGGCGCTCTGTCTCCCTGTCCGATACGGTGGGATTCATTCGCGATCTGCCGCACGGCCTGGTGGACGCGTTCGCTGCCACACTGCAGGAAGCGGCCGATGCAGACCTGTTGCTGCATGTGGTGGACGCTTCCAACCCTTCGCACCCGGAGCAGATCGCCTCGGTGCTGGGCGTCCTCAAGGACATCGGCGCCGACCAGGTGCCTCAAATTTTGCTTTTCAACAAGCTCGATGCCATGGATGCCGCCCATGTTCCACATGTTCTTGCGGATGCCATGGAACTGGAAGGGCAATCGGTTCCTCGTATCTTCGTCAGTGCAAAAGCGGGCACCGGTTTGCCCGAACTGCGGGCCATGCTGGCCGATCACGTGATCGGGCAGAAGAGGGGGCAAGACCCCATACCCCCCGGTTCGCTGCCGGAAATCGGTGAGTCCGTGTCTTGATTGGGCACAATGTGATGGTTTTGAATCGACAAAAGAGTTGGCAACCCATGGATGTGAATCTGCAAACCCCTTCTCACGGCGCTTCGCGAGTGGCCCGCTCTGTGTCTTCACGCGGATGGCGTGGTTTGTGGGGCATGTTCAATCTGAACGATCCGCGTTGGGGCAGGGGTGACGACGCCCCTCGCAACGAGGGTCAGAAGGATGGCGCAGACGCCGGGCGCGACGACGATCGCAATGCTTCGCGCCCGCCGCGTGGGCAAGGTCCCAACCAAGGCCCGCCGGATCTTGACGAACTCTGGCGCGACTTCAACCGCAAGCTTGGCGGCTTGCTTGGCAACAAGGGTCGTGGTGGCGGTCAGGGGGGTGGCAACGGAACGGGTGGCGGGGGTCCTGCTTTCAATCCGAGTCCGAAGACCGCCGGTATTGGCGTGGGCCTCATTGCTGGCGTGGCCCTGTTGATCTGGCTTGGCACGGGATTCTTCATCGTGCAAGAAGGTCAGCAGGCGGTGATCACCCAGTTCGGCAAATACCACAGCTCCGTAGGCGCGGGTTTCAACTGGCGTTTGCCGTATCCGGTACAGCGCCACGAGACCGTTTTCGTGACGCAGATCCGCTCAGTTGACGTGGGGCGCGACAACGTGGTGCCTGCTACCGGCTTGCGTGAGTCGGCCATGTTGACCGAAGACGAGAACATCGTCGAGATCAAGTTTGCCGTGCAGTACCGTTTGAATGACGCGCGCGCCTTCCTGTTCGAGAGCCGTGATCCCGATGCTGCTGTGGTCAAGGTGGCCGAGACAGCCGTGCGCGAAGTGGTCGGCAAGATGAAGATGGACGCCGCGCTGGCTGAAGAGCGTGATCAGATCGCACCCCGAGTGCGCGCGTTGATGCAGCAGATCCTTGACCGCTACAAGGTCGGTATCGAGGTGGTGGGCATCAACCTGCAGCAGGGTGGCGTTCGTCCGCCCGAACAGGTACAGGCCTCTTTTGACGATGTGCTCAAGGCAGGACAGGAGCGCGAGCGCGCCAAGAACGAGGCGCAGGCTTATGCCAACGACGTGGTGCCTCGTGCGCGCGGTGCAGCCTCGCGGCTGACCGAAGAGGCTGAAGGTTATCGCGCCCGCATCGTCGCGCAGGCAGAAGGTGACTCGCAGCGTTTCCGCTCCGTTCTGGCTGAGTACCAGAAGGCACCCCAGGTGACGCGCGAACGCATGTACACCGATGCCATGCAGGAGATTTACAGCAACGTCACCAAGGTGTTGGTGGATTCCAAGTCGGGCTCCAATCTGCTGTACCTCCCGCTCGACAAGATCATGCAGATGACGGGGCAGCCTGCCTCGGCATCGACCCCCGCAACGAGCTTGCCCGCACCGAGCCCTACGACCACGCCGTCGTCCACCAGCCGCAGCATGGACAACGCGGCGCGCTCACGTGAGCGCGAAAGCCGCTGAGCGACCGCAGCGATCAGAGAACCAACATGAACAAACTCGGTTTCATCATCACTTCTTTCATCGTGGCCCTGGCAATCGCCAGCTCCATGTTGTTTGTGGTGGACCAGCGCCAGTTCGGCGTGGTCTTCCAGCTGGGCCAGATCAAGCAGGTCGTCACCGAGCCTGGCTTGAACTTCAAGCTGCCACCACCCTTTCAAAACGTCTCTTACATCGACAAGCGCTTGCTGACGCTCGAGAGCACGGACACCGAGCCCACGCTCACGGCGGAGAAGCAGCGCGTGGTGATCGACTGGTATGTTCGCTGGCGCATCAGCGAGCCGCAGGAATACATCCGCAACGTCGGCGTCAATGAACGCGCCGGAGCACTGCAGCTCAATCGGGTCGTGCGCAACTCCTTCCAGCAGGAAGTCAACAAGCGCACGGTGAACGAACTGTTGTCCACCCGCCGCGAGCAGCTCATGGCGGATGTCAAGCGCGAAGTGCTGGCGGCTGTGCGTGGGGCAGACAAGCCCTGGGGCATGGACGTGGTTGACGTGCGCATCACGCGCGTGGACTACGCAGAGAGCATCACCGCATCCGTGTACCAGCGGATGGAGGCCGAGCGCAAGCGGGTGGCCAACGAGCTGCGCTCGACCGGCTTTGCCGAAGGCGAAAAGATCCGCGCCGATGCCGACCGGCAGCGTGAAGTGATCGTGTCCGAGGCCTACCGCGACGCCCAGGCGATCAAGGGTGCGGGTGATGCCAAGGCGGCAGCGGCCTTCTCGGACGCCTTCGGCCGCGACCCGGCATTCGCGCAGTTCTACCGCAGCCTGGACGCTTACAAGTCCAGCTTCTCCAGCAAATCTGACGTGCTCGTGGTCGATCCTTCGTCGGATTTCTTCAAAGGCATGCGCAGCAGCAACGTGGCTCCAGCGCGCTGACGCGCGCAGAGGCTGACCCATGGAGCTGTCTGAGTTGATCTGGCCGGCGCTGGCGCTGGTGATGATCTTCGAAGGGGTGTTGCCGCTGGTGGCGCCCAAGCTCTGGCGCCGTGTCTTCACCGACATGCTCAGTTTGCGCGATGGACAATTGCGCTTTTTCGGGCTGATTTGCGTGGGCAGCGGCCTGTTGCTCTGGTGGTCGTTGGGCTGACCTGCCCAACCCCGATCGGCCGCCTTCTTCGGCGCTTCTCCGCGCTCGCGCCGAGCCTGCGCGAGGGACCGGTAAAATCGCGTTTTTAACAGCTCCCTGAAATATCCATGTCCGCCTGGGTCCTCCCGGATCACATAGCCGATGTCCTGCCTTCCGAGGCCCGGCACATCGAAGAACTTCGCAGGGGGGTGCTGGACACGGCCCGTGGCTACGGCTACGAGCTCGTGATGCCGCCGCTGCTGGAGCACCTGGAATCCTTGCTCACCGGCACGGGCGAAGCCCTCGGGTTGCAGACCTTCAAACTGGTGGATCAGCTGTCCGGACGCACGCTGGGTTTGCGTGCCGACAGCACTCCACAGGTGGCCCGCATCGATGCCCATCTGCTCAACCGCCAAGGCGTGGCGCGCCTGAGCTACTGCGGGCCCGTCGTCCACACCCGCATTGACCGCCCGTTGGCCAGCCGTGAGCCTTTGCAATTTGGTGCCGAGATCTACGGCCATGCCGGCCAAGAAGCCGATCTGGAAGTGATCGAACTGGCGCAGGCCTGTCTTCGCAGCGCCGGGGTGAGTGGCTTGCAGCTGGACATGGCTGACGTGCGTGTGATCGATGCGGTGCTTGCGCCCGTTTCACTCACGCCTGCGCAGGAGACCCGAATTCACGCTGCGCTCAATGCCAAGGACGTTGCCGAGCTGGAAGTACTCGCCCGTGATCTGCCCGCAGCTGTTCGACGCGACCTGTGCGCTCTGCCCCACCTGTTTGGCGGTGTGGCCGTGCTCGATGAGGCGCAACGCGTCCTGCAGCCGTCGCCCGCCCTGCATGCCGCGCTTGATGGCCTGCGCTGGCTGGCATCGCATGCACAGGGCCAGGGCATGGTGGTGTCGATCGACCTGGCCGACCTGCGTGGATACGCGTATTACACCGGCATGCGCTTCGCCCTGTTTGCCCTGACCACGGATGGCGGTTCCGGGCAGGCGCTCGAACTCGCGCGTGGCGGCCGCTACGACGAGGTGGGCGCCGTGTTCGGTCGCAATCGCCCGGCTGTGGGCTTCAGCCTGGACCTCAAGGAGCTGGTGGCGGCGGTGGCGCCTCGTCCCTTGGTCGCAGCGATCCGTGCGCCCTGGGGCATGGACGCCAGCCTGAGGCAGGCCATTGCCGAATTGCGGGCGCAGGGCCATACCGTGGTGTGTGCCTTGCCGGGCCACGAGCACCACGTGGACGAATTTCATTGCGACCGCGAGCTCGTGCCCGATGCGGCACGCCGCGGCGCCTGGACAGTACAACCTCTTCAAACGGAAATCAGCCAATGACAAACAGCAGCAGCGCCGTGACCCCCGGACGCAACGTGGTGGTGGTGGGCACCCAATGGGGTGACGAAGGCAAGGGCAAGCTGGTGGACTGGCTGACCGAAACCGCTACCGGGGTCGTGCGCTTCCAGGGTGGCCATAACGCCGGCCACACGCTGGTGATCAACGGTGTGAAGACGGCCTTGCACCTCATTCCCAGCGGCATCATGCGCGCCGGTGTGAAGTGCTACATCGGCAACGGTGTGGTGCTTTCCGTGGGCAAATTGTTTGAGGAAATTGTGGGCCTCGAAAAAGCCGGCGTAGAGGTGCGGTCGCGCCTTCGCGTGAGCGAGGGCTGCCCGCTGATCCTTCCTTTCCATGCGGCGATCGACATTGCCCGCGAAGCCGCGAAAGTGAAGGCGGGCACCGAGAAGATCGGAACCACCGGCCGCGGCATTGGCCCAGCCTACGAAGACAAGATCGCACGCAGGGCGCTGCGTGTGCAAGACCTGAAATATCCAGAGCGTTTCGCCGCCAAGCTGCGTGAGCT
>CALRUK020000030.1:0-47254 GCA_943371335.1 Synechococcus sp. UW140 | reverse complement strand
ATCGACACGCTGCGCGGCGGCACCTTCGTCACGCTGCGCCTCACCTCCAGCATGTACCACCGCTTTCACGCCCCCACGGGCGCCACGCTGCACCACGTGACGTACCACAGTGGTGACACCTGGAACGTGAACCCGATCGCCCTCAAGCGCATCGAGCGCCTCTTTTGCAAGAACGAGCGCGCGGCGCTGCACCTGACCCTGAACGACGGCACGCCCCTGCTGCTGGTGCCGGTGGCGGCCATCCTGGTGGCCAGCATGCGCTTGCGTGCGGTGGACGTGGCGCTCAATGCGCAATACCGCGGCCCGCACCAACTGCCTTGCCACGCGCGCTACGACAAGGGCGACGAAATGGGCTGGTTCGAACACGGCTCCACCATCCTCGTGTTCACCCCGCCCGGCTTTGCCTTGTGCCACGGTGTGGAGAACGGCCACCGCATCCGCATGGGCGAAGCGCTGCTGGAACGCCTCGCGCGCTGATCAGATGGCGCGCTGGTTCACGCGCTGCATGAGCTGCTGCGCGCTTTCCTTGCGCTCGCTGTAGCGGTCCACCAGGTAAGGGGACACGTCGCGCGTGAGCAGGGTGAATTTCATGAGCTCTTCGAGCACGTCGACCACGCGGTCGTGATAGGCCGAAGGCTTGAGGCGGTCGTGCTCGTCGAACTCCTGAAACGCCTTCGCAATCGACGACTGGTTGGGGATGGTGAGCATGCGCATCCACCGGCCCAGGATGCGCATCTGGTTCACCGCATTGAACGATTGCGACCCACCGCAGACCTGCATCAAGGCCAGCGTCTTGCCCTGCGTGGGGCGCACCGCCCCCAGGGCGAGCGGGATCCAGTCGATCTGCGCTTTCATGATGCCGGCCATGGCGCCGTGCCGCTCGGGCGAGCACCACACCATGCCTTCGGCCCAGGCGGAGAGTTCGCGCAACTCGGCCACCTTCGGGTGCACCTCGGGCGCGTCGTCGGGCAAGGGCAGCCCGCTCGGGTTGAACACACGCGTCTCGGCACCCATGGCCTGCAGCAGGCGGGCGGACTCCTCCACCAGCAGGCGGCTGAAAGAGCGCGCACGCAGCGAGCCATACAGCAGCAGGATGCGCGGCGCGTGCGTGGCGGGCTGCGCGGCGCGCAGCTTCGAGGCGTCGGGCAGCTCGAAGTGCTCGGCGGCCAGTTGGGGCAGGTCAGCGAGGGGCATGAACGCGCGCTCCGTGCTCGTCCACCACGCGCTCGCCATCTTCCTTGGTGAACGCGGCCTGCTGGGGCTGGGGCAGGATGTCGAGCACCTGCTCGGAAGGCCGGCACAGGCGCGTGCCCAGCGGTGTGACCACAATGGGCCGGTTCAACAGAATGGGGTGCTGGCCAATGAAGTCCAGCAGCTGTGCGTCGCTCCAGTGCGCCTCGCCCAGGCCCAGCTCGGCATAGGGCGTGCCCTTGTCGCGCAGGACATCGCGCACGCTGCCGCCCATGTCGGCCACCAGCTGCTGCAAGGTCTCGCGGCTGGGCGGCGTCTTGAGGTATTCAATGACCTGGGGTTCCACGCCGCTGTTGCGGATCAGGGCCAGCGTGTTGCGCGAGGTGCCGCAGGCGGGGTTGTGATAGATCGTGATGGCGGTGCTCATGGGGTCAGTCTCCTTCGGGGGTGGTGGGTTTCCAGGCATTGACCAGGGCCACCAGCGACAGCATCACCGGCACCTCGACCAACACCCCGACCACGGTGGCCAGCGCTGCGCCCGAGTTCAACCCGAACAGCGAAATCGCGACCGCCACGGCCAGTTCAAAAAAATTGGACGTGCCGATCAGGCACGCCGGCCCGGCGATGTCGTGCCGCAGCTTGAGCCACTTGGCACCCCACCAGGTGATGAAGAAGATGCCGTACGACTGCAGCACCAGCGGCACGGCAATGAGCAGGATCACCAGCGGCTGCGCCACGATGGTGAGCGCCTGGAAACCAAACAGCAGCACCACCGTGGCAATGAGACCTGCCACCGACCAAGGCTTGAGCCGGGCCACGAAATCGGTCACCGCCTGCCCGGACCGGCGCATCAGCAGGCGCCGCGTGGCCAGGCCCGCCAGCAGCGGCAGCGCCACATAGAGCACCGTGGCCAGCACCAGCGTTTCCCAGGGCACGGTCACGTCGGTCACGCCCAGCAGAAAGGCGGCAATCGGTGCGTAGGCCACCACCATGATCAGGTCGTTCACCGACACCTGCACCAGCGTGTAGTTGGCATCGCCCTTGACCAACTGGCTCCACACAAACACCATCGCCGTGCAAGGCGCCACCCCCAGCAGGATCATGCCGGCGATGTATTCGCTGGCCGACTGCGGGTCGACCCAGGGCGCAAACAGCACCTGAAAAAACAGCACGCCCAGCGCCGCCATGGTGAAGGGCTTGATGAGCCAGTTGACCACCAGCGTGAGCACCAGGCCCTGCGGACGCTGGCCCACGCGCCGCACGGCCGACCAGTCGATCTGGATCATCATCGGGTAAATCATCACCCAGATGAACACCGCCACCACGAGGTTGACGTGCGCGATCTCCAACGCCGCCACCGCCTCGAACACACCGGGCAAAGCCAGCCCCAGCCCCACGCCCAGGGCCATGCCGCAGGCCACCCACAGCGTCAGATAACGTTCAAACAAACCCATGGTGTCGGTGCTCAGCAGTGGTCGCAAGCGACCGGTTGGACTTCGCACGGCTGCCCTTCGCAGCAATGCAATGTGAGAAAACCCAGCAACGCGTTCATTTGCGCGAAGCGGGCACGGTAGATGAGACATCGGCCATCGCGCTGGGTGTCGGCCAGGCCCGCCTGCACCAGCTCCTTGAGATGAAACGACAAGGCATTGGGCGTGATGTCCAGCGCCTGCGCCATGTGGCTGGGCAACACACCGGCTGGCCCTGCCACCACCAGCATGCGAAAGATGCGCAGGCGCGTTTCCTGCGCGAGGGCGCTCAGCGCGCGGATCACGTCGGCTTCGGGCATGGGTCGTTTTTTCGGCATGGCGAGATTATTCAACATTTGTTGAAGTATTTCCGCGCCAGATGACAGCGGCATGACACACGGCATGGCGCTCCGGCTTTGTCACAGCACTTTCACACGGCTTGCACATGATCCGGCTGCATTCGCCACTCAAGGACACACCATGACCCACGCCCACTTCAACGACGAAGACTCCAACACCAGCCTCAACCCCGCCTTTGAGGGCGTGCTCAAAGCCCGCCTGAGCCGCCGTGGCCTGCTGCGTGGCGGCGCTGCGCTGGGCGGCGCAGCGGCGCTGGGTGGCTGCGCCAGCGTGGGCCCTGCCGCGCCGGTGGACAGCCTGGGCTTCACCCCCGTGGCCAAGACCACGGCCGACCGCGTCACCGTGCCCGAGGGCTACACCGCACGCGTGATCTACGCGCTGGGCGATCCCCTGTCTGCCAGCACGCCTGCCTTCAAGAACGACGGCACCGATGCCGACTTCGGCAGCCGCGCCGGCGACCACCACGACGGCATTGAATGGTTTGGCCTGGACGCCGCCGGCAAGCCGTCCGACCGCTTCGCCTCGCGCGGCCTGCTCGCCATGAACCACGAGGCCACCACCGACGAAAAGCTCAGCTCGTTCTTCCTGCACGCCAATGGCGGCACGTCCACGCTGCCGCGCCCGGCGGCCGAGATCGACAAGGAGCTCATGATCCACGGCATCTCCGTGGTGGAAGTGCAGACCGACGGCAAAGCCTGGGCCACCCAGTCGGCTTCGGCCTTCAACCGCCGCGTGACCACCATGACGCCCGTGACCGTGCATGGCCCCGCGCGCGGCAGCGAGCACCTGGTGACGAAGTACAGCCCCGACGGCACACAGGCGCGCGGCACGCTCAACAACTGCGGCACCGGCCGCACGCCCTGGGGCACCTTCATCTCGGGTGAAGAAAACTGGTTTGGCTACTTCACCCGCGACGCCAAGGACGACGACGCGCGCAAGAAAGACAAGCAGGTGCAGGCCCTCAACCGCTACGGCCGCAAGGCCGGCGCACCCAGCCGCCACGGCTGGGAAAGCGGCGGCGCCAGCGACACCTACACGCGCTGGAACAACAGCGCCGTGGGCGCCAGCGCCAAGGACGACTTCCGCAACGAGATGAACACGTTCGGCTACATCGTCGAACTTGACCCCTACGACAAGAGCACCGCCCTGCGCAAGCGCACGGCACTGGGCCGCATGGGCCACGAGAACGCCACCTTTGCGCGCGTGAGCGCCGGCCAGCCCGTGGTGGCCTACATGGGCGACGACGCGCGCGGCGAGTACATCTACAAGTTCGTGTCCGCCGCCAAGTGGGACCCGGCCGATGCCCAACCCGCCAACCGCCTGGCCGCCGGCGACAAGTACCTCGACAAGGGTACGCTGTACGTGGCGCGCTTCCGGGGCGATGGCACGGGCGAATGGCTGGAGCTGTCGATGAACAACCCGGTGATTGCCGGCAGCTCGTACTTCGAGTTCAAGAGCGACGCCGACGTGGCCATCTTCACCCGCCTGGCCGCCGACGCCGTGGGCGCCACCAAGATGGACCGCCCCGAGTGGGGTGGCGTGAACCCCAAAAACGGCGAGGTCTACATCACCCTCACCAACAACAGCAACCGCACCCCGGCCAGCGCAGACGCCGCCAACCCGCGCGCGTACAACGACATGAAGGCCGGCAAGGAGCAAAAGGGCAACGTGCACGGCCACATCGTTCGCCTGGCCGAAAAGAACCCCGCCGATGCCGCCTTCAACTGGGACATCTACCTGTTTGCCGCCGAAGCCGATGCCGACCGCGCCAGCGTCAACCTGTCGCAGCTCACCAACGACAACGACCTGTCATCGCCCGACGGCCTTGTGTTCAGCAAAGCCACGGGCGTGTGCTGGATCCAGACCGACGACGGCGCCTACACCGACAAGACCAACTGCATGCTGCTCGCGGCCCTCCCCGGCCAGCGCGGCGACGGTGCCAGCAAGACACTGGCCTACGGCGACAAGCAGGTGACGACCTACGTGGGCAAGGCCCCCACGGCGGCCACGCTCAAGCGCTTCCTGGTCGGCCCCAAGGGCGCGGAAATCACCGGCATCACCGAAACCCCCGATGGCCGCGCGATCTTCGTGAACATCCAGCACGCGGGCGAGAACACCAAGATGGCCGACGTGGCCGATCCGTCGAAGTTCGAAAGCCAGTGGCCCGCCAACGCAGGCTACGGCGCCGGCCAACGCCCACGCTCCGCCACCATCGTCATCACCAAGAACGACGGCGGGGTCATCGGGAGCTAACCCGCAACGCACCAAATCCCCATTCAGGGACACCGAGGGTCCGGCTCCGCCGGCCCCAGGTGTCGTCCCCTGGGGGGTGACGCGCCGCAGGCGCGGCGCGGGGGGGTCAGCTGATGGGTGTGAGCTTGGCCACGCTGAGCGCCAGCCACTTCGTGCCGTGGCGCGTGAAGCTGACCTGGGCGCGCGCGTCGGGCCCTGCGCCCTCCACCGCCAGCACCTTGCCCTCGCCGAACTTGTTGTGAAACACGGCGAGGCCGGCGCGGATTTCGGTGCCGCGGTCGGGTTCGGGCGCGCTCTGGCCCAGGCCCTTGGGGTCGCCCCGCTCCTTGAAACCCGGCGACCACGCTGGCTGCAGCGCGGGCGCTGACCCGAAGCCGGCACGCCGCCCGTTCTGCCACTGGCCGCCACCGCCACCGGGTGAGGCCCAGGCTGGTTGCGGCGGCGTGAGCCATTTCAGGCAGGCCTCGGGCAGCTCTTCAAAGAAGCGGCTCTTGAGGTTGTAGCGCGTCTGGCCGTGCAGCATGCGCGTTTGCGAATGGCTGAGGTAAAGGCGCTTTCTGGCGCGCGTGATGGCCACGTACATCAGGCGGCGCTCTTCTTCCAGCCCGTCGCGGTCGCTCATGGAGTTCTCGTGCGGGAACAGCCCTTCTTCCATGCCGGTGATGAACACGCAATCGAACTCCAGCCCCTTGGCGGCGTGCACCGTCATGAGCTGCACCGCGTCTTGCCCGGCCTGCGCCTGGTTGTCGCCCGACTCCAGCGCCGCATGCGTGAGAAAGGCCGCCAGCGGGCTCAGCGTTTCGCCGGTTTCGGCATCGGGTGCCAGCGGCTCGTCCAGCACGGGCCGGTTCGGGTCCAGGCCCTGGCTCGCCGGGCTCTGCGTGAGCGGCGCGCCCAGCTCGTCCACCGGCAAGGCCACGGCATCGCGGCCGAAGCCCTCGATGCTCACGAAGCTCTCGGCGGCGTTCACCAGTTCTTCCAGGTTCTCCACCCGGTCCTGCCCTTCGCGCTCGGCACGGTAGTGCTCGATGAGCCCGCTGTGCGCCAGCACCAGCTCGATGATTTCGCGCAGCGTGCTGCCCTCGGTCTGCTCGCGCACCACATCGAGCTTGGCCACAAACGCACCAATGGCCACACCTGCGCGGCCGGTGACGGCGCTCACCGCGTCGTGCAACGAGCAGCCCGATGCGCGCGCCACGTCCTGCAGTTGCTCGACGCTGCGCGCGCCAATGCCGCGCGGCGGGAAATTCACCACGCGCAGAAAGCTGGTGTCGTCGTGCGGGTTCTCCAGCAGGCGCAGGTAGGCCAGCGCGTGCTTGATTTCGGCGCGCTCGAAAAACCGCAGGCCGCCGTACACCCGGTAGGGCATGCCGGCATTGAAGAGCGCGGTTTCCACCACGCGGCTTTGCGCGTTGCTGCGGTAGAGCACGGCCATCTCGCTGCGCGGCATGTCTTCGCGCGCGAGCTGCTTCATTTCGTCGACCATCCACTGCGCTTCGGCGAAGTCGCTGGTGGCCTCATACACGCGCACGGGCTCGCCCGCGCCTGCGTCGGTGCGCAGGTTCTTGCCCAGGCGGTGCGTGTTGTGGCTGATGAGCTGGTTGGCCGAGTCCAGGATGTTGCTGGCGCTGCGGTAGTTCTGCTCCAGCTTGATCTGGTGGCGCACCTGGAACTCGCGCACGAAGTCGGCCATGTTGCCCACGCGCGCGCCCCGAAAGGCGTAAATGCTCTGGTCGTCGTCACCCACGGCAAACACCGCGTTGCCCGATGGCGTGAGGCCTTCGAGCGGCGGGGCGCTGAACATCTTGATCCAGGCGTACTGCAGACGGTTGGTGTCCTGGAACTCGTCGATGAGGATGTGGCGAAAGCGGCGCTGGTAGTGCTCGCGCACCGGGTCGTTGTCGCGCAGCACTTCGTAGCTGCGCAGCATCAGCTCGCCAAAGTCCACCACGCCTTCGCGCTGGCACTGCTCTTCGTACAGCGCGTACAGCTCGGCCTTCTTGCGGGTCTCTTCGTCGCGCGCCACCACGTCACCGGGGCGTTTGCCGTCTTCCTTGCAGCCGCTGATGAAGTACTGAATCTGTTTGGGCGGAAAACGCTCGTCGTCCACGTTGAACTGCTTGCACAGCCGCTTGATGGCAGAGAGCTGGTCCTGCGTGTCCAGAATCTGGAAGGTGGCGGGCAGGCTCGCCAGCTTGTGGTGCGCGCGCAGGAAGCGGTTGCACAGGCCGTGAAAGGTGCCGATCCACATGCCCCGCACGTTCACCGGCAGCATGGCCGAGAGGCGCGTCATCATTTCCTTGGCGGCCTTGTTCGTGAAGGTCACGGCCAGAATGCCGCCGGGCGTGGCCTGCCCGCTTTGCAGCAGCCAGGCAATGCGCGTGGTGAGCACCCGCGTCTTGCCCGACCCGGCCCCCGCCAGAATGAGCGCGTGCTCGGCCGGCAACATCACGGCGGCCGACTGCTCGGTGTTGAGGCCCGCCAGCAGCGGGGAGGAAGGAACCACGGGGTCTTCAAACAGCATGCAGCGATTGTAGGAACCGGCCTGGTGCCCGCCAGGGCATACGGGTAACCGTATACACCTCATAACAAAATGGCCAGAACCGCGCCAGCACAGGGCGCGCCATGCGCGTCTACAATCGGGCACCGGGCCCAAGCTTCTTGCGCCCGGTTTTTTTTGGCCCATCGCCAGCAAGACCGGCCAGACCAAGCGCTCACCTGTTCAACAACAGCTTTCTGGAGCTTGGGTTTAAAAATGGAAATCTTCGACTACGACAACGTCCTGCTGCTGCCCCGCAAGTGCCGCGTGGAAAGCCGTTCGGAATGCGACGCCGGCGTGGAGCTGGGCGGGCGCAAGTTCCGCCTGCCGGTGGTGCCGGCCAACATGAAGACGGTGGTGGACGTGCCCATCTGCACGTGGCTGGCCAAGAACGGCTACTTCTACGTGATGCACCGGTTTGACCTGGACAACGTGCAGTTCGTGCGCGACATGCGCGCCGCCGGCGTGTTTGCCTCCATCTCGCTGGGCGTGAAGGCGCCCGACTACGCCACGGTGGACAAGCTGGTGGCCGAGGGCCTGGTGCCCGAGTACATCACCATCGACATTGCGCACGGCCACGCCGACAGCGTGATGAACATGATCCGCTACCTGAAGGAAAAGCTGCCGGCGTCTTTCGTGATCGCCGGCAACGTGGCCACGCCCGAGGCGGTGATCGACCTGGAGAACTGGGGCGCCGACGCGACCAAGGTGGGCGTGGGCCCGGGCAAGGTGTGCATTACCAAGCTCAAGACGGGCTTTGGCACGGGCGGCTGGCAGCTGTCAGCGCTGAAGTGGTGCGCGCGCGTGGCCACCAAGCCGATCATTGCGGACGGCGGCATTCGCAGCCACGGCGACATTGCCAAGAGCATCCGCTTTGGCGCCACCATGGTGATGATCGGCTCGCTGTTTGCGGGGCACGAAGAGTCGCCGGGTCAGACGGTGGAGGTCGATGGCGAGCGCTACAAGGAGTACTACGGCTCGGCGAGCGACTTCAACAAGGGCGAGTACAAGCACGTGGAAGGCAAGCGCATTCTGGAGCCGATCAAGGGCACGCTGGCGAGCACGCTGGTAGAGATGGAGCAGGACGTGCAGAGCTCGATCAGCTACGCGGGCGGCACCAAGCTGATGGACATCCGCAAGGTGAACTACGTGATCCTGGGCGGCGACAACGCCGGTGAACACCTGCTGATGTAACGCGGTGCCCGCGGGTCCGTGATCACCGGACCCGCCCCCACCCCATCACACGCCCAGCAGCGCCCGCACCATCTTGTGCAAACGCTGCTTGGGGTTCGCCAGCGCATCGACGATGCTGAAATGGTTGAGGCCTTTCAAGGCCTCGCACACCGGCACCACCTGCCGACCCCAGGCCTGCTGAATCAGCTGGTTGTGGCGCAGGAACTCGCCGCTTTCTTCAGCGCCCACCACCGCCGTGAGTTCGCCGCGGCCCTCGCGCAAGGGCGGTGCCGGCAGGCGCGCCGGGCTCGCCTTGGCCACCTGCTCGGCGGTGAGCTGGAGCGACACCTGCACCGACGGTGTCTGCATCACTGGCTCCAGGTCGTACAGACCCGACATGGACAACGCGTTTTTCACCAGCGCCAGCGGCAGGTCGTCGCCCACCATCGACCAGTCGCACGCGAGCATCATGGCGGCGAGGTGCCCACCCGCCGAATGCCCCACCACCGTGATGCGGTTCGGGTCACCACCGTGCGCGCCGATGTGGCGGTACACCCAAGCCAGCGCGCGCACCATCTGCAGCGTGATGTCGGGCACCGACACCGCCGGGCACAGCGCGTAGTTCGGCACCACCACACAGGCGCCCTGCTGCACGAAGGGCGGCGCAATGAACGAGTGGTCGGACTTGTCCAGGCTGCGCCACCAGCCGCCATGGATGAACACCAGCACCGGTGCGGGCGGCGTGCCAGGCTTGCGCGGTGCGCGAAAGATGTCGAGCGTTTCGCCGGGGCCGTGGCCGTAGCTCACGTCGAGCAAGGCCGGGCCGCGTGCGCGTGCCAGCGCCGAGTCGCGCGCCCAGCGTTCGAAATGCACCGCATGCTCGGGCACGCGGGCGCGGTTGTTGTATTCGCGTTCAAGCCAGGCGACGTCGGGGGAGGCAGAGGTCTTCATCGCGCGCATTGTGTCATGGGGGTTTTTCGGGCGATGTGACCCATTGCCACTGCGAGCACGTATCCTCGCCGGCACCCTTTCCACCCTCTGCGCAAAGCCATACCGTGAACACTGCTGTCACCCCGCCCCTGCCCACCCGCATCGCCGTGCTCGGCATCGGCATGATGGGTTTTCCCATGGCACGCCGCCTGTGCGAGGCGGGCTGCGAAGTCAGCGTCTGGAACCGCTCGCGCGCCAAGGCCGAGCGCCTGCAACCCTTTGGCGCGACGGTGGCCGACACGCCGGCCGAGGCGGTGGCCCAGGCCGACGTGGTGATCACCCTGCTGGAGCACGGCGGTGTGGTGCAAGACGTGCTGTTTGAGCAAGGCGCGGCCCAGGGGCTGAAGGCCGGTGCGCTGGTGGTGGACATGTCGTCCATCCAGCCGCGCCAGGCCCGTGAGCATGCAGAGCGCCTGGCTTCGCTGGGCGCGCGCCACCTCGATGCCCCGGTGTCGGGCGGCACGGTGGGCGCCGAGCAGGGCACGCTGGCCATCATGGCGGGCGGCAGCGAGGCCGACTTTGCGCAGGCGCTGCCGGTGTTCGAGCTGCTGGGCAAGGCGGTGCACGTGGGGCCGCACGGCGCCGGGCAACTCGCCAAGCTGGCCAACCAGATGATTGTGGGCATCACCATTGGCGCGGTGGCCGAGGCCCTGCTGCTCTGCGAGAAGGGCGGCGCCGACATGGCGCGCGTCAAGCAGGCCATCAGCGGCGGCTTTGCCGACAGCCGCATCCTGCAGGTGCATGGCCAGCGCATGGTCGAGCGCGACTTTGCCAAGCGCGGCGCCATGGCGGTGCAACTCAAAGACATGCGCAACGCGCTGGCCACGGCTGCAGAGGTCGGCTTCGAGGCGCCGATCACCGGGCTGTTCGAGCAGCTCTTCGCGCAGGGAGTCGAGCACGGCCTGGCCGACATGGACCATTCGGCGCTGTTTGTCGAGCTCGCGCGCCGCAACGGCATGGTGTGAGCGCGGTCCGCTCACAGCGGACACGGCTTCAGGGGTCGGGTGTGCCCGGCTCGCGCGTCGCGAAGTGGGCCATGAAGTTTTCGGCCAGGTACGCCTCGCCCCGCTCGAGCACGAAATAGCGGAAGGCTTCTGCCGCGGGCGACAGCAGCTTGGAGAGCGTGTGCACCACGTTCCATGCGCGCACGACGGGTGCGCCATCCACGTCGATCACCGCGATCAGGCGGTTGTCGAGCTCCAGCCCGATGGTGTGGAGCGACAGGAAGCTCAGGCCCATGCCCGCCATCACGGCTTGCTTGATGGTTTCGTTGCTGGCCATCTCCATGATCACGCGCAGCTCGGTGTGGGAGCCTTGCAAAAATTTCTCCAGCGCCGCGCGCGTTCCCGAACCCGGCTCGCGCATGATGAAGTCGTACTCGCGAAGCACCGATGACGGCACGTGCGATGCGACCGCCAGGGGGTGATCCACGGGCGCCACAAACACATGTGGATGCGCCGCAAAGGGTTCGGCGCGCGTGGCCAGCTCCCGGGGTGGGCGCCCCATGATGGCGATGTCCACCTCGTTGGCGTGCAGCATCTTCACCAGCTGGTCGCGGTTGCCCACGGCCAGGCGCAGGTCGATGTTGCCGTGCTCGCGGCGGAACTCGGCCAGCAGGTGCGGCAGGAAGTACTTGGCCGTGCTCACCATGCCGATCACCAGCGTGCCGGTTTCCAGCTTCTGCAGCCGAGCGGCGGCGTCTTCGGCGTCTTTCAGCGTGGCCAGCATCTTGCGGGCGTAGACCAGCATGTACTCGCCCACGGTGGTCAGCGCCACCTTGCGGCCGGTGCGCTCGAACAGCGGCATGCCCACATGCCCCTCCAGCTCCTTGATCTGCATCGTCACGGCCGGCGGCGTGAGGTGCAGCGCCTGCGCCGCCCGCGCAAAGCTGAGGTGCCGCGCCACCTCGCTGAACACGCGCAATTGGCGGAAGGTGGCGTTCTTCATTCAGTAATCCCTTAACTGAAGTTCAAAGAACAGTGAATTTACTTTATTAATACCGAAATCTACAGTGGGCTCCACCTCAGCCCCCACCCCCTTCTGGAGACCCACGATGAGCGACGCCCCCTCAGGTTCGACCCAAATCACCGACGCCAAAAAGCGCTACAGCGCGGGCGTGCTCAAGTACAAGCAGATGGGGTACTGGATGCCCGACTACGTGCCCAAGGACACCGACACGCTGTGCCTGTTTCGCATCACGCCGCAGGACGGCGTGGACCCTGAGGAAGCCGCCGCTGCCGTGGCCGGGGAATCGAGCACCGCCACCTGGACGGTGGTCTGGACAGACCGCCTCACCGCCTGCGACAGCTACCGCGCCAAGGCCTACAAGGTGGAGCCGGTGCCCAACCGCGCCGGCGAGTATTTCGCGTGGGTGGCCTACGACCTTATCCTGTTCGAAGAAGGCTCGATCGCCAACATGACGGCCAGCCTGATCGGCAACGTCTTCAGCTTCAAGCCGCTGAAGGCCGCGCGGCTCGAAGACATCCGCATTCCCGTGGCCTACGTGAAAACCTTCAAGGGCCCGCCCACCGGCCTGGTGGTCGAGCGCGAACGGCTGGACAAGTTCGGCCGCCCCTTGCTGGGCGCCACCACCAAGCCCAAGCTGGGGCTGTCGGGCCGCAACTACGGCCGCGTGGTGTACGAAGGCCTCAAGGGCGGGCTGGACTTCATGAAGGACGACGAGAACATCAACAGCCAGCCCTTCATGCACTGGCGCGACCGCTTCCTGTTTGTGATGGACGCCGTCAACAAGGCCAGCGCCGAAACCGGTGAAGTCAAAGGCAGTTACCTGAACGTGACCGGCGCCACCATGGAAGACATGTACGAGCGCGCCGAATTCGCCAAGGACCTGGGCAGCGTGATCGTGATGATCGACCTGGTGATCGGCTACACGGCGATCCAGAGCATGAGCAACTGGGCGCGCAAGAACGACATGATCCTGCACCTGCACCGCGCGGGGCATGGCACCTACACGCGCCAGAAGAACCACGGCGTGAGCTTCCGCGTGATCGCCAAGTGGATGCGCCTGGCGGGTGTGGACCACATCCACGCCGGCACGGCAGTGGGCAAGCTCGAAGGCGACCCGCTCACGGTGCAGGGCTACTACGACGTGTGCCGCAACAGCGTGACCCGTGTCGACCTGCCGCGCGGCAACTACTTCGAGCAGGACTGGGCCGACATCAAGAAGGTCATGCCGGTGGCCTCGGGGGGCATTCATGCCGGGCAGATGCACCAGCTGATCGACCTGTTCGGCGACGACGTGGTGCTGCAGTTCGGCGGCGGCACCATCGGCCACCCCATGGGCATCCAGGCTGGCGCCGTGGCCAACCGCGTGGCGCTCGAATCGATGGTGAAGGCGCGCAACGAGGGCCGCGACATCCTGCAGGAAGGCCCGGAAATTCTCAAACGCGCCGCCCAGCAATGCAGCCCCCTGAAGGCCGCGCTCGATACCTGGGGCGAGATCAGCTTCAACTACCAGAGCACCGACAGCAGCGACTACGTGAACACCCCCGCGCTGGCCTGAAAAACCACGGAACCCCCAAGGAGCCCACACCATGATGACCAACCCCACCGGCCGCGTCACCCAAGGCCAGTTCAGCTTCCTGCCCGACCTCACCGACGCCGAGATCACCGCGCAGATCGAATACGGCCTGAAACGCGGCTACGCCTGGAGCGTGGAATACACCGACGACCCCCATCCGCGCAACACCTACTGGAGCATGTACGGCAACCCCATGTTCGACCTGCACGACGCCGCAGGTGTGTTGCAGGAACTGAAGGCTTGCCGAACGGCCTTTCCCCGTCACTACATCCGCATGATGGCCTTTGACTCGACGCGCAACGTCGAGACCATCGCCATGAGCTTCATCGTCAACCGGCCGGCCACCGAGCCTGGCTTCATGCTGGAACGCCAGGAGGTGAATGGCCGCAGCCTGCGCTACACCACACGCGGGTACGGCGCCATTCAGCCCGAAGGTGAACGGTACCAATAACCCCCCTGCGCCGCTTCGCGTCTTCCCCCTGAGGGGGACCGCACCCACGGCCCGGCAAAGCCGGCTCCGTGGTGCGACTTGACCCGGATGCCCACACCCATGAACTCACCGCTCTACGCCATCCCCGGCAGCACGCCACCGGCCCCAGCATCGGCGGCCACCACGCCCGTGCAGCCGTCACCGCAAGCCGACGCACCGCGCTCGGTGGGCGCGGTGCTGGCACAAACACAAGTGCAGGCCGTGCTGCAGGAACTGGACGACCAGCTGGTGGGGCTGGCGCCCGTCAAGGCGCGTGTGCGCGACATTGCGGCGCTGCTGGTCATCGACAAGCTGCGCGCGGGGCTGGGGCTGGCGTCACAAGCGCCCAGCCTGCACATGTGCTTTTCGGGCAACCCGGGCACCGGCAAGACCACGGTGGCATACCGCATGGCGCAGATCCTGCACAGGCTGGGCTATGTGCGCAAAGGCCACCTGGTGGCCGTCACGCGCGACGACCTCGTGGGCCAGTACATCGGCCACACGGCACCCAAGACGCGTGAGGTGTTGAAGAAGGCCATGGGCGGTGTGCTTTTCATCGACGAGGCCTACTACCTCTACCGCCCCGAGAACGAGCGCGACTACGGCCAGGAGGCCATCGAAATCCTGATGCAGGTGATGGAGAACCACCGCGACGACCTCGTGGTGATCCTCGCCGGGTACGGCGACCGCATGGAAACCTTCTTCCAGTCCAACCCGGGCATGCGCTCGCGCATCGCCCACCACCTGGAGTTCCCGGACTACGCCGCCGACGAGCTCATGCAGATCGCACACAGCATGCTGGCCGAGCAGAACCACCAGTTCAGCGACGAGGCGGCACAAGCCTTCGAGCGCTACCTCACGCTGCGCCTGGCGCAACCCCATTTCGCCAACGCGCGCAGCGTGCGCAACGCGCTGGACCGCGCGCGCCTTCGGCAGGCCAGCCGGCTGTTTTCGCAACCAGACCGCGAATGGACCGCCGAAGAGCTCACCACCTTGCAGGCGCCCGACATTCTCGGCAGCCGCCTGTTTCAGCAAGACGGTGAGCGCCATGCTTGAAGCCCTCATCTTCGATGTCGACGGCACGCTGGCCGACACCGAGGCCGCCCACCGTGAAGCCTTCAACGAGGCCTTCGCGCAGGCAGGCCTGGACTGGCACTGGGACGAAGCCACCTACATCCGGCTCCTGCAGGTGGCGGGTGGCAAGGAACGCATGGCGCACCACTGGCGCATGGTCGATCCCGACACGGCGCGGAGCGTTGCCGCGCGCGCCACCATCGAGCAGGTTCACGCGATCAAGACACGCCTCTACGAAAGCCGCGTGAGCGGCGGCCGGCTGCCCCTGCGCCCGGGTGTGCTGCGCCTGATTCGAGAAGCGCAGGGCGCCGGCCTGCGCCTGGCGATCGCGACCACCACCACTCCCGCCAACATCGATGCGCTGCTGCGCCAGCCGCTCGGCGCCGACTGGCGCAGCCACTTTTCGGCGGTGGGCGACGCCTCGACCGCCGCGCGCAAGAAGCCCGATCCGCAGGTCTACCAGCAGGTGCTCGCCACGCTGGCGCTGCCCGCCTCGGCCTGCCTGGCCTTCGAAGACTCCGACAACGGACTGCGCGCGGCCACCGCGGCCGGCCTGCAGACGCTGGTCACGCCCACCGTGCACACCGCAGGCCACCGGTTTGACGGTGCGCTGCAGGTGCTGCCGCATCTGGGCGACATCCACCATCCGCTGCCCCCTGGCGTGGCAGGCATGCGGCAGCGGTGGGTCACCCTGGCGGACCTGCAGCGCTGGCATGCCGGCGCTGCGGTCGGCTCCCACGTCTGAACCCCTTCCACCCTCCACCACCCGAGAGATCGCCATGCCACTCACCGGTCGCCGCACCCTGACCCAGTACCTCATCGAGCAACGCCGTCGCTTCCCCGAAGCCAGCGGCGACTTCAACGCGCTCATCCTCGATGTGGCCATGGCCTGCAAGGCCATCGCGCGCGAGGTGGCTTTTGGCGCTTTGGGCGACGTGCTGGGCAATCACGGGGAGCAAGCGGGCGGGTCGGTCAATGTGCAAGGCGAAACCCAGAAGAAGCTCGACGTGCTGAGCAACGACTACTTCCTGCGCATCACCGAGTGGGGTGGGCACCTGGCCGGCATGGCCTCGGAAGAGCTGGAAGCGCCGCACCAGATTCCGCCGCAGCACCCACGGGGCAAGTACCTGCTGGCCTTCGATCCGCTCGATGGCTCCAGCAACATCGACGTCAACGTGTCGGTGGGCAGCATCTTCTCGGTGCTGCGCGCGCCGACACCGGATGGCCGCGACGTCACCGAAGCCGACTTCCTGCAACCGGGCACCCAGCAAGTGGCCGCCGGCTATGCGCTCTACGGCCCGACCACCATGCTGGTGCTCACGGTGGGCAATGGCGTGGCCGGCTTCACGCTCAACCCCAACCTGGGCGAGTTCATGCTCACGCACCCGGACCTCACCGTGCCGGAAGACACACAGGAGTTCGCCATCAACGCGTCCAACAGCCGCTTCTGGGAAGCCCCCGTGAAGCGCTACGTGGACGAATGCCTCGCGGGCAAGACCGGGCCACGCGGCAAGGACTTCAACATGCGCTGGATCGCCAGCATGGTGGCCGAGGCGCACCGCATTTTGATGCGCGGCGGTGTGTTCCTCTACCCACGCGACACCAAGGACGCCAGCAAGCCCGGGCGCCTGCGCCTGCTCTACGAGGCCAACCCCATCGGTTTCATCATGGAACAGGCCGGCGGCCGCGCCAGCACCGGCCGCGCGTCGGTGCTGGGTGTGACGCCCGAGTCGCTGCACCAGCGCGTGGGCCTGGTGTTCGGGTCCAGGAACGAGGTGGAACGCATCGAGCGCTACCACGCCGAGCCCCTCCAGAAGGCCCTGGACAACCCCCTGTTTCGCGAGCGCAGCCTGTTTCGCGCCTGAGCGCGCTGCCCTCCCCCGCTTTTCAAACTCCCGGGAAACATCCATGTCTGAGCGCCACCCCATCGTCGCCATCACCGGCTCTTCGGGCGCGGGGACCACATCGGTCACGCGCACCTTCGAGAACATCTTCCGCCGCGAAAGCGTGCGCGCCGCCATCATTGAAGGCGACAGCTTCCACCGCCACGATCGCCAGCAAATGAAGCTGCGCCAGGCCGAAGCCGAGCGCGCCGGCAACCGCAACTTCAGCCACTTCGGCCCGGAGAACAACCTGTTCGCCGAACTCGAAGCGCTGTTTGCCGACTACGGCAGAAACGGCTCGGGAAAGTCGCGCAAATACCTGCATGACGCCGAAGAAGCCGCCCCGTACCAGCAGCAGCCGGGCACCTTCACGCCCTGGGAAGACCTGCCCCCCGGCACCGACCTGCTCTTCTACGAAGGGCTGCACGGTGCGGTGATCACGCCCGAGATCAACATCGCACAACACCCGGACTTGTTGATCGGCGTGGTGCCCGTCATCAACCTCGAGTGGATCCAGAAACTCTGGCGCGACAAGTCCAAGCGCGGCTACAGCACCGAAGCCGTGACCGACACCATCTTGCGGCGCATGCCCGACTACGTGAACTACATCTGCCCCCAGTTCGCGCACACCCACGTCAACTTCCAGCGCGTGCCCTGTGTGGACACGTCCAACCCGTTCATTGCGCGGGAAATCCCGGCACCCGACGAGAGCTTCGTCGTCATTCGATTCGCCAAGCCCAAGGGCATCGACTTCCAGTACCTGCTCAACATGATCCACGACTCGTTCATGTCGCGCGCCAACACCATCGTGGTGCCGGGCGGAAAGATGGAACTGGCCATGCAGCTCATCTTCACGCCCTTCATCTGGCGAATGATGGAGCACCGGCAGAGAGCAATGGCATGACGCACAGGAGCCACTGACATGAAAAGCTATCCCTACGACCTGATCCTCTTTGATCTCGACGGCACCTTGATCGAGACGGCCCCGGAAATCTCCGATGCGGTCAACGACACACTCAACGAATTCCAGCGCGCGCTCGTGACGCAGCAGCAGGTCAATGACTGGATCGGGCACGGCACCCGCGAGCTGCTGATCCAGGCGCTGGCCTTTGTGGACGGCATCACCACGCTGCAGGTGCGGGAAAGCGCTGGGTTCGCCGGGATCGAAGCCGCGTTTGGCAAGCACTACGAGCGGCGGTGCGGCACGCGCAGCCGCCTGTACCCCGGGGTGCGAACCATCCTGCAGGCGCTGCGCGCCGCGGGCGTGAAGCTCGCCATCGTCACCAACAAGGAAGAACGCTACACGCGGGTGGTGCTGGACGCGCACGCGCTCACACCCCTCTTTCACCGCGTGATCAGCGGCGACACGCTGGCAGTGAAGAAGCCCCACCCCGCTGCGGTGGACGACTGCCTCACGCGGTTCGGCATCGCTCGCGAGCGCACGCTCTTTGTGGGTGACTCCAGCATCGACGTGGCGACCGCGCGCAACGCCGGCGTGGCCGTCTGGGCGCTCACCTACGGCTACAACATGGGCCACCCCATTGAAGACAGCCGCCCCAACCGGGTGATCACCGACCTCTCCGCGCTCACGCACCATCTTCATGTGTAGCCGACGGCCGGCACAAAGACGCACGGCGCACCGGAATTGCGCCACCGCAGGCTATCTATTCGGGGGATTGCACCAAGGGCTGTTGGGCAACGATAAGAGCCCCGTACTGTTTGCCCGTCGCGCGCAGGGCATGGCCCCGCGCGCAGAAAGACCGCCCCATGAAGATTGCCCTGAAACTTCCGCTCGCGTTTGCCGCTGGCCTGCTGCTCGTGGCGGCCGCTGCCCTGTTTGGCATCTCCCGCCTCCACCAGGCCATCCACACCTTCGAAACCGAGGTGCACGAAAGCCATGCGCGCGCGGCCCAGGCCAGCCACTTGCTGAGCCAGTTCAAGACGCAGGTGCAAGAGTGGAAGAACACGCTGCTGCGCGGCAAGGACCCCGCCCAGCTGGACAAATACTGGACCGCGTTCAACAAGATCGAGAAAGAAATGGCCGAGCAGTCGCGCACGCTGGCGGCGGCCTTGCCCGCCGGCAAGTCGCGCGAGCTGGTGGAGCAGTTTTCGGCGGCACACGCCACCATGGGCCAGAACTACCGCACGGCCTTCGAGACGTTCAAGTCCTCCGGCTTCGATCACGCCGTGGGCGACAAGGCCGTGAGCGGCATGGACCGGGCGCCCGCGAAACTGCTGGACGAAGCCGTGCAGCAAATTGCCGCCGACAGCACTGCGCTGGCCGCTCGCGCCAATGCCGACGCCACCACCGCCACCACCATCAGCCTGTCGCTCATGGGGCTGGTGTGCCTGGTGGGCATGGCGGGCGGCGCGGTGTTCAGCCGCACCATCACCACACCCATCCAGCGCGCCGTGGACACCGCCGAACTGGTGGCCAGCGGTGACCTCACCACGCGCGTGAGCGCCAGCGGCAGGGACGAAATCGCCCAGCTCCTGAATGCGCTGCAGGTCATGCAGGAAAAGCTCGCCACCGTGGTGCGCGAAGTGCGCGCGAATTCAGAAAGCGTGGCCGCGGCCAGCGCCCAGATCGCCCAGGGCAACCAGGACCTGAGCCAGCGCACCGAGCAGCAGGCGTCTGCCCTGGAAGAAACCGCCGCTTCGATGGAAGAGCTCAGCTCCACCGTGCGCCAGAACGCCGACAACGCGCGCCAGGCCAACCAGCTGGCCGTGGGCGCCAGCGAAGTGGCGGCCAAGGGCGGTGCGGTGGTGGGCCAGGTGGTCGACACCATGAAGGGCATCAACGACTCCAGCCGCCAGATCAGCGACATCATCGGCGTCATTGATTCGATCTCGTTCCAGACCAACATCCTCGCGCTCAACGCCGCCGTGGAAGCCGCGCGCGCTGGCGAGCAGGGCCGTGGGTTTGCGGTGGTGGCGGGCGAGGTGCGCAACCTCGCGCAGCGCAGCGCCGAAGCGGCCAAGGAAATCAAGCGCCTGATCGGTGCCAGCGTGGAGCGCGTGGGCAAAGGCACGGCCCTGGTGGACGAAGCGGGCGCCCAAATGACCGAGATCGTGGCCGCCATCCAGCGCGTGACCGACATCATGGGCGAGATCAGTGCCGCGTCCAGCGAACAGAGCGACGGCGTGGCCCAGGTGGGCAACGCGGTCACGCAGATGGACCAGGCCACGCAGCAGAACGCCGCGCTGGTCGAAGAAAGTGCCGCAGCGGCCGCCAGCCTGAAGACGCAGGCCGAGCGCCTCGTGCAGGCGGTGGCGGTGTTCAGGCTGCAGGCCGCCTGAGCGGCCGCCAGCGCCTCAGGACGGCAAGGCCTGCTGCGAGACCTGCCCGGGTCTCGCGGAATAGCGCACCAGGCTGTCCAGCGCTTCGATCTCCACGCGCGCCGAGCGCCGCCCATACACCTCGGCCTTGAGCCAGGCCAGTTCCTCGTCCAGGCGCGCGGCATCGGACAGCGTGCAGAACCAGACCTTGGCCTCGGCGTCCCAGCGGTAGCCGCGGCCCTTGAGCTGGTCTTTGGATTCAAAAGGCGAACCGGTGGCACGCAGCTTGAAGCTGGGCTGCGCGGCCGCCGCCATCAGGCGCGCCAGGCCGCTGGCTTCGCCCGGCACCACCGGCTGCGCGAGCACCTGCAGCAAGGCGTGGCAGTCCACCAGCGCGCGGTGCGCGTCGTAGAACCAGCCGTGGTCCTGCGCGAGCGCGCTGAGTTTGGACGAGCCCGCGCCGGCGGCCTTCCAGTCGATGTCGGCAAACGAACAGGCCCAGGCCTTGCCCGCAAAACACGGGAAGCGGGCTTCCACAAACGGGCGGTCAAAGGCCGCGTTGTGCGCCACGATCAGGTCTGCCTGGGCGACCATGGCTTGCACGGCGAGGTCGTCAAGGCGGTGGCCGCGCACCATGTCGTCGGTGATGCCTGTCACCTCTTTGGCCACAGCGGGAATGGGCATGCCCGGGTCTTCGAAACCTTCGAAGCGCTCGACCGGGCCGAACGGCAGGCCCGATGCAACGTCCACCTGCACGCACAGCATGGCCAGCTCGATGATCTTGTCGGCCTGGTGCGACAGGCCCGTGGTCTCGGTGTCGAGCACCAGCACGCGCTGAACGCCCTGCGCAGCGGCCGGTGCGGCACCGAAGTCGAGGATGGGCACGAGCCGGCGCAGCACGCGGAAGTCGGGGTCTTGTTCAAGCCGCTGGGCCAGGTCTTCGAGCGACGGCGTGGCCAGTGGCTCTGGCGTGGGAGCCAGCGAGGGTGCTGGCGAGGGTGCTGGCGAGGGTGCGGGGGTTGGGGCGGCGGGCGCGTCAAATTCGAAGCTGAACTGGTTCATGCGCGAAGCCTACCCCACTCCATGGCGCAGCGCAGCGGCGACAGGGTGCGCGCGCCCGTGCGCCTAACATGGGCGCTCGTTTCCACCCCCTTACACAAGGCACTGCCATGGCTTCTTCCACTTCTCCCAAGGTCGCACTGGTCACCGGCGCAGGCAGCGGCATCGGCCGCGCCGTGGCGCTCGGTTTGCTGCAGGACGGCTACCACGTCGTGCTCACCGGGCGCCGGCCCGAGCCGCTGGCGGCGGTGGTGGCCACCGCGCAAGCCGCCGGCCAGCACGCCCTGGCCATCCCGGCCGACGTGCGCGATGAGCACAGCGTGCAGGCGCTGTTCGACAGCATCGAGAAACGCTTTGGCCGCCTGGACGTGCTCTTCAACAATGCCGGCGTGAACGCGCCCGCCGTGTCGATGGACGAGCTGCCCGTGGACCGCTGGAAGGACGTGATCGACACCAACGTGACCGGCGTGTTTCTGTGCGCGCGGGCGGCCTTTGCGCTGATGCGCCGGCAGAACCCCAGGGGGGGCCGCATCATCAACAACGGCTCCATCTCGGCCCACGCGCCGCGCCCGTTCAGCTGCCCCTACACCGCCAGCAAGCACGCCGTGCTCGGCCTCACCAAGACCATTGCGCTCGATGGGCGCGAGCACGACATTGCCTGCGGCCAGATCGACATTGGCAACGCGCTCACCGAGCTGTCGGCGCGCATGACGCAGGGCGTGCGCCAGGCCAACGGCAGCATGGCCACCGAACCCATGATGGACGTGCAGCACGTGGCCCAAGCCGTGCGCTACATGGCGGGGCTTCCTCTGTCGACCAACGTGCTGAACATGACCGTGATGGCCAGCAAGATGCCCTTTGTGGGCCGGGGCTGAGGGCAGCGCCGGCAGGCAGCCGATCAGCCTTCGTCGTCGTCGGCCAGCAAGGCGCGCCAGATCAGCGCACCGATGGCCGCGCCCACCAGCGGCGCCAGCCAGAAGAGCCAGAGCTGGTCCAGCGCGATCGACGGGCCAAACAGCGCGGGGCCGGTGCTGCGCGCCGGGTTCACCGAGGTGTTGGTCACCGGGATGGAACCCAACTTTCCCGTCCCCTAGGTGCCAACGGCTGAGCCCCTCACATTTGCGCCACGAGGATGCCGTGTTCAACATTTCATCAAGCAGGGTCATCTCGCTAGGAAAAGAACAAGTCCCGCAGACCGACTCCATCCACTTGCCGAGGGGTAGCTGAGTGCTTCTTCGCCAGCCCAAAGGCCCTGCTCATCGAGCCCCTTGGCATCAAGTCCAGGACGCCGACCCTCGCCCTCGGTATACATTTCCTCCAGGAAGCGTCATTGCTACCACCCTCAAATCAAACACTCTTCCGACCTGCATGGCCGTCCCTGTATTTGTCATTGATGACAACGAAGATGACTTGTATTTCACAAATCTCGTGCTTGAGCGTTGTGATGTGCCCTACGAACCAAAGACCTTTGCGGCTGCCCAAGATGCCCTGGCCTGGTTGTCACGAACTACAGAGCCCAGGTCGTTACTGATCCTCTTGGACATCAACATGCCGGGGATGGATGGATTCGAGTTTCTAAGAGCTTTTGAAACACTGCCAACAACGGTGACCCGTGGTGTATCCATTGTCATGTTGACGTCGTCTGCGGACCCTGACGATCAAATGCGCTCTGCACAGTTCAAGTCTGTGCGCGGATACCTCACAAAGCCGCTTGGCCGCCAAGCTGCAGCAGGTTTGGTCAAGCTGCTCAATGAAGCCGAAGGTTCCGCGGTTTTTTAGTTACCGAGCCTTCTCCAAGCGGCGACTGCTAAGAGTTGTCACTCAGCGTCACTAGCATTTGGACCACCTCGGCGCACTCCTCTTCGATCCGCGAAATGCTGTGCAAATCACTGGCGCTGAGGCGTTGTAGAGAACTGTTGCGAATCGATTCGGTTTGCTGAAGGATGGTGGTCATTCTTTCGAACAGCTCAGAAGTAATGGCATCCGAGCGCACCGAGCTTTGGCTTTTCTGAGTTGATGCGGGCGTAGCGATTTCCGTACGCTTCGTGGCGTAGTCGGTTGTGAACTTGAAGTCTCCATGCGTGGAGAGGCTTAGCTCGATTGCTTCTATGTCGCCAGGTTCAAGAAAGTGTTCGACGCTCTGGCGCACCATTGCACCGTTGATGGGCTTGACGAAGAAGTCCACTGCGCCGAGATCCATCGCACGCTTCCGATAGCTTTCATCATTGTGCGAAGTGACCATGATGACCCGCGTGTTTCTCAACGCTGGATTGCTGCGCATGCGCACCATGACCTCGTATCCATTCAGGTCTGGCATGTCGACATCAATCAGCATCACCTCGGGAATGTGTTCATTCAGCTTCTTCAGGGCGTCAGCGCCGCGCACTGAAAAATGCAGTTGAGCGACGTCCAGAAGAGTACGAGCGAGGACATGGACCATGTTGGGATCGTCGTCAACGATCAGCACTCTGCTTCGTTTTGAAGTCACAGACTGGGTAGTTTGGTTCATGTTGACTCTTTGACAGTGGCGTGGCGCACGACTCTCCAAGGGACACCATCTCGCGTGTACCTCGGACTTGCTTGCTCTAGCCTCCGGATTGTCTTTTGAAACGCGCTCAAGGTAAGGTGGAAAAGAGCCGTGTTTCCGCCCCTTTTGAAAGCTGAGCATCGTCCAGAAGGCGGCCGAAAGTATCCATCTACATCGTGAACGTGAAAAATGAAGACGCTTGCTGCGTCATATCGAAGAATCACTTTTTTGCGGTCCCTGGATACTGACGCAAGGCACGGCAAGGGTTGCCGACCGTTCACCTTTGTTGAACGCCGTTCAGGCGCTCCCAGATGATGTCTCCCTTTTCCATCAGAGGCCTGAACCTTGGCCAGTTCGGCCTTTCGGCAACCATTCTGTGCATAGGCCTGTTGGTCAGTGGGGGCTCAGCCTACGAAATTGCGAAACAAGCGCAGTCCGAGGCAAGCACCGAGTTCGCCCGAAAAAGCGGCCTCATCGTCGACCAGATCATTCAACGACTCTCCGTCCCGGTGTACGGTCTCAAGGGTGCGCGCGGCACGTTCGCTGCGAGTGAACGGGTCGAGCGCAAGGAATTTGAAGCCTATGTAAGGTCGCGCGATCTCCCCACAGAGTTTCCCGGAACGAGAGGCTTCGGATTTGTCGAGCGTGTACAGCGTCCTGAACTGGAGGACTATCTTGAAGCTGCTCGCGCGGACGGAGCACCGGAGTTTGCTTTGCGCCAACTCCAAGAGAAAGACCGCGAAACGCTATACGTCGTGCGCTACATCGAACCGCGTGTACGGAACCCTGTATCGATGGGAATCGATATGGGCAGCTCGAAGACCGCGCGTGAAGTCCTTGAAAAGGCCATCGCTACGGGGGAAACCCAGCTCAGCCCACCCTTGCCTCTCGAGCGTGATGGTGAAACGTCGCCAGCATTCCTGCTTTTTCTTCCGGTCTACACGACAGCAGCCATTCCCAGCAGTGAGGCCGAAAGGCTCACGGGTTTGCGGGGTGTGCTGTATGCACCGCTGATCGCTCGTGAGATTTTCTCGGACTTGATGGGTGTCACCAGCGATTTGGTGACCTTTCAGTTGTTCGCAGGCCATTCGGATCCGTCTCTGGAGACTTGGGTTGCTGGGTACCACGTCATTGATGGAGGACAAGGGATAGCAACCACCAAAGCACCCAGATTGGCGCCAACCGGTGGTCGCTTCTCGCAGCAGCTTCGCTTTGAGGTCCTTGGTCAGGCGTTCACGATACAGACCAGTGGTACGCCCGCGCTCGAGCAAACCGTACAGAAAATGCCCGCGGTCATCGTGTTTGTGGTGGGGGTTTTGCTGACCGCATTGCTCGCCTGGATGTCTTCTCAGACGGTGCGCGCGCGGCTACGAGCTGAAGCGCTGGCGCGATCCATGACAGTCGACCTGGAAAGACTGGCTGTGGTGGCTCGGCGCACCTCCAATGCAGTCATCATTACAAACGAACAGCGCCGCATCACTTGGGTGAACGCAGGGTTTGTAAGACTGTCAGGCTTTTCGATGGAAGAAATGCTGGGCCGCATCCCGTACTGCTTCACCACCTCGGATGGTCCAGATCGTCGGGACCGCGCCAAGTTGCTGGAAGCGGTGGAAGCCGGTCAACAGTTCAATGGAGAACTGCTGAATCGGAGCAAGGAGGGTCGCGAGTACTGGATCGAGCTTGAACTTCAGCCGCTCCTCAGGGAGGACGGTTCCCGGCTGGGTTTCATGCTGATCGAAAACGACATCACTGAACGGGTCGACGCGCAGCGGTTGATTGCAAGCTACTCCGAACGTTTCCAGCTGGCCAGTAGCGCAGCCCGGTTGGGTGTTTGGGAGTTTGATTTCAGGTCGCGAAAGACGATCTGGGATGAGTGGACATACCGACTGTTCGGTGCGGAACCTGGACAGGGAAGACCGCTGGAGATTTGGACGGACTGCGTAGATGTCGACGAACGACTCCGCATAAAAATGGCTGTGCAAGAAGCCGTGATGGGCGATGGAAGCTGCACCATCGAGTTTCGGATGCGGCGGCCTGTTGGCGAGTACCGGTTTTTGCAAAGCACGGCAAGGGTTGTTCGCGATGACGCTGGAGCGCCATTGCGCTTGGTCGGCGTCATTCTCGATGTCAGTGAGCGCCGCAGGAGCGATGAGGCCTTGCGAGCGAGTCAGGCGTTCTTGGACCGCAGTGGACGTGTCGGTGGGGTCGGTGGGTGGGAGCTCGATCTGGCAACTTTGGATATCCAATGGAGCGACCAGACTTGCCGTATTCACGAAGTGGAAATTGGTCATCATCCCGACCTCGATGAAGCCATCGGCTTCTTTGAGCCGTCAGCGCAACCCTTGATTGAGAAGGCGGTGACGCAGGCCATCAACGAAGGCAACGCGTTTGACCTCGAGCTGCCCATGACAACGTTCAAAGGCCGGTCGATCTGGACGCGCGTCGTTGGAGAGGTCGAAGTCAAGGACGGTAGTGCGCGCCGTCTTGTCGGAGCCATTCAAGACATCACGGCATCCAAGCAGCTGTCCAGCGCAATTCAACACACGAACCAACTGCTCAAGAACATCATCGAAAGCCTGCCCTGTGCACTCAGTGTGGTCGATGAGGATGGCCGCTTGATCGTGGCAAACGCAGGATTTGGTCATCTTTTCCGGCTGCCTGCCCACCTTCAAAAGACCGGTGAGACCCGCTATGTGGACATCGTTCGGTTTGCAGTTGAAAGGGGTGACTTCGGCGTGTGCGATACCGAGACGCGAGTGCGAGAAATCGTCGAGGCGGCCACCGCCCAGCGCTCCACGCAACAGTTTGAACGCACCTTGCCCGATGGAGTGACGGTTGAAGTTCGCCGGGGTCAACTCGATGCGGGTGGCTTCGTCAACACCTACACGGATATCTCTGCTCGCCGCCAGGCTGAGGCGAACCAACGTCAGTCGAGTGCATTGATGGCCAGTGCGCTCGAGGTCACAGGTGCTGGTTTGGCGATCTACGATGCCGCTGACCTATTGGTTCTTTGCAATGACCGCTATCGCGAGCTTTCGATGGGGAATGGCGACCTGCTTCAACCAGGGGCGAAGTTTGCCGACATCCTGCGTGCGAGCCTTGCTGTTTACGAGCCACCGGAATCTAAAGGACGGCATGAAGAATGGGTGGCTGAGCGAGTGGCGAACCACCGAAAGAAGGGAGACTGGGAGCGCCGCTTGCCCGACGGTCGCACCCTGAGGGTGGTTGAACGGCCGATGCCCGACGGTCATGTGGTGAGCTTTCGCTTCGACATTTCAGAGGTGGTCCATGCGGCTGAAGCCGCAGAAGCGGCCTCGCAGGCCAAGAGCCAGTTTTTGGCCAACATGAGTCATGAGATTCGTACGCCGATGAATGCCATTTTGGGCATGTTGTCACTGTTGCAGCGCACCGAACTTACGGCCCGTCAACTCGACTACGCCAGCAAATCAGAAGGGGCGGCGCGCTCTTTGCTCGGCCTGCTCAATGACATTCTCGATTTCTCCAAGGTGGAGGCAGGCAAGCTGTCGCTGGACCCAGAGCCATTCGAAGTTGACCAACTGCTGCGTGAGCTGGCTGTGCTTCTTTCAGCCAGTGTGGGCGAAAAGGAAATTGAGATCCTGTTCGATATTGACCCGCGCATCCCGCCACAGCTCATCGGAGACGTGTTGCGCCTGCGTCAGATCCTCGTCAACTTGGCAGGCAACGCGATCAAGTTCACCGCTCAGGGTCAGGTGGTGGTGTCGCTCAGTGGCAGACACCTGGGAGCGGGGCGTATTGCTTTGGCCGTCGCGGTGAGCGACACGGGAATAGGTATCGCGCCAGAAAATCAGGAGAAAATTTTCCAGGGCTTTACGCAGGCAGAAGCGAGCACAACCAGACGCTTTGGGGGCACTGGGCTCGGCCTTGTCATTTGCAAGCGCCTCGTCTCGCTGATGGGGGGAGAACTCGAGCTGCAAAGTGAAGTGGGCAAAGGGACTTGCTTCAGCTTTTCCATAGAACTGGACATACCCGACACACTTCCGAGGTCGTCAAGTCAACTTCTCCCAAAACCGATGGAAGTATTGATTGTTGACGACAACAAACTTGCACTCGAAACGCTTTCGAGCATGGCAGTCGCCAATGGCTGGTCCGTTCAGACTGCGTCCAGCGGCGATGCCGCGCTCGATTTGATCAACCAGAACATCAAGTCGGGAGCGAAGAAGTTCGACGCGGTGTTCATGGATTGGCACATGCCAGGACTCGATGGTTGGGAGGCGGCTCGTCGCATCAAGGCTGCGTCGAAGCACGCGTCTTGTCCGCGCCTCATCATGGTCACCGCTCATGGACGCGAGCTGAGCGAGCAAACAGATGCTCTAAAGCAGAGTTTGTTGGATGGCTACCTGGTCAAGCCGGTGACCCGTTCGATGCTGGCGGATGCAGTCGAGTGCTTGGTTCACGAAGACCCCACTGCACCGCTCGCAAATCATTTGACCTCGGGAAAGCCTTTGCTGGGTATCCGTGTTCTTCTGGTCGAAGACAACGAGACCAATCAACAAGTGGCCACCGAGCTTTTGACACACGAGGGGGCGCAGGTCTGCGTCGCGGCCAATGGCCGGATTGCGGTGGATGTGCTGGCCGCTGACAGCAAGGCTTTTGAAATCGTACTCATGGATCTTCAAATGCCTGTAATGGATGGCTTTGCTGCCACCCAATCCATTCGACAGGATCTCTTGCTCACAGAGCTACCCGTGATCGCCATGACAGCCAATGCTCTTGCCAGCGACCGAGATGCCTGTCTGGCTGCCGGGATGACTGATCACATCGGCAAGCCTTTCGACCTCAACCAGTTGATCGCGGTTATCCGCTCACATATTCAACGTCTGCCTGCAGCCCGCGTTGGACACAGCCCGGTGGCAGATTCAGGTCTGCCTGGTGCCGTGTTGGACGCTGCTCTCGAGCAGGATGTGGAGCTTGAGGCTGCCGTCCAACGCCTCGGAGGCAGTCACAAGGCCTACGCCCGATATCTTGAGCAATTTCTCACCGAGCTGCCCGAGCAGTTGGCCTCTTTGGTTAAAGCGCTCGATGATCAAGACATCAAGAGTTGCGCTCTCATAGCGCACACGCTCAAGGGAGTCGCTGCCACATTGGGCATATCGTCCCTGAACAAGCTGTCTGCCGAGGCTGAACGAACGTTGATACACGCGCCGGACGCTGAAGGCTGCCGTGCATATCTAAGTGATTTGCTGGAGTTCTCGCCTAACGGTCTACATCGCCTGCTTCAGTTGTTAAAAACGATCGATGGTGATGCGATTGCCAACCAGAATCGCACACTCGAAGGTTGTCGAGTGCTGCTGGTTGATGACAGCGATATACAACGAGTGATTGCCACGCATGTCCTGTCCAACATGGGCGTATTGGTGGTTTCCGTCGCTTCCGGGGAGGAGGCGGTAGGGCTGTTGAGCAATCCTGAACACCAGATTGATGCGGTCCTGATGGATGTTCAGATGCCCGGCATGGACGGACTTGAAACCACCCGATGCCTGCGCGCTCTACCTCACGGGAGCGCACTGCCTGTCATCGCGCTGAGCGCGGGCACCTCGCCCGCGGAACGCCAAGATGCACTGAATGCCGGGATGAACGATTTCCTGACCAAGCCGCTGGCAAGTCATCTATTGATGACAACGCTTTGTGCACACACAGCCAGGTCGTTGCGTGTTTCGGATGCAGACCCTGAACCACTGGGCATCGTTTCCGCACCAGTTCATGATGAGTGGGCGTCTTTGACTTGTATTGATCGGACTGCTGCCCTTGCACGCTTGGGCGGTGACGCCAACCTCTTCCTCAAGACCTTGCGCCGCATGCTGGCTGAGTTTGGGGGCGTACGTGACGATGTCGACCTCGACCAACTGGATGCGGAAAGTCGAAGGGCTCTTGCTTCGCGAATGCACAAGCTCAAGGGCGTCGCTGGAACGATTGAAGCCACAGGCATTTATACGCAGTCCGCAAGACTGGAAGAACTGTTGCGAAATGAAGGGGCCGAGTCCGATATCTCACAAGCGTGGCAGATCCTCGGCGCAAGGTTGACCGAACTTGCGGATGAGACGCGGCGGTTCTTCGAGAACGACAAAGCCGAAGACGAGGGTGGGGTCACTGCAGCACCCGCAACTGACGAGCAACTTGAGGAGTTCCGGCATCTGTTGCTTGGCCAAGACTTGGATGCATTGACCATCTTCAAGGAGCTGAAAGTTGGTCTGCGTCAGCGGTTAGGTGTTGATAGCGTGAAACGCATCGAAGAACTGCTCGACGTGTTGGGGTTCGATGAAGCTGCAGTGCTCATCCCAAAGGGCTCCAATCCATGAGCACTTGTAGCCTCGGCGAGTTCTCCCAGCCAGTGGAAAGTTCGATTCTTATCGTGGACGACGACCCCGCAATGGTGCAGACGCTGGCCGCCACCCTGCAGGGCCCATGGAAGTTGCGATTTGCGACCAATGGTTCAGCCGCGCTGCGATTGATCGACCATGACAACCCGGATCTGGTTCTCTTGGACGCAGACATGCCGGGCATGGACGGCTTCGAGGTACTCAAGCGAATCAAAGGCTCGCCACATTTGATCGATTTGCCGGTGATCATGGTGACAGGCCTCACGAGTGAGGCTCACGAACGAAGCGGCCTAAAGCTGGGGGCGGCAGACTTTATCGCCAAGCCTATTCGCCCGGCCGTTGTGCTGGCGCGGGTGCACACCCAACTCAATCTCAAGCGGATCAACGATCAGCTCAAAGCCCTATCGCGCGCAGACCGCCAAAACCTGGACAGCGCTCTCGTTGAACTGAAATCCAGGAATGAACTGCTGCACGAAACGAGTGCGCGCCTTCAACTGGCCAACGAAGCGCTGCTGCAGTTTATCCGTGCAGCGTCTCACGACCTTCGTGAGCCTCTTAACACTGTCACGCAGTTTTCTGACTTGGTCATAGAAGACCCGTCCTGCGGGCTGAATCCTCTCGGCATACAGCATCTGCAACGAGTCGTTAGGGCAGGCAAACGCATGAAAACGCTTCTCGATGACGTAGCAGCCTACGCACGGTTAGTTAGCGAAGACCAAGTTGAAGAGCATTGTGTAGACCTGAATCATGTTTTGGAGGAAGCTAAAAACAGCTTGGAGAGAGAACATGAAACGAGCACCTTGACGCTTGAGCACGCTGACATGCCATTCGTGCGCGGATCGAGAGAAAAGCTGTCACAAGCGATCAGCAATATTCTGCTCAACGCCCAGCGATACGCCCACCCTGAACGCAGTGCTTCAGTAAGGATTTGGGCTGAAGCAACGAACGGAAAGGTCAACGTTTTGTTCAAGGACAACGGTATCGGCATCGACCCCCAATACTGGCAACTGGTTTTTGAACCATTCAAAAAGCTGCACCGGCGAGAGGCTGGCGCAGGGAACGGTCTTGGTCTTGCAATAAGCAGACGAATAGTCGAGTCGTTAGGTGGTTCATTGACACTTCTTCACTCGACGGAGCAAGGATCAACGTTCTGTATGGTTCTGAAAACCAGCGCTCTGGACAAAGCGAGTACCACAGCATCTGAGGCTTGAGGCCTGAGGCCTGAGGCCTGAGGCCAACCGGAAGGCTACGCACGCCACTGACCTGCAACCTATGCAAGCAGATTAACGTTGGTTTGACATTCCGTTGTCGGGCGCGAGGTTGCCGCCCAGCACCTTCCACAGCGCCACGCGGTTGGCCTGCTCCGCCTGCCGCAAGGCGATCAGCGCTTGCTGCGCGGCGTAGAGGCTGCGCTGCGCATCGAGCACCGTGAGGTAGTTGTCCACGCCCGCGGTGAAGCGGGCGTCCGACAGCTGGAAGGCGCGGGTGTTGGCGTCCACCACGGCCTGCTGCGCGGCCAGGCGTTCCTGCCACTGGGCGCGCTCGGCCAGCGCATCAGACGCCTCGCGGAACGCGGTCTGGATGGCCTTTTCGTACTGCGCCACCGCGATGTCGCGGCTGGCCTGCGCCACGTCCACCGCCGCGCGGGCGCTGCCGCCATCAAAGATCGGCCAGCGAACCTGCGGCACGAAGCTCCAGGTGCCGTTGCCGCTGCCAAAGAGGCCGTCCAGCTCGCGGCTGCCGGTGCCGATGCTGGTGCTCAGGCTGATGGTGGGAAACAGCGCGGCGCGCGCGGCCGCCACGTTGGCCGACAACGCCTGCAGGTTGAACTCGGAGGCGCGCACATCGGGCCGCGAGAGCAGTAGGCTGGACGGCAGCTCGGCTGGCAGCACCAGCAGGGCCGCAGGCGCGGTGGCGTCATTGCGCAGGGTGTCGGCGGTAGGCAGCCACTCGGCGTTCAGGCCACTGCCCACCAGCGCTTCGAGCGCATTGCGGTCTTTGGCCACCTGCGCGGTGAAAGCGGCCACGTCGCCGCGCGCCGTTTCCACCGTGATGCGGTTCTGCGCCAGCACCAGGCCCGAAGTACCGCCCAGTTGCTGGATGCGCTCGGTGAGCTGGTAGGCCTTCTCGCGGCTGGTGAGCGTGTCGCGCGCCAGCGTGAGCCGGGCCTGGTTGGCCGCGAGGTTGAGCCAGGCGTTGGTGACGTCGGCCACCAGCGTGATCAGCACGTTGCGCTGGTTCTCTTCCGACTGCAGGAACTGCTGCAGCGCGGCTTCATTCAGGTTGCGCACGCGGCCCCACAGGTCGAGCTCGAAGCTGGTGACGGCCAGCTGCGGGGCGTACTGGGTGGTGATGACCGGCTGGCCGGTGCTGGAGAGGTCGGCCGCGGTGCGGCTGCGGCTGCCCTGCGCGGTGGCCGCCACCGTGGGCAGCTGCGCCGCGCTGGTGATGCCGTACTGCGCCCGTGCGCGCTCGATGTTGGCCAGGGCCACGCGCAAGTCGCGGTTGTGGGTGAGCGCCTGTGCGATCGACTGGCGCAGCCCCGGGTGCTGCACCCAGGCCACGCGCTGCGTGGTCTGCAGCGCGGCCGGGCTGGCCTCGACCACGGCGAGCGGCTGGCCCAGCGTGGGCGCCACCACGCCCTGCACATCGGGCTTGGCCGCGGGCATCTGCGCGCAGGCCGACAACAAGGCGACCACCGCGCCCACGAGCACGGCGCGCCGAAAGGGAGCATTCGCTCGGAACATCAGGCGTCTCCTTGGGGCGACAGCGGGGCAAGGGGTGCGGGCGGCGCTTTCTTGTTCTGCCGGCGCTGCACCCAGCTGCGCACCAGCAGGAAGAACACGGGCACGAAGAACAGCCCCAGCAGCGTGGAGAGCACGGTGCCGCCGAGCACGGCCGTGCCGATGGCCTGGCGGCTGGCCGCGCCGGGGCCGGTGCCCAGGGCCAGCGGCAGCACGCCAAAACCGAACGCCAGCGAGGTCATGAGGATGGGGCGCAGGCGGCGGCGCACCGCCTCCAGCGTGGCGTCAAACACGCTCTTGCCCTGCTCCATCAACTGCACCGCGAACTCCACGATCAGGATGGCGTTTTTCGACGCCAACCCCACTGTGGTGAGCAGGCCCACCTGGAAGTACACGTCGTTGGACATGCCCCGGAAGTACGTGGCCAGCAAGGCCCCCACCACACCCAGCGGCACCGCCAGGATGACCGAGAACGGCACGCTCCAGCTCTCGTACAGCGCGGCCAGGCACAGGAACACGAACAGGATGGAGATGGCATAGAGCAGCGGCGCCTGCGCACCCGACTGGCGCTCCTGCAGCGAAGCGCCGGTCCATTCGTAGCCAATGCCCACCGGCATCTGGGCCATGATGGCCTCGACCGCGCGCATGGCATCGCCCGAGCTCACACCTGCTGCGGTGTTGGCCACCATTTCCATGGCGGGCGAACCGTTGTAGCGCAGCAGCTGCGGAGCGCTGCTGCTCCAGGTGGTCGAGGTGAAAGCCGCCAGCGGCACCATTTCGCCGTTGCGGTTGCGCACCGTCCATTGCCCGATGTCTTGCGGCAGCATGCGGTACGGCGCATCGCCCTGCACATACACGCGCTTGACGCGGCCGTTGTGCACGAAGTCGTTCACGTAGGCGCCGCCCACGGCGCTGGAGAGCACGTTGTTGATGTCGTTGGTGGACACGCCCAGTGCCGCGGCCTTGCGGTCGTCGATCACGACCTTGAGCTCGGACGTGACGTCGAAGTCGGTGGTGCGCATGTTGGCCAGTTCGGGCCGTTCGCTGGCGAGCTGGATCAGGCGGTCTTTGGCGGCGCGCAGCGCGTCGTTGCCCAGGCCGTTGATGTCCTTGAGCATGAAGTTCACGCCGGCGTCCGAGCCCAGGCCGCGCACGGCCGGCGGCAGGGCCACAAAGATGCGCGCCGCGCGGATGCGCGAGAGGTCGCGCGTGGCCTTGCGGGCAATGAACTCGGCGCTCTGCTCGGCGTTGGGGCGATCGTCCCAGGGCTTGAGGCGCACAAAGATCGTGCCCGCGCTCTGGTTGCCGCTGTTGCCGGCCAGCGAGTTCACGCGCAGCACATCGGGCTGGGCCATGAAGTAGCGGGTGATGTCTTGCAGCACCACTTCGAGCTGTGCGTCTGAAGAGCCGGCGGGCAGCGTCACGCTGGCGGTGATGAAGCCCTGGTCTTCCACCGGCAGGAACGAGGTGGGCAGCTTCTGGAACAGGAACACCACACCGCCAATGAGCATCGCAAACACCAGCATCACGCGCTTGCTGCGCACCAGCAGGTGGCCCACCACGCCCTGGTAGCGCGTGGCGTTGCGGTCAAAGCCTTTGTTGAACCCGCGGAAGAAGCGGTCGAACCAGCCCAGCAAGCCTTTGCGCGGCTCGCCGTGCAGGTGGGTGGTGGGCTTGAGCATGGTGGCGCAGAGCGCGGGCGTGAGCGTGAGCGCCACCAGCACCGAGAACGCCATGGCCGACACGATGGCCACCGAAAACTGCCGGTAGATCACGCCCACCGAGCCCGAGAAGAACGCCATGGGAATGAATACCGCAGAGAGCGTGAGGCCAATGCCCACCAGCGCCGGCGTGATTTCCGCCATCGACTTGATGGTGGCCTCCTTCGCGGGCAGCCCCTCCTCGTGCATCACGCGCTCCACGTTTTCCACCACCACGATCGCGTCGTCCACCAGCAGTCCGATGGCGAGCACCATGGCAAACATGGTGAGCATGTTGATGGAGTAGCCCATGACGGACAGCACCCCGAAGGTGCCCAGCAGCACCACCGGCACGGCAATGGCCGGGATGAGCGTGGCGCGCAGGTTCTGCAGAAACACATACATCACGATCACCACCAGCAGCATGGCCTCCACCAGCGTGATCGCCACTTCCTTGATGGAAGCGCGCACGTAGGGCGTGGTGTCCGAGCTGATGACGCCGGTGATGCCATCCGGGAAGAACGGGGCGAGCTCGGCCATCTTGGCGTTGACGGCGTTGGCCACGGCCATGGCATTGGCACCATCGGCCAGCACCACGCCCAGGCCGGCGCCGGGGCGGTTGTTCAGGCGCGACTTCACGGTGAGGTTGTCCGCGTCGAGCTCCACGCGGGCCACGTCGCCCACGGTCACCAGCGAGCCGTCGGCCGCGGCCTTGAGCACGATGCCTTCGAACTCTTCCACCGTCTTGAGCTTGGTGCGCGCCGTGATGGTGGCGTTGAGCATCTGGTCTTTGACCGCCGGCAGCGCACCGAGCTGGCCGGCCGACACCTGCGCGTTCTGCGAGTTCAGCGCCGCAATGAGGTCCGACGGCATGAGCGCGAACTGCTCGAGCTTGCCCGGGTCCATCCAGATGCGCATGGCATAGCTGGTGCCGAACACCGTCACGTCGCCCACGCCGTCAATGCGCGAGATCACGTCCACCACGTTGCTGGTGATGTAGTCACCAATGGCCACCTGCGTGACCGTGGGGTCGGGCGAGGTGAAGACGTAGGTCATCAGGTTGTCCTGACCGCCCTTGTTCACAAACACGCCGCGGCTCTTCACGGCTTCGGGCAGGCGGTTCAGCGCGGTCTGCAGCTTGTTCTGCACCTGCACCTGGGCCACGTCGATGTCGGTGCCCGGCGCGAAGGTGAGCTGCGTGCGCGAACGGCCGGCGGAGTCGCTGGTGGAGCTCATGTAGAGCACGTTGTCGATGCCCTTGAGCTGCTGCTCGATCACCTGCGTGACCGAGTCGGCCACGGTTTCGGCGGAGGCGCCGGTGTAGGTGGTGTTGATCGACACGCGCGGCGGTGCGATGTCGGGGTACTGCTCCAGCGGCAGCGTGAAGATCGACATCGCGCCGGCGAGCATGACCACGATGGACAGCACCCAGGCGAAGACGGGACGGTGAATGAAGAAGTAGGCCATGTTGCAGCGTGTGGGGTCCGGTGGGCTCGATGGGGGTCAGGGTCAACCGGGTTCGCGGTGTGGCCCTGCAACCGCGCTCAGGGCTTGGGTGGGGCGTTGCCGGCCGGCGGCTTCTGCCCGCCCGCGCCTGCACCCGGTGCACCTCCCGGTGCGGCTCCTGCATTGGCACCGCCTGCCGCACCTGCGGCACCTGCAGCGGGCTGCGCCTCCACCACGCGGTTGCCTTCCATGCGCATGGCCACCGGCGTGACGGCCTGGCCCACGCGCGCCTTCTGGAAGCCTTCGACCATTACCCGCTCACCGGGCTTCAGGCCATCGAGCACCAGCCAGCGCGAGCCCAGGGCCTGACCCAGTTGAACAGGCCGCTTCTCGATCTTGTTGTCCGCATTGAGGATCTGCACGCTGGGCTTGCCCGCGGGGTCGCGCTGCAGCGCCTGCTGCGGCACCACGATGGCGTCGCTCGCCTCGCCGGTGGCCAGGCGCGCGCGCACATACATGCCGGGCATGAGCAGGCGGTCGGGGTTGGGGAACACCGCGCGCAGCGTGATGGCGCCGGTGGTCTGGCTCACGGTGGCGCCGGTGAACTGCAGCTTGCCCGCGTGCGGGTAGGCGCTGCCGTCTTCCAGCGCCAGGCGCACCTGTGCGCCGCTGGCCTCCACCTTGCCAAACGCCCCCGCCTGCCACTGGCGGCGCAGCTCCAGCAGCTCCGAGCTGGACTGCGTGATGTCCACGTACATCGGGTCGAGCTGGCTGATGGTGGTGAGCGCCTGCGCCTGGTTGGCGGTGACGAGCGAGCCGGGCAACACCACCGAGAGGTCGGTCTGGCCGCTGATGGGCGCCAGGATGCGGCTGTACTGCAGGTTGATGCGCGCGTTCTCCAGCGCGGCCTGGGCCACGGCGACATCGGCCGCCGACTGCGCCACCTGCGCCTGGCTTTCGTCAAACACCTGGCGGCTGATCGCGTCGATCTTCACCAGCTCGGCGTTGCGGTCTGCATTGGTGCGCGCGGTCTGCGCGGTGGCACGTGCCTTGGCCAGCGCGGCTTCGGCGCTCTTGGCAGCTGCCTCCAGCGAGCGGGCGTCGATCTGGTACAGCGGCTGGCCGGCCTTGACCATGCTGCCTTCGGTGAACAGCCGCTTCTGCAGGATGCCCGAGACCTGGGGCCGCACCTCGGCGCTCTGCGAAGCCCGGGTGCGCCCGGGCAACTGCGTGTCCAGCCCCTGCGTCTGGGGCACCACCGTGAGGAAGCCCACCGGCGGTGGCGGCGGCTTGGCGGCCGGCGGCTTTTCACCACTGCAAGCGGCCAGCCCGAGCACGGCAGCGCCCATGAGAGCCCAGGCCCAGCCTCCGGGCCGGTTCACGCCAGCGCCGGGCGAGGCAGCACCTTCGCGGCGGGCAGGCACACGGGGAGGCACATCAGGGGAAACAGAGGTCTGTGGCATGGGAACGAATGAGCTGGGTTGAACGCACGCAGGCACAAAAAAAGGGGGCACAATCCCCGCCGACCGCCAGGATGATGGCGGAGTTTGCCCGCCAAATAGGGAAAGAATAAGCACGGCCCGGGCCACCGGAGCACCGTCGGGCTGCGCTCACCCACACTTGAACAGGCACGCTATTGTGCGCATGCCAACATATTGAAGGTGTACGCGCAATGAGAGGCCGCGGAAATACCGAAGTTCCGAGACCTACTGCCTCAATTTTGCGGAGACCGTCGCCGCGCCGCCACTTCGCTGAGCGCGTAAGCGGGCAAGGCCAGGGCCAGCGGCAGCAGGTAATAGGCCGCGCGGTAGGCCAGCACCGCCGCCAGCACCTCGGTGGCATTCACCTGGCCACTCAGGGTGGCCACGAACACCGCCTCCAGCACGCCCAGGCCGGCGGGCACGTGCGTGATGACCCCGGCCACCGCCGCCATGAGCAGCGCGCCCAGCACCGTGGGGTAGTCGACCTGCCCCGCGAACAGCACCCACACGATGGCGCCCATGAGGCACCAGCTCGCGCCCCCCATGAGCGCCTGCGCCACCGCCAGCCGGCCATCGGGCAAGGCCAGCGCATGCGTGCGCCAGCGCAGCGTGCGCTGGCGCGACGCGGCGCACAACGCGACATACGCAAACGCGAGCGCGACCATCAGCGCCCCGATGGCACGCAGCACCGCATCACCGGGCGCCCAATCCCCTGGCAGCCTGGGCGGTGACGCCAGCAGCACCGCGCCCGTCACCCACAGGTAGCCCAGCCAGTTGGTGGTCATGCTCAGCGCGATCACCTTGGCCACGGTGGGCGCCTCCACACCCCAGCGGGTGTAGAGCCGCAAGCGCATCGCCAGGCCGCCCACCAGCGCGCCGAAGTTGAGGTTGAAGGCGTAGCTGATCGCTGCGGTGCCCAGCGTGCGCGGCACCGACAGCCGATGCCGCGTGAGGTGGCGCCCCACCAGGTCGAAGCCGGCGTACACCGCGTAGCTCAGCACCGCGATGCCGGCGGCAGCGGCCAGGCGCCAAGGCGGCATCTGGCGCAGCGCCTCCCCCACTTCGGGCCAGTCGACCGCCCTCGCCTGCTGGGCCACCAGGCCCAGCACCAGCGCAGCCAGCACCCAGGGCGCCAGGCGCCGGGTCCAGCGCCAGGCGCGCTGCAGCGCAGGGGTCATGCGGAGTCGGCCGTCATGGGCACCACGCGCGGGGCGCGGCCACCCGCCTGGCGTGTCCAGTCCGGAAAGCGGCGCAGCGCATGAAACACCACCATGCTGCGCACCGCGATCCACGCCGATTGCAGGCGCCCCGGCGTGGGCAGTTCCACGCGCTGGCAGCAGGTGTCGAGCAGGTCGTCGATGCGCTCGCGCAGGTGCGTGGCAAAGGCAGCGTCGCGCACCACCACGTTGGCCTCCAGGTTCAGGCTCAGGCTGGTGGGGTCGAGGTTGCTCGAACCCACGGTGGCCCACTCGTCGTCCACCACCGCCACCTTGCCGTGCAGGGGCCGCTCGGTGTATTCATGGATGCGCACCCCGGCGCGCATGAGGTGCTGGTACAGCAGCTCGCTGGCGCGCTTGACCCACACCATGTCGGGCCGGCCTTGCAGCAGCAGGTCCACCTGCACGCCGCGCCGGGCCGCGCGGCGCAGGTCGCGCAGGAAGCGGTAGCCGGGGAAGAAGTAGGCATTGGCGATCACCACGCGTTTGCGCGCGCTGCGAATGGCGGCGCGGTAGTGGCGCTCGATGTCGCTGCGGTGCTCGAGGTTGTCGCGCGTGACGAACGCGGCCAGCGCGCCTTCGCCAGTGATGTCGTCCACACCGCGGCGGCGCAGGCTGGCGCGCCAGCGCCGCAGCCACTGCCCGCGCGTGGGCTGCGGGCCTTCCACGTTGGCGCGGCAGAAGGCCTGCACCTGGCCCACCAGCGGGCCTTCCACTTCGACCGCGTAGTCCTGCTTGCCCAGCGGGCCAAACTCGGCCAGGTGGTCCAGCGAATAGTTGATGCCCCCCACGAACGCCACCCGACCGTCCACCACCACCAGCTTGTGGTGCATGCGGCGCAGCAGGTTGACGCGCGCGCCCAGAAACCACTGGGCCGGCTCGAAAGCGCGCAGCTGCACGCCCGCTTCCAGCAGCGGCTGCGTGAACGATGCCGGCAGGTCGGGCGAGCCCCAGCCGTCCAGCAGCACGTGCACCTGGGCGCCGCGTCGCGCCGCGCTCAGCAAGGCCTCGTGCAGCTGGCGGCCGACCTTGTCGTCAAACAGGATGAAGGTTTCCAGCAAGACTTCTTTTTCAGCGGCTGCGATCGCCTCGAAGACGCGCGGGTAGTAGCCCTCGCCGTTTTCCAGCAGCGTGATGCGGTTGCCGGGGACCCAATGCGAATTCATGAGGTGCGCTCCAGTTCAATCTCGGCGGCCAGCGGTGCGTGGTCGGAGAGCTGCGCCCATGGCCGCCTGGGCATGGGCACAGGCACCGCGCGCGCCAAGCCGCGCACATAAATGCGGTCGAGCCGCAGCATGGGCCAGCTGGCCGGGAAGCTGCGCGCGTGGTGGCCATGCGCCTGGCGAAACACCTCGCGCAGCCCACTGGGCTTGAGGAGGTCGTCGGCGTGCAGGCGCCAGTCGTTGAAGTCGCCTGCCACCACCAGCGGCGCGTTGGCAGGCACGTGCCGGTCGACCAGTTCACACAAGCGCGCGAGCTGGTGGCGCCGGTGCGAGGCGCGCAAACCCAGGTGCACGCACATCACGTGCAGGTGCGCTTGGCCATAGGGCATGTTCAGCACGCAATGCAGCAGCCCGCGCGGCTCGGCGCCCGGGATCGACATGTCGTGGTTCTCGCTGTGCAGCACCGGAAAGCGCGAGAGCACGGCGTTGCCGTGGTCCTGGCCTTCGGCCACCGCGTTGCGCCCGTAGGCGTGTTGCGGCCAGATCTGGTCGGCCAGAAATTCGTATTGCGCGCCACTCGGCCCGCTGCCGCCCTTGACCTCTTGCAGAAACACCACGTCGGAGCCCATCGCACGCACGGCCTCGCGCAGGTCGTGCAGCACGGAGCGGGTGTTGAAGACGTCGTTGCCTTTGTGGATGTTCACGGTGAGTACCTGCATGCGTCATGCTAGGTCGGCACCGTCGGCCTTTCTGTCAGACAAAGCCGCATTTGGCGGGCGGCGCGCCGCCCGCGCGGGGGCGCTGGCCCTCAGGCCTTGAGCGCGAAGCCCGCCACTTCCTTGTAGTGGTCCGAAATCGCGCGCAGCTCGGCCTGGCTGATGAGGTCGTCGATCTGCTTGAACGGCTCGCCGCCGCTGAGTTCGTCGGCCTTCATGATGATGGCGTCGGGCGGCACGGTGCGGTTGGTCTGCACCACGCGTGCGGTGGCGGGCAGGCGCGCGTCCTGGTAGCGCTGCAGCGCCACGCGCAGATCGGTGGCGCCGGCGATTTCGTCGGCCAGGGTGCGCGCGTCCACCAGCGCCTGTGCCGAGCCGTTGGAGCCGCGCGGGTACATGGGGTGCGCGGCATCGCCCATGAGGGTGACGCGGTCGAAGGTCCAGCGGGGCAGCGCGTCCTTGTCGACCATGGGGTACTCGAACACCTGTTGCGCCGAGGCAATGAGCGCGGGCACGTCGAGCCAGTCGTAGCGCCAGCTGTCGAACATGGGCAGGAAGTCTTCCAGCCGCCCGGGGCGGTTCCAGTCGTTCATGGCGGCCTGGGGGTCGCGGATTTCGGCCACCCAGTTGATGAGCTGGTTGCCCTGGCCGTCCACGTTGTCCACGATGGGGTAGATCACCATCTTGCCGGTGTCGATGGAGCCGATGCGGATGTAGCTCTTGCCCGTGAGGATGGGCTTGTGCACGCTCACGCCGCGCCACGTGTTGATGCCGGCAAAGCACACCTTGTCGTCGGGGTAGAAATGGCGGCGCACCGCCGAGTTCACGCCGTCGCACGCCACCACCCATTCGGCACGCACCGGCTCGGGCTGGCCCGCCGCTGTGGGCTCGAAGCGCAGCGTGACGCCCTCGGCGTCCTGGCTCAGGCCGCTCACACGGCGCCCGGTGTGCACGCGCTCGCGCCCCAGGCGCTCCAGCGCGGCTTCAAACAGGATGCGGTGCAGCTTGCCCCGGTGAATGCCCAGCTCAGGCAGTGCGTAGCCCGCGTGGCGGCCGCGCGCCTCGCGGTACACGAACTGCCCGTGGCGGTTGAAGAACACGCTCTCCAGGTTTTCGATGGCCACCGCCTCCAGCGCGGGCAGCAAGCCCAGCGCGGCCAGCTCCTTCATGCCGTGCGGCAGCAGCGTGATGCCCACGCCCAGCTCCTTCACGTCGGCCACGCCCTCGTACACGTCGCACCCGATGCCGCGCTGATGCAGCGCCAGCGCAAATGCCAGGCCGGCGATGCCGCCGCCCACGATCGCCACACTCATGTTATTCCGCCTTGATGTTCTGCGCCTTGATCAACTTCGCCCAGCGGTCGGCGTCTTGCGCCACCAGCCGCCCGAAGGCTTCGGGGGTGCCGGTGCTGGGGTCCATGCCCTGCCCGGAAAACGCTTTCTTCACGTCTTCACCGGCCAGGATGTCGTTGATCTCGCGGTTGAGCATGCTCACCTGCGCGGCGGGCATGCCCTTGGGCGCAAAGATGCCGTACCACATGTCCACGTTCACGTTGCCCGCCTTCGCCTCGGTCAGCGTGGGCACGTCGGGCAGCAGCGGGTGGCGCTTGTCGCTGCCAATGCCCAGCGCCACCAGCTTGCCGGCGCGCACCTGCGGCAGCGCCACGTGAATCGGCAAAAACATCGCATCCACTTGGCCGCCCAGCATGTCGGCCACCGCCGGGCCGGTGCCCCGGTAAGGAATGTGCGTGAGGAACACACCGCCCGTGCTCTTGAAGAGCTCCATCGACAGGTGGTGCGGCGTGCCCACGCCAGGCGAGGCGTAGTTCAGGCGGCCGGGCGCCTTTTTCGCGGCGGCCACGAGGTCGGCCGGCGTGGCAAAGCCGCTCTTGGGGTGGGTCACCAGAATCAACTGGCCCCAGCTGGTCAGGCTCACGGGGGTGAGGTCTCGCACGGGGTCGAACCCGGCCTGCGGGTACAGGCTGCGGTTCATCACCAGCGTGTTCACGCTCACCAGCAAGGTGTTGCCGTCGGGCGCGGCGCGCACCACCGCTTCGGTGCCGATGTTGCCGGAGGCCCCCACGCGGTTTTCCACCACCACCGGGCGCTTGAGGCGCTCGGAGAGCTTGGGGCCCACCGTGCGCGCGATCAGGTCGATGCCGGTGCCGGGCGTGAAGGGCACGATCAGGCGCAAGGGCTGCTCGCCACCGGGCGCCGGGGCCTGTGCCTGCGCCACGCCGGACGCGGCCAGCAGGGCCATGGCCAGCCAGTGCCGGCGGGTGTGTGATGTGAAGCGGTTCATGTGAAGTCTCCAATCGTTAGCATGCCAACTATTCTGCGCCCCGGGGCTCGCGAAATGCCATCCGTAGAATCCCTTGGTCTGTCCACACCCTACCCCATGCCGCAACTCCACCTCTACCAGCGCCCGGGTTTTCTGTTGCGCCACGCCCACCAGATCTCCACCGCCGTGTTCGAGAGTGCCTGCGCCAGCGTGGGACTCACGCCCGCGCAGTACGGCGTGCTGACGGTGCTGGCCAGCGAACCAGGCCTGGACCAGACCCGCCTGGCGCGTGCGCTGGCCTTCGACAAGGTCACCGTCATGCGCGTGTTGCACGGCCTGGAAGAGCGCGGCCTGGTGGCGCGGCAGCTGTCCGAGCACAGCCGCCGACAGATGGCGGTGGCGCTCACGCCCGCAGGCCAGAAGTTGCTGGCCAGTGCACACGAGCCCGCCGAACAGGCCTACCAGCGCCTGCTGTCGCCCCTGAGCCAGCCGCAGCGCGACCAGCTCATCAAGCTGCTGCAGCTGCTCACCGGCGGCCTCACCGACGAAGCACGCGCGCCCTTTGTGCCGCTGGAAGCACCCGCCGAACCACCGCCCAAGGCCCGGCGCCCACGGCGCTGAAGCCTGCACCGCTGCCGCCGCACCACAAACGGGCGCCGGCGTGCGCCACGGTGCGTCACCCGCCGCACAGCGCCCTTGTTTTGGTGCACCGGGCGCTCTGGCAGGGGCCCGCAGCCCGCTGCGCGCGCTGGCACGCTTTCTGCTGAGGTTGTCACCGCAAGAAGAGCGATCTGGGGTCCGTCCCACAGCCAGCTCAGCACTCAGGTGCACTAGGGTTCCGATCGCGCTGCCAGCAGCCCTGGCGCGCGGTGTCTGGTCCGAGAGTGTGCCGGCCTCATCGCAGGCTCCACGGAGGGACAAAAGCCCGGGAGAACGATCACAGATCGGTTCTTCCTGCGCGTCCCAACCACCCCTGGAGTCTTCTGATGAAAAGCAACGCCCCCTCTGCCTCCGCCAGCCTGCGCTCCATGTCGCGGCGCCATCAATTCCTCAAGCCCGCCCTGGGTCTGGCCTTGTCGCTGGCCACGGTGGGCGCGTTCGCGCAGACGCCTGCGCCCATGAAGATCGCCACCGTGGTGTGGATCGGCTATGGCCCCTTCTATGTGGCCGAGGCGCTGGACCTCTACAAGAAATACAACCTCAAGGTTTCGCTGCAGGTCTTCAACGACCCCGCGCTCATTCCGGCGGCCATTGCCTCGGGCGCGGTCGACGGCGGCATGCTGACCTACGACCAGGTGGTCGGGCAGGTGGCCGCCGGCCGCAACATGAAGGTGGTGATGCCCATCGACTATTCGAACGGTGGCGACGCCATCGTGGCCGACGGCAGCCTCACCAAGGTGGCGGATTTCAAGGGCAAGAAGATCGGCTACAACCCGCTCTCGCCCAGCGACTTCCTGCTGTCGTACGCGCTCAAGACGGTGAACCTGACCGAGAAGGACATCACCCCCGTGAGCATGACGCCCGAAGCCGTGCCCGCGGCCATGGCTTCCGGCCAGTTGCCCATTGGCGTGACCTACGAGCCGAGCCTTTCGCAGATCCTGGGCCAGGGCGGTGGCAAGAAGTTCAAGGTGGTGTTCTCCTCGAAGAACGCGCCCGGCCTCATTGCCGACGTGCTGGTGTTCGACGACAAGGTGATCAAGGCCAAGCCCAACGAGATCACCGGGATCATGAAGGCGTATCTGGACGGCATGGCCTACATGAAGGCCAAGCCCGCCGAAGCCAACAAGATCATCGGCAAGTTCATGGGCGTGTCGGCTGCCGAGGTGAAGGAACAGCTCAGCGGCGTCTACAACATCCCGCTGGCCGAAATGCCCAAGGCCTTCCTGCCCGCCAAGGAAACCACTTCCTACTACGCCAGCGGCGACATCATTGGCCAGCTGCTCAAGGCCAAGGGCCAGATCACCACGGTGCCCGCCACCGAAGCCACGTTTGACGCCAGCCTGGTGAAGGCCCTGGCCAAGTAAGCCCCTCCCGGGCCGCCGCACAGGTGCCACGGGCATCGGTGCGGTGGCCGGTTTGAAAGCAACACCATGAAACCGGTATTTCGCTATGAGGACGGCGTGTGGCCCAACGTGGCAGCCCTCGCCTTCACGGTGCTGGGCTGGCCCGCGGGCATTGCCCTGCTCGGCCAGGCCAGTGGCTGGCTCAACGCGCTGGGCGTGCTGCTGGTGGCGCAGACGCTGGTGTGGTCGGCCTACTTCATTCACGAGTTCGCGCACCACGCGATCTTTCGCACGCCGCAGGCCAACGAGCGCTGGGGCACGCTCATGAGCTGGATCAATGGCAGCTGCTACGCCAGCTTTGCCGACCTGCGCCGCAAGCACATGCGCCACCACGTCGAGCGCGCCGATGTCATCACCTTCGATGCGCAGGCCTTTTTGCGCGCGCACCCGCTGGTGCGGCGCACGGTTCTCGCCCTGGAATGGGCGTACATCCCGGCGGTGGAATTCGTGATGCGCGGCTATGTGATCGCCCTGCCCTTCATCAGCGAGAAAAAGAAGGCCGCGCGCGCCCGCGTGGTGGCCACGGCGCTGGTGCGGCTGGCGGCCATCGTGGCGCTGGGCGTGTGGTCGCCCAAGGCGCTGCTGCTCTATGCGCTGTCGTTCCTCATCTTCGTGACGGTGCTGCGCTTTGCCGACTGCTTCCAGCACACCTACGACGCCTACCCCATCCTGGACGACACGCCGATTCCGCAGGACAAAGTGCGCGACCGCGTGTACGAACAGGCCAACACCTTCAGCGACGTGGTGAGCCTGGACGCGAAGTGGCTCAACCTGGTGTGGCTGAACTTCGGCTTTCACAACGCGCACCACGAGCGCCCCACCGCGCCCTGGTACCGCCTGCCCGCCTTTCACCGCGAGCTCTACCCCGACGACTACGCGCAGGTGGTGACGGTGCGCGAGCTGCTGCGCAGCTTTCACATCAACCGCGTCAAGCGCGTGCTGGCCAGCAACTACGGCGCCGTGCAGCCGCCGGGCTCGCCCGGACGGGCCGACGGCTTCCTGGGCGCGGTCGGCGTGTCGTTCCTCACGGCGGTGTGACGTGATCGCACCCCGCTACGGCCTTCAGGGCAAAACGGTGCTGATCACCGGTGCGGCCGGTGGCATTGGCAGCGCGCTGGCGCGGGCCTTCGCCGCGCAAGGCGCGCGCCTCATGCTGCTGGACCGGCCCGACACCGCGCTGCCCAACCTGAGCGCCGAGCTCGACGCCACCGCCGCCGTGTGCGACCTGGGCAACGCCACGCAGGTGGCCCGCATTGCCGCGCAAGTGCGCGAGCACTGGGGCTCGCTCGATGTGCTGGTGAACAACGCGGGCACCGAATACCCCACGCCGCTGGCCGACACCACACCCGATGCCATGGCGCGCTGGGCCAGCCTGCTCGACAACAACGTGACCTCGATGGTGCGCCTCACGCAGGCGCTGCTGCCCCTGCTGCAGCGCGGCGCCAGCGTGATCAACCAGAGCTCGATCTGGGGCCGCATCGGCGTGGCCGATTTCTCGGCCTACGTCGCGAGCAAGCACGCGGTGGTGGGCCTCACACGCTCGCTGGCGCTGGAGCTGGGGCCGCGCGGCATTCGGGTGAATGCGGTGTGCCCCGGCTGGGTGCGCACGGCGGCGGCGCTGCGCTCGCTCGCCGCCATGGCCCGGGCGCAAGGCCGCAGCACCGCCGACGTGGAGCGCGAGATCCTCGCCCGGCAGGCGGTGCCCACGATGCTGACCCCCGAAGAGCTGGCCGGCGTGTTCCTTTTCCTCGCCAGCGATGGCGCAGCGCCACTCACCGGCCAGTGCCTGGTGGCCAGCCACGGCGAGGTGATGGCGTGAACCCGATGTCGCTGCAGGGCCGGCGCGCACTGGTCACGGGTGCGGCCACCGGCATTGGGCGCGCCACGGCCTTGATGCTCGCGCAGGCCGGCGCCCACGTGGTGGTGAACCACCTGCGCCAGGCAGAGGCCGCGCAGGCCGTGGTGCAGGCCATCGAGGCCGCGGGCGGACAGGCCACCGCCATTGACGCTGACGTGAGCGTGGCCGGCGACGTGGAGCGCCTGGTGGCCCAGGCCGGCGAGGTGCACATTCTGGTCAACAACGCCGGCATCATCCAGGAGAAGCCGTTTCTGGACACCACCGAAGCCGACTGGGACCGCTTGCTGGGCATCGACCTGAAGTCGGTGTTTCTCACCTCGCGCGCGGTGCTGCCGGGCATGGTGGCGCGCGGCAGCGGCGTGATCGTCAACCTTGCCTCCGACCTCGGCATTCTGGGCCGCGAGAACTACGCGCCCTACT
>CALRUK020000029.1:0-47923 GCA_943371335.1 Synechococcus sp. UW140 | reverse complement strand
TCATCCGCGCTGTTCACATCGGCTCCGCGCGCCAGGGCTTCGCGCAAGGCGGCGGCGTCGCCGCGCGCCGCCGCTGCAATCAGCGCAGCTGCATCGGCCGGCGATGCCCGCAGCGCGGGTGCTGCCGCGCGCCGGGCGGTCTTGGCCGCGGGGGCGTCTTCGCGTGCGCTTTCTGCGTTGCGTGGCGCGCTGGCTGCGTCGGGTGCCGCGTCGGCGTCGCTCGACAGGGCAGGTGCAGGTGATGCCGCGGTGGCTGGTGCCGCGGGCGCAGGCACTGGAGCTGGTGCCGGTCCGGGCGCTCGCGGGGTGGTGGGCACCGGGCTGGTTGGTGGGATCGAGGGATCGGCGGGAGACGCTGGCGCCTTGGGCGGGGTCTGTGCGGGCCTGGCATCAGACGCCTTGCTGTCATGCCGCGGTGCGGTGGTTTCGCCCAGCGCGACCTCTCGCCCTTGGCGGGGGCCGCGGTCGAATTCAAGCACCACGAGGGTGGCCAGCCCCAGCACGGCAAGGCCGCCGAGCGCGCGCCAGCGCCATGCAGCGTCGTTGGCGGCTGGTCTCTCGCGGTCTGGCGCGCGGGCCGACTGCGCGGCTGCGCGTGCGCGGGCCAGCACCGTTTCGCGCAGGGCAGGGCTGGGCCGCGCGGTGTCGATGTCGTTGGCCTCCCGGTAACGCTGCAGCAGGGAATCGTCGGTCTTCATGCAAACGCCTCCAGGGTTTGGCGCAAGCGCTCGCGTGCATAACGCAGGCGGCTCTTGGCGGTCTCTGCGTTCACGCCGGTGGCCTGCGCGATCTCGGCCAGGCTCAGGCCGCCCTCCGCCTGCAGCAGGAAGACCTCGCGCTGCGGCAGGGGCAGGGCGGCGAGTGCGTCCAGCAGGGCTTGTGCCTGTTCGCGTGTCTGCAATTGCCTCACCGGCCCAAAGCCCGAGTCGGCGGCGAGTGTGTCGGCCAGCGAGGCGCCTTCGTCTGTGTCGGCATCGAGGCTGGTGTGGGCTTTGTGGGTGCGCCAGTGGTCGACCATGCGGTGGTGCGCCAGTGTGAAGAGCCAGGTGCGAAAACGTGCGCGCACTTCGTATTGCGGGGCCTGGCGCACAAGGGAGAACCACACGTCCTGCACCAGGTCGTCGGCCAGTGCGGGGTCGTGCACGCTGCGCTGCACGAAGCGCCACACGGGCAGGGCGTGGCGGTCGTACAGGGTTTCAAACGCGCGCGCATCACCGGCGGCAAAAGCCAGCATCAGCGTTTCGTCGGCGGGCGCGGGCTCGTCGGTCATGACGGATTATGGGGAGCGCGGGCGTGGCCGCTGGCCGCGTCTCAGCGGGGATCGGGCGCATAGCCGGGCGGGACCGTGCCCGGGAAGGGGTTGGGCCGGGGTGGCACGGCCTGTGTGGGGATGATGCCCATGGCGACCAGGTTGTCGCGGCTGTCGTAGCGAATGCGGACGAGCTCGTCCGGGCGCTCGCTGCGGCGCTCGAAGGTGGTGTACGTGACGGGCGCGTTTTCGCGCGCACCATGGCCGGTGCCCAGGCGTGGGGCCGGTGAGGCGGGGGCCATGCGGCGAGCGTTGAGGGACTCCGCTCGCTTTTCTGCAGGCGCATCGGCTCCTGCCGCAGCATCGGCCTCTCCCGATGGCGCGGACGAGCGGCTTTCGGCCGCGCCCTGCTCGCGCTGCGAGGGCCAGGGCTGCACCACTGGTGGAGGTGGCAGCGGCTTCTCGCGAAACACGGCCAAGCCGATCACCCCGACGTGGGCCGGGCGCCCAGTGCGCTCGGCGTACGACGCGCTGGATGCGGTGAAGTGGAAGGCGGCCACCTCGGAATCGCTCTTGCGCCATCCGTTGATCGCGTGCTGCTGCCACGGGGCCAGCACATAGCCCGTCTGTTGCCATGCGGCCGTTTCACCCGAGATGGCGTTGACGCCGTCGACCGACACGACACCCAGCACGCGGGCCCCGGTGGCGTTGCGCACCGACACCGCGTAGCGCGCACCAGGCCGCCCGGCCACCCAGTGCTCGCCCTGGTGCAGGTACACGGTGAGCGTCTCGCCGCTGTCGCGGTCGATCACCTGAAGATCGGCCAGGCGTCCCACTGCATGGGCCGGCAGGGTGGACAGCACACTGAGGGCGGCCAAGGCCAGGCAGGTGCGCAGAGAGGTCAAGGGTGTCATGCGGGCTCCGGAAGAAAGTGGATGGAGCCCAGTGAAACGAACGACCCGTGCGATCGGGGTTGAAGCCGCGCGGGTTTTGTGTAACGGGTTGCTTCAGGCGCTGCTGCAGGTGGCCAGCGCACTGCCCACGCGGGCGCGGGTCTGCTCGATGAGGTAGTCCAGAAACACCTCGGTGCGCCGGGGCATGAACTTGCGGCTGGGCAGCGCTGCGTAGAGCGTGAGCCGGTCGGTGATCCAGGGTTGGAGCACGCGCACCAGGTCGCCGTTCTGGATCAACGGTGCGGCCAGTTCGATGGTGGTGGCGGTGATGCCCGCGCCGTCGAGCGCGGCGTGCATCAGCGTGTCGGTGTGGTTGGCCCACAGCACCGGCTGCACGTCGATGTCCACGAAGCGCGCCTCGTCCGTCTCGTGCAACAGTCGCCAGCCGCGGCTGCGCCCGGCCGCGGGCTTCAGGCGCAGGCAGTGGTGTTGCGCCAGGTCCTCGGGCCGCGCCGGCGTGCCCTTGCGGCGCAGGTAGTCGGGCGATGCCAGCAACACCGTGACGCTGGAGAGCACCTTGCGCGCAATGACGTTGGCGTCGAACGAGGTCTTTGCACCCATGAGCGTGATGTCGTAGTCCTCGATGGGCGGCTCGCGGTGCGACTCCACGTCGATGTCGAGCAGGATCTTCGGGTACGCCTGCCTGAAGCCACTCACCAGCGGAGCGAGCACGTGGGTGGCCAGCACGGGCGGCGCGAGCAGGCGCAACACGCCCGCGAGTTCGCTGGTCTGTGAGCTCACCAGCGCGTGCGCTTCGTCCAGGTCTTGCAGGATGGCGCGCACCCGCTCGAGGTAGCTTTCGCCTGCGTCGGTGAGCGACACACGGCGCGTCGTGCGGTGCAGCAAGCGCGTGCCCAGGTGCTCTTCGAGGTCAGCCACCAGGCGCGTCACCACCGCGGGCGACATGTCCAGGGCGCGGGCGGCGGCCGCAAACCCCCCTTCGTCGATCACTTTCTGGAAGGCACGCATTGAAGCAAGACGGTCCATGACTGGGCTCCTTTAAAGGGTTTTCCCTTAGGTTAAGCGGTTGATTATTGCTGAATACGAAACGGAGTAATGGCTTCGGTGCTGTTTTTCTTCACGATCAGAAACTTTACAGTTCATCCCATCGATGCACGCAAACCCTCCGCAGAGGCATCGAAGCCGGCCAGACCGCACAACGGACCGACCGGCATGTTCAACCCTCTTAAAGGAAAACTGTCATGAAAACCCGTTTGTCTGTTGTTGCCATCGCTCTCTCCACCCTGGTTGCTGGCCACGCCCTGGCCGCCGACCCCGCAGCCGCCAAAACCCGCGAGCAAGTGCGCGCCGAACTGGCCCAGGCCCAGCGCAACGGTGACCTGATCGCCGACGGCGAGACCGGCGCCCGCTTCAACCAGCTGTACCCGCACCTGTATGCCCAGCCCACCGCCGTGAGCAAGACCCGCGCTGAAGTGAAGGCTGAGCTTGCAGAAGCCCAGCGCAACGGTGACCTGATCGCCGACGGCGAAACCGGTGCCAAGTTCAAGGACGTGGCACCCGCCCAGTACGCCGCTGCCCGCAGCGAAGCACCTGCAACGACCGTGGCCGTGGGCAAGACCCGCGAACAGGTCAAGGCCGAACTGGCCGAAGCCATCCGCAATGGCGACCTGATTGCCGACGGTGAAACCGGTGCCAAGTTCAACCAGCTGTACCCCAACCGCTACCCGCAGCCGGTGCTGGCCCAAGGCGTTGCCCGTGAAGACGTGCGCGCCGACGTGGTCAACTCGCGCAGCGCCAACGGCGGCTAAGCCGTCGCAACCGCCCCTGAGGGCGGTGGCCATGCCGCCTGATGTGCGCTGAACGCGACGCGCACACGCAGGCCACCTGAAGGGCTGCTGACCAAGGTCAGCAGCCCTTTGTTTTGTTGGGCGATGTGCTTGACGATGGCCAGCCCCAGGCCGCTGCCGGAGGCACCGCCCATGGGGCGCAGCCGCACGAAGCGCTGCAGTGCCCGCTCGCGATCGGCCTCGGCAATGCCGGGGCCGTTGTCCTCCACGATCAGGATGGCCTGACCGTCGCTGGCTTCAACGCGCACATCGACCTGGCTGCCCGCCGGCGTGTGGCGCAGCGCGTTGTCCACCAGGTTGTCCAGCAATACCCGCAGGTCCGCAGGATCGGCGTGAACAGTGGCCGCTGCGCAAGTGGCCAGGCCCAGGTCAATGTGGCGCGCGTCGGCCTGTGCCGAGAAGGCAGCCACGGCGTCTGCGGCGAGGTGGTCCAGCCGCACCGGCACGGGCAGGGCTTTTCGTTCATCGGACTCCAGCCGGGCCATCTGCAGCAGTTGGGCCACGAGGTGCGTGCTGCGGTCAATGCCTTCATCGAGCTCGTCCAGGGCGGCCACGCGGTCGTTCTCGCTGGACCGGCGCGCCAGCTGCGCCTGCAGCTTGACCGCCGCCAGCGGCGTGTTGAGCTCGTGCGCGGCATCGGCCAGCACCTGGCGCTGGCGGGTCAGCAAACCGGCCACGCGTTCGAGCAATTGGTTGAGCGCCTGGCCCAGCGGCATCAGCTCGCGCGGCATGCCGTGCATGGGCATCGCATGGAGATCGTTTTCGCTGCGCCGCTGGATGTGCTGGCCGAGTGTGTCCAGCGGTTGCAGCGCCCGGTTGACCGCCACGCGGATCACCGCCCCGAGCAGCAGCACCAGCAACGCCACCGGCGCGAGCAGCCAGGGCGCCATGCTGGCGAAGCTGCTGGCGCGTTCGCTGGCGGTCTTGGCCACCTGCACGATCTCTTCGTCGTCGTTCAGCGTGAACACACGCCAGGCCTCACCCGACCATTCGATGTCGTGAAAGCCGGGTGCCTGCAGCGGCGGACCGGTTCCATCGACCGACGCATACAACAACTCGCCCTCGGGTGACCAGATCTGGCTGATGAAAAGCCCGAGATCATTAGCGGCACGCGGCGCTGTGTCTGGCGGCACGGCGGGCGCGGCTGGAGGCGGTGCGACGAGTCCCGGACGGTCGTGAATCCAGCTTTGAGGCCGAACACCATGGCGCACCACCGAATAGGCGATCTGCTCCATGCTGTAGTCGCGCACACGGTTGAACGCCTGCCAGGCCAGGTGGTAAGTGAACGCGCTCACCAGCACGCTGGTGACGATCAGCGCCGAGATCTGCCAGAACAGCAGACGCTGGCGGATCGAGTTCATTCGATGGCCACCAGCTTGTAGCCCACGCCGCGCACGTTTTTGATCCACGCGGGCCCGAGCTTGCGCCGCAGGTGGTGCACGTGCACCTCCACCGCGTTGCTCGACACCTCGTCGTGCCAGCCATAGAGCCGGTTTTCCAGCTGCTCGCGCGACAGCACGGTGCCGGGCCGCTCCATCAGCGCCAGCAGAAGGTCGTATTCGCGCGCAGCGAGCACCACCTGCTGGTTGTCCAGCAAGGCTTCGCGGCGCTGCGGGCGAAGCACCAGCCGGCCCAGTTGCAGCTCGGGCTCGGCCCGACCGCCACGCCGGCGCGCCAGGGCGTGCACGCGCGCCAGCACTTCATCGAGATCGAACGGTTTGGTGAGGTAGTCGTCCGCCCCCATGTTCAGACCGGCTACCCGGTCGGGCACGGCATCGCGCGCCGAGATCACGAGCACGGCGGCAGAGTCGCCCTTGGTGCGCATCCACTGCAGCAGCTGCAATCCGTCCTGGCCCGGCAGGCCGATGTCGAGCAGCAAAACCTCGTAGTCGGTGGCGCTCAACGCTTCCTGGGCCTTGAGTCCGTCGCTTACCCAGTCCACCGACAGTCCCGCCATGCGCAACCCGCGGACCAGACCCCGGCCCAGCATGGCATCGTCTTCAGCAAGCAAGATTTTCATGGGGAGGTAGTGTGTGCCAAAAAACGCCCGGAGTCCCTCTGGTACAACCCGAAGCGTTGAAACACGCTGCAAAGCCGGAGACTTTCTTGAGCACCTTTTCCCAGGTCATTTTGTATACCGACACCGACGGCCGCGCCCGCTTTCGCGAGACGGACATCGCGCTGGACGAGGGCACGCCGGCCGCCCGGCTGTCGGCCTTGCTGCCGGCCACCGCCTGCCAGTTGCGCGAGAGCCCGGTGGGGTTTCGCAGCGACTTCCATTGCACCGGTGCGCCGCAATGGCTCTTCGTGCTGCGGGGGTGCATGGAGATCGGTTTGCAGGACGGCAGCTGGCGCGCCTTCGGCCCCGGCCAGCATTTCTATTCGGCCGACACCTTGCCCGAAGGCGCCACGTTTGATGCCGCCGTGCATGGCCATCGCAGCCGTCAGGTGGGCGACGAGCCGTTGGTCACGTTGTTCGTCAGGGGCTAAAGGAACCTGTCGAGCAGGCGGCGGGAGGGGCCGTCGAGCGCGAGCCTGTCGCGCACCGCAAACGTCACCCCGTGGCCGCTGAGCACCAGCAAGGCCTGGCCTTCCAGGCGACGGATGTCGTCCTCGCTGCGCAGCACGAACTGGGTGGGGCCGCGATCGGTTTCAACCTGCCAGTGGCTGGGCGTGGAGAAGGTCGATACCGAGACGATGCGCTCGATCACGGGGGTGAATTCGCGCTGCGCCAGCTCTTCCTGCAGCAGCTGGCCGAGTGCGGGCGGCAGGGCGCTCAGGCGCTCGATCCAGACCAGCTCGTGCCCGTCCGCGCCGATCAGCGAAAGGCCTTCATCGGGTGCGCCAATCGGAAACGCCCGCACAGGCACCACGCCGGTGTGCACGGCGCCTTGCTCGTCGGTGAGAACAAGACGGCCAAAGCTGTTGCGTTGCAGCTGCCAGGGTGTGGTGGCATGGGGCATGTCGTTCATGCGGCCTCCGAGGGTGGGGTGGCGTCGAGCAGGGCGGCGGCTTCCTGCTCCTTGCGCGCCTGGGCTTCGTACAGCCGCCAGTAGGCGCCGCGTTGCGCCATCAGCTCGTCGTGCGGCCCAATTTCCACCACCTGGCCGCGGTCCATCACCACCAGGCGGTCGGCCTTGCGCAGCGTGGAGAGGCGGTGTGCGATGGCAATCGTTGTGCGGCCCTGCACCAGGTTGTCCAGCGCTTTCTGGATTTCCTTCTCGGTCTCGGTGTCCACCGATGACGTGGCCTCGTCCAGGATGAGGATGCGCGGATCGATCAGCAGTGCGCGGGCGATGCTGATGCGCTGGCGCTCGCCGCCTGAAAGGCCCTGGCCGCGTTCGCCCACCAGCGAGTCATAGCCCTGTGGCAGGCGCAGGATGAATTCGTGCGCGTGGGCAGCGCGTGCGGCGGCCACGATCTCGGCCCGGGTCGCGCCGGGTTTGCCGTAAGCGATGTTTTCGGCGATGGTGCCGAAAAACAGAAACGGCTCCTGCAGCACCAGCCCGATGTGGCGGCGGAAATCGGCCACGGCAACGCGGCGGACATCCACGCCGTCGATGCGGATCGACCCCTCGCTCACGTCGTAGAAGCGGCAGAGCAGGTTCACGAGCGTGCTTTTGCCCGAGCCACTGTGGCCGACCAGACCGATCATTTCTCCCGGATGGATCTCCAGGCTCAGGTTCCGGATCACCGTGCGGCTGCCATAACGAAAGCTCACGTCTTCCATCTGCAAGCCGCCTTGCACCTGCGTGAGCGGCACCGGCTGCGCGGGCTCGGGCACGTTGGAGACGTGGTCAAGGATGTCGAAGATGCGCTTGGCGCCGGAAGCGGCCTTTTGTGTCACCGAGACGATGCGGCTCATGGAGTCGAGTCGCCCGTAGAAGCGGCCGATGTAGGCGATGAAGGCGGTGAGCACACCCACGGTGATCTCGTTGTGGCTCACGAGCCAGATGCCGAAGGCCCACACCACCAGCAGGCCCACTTCCGTGAGCAGCGTGACGGTGGGGGTGAACAGCGACCAGGTCTTGTTGATGCGGTCGTTGATGGCCAGGTTGTGTTCGTTGGCGCGCTTGAAGCGGCGGGCTTCGCGGCTTTCCTGGGCGAAGGCCTTCACCACGCGGATGCCCGGGATGGTGTCGGCCAGCACGTTGGTGACTTCGCCCCAGACGCGGTCGATCTTCTCGAAGCCGGTGCGCAGGCGATCGCGCACGAGGTGGATCATCCAGGCAATGAAGGGCAGGGGCACCAGCGTGGCCAGTGCCAGCCAGGGGTTGATCGAGAACAGGATCACGGCGGTCATGCCGATCATCAGCACGTCGGTGGCGAAATCCAGCGCGTGCAGCGACAGGAAGACGCTGATGCGATCGGTTTCGCTGCCAATGCGCGCCATCAGGTCGCCCGTGCGCTTGGTGCTGAAGTAATCGAGCGAGAGCTCCAGCAGGTGGTCGAAGGTGGTGGTGCGCAGGTCCGAGCTGATGCGTTCGGACACCAGCGCCAGCAGCCAGGTGCGCGCCCAGCCCAGGCCCCAGGCCAGCAGCGCCGAGCCCAGCAGCCCGGCGAGCAGCGCCATCACCAGGCCGGTGTCGATGTCTTGACCGTTCTGGAACGGGATCAGCACCCGGTCCATCAGCGGAATGGTGAGGTAAGGCGGTACCAGCGTGGCGGCGGTGGATGCCAGCGTGAGCGCGAACCCGGCCAGCAGCGTCCAGCGGTAGGGGCGGGCAAATCGCCACAGGCGCAGCAGCACCCAGGTGGAGGGCGTCGCCTGCGGGACATCCGCAGCGCACTCCGCGCATTCGTCGCTGTCGGCGGGCAGGGTGGCGCGGCACTGGGGGCAGGTGCGCGCGGCTTCGTCGAGCTCCGCCGGTGGCGCTTCCCTGCGCTGTGCCATGACGCGCTGGAACTGATCGACCAGTCGGGCCGCGCGGGCGTGCTCACCCATCGAGAAACGCCACACCGCCATGCGCCCCTCGGTGTTCAGCAGCTCCAGCATGCCCACGCCGGCGTGGTCGCTCAGTCGCAGTTCCATCCCCGGCGCCAGGGGCCATTCCTGCCCTTCCAGCGTTAACTTTTGTCGGGTTAACAACAACGTTTGCGTGCGGAAATGTAAATGGCCGTCCAAGTCCAGCGCCAAAGCAGCGACAGCGCTATCATCGCCCCCCAGCTGGGTTGATGCGGGCCGCAAGGCGTCCTGTGCAGGGTCGGCACCTGGGGCTGAGGATTCAGCTGGAAAGTGTGAAAGCATGGTGAAGATGACAGCGTGGCGGCGACCGCGAGAATGGGCATGCTCCCACGGGGGAGCCTTGCATTTTCACCGATGTCGAGCCAGCGCTCACTGATGGCATCCAAGTTCTTCTGAACCCCCGCCCGGTCGACCTGTCCGGTCGCTTGAACCACACGTCCCGCTGGAGACATGAGCTCACTTCACGATATCAAGCTGCTTCGCATCAATTACCTGCGCGGCCCCAACATCTGGACCTACCGTCCTGTCCTCGAAGTCTGGCTCGATCTGGGCGACCTCGAAGAGCTCCCGTCGAACAAACTCCCCGGCCTGACCGAACGACTGGTTGAGTGGCTGCCCGCGCTGGAGGAGCACCACTGTGGCGTGGGCGAGCGCGGCGGCTTTATCGAACGGCTGCGCGAAGGCACCTGGGCCGGGCACATCCTCGAACACATCGTCATTGAACTGCTCAACCTGGCGGGCATGCCCACGGGCTTCGGGCAGACCCGGGAGACCACCCGACGCGGCGTGTACCGCATGGTGTTCCGGGCGCGTGACGAGGCCGTGGCCCGCATCGCCCTGGCCGAAGCCCATGCGCTGCTGCTCGCCGCGATTCGCCTGCCCGCCGGTCCAGCCACCTTCGATGTGGCGGCCGCCGTGGCCCGACTGGCAGAGCAGATCGATCGCAGCTACCTCGGTCCGAGCACCGCTTCCATCGTGTCCGCCGCCACCGATCGCGGCATTCCCCATCTGCGCCTGAACGATGGCAACCTCGTGCAGCTGGGGCACGGTCGCCACCAGCGCCGCATCTGGACCGCCGAGACCGACCGCACCAGCGCCATCGCCGGCAACATCGCACACGACAAAGACCTCACCAAAAGCCTGCTGGCGTCGTGTGGTGTGCCGGTGCCTGAAGGTCAGGTGGTCGACAGCCCGCAGGCCGCCTGGGAGGCAGCGCTCGACATTGGCCTGCCGGTGGTCGTGAAGCCGTCTGACGCCAACCATGGTCGCGGGGTGAGCCTGGACCTGTCCGAGCGCAGCGACGTCGAGAAGGCCTATTCGGTGGCCGACGTGGAAGGCAGCGAAGTCATCGTTGAACGCTACGTGCGCGGCGAAGAGCACCGCCTTTTGGTGGTGGGTGGCAAGGTCGTTGCGGCGGCCCGGGGCGAAAGCCTGTCGGTGGTGGGCGATGGCCGCTCCACCGTGGCCCAGCTGATCGACAGCCAGCTCAACAGCGACCCCCGCCGGGGCGAGGCGGAAGAATTCCCCCTGGAAACCATCTACCTGGAGCGCGAACCGGTCATGCGGCTGCTGCTGGAGCGCCAGGGCCTGTCGGGTGAAACCGTGCCGGCAGCCGGCCGGCAGGTGCTCGTGCAACGCAATGGCAATGTGGCCATTGACTGCACGGACGATGTGCACCCTGAGGTGGCACACGCCGTGGTGCTGGCCGCCCGTGTGGTGGGCCTGGACGTGGCGGGCGTGGACGTGGTCACGCAAGACATCAGTCGGCCCTTGCAGGAGCAGGGCGGCGCCGTGGTCGAGGTGAACGCCGGGCCGGGCCTGTTGATGCACCTCAAACCGGCCACCGGGCTGTCGCGTCCGGTGGGCCGCGCCATCGTCGATCACCTCTTTGATGAAGGCGGCAACGGTCGCGTGCCCATCGTGGGCGTGGCGGGCTCGCGCCACGGCAATGCCATTGCCCGGCTGGTGGCGTGGCTGCTGCACCTGAGCGGGCGCCAGGTGGGCCTGGCCTGCGACGACGGTCTCTTTCTGGGCAACCGCAAGGTCGATGCCCGACCCAGCGCCCACTGGGACGCTGGTCAGCGCCTTCTGATGAACCGCGATGTGAATGCGGTGGTCATGCAGAACGGCGCCGCGGTCATTCTGGAAGACGGGATGGCGTATGACCGCTGTGCCGTCGGTGTGGTGACCGATCTGGACGACGTGCAGGGCCTGTCTCAGCACGATGTCCACAACGTGGACCAGCTCTACCGCGTGCTGCGCACCCAGGTGGACGTGGTGCTGCCCGACGGTGTGGCCGTGCTCAATGCCGATGACGCGCGCGTCGTGGAAATGGCCGAGCTGTGCGACGGCGACGTGATTTTTTATGGCCGCGATCCCGCCTCGCCTGTGCTGGAGCGCCACCGCGCCGCCGGCCAGCGCACGGTCTCGATCGCCGAAGACGGTGCGCTGGTGCTGGCAGAAGGCACGCGAAAGTCACATAGGGTGCGTCTGGATGCACCGGTCGTGCAGCGTCTGGCACAGTCGCTGGGCGAACACACCTTGATGGCGGTGGCCGCTGCTGCTTGGGCTTTGGCGGTTTCGCCGGAGCTCATGGCCGCCGGCATCGAAACCTCGGGTGTGGATGCCATGCCAACGGCCCCGGCAGCCACCGTGGACGCGGCGCGCTGAGCGCGCCGTCCTTGTTTTTTTCAATCATTTGCAGCTTCCTTCATGGACGTTTCCCGAATCCGGACCTTGCGCGGCCCCAACCTCTGGAGCCGACACACCTGCATAGAGGCCATCGTGGCCTGCGAGCCGCAGGAACTCGACATGCAGGCCTTGCCGGATTTCGAGCGGCGACTGCGCGAGCTCTTTCCCGCTGTTGGCCCGCTGCAGGCGAGCAACCCGCAAGAACGCCTTTCGTTGGCCCATGTGCTGGAACACACCGCGCTGGCATTGCAGGCGCAGGCGGGCTGCCCCGTCACATTCAGCCGCACGTCGGCCACGCTGGAGCAGGGCGTGTTCCAGGTGGTGGTGGAGTACAGCGAGGAGGTCGTGGGCCGGCTGGCCTTTGACCTTGGTCGCGATCTGGTCAAGGCGGCCCTGGCCGGACAGCCGCAAGGTTTTGACGTCGATGCCGCCATCCTTAGCCTGCGCACGCTGGACGAAGACGTGCGCCTGGGGCCCAGCACCGGCTGTATCGTGGACGCTGCCGTCGCGCGCAACATTCCTTACCGCCGCCTCACGTCTGGCAGCCTGGTGCAGCTGGGCTGGGGATCGCGCCAGCGGCGCATCTGGGCCGCAGAGGTGGACAGCACCAGCGCGGTGGCCGAGTCCATCGCCCAGGACAAAGACCTCACCAAAACCCTGCTCGCTGCCGCCGGTGTGCCGGTGCCTGAAGGGCGACCCGTCAACGACGTGGACGACGCCTGGGCCGCCGCGCTGGACGTTGGTTTGCCCGTGGTCGTCAAGCCGCAGGACGGCAACCAGGGCAAGGGCGTCACGGTGAACATCGTGTCGCGTGAGCACCTGGAGATCGCTTTTCGCGCTGCCGCCGAGATTGGCGAGGTGATGGTCGAAAAGTTTTTGCCCGGCAGCGATTTCCGGCTGTTGGTGGTGGGCGACCGGGTGGTGGCGGCTTCACGCCGCGAACCTCCGCACGTGATCGGCGATGGCGAGCACACCGTGCGCGAGCTGGTCGATCTGGTCAACACCGATCCGCGGCGCGGCGAGGGCCATGCCACGTCACTGACCAAGATCCGCTTCGACGAGATTGCGCTGGCGCGCCTGGACGTGCAGGGCCTCAAGCCCGATTCGGTGCCTGAGATGGGCCGTCGCGTCGTGCTGCGCAACAACGCCAACCTGAGCACCGGTGGCACCGCCACCGATGTGACCGATGACCTGCATCCCGACGTGGCCGCGCGTGCGGTGGCGGCGGCGCAGACGGTCGGCCTGGACATCTGTGGCGTCGACGTGGTGTGCGAGAACGTCCATGTGCCGCTGGAAATGCAGCACGGTGGCGTGGTCGAGGTCAATGCGGCCCCCGGCCTGCGCATGCACCTGGCGCCGTCTTACGGCAAGGGCCGCCCGGTGGGCGAGGCCGTGGTGGCGCACATGTTCGAACCCGGTGACGATGGTCGCATTCCCGTGGTGGCCGTGACCGGCACCAACGGCAAGACCACCACCACGCGCTTGATCGCGCACCTCATGGCCACCAGCGGCATGCGCGTGGGCATGACCAACACCGATGGCGTGTATGTGGACGGCCGCCAGATCGACAGCGGCGATTGCTCTGGCCCGAAGAGCGCGCGCAACGTGCTGATGCACCCCGACGTGGACGCCGCCGTGCTCGAGACCGCGCGCGGCGGGATGCTGCGCGAAGGCCTGGGCTTCGACCAATGCCGCGTGGCGGTGGTGACCAACGTGGGCACAGGCGATCACCTGGGGCTCAACTACATCACCACGGTGGAAGACCTCGCCGTGCTCAAGCGCGTGATCGTGATGAACGTCGCGCCCACCGGTTACGCCGTGTTGAACGCGGCCGACCCCATCGTTGCCGCCATGGCCGCCAAATGCACCGGTGGCGTGGTGTTCTTCGCGCAGGACCACGACCACCCCGTGCTGGCCGCGCACCGCGTGCAGGGCAAGCGGACCATTTGTGTCGAGGGCGATCGCATCCTCGTCACCGAAGGCAGCTGGCGCGTGCAGATTCCGCTGCAGGGCGTACCCATCACGCGCGGGGGATCCATCGGATTCCAGAAAGACAACGTCATGGCCGCCATCGGCGCGGCGTGGTGCGCCGGGCTTGATTGGGACACCATTGCGCGCGGCCTGGCCACGTTCTCCAACGATGCCGACAACGCGCCTGGCCGCTTCAATGTGATGGACTACCGCGGCGCCACGGTGATCGCCGATTACGGCCACAACCCGGACGCCATGCGCGCCCTGGTGGACGCCGTCAATGCCATGCCGGCGCGCCGGCGCAGTGTGGTGATCAGCGGTGCAGGCGACCGCCGCGACGAAGACATCCGCGAGCAAACCGCGATTCTGGGCCAGGCCTTTGACGACGTGCTGCTGTTCCAGGACGCCTGCCAGCGCGGGCGCGAGGACGGCGAAGTGCTCAAGCTCCTGCGCCAGGGCCTGGACGGTGCCAGCCGCACGCAAGAGGTGATGGAGATTCGTGGCGAGTTCGTCGCCATCGATACTGCCCTGGCGCGGCTGCAGCCTGGCGACCTGTGTCTCGTGCTGGTGGACCAGGTGGAAGAAGCACTGGCCCATCTGGCGCAACGCATGGGCGAAGCCAGCGCACCGGTGGCCGGCTCAGCCGCCTGAAGGCGGCAGGTCGGGCAGGCGCAGCCGAAGCAGCGCCCGCACAAAGCCGTGATCGCTGCGGCTGCGGTCGCGGCCCTCGAAGAGGTGGTCGTTGAACACCTCCACGCGCCTCACGTCACCGAGCGAACCCCGGCTCGTGGCCACGAACTCCTCGCTCACCAGCACCTGGTCCAGCACCTCCGGGTAGCCCTGGTGGATGTGCGAGTAGGCGACGTCGCGGCGCAGGGCTGCCTCACCTTGCACGTCCCAGGCACTGAAGAGGGCATGGTCGCGCGCGCCTTTGTCGTAGGCCACCTGGGTGGTCGCCGCAATCAGTTGCGTGGTCACGCTGTGCGGGCTGTCGTTGAGGTCGCCCATGAGCACCAGCGGCAGGCGCGAACGGTGCAGCAGATCAACCACCGTCAAGCGCAAGGCCAGCGCCTCGCTGGCCCGCATGATCAGCGACCGCAGTGACGCCAGCGCCTGCACGGCCGGGTCGTCGGTGTCTTCGCTGATCTTGCCCTGGGCGTCTTCCAGAAACTTCGGCCGCTTGCTCTTGAGGTGCGCCGTGATCACGCACACCGGCTGGCCGTGCTTGAGCCGCAGCATGGCCACCAGCGGAGGGCGCTCGAAGCGGGTGTGTGGACCCAGTCCGGGCACGTCCACCACCGCCGCGGCCGGAAAAGCCGCCAGCGACTGCACGGAATCGACCTTCAGCCGCGTCACGATGCCCACGCGCGGTGTGCCTTGGGCACCCGGATGCCCGTCGCCGTTCTCAGCGCCTGGCACAGCGACGAACCCATATTGCAGCCCGCTGCGCGCCACCGCCGTGCGCAGGGCCTGCTCGTCCCATACCTCCTGGACCGCGATCACATCCGCATTGAGGGCTCTGAACCGGTCGCCCAGCCAGCCCACCTTGCGCTCGAACTCGGTCTGGCTGTAGGGGTCTTGCCCGTCATAGAAATGGCGCCCGGGCAAGGCCAGGTTCAGCACGTTGCAGGTGGCCATCATCAGGGTGGCGTAACGTGCAGACGCCCCGTTGCCATGAGGGGCAGACGGGGCGTCTGTGAGGGTGGTGCGGTCATGGGGCATGACCGCACTGTAGTGGCGAAACCGCTTTAGCGGATGCGACCGAAGCTGGTGCGCAACGGGTCGGCGTTGCCGCCACCACCACCGCCACCGCGCGGGCCGTTGCCACCGCGACCACCGCCGCCGCCCTTGCCACCGCGGTTGCCGGTGCGCATGGCGTCAATGCTCGTGCGCAGCGGGTCCGGCTGACCGCCGGGGTTGGCTGCGCGGGGGCGCGGTTCCTTGATGCGCAGGCTGCCCAGGTGGGCATTCGGGCCGGGCTGGCGCTCGGCACCGGGTTCGCGGTCTTCACGCGGTCCGCGGTCTTCGCGCGGTCCGCGGTCAACGCGGTCACCTTGTTGGCGCGGTGGGCGTTGGCCCTGTGCGCCATGGCGTGGGCCGCCATTGCCACGCGGCTGGCCGTTGCCACCACCGCCGTTGCCACCGCCGTTGCCATTGGCGCGTTGACCGCCGCCACGACGGCCTTCGCCGCGCGGTCCGTCGATCTGTGCACCGTCACCCGCAGGGCGCTGGCGTTGCCCGCCGCCGCCACCGCCGTGGCCGCGGCCCGGCTGGCCTTCGCCGGCCTTCTTTTCGCGCGCGCGCTGGAGCATTTCCGTGCGAGCGGCCTTGGCCGCAGCGGCCATCACTTCGCGGCTCGGCGGCTTGCCCGCGCCGCCCCAGATGGTCTGGCGGCCCATGGCAATCGGCTCGGCCTTCTCGCCGGGCTCTGGCATGAATTCCTGGAAGATCTGCACCGGGATCTGCTGCTTGGTGAAGCGCTCGATGTCCATCATGAAGCCTTCTTCGTCCAGGCTCACGAGGTTGACGGCCTCACCGCTCTTGCCCGCACGACCGGTGCGGCCGATGCGGTGCACGTAGTCTTCGCTGACGTTGGGGATCTCGTAGTTGACGACGTGCGGCAATTCGTCAATGTCGATACCGCGCGCGGCGATGTCGGTGGCCACCAGGGCGCGAATTTCGCCGCTCTTGAAGCCGGCCAGTGCCTGGGTGCGGGCACCCTGGCTCTTGTTGCCGTGCAGGGCCATGGCCTGGATGCCGTTCTTGGTCAGGAATTCGGCCACGTTGTTGGCGCCGAACTTGGTGCGTGTGAACACCAGCACCTGGCTCCAGTTGTGCTGGTTGATGATGTGCACCAGCAGCGCCTTCTTCTTGCCGCGGCCCACGGGGTGGATCACCTGCGTGATGCGCTGCACCGTGGTGTTGCGAGGGGTCACCTGGATGCTCTGCGGGTCCTTGAGCAGGTTGTTGGCCAGGTCGCGAATCTCGTCGCTGAAGGTGGCGGAGAACAGCAGGCTCTGCTTTTCTTTGGGCACCAGCGCGAGGATCTTCTTCACGTCGTGGATGAAGCCCATGTCGAGCATGCGGTCGGCTTCGTCGAGCACCAGCATCTGCACGGTGGACAGGTCCAGGAAGCCTTGTTGTTGCAGGTCGAGCAGACGGCCGGGTGTGGCCACCAGGATGTCGACGCCGCGCTTCATCGCGTTGATCTGTGGGTTCATGCCCACGCCACCGAAGACGACGGTGGAGGTGAGCGAGAGGTGCTTGCCGTAGACACGCACCGACTCTTCCACCTGTGCAGCGAGTTCGCGGGTGGGCGTGAGCACCAGGGCGCGAATGCCGACACCACCAAAGCGGCTCTTGGCGCGCTCGCTGCTGGACAGGCGCTGCAGCATGGGCAGGGTGAAGGCGGCGGTCTTGCCGGTGCCCGTCTGGGCGCCACCGAGCAGGTCTCGGCCAGCCAGCACGGCGGGGATCGCCTCCACCTGAATGGGGGTGGGGGTTTCGTAGCCGTGCTCGCGCACGGCTTGCACGATGGCCGGGGCCAGGTTCAGATCGTCAAAGGTCATGTAGATTGAGGCGCCCGTCCAGGGCGCTGGGGGCATCGGCCACTCCGGTTGCCTCAGCTTGTCGCTGGGGCGCCCGGTCAGTCTGGGGCAGATGGATTCAGGAAGTTGGTGGCTGCAAGCGGGTTGCACACACCCCGGCGAAGTGCCGGTGCCAAGCCAACTGAAGTGCCTGACGGGGCGTATTGTCGCACGTTAGCTCCGGCGCCCCCCGGCAGGCAGGCCGGCGAAGCGCGCCGATGGGCACAAAGGGGATAATCCCCGGTTGCGCGGCCGTCCTGGCCGCAGTTTCTTCAGGCAGAACACTCCCATGGCTCAATACGTCTTTTCCATGAACCGGGTCGGCAAGATCGTGCCGCCCAAGCGCCAGATCCTCAAGGACATCTCGCTGTCGTTCTTCCCAGGCGCCAAGATCGGCGTGCTGGGCACCAACGGCTCGGGCAAGTCCACGCTGCTCAAGATCATGGCCGGCATCGACAAGGAGATCGAAGGCGAAGCGATCCCGATGCCGGGTATCCGCATCGGCTACCTGCCCCAGGAGCCACAGCTCGACCCCGAGCAGAACGTGCGTGAAGCGGTGGAAGCCAGCATGAGCGGCGTGCGCGCTGCGCAAAAGCGCCTGGACGAGGTGTACGCCGCCTACGCCGAGGAAGACGCCGATTTCGATGCCCTCGCAGCCGAACAGGCGCAGCTCGAAGCCATCATTGCCACGTCGGGCACCGACGGTGAGCACCAGCTGGAAATTGCGGCCGACGCCCTGCGCCTGCCGCCATGGGACGCCAAGATCGGCGTGCTCTCGGGCGGTGAGAAGCGCCGCGTGGCACTGTGCTGCCTGCTGCTGTCCAAGCCCGACATGCTGCTGCTCGACGAACCCACCAACCACCTGGACGCCGAATCGGTCGACTGGCTCGAACAGTTCCTGGCCCGCTTCTCCGGCACCGTGGTGGCCATCACCCACGACCGCTACTTCCTGGACAACGCCGCCGAGTGGATTCTCGAACTCGACCGTGGCCACGGCATTCCTTACAAGGGCAATTACTCCACCTGGCTGGAACAGAAGGAAGCCCGCCTGGAGCAGGAGCAGCGCACCGAAGACGCGCGCACCAAGGCCATGAAGAAGGAACTGGAGTGGGTGCGCCAGAACCCCAAGGGTCGCCAGGCCAAGAGCAAGGCACGCTTGGCGCGCTTTGAAGAGCTGAGCGACGTCGAGTACCAGAAGCGCAACGAGACCAACGAAATCTTCATTCCCGTGGCCGAGCGCCTGGGCAATGAAGTGTTCGAGTTCAAGAACGTCAGCAAGTCCTTTGGGGACCGCCTGCTGATCGACAACCTCAGCTTCCAGATTCCGGCCGGTGCCATCGTCGGCATCATCGGCCCCAACGGGGCGGGCAAGTCCACGCTGTTCAAGCTGATCAGCGGCAAGGAACAACCCGATTCCGGCGAGGTGAAGATTGGCCAGACCGTGAAGATGGCCTTCGTCGACCAGAGCCGCGAAGGCCTGGACGGCGACAAGACGGTGTGGGAAGACATCTCCGGTGGCCTGGACATGATCACCGTGGGCAAGTTCCAGATGCCCAGCCGCGCGTACTGCGGCCGTTTCAACTTCTCCGGTGGCGACCAGCAAAAGCGCGTGGGCAGCCTCTCGGGCGGTGAGCGCGGGCGCCTGCACCTGGCCAAGACGCTGGCCGAGGGCGGCAACGTGCTGCTGCTGGACGAACCGTCGAACGACCTGGACGTGGAAACCCTGCGTGCGCTGGAAGACGCGCTGCTGGAGTTCGCCGGCTGCGCGCTGGTGATCAGCCACGATCGCTGGTTCCTCGACCGCATTGCGACCCACATCCTGGCCGCTGAAGGCGACAGCCAGTGGGTGTTCTTCAACGGCAACTACCAGGAGTACGAGGCCGACAAGAAGAAGCGCCTGGGCGAAGAGGGTGCCAAGCCCAAGCGCATGCGTTTCAAGGCCTTGAAGTAAGCCCACCCCCGCGCCGGCCCGATGCTCGGGCCCTCACCCCCTCAAGGGGGCGATGCCTTGGGCCGGCGGAGCCGGACCCTTGGCATCTCTGGATGCACATCTCTTTACGCCCCCGTTTTCCCCATGACCGAAGATCCCGTTGTCACCGCCACCCGCCACTGGATCGAAAAGGCGGTCATTGGCCTGAACCTGTGCCCGTTCGCGCGGGCGGTGTATGCCAAGAACCAGGTGCGCATTGTGGTGAGCCAGGCGCGGCACCTGGACGCGTTTCTGGACGATCTCGACCGCGAGCTGGACCTGCTGGTGAACACGCCCGCCGAGGAGATCGACACCACCTTGCTGGTGCACCCCACGCTGTTTCCCGACTTCGAGGTCTTCAACGACTTCTTGAATGTGGTCGACGATGTGGTGGCCGAGCACGAGCTCGAGGGTGTGATTCAGGTGGCACCTTTTCACCCCCTGTTTCAATTTGATGGCACGCAGCCCGACGACGTCACCAACGCCACCAACCGCGCGCCTTTTCCCACGCTGCACCTGTTGCGTGAAGACAGCGTCGAGCGTGCGGTCGACACCGCAGGCGGTGACGCCGATGCCATCGTCGAGCGCAACCTGAAAACCCTGCAGGAGCTGGGTGCAGAGGGCTGGCGGGCCTTGATGGCTAAACCTTGAATTGGGCTTGATTCCCGGTTCCTTTTCCGGGATAGCGGGAGTACGCTGCAGGGACAATGCCCTGACCCCTCACGTATTCCACGCTCACGAAAGATCCCTGCTGCATGGACGCCGGCAACACCCAGGCCTTTGATGCCTGCCTACGCGAAGCACTCGCCCAGACACGCGAGTGGGTGCCGCGTTGGCTGGGCAAACTGCACAGCAGCCTGAAGGACCGGGAACTGTCGGCGAGCCAGCTGAGCGAGAAGCAGGGCATGCTGCAGGCCCGCACCACGCTGGAGTCCCACCGCGATCTGATCGCCACGCGCTTTCTGGCTGCGTTGGCCGAGTCGATGGAGAACGCCCTGCCGCACACCGGCACTGGCTCGCGCCGCTCGCCCACCGTGAGTTTCGACGAGCTCGAACTCATGGGCGATGACCAGGTGCAAGAGACCGTGGAGCTGGCCCGCGTTCAGCAGGTCGTGAAGATGGCGGTCGACGAAGAACTGGTCACGCTGACCTCGCGCCTGAATGGCGCCCAGGGCTTGACCGTGGTCAACCCCGATGCCAACCCGTTGCGCGCCGAGGTGATCGTGGCAGCGCTCATGACCGCGCTCAAGGGCCTTCATGTGCCCGCCGCCGTGCGCACCCGCTGGCTGCAGGTGGGCGCCATTGCGTTGGGCGACGATTTGCGCCACATGTACGCTCACCTGAGCCAGCAGCTCGACCGCGCCGGCGTGAAGCCTGCTGGCTATGTGGTCACTCAAACGGTCACCAGCCGCCAGACAGCTGCCGCCTCTGCCCAGAAGGAAGAGGCGGTTTCCGTGCAGGAGGTGCTCGTCAATGACAACCTCCTCACGCTGGACCACCTGCACCAGTTGCTCGTGGGCAACCTCGACCTGAACGCCAAGTCCGACAACAGCACCGCCGTTTACGACAACGTCATGGGGCGCACGCTGGCCAGCGAGGTGGTCACGCTGATGCTCAAGCGCATTGCCGCTGACGAGCGCCTGCTCGAACCGGTGCGCAACATGCTGCAGGACATGAAGCCCGCGCTGTTGCAGCTGGCCCGTGCCGAACCCCGTTTCTTTGCCGACAAGCAAAACCCCGCGCGGCGCCTGCTCGATGCGATCACCGAGCGCAGCCTCGCCTTCACCAACGAACTGGACCCGGGCTACGGCCCGTTCTCCAACCAGGTGCGCGGCATTGTGCGCACGCTGCTCAAGCCGGGTGACGATCTGGCCGACCGCTTCCCCGGCTTGCTGGCCGAGCTCAACCGCTCGCAGGCCGCTGCGGTGGCGCCTGCGCAGGTGCAGGCGCGCGGTCTGGCGGTGCAGACGCTGGTGCGTGTGGAACAGCGCAATCTGCTCGCCGAGCGTGTGGCGGCCGAGATTCGCGCGCGCAACGACTTTGAAAAAGCCCCCGGCGTGGTGCGCCGTTTCCTTACGGGCCCCTGGTCGCAGGTGCTGGCGCAGGCGCGCATGGAGGTGTCGGACGCCTCACCGGTGTCGCCGGCCGATTCACCCGCGCTGCGCTACAGCGACATCCTGCCGGACCTGCTGTGGTCCAGCCAGCTGGCGCTGGCCAGCTTGAACCGCCCGCGCCTCGTGAAGGTGATTCCGGGCGTGCTGCGCACCTTGCGCGAAGGGCTGGACTCCATCGACTACCCGCGCGAGAAGGCCGAATCGTTCTTTCAGGCGCTCATGGGCCTGCACGAAGCCGCCTACAAGACGCAGCGCAGCGAGCCCGCGCCGCACGAGGACCCGCCCAGCGTCCAGCACGAGCTGGACGACGAGCCCTGGATGCAGCGCACGGAAGCGCGCGACTCCTGCTTGATGGACGACACGTTTCCCGAAGCGCCGAACACGCAGATTTCCACCCAACCGGCCTTCCTGGAGACGCGGCCGCTGCAGCGCGACTGGGCCGATCTCAAGGCCGAGATGGCCGGGCAGGGCGCACAGGCGCTGCCGGTGGGTACGTGGGTGGACGTGCTGCAGGACGGCCAGGCCATGCGCTGGCAGATCACCTGGGCCAGCCCGCACGGCACGCTGTTTCTCTTCACGGGGGCCAACGGGCGTTCGTTGTCGATGACCAAGCGGGGCCTGGAACGCCTGCTGGAGCAGGACCGCCTGCGCGTGGTGGCTCACCACGGCGTGGTGGACGAGGCGCTGGACGAAGTGGCGCGCCAGGCCTGGATCAACAGCAGCAAGAGTTAGGGGCACCCCCCTGCGCCGCTTTGCGGCTTCCCCCCTCTCTGGCGCGCCTTCGGCGCTGGGAGGGGGGACGGTACCTTGGGCCGGCGGAGCCGGACCCTCGGTACCCCTTGATGCAGGCGCTTCTTCTTACGCTGCCTTGCGTTGCAGCTTCTTGCGCACCAGGTGGATGTTGTTGCGCAGTGCGTAGAGTTCATCGGTGTACGACAGCGGCACCACCACCTTTTCCACCTTCGACTCCATGGCGTCGAGTTGCTCCAGCAGCTCTTTCGCGCTGTCGCTCTGGTTCTCCTGGCGTTGTTCGATGTCGCGCAGTTCGGCGTACCAGCGGAACACGCGCTTGCGGATGCGGAAGGTGTAGAGCGGCGGCACGATGCGCGAGAGCGGCAGGGCCAGCGCGATGATCAGGCCCATGGCCAGCCACATGCGCTCGATCAGGTTGGCCAGCCAGAAAGGCAGGTAGCGCTGCAGAAAGGGCTGAGGGCCACCCTTGATGGCGCGTTGCGCTTCGGGCGAGATGGGCACTTCACTGTGCTCCAGGCTGGGGTATTCGCGCGCTCGGCTGAACCAGCTCGCGCCGCCGTGCAGCGTGGTGGCGGTTTGTGCAAACAGCTGCAGGATGGCCGGGTGCGTATCGCTGTGCGCCAGCAGGCTCGTGGTGGAGGCGACCAGCCGCACGTTGCGCGGCGGAATATTGGCCGCGAGATCCACCACACCCTGCGGCATCACCACCGGCGTGAGGTAGCCGAAGCGGCGCGAATAGGCTTCGCTTTGCGCGAAGTCCAGCAGCTTCACACCCGGTGTCTGCAGCAGCATCTGCACCATCAGCGATTCGGGTGCCGAGGCGAACACCACGGCGTCCAGCTCCCCATTGAGGAACGCGACCGTCGCGGGCGTCTGTTCCAGTTCGCTGAGCCTCATCTCGGTGTCCTTGAGGCGGTTGACCTCGAGCAGGGTGGAGAACAGGCGCGGCACGCCGCTGCCGGGGGTGCCCACGTTGACGCGCCAGCCTTTGAGCTCGGCGAGCTTGTTCACCGTGGGCGATTTGTGCAGGCGGCGTGCCGAGTCTTCCCGGTAGAACAACCACAGGGGTTCCACGAACAGGCTGCCCAGGGAGGTGATGGCGTCCTCGTCGTCGTAACCGATGTCGGCTGTGCCCCCCTGCACGAAGCCCAGGTCGGCCTTGCCGGTGCGCAGCAGCTCCAGGTTGGCCGATGAGCCTTCGGAGGTCAGCAATTCCACCGTGATGCCGTTGCGCGCGAGCGCTTCGGCATAGCGCTTGCCAAACTCGTCGTAGGCGCTTTGCGCGGGGCCGGTGGCCAGCACCACACGCTCGGGTGGATTGGGGTTGAGCCACCAGTAGGTGAGGCAGAGCAGGGCGATCGTGAGCACCGCGAACGGGCCGGCGGAGAGCAACATCTCGCGCAGCGAGAGCAGGGTGTAGCGCAAGGTTTTGGGCATGGCGAGACATTAGCACGCCATGCCTGTGCGCCCTGTAAGCAGCGATGTGTGACGAGATGTGTGCGCGCGTGGCGCGCCGCTCAGGCGGCGGGGGCGCGGTGCGCGTGGCTGTCGAGGCGGAAGATGCGCACCGCGTCGTTCATGACGCGGGCCTGGGCCTGCAGCGAACTGGCGGCCGCGGCGAGCTCTTCCACCATGGCCGAGTTCTGCTGCGTGACCGAGTCGAGCTGTCCAACGGCCTGGTTGATCTGGGTGAGGCCCATCGCCTGTTCCTGTGTGGCGCCGGTGATGTCGGCGATGAGGCCGTGCACCTGCTCCGCCGAGGTGACGACTTCGCTCATGGTCTTGCCCGTGCTGTGCACCAGCTGGCTGCCCGTGGTGACCTGTTCGGACGACTCGTCGATCAGCACCTTGATTTCCTTGGCGGCAGACAGTGTGCGTTGGGCGAGGTTGCGCACCTCGCCCGCCACCACCGCAAAGCCCCGCCCTTGTTCGCCGGCGCGCGCGGCTTCCACGGCGGCGTTGAGCGCGAGGATGTTGGTCTGGAAGGCGATGCCATCAATCACGCCGATGATCTCGCCAATGCGTTGCGACGAGCGGCTGATGCCGTCCATGGTGGAGATCACGCGGTTCATGGCGTCGTTGCCTTGCCGCGCCACCTCGGCCGAACGCTGCGACAGCGCCGAGGCCTCGCGCGAGGCGTTGGCGCTGTGCTGCACGGTGCTGCCCAGCTCTTCCAGCGAGGCCGCCGTTTGCTCCAGGCTGCTGGCCTGCGACTCGGTGCGCGAAGACAGGTCCTGGTTGCCGGCGGCGATCTGGTTGGAGGCCACCTGCACGCCCTCCACTTCATGGCGCACATCGGCCACCACGGCCTGCAGGTTCACATTGAGCTGGCCCAGCGCGCGCGAGAGCTCGCCAAACTCGCCATGGGTCTGCCCCACGAAGCGCGCGGAGAGGTCGCCGGCCGCCATCAGGTTGGCGAAGCCGATGGCCTGCGTGAGCGGCGCCAGCATTTGCCGGCGCAACTGCAGCGCGGCGAGTGCGGCCACGGCCAGCAGCGCCAGGCCCGCGCCGACGTGTGCCGCCACACCAAACTGCCCGGCCACCTCGCCTGTGATCAGGCCCACGGCAGCCACGCCCACGGTGGAGAGCGCGATGCGGCGGCCGATGGACAGGTGCAGCATGCCTTGCAGTTTGCCCAGCCAACCGGTGCGCACCACGCGGCCCCGGTGCAGCGCGATGCTGGGCTGGCCGCTGTCGTGCTCGCTGCGCATGCGGGCGTAGAGGGCTTCGGCCTGCTGGACTTGTTCGCGCGTGGGCCGGGTGCGCACCGACATGTAGCCCACGGTCTGGCCGTTTTCCACCACGGGCGTGGCGTTGGCCACCACCCAGTAGTGGTCACCGTTCTTGCGCCGGTTCTTCACCAGTGCCGACCACGGCGAGCCGCTGGCCAGCGTGGCCCACATGTCGCGGAAGGCCTCCGCGGGCATGTCGGGGTGGCGCACAAGGTTGTGCGGCTGGCCGATGAGTTCCTCGCGCTCAAACCCGCTCACGGCCACAAAGGCCGGGTTGCAGTAGGTGATGCGGCTTTGCAGGTCGGTGGTTGAAACGAGCGTGACGCCCTCGGGGATCACGAATTCGTTCTGGGTGACAGGCAGGTTGGTGCGCATGGTGACTCACTTATGTCGTTGCATTCACCTGCCTTTATCGGCCCCTCCCCTGGGGCGCAATAGCTCAAATTGAGGGGTTTTTGCGCTAAGTGCCCCGGATTTGATCTAGATCAAACTCCGTCGCCCGGTGGTCAGGGCGCGGGTGTGATGCTTATCACGGTGTACGCGCCATTGACCTTGTCGGCCGTGAAACGCACCTTGTCGCCGGCCTTCACACGGGCCAGCTGCGCCGGGTCGCGGGCCTGGAACACCATGGTCATGGGCGGCATGTCCAGGTTCTTGATTTCGCCGTGCTTGAGCGTGACTTTGCCGTTGGCCGCGTCCACCTTGCGCACTTCGGCCTCCGCAAAAGGCAGCGTACCGGCCGCCTCGCCGGCCGTGCGCTTGAATCCGCTGGCGGCGTTGCCCGCGTGGCGCTGGAACACGCGCGCGCTGCCGTCGCGCTGCACCAGCAGCACGTCGTAGGCGTCGCGGCGTTCGCCGTACACCGGGCCGTCCATGCCGGGGCTGCCCACCGGCATGCCGGGCACGGCCAGGCCGATGGCGTCGGGCTTTTCGGCCAGCAGGCGGCGGATCTCGCTGGCCGCCACGTGGCCTTCAACCACATAGCCACCCACCAGCGCGGTGTGGCACGAGCCGTACTTGGCCGGCAAGCCCAGGCGCTGGCGCACGGCGGTGTTGCCGCTGTCGAACACCTGCACCTGGAAACCGTCGGCGCGCAGCAGCGCCACCCAGTCGTTGCAGCAGCCGCAGTTGGGGTCTTTCCAGACCTGGAGCGCGGGGAGTGAAGTTTGAGCGAAGGCCCGGGGGCCGGCCAGCGACAGGCCGATGGCAGCGCTGAGCAGTTGTCGTCTTTTCATGGGGTGCTCCTGGAAGGGGTGTCAGGCTTTGGGCTGGACGCGGATCGTGCCGCGCATGCCCGCTTCGTAGTGGCCGGCGATCAGGCAGGCGAACTCGAAGTCGCCCGCGCGGTTGAAGGTCCAGACGATGTCGCCGGTTTTGCCGGGCGACACGTGGGCCATGTAGGGCTCGTCGTGTTCCATGCCGGGGTGCTTTTTCATCATGTCGGCATGCGCCTGCAGCTCGGCAGCGGTGCCCAGCACGATCTCGTGCATGACGCGGCCCTGGTTGACGGCGCGCAGGCGCAGCGTCTCGCCCTCGCGCACCTGCAGGTGGTTGGGGCTGAGCTTCATGTCGTCGGTCATACGGATGGTGACCGTGCGCGTGGCGGCGCCGCGTTCGGCGGCAATGCCCCAGGGCTTTTGTTCTTTCACCACGGGTGCAGCGGTTTTGCCGTGCGCATCGCCATGGGCGTGCACGGCGGGGGTGGCCAGCGCGCACGGCAGGGCCAGAAGGCCCAGCTGGAACTGGCGGCGGGTGAGGGCGTTGGGTTTCATGGAGGCTCCTTCAACAGGTTCAATCACAGGTTCAGTGGGCATGGCCGGCGCCCGCGGCGGGCTTGCGCGCTGTGGCTGCCGGGGCGGCGGGGGTCGCCGGGTTCGCTGCGGCAGGCCGGTTGGCGGCCGGGGCCTGGCCGGTGTCGACTTCGCGCGCCTGGGTGCCGCCTGGCATGGCGTAGGCACCAGGGTCGCGATAGTCGCCGGCTTTCTGGTCGGCGCGCACCTTCAGGGTGGTGAACATGCCGCCCATTTCGATCGGGCCGTAGGGGCCGGTGCCGGTCATCATGGGGAAGGTGTTGGCGGGCAGTTCCATTTGCATCTCGCCCATGTCGGCCATGCCGCGCTCGCCCATCACCATGTAGTCGGGCGCGGCGCGCTGCAGCGGCTTGACCAGGCCCCGGTGATCGGCGCCGATCATGGTGGGCACGCTGTGGCCCATGGCGCCCATGGTGTGGTGGCTCTTGTGGCAGTGCATGGCCCAGTCGCCGGGTTCGTCGGCGGTGAACTCGATCTGCCGCATCTGGCCCACGGCCACGTCGGTCGTCACCTCGGGCCAGCGCGCGGTCTTGGGGACCGGTCCGCCGTCGGTGCCCGTGACCTCGAACTCGATGCCGTGGATGTGGATCGGGTGGTTGGTCATGGTGAGGTTGCCCACGCGCACGCGCACGCGCTCGCCCAGGCGCGCCACCAGTGGCGTGATGCCGGGGAACACGCGGCTGTTCCAGGCCCAGATGTTGTGCTCCAGCATGGTGTTGACCTGCGGCGTCATGCTGCCGGGCTCGACGTCGAACGCATTGAGCAGGAAGCAGTAGTCGCGCTGCACGTCGTCGATCAGCGGGTGTTTCTGTTTGGGGTGTGTGACCCAGAAGCCCATCATGCCCATGGCCATCTGCACCATCTCGTCGGCGTGCGGGTGGTACATGAAGGTGCCGGGCCGGCGCGCGGTGAACTCGTAGACAAAGGTCTTGCCCACGGGAATGGCCGGCTGGTTGAGGCCCCCCACGCCGTCCATGCCGTTGGGCAGGCGTTGGCCGTGCCAGTGGATGGTGGTGTGTTCGGGCAGGCGGTTGGTGACGTACAGGCGCACGCGGTCGCCTTCCACCACCTCGATGGTGGGCCCCGGGCTCTGGCCGTTGTAGCCCCACATGTTGACGAGGAAGCCGGGCGCCATTTCGCGCACCACCGGTTCGGCCACGAGGTGGAATTCCTTCACGCCGTTGTTCATGCGCCAGGGCAGCGTCCAGCCGTTGAGCGTGACCACCGGCTGGTACGGCCGGCCTGCGCCGGTGACGCCGGGCGGCATCCACGGGGCAGCGGTGTCGGCCGAGGTTTGTTGCACGGCTTCGGGCAGGGCGGCGAGCGCCACGCGGCTCACGCTGCTGGCCGCCACGGCCGTGGCTGCGGCGCCGGCAAAGAAGTGTCGTCGGTTGAGGGGGAGTGTCATGTCAGTGTCCTGCGGTGGGGGCGGCGGCGGTGACGGACGCCGCGTTGTCGGCGGCGGCATAGCTTGCGCCGGCGAGCAGGGCTTGCCAGTCGGCTTGTGCCAGCCAGTAGCTGCGCTGCGCCTGCAGGGCGCTGTCGAGCGCGTTGAGGCGTTCGCGCGCACTGGCCAGCAGGTCCCAGGTGCTTTGCAGCATGCCGTTGTAGCGAAGCTGGGTTTCCTGGGCCAGGGTGGTGTGCAGCGGCACCAGCACGTTTTGCGCATGCAGCGCGATGGCGTGGCGGCTTTGCAGCGCGGCCCAGGCTTGTCGGGCCATGGCGCGGCGTTCGGCCGCGAGTGACAGCAGCGCCGCCTGGGCGTGCACGGCGCGCTCCAGCGAGGCGTCGCGCAGCAGGCTGAGGTTGTCGATGTGGGGCGGCGCGCTGTCCGGGCGGCTGGCGTCGGGCAGTGCGTCCAGCGCGGCGTTCACGGCCGCGTCCCACGCGCTCAGGCGCGACGGTGCCAGAACGGCCACATCGCGCTGGGTGAACACCCGCGCCTGTGCGAGCGCGGGGTGGCTGCGCAGCACGGCGGCTTCCAGGGTGTCGGGCGTCAGTCCCGCGCCAGGTGAAGCTTGTTCGGGCAGCGCCGGCAGCTGTGGGGGCAGGCGCTCGCCCAGCCTTGCCACCGCCTGTGCCTCCCAGAGGCCCAGCTGTTGTGCGAGTTGCTCCTGGGCGGCCAGCGCTGCGCCGCGCGCTTCCACCAGGGTTTGCCAGGCGTTGGCCTCGATGAGTTGCTCGCGCGCCTGCCGCGCCTGGCTCCAGTTGCCGGCCACCACCATGCGCCTTCCCAGCTCGCTGCCGGTGCGGGTGGCTTCCAGCAGCTCTGCCAGCAGGCGTTCGCGCTGGCGCGTGGCGATGGCTTCGATCCACGCGCGGTCAAGCGTGCGCACGTGGGTGGCGTAGTCCACCTTCACCTGCGCGAGCTTCAGCGGGTTCATGTCGGCGTGCGTGAAGAGCTCGGGGCGATGCCGCAGCGACAGGCGCAAGGCCTCAGGCCATGTGAGCAGGGTGGCGGGAGGTTCAGCGGCTGGCGCGGCGGCCTCGGGTGTGGCCGCTTCCCAGCGCAGCAGGTCGATGTGCCCGCGCGGGAATTCGGCCACGCGCTGGTTCACGCGTTGCCAGATGGCGCGCGCAGCGGCCAGGTCGGCCGGCAAGGCGGGGGTGTCGGCGCTCGCGCCGGGCGGCAGCACCCACGGCGCCGGCTGGACGGGGTGTGCGGGGTTGGCCGCACCCAGGGCGTCGAGAGCCTGGGCGTGGGCCGATGCCAGCGCGAGGGCACAGCCCATGGACAAGCCGGCGCGCAGGGGGCGGCGCCAGATGGGCGAATTTCGCCAGAAAACGGTCATGAAAATCTCCTGAAAACACAGACCAGCGTCTGCGGCGCGCCGGTTTCAGGCGGCGGCGGACGCACCTCGGGTGTGTGCGCTCAGGAAATGGGTGGTTTGATGCCCCGGTGGGGCTCGGTGCTGGCGAAGCGCTCAGCGGGGGGCGCGAGCACGCCATGCGCCATGGCCAGGGCGGGCACGGCGGGTGTGGGCAGCGCCATGGCCGGGCCGTTGCACACGTCGCAGCTCTTGTGCGCGTGCTCACCGCCGTCATCGGGCGATGCGGTGGTGTCGCTGGCCATGGCGTGGTCGGGGCAAGGGGCGGCATCGGGCGAGCCGGCCTGGTTCATGGTGTGCGCCGGTGGCGCCAGCATGGCCACCGCCATGGCGTCGCTCATCCAGCCGCGGATGGGCAGGAGGGCGATCATGAGGGCGAGCAACCAGTGGCGCATGGCTCTGGATGATACGGCGCGGGGTCTGGAGTTCCCCACGCCGGCGCCATCAGGTCGGGCATTGCAGCACCAGCGCTTGAATTGGCTGGGTGAGCGTGGGGTTGGTCACGACGAAGGCCACGCGCGGGTTGCCGCCCGCGGGCACGGTGAGCTGCGTGGTGTGTGCCTGCGCGCCCGGCCAGGGCTCCACCGGCTGGTAGAGGCCCACCACGTGGTCGTGCCGCAGTTGTTCGCCCGCGTTCTCGCCCCGCGTGACCCTGCTCACCAGGCCGTCCTGCAACACCGCCCAGTAGCCCGCCAGCTTCGGGTGCGCGGCGCTGGCGGCGAGGTGTGCCGTGACCACGTTGCCCTGGCGGCTCAGCCGCAGGCCGGGCGCGCTGGAGGGCGGCAGGGGTTGGAGGTCGCGCGCGCTCTGGCCGGTCCAGTCGCGGTGGTCGCGGCCGTTGTGCACCACCTGGGGCGTGTAGACGTATTTGCCGCCCAGGGCTTCTTTCAGGCGGTACTGGCGCGCGGTGGTCTCGGGTGTGGCGAAGGGGTCGCGCCAGCCGAGGTGGTTCCAGTAGTTGACGTGAAAAGACAGCGCGAGCACGCCGTCTTGCGTCTTGAGGGTGGACAGCCAGCGGTCGGCTGGCGGGCAGGAGCTGCAGCCTTCAGACGTGTACAGCTCCACGACGGCCGGTGGCTTGGGGCCGCTGCGCACCTCGCAGGTCTGGGCCAGCGCGGCGGTGCTGAGGCAAAAGCCGGCCAGTGCGGGCGCCAGACGAAGCAGGGAAGGGGTGTGGGGCATGGCCATCTCCAAGGGTGGGATGGCGGTTGGTCGGCGCCAGGCCGCCGACCTTACACGCGGCCGAACTGAAAGACGCCGAGCCTCAGGGCAGTTGCGGCGCCACGCCGAAGCGGGGTGGCGGGGGCAGGAATTCTTCGACCGGTGCGTTGCCTTTTGCCTCGGGCACAGGCACCGGGGTGGGCAGGCCCATGCCGCGGCTTTGCATCACCGCGCGCAGGCGGTCGGGGTAGTCGGTGATGAGACCGTCCACGCCCCAGTCGATCAGGCGCGCCATGTCCTGCGGGTCGTTGACGGTCCAGGGGATCACGCGCAGCTCGAGCGCGCGGGCCCGTTGCAGCACCTGCTGGTTGAGGTCGTTGAAGTTGGGCGACCAGAGCTTGCCGCCGGCGGCTGCCACCAGGGCGGGGGCGTCTGCGAAGTCGGCCAGCCGCAGGCCGGCGGTCCACTCGCCGCTGGCCAGCGTGTTGAAGCGCGGTGACTGCGCCGACAGATAGGACAGCGGCATGCCGGGTGCGAGCTGCTGCGCCACCTTCTGGATGCGCCAGTCAAAGCTCTGCAGGCTCACACGCCGCGTCATGCCATGGGTGGAGATGACGTCGAGCACCGCGCGCACGAAGGTGTCGGGGCTGGGCGATTCGTCGGGGCGGCCGGGGTGGATCTTGAGCTCGATGTTGAAGCGCACCTGCTGTGCGCCGAGCTGGCGCACGCGCTGGAAGAGCGCGGCCAGCGTGGGAATGCGCTGGCCATCGCGGGCGGTCTGTTCGGCGAAATCGCGTGCGTAGCGGCTGGCCGGGTTGATGCGGCCCACGTCCCACTCGGCGATCTCGGCGAGCGTGAGTCGGTTGAACGGCTGGCCGCGCGCCTGCAACCAGCGCCCACCGGCGTCGCGCGTGAGGTCGGGGTTGGGCGTGGTGTCGTGCGAGATCACGGGCACGCCTTCGGCGCTGAGCACCACGTCGAGTTCGAGCGTGGTCACGCCGATGGAGAGGGCGCGGTCAAACGCGGCCAGCGTGTTTTCGGGGGCGAGGCCGCGAGCGCCCCGGTGGCCCTGCGCGTCAAAGGCCAGCGCGGCGGTGGCGCACCACAACGAGAGGCCCAGCGCGGTGGTGCAGCTCCAGCGAATCCAGGTCAGGCGTTGCACGGCGGGTGAGGTGGCTTCTTTCATGGCGCGCAGTCTGACAGCGTCCCATGACCGATGCAAGACAGCTCAATGACCCAGAATTTTGGACAGGAAATCGCGGCTGCGTTCGTTCTGCGGGTGGTTGAAGAACTCGGTGGGCGTGTTCTGTTCGACGATCTGGCCCTGGTCCATGAAGATCACGCGGTCGGCCACGGCCTTGGCGAAACCCATTTCGTGCGTCACGCAGATCATGGTGATGCCCTGGTTGGCCAGCTCGATCATCACGTCGAGCACCTCCTTGATCATCTCCGGGTCGAGCGCGGAGGTGGGCTCGTCGAACAACATGATCTTGGGCGTGAGGCACAAGGCGCGCGCAATGGCCACGCGCTGCTGCTGCCCGCCCGAGAGCTGCAACGGGTACTTGCCCGCCTGCTCGGCAATGCGCACGCGCTGCAGCTGCAGCATGGCTTTCTCTTCGGCCTCTTTCTTGGGCATCTTGCCCACCCACATGGGCGAGAGCGTGAGGTTTTCCAGCACGGTGAGGTGCGGAAAGAGGTTGAACTGCTGGAACACCATGCCCACGTTCTTGCGCACGCGGTCGATCGCCTTGATGTCGTCGGTGAGCTCGATGCCGTCCACGAACAGATGGCCCTGCTGGTGTTCTTCCAGGCGATTGATGCAGCGGATCAGCGTGGACTTGCCCGAGCCCGAGGGGCCGCACACCACGATGCGTTCGCCCTTGGCCACGTCGAGGTTGATGTCGCGCAGCACATGGAAGTCGTTGCCGTACCACTTGTTGACCTTGTCGAAACGGATGATGGGTTCGGTCATGGGCGTGTTCCTTTAGCGGGCCTTGCTGGCGCTGAGTTGTTTTTCGACCCACAAGCTGTAGCGCGACATCGAGAAACAGAAGATGAAATAGACCAGGGTGATGAAGAGGTAGGCCTCGATCTTGAAAGGCCGCCAGTTCACGTCGGAGTTCAGCGCCAGGGCCAGCGCACCGGTGAGCTCGTAGAGCGAAACGATGGTGACCAGCGAGGTGTCTTTGAAGACGGAGATGAAGTTGTTCATCATGCTGGGCACCACCATGGCCAGCGCCTGCGGCAGCACGATCTTGCGCTGCGTCTGCCAGTAAGACAGGCCCAGCGTGTCGGCCGCTTCCAGCTGGCCCTTCGGAATGGCCTGCAGGCCACCGCGGATGATCTCGGCCATGTAGGCCGCCGCAAACAGCGTGATGCCCACGATCACCCGCACCAGCACGTCCACCGTGACGCCTTGCGGCATGAACAGCGGGAACATGAACGAGGCCATGAACAGCACCGAGATCAGCGGCACACCGCGAATGAGCTCGATGTAGACGATGCAGGCCGAGCGGATGGCGGGCAGCTGGCTGCGCCGCCCCAGCGCCACCACGATGGCCAGCGGAAACGCCATGAAGAGCGAGAGCGTGGCCAGCATCACGGTGAGTGGCAAGCCGCCCCACAGGTCGGTGCGCACCGGGCTCAGGCCGAAGGCGCCGCCGCGCATCAGCACGAAGAACACCGCCAGCACGCCGACCCACAGCAGCGGCAGCCAGGGCTTCCAGAAGGCGCGCATGCAGCTGAGCACCAGGCCGCCCAGCATCACGCTGGTGGCCACGAGCGGACGCCACTGTTCGTCGAAGGGGTAGCGGCCGAACAAGATGATGCGGTACTTCTCGGTGACCACACCCCAGCACGCGCCGATGCCGCGCGCGGCCTGGCAGGTGTCGGCATCGTTGACGAACACGGCGCGCAACAGCGCCCAGTTGATCAGGCCGGGCAGCGCGTAGACGATGAGCGCCGCCAGCAACACGGTGGTGAGCGTGCTGCGCCAGTCGGCGAAGAGGTTGCGGCGCGCCCAGGGCACAAAGCCGGTGGTCTTGACGGGCGAGGGGCGCGGCGCGATGGGGACGAAATGGTCGGCCACGCTCAGCGCTCCTTGATGGCCATGCGCTGGTTGTACCAGTTCATGAAGGCCGAGGTGGTGATCGAGGTGGTGAGGTACACCAGCATGATGATGGCGATGCACTCGACCGCGCGGCCGCTCTGGTTGATGGTGGTGTTGGCAATGGACACCACGTCGGGGTAGCCCACGGCCACCGCGAGCGACGAGTTCTTGGTGAGGTTGAGGTACTGGTTGGTCAGCGGCGGAATGATCACGCGCAGCGCCTGCGGCAGGATCACCTGGTTCATCTTCTGCTTCGGGTTCAGGCCCAGTGCGGTGGCGGCTTCGTCCTGCCCCCGGCTCACCGACTGGATGCCGCCGCGGACCACCTCGGCCACAAACGCCGAGGTGTACACCACCAGGCCGATGAGGATGGCCATGAACTCGGGCGTGGCGCTGACGCCGCCATCGACCATGAAGGCCAGCTGTTCGGGCACGTTCCACTCGCGTGGCATGCCGGCCACCACCCAGCCCAGCACTGCGAACACCACGACGAGCGCCATGGGGCCCCACACGCGGTCGCCGTTCTGGCCGGTGAGCTCGAAGCGCTTCTGCACGCGCTGGCGCCACACCCACGCGGCCACCAGGCCCACGCCCATGCCGGCGAGCACCTGCCCCACGCCCATGGACGGAAAGGGAAACGAGAAGCCACCCTTGCTCAGGTAGAAGAGGTTGGCCACGTTCCAGGCTTCGTTGGAGGCGGGCAGCACCTCGATGAACACCAGGTACCACATCAGCAGCTGCAGCAGGATGGGCACGTTGCGGAAGATCTCCACATAGCCGTAGCACAGGCCGCGCACCAGCGCGTTGCGCGAGAAGCGGCCCACGCCCAGCAGCACGCCCAGCACGGTGGTGAGCACGATGCCGATCACCGCCACCTTGAGCGTGTTGAGCACGCCCACCCAGATGGCCTTGCCATAGCTCTCGCTGGGGCTGTAGGGCACCAGCGTTTCACCAATGTCGAAACCGGCGGTGGCACCTAAAAAGTCAAAGCCGCTCTGGATGCCGCGGATGCGCATGTTCTCCTGCGTGTTGTGCGCAAGGAACCACACGCCGGCAGCGATCAGCGCGAGCGCAATGGCTTGAAAGATCAGGCCACGCGTGGCCCGGCTGTTGAGCGACCAGTTGCGTTTTTTGGGGGGGAGTTGGGGCTTCAAGGCGACCTCGGCATGCGGTTGTCGGGAGTCGGCTGCGCCAGCCCCGCCAGCGCGCGGCGGGCAGGGGTGGCGCAGGGGCATGGCCGGTCGATCAGCGCACGGGCGGGGCGTACATCAGGCCGCCCTTGGTCCAGAGGTTGTTGGTGCCGCGGGGCAGGGCAATGGGCGTCTTGGGGCCCACGTGGCGCTCGAACTGTTCACCGTAGTTGCCCACGGCCTTGATGGCGCGCAGCGCCCACTCCTTGTCGAGGCCGAGGATCTTGCCGGTGTCTTCCGTGCCCGCGCCCACCAGCCGCATGATGTTGGGGTTGGTGCTGGTCTTCATCGAATCGGCATTGGCCTGGGTGACGCCGTATTCCTCGGCTTCGATCAGCGCATAGCCCACCCACTTCACGATGCCGAAGAACTCGTCGTCGCCACGGCGCACCGCCGGGCCCAGCGGTTCTTTAGAGATCAGCTCGGGCAGGATCACGTGGTCATCGGGCTTGGGCGTTTCCTTGGCGCGGATCGAGGCCAGGCCCGAGGCGTCGGTGGTGTAGGCCTGGCAGCGGCCCGCCACATAGGCGGCGGTGGCGGCTTCCACCTTTTCGAACACCACCGGCTTCAAGGCCAGGTTGTTGGCGCGCGAGAAGTCGGTGAGGTTGAGCTCGGTGGTGGTGCCGGACTGCACGCACACCGTGGCCCCCTTGAGCGATTTGGCGCTCTTCACATTGAGCTTCTTGGGCACCATGAAGGCCTGGCCGTCGTAGAAGTTCACACCGGTGAAGTGCAGGCCCAGCGAAGCGTCGCGGGTCAGCGTCCAGGTGGTGTTGCGCGCCAGCATGTCGACCTCGCCGGACTGCAGGGCGGTGAAGCGCTGCTGGGCCGTGAGCGGCACGTAGCGCACCTTGTCGGCGTTGGAGAGGATGGCGGCGGCCACGGCGCGGCACACGTCCACGTCCATGCCGCTCCACTTGCCCTGGCTGTCGGCGGCCGAGAAGCCTGCCAGACCCGTGTTCACCCCGCAGATCAGTTCACCGCGTTTCTTGATCGCATCCAGGTCTTTGCCGGCGTGGGCCGGCAGGCCCAGCAAGGCGGCGGCCATGCCCAGGCCCAGTGCGGTGCAGGTGGTGGAATTCAACTTCATCGGGTCTCTCCAGTGGTGTTTGAAAGGTCATGGACCGCGCTGGGCGTGCACCTGTTGGGTGCATGCACGCGGTCGCCCCGAATGTAGACCCGCCCCTTTGAGGGTGGGATCGGGGTTTACGTGGGCGAATCCCGTGCAAAGCGGTCGAATCTGCCGCACGGGGCCGGCGCGATGGCCTGCAGGAGAAACGTTGCAGATTCCGTGCCATTGACGTCTCAATGGCGACAAACCCGCTGTGCGCGGCGCGGGGTCGGCCCGTATGCTTGCCCCACAAAACCATAACGGAGACACGTGATGAGCAGCACCACCGAAGGCGGGCGCGCCGCGTCCGCGCCCGATTCCCAGGCGCACCACCGCTTCTGGCCTGCGCGCCTGCCTCACCGCATCAGCGTGCCCGCCACCTCGCTCTGGCACAACCTCGCGGTGAGCGCGATGCGCTACCCCGACAAGCCCGCCCTGGTGTTCTTCGACAGCGTGCTCACCTACCGCGAGCTGCACGCGCAGGCCGAATGCCTGGCCGCGCACCTGCGCGAGCAGGGCGTGCAGGACGGCGACCGCGTGATCCTGCTCATGCAGAACTGCCCGCAATGGGTGGTGGCGCATTTCGCCATCCTGCGCGCCAATGCGGTGGTGGTGCCGGTCAACCCCATGAACCGGGCCGAGGAGCTCAAGCACTACATCACCGACCCCGACGCGCGCGTGGCCATCGCCTCGGCCGACCTCGCGGGCGAGCTGCTCAAGGCCAACAGCGAAGTGGGCGAGGGCGAGCGCCTGCGCCACCTCGTGGTGTCGCACTACAGCGATGCCTACGGCCCGCAGGCCGAAATACCACCGGCGTGGGCCGAGTGGCTGGGCGCCCGCCATGCGCTGCCCACGCTGCCCGGTGGCTCGGTGAGCGACTGGGCGCAGGCGCTGGCCAGCACCGGCACCGCAAGCGCGCACAACCGGGGCCCCGACGACCTGGCCGTGCTGCCCTACACCAGCGGCACCACCGGCCTGCCCAAGGGCTGCATGCACCCGCACCGCACGGTCATGCACAACGCCGTGGCCGTGGGCCTGTGGACCGGCAGCACCTCGGAAAACGTGGGCCTGCTCGTGGTGCCCATGTTCCACATCACCGGCATGGTGGCGGGCATGCACGCGGCCGTGTATGCGGGCGCCACCATGGTCGTCATGCCGCGCTGGGACCGCGAGCTCGCCGGGCGGCTGATCTCGCGCTGGCGCTGCACGCACTGGACCAACATTCCCACCATGGTGATCGACCTGCTGGCCAGCCCGAACTTCGAGCAGTACGACCTCTCCAGCCTGGTGCTCGTGGGCGGCGGCGGCGCGGCCATGCCCCAGGCCGTGGCGCAGCGGCTGCTGGAGCAGTTCAACTTGCGCTACAGCGAAGGCTACGGCCTGACCGAGACCGCGGCCCCTTCGCACAACAACCCACCCGACCACCCCAAGCAGCAGTGCCTGGGCATTCCCTTCATGGGGACCGATGCGCGCGTGGTCGACCCGCTCACGCTGGAAGAAATGCCGCAGGGCGAGGCCGGCGAAATCATCATCCACGGCCCCGAAGTGTTTGACGGCTACTGGAAGCGCCCCGAGGCCACCGAGGCCGCCTTCATCACCTTTGAAGGCAAACGCTTCTTCCGGTCGGGCGACCTCGGCCGGGTGGATGAAGACGGCTACTTCTTCATCACCGACCGCTTGAAACGCATGATCAACGCCAGCGGCTTCAAGGTGTGGCCCGCCGAGGTGGAGGCGCTGATGTTCAAGCACCCCGCCATCGCTGAAGCCTGCGTGATCGCCACGCAGGATGCGTACCGCGGCGAAAGCGTGAAAGCGGTGGTGGTGCTGCGCGAGTCGGCCCGTGGCAGCACCAGCGCGCAGGACATCGTGGACTGGTGCCGCGAGCACATGGCCGCGTACAAATGCCCGCGCACGGTCGAGCTGGTGGCCGCGCTGCCCAAGAGCGGCAGCGGCAAGGTGATGTGGCGCTTGCTGCAGGAGCAGGAGGCGCAGAAGGGCACATCGGCCTGACCGCTGCGCTGGGTCGTCCTCAGAACTTCAGGCGACCACCGACGTAGAACGCGCGCGGCTCGCCTGGCGTGAGGATGGCGGCCGTGGCAGCCGCCCGGTCGCGCACGCTGAACTGCGACACGTAATTTTTGTCGCCCAGGTTGCGGGCTTCGGCAAACACTTCCCAGTCTTTGCCGGTCCAGCCGGTACGCAGGCCCCAGAGCGTGTACGAGTCCACGCGGTAGGTGTTGCTGAAGTCGGCGAAGCGGCTGCTGACGATGTCGAACGTGGGGCCGAAGAAGAAGCCGCTGGCATGGCGGTACAACACCTCACCCTTGATCGCCACCTTCGGCGCGGCCGGCAGCACGTTGTTGCCGTACACCGGGTCACCGCGGAAGCGGAAGTGGTTGATCGTCATGTTGACCATGGGCTCCAGGCGGTGCTCGCGGCTGTCACCCAGCGCGAAGCTGCCTGCCACCAGTGCTTCGATGCCCGCGTGCACGGTGCGGTCGGCGTTGATCGACAGGCTGGTGCCGGGTGCGCTCGGGTCATCGCGCGAGAGGATCTCGTTGCGCAGGCGCGTGTAGTACAGCGCCACGTCCCAGTTCCAGTGGTCGCGCTGGCCCAGCGCCTGCTTGCCACGCGTACCCACTTCGAGCACGGTGCCGCGCATCGCGTCGAGCAAGGTGTTGGCCGGGCCGCCGGGTGTTTCGTCTTCGAGCTCGTAGAAGGTGGGCGCCTCGTAAATGCGGCTGACGTTGGCGAACAGCTGGGTGTTGGGCGAGAGCTGGCGGATCAGACCGGCGCGCGGGTTGATGCTGTTGTAGTCGCCCTTGAGGTTGGCACTGGCCACTTCCCGGTTCGTGGAGATGGCTTGTGCGCCGTACACGGCGGTCCAGTTCGGCGCGAACTTCCAGCGGTCCATCACAAACAGTTCGAGGCTGTCGGCGCGGTTGTCCACCACGGTGGAGAGCGTTTGCGCGCCCCCTGGCGTGTAGCTGAAGTTGCCACCCTTCACGGTGGTCTGCGCCAGGTTCAGGCCCACCAGCATGTCGTGCGCACCCATGCGGCGCTGGTAGCGCAGCGAGCCGCCGGTGGTGCGCTGTTCGGTGTCGATCAGCAGCGAGAAGAAGGGCGGGGCATAGACGATGGGGTGGTAGAGCTGCTGGCTCTCTTGCGAAAGGCCCACCGTGAGCTTGCTGTCGGCGTCGATGGTCCACACCGTCTTGTTAGCCAGGCGCCAGCTCTCCACGTTGTAGCGGTAGTGGCCGGCCACGGCAGCGGCTTCGGCCTGGCGCGGGTCATCGAGCCATTGCTGGCGGGTGAGCGCGCCGGGCAGTTCCTGCTGGTTGTCGATGTAGCTGGCGTAAAAGCGCGTGTGCACGTCGGGGGTGAGCTGCAGGCCGCCGTTGGCGTAGAGGCTTTTGCGGTCTTGCCGCTGGTGCAGGCGGTAGCCATCGGACTGGCGCGTCTCGGCCGTGACCAGACCATCAAAGTTGCCTGCCACGCCACCCAGCGTCACGCGGCCCTGCCACTGACCAAAGCTGCCGGCATTGAGCAGCAGTTCGTTGCGCGCGCCGTCGCGTGCGGTGGGGGTGATGAAGTCGATGGCACCGCCCAGCGTGCTGGCGCCGTAGGTCAGTGCGTTGGCGCCGCGCGCCACCACGGCATGGCTGGCCGAGAGCGGGTCGATCTGGCGGTTGTGGTTGTTGCCGTCGGCGGCGGTCACGGGCAGACCGTCCTGCAGCAGCTTGATGCCGTTGCCGTCGTAGTTGGTGGCATCCAGATTGGAGCCCCGGCTGGAGAGGAACGAAGAGTCGCTCGTGGCGCCGCTGGTGACCCACAAGCCGGGCACGTAACGCAACATGTCGGCCAGGGTGGTGACCTGGCGCTGGCGCAGGCCCTCGCCGTCGATCAGCGAGACGCCGCCCGGGGTCAGGGCTTGCTCGGCTTCGAGCTCCTGTCGGGCGGGGTCGCTGGCCTGGTCGGCCTGGATGACGATGGTGGGCAGTTGGGCCGTGGTGTCGGCGGCGGGTGCGGTTTGTGCAAAGGCGCTGGGGGCCAGCGCGGCGGCGCACAGCACGGCGCAGGAAGGTCGGTTCATGGTGTTCGATGCAATGGCGTTCAAGACAAGGTGTGCCGCACACGGAGCGCACGCGCGCACCGCTGCCGGGGTGCGAGCGGAACGCGCAGCGCCGCACGAAGGGTGCGACACGAAGGCGAGGAGGGTGTGCCTTTCGGCGGCCGTTCAGTGCGCGCAGGTCACGCAGGGCGTGTGTGGCGCAAGACCGGCTTCAGGCGCGCGCGGGTGGTCCGTGTGAGGGCGGGGGCAGCGCGTGCCGGTGCAGCGCGAGCGCGGGTTGTCGCGCCGGTGCCAGCACAAGTGCCGGGGCGGCGGAGAAGGCTGGCTGATCGGTGCCGGGCAGTGGGGCCGGCATGGACGCCACCATGCACAGCTTGGCGCAGCTGGCGAGGTGATCGGCGCTGAGGGTGTCCCGCTCAAGCGCGTCGCGGATCTCGGCAGGCAGGGCTGCCCGGGCCTCGACTGCGTTTGCCGCGGTGCCGCACCATGCGCCCATCGCACCGTTGGGCGCGGCGGCCATCGCCGCGTGTGCCACGGGCATGCACAGCTGCGCGAACCAGGTCAGGAAGACCAGGGTCCAGGCCAAACGTCGATGTGCCAGGTTGCGCCGCATGGGCGTGGATTTTAGTCATCGCCCTGCACGGCCAAGGGCTTGGGGTGGGCCTGCACAATACGTCGACACCTTTCAGCGGGCTGGTTTGCGGCCCCAAAACCACCAGGAGACGACCATGTTCAAAGCCCTCGTGATCACCAAGCCCGAGTCGGGTTACCGGTGCGAACTCACCGAGCTCGACGAAGCCCAGCTGCCGGCCAGTGGCGATGTGACGGTGCACGTGGACTACTCCACCGTGAACTACAAGGACGGCCTGGCCATCACGGGCAAGTCGCCGGTGGTGCGCAGCTTCCCCATGGTGCCGGGCATCGACTTTGCGGGCTCCGTCACCCAGAGCGATCACCCCAAGTGGAAGGCCGGCGACCGCGTGTTGCTCAACGGCTTTGGCGTGGGTGAGGGGCACTGGGGCGGCTTGGCGCAAATGGCGCGCGTCAAGGGCGACTGGCTCGTGGCCTTGCCCGACACCCTGAGCGAGCGCGACGCCATGGCGCTGGGCACCGCGGGCTACACCGCCATGCTGTGCGTGCAGGCGCTGCAGAAACACTGGGCCGAAGCCGGTGTGGCCGCCGGCAGCGGCGAGGTGCTGGTGACCGGCGCGGGCGGTGGCGTGGGCAGCGTGGCCATTGCCCTGCTCGCAGGCCTGGGCCACACCGTGGTGGCCTCCACCGGGCGGCCCCAGGAAGCGGACTACCTGAAGGCGCTCGGTGCGGCCAGCGTGATCGACCGCGCCGAGCTGGGTGCACCGGGCAAGCCGTTGCAAAAGGAGCGCTGGATTGGCGTGGTGGATTCGGTGGGCAGCCACACGCTGGCCAACGCCTGCGCCAGCACCCGCTACGGCGGCGCGGTGGCGGCCTGTGGGCTGGCGCAGGGCATGGACCTGCCCGCGAGCGTGGCGCCTTTCATCTTGCGCGGCGTCACGCTGTACGGCATCGACAGCGTGATGGCCCCGATGGCCCGGCGCGAAGCCGCGTGGGACGCGCTCGCCAAGACGCTCGACCGCGCCCAGCTCGCCGCCATGACCACCGAGATCGGCCTGGCCGATGCCATCCCGGCTGCAAGCCAGATCCTGGCCGGGCAGGTGCGCGGGCGGCTGGTGGTGAAGGTCAAGGACTGAGCGCCGCGCCCGCCGGCACCACCTGGCGGTAGGCGTGCCAGGTGGCGTGGCCCACCACGGGGCCCACGACGATCAGCCCGGCAAAGTACGGGAGCATCGACAAGCCCACCAGCAGCGTGATCAGCGCGCCCCACCACGCCATCACGCCGGGGTTTTGCAGGCAGGCGCGAATGCTGGTAAGCCCGGCTGAAATGGCGTCCACCTGGCGGTCCAGGATCATGGGGATCGAGACCACGCTGGTGACGAAGATGAGCCCTGCAAACACGCCGCCCACCAGCGTGTAGGTGATGAGGAATTCCAGGTTCTCCCGCGCGAACAGTTGCGAGAGCAGGTCGTGCGCCTCGGGCATGGTGCTGAAGGTCACGGCAAACACCACCAGCGACGCGCGGCCCCACAGCATTTCCAGAATGAGCAGCACGCCGGCAAAGATCGCCATGGTCCCTTGCGTGGGCCGCCAGGCCGTGAGCGATGCCGCGAAGCTGGGCCGCCGGCCTTGCTGCAGCGCGCGGCTGGCGTCGTACAGGCCCAGGCAAAGAAAAGGCCCGATCAGCAGGAAACCCGCCGAGAGCGCCAGCACGTAGGCCGGTGCGGCCTGGAACACCGCCAGCAAAGCGTGCCCCATGAGGAAGAAACACACGCCGTAGAACAGCCCGATCGGGCTGCGCACGAAATCGGCCCAGCCCAGGCGCAGCCAGCGCAGTGGATCGCCTGCGCGCAGCGAGGCAATGGGCAGGTCGAGCACGGTGGGCGGTGGCGCTTCTTCTGGCATCGGGGGTCTCCTCGGGGGTGGGCGCACCACCTCGTGGCGGGTGGTTGGCGCGGGGTGGAATGCGGTGGGTCAGTTGGGCAGGTGCCCACGCAAATGCAGTGCCAGCGCTTCGTCGAACGCGTGGGTGTGGCGCGAGAACCAGGCCGCGAGCTCGCGCGCCATCTGGCGCACCTGCGCCAGCTGCCCCTGGCGAAGCTGCCCCACGCCTTCGCGCAGCAGGTTCAGCACCACGCGGTGTTGCAGCGAGTGCGCTTCTGACTGTCGGTGGCCGGTCTCGCGCATCCAGGTGTCTTCCTGGCCGAAGTGCGTGGCCACGTGCGCCACCAGTTCGCCCCAGGCCTGCGAGAGGTCGGCGTCGCTCGCCTGTTGCGCCTGCGCGAGTCGCTCCATGAGTTCGTGGTTCATCTTGTCCAGCGGATCAAAGTCCAGCGACAGGGCCGGGGTCCATTGCGCGGTGTTCATCGGGTGCTCCTTCTGGCCGTTGGGACGGCGTGGCGCTAGCTTGGCAGTGCGAGCCGCCAAGCGTCTTGATCCAGCGCAAACGCACGCCACGCGCAAGGCCCGCCAGCCTGTGGGTGTGCTGGCTCACCGCTACACTGCCGGGCCTATGACGAGTGAATTCCAGCCCCCCTACGTGCCGCTGTCCGATGTGCATGGCGCCCTGAAAACCACCGGCTTTGCGCTGCTCAGCGCCGCCTCTGTGGGCGAGTGGCTGGCGGCCAGCCCGGCCGATCTGGCGGCGCTGCACACGGGCTGGAACCAGCTGCCGCCCGATGCGTACCTCAAGGACGGCGGGCGCTACCGCAGCCGGCGCCACAGCTGCTTCGTGGTGGAGGCGGGAGAGGTGCAGCAGGTGCCGCACCGCGCCCACTGGCAGCCGCTGGAATACAACGCGCTGCACGGCGGCATGCAGCGCTGGTTTGAACCCATGGAGCCCGCCACCGTGGCCTTGCCGGTGTGGCAGCGCCTGCTGGCCCGCCTGGGCGACGCCGCCAGCGCGCTGCGCGGTGCCCAGCCCTGGAGCGTGGAAGCGCACGTGTTTCGCATCGACACCACCGACGGCATCGGCCGGCCCACGCCCGAAGGCGCGCACCGCGACGGCGTCGACCTGGTGGCCGTGTTCATGGTGGACCGCCACGCCATCAAGGGCGGCGAGAGCCGCGTGTTCGAGGCCAACGGCCCCAGCGGACAGCGCTTCACGCTGCGCGAGCCGTGGTCGCTTCTGCTGCTGGACGATTCCCGCGTGATTCATGAAAGCACGCCGATCCAGCCGCTGGAGACCGACGCGCTGGGCTGGCGCGACACGCTGGTGGTGACCTACCGCCAGGGCGCCTTCCAGGGCGACTGAGCCGCCATGGACAACCTGCGCGACCTGTCCGCCCGCATGGCCCAGCCGGGCCGCGTGGACGCGATCGTGTTGCGGCCGGCGCGGCGCGCGGTGCCGCTGCTGGTGCAGGAGGTGCAGGCACTGCCCGGCCAGGGCCTGCAGGGCGACCGTGCCGGTGCCGGGCGCCGGCCGGGTGCCAGCCCTTCGCGCCGGCAGGTCACGCTCATGCAGGCCGAACACCTGCCCGTGATCGCCGCGCTCACCAGCCGTGACGCGGTGCTGCCCGCCGAGCTGCGGCGCAACCTCGTGATTTCCGGGCTGAACCTGCTGGCCGCGCGCAGCCCGTTTGCCGACCAGCCCTTGCGGCTGCGCATCGGCGCCGATGTGCTGCTGGACGTGACCGGCCCCTGCGCGCCCTGCTCGCGCATGGAAGAGGTGCTGGGGACCGGGGGCTACGCGGCTATGCGCGGCCACGGCGGCGTCACCGCCGTGGTGGTTGCGGGCGGCCTGGTGCGGGTCGGCGACCCGGTGGTGGTGGAGACGCCGGGCCAGGCCTGAGCCCGCCCGGCAGCGGGCGTTACACCCGCTCGAAGATCGCGGCGATGCCCTGGCCGCCGCCGATGCACATCGTCACCAGCGCGTAGCGGCCTTGAATGCGCTGCAGCTCGTGAATGGCCTTCACGGTGATCAGCGCGCCGGTGGCGCCGATCGGGTGGCCCAGCGAAATGCCCGAGCCGTTGGGGTTGACCTTGGCCGGGTCCAGGCCGAGGTCTTTGGTGACGGCGCAGGCCTGCGCGGCAAAGGCTTCGTTGGCCTCGATCACATCGAGGTCGTTCACGGTGAGACCGGCGTTCTTCAGCGCGAGCTGGGTCGCCGGCACGGGGCCGATGCCCATGTACTTCGGGTCCACGCCGGCGTGCGCGTAGGCCACCAGGCGGGCCAGCGGCTTCGCGCCACGCGCCTTGACCTGTGCGCCCTCCATCAGCACCACGGCCGCGGCCGCGTCGTTGATGCCCGAGGCGTTGCCGGCGGTCACCGTGCCGTTTTCTTTCAGGAACACCGGCTTGAGCTTGGCCAGGTCTTCCATCGTCGCGTTGGCGCGGAAGTGTTCGTCGGTGGCGTAGGCCACGTCGCCCTTCTTGCTCTTGAGCATCACCGGCACGATCTGGTCTTTGAACACGCCGGCTTCGGTGGCGCGCTGCGCGCGGTTGTGGCTTTCCACGGCCAGCTTGTCCTGTTCTTCGCGGCTGATGCCCCACTTGGCCGCAATGTTCTCGGCCGTCACGCCCATGTGGATGGTGTGGAAGGGGTCGTGCAGCGCGCCGACCATCATGTCCACCATCTTGGTGTCACCCATGCGGGCGCCCCAGCGCATGTTGAGGCTGGCAAATGGCGCGCGGCTCATCACTTCAGCGCCGGCGCCAATGGCCACGTCGGTGTCGCCCAGCAGGATGCCCTGCGCCGCCGACACGATGGCCTGCAGGCCCGAGCCGCACAGGCGGTTGACGTTGAAGGCCGGCGTGCCTTCGGCGCAGCCGCCATGGATGGCCGCCACGCGCGAGAGGTACATGTCTTTGGGTTCGGTGTTGACCACATGGCCGAACACCACATGGCCGACGTCCTTGCCTTCCACGCCGGCCCGCGCCAGCGATTCGCGCACCACCAGGGCGCCGAGTTCGGTGGGTGGCTGGTCCTTCAGGCTGCCGCCAAAGGTGCCAATGGCTGTGCGCACGGCGCTGACAACGAAAACTTCACGGCTGCTCATGGGGGTCTCCTGATGGTGGGCAATAGCCGCCATCGTATCCCGCGCCCCCGCCGCGACTTTGCGCTGCGTCAGAAAGTCTGGCGGGCAAGCACGCGCAGCTGGGTGCCGCTGCCGTCGCGGCCCGGGCGCGTCAGAAAGATCTCGCCCATGGCCGGGTTCTGGCCAGTGAGGGCGGTGATGTTGACCTGGTGGGTCACCAGCACCAGATTGCGCGGGGCCTGCCAGCCCTGCACGGCTTCCAGTACGGCGCGGGTCTGTGTGTCGCGGTCGCCCGTTTCAAAGAACGAGTTGATGGGCGGCCACACGGTGTTCTGCTTGAAGGCCAGCATGGCCGTGTCGACGCAGCGGCACCACGCGCTGGAGCGCACCTGGTCGACCTTGACGCGCTCGCGCTGGAAAGCCGCATGCACCTTGCGGGCCTGCTCGCGGCCGGCTTCGCTGAGGTTGCGCTGGGTGCTGCAGTTGCCGATCTCGAAGTTCGGCGGGTCGCCCACGCCGGGCACGGTTTGGGCATGGCGCATCAGCAGCACGCAGCCGCCTTCGCGCAGCAGCGTCCAGAAGCCGGCTTCCTGCGTGAACGCCAGGGTGGGCAGGGCGCCCAGCGTGATGGCGGTGGCCTGGGTGAAATCGCGTCGGTTCATGAAGGGTCCTTGGGGTGGTGGTCAATCGCGCACGTCGGCCACGGGCTGGGTGCCGAAGTCGGGGCGCTCCAGCCAGGCCAGCACGCGGCTGGCGGCCTCGGCTGGCGATGTGAGCTGTCCCTGGCGTTTGAGTTCCACGAACCGTTCCAGGTCGGGGAACGCGGCGGGGTCGCCCGCGCGCAGCTGCGACTGCATGTCGGTGTCGATCACACCCGGCGCCAGCGACACCAGGCGCGCGCCGTGCGGGTGCTGCGCTTCGTCCAGCGCGCTGCAGCGGGTGAAGTGGTCCATGCCCGCCTTCGCCGCGCAGTAAGGCGCCTGCGCCGCCATGGCCCGCCGGCCCAGGCCCGACGAAATGTTGAGCACCTTGCGCGGGCCACGCCAGCCGTCGGCCACCCAGGCGCCGGTGGCGCGCAGGAAAGCCGCGGTGAGCTGCATGGGGGCTTCCAGCCCCACGCGCAGGGCGTTGGCCAGGTCCTCAGGCGGGCAGTCTTCCAGCGGGCCAATGCGCGGGATCACCCCGGCGTTGTTGATGAGCGTGGCGCTGGACACCTGCGCCACGTCCTGCTCCGCGAGCCAGGCCTGCAGGCGCTGCGCGGCGGTGGTGGTGTCGGCGAGGTCTTGCGTCCACTGTGTGAAGGGGGCGTTGAGCCGCTGCGCCTCGTCGGCCAGCTGGCGGTTCACATGGCGCGAAATGCAGAGCAGGTGGCGCTGGGGGCTGAGCAGCTGCAGGGCCATGTGCAGGCCCATGCCGCGCGAGCCGCCGGTGAGGATGGTGAGGGGGTAGGTCATGAAGGGTCTCAAAAAGGGCAAGGGCTGTGAAAGGCGATGGTCTCACCGAGCCGCGGATGCGGCAAAGCAAGGGCATGGGCGTGCAGCAGCAGGCGGGGTGCCAGCGCCTGCTGCTCGGGGGTGGCGTACAGCGCATCGCCCAGGATGGGGTGGCCAATGGCCTGCAGGTGCACGCGCAGCTGGTGGGTGCGCCCGGTGACGGGTTCGAGCTCGATGCGCGTGGTGTTGCCCTGCGGGCTGCCGGCCAGGCGCCAGCGGGTCACGCTGGGTTTGCCCAGCTCGGCGCTCACGATGCTGCGCGGGCGGTTGGGCCAGTCGATGGTCAGGGGCAGGTCGATGGTGTTCCAGCCGTTGTCGGGCTGCAGGTTGTCGAGCGTGCCGGCCACCACGGCGGTGTAGCGCTTGTGCACCTGCCGGGTTTCGAAGGCGCGGCTGAGCTCGCGCTGTGCCTGCGGACCGCGCGCCATGACCACGAGGCCGGAGGTGGCCATGTCGAGCCGATGGACCACGAGCGCATCGGGCCAGCGGGCCCGGGCCCTGGCGCTCAGGCAGTCCTGTTTGTCTGGGCCTTTGCCCGGGACGGCAAGCAGGCCGGCGGGTTTGTCGAGGACGACGAGGGTGTCGTCTTCGTGGATCAGGTTGAGGTCGCTCATCGGGTTTGCGTGTGCTGCACCTCGCGGGCGCGTGGGCGGGTGGCGCTCTGCTCCGCGGGTGTCCCCCGCCGGCTGGTGCCGGCTCCTCCTTTACCCCGCTGCGCCGTACCCCATGGCCACCGATGACCGAGTTGGTGTGCGGAGTACGGACATACCTACATCTTTTGTGGCGCG
>CALRUK020000028.1:0-49228 GCA_943371335.1 Synechococcus sp. UW140 | reverse complement strand
CATGGCGAACGCGCCGTGCTGCGTCTGCTGGACAAGTCCGAGAGCAAGCTCAGCCTGGAGGCTGTGGGCATGCAGGGCGATGTGCTGGACGCCTTCCGCAAGCTCATTGGCCAGCCGCACGGGATCATTCTGGTGACCGGCCCCACCGGATCGGGAAAGACGACGACGCTCTATGCCGCCCTGCAACGCCTGGATGCGGGCGCGCAGAACATCATGACGGTGGAAGACCCGATCGAATACGAACTGCCCGGCGTCGGGCAGACACAGGTGAATTCGCGCATTGACCTCACCTTTGCCAAAGCCTTGCGCGCCATCCTGCGCCAAGACCCGGACGTGATCATGATCGGCGAGATCCGCGACTTCGAAACCGCACAGATTGCCATCCAGGCCTCGCTCACCGGCCACCTCGTGCTTGCCACGCTGCACACCAACGACGCGCCCAGCGCCGTGACCCGCCTGACCGACATGGGTGTGGAGCCCTTCCTGCTGAGCTCCTCGCTGCTGGGTGTGCTCGCCCAGCGCCTGGTGCGCAAGCTCTGCCCGCACTGCCGGCGCGAAGACGACAAGCACCAGTGGCACCCGGTCGGTTGCGAGCATTGCAACCACACTGGCTACAAGGGCCGCACCGGCATCTATGAACTGATGGTGGCCGACGACAAGATCCGCGCGCTGATCCACAACCGCGCCGCCGAGAGCAAGGTGTTTGTGGCCGCCGAAGCCGCAGGCCTGCGCTCCATGCGCGCCGACGGCCAACGCCTGATCGACATGGGCATCACTTCGCCGGAAGAAGTGATGTCGGTCACGCGGGACTGAACCATGAGCCTTCCACGGCCCGGCATCGCACGCTGACATGCCCGCCTACACCTTCGAAGCCCTCGACGCCCAGGGCGCCACCCAAAAAGGCCTGATCGACGCCGACACCGCGCGCGCCGCGCGCAGCATGCTGCGCGCGCGGGCCTTGGTGCCGCTCCTGGTGGAGCCGGCCATGGGCGCAACAGGCGCCACGGCATCGCGGGGTCTCAACATCACGCTTTGGGGGGGCCGCGCCTTCAGCGCCACCACGCTGGCTGTGTGGACCCGCCAGCTCGCGGGCCTCGTGTCGGCAGGCCTGCCCCTCGAACGCGCGCTCGCGGCCCTGACGGAAGAGGCCGAGGACGAGAAGCAGCGCAACCTCATGGCCTCGCTGCGTTCCGAGGTCAATGGCGGCTCGCCATTTGCCCGTGCGCTTTCTCAGCACCCGCGCGAGTTCTCGCCCATCTACACCGGCGTGATCGCCGCTGGCGAACAAAGCGGCCTGCTCGGCACCGTGCTCGAGCGCCTGGCCGACGACCTCGAAGCGCGCGAAGCGCTCAAAAACAAGATCGTGGCGGCTTCGCTCTACCCGGCCATCGTCACCCTGGTGGCCATCGTCATCGTGGTGTTCCTGGTGTCGTACGTGGTGCCCCAGGTGGCCAATGTGTTCGCGGGCAGCAAACGCGCCCTGCCCTTCCTCACCGTGGTCATGCTCGGGCTGAGCGACTTTGTGCGCAGCTATGGCTGGCTCATGCTCGGCATGTTGGTGGCCGGTGTGGGCGGGGTGGTGTTTGCGCGCCGCAACGAAGCGATCCGCCTGCGCATGGATGCCGCCTGGCTGCGCCTGCCGCTGGTGGGCCGGCTGGCGCGGGGCTACAACGCCGCTCGCTTCTCGGCCACGCTGGCCATGCTGGCGGCGGCGGGCGTGCCCATCTTGCGCGCGCTGCAGACCGCAGCAGAGACGCTCTCCAACCAGGCCATGCGCGCCGACGCACTGGACACCGTGGTGCTCGTGCGCGAGGGCGCGCCGCTGGCCTCGGCGCTGGCCAGCAAGAAACGTTTTCCGTCGCTCGTGTCCATGTTCGCGCGGCTCGGTGAGCAGACCGGCCAGCTGCCCGCCATGCTCGACCGCGCGGCGCGCCAGCTCGGTGAAGAGGTGCAACGCCGCGCCATGCACATGGCCACCATCCTGGAGCCGCTGCTGATCGTCGGCATGGGCCTGGTGGTGATGCTCATCGTGCTGGCGGTGCTGATGCCCATCATCCAGCTCAACCAACTGGTCGGCTAGACGATGGCTGTGACCCTCGAAGGCAAGCTCGTCGTTGCCATTTCCTCGCGCGCGCTGTTCGACTTCGAGGAAGAGAACCGCCTGTTTGAAACCGGCGACGACCGCGCCTACATGAAGCTGCAGCTGGACCGGCTGGACCAGCCCGCCGCGCCCGGCGTGGCGTTTTCGCTGGTGCACAAGCTGCTAGCCTTCAACGATGCCCAGGCGCAGCGCGTGGAGGTGGTGATCCTCTCGCGCAACGACCCGGTGTCGGGCATGCGCGTGTTTCGTTCGGCGCAGCACTACGGCCTGCCCATCCAGCGCGGCAGCTTCACGCGCGGCCAGCCGCCCTGGCGCTACCTGCGCCCGCTGCGCGCCAATCTGTTCCTCTCCACGCACCTGGCCGATGTGCGCGCCGCGCTGGAAGCGGGCGTGCCCGCCGCGCAGGTGTACCCGCAGTCGGTGCACGCGAGCAGCGAACACCCCCACGAAGTGCGCATCGCCTTCGACGGCGATGCGGTGCTGTTCTCGGACGAAGCGGAACGCGTCTACCAGGCGCAAGGGCTCTCGGCCTTCCAGGAGCACGAAGCCACCAAGGCGGCCATGCCGCTGGCGGGCGGCCCTTTCAAGCCCTTGCTGGAAGCCCTGCACCGGCTGCAAAGCGAGGGCACGCCGCTCATGCGCGTGCGCACCGCGCTGGTCACGGCGCGCAGCGCACCGGCCCACGAGCGCGCCATTCGGACGCTGATGAACTGGAACATCGACGTGGACGAGGCCATGTTCCTCGGGGGCCTGCCCAAGGGCGAGTTCCTGCGCGAATTCGAGCCGGACTTTTTCTTTGACGACCAGACCGGCCACATCGAATCGGCCGCGCTGCACGTGCCCGCCGGGCATGTGGCCAGCGGCATCAGCAACGGCTGACGCGGCCTAAGCCCGGCCTCAGCGAAGCGGCCGGGCAACCCGCTACGATGCGCCATCCACGGGCGCTGTCCGCGCCCGATCAGCACAGGGCCTCTTCATGACGACGACCTCCGCCCCCGAACCACACCCACCATCGCTGTGGCCCACGCTCAAGGGCATTGGCGCCTTTGCCATGCCGTACTTCAAGTCCGAAGAAAAGTGGCGGGCGCGCGGCCTGTTGCTGGCGGTGGTGCTGCTCAACCTGGGCACGGTGTACATGCTGGTGCAGATCAACGAGTGGTACCGCGTGTTTTACGACGCGCTGCAGGCCAAGGACCAGCCGGTGTTCTGGCAGCAGATCGGCCGCTTTGGCTGGCTGGCGCTGATCTACATCGTGCTGGCGGTCTACAAGTTTTACCTCACGCAGATCCTGCAGTTGCGCTGGCGCGTGTGGCTCACCGACCACTACATGGGCCGCTGGCTGGCCAACAAGGCCTTCTACCGCATGGAGCTGGCGCGCTACACCGCCGACGAGCACGGCACGCCCGACAACCCGGACCAGCGGATCCAGGAAGACCTGAACCTCTTCACCAGCTACACGGTGTCGCTCTCCATGGGCATGTTCAATGCGCTCATCACGCTGGTGAGCTTCGTGGGCATTCTCTGGACGCTGAGCGGCTCCATCAGCGTGCCACTGCCAGGCTTCCTGGGTGGCGGCGAACTGGAGATCGTGGGCTACATGGTGTGGGCCGCGGTGCTGTACTGCGCGGTGGGCAGCGCCATTGCGCACTGGATCGGCCGCCCGCAGGTGCGCCTGAACTTCCAGCAACAGATGCTTGAAGCCAACTTCCGCCACCACATGGTGCGCGTGCGCGAATACAGCGAATCGATTGCGCTGGACGGCGGCGAACGCGTTGAGCGCCGCCACCTCGATGTGCGATTTGCCGACGTTATGAGCAACTACTTCAGCCTCATCCGCAACCAGAAGCAGCTCACCTGGTTCAGCAGCTTTTTCTCGCAGGCGGCCATCATCTTCCCGATGATCGTGGCCGCGCCGCGCTACTTCAGCGGCGCCATCCAGCTGGGGCAACTCATGCAGATCAATTCCGCCTTCGGGCGGGTGCAGGACTCGCTGTCCTGGCTGGTCGACAACTACATGTCGCTGGCCGTGTGGAAGGCCACCACCGACCGCCTGATCGGCTTCGAGAAGAGCCTTGCACACCAGTCACAAACACAGGATGCGCTCACCACCAGCGAGTCCAACCAGGGCATCACGGCGCAAGACCTCACCGTGGGCCTGCCCGGTGGCCACGCGCTGCTGGCCGGGGTCGACCTGAGCGTGACGCCTGGCGACACGGTGCTGCTGCATGGCCCGTCAGGCAGCGGCAAGTCCAGCCTGTTCCGCGCGCTCTCGGGCATCTGGCCGCACGCGCTGGGCCGCGTGGGCCTGCCCAAAGACACCATGTTCATCCCGCAACGGCCCTACTTCCCCGACGGCCGCCTGCGCGACGCGCTGGCCTACCCCGACCCGGCCGAGAAGTACACCGACGAAGCGCTGAAAGAAGCGCTGGACGCCGCCCTGCTGCCCGCGCTCACCGACCAGCTCGACCGCGAAGACGCCTGGAGCCAGAAGCTCTCGGGCGGGGAGCGCCAGCGCCTGGCCATCGCCCGCGTGATGCTGAAGAAGCCCGCCTGGGTGCTGGCCGACGAAGCCACCAGCGCGCTCGACGAGGAAGCCGAAGCCACGATCTACCAGCGCCTGATCGACCGCGTGAAGCAGGCGGGCGGCGCACTGGTGTCAATCGCCCACCGCTCCACGCTGGCCTCCCTGCACCGCACGCGCTGGGCGCTCAAGCCGAATGCCGCCGCTGGAGAAGGCGCCGCGCAATACCGGCTGGATGTCAGCCGGGCGGATTGATCGCCACCGACGTGCGGTGGGCGCTCAACGCTCCCGCAGGCTCTCGCTGGCGTGCTGCAGCAGCGGCGCCAGGAAGTACTCGATCACGCGGCGTTGGCCGGTCTTCACCTCCACCGTGACTGCCATGCCCGGGCTCAAGCTGACTTCGGTGCCATCCACCATGAGCGCCGTCCGGGCCATGCGCACGCGGCTGGAGTAGATCAGTCCGCGCTTCTCGTCGTTGATGGCGTCGTGCGAGACCGAGGCCACCTCGGCATCGATCGTGCCGTACTTCGTGTACTGGAAGGTCTCGATCTTCACCTCGGCCGTCTGCCCTGCCTTCACGAAACCAATGTCTTTGTTCTCGAAGAAGGCCTCCGCCTCCAAAGGGTTGTCGCTGGGCACGACCACCATCAGCGGCTGCGCCTCGGTGACCACGCCGCCCCGGGTGTGCACCGCCAGTTGCTGCACCGTGCCATCCACTGGCGACGTGAGGCGCATGAGGCGCCCACGCGAATCCGCCTTCTTCCATTCCTGATCCAGCGCGTCCAGCCGCTGCTGGGCTTCGCTGGTGCTGTCCAGCGTGGCGCGGCGGGTTTCGGCCATCAATGCCTGCCGCTGCCCTTGCACCTCGCGCAGCGCCGCCTCGATCTCGCGCAGTCGGCTGCGCTGATTGGCGAGGTCGGCCTCCTGCTCAATGCGAACCTGCTCGCGCTCCAGATACCCGTGGCGAGAAACAAAGTTCTGCGCAACGAGGTTCTTGAAGTCGTCCGCGCGCTGCTGGGCAATCGGCAGGGTTTGCTCCAGCTTGCGCACCAGCTCCTGGGTGGAGCGCAACTCGGCCTCGCGCCGCGCGGTGTCGGCCACGATGCGGCTCAGGCGGGCTGTGTACTCCGCGTACTGCCCGGCCAGCAAACGTTGGGCTTCCAGAAGACGCGCATCGTCCACACCGGTCGGCCGCAAGAGGCGAGGCTCGCGCCCGGCGTCAAGCGCCTCCAGCAGCGCCTTGCCGCGCGCCACTTGCAAGACAGCCACCGCCTGTTCACCTTCGAGCCGCTCGGTGTCTGCGCGCGCGGTGGTGGCGTCCAGCTCGATGAGCAGGTCACCCGCCTTGACGCGCTGGCCATCGCTCACATGAATGGTTTTGACAGAGGCCGTTTCGAAAGACTGGATCGTCTTGGTGCGGTCGTTGGGCACGATCTTTCCTTGCGCGGTCGCCACCACGTCCATATGGCCAAAGATCGCCCAGAGCAGTGCCAACAACATGAACGCGATGAGCAGCCACATGGCCACGCGGGGCGCGGGCGACACCGGCGTTTCCTGAAGGGACAGCGCCGCCGGTAGAAACTGCGCCTCATGCGGCAGGCGCGGCGCGGTTTCCATTTCAGCGCGATGTCGCCACGCGTGCCCAAAGGCAACGCCATACCGTTTCAACAAATCGCCCAGTGCTTGAAGTCGTATGCCCATGCCATCACCCCTGTTGCAGTCGGTGCAAGGCTGAGTAGGCCCCGGTGGGGTTCTGCAGCAGCTCGGCGTGTGCGCCCATCTCCACGATCTGCCCGCGCTCCATCACCACGATGCGGTTGGCATCGCGCACCGCGCTCAAACGGTGCGCCACGATGATCACCGTGCGCCCTTGGGCAATGGCTTTCATGTTGTTCTGGATGATGCGTTCGCTCTCGTAGTCCAGTGCGCTGGTGGCTTCGTCCAGGATCAAGATGCGCGGGTTGCTCATGAGCGCGCGCGCAATGGCGATGCGCTGGCGCTGCCCACCCGAGAGCGTGGAACCATGCTCCCCCACGAGGGTGTCGTACCCCTCGGGCAGCTCGGTGATGAAGTCGTGCGCCCCGGCCAGGCGCGCGGCATTCACCACCGCGGCCAGGGGTGCGCCGGGGTCGGCCAGGGCTATGTTGTCGCGGATGCTGCGGGCGAACAGCACGTTCTCCTGCAGCACCACGCCCACTTGCCGGCGCAGCGAGCTGGCGTCGGCCAACGACAGGTCCATGCCATCCACCAGCACGCGCCCCCGCTCGGGCACGTAAAGCCGCTGGATCAGCTTGGTCAAGGTGCTCTTGCCCGAACCCGAGCGCCCCACCACGCCCACCACTTCACCGGGTGCAATATCGATAGACAGGTGCTTCAAAGCCTCTGGCCCGTCGGGCCGGTAGCGGAACACCACGTCGTCGAGCGTCACGCGGCCTTTCAGAGGGGGCAGCGCATTTTTGGCGCCCGCCACTTCGGTTCGGCTGTTCAGAATGTCGCCCAGCCGCTGCACCGAAATACCCGTTTGCTGGAAGTCCGTCCACAGCTGGGCCAGGCGCATCACAGGCTGCGCCACCTGGCCGGCGAGCATGTTGAAGGCGATCAACTGGCCCACGCTGAGCTGGCCTTCGATCACCAACCGCGCGCCGAAATAGAGCGTGGCCACCGTCACCAGTTTGGAGATGAGCGTGACCCCCCCGTTGGCCACAGTGCCAATGGTGGCCGTGCGAAAGCTCGACGACACATAGGCGGCCAGCTGGTTATCCCAGCGGCGCGTCCACTGCGGCTCCACCGCCATGCTCTTGACGGTGTCGATACCGCTGATGGTTTCCACGAGAAAGGCCTGGTTCTCCGCGCCTCGGTTGAACTTCTCGTTGAGCCGGGCGCGCAGCACCGGCGTGTACACCGCCGTGAGGATGGCGTAACACGGCAATGACAGCACCACGATCAGCGTGAGCCAGCCGCTGTAGTGCGCCATGACGGCGATGAACACCACGGAAAACAAGAGATCGAGCACCACAGTGAGCGCATTGCCGGTGAGGAACGAGCGCACGTTTTCCAGCTCGCGCACGCGCGCCACCGAATCACCTACGCGCCGCGCCTGAAAGTAAGCCAGCGGCAAACCCAGCAGGTGCCGAAACAGCCGCGCACCCAGCTCCACGTCAATGCGGCTGGTGGTGTGGGCAAACACGAAACTGCGCAAGGCGGTGAGCGTCACTTCAAAAATGACCACCACCGCAAAGCCGATGGCGATCACATCCAGCGTGGTGTAACCCCGGTGCACCAGCACCTTGTCCATCACCACCTGAAAGAAAAGCGGCGTGATGAGCGCAAAGAGCTGCAACACGAAGCTGACCGCCAGCACCTCCAGCAGCAGCTTGCGGTACTTCACCACGGCGGGAATGAACCAGGTGAAATCGAAGCGCGCCATCTCACCCGCGAGCGAGGCGCGCGAGGTGAACAAAATGAGCTCGCCGCCCGGCCAGCGGCTGTGGAGCTCTTCCAGCGAAAGGGCTTCTGGCCGGCCCGCGCTGGGCGACTGGATCAAGGCCTTGCCTGCCTCCACCCGGGCCAGAATGAAGAACGCTGCCCGGCCCTGATCGTCCCGGCCGATGGCCATGGCAGGCAGCGGCGTCTTGTCCAGCCGGTTGGCGTCCACCTTCACACGCTGGGCTTGCAGCTCCAGCTTTTTGGCGGCGAGCAGGATGTCTTGCACCTGAAAGGGCTGGCCAGCACTGGCGAACTCGTGTGCGAGCTGGTCTGCGTCCACCGCCACACCGTGCAGGCGTGCCAGCATCACCAGGCAAGCCAGGCCGGTGTCCAGCGGGGGCGGCGCGGCCACCTGCTCTGCTTCGGGTTTGCTCGCGCCGAAGCGCGCAGGCGCCGGCCCGCTCAGGGTCATGTCGGTCATGGTCTTTTGCTTGTTCTTTGCGCTGGGTCGCGTCACGCACACGCGTTCGCCCTGAGCCAGTTGAAGGCTCAGGGCGAAGTGGGTTGCGCGCGCGTAGCGGCGGTCAGTTCCAGTTGGCCGCGATCACCGGGCTCAGCGCCGACTGCTGCGCAGGCGTGAGCGTGGTCTGCCCGGCCGGCGGCGGCGAGAACGCCGCCATGGCCTGCACGAGGCTGTCCACCTGGCTGCTCAACAGGGTCTGGTTGTCCGCCGTCTGGAACTGCTCCACCTGGTACTGGCTGCCTGTGTACCAGTTGGTGATGGTGGCTCTGTCGGTGGTGCCGATGACGCTCACCTCCAGGTTGTTGGACACCCGGCGCAGCCAGATCTGCTCGGTCGTCACACCCTCCAGGAAGCGCAGCACATCGGTGTTGCCGCTGGTGGCGTCGTTCTCTTGCACGGTCTCCGCGCCGTATCCCCGGCCCAGCAGGTAGGTGTCGTTGCCCGTGCCGCCCGCCAGGGTGTCGCTGCCGGCCAGGCCTTGCAGCGTGTCGTTGCCTGCGGCACCCGTGAGCACGTTGTTGCCGGCGTTGCCCGTCAACTGGTTGTTGAGCGCGTTGCCGGTGCCGCTGAGGGCGGAAGTGCCTGTGAGAACGAGGTTCTCCACGTTCGCACCCAGGGTGTAGGTCACTGAAGACTGCACGAGATCCCGCACCATGGCTTGGTGCAAATCGCGCACTTTTCCAAATCCTCTTATGTCAGGGAGTTGATCTACATCTGCTGGCACTTCCAATAGACTGGTAGCGACGCTGTATGTGGAATCCGTTCTGAACCATACGTCGACTGCGGCGCGGCTTACCCCATCGACGGTCGTAAAACTGCCCACTTGTCTATGTTGGTTTCCATTGGCATCAACGACTGCTGAATTGGTATAGGCAACATTGATGCCTTGAACACCCGCATCGGTAAGGGTCAAGAGTTCTTGCGCTTCAGTTTCCCCATTACCGTTGGCATCCCTCCAGATCCGAAGTGAGGCAAAAGCGACATCGCTCGAATCGAGCCTGCCATCTTGGTTGCCATCAAGTTCGGCCAACGCAACAAATCCATTGGCAGCCTTATTTCCGTTTGCTAGCCGCGTCTCAGAGCCGAAAAGCTCGCCGCCGTTATCGATACTTCCATTGCCATTGAGATCCCGCACGAGTAAGCCATCATCTTGACCTACCCAACCTGTCATCTCGGCATATCCATCGGAGGCATGATCAAAGTTAGTCCCCTGATCAGCAGCAATCGTTTCAATGCCATCTCCATCAAGATCAAGAATAATTGGAGATGGCATTGCCGAGGCTACTCCAAGCCGCTCTTTGATATCTGAAATTGGTGCAACCGAACCATTGATCAAGATAATCCCACCGATTGCCCAACCCTCGGGCGGAGGATAGATGCGATCCCCATCTTCATTAACATAGAACGGACGATCGTTGGGCAACTTAGATCCTATGGGCACAAACCTATCCGGCCCCTGAGTGAATGTACGACCATTGTCCGTCACAATAATTGTAGGTTGACGCTCCATACCAGGAGGTGCTGGGTTTGACGATTGCTGGAAGCCAGGCACTCCGTCTTGGCCAGCCGCTTCCCTAAGCCTATCTTGATATTTCTTAATATTTGACTCACCAAGTTTACCGGCGGCATTTATCTCAACAAGCAGATCTCTCGCGACAGATCGCAAATTATCATTTGGAATTCCATTCGTAAAAATCCTCAAGGAGTCAGTCAGCACATCAACTGCAGTACTCGGATCATAATTGCTAGTTTTCGCTTTCTCGAGCGAGCCAATTAGATCATAGACATCCTTCGAAGTTTGGTAGATCTCATTATAATTTGCCATGTTTTTCCCTTTAGTTAATAGATGCCTCGCACGACCGATACAAACTCTTAAACCCTAACTTATCAAGACCATCTTTCTCGCCAGATGCAACTTGATGCATTTGCCGATAAGCTCCAAGTGCAACGCAGCTCCCAAACCTATCGATTTCATGATTCGTTTTTTGCTCAGCCTTGAGGCGCTGTCCCGCAGCACGTTTGACCGCCCTTTTATAGAATTCCACGATATCCCGCTCAGAGCATTCAATCAACAGTTGTGAAGTACTGCCTTGCCCTGTTGCAAACCATTCAGATTTGTCAACCGGAAGCACGCCATTTTTTCTCTTGGACACGCACTCACATTGCCTGAACCGTGTGGCTTGATCAAACTCGAACAGCTTTAATTGTGTTTCTGAAGCAGAAGTACAATATTTCATTCCCAGCGACTCAACGCCGGTTGATCGTCCGTGCGCTCCAATGCATGGGATCAGCCACAATGTGGCAATCACGCAATATAGAAGTGTATTTTTCATGTTTCCAACCAAAAATTTCCACATAATAAAGTGATACTTCATTCCGATATCAGAGAGACTCTTTCAACCTTTCAGCAGGACTCCAGAATCTTCATTCGATTTAATTAACTTGAGCGCACGCGAAGAACTATCAAAAATTTGATATGACATTCTTTGGGCATCCTGAAAATCTTACACGGTGTCTTATTAGACATTTGGGGAAAACTACAAATTTGAGGAAACCCTTATCGAACCAACTCTCTATCGATCACCGCCCTTTGTTTAACAATTCAATGAATAATGTGTGACGCACAAACGTTGTTTGCATCACTGATTAATAAGGAGGGCGGAGGCGTTGAAACAGTATTAATTGCGCCCCCCTGTTGATGCCCTTCTGCCCAGGCCGTTTTTTTACTTTTGGTTATCGAACCGGCGGTTTTTAGCGGGCCGACTTCGAACAGTCCATACCCCCAATGAAGTACGCCGCGCGCTCGTCCCTTGCGCGCTTGCAACAACGGATACCCCGGCCGGGTATTGCGTTTTCTGAATGGCTAATGTCGGCACCTGTTGCCGTGCGCTGATGGCAGCACCACATTGCGCTGATCCCCATGCAGATTCTTTTTGTGCATCAGAACTTTCCGGGCCAATTTCGCCACCTCGCGCCAGCCTTGGCGGCCATGGGGCATGACGTGGTAGCCATGGCGATTCGGCCGGCTGCAGAGGTGCAGGTATGGCATGGCGTGCGCTTGGTGGCGTACCAAGTGCGGGGCGGCAACACGCCAGGGCTGCACCCCTGGCTGGTGGACATGGAGACCAAGACGCTGCGGGCGGAGGCTTGCTGGCTGGCGGCGCGCGGGCTTGAGCAGCAGGGCTTTTCGCCCAAGCTGATCGTCGCGCACCCGGCTTGGGGCGAGCCGCTGTTCCTCAAGCAGGTGTGGCCGGCGGCTCGGCTGGTGCTGTATGCCGAGATGTTCTATCTGCCCAACGGGGCCGACGCAGGGTTCGACCCGGAGTTTCCGCCGGCTGACGCGCACTCGGCGGCCTGCCGCCTGCAGATGAAGAACCTCAACCACCTGGCCCACCTGGATCAGGCGGATGCACTGCTCAGCCCCACCCAATGGCAGGCCAATACGTTCCCGGCGGGCTGGCGCGATCGCATCCGCGTGATTCACGACGGCATCGACACCGACACGCTGTGCCCCGCCCTCGGTGCGAGCTTCCCGCTCGCTTCAGGTGAGCCGCTGACGCGGGGTGACGAGGTCGTCACGTATGTGGCGCGCAACCTGGAACCTTACCGAGGCTTCCACGTGTTCATGCGCTCGCTGCCAGAGCTGCTGCGACAGCGGCCAAAAGCACGGGTGGTGCTGGTGGGCAGCGACCAGACGGGCTACGGCGCAGCGGCGCCCGGCGGCAAGACGTGGCGGCAGGCCTTGGTGGATGAGGTGCGCCAGCAGATACCAGATGCGGACTGGGCGCGTGTGCACTTCGTGGGCCGGCTGAGCCGCGATGACTTCACGAGCTTGCTGCAGGTGTCCCGCGTGCATGTGTACCTGAGCTATCCCTTTGTGCTGAGCTGGAGTTTGCTGGAGGCGATGAGCGTGGGGTGCTGCATCGTCGCGAGCGACACCGCGCCAGTGCGCGAGGCCATCACCGATGGCGAGCACGGACGGCTCGTGGACTTCTTCGACCGTGAAGCACTGCTAGGCCGCATCCAGGCATTGCTGGATGACGAAGCGGAACGCGAACGGCTTGGCCGACAGGCGCGCGAACGGGCTGTGCAGCGCTATGACCTGCGGCGGGTGTGTCTGCCCAGGCAGATCGCGTGGTTGAACGATCTGGCCCAGGCGCAGTTGCTTCACACCACCGGCGCCGCGTAGTTGTCCCAGCCCCGCGCGCGCAGTTCGCACGCCGGGCAGGTGCCGCAGCCGTAGCCCCAGGGGTGGCGGTGTTCGCGGTCGCCGAGGTAGCAGGTGTGTGTGTGTTCGACGATGAGGTCCACCAGCGCATTGCCGCCGCCCACCAGCAGCGCGGCTTCGCCGAGCTCGTGGGCGAGGCGCCAGGTGGCGGCTTTGTCGATCCACATGAGCGGGGTGTCGATGAGGAAGCGGTGGTCCATGCCGAGCGAGAGCGCGACCTGCAGCGCTTTCATGGTGTCGTCGCGGCAGTCGGGGTAGCCCGAGAAGTCGGTTTCGCAGACGCCGGTGACGATGACCTGGATGCCGCGCCGGTAGGCCAGGGCCGCTGCGAGTGTGAGGAAGAGCAGGTTGCGCCCGGGCACGAAGGTGTTGGGCAGGCCACTTGTCTCCATGCGAAAGGCCATGTCGCGGGTGAGCGAGGTTTCGCTCACCTTGCCGAGCACGGCGAGGTCGAGCACATGGTCGTCACCCAGCCGTGGCGACCAGGCGGGAAAGCGCTGGCGCAGTTCGCGCAACACATTCAGGCGCGCCTGCATCTCCACATGGTGGCGCTGCCCATAGTCAAAGCCGATAGTTTCCACGCGGGGGTAACGCGCGAGGGCGTGGGCCAGGCAGGTGGTGGAGTCCTGCCCGCCAGAGAAGAGCACGAGGGCGCTGGTGTGGTGGGGGTGCGAGGGGGAAGCGGAAGTCATGGCAGGGATCGTAGCGCGGCAAGCTGGTGTGCCGCGGGCCTGGTCCCTACATCATGCGTTCGGAGCGTGGGCTGGCGTGGTCGCGGCTGGTGGCGAGCATGCGGATGAGCGCGCGGTTGGCGTGCTCGAGGCTGATGTCGTGCCGCTGGCAGACCGCGGGCAGACGGTGCAATTGGCCAGGGTCGCCCTGTGCGCGCGCCACATCCAGCAGCGGGTGGTAAGGCCCGTCGCGGCGGAGCACGGCATCAAACACGCGGCCCGACAGGGGCAGGCGGTTGAGCAGTTCGGCCAGTGGCTGGTGCAGCAGGCGGTCCAGCTGGGAGAGCAGCGCGGTGGTGTAGACCTCGCCGCGCAGGTTGTCTTCGGAGCCGGTGGCCAGCAGGTGCTGGGCCAGGCGCGAGCGCATGACCATGCTGTAGCGCACGGGGTGCAGGTCGGGGTCGGGGTCGTTGCTGTGCATCTGCTCGGCCAGCCAGCGGCCGAGCTCCTTGAAGCCCAGCATCATGAGCGCGTGGCGCAGCGAGCCGATTTCGTGTCGCCCGCCGAAAGCCGCCGAGTTGACCAGCAGCAGGATGCGGTAGACCAGCACGGGGTCTTGCCGCACCAGGCGCTCGAGGTGTTCGATCGAGCAGTCTTCGTCGCCAATGGCCATGAGGATCTGTTTGACCACCGCCGCGTCGTGGTTCAGCGGCTGGTGGCGGTGCGCGTGCAGCACGTCGGCGTCGGGCCAGCCGAGCAGGCCCCAGGCGTTGGCGTCGTCCAGGCACTGGCGGGCCACGGCCTGCGTGGTGACGCCTTCCACCAGCTGGCCCATGAGGCCGGCGGGCACGGGCTCGGCGCCCAGGCGCAGCAGGTTGCGCGCGTCGGCCGGGGCCACGACCTCGCCGCGCACGGCGGCCAGGTCGGTGTGGCGCAGCAGGCGGTGGCCGCGCTGGGCGGCGGCGTTCAGGCGGGCCAGGGTTTCGGGGTGCTCGAACTGCGAGGCCGGTATTTCCAGCCAGGTGTTGTGCACGGGCGGGCACACCAGCGCCTGCTGGAGCACGCGCGGGCTGTCGATGGAGAGGATGAGCACCGGCGCGGTGGCGGGCCAGTCGTCGCCGAGCGCCTGCATGAGGTGGGCGGCATCGACCGACTCGGGGTGCACGGCGCGCACGCCCAGGCGCACGGCAGCGAGCTCGCGCGCGCGGTTCCACACGGGCTCGTAGCCCAGCGCAATGCTGTCCAGCACGGTGTGGCTCGTCAACATGGGGCAGTTACCGTCAATTGATCACCTGGAAGAGCGAGAGGCGCTGCACCTGCGCATAAGACTTGATGGCGGCTTCGAAGCCGACGCGTTGTGTTTCGAGATCGGACAGGCCCTTGATCATGTCGAGCTCGGTCAGGGTGGCCTGCTCGGCCTTGAGGTCGACCGCGCGGCCTTCCATCTGGCTGTCGAGTGAATCGGCGCGGTTGAGCCATTCGCCAGCGCGGCCGCGCGCGGCCAGCACGCGGTCGTGCCCGGCGTCCACTTCGGTGATGGCGCGGGCCATGGCCTGGGCCTGGTGGGCGCTCTGGTTGGTGCCGCCGTAGCGCAGCGCATCAATGGCGCCCTGCACCACCGAGAAGATGTCGGTCGTGGTGGTGACGGGGCGCACTTCCACGCGGTCGCCCGCGGCGGGCAGGCCGCGCATTTCGAGCGACATGCCGTCGAACTCGATGCTCCGGTTGGCCACAAAGGGCTGGCCCACATGACCGGGCACGGGCGTGCCGGTGGTGGCGTTGGTCACGGTGTACTGGATCACGCCGCCCACGTCGGCAAAGGTGATGTCGTAGTCATTGCCGGTGAGCGCGGCGGCGTTGGTCACCTGGCCCATGGTGGTGCTCACACTGCCGGTGTTGCTGTTGGGCAGCCCCACCGTGAAGGTGCCGTTGCCCTGGGGCACGCGCATCCAGATGGCGTCGCCATCGAGCGCAGAGGGCAGCGAGCTGTTGCCGGCAGCGGCCTGGCCGCGCTGGCCACCAAACTGCACGCCGTTGCCGGTGGGGCCGTACAAGTCCACGAAGGGCGTGGACGAACCGCCCAGGCCGCCGTAGAGCGTGCGCCCGGCGTTGTCGGTGCGGTTGGCCACGGCAATGAGTTGCTCGCGCAGGCCTTCGAGCTGCTTGGCCACGTCTTCGCGTTCGCTGTTGGTGAACGTGGCGTTGCCCGCGGTCACCAGCAGTTCGCGCACTTTCTGCATGAGTTCGCCCGATTCGGCCAGGCCGCTCTCGGCCTGCTGCAGGCTCGTCCTGGAGGCCTCGAGCGCGCGCAGGTCGGCGTTGGTGCGAGAGAGGCGGTTGGCGGCGGTCTCGGCCAGCGTGGCGGCCACGGGGTCGTCGCTGGGCTTCGTGACCCGCATGCCGGTGGTCACACGCTCCTGCTGCGCAGACAGTTCGGCCTGGCGGCGCGTCAGCAGCGCAATGGTGTTGTCGTAGCTGTTGGCGGTGGAAACTCGCATGGATATTCCTCAAACATTCAGGCTTCGGCGGGCCAGTGCGCCATCCCGGGGCATCCAGGGTCCGGCTCCGCCGGCCCGAGATGCCGTCCCCCATCGAAGCGCCGAAGGCGCGCTACGGAGGGGGGAAGCCGCGCAGCGGCGCAGGGGGGTGCTCATGTCAGCGGCCTACGGTCTGCAGCAGGCTGTCGAAGGTGCTCTGCGCGATCTGGAGAAACTTGGCCGATGCCTGATAGGCCTGCTGGTACTGCAGCAGGCGCGCGGCTTCTTCGTCGAGGTTGACGCCCGACTCGTTGGCGCGCGCGGCCTCGGCGGTGCTGGCGATGTTGCTCGAGAAGCTCGCGGCAAACTGCGCACCCTGCACGCGCGTGCCGATGTCGGAGAACAGGCTCACATAACCGTCGGCCAGCGGCACGCCATCGAAGGTGGCGAGGTCGCGCAGGCCCAGCATGCCGTTGCCGTTGCCGGCGTTCTGGGCAATGGCGCCGGCGGGCGCAGCGCCGATGCTGAAGGCGTCGCCGGTGCCGGGGTTGCCGCGCAAGGTCAGGCTCCAGCCGTTGAGGGTGATGGGCTCGCCCGGGCGGAAGTTGTAGCTGGCGGGCGGCCCCACGTTGTCGGGCGGCGGGTTGCCGGGGCCCAGGCCTGTGGCGGTGAAGCTGCCGTCGGCCAGGAAGGTGATGGTGACCGGATCGGTGAGGTTGGCCGAGTCGGACGAGGCGTAGAGGCTCTCCACGCTCAAGCCACCGGAGTTGGTGGCGCCGGGCGTGACCATCACCGGGCTGGCCGCGGCCAGACGGTCGGGTGCGCCGATGGCCACCTGCAGGTTGCGTGCGGCGGCTTCGTAGGGGCGCACCAGGAAACGGTCGCCCGGCACGGCGCCGGGGGTGTCGAGGTTGAAGGTCAGGCCATCGACCTCGGCGGGCAGCGCGGGCACGGCCGTGCTGGTGCCATCCGACAGGCGAATGACGTTGATGCCGCCGGCTTCGAAGCGCACTTCGTAGTCGGAAGCCACCAGGGCTTGCGGGTTGGCCACGCTGGCGCTCACGCCACCGGTGCCGACGTTTTCGGGCCGCGCCAGGCCGGTGGCAGCGGCGGGTTGGCTGAAGAAGTCCTGGCCGGCGTTGCCCTGCAAGTCCACGCCCAGGCGGTGCTGGTTGTTGACCGTGGTGGCCGTGGCCAGCGCCATGCGCCCGAGCAGGTTCTGCGTGTCAACGAGATCTTCGTTCATGAACCGCATGAGGCCGGCGAGTTCTCCGCCATTCAGGGCCGCATCGGGAATCGGCGTGCTCACGCCGCCCTGCACGAAAGAGACCACCAGGCGCGAGCCGTCGGTGCTGTCGTTGCCGGTGGCCAGTGCGTTGGCGCGCGAGCCGAGCACCAGCGGCTGGCTGCCGGCGACAAACACGCTCATGCTGCCGTCGTCGGCGGCCACGTTGGTGGTCTGCACGTACTTGTTGAGTTCGCTCACGATCTTGTCGCGCTGGTCGAGCAAGTCGTTGGGCGTGTGGCCGCTGCCCTGGCTTTCGGTGATCTTGGTGTTCACCTGCGCCAGGTCCTGCGCCAGGCCATTGATGGTCTTGACCACGCCTTCGGCCTGCTGACGGGTGGTTTGCTGCAGGGAGTCGATGCGGCTGGCGGTGTTGCGCAGGCGCGAGGCAAATTCTTCGCCCTTGGCGATCACCACCGTGCGCGCCGTCAGGTTGCCCGGCGAGGAGGTCACGTCGGTCCAGGCGTTGAGCATGTCGTTGAGTGCCGTGCCCAGGCCGGCTGCGCCCGTGGGGAAGGCGCTCTCCAGCTGCTGCAGGCGGTTGTAGCGCAGCGCGTCTGCCGCGGCCACGGAACCGGCCTTCTGCGATTCGCGCGTGAGGTATTCGTTGTGTGAGCGCTCGACGGTGGCGATCTCCATGCCCTTGCCGAAGAAGCCGTTGCCCATCTGCTGGTAGCCCGACGTCTGCTGGATCACGTTCTGGCGCGAATAGCCGGGCGTGTTGACGTTGGCAATGTTGTTGCCGATCACCTGCAGGGCTGCCAGGTTGGCACTGAGCGCTCGGGCGCCGATGTTGAGGGCGGACATGGCGTGCTCTCTTTAGCCCTGCGCCCGCTGGAGCGACAGGGTGGTGTTGATCGCGCGGCTGAGCTTGGCCGCGTATTGGGGGTCGGTCGCGTAACCGGCCTTCTGCAAGCCTTGGGCAAAGCCCTGCACGGAATGCACCTGCTCCATCACGCCTTCATAGCGCGGGCTGTTGCCAATCAGGCGCGCGTAGTCGCGGAAGGAATCGGCATACGAGTCGTAGGCGCGGAACTTGGCGGTGACCTTGCGTGGCTCGCCGTTGATGTATTCGGTGGTCGTGATCTCGGCGACCTTGCCCTTCCAGCTGTCGTTGGCCTTGATGCCGAACAGGTTGTGCGACGGCGAGCCATCGGCGTGGCGGATCTCGCTGCGGCCCCAGCCCGTTTCGTGACCGGCCTGGCCGATCATGAAGCTGGCGGGAATGCCCGACTCGCGCGCCACGGTGGCCGCGGCCTCGCTGTGCTGGTCCACAAAACCGGCCTGGCGCGGACCTGCGCTCACGCGGCCCACGGTGCTGGCGTCCTGCGCGGGCAGCGCGTCGGTGGCTTCGCCCTTGGTGAGGCCGCGGGTGCTGTCGCCGCTGGACATCTGGCGTGAGAGCTGGCGCTCGATCGCCTCCGACAAGCCACCGGGCAGGCCCGAGAGCTGCACGGAGAACTGCTGGTCGAGCAGGTCGTTGCCGAGGTTGCTGCCTTCGCCGTCCATCAGGCCGGACTTTTGCGTGGCCTCGCGCATGCTCTTGATGAGCTCGCGCATGAAGAGCGATTCAAACTGCTTGGCCGCTTCTTTCAGCGCGGCCTTGTCACCGCCCTTGCCCGCCCCGTAGCGCAGCGCGTTGAGCGCTGTCGGGTCGGCGGCCAGGCCGCTGGGCGTGAGGGGGCGCGTGTTCATGGTCAGATGACTTCGAGCTCGGCGTTCATCGCGCCCGATGCCTTGATGGCCTGCAGGATGGCCAGCAGGTCTTGCGGCGTGGCGCCGAGCGAGTTCAGCGCGCGCACCACGTCGGCGAGCTGCGGCGCGGTGTCGAGCTTGATGAGCGAGCCCTTGTCCTGCGTGATCTGGATGTTGGCCTTCTCGGCCACCACGGTCTGGCCGCCGGTGGACAACGGGTTGGGCTGGCTGATGACGGGCGTGGAGCTGATGCTCACCGACAGGTTGCCGTGCGAGACCGCGCAGGCGCCCAGCGACACGGCCTGGTTCATGACGATGGAGCCGGTGCGCGAATTGATGATCACGCGCGCCATGGGGATGGAGGCGTCCAGGCGAATGTCTTCCACCTTGGCCAGGAAGCTCACGCGCTGGCTCGGGTCGGCGGGTGCGCGCAGGCGCACCACGCGGCCGTCCATGGCGCTGGCCACGCCCGCACCCATCACCTTGTTGATGGCGTCGGTCACGCGGCTGGCGGTCTGGAAGTCGTTCGAATTGAGGCCGAGGTCGATGGTCTCGCCCAGCGCAAACGGCGTGGCCACCGCGCGCTCCACTTGCGCGCCGCCCGGCACGCGGCCCGCGCTCAGGTGGTTGATCTGCACCTTGCTGCCGCCGGCCGATGCGCCAGCGCCGCCCACCAGCAGGTTGCCCTGCGCGAGCGCGTAGATTTCGCCGTCGGCGCCCTTGAGCGGGGTGGTGATCAGCGTGCCGCCGCGCAGCGACTTGGCATTGCCGACCGACGACACGGTCACGTCGATGGTCTGGCCGGGCTGGGCAAAGGCCGGCAGTTGAGCAGTGACCATCACGGCCGCCACGTTCTTGAGCTGCATGCTGGCCCCCGGCGGCAGCGACAGGCCCAGCTGCTGCAGGTAGTTGTTCAGGCTCTGCGCGGTGTAGGGCATCTGCGTGGTCTGGTCGCCGGTGCCGTCCAGGCCCACCACCAGGCCATAGCCGGTGAGCTGGTTGCTGCGCACGCCCTGCACGGCCGCAATTTCCTTGATGCGGATCGCCTGCGCGTTGGCAGGCCACACGGCCAGTGCGCTGCACAACACCATCAAGATTCGGAAGAAGCGGTCGATAGTCATTTCAAGGTTCCAGCTGATCACACGCGGCAGGGGTGATTCATGCATTCATCATGCTTGGGTTCAGAAAGGCAGAACCGTCAAAAAGAACCGTGCCAACCAGCCAATTGAGAGCGCTTCGCCCTGCTGGCCACGGCCGCGCGACTCCACGCGCACATTGGCCACCTGCGTGGAGGCCACGGTGTTGCCGGGGCGGATCTGTTTCGGGTCCACCGTGCCGGAGAAGCGCAGCACGTCCACGTTCTGGTTCACACCGATCTGCTTTTCGCCCACCACCACCAGGTGGCCGTTGGGCAGCACTTCCTGCACCGTGGTGGTGATGGAGCCGGTGAAGGTGTTGGCGTTTTCGGTTTCGCCGCCACCGGCAAAGTTGTTGGCCGAGTTCGCGCCCACGTTGAGCTTGCCCAGCAGCGAACTGGTGGGGCTCAGCAGCGGCAGTGCCGACACACCCCCCGAGACACTGCCCGTGCGGTCCACCGACGAAGACGACTTCTGCGTGGCGCTGATGCGCTCGGTGATCTGCACGGTGAGCGTGTCACCAGGCATGCGTGCGCGCGGGTCTTCAAAAGCCGGCCGGTAGCTCACGGCCTGGAACAGGCTGCCGCTGGGGGCCACCGTGACGGCGGGTGCAGCCGCCGGCGCCGTCTGGGCGTAGCGCACCGGCTGCGCCGGCGCGAGATCGACCTTGGGCATGCGCTGCAGGGTTTCGCAACCGGAGGCAAGCACCGCGAGCGACAAGATGAGGGCAATGCGCAACATGGGGAATCCTTAGATTTGGCTCAGGCGTTGCAGCATCTGGTCCGAGGTTTGAATGGCCTTCGAATTCATCTCGTACGCGCGCTGGGTCTGGATCATGGTCACCAGCTCCTGCACCACGTTGACGTTGGAAGACTCGACAAAGCCCTGCATCAGCGAACCCATGCCGGCCGAGCCGGGCGCGGCGTTGATGGGGTTGCCCGAGGCCAGGCTCTCGGCATACAGGTTTTGACCCATGGGCTCCAGGCCGGCCGGGTTGATGAAGCTGGCCAGTTCGATGGTGCCCACGCGCTGCGGCGTGGCGTTGCCCGGCAGCTTGACGGTGACCACACCGTCGGCCGACACCGTGATGCTCTGGGCTTCGGGCGGCACCGTGATGCCGGCGGTGAGCGGGTAGCCGCTGTTGGTGACGATGCGGCCCTGGGCGTCGGGCTTGAAGCTGCCGTCGCGCGTGTAGGCGGTGGTGCCGTCGGGCATCTCGATCTGGAAGAAGCCGTTGCCGTTGACCGCGATGTCCAGCGGGTTGTCCGACTGCTGCATGCTGCCTTGCGAGAAGTTGCGCGAGGTGGCCACCGTGCGCACACCCAGGCCCACTTGCAGGCCGGTGGGCAGCTCGGCCTGCTCGGCCGTGTTGGCACCCACCTGGCGCAGGTTCTGGTACATGAGGTCTTCAAACACCGCCGTGGCGCGCTTGAAGCCGTTGGTGGACACGTTGGCCAGGTTGTTCGAAATCACGTCCAGCTGCATCTGCTGTGCCTGCATGCCGGTCTTGGAAATCATCAGCGAATTGATCATGGTGTGCTCCGCAAAGGGGGTGTGATTAGCCGTTCATGCTCAGCAACTGGCTGGCGGTCTTGTCGTTGGTTTCGCCGTTCTGCAGCATGCGCATCTGCGTCTCGAACTGACGGGCCACGGCGATCATTCCGATCATGGCCTCCATGGGGTTGACGTTGGAGCCCTCGAGGGCGCCGTCCTGCAGGCGGGCCACGTCGCTGGCGGGCAGCGGGTCGCCCTGCGGGCCGCGAAACAGGCCGTCTTCGCTGCGGCGCAGCGGGTTGTCTGCATCGGGCACGACCATCTTGAGGCGGCCCACGTTTTGCGGCGGTTGGGCGCCGATGCTGGCGGTGATGGTGCCGTCGCTGCCGATGTCCACGTTGGCGCCGGCGGGAATCACGATCGGGCCACCGTCGCCCAGCATGGGCAGGCCCGCCGCGCTCACCAGCGTGCCGTCCTGGTTCACTTCCAGCGCGCCGGCGCGGGTGTAGGCCTCGGTGCCGTCCAGACCCTGCACGGCAAAGTACGCGTTGCCGCGCGCGGCCACATCAAGCTTGTTGCCGGTGGAGGTGATGGCGCCCGGCAGGTCCGAATGACCCGGCGTGGCTTCCAGCGCGAACACGCGCGTGCTCGCGCCATCGCCACGCACCGGCACGGCGCGAAAGGTGGAGAGCTCGGCGCGAAACCCCGCGGTGGACACGTTGGCCAGGTTGTTGGCCAACACCTGCTGGCGGTACTGCGCCGCGTTGGCGCCCGTCATCGCGGTGTAGATCATCTTGTCCATGCGGGACTCCTTGACAGTTCAAAAGGCGCAGCGAGGCGGGGGTTACCTCATGTTCAGCAATGTGCTCAACACCTGGTCCTGTGTCTTGATCGTCTGGGCGTTGGCCTGGTAGGCGCGCTGCGCCGTCATCATGTTCACCAGCTCGGCCGTGAGGTCGACGTTGGAGTCTTCCAGCGCCCCCGAGCGGATGCCACCGAAGTTGCCCGCGCCTGGCTCACCGCGCACCGGTTCGCCCGAGGCAAACGTGGCCGACCAGTTGCCGCCGCTCGATGGCGACAGGCCTTGCGAGTTGCGGAAGTTCACCAGCGCCACCTGGCCGGCGGCGCGCGTTTCGCCGTTCGAATAGCGGCCGGTGACCACACCGGATTCATCGATATTCAGGCCCACGAACTCGCCGGGGAAGTAACCGTCCTGGTCGAGGTCGTGGATGGCGAAGTCGGTGCCGAACTGGCTGGCGGCCGTGAGGTCGAGCGTGACGGGGAAGGTCACGGCCGGGTCGTTGGGCGAGGTCAGCGTGATGGTGGGCGGCGGCGTGATGGACGCGGGGTCGATGGTGCCGTCGGCGTTGAAGTTCAGGTTCACCGGCGGGGCCAGTGGCGCAAGCGCGCCGCCGTTGATGCTGGCGTACACCTCCCAGGTGTTGTTCGCCGTTTTGGTGAAGGCCAGGCCCACCGGCACTTCCATGCCCTGCGGGTCGTAGGCCACCAGCGAGGTGCCGTAGGTGGTGACCGGCGTGGGCGGCGTGACGCTGGCGGCAATGGGCGCGCGGGCATCGAGGTTGAACTGGGCCACCACGCTGCTGGTCTGGCGCGCGGGAATCGGCGCACCGGTGGGCAGCGTGAGCGGCTGCGCATCGAAGCTCAGGCGGTTGCCATCGGCATCGGTGGGGTAGCCCATGAGCTGGCCACCTTGCTGGTTGATGATGTTGCCCTCGCGGTCCAGCTTGAACATGCCGGCGCGGGTGTAGGCCATGGTGCCGTTGGGCTGCTGCACTTCAAAGAAGCCGTTGCCGTTGATGGCCAGGTCCAGGTCGTTGCCCGTGACGGTGATGTTGCCCTGCGTGAACATTTGCGACACGGTGGCCACCGTCACGCCGATGCCCTTGTTGGCGCCGCCCGAGTTGATGGAGCTGGCGTAGAGCTCGGCGAACTCGGCGCGCGAGCTTTTCATGCCCACCGTGTTGGCGTTGGCAATGTTGTGGCCGATCACGTCGAGGTTGCGGCTGGCGCTGTTGAGGCCGGAGAGTCCTTGCTGGAATGCCATGGTGAGGTCCTTTGGGGAGAAAAGCGGGGTGTCGGGAGGGAAGGCGGCTCGGGCGTTTACATGAACGCGAGCACGTCGTTGTAGGCACGGGTGCTGCCGTTTTCGAGCAGCATGTAGATCGATCCGTTGGAGAAGCTCACGGAATCGACCGAGAGACGTTGCAGCGCAACCGCGTCGACGCGGGTGGCACCGTCGAAGGCGCGCACCTGGAAGCCCTTGACCGCAGCCGGGTCGACGCCCTTGGCGGTGGCGTCCCAGGTGAAGCCGTTCAGGCCGCCGGAGAGCGCGCCCATTTCAATGGTGTCGAGCACTTCGCCGTTGGTGCCCATCACGTCGACCTTCACGTCGGTGGTCTTGGCATCGAGCGAGAACGCGGCCTTGCCCTGTCCGTTCTTGAAGGTGAGCGACTCGCCGGGCAGCAGCGCCTCGCGCCCGATCAGCGACGTGCCCTGCATTGCGGTGAGCGAAGAGAACTGCGTGGCCATGCCCTTGAGCGTGGCGTTGAGTTCCTGGATGCCGCTGACCGTGTTGATCTGCGCCATCTGGGTCGTCATCTGCGCGTTGTCCATCGGGTTCATCGGGTCCTGGTTGTTGAGCTGCGCCACCAGCAACTTGAGGAACCGGTCTTGCGAGGCCGCCGGGTCCATGTTGTTCTTGGCGGCAGAACCGGTGGTGCTCCCGGGCGTGGTGCCCAGGGTGGAGGTGTCGATCGGCTGGATGAACATGGGTCAGGTCCTGTGTAGGTGCGACGGGCTCACTGCCCCATCTGGAGGGTCTTGAGCAACAGCGACTTGGCCGTGTTCATGACCTCGACGTTGTTCTGGTAGGAGCGCGAGGCCGAGATCATGTTGACCATTTCCTCGACCGGGTTCACGTTGGCGTGGGTCACGTAGCCATCGGCGTCGGCGCTGGGGTGCGTGGGGTTGTGCACGCGGCGCCCGGGTGCGTCGCTCTCCACAATGTTCTGCACCTTCACGCCGGCGCTGCCGTCGCTGCCCATGGGCTGGGTCTGGAACAGGATGTGGCGCGCCTTGTAGGTCTGGCCGTCGGGCCCGGCCACCGCATCGGCGTTGGCCAGGTTGCTGGCCACCACGTTGAGGCGCTGCGACTGCGCGCTGACCGCACTGCCTGACACACCGAAGATGGAAAACATCGACATGGCGAAGTCCTTTCAGCTTATTGGCCAGTGATGGCCGAGAGCATGGTTTTCACGTGCCCGTTGATGAACCGCAGCGTGGACTCGTAGCGCACGCTGTTGTCCACGAAGTTGGCGCGTTCGCGGTCGAGGTCGACCGAGTTGCCGTCCTGGCTGGGCTGGGTCTGCACCGTGTAGGCCATCTCGGGCTGCTGCGCACCGGCGCTGGTGGTGCCCAGGCGCATGTGCATCGCGCTGGTCTGGGTCACGCCGGCCGCGCCGCCGGTCTGCATGCCCGACGCGTTCTTGAGCGCAGCGGCGAAATCGAAGTCGCGCGCCACATAGCCGGGCGTGTCTGCGTTGGCGATGTTGCTGGCAATCACCTGCTGGCGCTGCGAACGCAACAGCAGGGCATTGGAATGAAAGTCCAAGCGGCCGGTCATCTGTTCAAGCATCGTCAACTCCAGCGGGGTTTCGGGGCCGGTGCAGGCGTCCAGAAGAAGGGCGCCCGATACCGGGGGGTTGGAGGAATTATGAAAATCTTGAGGGTCGGCAATGGCCGGAACAAGCGCTGCTTTGCAAGCCATTTCCCGCCTTTGTCCGCCGGGGGACCGGCCTACAGTGCAGCCCTGAACCCAAGGCCCGTGCCCATGGCGCGGCCCCCTTGAACGCCCTCTCACCCACAGGAGTCCGCCCATGCGATCGACGCTGTACCGACTGCTCGCCGCCTGCGCCCTGGCTGTGCTGTGGCCAGGCCTGGGGGTGGCGCACGCCAACCCACAGACCGAAGAACTGGAGAAAACCGCCCGCGACTGGCTGCAACCCGCACTGGAAGCCGCGGTGCCCCAGGACGCCACCACGCCCCTGCGCACCGAAATCGTCATGGGTTCGCTCGACTCGCGCCTGCGCCTGGCGCCCTGCGCCCGCGTCGAACCGCACCTGCCGCCCGGCTCGCGCCTGTGGGGCCGCAGCCGCATCGGCCTGCGTTGCCTGGAAGGCAGCTCGCGCTGGAATGTGTTCGTGCCCGTGACCATCAAGGCCTTCGGCCCCGCCTGGGTGATCAAGCGCCCGGTGGACGCCGGGGCCACCCTTACTCAAGAAGATGCGGAACTGGCCGAAGTGGATTGGGCAGCCAGCCCGGTCACCGTGCTGGCCCGGGCCGACATGTGGGTCGGCCAGCAGACCGCCTTTGCCCTCACGCCGGGCCTGGCGATCCGCCAGAACATGGTGCGCCCGACCAAGGCTTTTGCCGCGGGCGACCAGGTGCGGGTCAACAGCAGTGGCAGCGGGTTCAGCATTTCGGTGACGGGCCTGGCACTCACCGCCGGGCTGGTGGGCCAGTCGGCCCGCATCCGGTTGCCGGGCGGGCGGGTCGTCACCGGTCTGGTGCAGGAAGACCAGACCGTTGAGATGTCGCTGTGAGCCGAACGTCCGCACTCGCTTTGCCGGCGTGACGGATTGCCCAGAACGACACGCAAAAAATGCCTAAAGTCCGTTCAGGTCAGGTCGATAGTTCTCACACATCACCCTGACTACAGGGTTTGGAGCGTGAAATGAAAGTCGATTCGTCACCCGATTCCTATATTGGTTCCGTGGCCGGTGGTCCCCAGAAGACCGCCGACAAACCCGCAGCGAGCGCCGAACTGGCGGCCGCCGCAGGCACCCCCACGGCCAAGCCCCAGGGCGTGACCGTCACCCTGTCGCCCTCCACCGTCTCGGCCATGGGCTCGGGCGGCAGCGAGGTCTTCAACAGTGAAAAAGTGGAAGCCATGAAGCAGGCGATTGCCAGCGGCAGCTTCCAGGTCAACGCCGAAGCCATCGCCGACAAGATGCTGGCCAACGCCGCTGAAATGCTCAACGGCGGCCGCGCCTGACCCACCCACCGCCAACGGACCACACCATGACCTCTGCCGCAACGACCTCCCACCCCTGGATCGGATCGCTGCAGGCCGAGCTCGATGCGTTGCAAGCCGCCCTGCTCATGGGCGACGCCGCCGGTGTGGAACGGGCCAGCGCAGCCATGCAGGCCGTGCTCAAGCAAGCCCCTCGCGATGCAGCGCTGGCAGACCCTGAAAGCGCCCTGCACCGCGACACCCGGATCGCCGCGCAGCGGTTTGCCCAGCTGCGCCAGGCCGTGCTGCGCGCCAGCGCCCAGAACGAGCGCGCCCTGGGCAGCCTGTTGCCCCAGCAGACGCTGCAGCGCCAGCCCACCTATGGCCGCATGGGCAAACCCTCATCGCTGGGCGGCGCCGGCCGAGGTTTTCTGTCGGCCTGAAGCCTTTTTGCCCACGCTCCGAGCCGGCATCAGCCGGCTTTTTCGTTTTTTGGGGGTCTCCATCTGATAGGTCATTAGCCCAACTGATTTAAAGAACTTTCCAGCGGTCGGTCTTCTAAAATAAGGGTTAACCCTAATTTGACCGACATGAACACCCTGCTTCACACCCTGTGGACCCGACTGGCGCTGGCCGTCGACCACTTTTTTCAACGCGCGACCCCCGACGCATCGCCTGGGCTGGAGGCTTACCTCAGCACCGCCCAGAGCCTGCACCAGCTCGAAGACATGCAGCGACGCTGGGACCGCGCCCAACGCGGCCAACCTGTGTATGGCGCGCGCTGAACCCGAGACCGAGATCATGATTGAACTGCTCAAATCCTATTTCCAGACACCCCAGTTCGAGGCGGGCACCCGCGTGAACCGGCTGCACAAAGGCTGCCTGGACCGCGTGGACGGCCGCGTCGTTGCCCAGACAGAGGCAGGCGTGCTGGTCGAATGGCCCCGCAATGGCTGCGGATGGGAGCAACCCGGCGCACTCTGCCAGCAGGGTTGAAGGCTTCGCCTCAAAGACACGCGAACCGCGCAGGTGGCGTGGCTTGAAAGGCCAATGCCGGCGTTGACGCCAGGCCTCAGCGCAAATACCAGGGCAGCCGATCGCCCAGCACCCGCTGCAGCCAACCGCCAGCGCGTTGCACATCGGCCGGGTCGGGGGCGCCCATCTCGCGCAGCCGCGCTTCCACGCGCACCAGCCCCGCCTGGCGCGCCGCCTCCACCGGTGTGAGACCGTCGAACTCCGAATGCAGCACGGGGTTCGCGCCGTGATCGAGCAGCAGGTGGGCCGACGCTTCCTGGCCCGCCAGGATGCAGGCCACCAGCGGGGTGGACAAAAACTCCGGGTGCGCGTAGTTCACGTCGACCTGGTTTTTGACGTGATAGCGCAGCAGCTCGATGTCGCCATCGCACGCTGCGCGAAACAGTTCTTTCCAATCGCCACCGGACATCTTCAACGCTCCTGGGTTGTCTGTCCGTATTTAACCCGCGAGGGCGGGCGAGCGCCACCGGACCCGACTTCAGTCGGGTGCACAGCGGGCCAATGGCTCAGTGCGCGCGCAGCTTGGCGCGCAGGCGCGCGATCGACTGGCTGTGCAGCTGGCAGATGCGCGATTCGGTCACGCCGAGCACGGCGGCGATTTCCTTCAGGTTCATGTCGTGCTCGTAGTACATCGACATGATCTGCTGCTCGCGCTCGGGCAGCACCTTGATGGCGGCCACCAGCGCGGTGCGCATGCGGTGGTCTTGCAGCACGGCCGAGGGGTCGGCTTCGTGGTCGCCCATGTGGCGGTCCAGAAAACCGTCTTCGTCGTCGCCGCTGCCGCTGATGTCTTCCAGGTACACCAGCTGGGTGCCGCGCACCTTGGCCAGCAGGTGCTGGTAGTCGGCCAGGCTCATGCCCATTTCGGCCGCGATTTCGCTTTCCTTGGGCACGCGGTGCAGCTTCTGCTGGAGGCGGTGCACGGCCTGCTCGATGTCTTTCTGGCTCTTGCGCGAACCGCGCGACATCCAGTCGCCTTCGCGCAGCTCGTCGATCATGGCGCCGCGAATGCGCTGGCTGGCAAAGGTCTCGAACTGCACGCCCTGGGTGGGCTCGAAGCGGGCGATGGCTTCGGTCAAGCCGATCATGCCGACCTGGATCAGGTCATCGAGCTCCACGCTGGGCGGCAGCTTGGCGATCATGTGATGGGCCAGCCGGCGCACCAGCGGGCTGTATTTTCGCAACTGGTCGTCCCGGTTGAGGGTGCCTTTGGCGGTGTACATCATCAGCTCCAGAGAGAGGGGGCCACAGCGGCCGCAGCGTGGCCTGCGTGCGAAGCAGCAGGCAGCAGGCCGTGGTAACCATGCGCGGGGGTCGGGCGGGGACGTTCGATGGCGCTTTCCTGCACGCGCAGGGCCCAGGTGGCCACGGGCCAGCTGTCCAGCGAGAGACCCAGGTGGCGCTGCGCGGTGTCGGCCACGGTGTTGACCACGGTCTGCAGGCCGGCGGGCGCGGCAAACGACAGCGGGGCGAGCACCGGCGAGAGGCCGGCGGCGTGCAGCACCTTCACCGAGCCGTAGGCGTCGATGCTGGACTGCGGTTGTTCGATCACCGGCACCAGCGCGCGGGCACCCAGGCCCGGCAGCAGGCCGGCCAGCGAGAAGGCCGGCGCAAACATCAGCACCACCACGCCCGGTGCGAACGGGGTGAGCAGGCGGGAGAGCGCCATGTGGGCGCCGGCGACATGCGCGGTTTCCTGCAGGGCCTGCAGGCCGGTGGCGCCGGGCATCACGAGCCAGTCGGAGCCGTCTGCGGGCCGCTCCAGATGGGCGATGGAAGGGTCTTGCAGCACGCGCATGAGGCCCAGGTGGGCGCCGTCGTGGCGGTGGCTGTGGCTGGACTCATGGGCCGAGCCGTCCACGATGACCACCGCGCGGCCTGCGGCCGTGAGGCTGGAGGCGAGCATGCAGAGCCATTCGTAGGCACGCGCAGGCTGCGACGGGCTGCACACCGGCACCAGCACGGCGCTGCCCAGGGACACTTCGGCGCGCAAGCCGGCGGCCTGGTCAAAACCGGGTTCAAACATGGGAAGCCCCCAGGTCGATGCCGCGGCTGGACGCCTGCGAGAAGAAGTAACCCATGTCGGTGGGGTGCGGGTCGTAGGCCGACTTGCCCTGCGTGCCCATGGAGAGGCGAACCAGTGCGGCGGCATCGGCGTTCTGCCAGTCTTCGGGCACGCGCTGGCCGTTGGCCACGCCGCGCAGCACCACCTGGTGGCGAATGAGGGCGTCCAGTGCCGGGCCGAGCTTGACGGCTTCGTCGACCTTGGAGAGCACCACGCCGTGCAGCGAGCTGGCCTTGAACGAGGTCAGCACTTCGTCGAGCGTGTCGCCGTGCGAGCCGGCGTTGAGCACCAGGGTCTTCTTGACCTTGGGGATGTCGAGCACGTCGAGCATGTCCTGGATGCGCTGGTCGCGCTGGCCCAGGCCGGCGGTGTCGATGATCACCAGGCGCTTGTTGCCCAGCAGGTTGAGCAGGTCCTTGAGCGCCGCGCGGTCGTGCGCCAGGTGCGCCACCACACCGAGCATGCGGCCGAAGGCGCGCAGTTGCTCGAAGCCGGAGACGCGGTAGGTGTCCAGCGTGATCAGGCCCACGCTGCCCGCGCCGTATTGCTTGACGCACTGGGCGGCGAGCTTGGCGGCGGTGGTGGTTTTGCCCACACCGGTGGCGCCCACCAGCGAGACCACGCCGCCTTCGTCGCACAGGCCGGCGCCGGGTGCCGCCACCTTCAGGTTGCGGGTGATCACGTCCATGAGCCAGCGCACGGCTTCGGCGGCACCGGCTTCGGTGGGCACGCGCTCGAGCACGGCGCGCGACATGGCGGGCGAGTAGCCAGCGCGAATCATCTTGAGCATCAGGTTGGACTGGATCGGGTTCTGCTTGGAAGAACCGAGCCAGGCCAGGGTGTTGAAGCGCTCTTCGATCATGTCCTTGAGCGCGGAGAGCTCCACCGCCATGCGGCTGTCACCTTGGCTGGGGAAGCGCGTGGCGGGCTGCGAGTCTTCCCAGGCCGGCTCGCTCGAGCGGGTGCGGATGGGAGCGGGCTGGCGCGCCACGATGGGCTCGGGCTGGTTGAAACGCTGCACCGGCACGGCCACGGGTTCGGGCTGCGGCATGAACTGCGGTGCGGCGGCCTGCAACGGTGCACGGCGCGGCTCGGCAGCAGGTTCTGCTGCGGGCGCTGAAACGGACGCAGCGGGCGTGCCGTGCAGGGCTTCGCGGCGCTTGCGCAGCATGCGTTCGCGCACATAGTCCTGGAAGGACAGCGTGCTCATGGCCAGGGTTTCGGTGTCGCTCTGCACCGACTGCGCCGCAGCCAGCGAGACAGCGGGCTTGCTGGCACGGGCCGGCGCAGCTTCAAGGCGCTGCGGGGCGCGTTCGGCAGCGGCGACGACGGGCGCTGCGGCGTGCTCGGCCAGCGAGGCCAGGCTTTCTTCCGCAGCGGCCATCACCTCGAACCCATCACCGGTGTTGCGGGTGGAGAGGATCACGGCACTGTCGCCAAAGGTCTTGCGCGCCTTGTTCATGGCTTCGCGCGAGGTCGGGGCGGTGAAACGCTGGATGTTCATGCTGCAAGTTCTCCAAGGATCGGGCCGATGCGGATCAGGTGGGTTTCAGGTATTTCGCTGTGGGCCAGCACCTGCAGACGCGGCGCGGCGCGGCGCAGCAGGCGGGACATGGCATTGCGAATGGCGTCGGGCACGAGCAGGCAGGCGGGCACGCCTTTTTCTTCCTGCTTGTTGGCGATGTCGGTGGCCGATTTGCTCAGCATCTCGGCCACGCCGGGGTCCAGCGCGCCGTTGGCAGCGCCGCTGAGGGCCTGCATCAGCAGGCGCTCCAGGCCGGGTTCGATGGCGATCACTTCCAGCTCTTTCACAGGGCCGTAGATCTGCTGAACGATGGCGGGCGAGAGCGCCATGCGCACACGGCGCGCCAGTTCGGTCGGGTCGGTGGTGTGGGGGGCGTGCTCGGCCAGCGCTTCGATGATGGTGCGGATGTCGCGCACATGCACAGACTCTTCCAGCAGGAGCTGGAGAACTTTCTGGAAGGTGGCAACGGAAACCATTTTGGGCACGACTTCTTCGATCAATTTGGGGGCCAGGCGGGTGACGTGTTCAACCAGGTCCTGGGTCTCCGTCCGGCTCAACAACTTGGCGGCCTGGACTTGCATCAAGTGTGAAAGATGCGTCGCCAGCACAGTCTCGGAATCAACCACCGTAAAACCGGCCATTTGCGCGTTCTCACGTTGTTTCTCTTCGATCCAGTGCGCGGGCAGGCCAAAAGCGGGGTCGGTGGTGGGCGTGCCGATCAGGGGGGTACCGATGCCACCGGGGTCGATGGCCAGGAACATGCCGGGGAACACCTCGCCCTCGCCCACCACCACGCCGCGCAGGGTGATGCGGTAGGCGCTGGGGCGCAGCTCCAGGTTGTCGCGCACGTGCACGGCCGGCGGCAGGAAACCCACCTCCTGCGCAAACTTCTTGCGCACGCCCTTGATGCGGGTGAGCAGGTCGCCCTGGCGGGTTTTGTCGACCATGGCAATGAGGCGGTAGCCCAGCTCCAGGCCGAGCAGGTCGACCGGCTGCAGGTCGTCCCAGGTGGCCTCGCCATCGCTCTGCACCGCCGGGGCGGGCGCCTCGGGTGCAGGCTTTTTCTGCTCGCGCGCCAGCCAGTACGCCAGGCCACCCGTGAGGGCCGCAAAGCTCAGGAACACCACGTGCGGCATGCCCGGCACGATGCCCAGCATGAACATCACGGCCGCGGTGATGCCCATGACCTTGGGCGAGAGGAACATCTGCTCCATCACCTGCACGCCCAGGTCTTCGTCCTTGCCCACACGCGAGACCACCATGGCCGCGGCCACCGAAATCAGCAGGCCGGGAATCTGCGCCACCAGCGCGTCACCCACGGCCAGCAGGATGTAGTTGTCGGCGGCCTGGCCAGCCGACAGGCCGTGCTGCAGCACGCCGATGATGAAGCCGCCAATGATGTTGATGAACAGGATCAGGATGCCGGCAATGGCATCGCCGCGCACGAACTTGGAGGCACCGTCCATGGAGCCGAAGAACTCGGCCTCTTCGCCCACTTCGCGGCGGCGGCGCTTGGCCTCCTTCTCGTCGATCAGGCCGGCGTTGAGGTCGGCGTCGATGGCCATCTGCTTGCCGGGCATGGCGTCCAGGGTGAAGCGCGCGCTCACCTCGGCAATGCGCTCCGAGCCCTTGGTGATCACCACGAAGTTGATCACCACCAGGATGGCAAACACGATGAAACCGACCGCGAAGTTGCCGCCAATGAGGAAGTGGCCAAAGGCCTCGATCACCGCGCCGGCCGCGCCCGGGCCGGTGTGGCCCTCGAGCAGCACCACGCGGGTGGAAGCCACGTTGAGCGAGAGGCGCAGCAGCGTGGTGAGCAGCAGCACGGTGGGGAACACCGAGAAGTCCAGCGGGCGCTTCATGTAGGCCGCCACCATCATCACCACCAGCGCGAGCGCGATGTTGAGCGTGAAGAAGGTGTCGAGCAGCCACGGCGGCAGCGGCAGCACCATCATCGACAACACGGTGATGACCAGCATCGGCGCGGCCAGACCGCCGGCCCAGCTGGCGTTGCGGTTGAACCATTGCTGCAGCGCTTGCAGATTCATACGGAGGCCTCCGGAGCGGATTTCTTGAAGTGCGGATCGAGTTCGGGCGGCACCATGGGCACGGGCTGCTCACCGGGCATCACGCCCTGGCCCTTCATGGCGGCCTTGATCTGGTAGACGTAGGCCAGCACCTGCGCCACGGCGGTGTACAGGGCCGAGGGGATCTCGTCGTCGATCTCGGCGTGGGCATACAGCGCACGCGCCAGCATGGGCGACTGCAGCACGGGCACCTTGTGCGCCTTGGCCACGTCGCGGATCTTCATGGCCAGCAGGTCGGCGCCCTTGGCGATCACGCGGGGCGCGGCCATGGAGGTGTCGTCGTAGCGGATGGCCACGGCGTAGTGGGTGGGGTTCATCACGACCAGGTCGGCCTTGGGCACGGCGCCCACGCTGTTGCGCTGGGCCATTTCCCGCTGGCGCTGGCGGCGCTGGCCCTTGACGTGCGGGTCGCCTTCGGCTTCCTTGTGTTCCTGCTTCACTTCCTGGTGCGACATGCGCATGCGCTGCGCGTGCAGGAACTTCTGCGCCGGAAAGTCGATGATGGCCACCAGCGTGACCACCAAGAGCAGCAGGCCCACCCCGACCATGAGCCAGTTGCCGAGCTGGCCCAGACCGGACTCCAGCGGCTGCATGACCAGCGTGCCGAAGGGTTCGACGTGGGAGCGGATGAACTGCCACGCCACCACGCCGATGATGACGCTGATGAAGGCCAGCTTGGCGGTGTCGAAGAGTTGCTGTTTGCTGAACAGGCGGCCGAAACCTTTGAGCGGGTTGATGCGGCTGACGTCCGGCATGAGGGGCTTGGTGCTCAGGGCCCAGCTGCCCGAGACGAAGGCGGTGAGCAGCACGATGGCCAGCACGGCCACGCCCAGCGGCAGATAGAGCATGAGGCCCTGCGCGAAGCCGTCCACCAGGCGCTCGGTGGCCAGTTCGGGCTTTTGCAGGGACTGGTGGTCAAAGCGCAGCTGGCCTTGAAGGGCGCTGCGCAGTTTCTCGAAGCCCACGGGGGCCAGCGCGACCAGCACCAGGGCGCCGCCGCCGAGCACGGCGAGGTTGGAGAGGTCTCTGGAACGCGGCACCTGGCCGTCTTCGCGCGCCTTTTTCAGGCGGTGCGCGGTGGCGGGTAGGTTCTTGTCCTGGCTGGATGATTCCATGGTGCGGGTTCACTCGATCGGTGAATCCGATTCTGGAATCCGCAGGGAAAAACTAAAGGGCGATAAGACGCGGTTCGGTGGCGCTTTTCTCCCATGCACCTCGCGGGATCTCAGACGCCAGACGCTCTCCTCCGCGGGTGTCCCCCGGCGGCTGGTGCCGCCTCCTCCTTTACCCCGCTGCGCAGAACGTCTGGCATCCGAGATCCAGTGGCGAGTGGGCGGACGCCTTTCCAGAAATGCCGTGGAACCGGCTTTGCCGGGCCACAGGCATTGCCCCCTGGAAGGGGGTGGCGCGAAGCGCCGCGGGGGTCAAAAACCCAAGCTTGCCAAAAGATCGTCGACCTGCTTCTGGTCGTTCACCACGTCGGTGCGGCCTTCGGGGTTGACCACCGGGCCGCTGAGCGCGGGCATCTCCACCAGCGCGTGGTCCTGGCCGGGTTGGCCGGCGGGGGCCGACTGCAGCAGCAGGCCCAGCAGCTGCTCTTCTATCGTTCCGGCGAGCTGCACCACGCGGCCTATCACCTGGCCGGTGAGGTCGTGGAAGTCCTGCGCCATCATGATGTCGGTCAGGCGCGCGTCGGATTTTTCGCTCAGGTCCACGATGTCCTTGGACCACTCCAGCAGCTCGGGCATGGCGCGCGCCAGGCCTGGCACGCGGGCGATGGTGTCGGCCAGCTGGCGGCCACGCTCGGCGATCTTTGCCTGCTCGGCCTTGCCTTCGTCGACGTGGTTGAGCACCTTTTCGGCGGCTTCGCCGGTCAGCCGTGCGATGTAGGAGAGGCGGCTCTGCGCGTCGGGCAGCTGCTCGACCGTGCCCTTGAGTTTGTCGGTGTAGCCCAGCTCCTTGAGCGCGTCGTGCAGCTGGCGCGTGATGGCACCGAGCTGACGAAACATGTCCGGACTGCCAGAGACTGTGTCTTCTTTTTGTTCGTTCATGGTGCGCGCTCCCTTAGATGCCCAGCTTCTTGAAGATGTTGGCCAGCTTCTCTTCCAGCGTGGCCTTCGTGAAGGGTTTGACGATGTAACCCGCTGCGCCGTTTTGCGCGGCCATCACGATGTCTTCCTTGCGAGCCTCGGCGGTCACCATCAGCACCGGCAGGTGCTTGAGCTTCTCGTCCTTCTTGATTTCGGCCAGCAACTCGAAGCCGTTCATGTTGGGCATGTTGATGTCCGACACCACGAAGTTGAACGCGCCGTTGCGCAGCTTGGCCAGGGCGGCCACGCCGTCCTCGGCCTCGTCGGCGTCGGCATGCCCGATCTCCTTGAGCAGGTTGCGCACGATGCGGCGCATGGTGGAGAAGTCGTCAACGATCAGGAATTTCATCGGGGTGGACATGAAAGCCTCCGTGGGAGGAAAAGATCAAGGGAAGGGAGTGGGCTGCACGTCAGCCGCCACTCTGTGATGAAGATTTCGTCACATCGCGGGAAATCTGAAGCGTGGGCAGGGCGATGCCCGGCGCGGCAGCCTTCGCGGGTGTGGCAGATGGCACGGGCGCTGCGGTCGGTGCAGCGCCGGGTGCTGGCTCGGTGGTGGTGGCTGCCGTTGCGGCAGCAGTTGCAGAAACGGAGGTTGAAGCAGGTGCTGGAGCGGGTGCTGCCAGCGGCGCGGCGGCAGTGGGCGCTGCGGGGTCGAGCATCGGCATGATGGGCAGCGGTCCTGAGCGCGGGAGCATGCGCTCTTCGGCTTCTTGCGTCATCACCACGATGCTGATGCGCCGGTTGATCGGGTCGTTGGGCTGGTCTGCGCGCAGCAGCCGGCTGGAGGCCAGGCCTTCGACGCGGCGCAGCTTGTTGTCGGGCAAGCCACCGGCCACGAGTTCGCGGCGCGAGGCGTTGGCGCGGTCGGCCGAGAGTTCCCAGTTGCTGTAGCCGCGGTCGCCGCTGCCATAGGGTGTGGCGTCGGTGTGGCCGGCCAGGCCAATGTGGTTCTCCACATCGCCCAGTGCGGCGCCGATCTCGCGCAGGATGTCGCGCATGTAGGGTTTGACCAGCGAGCTGCCCGCATCGAACATGGGGCGGTTGCCCTGGTCGACGATCTGGATGTGCAGGCCATCGGTGGTCTTCTCCAGCTGGATCTGCGAACCGTACTCCGAGAGCTTGGGGTTCTTTTCGATCAGCGTGGTGATCTTGCGTTCGAGCGCATCGATGCGCGCGGCGTCGCGGCGCATCGACTCGGCGCGCGCCATCTGCGCGCCCATGAGCTTGGCCGCGCGCTCGGCGTCGCCACTGTCCATCTGGCCGCTGGACTTGCTGAGGTCGCGCCCGCCGCCGGGCAGGATGCTGCTGCTGTTGCCGGTGCCCGGCCCGCCCATCAGGGAGACCTTCACGGGCGACTGAAAATAACTCGCGATGCCTTCGAGCTCGCCCTTGGCCGTGGAGCCCAGCAGCCACATGAGCAGAAAGAAAGCCATCATGGCCGTCACGAAGTCGGCGTACGCAATCTTCCAGGCGCCACCGTGGGCCGCATGCCCACTCTTCTTGATGCGCTTGATGATGATCGGCTGCAGCTTCTTGCCATCACCGGCCATGGGGCGCTCCCGGTGGCTGTGCGTGGCCCTGCGCCAGGCGCGTGTGCATCAGCGGCATCACTTCTTGCCCTTCACGTGCTGCTCCAGTTCGTTGAAGGTGGGGCGCACGTCAGACAGCAACACCTTGCGCCCGAATTCGATGGCGGTGGCCGGGGCATAGCCCTGCATGCTGGCCAGCAAGGTGGTCTTGATGCACTGGAATTCCTTGCCGCTCTCCTCCACCTTCTGTTCCATCAGGCCACCCAAGGGCTCAAACACGCCATACGCCAGCAAGATGCCCAGGAAGGTGCCCACCAGGGCCGAGGCGATCATGCCGCCGAGTACCGCAGGCGGCTGGCCCACCGAACCCATGGTGTTGACCACACCCAGCACCGCGGCCACGATGCCGAAAGCCGGCAGACCACCGGCCAGGCGGCCGATGGCGGCCACCGGCGCATGCGCTTCGTGGTGGTGGGTTTCGATTTCGCTGTCCATGAGCGACTCGATCTCGTGGGCGTTGAGGTTGCCCGAGACCATCATGCGCAGGTAGTCGGTGATGAACTCAACCACGTGGTGGTCGGCGGCGATGGTGGGGTACTTCTTGAACACCGCCGATTCGTGCGGGTTCTCCACGTCCTGCTCGATGGCCATCAGGCCTTCCTTGCGCGCCTTCTGAAGAATGTCGAACTGCAGCGCCATCAGCTCCATGTAGCGTGCCTTGGTGTAGCGGCTGCCCTTGAAGCAACCGGCCAGGCCCTTGAACGAGGCCTTCACCACTTTCATTTGGTTGTTGATCAGGAAAGCCCCGATCGCCGCGCCCAGGATGGTCGTCATCTCGAACGGCAGTGCCTTGAGCACCACGCCGATGTTGCCGCCGTGAAAGATGTAGACGCCGAAGATGCAGAGCATCGAAACGACAAAACCAATGATGACGAACATGTTCTTGTGCCTGAAAGAGGACGCTGCAGGGAAGTGCGCGCGTGACTTGGAGGGATGTGTTTTCTATCGACCAACTCTAGGTGGGATTGAAGGGGGCCATAAACGCGAAATGGACCCACATCGGGGTCCATTTCAAAGTTTGGGAAGCGCGTCGCTGGTGCTCAGTGAAGGCGCAGGCCTCCGGACGTGGCGCCCTTGCCGGCGCGTGCGGGTGGCTGGCACAGACCGCAGGTGAAGTGGCGGTTTTCATAGGGCTCGGTCACGAAGTGGCCGCCGCAGCAGGAGCATTTGGTCAGGGTGAGCATGCCGTTGTCGACAAACTTCACCAGGCGCCAGGCGCGGGTCACGGAGAGCAGTGGCTCGATGGCGCTGGCCTGCATCTGCTCGCTGTACAGGCGGAAGGCCTTGATGACGGTGTCGATCTCTTCGAGCTCGCTGGTCTTGGAGAGGTACTCGTGGATGTTGAGGAACAGCGACGAGTGGATGTTGGGCTGCCAGGTCAGGAACCAGTCGGTCGAGAAGGGCAACTGGCCCTTGGACGGCGACTTGCCAGCGACTTCCTTGTACAGGCGCAGCAGGCGCTCATAGGACAGGGACGTTTCGTACTCCAGAACCTGCAGGCGGGCGCCGAGCTGGATCAGGGCGACGGCGCGCTCGATGTCACGCGACTCGTTGAGGATGCTCTTGCCTGCGGCCATGGTGAACTCCAGAGAAAACGAAAGAGGAAAGAAGAAGGAGAGAGGGCGCTCAGTGAGCGGCCATGCTTTCAGCGAAGCGGCCGGCCATCAGGATGCTGGCGTGCAGTTGCGTGGTGGTGGAGTTGTCCACCTTCTTCACGTTGTGGCTGGTCAACAGGTTCCACACCAGGTCGTCGTCCACACGGAAGCGGCACAGCAGCATGTTGGTCGAAGCGATCTTGAGCAGCTGGGCGGTGGAGAGCATGCCGAGCAGGTCGGCGGCTTCTTCGGTCAGGCCCAGGCGGTACAGCGCTTCGGCGCGGTCCTTGCGGATCAGGTTCTGCGCCAGCATGAGGTACGTCAGGTTGGCTTCGCGGATTTCTGCCAGGAGTTGTTCGCTGTCCATGATGTGTTCCTTCTTTCAGTAGGGGGCCGCTTGCTGGCGATGTGCTTACATGTGCTGACCCGATGTGTTGAATTGTGTCGATGGGTAAAAAAACTTGAATCAGTAAATCGCTGTGTGACGTGTCAGGTGTGCACCACCCCCGTGTCATCAAAACTCCTACAACTTAGGTTTTCAAAGCGAGGTCTCCCGTGGCACCCATGCGCCAGGGTTCAGTGCGGGCGTGAATGGCCGAAACAGGGTATGCGGGGCATGGCCCTGCTGACGACGAACGGGATTGACAGATGCCGGGAAACGAAAGCAGTGCTAAAGAAACCGCCAGGGTCTCCGAAATTGAACACAACGGACTTCTAAAAAGGTTCGTCGTCCGGCCAGCAGAGCGGCGAGAAGGCACCACACACGCCAACCCGTTCAGCCCTGCACCGGTCATGGCAGCCAGCCCCCTGGCTGGTGTCGAGATTGGCAGAAATGCCGGATTGCTTTTTAACCATTCTTTTTAGGAGTTAGTCATGTCCACCATCAACACGAACGTGATGTCGATGAACTCGCAGCGCAACCTGATGTCCTCGCAAGGTTCGCTCGCCACTTCCATGCAGCGCCTGTCTTCGGGCCTGCGTGTCAACAGCGCCAAAGACGACGCCGCCGGCCTCGCCATTGCAGAACGCATGAACGCACAGGTCAAGGGCCTGAACGTGGCAGCCCGCAACGCCAACGACGGCATCTCGCTGGCGCAGACCGCTGAAGGCGCGCTGGGCAAAGTCGGCGACATGCTGCAGCGCATGCGTGAACTCTCGGTGCAATCGGCCAACTCCACCAACAGCGCAGACGACCGCAAGGCACTGCAGGCTGAAGTGAAGCAGCTCACCGACGAAATCGACCGCGTGTCGCAGCAGACGTCGTTCAACGGCAAGAAGGTGCTCGACGGCTCCTTCACCGCCGCCACCTTCCAGGTGGGCGCCAACGCCGGCGACAACATCACCATCGGTTCGCTGGCCAACACCACGGCCGACAACCTGAGCACCGTGGCCTACGCCGAGTTGACGGAAACGGTCGACACCGCCGACATCACCGACTTCGCCACCGAAATCGACGCCGGCACGCTGACCATCACGGTCGGCACGGGCGACGCTGTGGACCTCGGTGCCATCGGTGAAGCCGCTTCGGAAACCGCCCGCCTGGGCCAGGTGGTTGAAGCGGTGAACCGCAAGACGGGTGAAACCGGCGTGTCCGCCTTCCTGGTGGACAACAACGACGGTACCTTCGACGTGGAGTTCATGTCCTCCAAGCTGGACTCCGCTGGCGACCCTGAAGTGATCGAATTCGCCGGCTTCACCGCCGCCACCACCGGCGTGGCCGACGACGGCTCCGGCATCGTGGCCGCCACAGACGACCTCACGGGCATCTCCAGCATCGACGTCACCAGCGAAAAGGGCGCCTACATCGCCATCAAGAAGCTCGACGCCGCCCTGGACGACGTGAACAGCGCCCGCGCCACCCTGGGTGCCGTGCAGAGCCGCTTCGAGAACGCTGTGTCCAACATCCAGATCGGTGTGGAAAACCTCTCCGCTTCGCGCGGCCGCATCATGGACGCCGACTTCGCCAAGGAAACGGCGAACCTCTCGCGCGCCCAGATCCTGCAACAGGCGGGCACCGCCATGGTGGCCCAGGCCAACCAGGCGCCGCAGGGCGTGCTGTCCCTGCTGCGTTGATCGGCACGGCTCTCGCAACGCAAGGGCCGCACCTCTGGGTGCGGCCACCCCGGGCGGCGGTCGTGGTGCACAACCACCCCGCTGCCCGGGCACTTGTGGGCTGCACACAGCGCATGCCACCCGCGTGCGCTGCGTGCAACCCGACAGGGGTGCATGGTTAACGAATGAATTGCCGTGTTGTTCGCCAGCTTATTCAAGCGATGGACCGCGGCAGGGAAATAAAGAATATGGCATGGGCACCGAAATCCCCTTCAAAGGATTTCCTAAGCGCTCGTCGCCGGCCATGCCAAGGCGGCGAAGTGATCAAGCCCTGAGGCCCCGCCGGCGTGCAGAAAAGCTCCGGTCATGGCGGTCAGCTTCACGGCTGGCTTGAGGTTGGCAGCGATGCCGGATTGCTTTTCATCCATTCTTTAGGAGTTAGTCATGACCACCATCAACACGAACGTGATGTCGATGAACGCGCAGCGCAACCTGATGTCCTCGCAAGGTTCGCTCGCCACTTCCATGCAGCGCCTGTCTTCGGGCCTGCGTGTCAACAGCGCCAAGGACGATGCCGCCGGCCTCGCCATTGCCGAGCGCATGAATTCCCAGATCAAGGGCCTGAGCGTCGCCGCCCGCAACGCCAACGACGGCATTTCGCTGGCGCAGACCGCTGAAGGCGCGCTGGGCAAGGTGGGCGACATGCTGCAGCGCATGCGCGAACTCTCGGTGCAGGCCGCCAACGCCACCAACAGCTCCGACGACCGCGCCGCACTGCAGGCCGAAGTGAAGCAGCTCACCGACGAAATCGACCGCGTGTCGCAGCAGACTTCGTTCAACGGCAAGAAGGTGCTCGACGGCTCCTTCACCGCCGCCACCTTCCAGGTCGGTGCCAACGCGGGCGACAACATCACCATCGGTTCGCTGGCCGATACCACGGCCGACAACCTGAGCAACGTGGCCTACGCCGAACTCACCGAAACGGTCGACATCGCCGACATCTCCGACTTCGGCACCGAAATTGCCGACGGCACCCTGACCATCACGGTCGGCACGGGCGACACTGTGGAACTCGGCGCGATCGGGGTGGCCAGCTCGGCCACCGCCCGCCTGGGCCAGGTGGTGGAAGCCGTCAACCGCAAAGCGGGTGAAACCGGCGTGTCCGCGTATCTGGTGGACAACAACGACGGCACCTTCGACGTGGAATTCCTCTCGTCCAAGCTGGACGCCGCTGGCGACCCCGAAACGGTCGCCTTCGCCGGCTTCACCGCCGCCACCACCGGTGTGGCCGACGACGGTACCGGCATCGTGGCCGCCACCGCCGACCTCACGGGCATCTCCAGCATCGACGTGACGACCGAAAAAGGCGCTTACATCGCGATGAAGAAAATCGACGATGCACTCGACCAGGTCAACGGCGCGCGCGCCACGCTGGGTGCCGTGCAAAGCCGCTTCGAGAGCGCGGTGGCCAACATCCAGATCGGTGTGGAAAACCTCTCCGCTTCGCGCGGCCGCATCATGGACGCCGACTTCGCCAAGGAAACGGCGAACCTCTCGCGCGCCCAGATCCTGCAACAGGCGGGTACCGCCATGGTGGCCCAGGCCAACCAGGTGCCCCAGGGCGTGCTGTCCCTGCTGCGCTCATGACGCCATCCCAACAACGCAAAGGCCGCACCACCCGGTGCGGCCACGCCCAGGCGGCGGCCGTGGTGAACCACCACGCCGCCGCCTTGGGCTTTGTGGAGTGAACACAGCGCATGCCCCCCGCGTGTCTTGCGTTCAATCCGACAAGGAGCATCCATGGCCATCTCATCACCCGGTCTTGCCAGCGGCCTCGACATCAAGAGCATCGTCTCCCAACTCGTGGCCCTGGAGCGCGCACCCCTGGCTCCCCTGCAGCAGAAGGCGGCCGGACTGCAGAGCAAGCTCTCCATCTACGGCACCATCAAGTCGATGGTGTCTGCGCTGGGTGACGCCGCGAAAAAACTCGCCGACCCCAAGGCCTGGGATCTCGTCAAAGGCGGTTCCACCGCCCCCGACCGGGTCGGCATCAGTGTGGCGGCCGGCACCCCGCCCACGTCGATGAGCATCGAGGTGCAGGCACTGGCCCGGGCGCAGTCCACGGCCTCTGCGGCCTTGCCCACCGGTTCGGCCGTGGGCAGCGGCACACTGAGCATCCAGGTGGGCAGCTGGACCACGGGCGATTTCGTGCCCGGCACGGCAGACGCCATTGACGTGGAAGTGACCGCGCAGGACACGCTCAGCACCATCGCCACCAAGATCAATGCAGGCAACGGCGGCGTGACCGCCACGGTCTTGCGCGACGCCTCGGGCGAACGCCTGCTGGTGCGCTCGACCCGCACCGGCGAAGACCTGGGCTTTCGCATTCAGGCCACCGACGGCGACGGCAACAACACCGACGCCGCGGGGCTTTCGCGCCTGGCCTACGACGGCACCGGCGGCAACTTCCATGGCATGACGCTCAGCCAGGCGGGCAGCAATGCCCAGGCCACGGTGAACAACGTGCCGATCACCTCGGCCAGCAACACTGTCTCGGATGCCCTGCCCGGCATCACGCTGAACCTGTCGGCGGTCACGACCACGCCGGTGGAGCTCACCGTGATCAACGACAAGGAAGGCATGCGCAAGAACATCCAGACCTTCGTGGATGCCTACAACGCCATCAACAGCATGCTGTCGACCGCCACCAAGTACGACCCGGACACCAAGGTGGCCGGTACCCTGCAGGGCGACAGCACCGCCGTGGGCCTGCAAAACGCCCTGCGCGGCATGATGCGCTCGGTCACCCCGGGCGGCGACTTCACCCGCCTGCTCGACATCGGCATCGAGATCAAGAGCGGCGGCACGATGAGCGTGGACAACACCAAGCTCGACGCCGCCATGTCGGAACCTGAAGAGCTGAAGGCCCTGTTCACAGCCGCCAGCACCGACCCTGCCGCCCAGGGCTTTGGCCTGAAGATGAGCGCCTTTGCCACGGGTTTGCTCAGCGTCAACGGCACGCTGACGGGACGCTCCGAAGCCCTGAAGAACTCGGTGACACGCAACACCAAAGAGCAGGACAAGGTGGTGGACCGCGCCGCCCGCGCCGAAGTGCGGTACCTGGCGCAATACAACGCCATGGACAACGCCGTGGGCAAGCTCAACGGCCTCAATGCCTTCGTGTCTCAGCAGGTCACGCTCTGGAACAAGAGCTCCGGCTGACCTTTTTTCGCCCCATGAGAGCCCGGGCACGGTGAACCCTGCCCGGCTTTTTCACGTCTGGAGAGCCTGACATGAACCCCAAAGCGCCACCCCCCGTTTCGGCCGGATTTCCACCGCATATCGTCCATTTCGCGCCTACAGTCCCCGCGACGCGTGCCGATACAGAAAGGCATCAGCCACAAGGAACCGATGCCATGTTTACCTCTGTGAATTCCCGCGCCGCCACTGCTTACAAACGCGTGTCCACCGACACCGGTGTGAGCACCGCCGACCCGCACCAGCTCGTCAGCTTGTTGTTTGACGGCCTCATCCAGTCGCTCAACGCAGCGCGCGGTGCCATGGAGCGTGGCGAGGTGGAGGCCAAGGGCCGTGCCATCGGCAAGGCCGTTCGCATCATTGAAGAAGGTCTCAAGGCGGGTCTGAACCTGTCGCAAGGCGGGGAAATTGCCCACAACCTGCTGGGCGTTTACAGCTACGCAGTGCAGCGCCTGTCGTGGGCCAACCTGCGCAACGACCCCGCGGCCGTGCACGAGGTGCTCAACCTCATTGAACCGCTTGCCGATTCCTGGAAACAGATTCGCACCGGCGCCCTGCAGGGAGCCTGAGATGGAGCACCAACTCTTGGACTACTACAAAGCCATTGAACGCACCAGCCAACAAATGCTGGAGGCCGCGCAAACCGAAAACTGGGATCAGGTCGTTCGCCTGGAAGGCGCCTGCGCCGTGCTCATCGCACAACTGCGCCACAAGTCAAAGACCAACGAACTTGGCCCGGAAGACCGCAAGGAAAAGAACCGGATCATGCAGCGCATCCTGCGCACCGACGCCGAGATCCGCTGCCTGGCCGAACCCTGGCTGAACGATCTGGCACAAATGTTCGATAGAGGCAGCCCAGCGCCGATGCACTGAACGCGCGGACGCACTCGGAGAAAAGGGATTTCAGTCCAGGATGCCGTGGGACTGGCTTTGCCAGACCACAGGCATCGCCCCGCGGGGGGTGACGGCCGCAGGCCGGCGCGGGGGGAGCCTAAACACTCATGTTCATGATGTCGCTGTACGCCTGAACCATGCGGTTGCGCACGTGCAGCGTGGCCTGGAAGCCGATCTGGGACTTCTGCATGGCGAGCATGGTTTCTTCCAGGCTCACTTTGGGGTTGCCGAGCTGCACCTGGGTTTGCAGGCGGGAAGCGGCTTCCTGTGAGGCGCTCACTTCCTTCAGGGCGTCCTTGAAGTTCGCGGCAAAGCCGGACTCCACCCCATTGGCCGCGCCGGGGCGCTTGAGGGCCGACTGGCCAACGCCATTGAGGGCCTGGCTGGTGAGGGGAGAAATGCGCATGTCCATGGCGGACTCCTTCAACAAAAGATGACGCCCTGATGCTAGGGGGCGCACCGCCTGCAAGGGGCGGGAATAAGGGCACAAACGCCCGCCTTTTCACGGCTATGGCGCAGGCACCGGGACCGAATAATCGAACGCAACAGGGTGTAAATCCCTCTGCCATCGACCTTCTACCGAACCCCGAATCCCATGAGCACCACCGCCGTTGCCGAACTGGATGTCACACCGCCCGCCCGAGAGCGCAGCGCGTTCGGCGATGGCTTCTCGCGCATGGACCAGGCGCAGAAGATCAAGCTCGGCCTGGGGGCCCTCGCCCTGCTGGCCATTGCCCTCGCCTTCTTCTTCATGGGCCGCCAGCCCGAATGGCGCGTGCTCTACGCCAACCTGGGCGACAAGGACGGTGGCGCCATCGTGGCCCAGCTCTCGCAGATGAACGTGCCCTACAAGCACGCCGAAGGGGGTCAGGCCATCATGGTGCCGGCCGACAAGGTGCACGACACCCGCCTGCGCCTGGCCTCGCAAGGCCTGCCCAAGGGCTCGGTCACCGGCTTTGAAATGATGGAAGCCAACCGCTTCGGCATGACGCAGTTCCAGGAACGCCTGACCTTCCAGCGCGGCCTCGAAGGCGAGCTCACCCGTTCGATCCAGTCGCTGTCGTCGGTGCAAAGCGCACGCATCCACCTGGCCCTGCCCAACCAGAACGGCTTCTTTCGCGAACAGCAAAAGCCCAGCGCCTCGGTGCTGCTCACGCTGCACCCCGGCCGCACGCTGGACCGCGCCCAGGTGGCCGGCATCGTGCACCTGGTGGCCTCCAGCGTGCCCGAGATGAACCCCAAGGCGGTGAGCATCGTGGACGACGCGGGCAACCTGCTCTCCAACCCGCCCGATGGCCAGGCCCAGGGCGCCGACACCCAGAAGCTGCAATACGTGCAGCAGCTCGAACAGCTCTACACGCGCCGCATCATGGAAATGCTGGAGCCGCTGGTGGGCCGCAACAACGTGAAGGCGCAGGTGAGCGCCGAGGTCGACTTCTCGATGGTGGAATCCACCAGCGAACAGCACCGCCCCAACCAGGGCCCCGACACCGCCGCCACCGTGCGCAGCCAGCAGACCGTGGAAGACGGCAGCGGCCCGCGCGCCCAGCCTTCGGGCGTGCCCGGCGCGGTGAGCAACCAGCCCCCGGCCACCGGCACCGCCCCAATCAACGGCGCGGCCGCCCCTGTGGGCGTGAACAGCGCCCAAGGCACCGGCCAGGCTGGCAACTCGCGCCGCGAGTCGGTCGTCAACTACGAAGTCGACAAGACGGTGAAGGTGGTGCGCGAATCCAGCGGCCAGGTCAAGCGCCTGAGCGCGGCGGTGGTGATCAACCACCGCACCACGGTGGACAAGGCCGGCAAGGAAACCACCACCGCCATTCCGCCGCAGCAGCTCGAACAAATGACCGCCCTGGTGCGCGAAACGATTGGCTTCAACAAGGAACGCGGCGACTCGGTCAACGTGGTCAACGCGGTGTTCAACGTCGAGAAGGCTGGCGAGGACGCCGCCGCCCTGCCGTGGTGGAAAGAGGCCGAAAACCAGGAACTCATGCGCAGCCTGGCCTGGCCGCTGGGCATGGTGGGCCTGGGCTTGCTGGTGCTCATGGGCATGGTGCGCCCTGGCCTGAAGCTCATGAAGACGCCGGCCGCGCGCCGCCTGGAAACCACACCGGTGCAACCGCTCAACGCGGTGCTCAACGAATCGCCCGAGCGCCCTGGCCTGCCCATGCCGAACAACGAGCCTTCCGCCGAGGCGCAGCGCATCGCAGACGCGAAGCGCCTCGCGCTGGAGAACCCGATGGCGGTGGCGAACATCGTCAAGGGCTGGGTCAATGGGGAGGCGCCGGCATGAGCCGCCGCCACCCCCTGCGCCGGCTACATCTTCTTGAGGAATTTTGATCATGGAAGACCAGGGAATCCAGGACGCTGCCATCTTTCTCATGTCGCTCGGCGAAGAGGAAGCGGCCGAGGTGTTCAAGCACCTCTCGCCCAAGGAAGTGCAGAAGCTGGGCGAGACGATTGCCAAGACGCGGTCGGTGTCGCACGAGCGTGTGGACCAGGTGATGCAGAAGTTCACCACCGAGGCGTCTTCGCAGAGCCTGCTGGTGTCCGACACCGACAACTACGTGCGCGCCGTGCTCAAGCGCGCGCTGGGCGACGACAAGGCATCGCTGCTGATCGACCGCATCCTGCAAGGCGGTGACGTCTCGGGCATTGAAAGCCTGAAGTGGATGGACCCGCTGTCGATCGCCGAGCTGCTGCGCAACGAACACCCCCAGATCGTGGCCGCCATCCTGGTGCACCTGGAATCGGACCAGACCGCCGGCGTGCTCAAGAACTTCACCGAGCGCACACGCAACGAAGTGATGCTGCGCATCGCCACGCTCGAAGGCATTCAGCCCACGGCCCTGAAAGACCTCAACGAGGTGCTCTACAAGGTGCTGGCCGGTGGCGACAAGATCCGCAAGACCTCCATGGGTGGCGTGAAGACCGCCGCCGAAATCATCAACATGATGGGCACACAGATCGAGACCTCGGTGATCGAGTCGATCCGCGAATTCGACAGCGACCTGGCCCAGAAGATCATGGACAAGATGTTCATCTTCGAAGACTTGCTCAAGCTCGATGGCAAGTCCATTCAGATGGTGCTGAAAGAAGTGGCCACCGATTCGCTGGTGATCGCGCTCAAGGGCGCCACCACCGAACTGCGCGATCTGGTGCTGGGCAACATGTCCAGCCGCGCGGCCGAAGCGCTGCGCGAAGACCTCGAATCGCGCGGTCCGGTGCGGCTGTCTGAAGTGGAAGGCCAGCAGAAAGAAATCCTGAAGATCGTGCGCCGCCTCTCCGACGAAGGCCAGATCGTGATCATGGGCGGTGGCGAAGAAGAGGCGTTCGTTTGATCGACCGCCGCACGCACAAACACACCATGGCCACCTCCAAACCCAACCCCCATTCCCGTTTCATTCCGCGCGAGGAAATCGACGGCGTGGCCGCCTGGCATTTCTCGGCGGTGGACGGCAGCGACGACAACCTGCACCCCGCCGCGGCCGACGGCAGCTCCGGTGAAGGCGTGACCTCCGAGGTGCTGCAGGAAGCACGCCAGCAGGCCTACGCCGACGGCTTCGCGCGCGGCCACGACGCCGGCGGCCAGGAAGTGCGCGACGCTATGGAAGCCACGCTGCGCAAGACCGCCGAAGAAACCGCCGTGCGCATGGCGCAGCTGCTGCACAACACGCGCGACCACCTCAAGAAAAGCGAAGACCAGATCTCGCGCCACATCCTCGAGCTGGCCTGCGACCTGGCCCGCCAGGTGGTGCGCCAGGAGATCAAGAGCGACCCGGCCCACCTCAAGCCCGTGATTGCCGAGGCGCTCGGCCAGCTCGTGGACGACGGCCAGGCCGCCACCGTGCGCATGAACCCGGGCGACCTCGCCATGATGAAAGGCGCACTGCTGGAAAACATGGGCAGCCACCCCGCCGAGTTCGTGGCCGATGCCGCCATCAGCCCCGGCGGCTGCCTGATCGAGTCGGCCACCATGACGGTGGACGCCACCATTGAAAAACGCTGGTCGCGCGCCGTGGGCAACCTCGGCATGGACGCAGCCTGGAACCCGGGAAACGCCGATGTCTGACAGCACGTTTGGCAGCGAAAGCCGCTGGGGCCACTTCATGGAAGACGTGCGCGCCAACGCGGCGGTGAAAACCCCGCTGGAAGTGCGCGGCACGCTCACCCGCCTGGCCGGCCTGGTGCTGGAGGCCGTGGGCCTGAAGGTGCCGGTGGGCTCGCAGTGCCTGATCGAGAACGGGCACAAGGAGCCGGTGCTGGCCGAGGTGGTGGGCTTCTCCAACGACAAGGCCTACCTCATGCCTGCGGGCGACACGCATGGCCTCTCCAGCGGCGCGAGCGTGACGCCGCTGGCGCCCTACCGCACCGTACCGCGCGTGGGCCACGCCAACAAGCCGCCTTCACCCGACGACCGCGGCACGCTGCGCCTGCCACTCG
>CALRUK020000027.1:0-60088 GCA_943371335.1 Synechococcus sp. UW140 | reverse complement strand
GCCAGCCCGAGGCCGAAGCCGATGAAGCTCAGGGCGTTGGCGCTCAAGCCCAGGCGCACCAGCCCGCCGGCCACCCGCGCGAGCAGGGGCTTGAGGGCGGCATGCAGGGTGCGGTCAAGCATGTCCGAGCGCGACCACCTGCGCCGGGTCGGCGATGTCGGCGTCGTCGTGTGTCACGAGCACCGCCGGGATCTGCCGCGCGCGCAGGTGCCCGAACACGAACGCGCGGAACTGCTCGCGCAGCGCGGCGTCCAGGCGCGAGAACGGCTCGTCGAGCAGCAAGGCGCGAGGCTGGGCGAGCAGTGCGCGCATGAGGGCCACACGCGCGCGCTGCCCCCCCGAGAGCGTGGCTGGATCGCGTGGGCCAAAACCGGCCAGGCCGGCTTCCTGCAACGCGCGTTCCACCGCAGCGTCGCGTTCGCGCGCGGGGCCGGCGGGCACCGCAAAGCGCAGGTTTTCGGCCACCGTCATGTGCGCGAACAGCAGGTCGTCCTGAAACAGCAGGCCAATGCCGCGCCGTGCAGTGGGCAGCGGCGTGAGGTCGAGGCCGTCCAGCTCCACGGTGCCTTCGAAATGCAGGGCTTCGCGGTCCAGCGTGCCAGCCATGGCGGCCAGCACCGTGCTCTTGCCGCAGCCGCTGGGCCCCATGAGCGTGAGGATCTGGCCACTGGCCACGTTCAGGCGCAGGTTCTGCACCAAGGTGTGCTGGCGCGTGGCCAGGCGCTGAATGTGCACCGACAAGGTCATGCGGATGCCCTCGTGAACCGGCGCGGGCGACCCAGCCAGGCCGCCAGCGCAAAGACCAGCACGGGCAGCGCGATCTGCAGCCCGGCGTAGGCGCTGGTGAGCGAGCGTTGCCCACCCGAGGCGAGCGTGACGGCTTCGGTGGTGACGCTGGAAAAACGGCCGGCACCCAGGTAGAGCGTGGGCAGGTACTGCGCCACGCTCACCGCAAAGCCCACGGCAGCGGCCGACGCCAGCGAGCGGCGCAGCAGCGGCCACTTCACCCGCCACAGAAACCGCAACGGGCCATGGCCCAGGCTGGCATTGAGCTGGGCGTAACGCGCATCAAAACCGAGGTAGGCGGGGCTGAGCGCCAGCAGCACATAGGGCAGCACCATGAGGGTGTGCGCCAGCAGCAGACCGCTGGCCTGTCCTTCCAGTTGCAGCTGCAAGCCCACGCGGTACAGGCCCACCACCCACAGGACGGCGGGCAACACCAGCGGCAGGTAAAGCACCGGGCGCACGGCCTGGTCCCAGCGGCGTGGGGCGACTTCCAGCCACGCCACGCTCCACACCAGGGCAATGGCGCTGCTGCCGCCGGCCAGCCACAGGGTGGTCCAGGCGGTCTGGCTGCTGTGCGCCACCTGCGTCCAGGCCGCCAGCGTCCAGGACTGCGGCCACACGTCGGGGAAGGCCCACACGCCGCTCACGCTGCCCACCGCCAGCGCGAGCAGCACGGCCGCATAAAAACCCGTGAGCAGCCACAGGCCTGCAGGCGCCGGCAAGCCGGCACCTGCGCCGACCCGCCCGCGCCGGCCGCGCCCATGTGCAAGCGCGTGGCGCCAGGCCCGCTGCGCACCCAGCCATGCCGCGCTGCACACCAGCACCAGCAGCGCCAGCCACACACCGGCGGCGGCGCCTTGTGCGTAGGTGGTGGGGTCCACGTCTTGCAGCCATTGCCAGGCCAGCACGGCCAGGGTGGGGGGTGCCGCCGGGCCGATGACCAGGGCCATGTCAACGACCGTGAGTCCGTAGGCCAGCACCGCGAGCAGAGGCCAGCGCAGGCGCACCGCCAGCTGCGGCCAGAGCACCAGCCAGAAGGCGCGCTGCGGCGAGTAGCCCAGCGTTTGCGCCAGCGCGTGCTCGGCGCGCCAGCGCTGGCGCACGTCGTCGCGCTGCAGCTGGGTGGCGGCGGTCCAGAGCAGAAAAGGAATTTCTTTGGCCACCAGCGCCAGGATCAGCCCCAGGCCCCACGGGTCTTGCGTGGTGGGCCAGGGCGGCGGCTGGTCCAGGCCGGTGAGCCAGGGCGACACGGCGCGCAGGAGCCAGCCGCTGGGCGAGAGCAGAAACAACAGGCCGATGGCCAGCGCCGCGTGTGGCGTGGCCAGCATCACCGGCAGGCCGCGCAGCAGGCGCGCGAGACCCTGGCGCACAAAGCCCTGCGCCAGCAGTGCGGCCGCGCCCCACCAGGCCAGCAGGGTCGCGCCCAGTCCCGTCCAGAGCGTGAGCGCCAGGGCCTGCCACAGCGCAGGGGTCTGGGCCAACGCGCGCCACGCGTCGGGCTGGCTGCCGCTGTGCAGCGCCGCCAGCGCCGTCCACACCATGGGCACGGCCACCAGCGCCAGCAGCGCCGTGGCGGCGAACCCTCGAAGTTGGCGAACGGACACGGTGTCAGGCGCCGTAGCGCTGGGCCCAGGCTTTCTCCAGTGGGTCCACCCACGATGCGTGCGGCTCGGGGAGCGTGGGCGCCGGGTTCTTCACCAGACCTGGCAGTTGCCCGGTGCCAAAGAGGGCGCGCTCGGGTGCGGGCAGGCGCGCCACGTCCAGCACGGTGGGGTCGCCCCAGTGGGCAATGTCGGCCTTGCGCGCCTGTGCGGCGGGTGAGAGCAGGAAGTTGGCCACCACCTGCGCACCGGCCCGGGCGCGCGCGTTGTACGGGATCGCCACGAAGTGCGTGTTGCCGATCGTGCCCTTTTCAAACTGCCAGCTCACCACCGTGGCGGGCAGCCGTTTGGCGGCGATTTCGTTGGCGGCTTCGTTGGGGTTGAAGGTGAGGGCCAGCAGCAGCTCGCCGTCGGCCATCATCTGGCGCACGGCGGCCGCGTTCAGCGGGAACTGTTTGCCGCCGCGCCACAGGTGCGGGCGCAGGGCGTCCAGGAAGGGCCAGAGCGGGGCTGTCTGCGCCGCAAAGGCCGCGTCGGTGACGGGCTTGGCCAGCGCCTGGCGGTCCGGCGCGAATTCAACCAGGGCCTGCTTGATGAAGGTGGTGCCGTGAAAGTCGGGCAGGCGCGGGTGCGTGATGCGCCCGGGCTGGCTGCGCGCCAGGGCCAGCAGCGCCTGCATGCTCTGCGGCGGCTGCGGCAGGCGCTTGCTGTCGGCAAACAGCGTGAACTGCGCCATGCCCCAGGGCGACTCCATGCCCTCGGTGGGCACCGAAAAGTCGTTGAGCGTGGTGGGCTTGCCCGCGGTGTCGACCCAGCGGAAGTTGGGCAGGGCTTCGGCCCACGGGCCAAACAGCAAGCCCTCGCGTTTCATGGCGGCGAAGTTCTCACCGTTGATCCACACCAGGTCCACCGTGCCTTCACCGGCGGCGCGTCCAGCGGCTTTTTCAGCGCGCACGCGCTTGACCACATCGGCCGTGTCGGTGATCTTGACGTGCTGCAAGGTGATGCCATGCGCGCTCTTCACTTGCTGAGCCACCCACTGCAGGTAGGCGTTGGTCTGCTCGCTGCCGGCCCACGCGTTCCAGTAAACGGTCTGGCCGCGTGCGGCTTTCTCGACCTCGGCCCATGGCGCGCTGGCCTGGGCCCACACCGATGGCAATGCAGAGCCTCCTGCGGCGAGCAGCAGGTGGCGACGGTTGAGGTGGGGCAGGTGTTGGGGCAAGGGCTTTCTCCGCGGTGCGTTGGAGTCGGGAGCTTAGTTCAAGGCCATGCCGCGTGCACGCGCCCGGTCAAGCCGGGGATGAAGCCACGCGCAGTCCAGCGACCATTTGCCCAGGCCGTAGATCGCCAGCGCAGCGAGCAGCACGCCCCAGGTGATGTGCTGCTGCAGGGCGGCGGGTGCGATCTCGGCGAGGCTGATCACCGCCACCACGTTCACCACCGACAGGCCCAGCGCTGCAAACCGGCCGGCCAGGCCCAGCAAGAGCAACACAGGCAACACCAGCTCGCCGGCCGTGCCCGAGATCGCCGCCAGTTGAGGCGAGAGCAGGGGCACGCGGTATTCCTCGGTGAACAACAGGATCGTGGTCTCCCAGTCGCGCAGCTTGGTCAGGCCCGCCAGAAAGAAGGCTTGCGCCAGATACACGCGCGCGGCCAGTGCGGCAGCGGGTTGCGCGAGGTCGAGGGCCTGTATGACGCGTTGCCAGAGGGCCAGGCCGCGCTGCAGGAGGGTAGGGCTGGGGTTCATGGGGTTTCCTTGTGGCGTGGGGGTGGGGGCGAGGCGGGTGGCCGGGTGTCGATCACGCCGAGCAACAGGCCTTGTTGCACGGCCTCGGCGAGCCAGGTGGCGAGGTCGATGTCGTCGCCCTGTGTGGCGATGGCGTTGAGTACGTCGGGGAGTGAGTCGCCGCGCAGCGTGGCCCGCAGTAGCGTGGCCTCGGCGCGCGTGCAGGCGCGCATGCAGGGGCGCAGACCCCGGCGCCAGACCACGGCGGATTCGCCCACGCCATCGCGCAGGCGCTCGGCCGCCTCCTGCAGGCTGGGCTGGCCGTCACCTTCACCTGGGCGGTGTGCTGCCACCAGACTGGCCACGGGCCAGCGGCTGGTGAACACCGATGTGCCTGGCGCCAGGCGCAGGGCCAGGTGTTGCGGGTCTTCGCTGCTCAGGCGCGCAAAGCTGGCGGTGTCCAGGTCGGCATCGGGCTCGCCTGCGGCGCGGTGCAAGGCCCATTCGAGGTGGGCCACATCGGCCAGGTAGGGCAGGTCGGTGAGTTGTTCGTGCCGCTGCAGAAAGCCGGGCAGCGCGTCGCCCCATTGCGCCAGATCGCCGCGTGTGGGTGGGTGCTGGTGCCAGAGTTCGCGCGCCAGTGGCGCCAGGTTCTCGTCGCCCAGCAGTTCGGCCATGACCGGATAGGTGGCGCGCAGCGAGCGCTCGGCCAGCGCGTGGGCGTTGGCACGGTAGGCCATCAGGCCGCGCCCCGTGTGGGGCTCGAGCCAGGCATCGAGCGGTGCGTACGTGCCCGGTGACGTGAAGAGCGCCTCCAGCAAGGCCTGTTGTTGCTGGGCAAGTGCGCTCATGCAGCCACCGCCTCGCCCACCAGTGCGACGCTCGCGTGTTGCCGGGCGGTGGCGGCTTCATCCAGCAGCACCGAGAGCGCGGGCAGGTCGGTGTCCCATTCAATGAGCGAGGGCACGGCGCCAAAGCGCTGCAAGGCGTGGCGGTAGAGCGACCACACATCGGCGCACACGCGGCTGCCGTGGTCGTCAATGACGATGTCGCCGCAGTCCACGTGGCCGGCCAGGTGAAGCTCGGCCACCGCGCCCGGCGCGATGGCGTCGAGCCAGCGGCGGCAACTTGCCAGGGGGTTCGTGTGCCCGTCGTTGAGCGCGTTCACGCAGATGTTGTTCACGTCCACCAACAGCTGGCAGCCGGTGCGCTGGGCAAGGGCGTTCAGGAAGGTGGGTTCGTCCATGTCGGCCACGCGCCAGCGCAGGTAGGTCGACAGGTTTTCCACGGCGATCGGGCGGCGCAGGCGGTCTTGCACGCGCTGCACATTGGCGCACATCGTGTCGAGCGCCTCGCGGGTGAAGGGCGAGGGCAGCAGGTCCGACGCGTGCAGCGCGACGCCGCCAGGCAGCACACCGCGCGCAAAGCAGGCGTGGTCGCTCACGCGCACGGGTTCGATGTCATGCACCAGCTCGGCAAGTTGCGCCAGGTGCCAGGGGTCGATGCCCTGCGCCGAACCCAGCGAGAGCCCCACGCCGTGCAGGCTGATGGGATAGCGTTCGCGGCCCTGGCGAAGCACCGCACGCGCAGCGCCGCCGGGGGCGAAGAAGTTTTCGGAATGGACTTCCAGAAAGTCCAGGGCCGGCTGCTGCTCGAGCAGCTCGGCGTTGTGCGGGTGCCGCCAGCCGATGCCCGTGGCGCAGGCTCGTGGCGCCTGTGGGTCGGGCTGCTCGGCGGCGGTCATGTCAATACCTTGGAAAACCGGTGCCGATCAGGACTTCTTCATGCCCATCTTGGCTTCGTCCATGGTCATGCCCTTCATTTGCTTGCAGGTGCCGGCGGGCACGTACTTCCACTCGCCCTTGTCGTTGTCGACTTTGGCCTGGCCTGCGCACGAGTGCGTGCCGGCGAGGTTGGCGCAATCGTTCTGGCCTGCCTTGGCGATGCCGAAGCATTTTTCCTTGCCCGAGTTCTGGGCCATGGCGGGGGAGGAGAGCAGGGCCAGAGACATCAGCGAAGTGGCGGCGGCGGCGATCAGGTGGCGTTGGTTCATGGAAAACTCCTGGTGGTTGGGACAAAGGGATGACGGGGATGCAGCAACCCGTCTGGCTTGCCCGATACCCTGGGCAAGTTCGGCAGGTTGAGCGTTGGTCAGCGGGGTTGTTGATTTCTTACGGTGGGCCAAAAAAAATTTTCACAGCAGGTCGGCCACGCGGTCCCAGGCTTGTGCCGGCACGCGCCCGTGGTGGCTTTCCACCACGCGGCCGTCTTTGTCGAGCAGGAACAGCGCCGGCAGCTGGCCCGGCGGGCCGAAGCTGTGTTGCAGGCCCGGTTCACCCGCCCAGAGCGTGGTGAAACGCTGGGACGCTGGCACCGTGAGCTGCACCAGCCTTTGATGTGTCTCGATGGCGGCGCGCGCGGCGTCGGTGCTCACGCTCACCAGCTCGAAAGGCCGGCCTTGCCAGCCTTTGACGTTGGCCCTGAGCTCGGGCATCTTGTCGCGGCAGACGGCGCAGTCGGTGGACCAGAACAGCACCATCACCACCTTGCCGCGCAGACGGGCGAGGTCAAAGGCCTGGCCGTCGAGCGTGCGCCCGCGCAAGTCGGCGGGCGCAGGCCCAGGCGCGGTGGTGGCCGCCTGAGCGAACGCGGGTGGCCCCCGGTGGGCCAGGCCCATGCCGAGGGCGAGCAGCAACACCGATCGGCGTTGGGGATGGGCGTGGATGGACAACATGGGCACCTCCTGGAATGCCTTTTGTCGTTCGTCGCGCCGCTTCATTACACTCAGCCCCCATGTCCACACCCCCCAACGCCACTTTCGAACACCAAGTGGCCGATTTGCGTGTGTATTTGCTCAAATTTGCGCGCCTGCAGCTGCGCAACGAGGCCTGGGCCGAGGACGCGGTGTCGGAAACCGTGCTGGCCGCGCTCAGCAAACCCCAGGCGTTCGAGCAGCGTTCGCAGCTCAAGACCTGGCTGGTGGGCATCCTCAAGCACAAGATCATCGACGCCTTGCGCCACCACCGCCGGGAAGTGTGCGTGGCTTCCGGTTCGGACGACGAGCAGGCGGACCCGCTGGAAGACATGGCCTTCAAGGCCGACGGCCATTACGCCGAAAAGCCCGCCGAATGGGGCAACCCCGAGCAGGACATGAACAGCCGCCAGTTCTTCGCGGTGCTGGAGGCCTGCACCGACAAGCTGCCCGCCGTGCAAGGGCGCCTGTTCCTGATGCGCGAGTGGCTGGAGCTCTCCAGCGAAGAAATCTGTAAGGAACTGGCGCTCACGCCGACCAACCTCTACGTCCAGCTCCACCGGGCCCGCTTGCGCTTGCGCGAGTGCCTGGAGCTCAACTGGTTTGCCCGCCCTGCCACGCCATGAAACCCGCCTACCCTTTTCGCCGCACTTGCAAGGAAGCCAGCGCTCTCCTGATCGCGCGGGAAGACCGCGCGCTGCCTTGGGTCGACCGACTGGCCTTGCGCCTTCACCTGGCGATGTGCCAGGCCTGCCCGCGCTTTGAACGGCAGTTGCTGACCATGCGCAACGCCATGGGGCAGTGGCGCAACTACACCGACGAGTAAGCCGCCTTCAGGCCAGCAGGGCCTGGGCGAATTCCCGGGCGTCGAAGGTTTCGAGGTCTTCCAGCTTTTCGCCCACACCGATGAAGTAAACCGGCACCGGCTTCTCCCGGGCGATGGCGCACAGCACACCCCCCTTGGCGGTGCCGTCGAGCTTCGTGATGATGAGACCCGTGAGCTGCAGCGCGTCGTCGAAGGCCTTCACCTGCATCAGCGCGTTCTGGCCCGTGTTGCCATCGATCACCAGCAGCACCTCATGCGGCGCGCTGGCATCGGCCTTTTGCACCACGCGTTTGATCTTGCGCAGCTCTTCCATCAGGTGCAGCTGCGTGGGCAGCCGCCCTGCGGTGTCCACCAGCACCACGTCGCGGCCGCGTGCCTTGCCGGCGGTGACCGCGTCAAAGCTCACGGCGGCCGGGTCGCCTCCTTGCTGGGTGATGATCTCCACCGTGTTGCGGTTGGCCCAGACGGCGAGCTGTTCTCGCGCGGCGGCACGAAAGGTGTCGGCCGCGGCCAGCAGCACCGTGGCGCCGCCATCGGCCAGGTGGCGGGTGAGCTTGCCGATCGACGTCGTCTTGCCCGCGCCATTGACGCCGGCCACCATGATCACGGTGGGCTTGTGTTCGCCGATCACCAGCGGTTTCTGCAGGGGCGCGAGCAGGTCGGCGATGGCGTCGGCCAGCAGGCCCTTGACGGCGGCCGGATCGGTGGTCTTGCTCTCCTTCACGCGCCGTTTGAGGTCATTGAGCAGGTGCGTGGTGGCTTTCACGCCGGTGTCGGCCATCAGCAGCGCCGACTCCAGTTCTTCGTACAGCGCATCGTCGATCTGCGTGCCGGTGAATACCGTGGCAATGCCCGAGCCGGTCTTGCGCAGCCCGGCCTTGAGTTTGTCCAGCCAGCCCTGGCGCGGCGCGGGTACCGAAGGCGCTGGCACCGGCGGCGGAGCGGTCACGGCGGGCGAGGGCGCCGGTGCCTCCGGGCTGGCGGGAGCGGGTGGGGTAGGGGCTTTTTTGCGAAAGAACGAGAACATTTTTCCATCTCTAGAATCCATTGCATTCTATGAAACGCCCTATGCCACTGTTTGACACGCGCCTCACCGCGCTCCTGATGGCCCTGGCGATGCTGGGTTCGCCCGCGCAAGCCCAGCCCACTTCCTCCCCGGTGGCAGCGCCCGCCGCCAGTGCCCCGAGCACCCAGGCGCAGCGTTTCACGCTGGCCAACGGCATGACGCTGATCGTGCGCCCAGACCGCCGTGCGCCCACGGTGGTGCAAATGCTCTGGGTGCGTGCGGGGTCCATGGACGAAGTCGATGGCACCAGCGGCGTGGCGCATGTCCTTGAGCACATGATGTTCAAAGGCACGCCCGACCTCGCGCCCGGCGAGTTTTCGCGCCGCGTGGCGGCCATGGGGGGCGTGGACAACGCGTTCACCAGCCGCGACGCCACGGCCTACCACCAGCAAGTGCCCGCGCGCCGCCTGGAGACCGCCATGCAGTTGGAGGCCGACCGCTTTGCGCGCAACCAGTGGCCCGACGAAGAGTTCCGCCGCGAGATCGAGGTGATCAAGGAAGAGCGGCGCCAACGTGTCGAAGAGTCGCCGCGTGCCCGCATGTTCGAGGCACTCACGGCGGCCGTGTACCAGGCCAGCCCCTACCGTCGCCCGGTGATCGGCTGGATGAACGACATCGAGTCCATGACACCCGACGACGCCCGCGCTTTTTACCGCCGCTGGTACGTGCCCGCCAACGCGGCGCTGGTGATCGCCGGCGATGTGGACGTCGCACAAGTGCGCGCGCTGGCGGAAAAGCACTTCGGCGCCATTCCGGCGGGCGCTGCCGTGCCCATGCGCAAGCCGCGCGAAGAGCCCGAGCAGGCAGGCCCGCGTCGCATCGAATACCGCGCCGTGGCCGATCAGGCTTTGGTCGCACTGGCCTACAAGGTGCCCCAATGGCGCGGCGCCGACGTCGACAACGACACCGACCGCGATGCCCTGGCGCTCACCGTGCTGTCGGCCGTGCTCGACGGCTATGACGGCGCGCGACTCGATCGCGCACTGGTGCAGGGCGTTGGTACGGGCGGCAAGCGCATTGCCGACAGCGCGGGATCGTCTTACGGCCTCATGGGGCGCGGACCCCAGCTCTTCATGCTCAGCGCTGTGCCTGCGCGCGGCGTGACGCCGGAGATGGCCTCTGCCGCCCTCAAGGCCGAGGTGGCGCGCATCGCGCGCGAGGGTGTGCAGCCGGCCGAACTGCAGCGCGTCAAGACGCAATGGACTGCCGGGGAAATCTACAAACTCGACTCGGTGGCCAACCAGGCGCGCGAACTGGGCAGCTACTGGATCAACGGCATGCCGCTGGACACGGGCGAGCGACTGATTGCGCGGTTGCGCGGTGTCACGGCCGAACAGGTCCAGTCGGTGGCGCAGCGTTACTTTGGCGATGACCAGCTCACCACGGGCGTGCTGGTGCCCGACCCGTCTCGCCGCGCAGCAGCGCCCGCGGCGCCGCCCGCCCGCGCAACCCCCACGCCGTTGCGCCATTGAAGCGAGCCCGCATGACCATGATCCCGTTCGCCTCATTTCTTACAAGCCGCGTTTGGCGCGCCGGGCTGACCACTCTGGTGCTTGCCACGATGGGTGCTGCCCATGCCGCCATCCCGATCGAGCAGTGGACGCACGCCAGTGGCGCCCGCGTGCACCTGATCAACAGCCCTTCGATCCCCATGCTCGACGTGCAGATCGATTTCGATGGTGGTCGCCGCCGCGACCCCGCCCAGCTGGCGGGTCTGGCTGGCGCTACGGCTGGCCTGCTCTCGGGCGGTGTGGCGGCGCAAGCCGGCCAACCTGCGCTCGACGAAAACGCGCTGAGCGAAGCCTGGGCCGATCTGGGGGCCCAGTTTGGGGCGCAGGCCACGCTCGATCGTTTCAGTGTTTCGCTGCGCAGCCTGACCGAACCCGAACTGCTCGACCGTGTCGTGGCGCTCGCCGCGCGCCAGTTGGCCTCACCCGCATGGCCGCAGCGCGTGTGGCAACGCGATCGCGAGCGCGCGCTTACAGCCCTCAAGGAAGCCGAGAACCGCCCTGGCACGCTCGCCGGTCGCACCTTTTCCCAAGCGATTTACCGTGCTCACCCTTACGGCCTGCAGGCTGATGCAGCGAGCTACAACGCCATCACCGTGGGTGACATGCGCGCGTTCTACCAGCGCCACGTCACGAGCTGCCGTGCCCAGGTGTCGATGGTGGGCGCGATCGACCGCGCGGCGGCCAACCGCATCGTCGACCGGCTCATGACGGCGGTGCAGCCCCACGGCTGCAGCGCGCTGTCCGAGCTGCCGCCCGTGCAGCCGCTGCAGGCAGCGGTGGACCAGCGCCTGCCGTTTGCGGCCGCGCAGGCACAGGTGCTGGTGGGCCAGCCCGGCGTGCCGCGCACCGATCCCGACTTCCTGCCGCTCTTCGTGGGGAATTACGTGCTCGGTGGTGGGGGCTTCGTCTCCCGGCTCATGACCGAAGTGCGCGAAAAGCGGGGCCTCACCTACGGTGTGTCCAGTTACTTCGTGACGGGCCGCCAGGCGGGCTCGTTTCAGATCAGCCTGACCACGCGGCCCGATCAGGCGGCCCAGGCCGTAGATGTGGTGCGCGAAGTGGTGCGCCAGTTCGTTGCGCGGGGTCCAACCGATGCGGAGCTGCAGGCTGCCAAGGATTTCCTCATCAACGGTGAGGCGCTGCGGCTGGACAGCAACCGCAAGTTGCTCGACAACGTGGCCAACATCGCCTGGAACGACCTGCCGTTGAACTACCTTGATACCTGGGCGCAGCAGGTCGAAAAGATCTCGGTGGATGACATCCGTCGCGCCTACGCCCGCGTGCTTCAGCCCGATCGCATGGTGACGGTTGTGGTGGGCGCGCGCCCCTGACCCATTGCGCCCTTTTGGGGCGCTGGCACATGAACAAACCCAAACCACCCCGCACCGCCCAGGCACCGCATGAAGTGCGCATCATCGGCGGTCTCTGGAAGCGCACCCGCCTGCCTGTGGCCGACCGCCCCGGACTGCGCCCCACACCCTCGCGCGTGCGCGAAACGCTTTTCAACTGGCTCGGCCAGGACCTGAGCGGCTGGCGCTGTATCGACGCCTTTGCCGGCACGGGCGCGCTGGGGCTCGAAGCCGCGTCGCGCGGTGCGGTCGATGTGGTGCTGGTGGAGCAGGACAGCGCGCTGCTGGCCAATCTCAGCCGCATCACCACGCAGCTCAAGGCCACCGGTGTGCGCGTGGAGCGAGGTGACGGCGTGGCCGCGCTTCGCCAGCGAACCGGCCAAGGGTTTGACGTGGTGTTTCTGGATCCGCCCTTTGGCGACGGTCAGAACGAGGCGCTTTACACCGCCGCGCTGGGCGCCGCACGCCAGGCCGTGCGCGAGGAAGGGTTGGTGTATCTGGAGTCCCCGCGCGTGTGGAGCCAGGACGAGCTGGCACCACTGGGCTTGCAGCTGCACCGGCAGGGCAAGGCGGGTGCGGTGGCCTTTCACCTGTTGCGGCCATTGCCCGCTGCGTGAAGTGGGGCGTGGTGCCCCTCGCGCATAATCTTCGGCATGAGTACAGCGCTTGCAACATCCGGCACCGCAGGCCGCGTGGCGGTCTACAGCGGTACCTTCGACCCCATCACCTTGGGGCATGAAGATGTGGCCAGGCGCGCGGCCATGCTGTTCGACGACGTCATCATTGCGGTGGCGATCGCGCACCACAAGAAGACGCGCTTCACGCTGCAGGAACGGCTGGACATGGCCGCCGAGGTCGCTGCGCGAATGCCAGGGCGCGTGCGCGTGCTGCCCTTCGAAGGTCTCATCATGGACTTCTGCCGCCAACATGGCGCCACCGCCGTGGTTCGCGGCATTCGCAACCTCACCGACTTTGACTACGAAGCCCAAATGGCGGCGATGAACCGCAAGCTGAACCCGGCGGTGGAGACGGTGTTTCTCCTGCCGCAGGCCGAGCTGCAATGCATCTCCAGCACGCTGGTGCGCGAAATCTCCCAGCTGGGCGGCGACGTGTCGCAGATGGTCAGCGGCGCGGTCGCGGCTCGGTTGTTACCCAAGCCTTTGCAGGCCTAGGAGCGTTTGCCGTGGCCTTGCTGATCACCGACGAATGCATCAACTGCGATGTGTGCGAGCCCGAGTGCCCGAACCAGGCCATCTACATGGGCGAGGAGATCTACGAAATCGACCCTGCGCGCTGCACTGAATGTGTGGGTCATTTTGACGAGCCGCAATGCGTACAGGTGTGCCCGGTGAGCTGCATCCCGGTGCATCCGGATCACATCGAGTCGCGCGAGACCCTGTGGCAGAAGTACCAGCGTCTGCAGAAGGCTGGTCAGCCTTTGTCGGCAGCGGACGAGGCACCACCACCAGCTTCTGTCTGAGGCGGACCTGCCGGCGGCACGGGCCGGGGCGGCTTGGGTCGCGGTGGCTTGCTGGTGTGAATCAGGGCGGTGGCCTTGTCCATGTCACCCGCGATCAAATGCGGCAATGCCTTGAGCGATCGGTCCATGGCCTGGGCGATGGCGATGCGGTCATCGGGCGATGGTTTCTTCAGGACCCAGTGGGCGACTTCGTTCTTGTTGCCCGGGTGGCCGATACCCACGCGCAGGCGCCAGTAGTCGGCACTGCCCAGCTGGGCGTGAATGTCGCGCAGGCCGTTGTGCCCCGCATGCCCGCCGCCCTTCTTGAGCTTGACCTCGCCCGGAGGCAGGTCGAGTTCATCGTGCACCACCAACACCTCCTCGGGTGCGATCTTGAAGAACCGCGCCACGGAAGCGACCGACTTGCCCGACAGGTTCATGAAGGTCTGCGGCTCGACGAGCCAGACGCTGTGCCCTGTCACGCTGGCTCTCGCCACCAAGCCGAAATGACCGCGCTCCATCTGCAGCGGGGCCTTGAGCAGTCGGGCCGCTTCATCCACCCACCAGAAGCCGGCGTTGTGGCGCGTTTGTTCGTACTCCGAACCCGGGTTGCCCAGGCCGGCAATGAGTTTGATCATGTGCGGGATTATCGACAGGTCAGGCCATGCCCCAAGAAAAACGGCCCGCCAAGGCGGGCCGTTTGAGGCTGAGCAACGCGCAGAACGCTTACTTCTTGCCCTTGCCCTTGGCGGCCTTCTTGTCGTCGGCAGGTGCTGCCACAGGAGCAGCAACCACTTCTTCCACCGGCTCCACCACAGTGGCGATGGTCAGGTTCTTGCGGCCATGCATCACCAGCTTGATGCCCTTGGGCAGCTTGATGTCGCCGGTGTGAACCGTGCCGCCCTTGACGACTTCACCCAGGTCGACGGTGATGTGCTCAGGCAACTGGGTGGCCAGGCACTCGATTTCGATTTCGGTCATCACGTGGTTGATCACGCACTTGTCGGTCTTGACCGCAGGCGAATTCTCTTCGTTGATGAAGTGCAGGGGCACCTTCTTGTGCAGACGCGTCTTGTCGTCCACGCGCTGGAAGTCCACGTGAAGCACTTGCGGCTTGTAGGGGTGGTACTGCACATCGCGCAGCAGCACTTTCTGTACCTTGCCAGCCAGGTCCATGTCGAGGATGGACGAGTGGAACGCTTCTTTCTTCAGGGCGTGCCACAGGGCGTTGTGATCGAGTTCGATCGTGGCGGCGGGTGTTTCACCACCAAACACGATACCGGGCGCGCGACCGGTGTTGCGCAGACGGCGGCTCGCACCCGTACCCTGCTTGGCGCGCTCAAAAGCGACGAATTGCATGACTTTCTCCAGTTGAGGGGTTCCGCGACCAGAACGCCTCTGTTTCAAAAGAGCCGCCTCCACCATGGAGACTGCTCGCTTTTTGCTGCCCTCAGGTCCTCAGAAGAGGTTGTCCTGATCGGCAAACAAACTCATGACCGACTCACCCGAGGCAATGCGCGCGATGGTTTCGGCCATCAGCGGCGCCACGGAGAGCTGGCGAATCTTGGAGCAAGCCTGAGCGGCCTGCGACAAGGGAATGGTGTTGGTCACCACGACCTCATCCAGTGCGTTGCCCTTGGCAATGCGCTCGATGGCCGGTCCCGAAAAGATGGGGTGCGTGCAATAGGCATACACGTTCTTGGCACCGCGCTCCTTGAGCACCTCGGCGGCCTTCACCAGCGTGCCGGCGGTGTCGATCATGTCGTCCATGATCACGCAGTTGCGCCCGTCAATGTCGCCGATCACGTGCATCACCTCCGACACGTTCGCCTTCGGGCGACGCTTGTCGATGATGGCCATGTCGCAGTTGAGCTGTTTGGCCAGCGCGCGGGCGCGCACCACGCCACCCACGTCGGGCGACACCACAAGCAGGTCGGGGTAGTTCTTCTGGCGAAGGTCACCCAGCAACACCGGCGACGCGTAGATGTTGTCCACGGGGATGTCGAAAAAGCCCTGGATCTGGTCGGCGTGCAGGTCCATGGTCAGCACCCGGTTCACACCCACGGCGGTGAGCATGTTGGCCACGACCTTGGCCGAGATCGGCACGCGGCCCGAGCGAGGACGGCGGTCCTGCCGGGCGTAACCAAAGTAGGGAATGACGGCAGAGATGCTCACAGCCGAGGCGCGTTTGAGCGCATCGACCATGATGATGAGTTCCATCAGGTTCTCGTTGGTGGGCGAGCAGGTCGACTGGATCACGAACACGTGGCGTGCACGGACGTTTTGCGTGATCTCGACGGTGACTTCACCATCGGAGAAGCGACCAACATTGGCCGCGCCAAGCTGCGCGCCCAGGTGTTGAGCGATCTCCGAAGCCAGCACCGGGTTGGCGTTGCCGGTGAAGATCATGAAATCCGGGGGTTGAACTTGCATGGTGTTCCCAGCTGTCTGAACGACGGCCCTCATGGGGCGCCATCAAAAAAGGCCATCCGGAGATGGCCGTTCCGGTACGGATGGTGGTTGAACGGGTGGCAGGGGAGGAAGGACTCGAACCCTCGCATGCTGGAATCAAAATCCAGTGCCTTTACCAACTTGGCGACTCCCCTACGCAGGTCAGTTGTTCAACGTGATGTCAGACAACCAACCCAAAAATGTCGCAGGTTGCGCAACCACTGCCTGGGCTGTGCGCCGCCGATTCTAATCGGTGCACCAGTCGAGCAATGGATGTGCATCCATATTGCCGCATTGTCGAACCAGCCAGGCGCCAGGGGCGTCTGCCAGGTGCGTTGCCTGCGGCAGTTCTGCAAATACCGCTGTTCCCGAACCGGTCATGCGCCCATGCAGCCCGTGACTTTGGAGCCACTGAATGCACAACCCCACTTCAGGGCAGAGCGCTTGCGCCACGGGTTGGAGGTCGTTGTGGCCGAACTTCAGAACTTTCTGGAGATCGATCACTGGACACTCTCGCGAGTCGTTTGCAGCAAAGCCTTGGATTGTAGCAGTTTTTGTATCGCGTTTGAGCTCAGGCGAGCTGAAGATGTGCGCCGTGGAGGCGCCTGTGGGCGGCTTTACCACGATGAAGCGGGCCGCAGGCATGTCCACTGGAGTGAGTTGCTCGCCCACGCCTTCCACCCAAGCATGGCGCCCGCCAATGAAAAACGGAACGTCAGCGCCCAGTCGCAGGCCGATGGCCGCGAGTGTGGCGCGGCTCAGGCCAAGCCCCCAGAGACGGTTGAGGGCGAGCAAGGTCGAAGCGGCATCCGACGAGCCACCTCCCATCCCGGCCTCGGCAGGCAAGTTCTTTTCAAGACCGATATGTACGCCGAGCGGGCAACCCGTGGCCAGCTTGAGGGCGTTGGCCGCGCGGACGGTGAGATCGTTCGCGGGCAAGTCTGCGCCGGTCAGGTCTTCACGGCTGATGACGCCATCCTGGCGGCATTCGAAGTGAAGGTGGTCGCACCAGTCAACCAGCATGAACACGGACTGCAGCAAGTGGTACCCGTCCTCGCGGCGGCCGTTGATGTGGAGGAAGAGATTGAGCTTGGCCGGCGCAGGAACGTCCAGCAGGCTCCGCAAACGCGCGGTGGGCATCATGGTGCGAAGACGACGCGCAGTTCTGCGGTGGGCAACGGGGTCGAACGGCGGGCGGAGATGCGCCCCTCACCTTGGCGCGACAGGTCGGCCTGCCAGCCGGGCACGTCCACGGGTTCTCCGCGCAACCAGCCAAACAGCGCTGCAACCGGGACCACCGTGCCGCTGAGTTCGGCGGTGAGTTCGTCCAGGCTGCCCCGGCGCGTGACCTGGCCGCCCTGTCGCAGTTCTGCACTTTCGGCAGTCCAAACCACGGTGGCCAGGGTGTTGCCCAAGGGCGACGTCAGCTGAAGCTCGCCGGCGGCTGGCGCACCCCGGAGATCGAAGCCTGCAGAAAAGGACTGCGGGGGCGTGCTCTGCACTTGCAGCGCCAGCCTGCCGCTCCAGCTTGCTTCGCCAGGCAGAGTTGATTTCGGCGGTGATGCGCAGGCGCCTAGCAGCAAGGCCGCCACGAAGACGCTGCAGCGAGCCGAACCCAGCACGGGCGCGCTCATGGCTTGACTTGCAGGCGCTTCAGCGTCCCGAGCAGCGTTTCGTTGTCGGCCGCCAGCAAAAGTCCCTCGCGCCAGATTTTCAGGGCCTGCTCGCGCTGGCCCTGCACCCACAGGACCTCACCGAGGTGCGCTGCGATTTCCGGATCTGGCCGCTTGCTGTAAGCCGCCTGCAGGATGGCGAGTGCGCGCGCGTTGTTGCCCATGCGGAACTCGACCCAACCCAGACTGTCCTGGATATAGGCATCGGTGGGTGCGAGCGACACGGCCTTCTCGATCAACTGCTTCGCCTCAGGCAGTCGCAGGTTGCGTTCCGCGAGCGAGTAACCGAGCGCGTTGTAAGCGTGGTGGTAGTCGGGTTTTGCAGCGATGAGCCTGCGCAACAGGCGCTCCATGTCGGCAAGGCGGCCGGCTTTCTCGGCCATCATGGCCTGTTCATAGAGCAGGTCTGTGTCCTCGGGAAAGCGATTGGCCGCCTCGTTGTAGACCTCATAGGCTTGCGCGTAGGCCTTGAAGTCGCGCAGCAGCTGCGCCTCTGCCACCAGTTTCAGCCGAGCGTCTTCCGGGCGGCGCTCGGGCTGGTTGCGCAGCAGGGCCCGGGCCTGGGCCAGCTGACCTTGCCGAGCCAGCAGTGAGGCCCGACGCATTTGCGCGGCCATGATGTCATCGACGTTTTCAATGCGGTCGAGCCAGGCGTTGGCAGCGGGGAAGTCTTTTTGTTTCTCCGCGATCTGCGCCATCAACAAATACGCCTGGGTGAGCCCTCGGGCCGAGCGCTCATCGCCCGATTGCCGCGCGAGCGCCATGTATTTCTGCAGGGAGGCGGTCGCAGCCGGCAATGCGTTTTCCTGCGTTTGCAGCGATCCTAGCAAGAGCCAGGGCTCCGCCTGCGCAGGCTGCCGTGTGGTCAGGGTCTCAAGTTGCACACGTGCCTCGCGATTGCGTTGCCCATCGATCAGGACGCGGGCGTAGGCGAGGGCCACGGCAGAGTCGCCAGTGGTGCTGTTGCTGGACGCCTGCAGTTGTTGACGCACCAGCGCTTCTGCATCGGCTTGCCCTCGCTCCATCAGTTCCAGCGCCAGCAGTGCCGGATACGGAGACGCTGGGTCAATGGCATGTCCTTCGCGTGCGGCGGCCATGGCCGGCAGCAGTTGTTCTTGTGCCAACTCCATGCGCCCGATCGTGGTCCAAGCCGCGGCAGCGTGGAACGGCTGCTTGAGTGAGGGCGCCAGGGCTTCGCGCACCACAGTGGCGGCCAGAGACTTGTCGGCTACGCGTGAATACGTTTGTGGAATGGCGTTGATCGTGTCATTGCGTTCGGTGACAGGACTCGCCTGCAGGATGGCTTGCAGCACGGGCGCGGTTTCGGCGACGCGATTCAGTGCGAGCAGGATTTGCAGAACGAAGCGGTTCGCTTCCGAGCTGCCGGGGATCTCTTGTGCCCATGCGCGTGCTGCAGCAAGCGCGGCATCGCCGGAGCGTGCCTGCAGCGCCAGCTCGACCGAACGGCGGTACAGCGCAGGGTCTTTTTGTTTGCGCGCGGCGTCCAGAATCAAGGAGTAACCGGTGCCCGGCTCGCCTGCCATCACGTTGAGCTCGCCAAGGAGCAACTGATAGAAGAGCGGCGCATTCAGTCCGGAGTTGAGGACGGTTTCGTTGCCTGGCGCGCCCTTGCTGTCCGTGGCCACCGGCGCGGCGGGCTGGGCCCCCACGCCAAAAGCCAAGCTCAAAAGAACCACTGTCGCGGTGCGGTGCAAGGTATTCATCGGATCATGATAATGGCTAGGGTTTTGGGACGCCGCCGTCTGACCCCAAGACCGCACCGGCGTTCCGGCTCCTCCCAGAAAATCCGCTTTCATGCCTGAATTGCCCGAAGTTGAAGTGACACGTCGCAGCTTTGCGGACCGCATTGCCGGGGCGCAGATTCTGGCGCTGTCCATGGGCAAGCCGCTGCGCTGGCCGCTGGGGTGTGACCCGTTGACACTGACGGGCCGCGTGGTCGACTCGGTGGCCCGGCGCGGCAAGTACCTGCTTGTGAACCTCGACGAGGGCGTGTTGCTCTTGCATTTGGGTATGTCGGGGAGCTTGCAGTTCGCGCCCAGCTTGCCGGAGCGTGGCGTGCATGACCACTTCGAGTTGTTGACGACGCAGGGCCTGCTGCGCCTGCACGACCCAAGGCGCTTTGGCGCAGTGGTGTATGCCCCGTCACTGGACGACTTGCGCGCTGTGAAATTGCTGGGCGGTTTGGGTGTGGAGCCGCTGGAGGTTGGATTCGATCCACTGTCTTTCTACAGGGCGCTTCGATTGAGGCGCGCACCGATCAAGCAGGTCTTGCTGGCTGGGGACATCGTCGTCGGCGTGGGCAACATTTACGCGTCCGAGGCACTTTTCATGGCGGGAATTCATCCCGCTTTGCGGGCAGACAAACTCAGCAAACCCCGTGCACAACGGTTGCACGCGGCGATCGTCTCGGTGCTGCAGCGGGCCGTCGCACTGGGTGGAAGCACGCTTCGCGATTTTTCGAGCGCTGAAGGCCAAAGCGGCTATTTCCAGCTGGATGCGATGGTGTACGGCCGGGAAGGTCAACCGTGCAGGGTCTGCGGCACACCGATCAAGTCCATCCGGCAAGGGCAGCGTTCCACATTTTTCTGCCAGGCCTGTCAGAAAAAATGATGCGCTCCGGGTGGTTTTCTGCATCTGCTCGGCCGGCTGTCGGTCTCTCAGACCGGTCAGGTTTCGCCCGTATGCCGATGCTATATTGACCGATTGTCAAAGAGCGTAGGCACATGAGTTTCAACCAGGAATTTGATCAGCACGGTGTGTGGCGCAAGCAGTTTGCTTTGCGTTTGAAACTGCTGTCTGAATGGTTGACGGACCACGACCTGATGGAGTCCGGCGTGCGCGAACGACTTGATCAGCTGCATTCGCAAGTCAAGAACGACAAGATCATGGTGGCTTTCGTGGCCGAGTTCTCGCGCGGGAAGTCCGAGCTGATCAACGCGATGTTTTTCGCGGGATACGGCCGTCGCATCATGCCCGCCAGCGCCGGCCGCACCACCATGTGCCCCACCGAGCTGGGCTACGACGCAGAGGTGCCTCCCTGCCTTCGTCTTTTGCCTATTGAAACGCGGCTGCAGCCGCAGTCACTGCTTGACTGGCGCAATGCGCTGGACAAGTGGGAGCGCGTCGACCTTGACGTGAACGACCCCAAACAGCTGGCGCGTGCCATCCAGAAAGTGGCTGAAGTCCGGCGCGTCACACAGGCAGAAGCCGCTGCGCTCGGCTTCTGGCACGAGGAAGTGCCAGAGGACAACCCCTTGCCTGGGCCGGATGGTCTCATCGAAGTGCCGAAATGGCGCCACGCGCTGATCAACATGGCACACCCGTTGCTCAAGCAAGGCCTGGTGATTCTGGACACGCCAGGGCTCAATGCCATTGGCGCAGAGCCCGAGCTCACGGTCAGCCTCTTGCCGCAGGCCCACGCGGTGGTGTTCATCCTGGCGGCTGACACGGGCGTCACCAAGTCTGACCTGACCATCTGGCGGCAGCACCTGGCGGTGCTGGGCGAAGGTCGAGAGTCGCGGCTGGTGGTGCTCAACAAGATTGACACCATGTGGGACGCTTTGAGCTCACCCGAACAGGTGCAATTGCAGATTGCCTCGCAGCGCACCGACTCCGCCGAGATCCTGGGACTGTCGCCGCAGCAGGTGCTCGCGGTGTCGGCGCAGAAGGGCTTGCTGGCCAAAGTGCATCGCGACAAAAAGCTGCTGGCCGCGAGCAACCTGATGGAGCTCGAGACCGCTTTGGGTGTCGATCTGCTGGGTCAGCGCCGCAAGATTCTGGGCGCCGCCGTGGCCAATGGCATCCAGTCGTTGCGCACCGAAACAGGGCGCATGGTGCACACGCGCGCTCGCGACCTGGTTGAGCAAATCCAGGAACTCGATGGACTGCGCGGCAAAAACACCGGCGTGATCAAGCAGATGCGCTTGCGCATTGAACAAGAACAAGCGGACTTCGATGCCAGCGGCGCCAAGATTCAAGCGGTGCGCTCCGTGCACCTGCGCTTGCTGAAAGATTTGTTTGCCATGCTGAGCGCGTCCCACCTCAAGTCGGAGGTGGCCACGCTGGGCAAGGCCCTGAAACAACCAGGCATCAAGCTGGGTGTGCGCCGTGCTTACGACCACACGTTTGATCGCCTGCGCGCCGATCTCGTCAAGGCCGATCGCATGGCGGGTGACATCCAGTCCATGCTCGAAGGCAGTTTCAAGAATCTCAATGCGGAGTACGGCTTCTCGTTGCAGGCGCCCACGCCACCGCGGCTGGGGCAGTATGTGAAAGACCTCGATCTCATCGAGAAAAGCCACCTGCAGTACCTCAGCCTGGGCAATGCGTTGCGTTTGGCGCAGCCGGAGTTCGCTGAGCGCCTGGCGCGCGCACTCATGAGCCGGCTGCGGGTGGTGTACGACACGGCGGTGAATGAGGTGGAGCTCTGGAACAAGTCGGCCGCGGCGCAACTGGACGCCCAGCTGCGCGAGCGCCGGCGCAATTTCAGCCGCCGTATCGAGGCGGTGTCGCGCATTCAGCAAGCCGCAGGGGGCCTCGACGAGCGCATTCGTGAGCTCCAGGCGCACCAGGCCGAACTCAACCAGCTCGACGCCAAACTTGCCGAATTGACCGACCACCTGCTGGCCGCCCCTGAGGCCGAACAAACCGCCGAAGCCATGGCTGCATGAACGCGGCGATGTCGTTGCCGCAGGCCGGTGGTCGCGCATTGCCTGTCACATTTGCGCCCTTGTTGATCGAGTGGCAGCGCCAATTCGGTCGCAGCGGTCTGCCCTGGCAGAACACGCGCGACCCTTATTGCGTCTGGTTGTCAGAAGTCATGCTGCAGCAGACGCAGGTCAGCACGGTGCTGTCGTACTACCCGCGTTTTCTGGACCGTTTCCCTACGGTGGGTGCGTTGGCCCAAGGCTCGATCGACGAGGTGATGGCCCTATGGAGTGGACTGGGTTACTACAGCCGAGCGCGCAACCTGCATCGGTGTGCGCAGGCGGTAGTGAGCGAGCACGGCGGCGTCTTCCCGGCGACGGCAGTTGAGCTGGAAACTCTGCCGGGCATCGGTGCGTCGACGGCTGCCGCCATCGCGGCCTTCTGCCACGGCCAACGCGTCTCCATTCTGGATGGCAATGTGCGGCGAGTCCTGTCCCGCCTGCTGGCGTTTGATGGCGATCTGGCTCAAACGCAGCCGCAGCGCGAGCTCTGGCATCTGGCGCAATCGCTGTTGCCGAGCGCTCCCTCGCGCGATGACATGACCGCATACACCCAGGGCCTTATGGATCTGGGTGCGACTGTCTGTTTGCGCTCCAAGCCACAGTGTTCGCGATGTCCTGTGCAAAGTGTTTGCCAAGCCCAGGCGTCTGATCAGGTGCAACGTTTCCCTGTCAAGACGCGCCGACTGCAGCGGCGATTCGAGAGCTGGTGGCTGCTGCTGGTCTGTCGCGCGGCGAGTGACGGATCGCAGCAGTTCTGGTTGGGGCGCCGGCCGGACCGAGGGATCTGGGCCGGGCTGTACGCACCACCCGTTTTCTCTGACGAGGACGCACTGCGTGCAGCGCTGATGACGGGCGCGCATCAGGATCTTGTGCCGTTGGAGCCGGTGTCGCACAGCTTGACGCACCGTGAACTGCGATTGCACCCCCTGCTGCTCCGTCTGACGGCCACGCAGGGTGTGGCTGGCCTGCCTGAGGGGCAGTGGGTGTCAGCGACGTCGCTGGCCGATTGGGGTTTGCCAGCGCCTGTGCGCCAGATGCTGGCGGCGCTGAGCTAGCTCAGTGTGAAGCCACATGGCCAGTGGCTGGCCAGCTGTCGTCCTCGCGGTGGCGCACGCGTGTCGACCATTGGGCGCCAAATGAGCGCGCCAGTTGCTCCACCAGGTACACCGAGCGGTGTTGGCCGCCCGTGCAGCCGATGGCCACGGTGACATAGCTGCGGTGATCGCGCAGCATTTGTGGCAGCCAGTGGTTGAGAAACCCGGTGATCTGCGCTTCCATCTGGTTCACCTCGGGCTGACCGGCGAGGTAGGCAGCGACAGGGGCATCCAGCCCGCTCAGCGGTTTGAGCTCTGGCTCGTAGTGGGGGTTGGGCAGCATGCGCACGTCAAAAACGAAGTCGGCGTCCATCGGGATACCGCGTTTGAAAGCAAACGACTCGAAGACCAGCGTAAGCGGTGCCTGCGTGGCTCCCAGCAAGTCCTTGATCTGGCTGCGCAACCGGGTGGGTCGAATCAGGCTGGTGTCGAGCACGAGCGCCTGATCCCTGAGTTCAGCCAGGATCTCTCGCTCGTGCTCGATGGCATCGGTCAGCGCACGATGCTGGTCGTGGGCTTGTTTGAGAGAGAGGGGGTGCAGGCGACGGGTTTCAGAGAAGCGCCGCACGAGCGTTTCGGTGGTGGCGTCCAGAAACACCGTGGTGAGATGCACTGGCCGGGTGGTGCGACGCTGCAATTGCACGAGACGTTTGGGCAGTCCCGGCAGCGAGGCGGCACTGCGCACATCCATGGCAATGGCTACCCGGGCCGCTTGGTGACTCTGTTCCAGCTCAATGAACGCTTCCAGCAACTCGGGCGGCAGGTTGTCCACACAGTAGAAACCCACGTCCTCGAGCGCCGTCAGCGCCACCGACTTGCCGGAACCCGACATGCCGGTGATCAGCACGAGGTGAATGGCGGTGTCTTCAGAAGCGTTCATGGGGTCACGCAGCCAGCATTTCACGCGCGTGAGCGAGCGAAATTTCGGATTGCTCGCCGCCTCCCAGCATGCGTGCGAGCTCTCGCACGCGCGCTTCGGTCGCGATGGGGGTGACGGTGCTTTGTGTCTGTTTGCCCGTGGCCAACTTGCTCACGAGCAGGTGGTGGTCTGCACACGCGGCCACTTGCGGCAGGTGGGTGACCGCCAGCACCTGGCGATCTTTGCCGAGTTGTCGCAGCAGTTGGCCGACGGTGTGCGCCACGGCACCTCCAATGCCGGAGTCCACCTCATCAAAGATCAGCGAGGGCGCGTGTCCAAGGCGACTGGTGACGACCGAAATGGCGAGCGCTACTCGAGACAGTTCACCACCAGAAGCGACCTTGCCCACTGGCTTGGGCGTGGCGCCGGCGTGGCCTGCCACCCGAAACTCAACCTGTTCCGCACCATGGGCTTGGGGCTCGTCCAGGGCCACCAGCGCAACTTCAAATGCACCGCCCTCCATACCGAGTGTCTGCATGGTGGCCGTTACCGCTTTGGAGAGTTTGGGCGCCGCCTTCTGACGTTCTTTGGTGATCGATTGCAGCGCTGCCGTGAAGGCTTTCCAGTCAGCGCGCTCTGCCTTCTCAAGGGCATTGATGTCCAGCGCCTGATCGATCTCGGCCAACTCCGCTTTCCACTGCGCGTGCACTTGCGCCAGCTCTTCGGGAGTGCGCCGGTAGCGCCGCGCCAACGAGACCCACAGCGATAGGCGCTGGTCCAGGGCTTCCAGGCTGGCAGGGTCCTGTTCGGTATGGCGGCTGTACTGATGCAGATGATGAACCGTGTCCTGCACCTGCGCGAGCGCCGCCTCCAGCGCTTCAATGGCGCTGGCGAATTGCGGTTCGATTCGCGCCTGGTCCTGCAGCGCCGAGAGCGCACGGTGGATCAATGCGGCGGCGTTCGTGTCTGCTTCGTCCAGCGCGTCCGTTGCGATCTGTGCCGCGTCCAACAAGCTCTGCGCGTTCGCCAGTCGGCTGTGCTGCGCGTTGAGTTCATCCCACTCGTCCACCTGCGGTGCGAGCTTGTCGACTTCTGCAATTTGCCAGGACAGTCTTTCGCTTTCCTGCTGCAGGGTGTGTTGCTTCTTTGTGGCTTCGTCCAGTGCTTTCTTTCGCTGCCGCCACTGCGCCCAGGCACGTGCGGCAGGTCCGGTATCGATACCTGCATAGGCGTCGAGCAGCTCGCGCACCGCGTCAGCCCGGGTCAGGCTCTGCCAGGCATGTTGACCATGAATGTCCACCAGCCCATCGGCCAGTGCCTTCAGCTGGGCGACGGTGGCAGCACTGCCATTGATCCAGGCGCGACTGCGGCCATCGGTATCGATGGTGCGCCTCAACAGCAGGCTGTCTTCGACTGGAAAGCCTTGTTCCTCCAGCCACGGCCCCAGCGCGGTTGGGGCATCGAATTCCGCTGCGATGTCGCAGCGGCTGGCACCTTCACGCACCACGCCGCTGTCGGCTCGCGCACCCAGCGCGAGTTGCAGGGCATCGATCAGGATGGACTTGCCAGCCCCTGTTTCGCCAGTCAGCACGCCAAAGCCAGGGCCGAGATCCAGTTCGAGTGATTGCACGATGACGAAGTCGCGCAAAACGATGCGTCTGAGGCTCATGAATGTGCGGTGCGGCGTTGGGAGGTTGGAGGAGGCCGCTATTTTGACTGGGCTTTCAGGCCCCTTCGTTCCAGTGCAGTTTTTTGCGCAGGGTGTCGAAATACGTCCAGCCAGCAGGGTGCAGCAGCCGCAGGGAATGCTCGGACCGACGCACCACGATGCGGTCACCGTGCAGCAGGCTGGTCAGGGACTGCATGTCGAAATTGGCGCTCGCATCGCGACCAGAGACGATTTCGACGGCGATCTCACTGTGCGAAGGAATGACCACGGGCCGGTTGGACAGCGTGTGGGGCGCAATCGGCACCATTACCCAGCCGCCAATACCGGGGTGGAGCAGGGGCCCTCCAGCAGACAAGGCGTAGGCGGTGGAGCCCGTGGGTGAGGCGATGATCAAACCGTCTGCGCGCTGGTTCGCCACGAAATGCCCGTCAACTTCGACGCGCAGTTCGATCATGCTGGCCACGCCGCCACGGTTGACCACCACGTCGTTGAGGGCGGTGGCTTCGAACACGCAACGCCCGTCGCGCCAGACGGTGGCGGCCATCAGCGCACGAGAGTCTTCTTCGAATTCGCCACGCAACATGGGGCGCAGCTTTTCGCGGTAGCTGTCAAAGGGAATGTCCGTGATGAAGCCCAGGCGTCCCTGGTTGATGCCCACCAGCGGAACACCATAGCGGGCAAGCTGGCGCCCGATCCCCAGCATCGTGCCGTCTCCGCCCACCACCAGAGCGAGGTCGCACGTTTTTCCCATGGCGGGCACGTCCAGCGCCGGGTACTGCTGCAATCCTGTATTCGAGGCTGTTTCCTGCTCCAGCGACACCTCGCAGCCTTCGTCGTGCAGAAAGTGCGCGATTTCTTCCACTGCGTTGCGTGCGCCAGGCGCGTGGTACTTGCCGACGATGACGACATGCGCGAAACGCAGGGGCCGGTTCCATCGGGTTGGGGTGGACCGGTGTTCGGGGGGCATGCTCATTCGGAAATTACAACACAGCTTCTCCGTGGCGGAATGCCATAAAACCCTTGCAGACAGCGGTTGTGGCGGCCCCTTCCGTCTTTAAAATCAAGCCATGTTGGATGACCGCGCCAAGCTGCTGCTCAAAGCCCTCGTCGAGCGATACATCGCCGATGGGCAGCCCGTGGGTTCGCGCACGCTGGCCAAGGCGGCGGGCATGGAACTGTCGCCAGCCACCATCCGCAACGTGATGAGCGATCTGGAAGAGCTCGGTTTGATCGCAAGCCCGCATACCTCGGCGGGGCGTATTCCCACCGCACGCGGCTACCGGCTGTTCGTCGACACCATGCTCACGGTTCGGCGCGAAAGCTTGACCTCGGTCAATGACATGAAAGCGCCTGGGCTGGAAGCGGGGCAGCCGCACCGCGTCATCAGCAATGCGGCACAGATGCTGTCGAACCTGTCGCAGTTCGTGGGGGTCGTGATGGCGCCGCGTCGAGCCTCGGTGTTTCGGCACATCGAATTCCTCAGCTTGTCCGAGCGCCGCGTCCTGGTGATCATCGTGTCGCCCGAGGGGGACGTTCAGAATCGCATCATCCATACGCAAGTCAATTTCACCCAGGCGCAACTGCTAGAAGCGGCCAATTTCCTCAACGCTCACTACTCGGGTCTCACCATGGAAGCCGTGCGCGAGCGCCTCAAGACCGAGGTGGATGCCTTGCGTGGCGAGATTGCCGACCTCATGAAAGCTGCGGTAGACATCGGTGCCGAGGCGGGTGAGGCCCAGGACGAGGTGGTGGTGTCGGGTGAGCGCAATCTGCTGTCGGTGAGCGAGTTCTCCAGCGACATGGGTAACTTGCGCCGCATGTTTGATCTGTTCGAGCAAAAGACCCAGCTCATCCGCTTGCTGGACGTGTCGGCACAGGCAGACGGTGTGCGCATTTACATTGGCGGCGAAAGCCAGGTGGTGCCCTACGAAGATCTGTCGGTCGTCACCGCTCCCTATGAGGTGGACGGTCAGGTGGTGGGCACGCTGGGCGTGATCGGCCCGCAGCGCATGTCCTACGAACGGATGATCCAGATCGTTGACGTGACGGCCAAGCTGGTGGGCAACGCACTGAGCCATCACAAGTGAGTTGGTGGGCTGCCGGCCCCTACAATCTGCACCTCATTCGGGCCGTTAGCTCAGTTGGTTAGAGCAGAGGACTCATAATCAAGAGGCCAAAGCGATTAATCGTCACTTTTTTCGGACTGGTTGCTTGATTCCAACGCTTTGAAATCAAGCACTTACAGCGTTCTGCCGATTTCGCCGGATTGCTACTGAGGAAGTTGGCGGGTAGGCGCTTGCTACGTTCTTGCTACTGAAGGAGAAATGGCGTTTTTTGGCGTCCCTCGGGTGCGCTGAAGGCGCGGAGAGTTGAAGTTGTTTTATGAATGGGCCGTTAGCTCAGTTGGTTAGAGCAGAGGACTCATCGAAATGGTGACCTTGCCGTGAAAGCGGCAATGGAAAAACCGGGTGAACTCAGGGAAACCGTCAGCCAGTCAATGGCCCGGCAATCCTGAGCCAAGCTCGCCGAAGGCAGGTCGAAGGACCGGTAGGCGAGAAGGTGCAGAGACTAGGGTGTGAGGAGCCAATCCGATAAGCACCCCAAGAGCGCCCGGCACCCTAACGCGCGAAGCAATTCGCGGCGAGGGTGGTGAGATAGTCCAGGGAATGAGGAAACTCATGCAAACCTGAATCCTTTGGTCGTTGGTTCAAGTCCAACACGGCCTACCATTCATAAGACAATTGGACCCATGCCCCGCACACCTTCAAGCCCCGCAGACCGCCCCAAGTGGCTGCGCTTCGAGGCGGGTGACGAGGAGTCGCACGAGCTGTTTGGCCATGGTGCCAACTGGCGCAAGCAGGACCAGTATCCGGCGCTAAAGCCGCTCGACAGCTTCACGCGCGACGACTACTTGCGACTGGCCTGGGAGCTGCTGCGGCGCATGCCGCGCTACCGTAGGCAATATCGCAAGCTCGATCAGTTGGGCATCAAGTCGCCTAGCTTCTTCAAGTCGAGCCCCAAGCATTTCTACACCAGCGAGAACCCTCCGGCTTTTCCAGGTTGGGCGGTATACCCGCTGCGTGGTCACCAGTGCGAACCGCCCATTTCAGGTCAGGACGAGACCTTCGGCTCCTATATCGCGGCGCAGGAGAAAGCGGGGCAGCCATGGTTCGTGATGAATCGATACCGCTGGGTCATGGACCTGTGGGGGCTCGCCTACGTGCCGAACCCGGATACCCCATTCGCTCTTTTGCGCAAGAGCGGCTTGTTCGGTGCGCCCGCTGCGGCAGTCTCGGTCATCTCCAACGAGGCACCGGCAGACCGCCCGCAAAACATCAGCACTTACCTTCGCGCCAACGAGGTGCTGGTTCGCCTCAGGCTCGATGCATCGTTCGATCAGCAGGTCGAGTCAGTTCGGCATGAATTCGAGCGGGCTCAGGCCATTGCAAGAAAACGCCCACAGCGTGCGCTTGATCCATTGCCCGCCCCCGGCCGAAAGTTGATGGGCAAGGCGGTTCTTCGGGAAGAAGACTTCGCGGGCGACTTCTCACCGAGGGCGGCAGCGAAAGTTGGCCGCGTCTTGCTCAAACATGTAGAACTGCACCCGTTTTGGCTCAGAACCTGGGACGCACTCGCTGAAGCACGAATAGCGCAAGGCACGCTAAATCCGAGATTGGACCGCGATCTGATCGTCAACCAATTCCACGCCGACTACGGGCATCTTGACCATCCGACCGGGGGCGCGGCGGGGAAGGCGCCTCAACGTCGCCGCAAGAACACAGACTTGATAGACCTGATTGGAACTGCGATTGGTTCTTCGGCTATGGTCCCGAATTGGCGGGCACGCAGCGAGAAGTACATTGAAGAAAGCGACGACGCCTTCCGGCAGATCGTCGCCATGGCCTTCGCGATGAAGGCGGATTGACCGGGCTTCCGGGCGGTGGTGCGTCCATTTCGGCACTCCACCATTTTGGTCAGCACTCGACGCATTCCGCGTCGTCATCGTCGCCCCAAAGTTCGGACGGCGGCTCCACCGCATTGGACAGCGTGAAGATGTCGCCCAACAGGACTTCCTCGCCACCCACGGGCGGTGGCGTCGTGATGTCGAAGCCGATGGACGCGAAATAGGCCACCTGACGCCTGTAGGCCTTGGGCTCCAGCAGGGTCTCCAAATCGTCTCCATGTTCCCAGCAGCGGTAGGTCGTGTGGTACATCTGCTTCAAGTCGCGCAGATCAAGCGACGTTAGCCCCGCTCGCACGCTCCTCTTGAGATTCATGCGCCCGATTGCGTTTTCCAATTCAGACTTCAGCAGGGCGAACGTGCAGTCTTTAGGCTTCGTCATTTCCGCTGCTTTCAGCTTGGGGTGACGCAGCACAACCTCGCAGCGGATGACTGACTTGACGAAGTCCAGAATGGCCTCGCGGTTTGGCAGATTCGCCGGCAGTCCTTTGTTGTCTGTCAGCTCCTTGGCCTTGTCGTAGAACTTCAGGGCGGAGCTTTGCGAGTGCTGGTTGCGATACACGGTTTCGCCGTACCCGTAGGTTGCGGTGTTCATGCCTTTGTCGACCATCTCGTGTGCCAATTCGACGAGCGCACGAGTGACCGAAACGCCGTCTGGAAGGGCGAAGTTGACTCCGATGTCGAGGCGCGTCAGTTCCAAGCCGCTGCCGCTTTCTACTCGCAGCCGATCTTCCTTGGACAGCTTGAATGCACCGCTGAGATGCATCCCTTTGTGCCCATCCAGAACCAGACTAGGCACGTCACAAGGGCCAAACCCGTTGTGGCCATATTTGAATCCAATGATGCTGCCTTCGAGCACCAAGATGTCCTTGCTCGGGAAGTACAAGACTTGCAGGTTCTTGTCTTGGAACTCGCCTGGAACCAAGATGCGCTTGATCCGAGGCGGGCCATCCTGCGTATCTTCGGCTTCAGGCAGATTGCCCGAACTCAACAACAAGAGCTGGGTCTTAACGGTGTCTACAAATACCTTCTTGGGGGTCAACATCTCAATCTCACTTCCTTCATGCCATAGACCCATATTGGTAGTGGTAGGTCTATAAGCTGGTATGTCTTATCAAGTCATACATGGCATATCTGCATCACCAATATGAACAGCTATTCATGTATTACACGGTGTGGTCGCGCCAGGACCCGGCGCAAAATGGTCGAGGTCTACTGCGTCATTTGCGGACCTCCGGCGCTTGAATGCGCGTCACGCCCGACTCGATGAACGCGTCCAAGTCCTTGCGGCGGTAGCGCACCGTGCGCCCGTATTTCACGTATGTCAGCGGGTATCGCTTGGTACAGCGCCAGACGGCCAGCGTTTTGGGGTTCTTCAGCCCCAAGTAGGCTGCGGCCTGGGCCTCGGTCAGCAACTCGTTGTTGATCTCAATCTGTTTCATCCATCGCTCCGTTGTTTCGATGGAATGAATGTAGATTTCGGTTAATTCCAAACGCGTAGTTTTTGACTCTGCAAATCGCACGTTTGGTGGCCTGCGCCCTTGCTAGTGCTTGTGGTGACCGGTATCCAAAACTCGTGTCTGGCGAAGTCACACGACGCTTGCCACACCTGATTGCAGGCGGTTAAAACGGTAAAGCGCGAGCCGAAACGGCCACCGATCAGACTGACCGCTGCGCTCGTGTCTCACTGCGGCACCGCCGCGAATCCCCCAACGCACACATGACAGCCCGTGCCTCTGGCAGCACTGGTGCGCTGCTGCATGGCCGTGCCAACCATTGAAAGGAACGAGAGATGAACCGACTCAGCAAAGGAGAGACGAAATGGCTGTGAAGCTGGTAACCCAAGAAACGCTGACCGACTGCGGTCTGGCATGTGTTGCCATGGTGTCCGGCAAATCGCTGGAGACCGTGCGCAAGTTCGCCGTGAAGGAGTTGGGCTATCCAAAGGATGGGCCGTACACGACGACACATGAAAATCTGTACAAGATGCTGGCCCATTTCGGCATAGGCCATGGCAAGAAGGCGCCGTTCAAGAGCCTGGCTGCCATGCCATCGCTGGCGATCATGGAGACGCGCAAGATGCCCAGCACGGGTAATTCGCACTTGGTGGTCTTCGAGCGTTTGCCGGATGGTGACGAGCGGGTGCTGGACCCAGGCTTTTGGCTGAAGCAGCAAGAGCGCCGGGACTGGAATCGCATCAAGCTCGATACCTTCGTGCCGGTGCTCCTCGATGAGCAAGCGGGTTCGCCCAAGAAGGGCGCCAAGAAGGCTGCGGCTGAATTGGCTGAGCCCGCCAGCTCTGACGCCAAGACAGCTGAAGTAGCGAGGGCCAGGGCTCCCAAAACGGCATCGGTCAAGGCGGCAGTGGGAAAGCTCAAACCTGCCGCAAAGAAGCAGGGACCAGTGACGCCGATTCGGCAGGCTGACGGCGGCATCTCGTCGCCAGCGTTGGAGGCTGCGCCGGCGGACGCTGCAGGCGGTGACCACTCCGAATTACCGGCCACCGAGATTGGCACAGGCGACACTTCGTCGGAGTGACCTCATGCTGCTGGAACAGATGCTGATTCAGCCCATCAGGCGAATCGACCTGATCCAGCCATGGCGTGTAGCTGGCAAGAACGTTGGCGTGGTGGCCGACAGCTTGTTGGCTGGCGCCATGGCGATCCACTTCGCGGACTCTGCGCTGGTGTTCAGATCACCCTTGCGGTTTGCCAGCTGCCAAACTGGCACCGTCATTGGGGTTCGGTCTAACGACGCACTAGTGACGTTGGGCTACCGGTTCGACGTGGTGCCGTCCCAAGATGTTGATGGGCTCTTCGCCGCATGCGAGCCCCGGCTTTCGCTGACTTCCGGCCAGTGGTCAGGCCTCAGCCACATCGAAAGGGCGCAATCGGTGTTCTTACAAGCGGACCTGGGCCGTCTCGGTAGAGACCACTTCCTCCGGCTCCAGCTGCTGGCTTGCGGGTGGCGCCGCCTCAGTTATCGGCCAGACCTTGACGGGGCTATTGAGTTAGCGCCAGCGAACGGGCGAGTGGAGATGCCTCACGTCGTTGTGAATTGCCCAACTGACGAGTTCGGCTGGCTACATCCGGCCAGTGCTCACTCGTTTGTCCTGGATGAGCGGTACTGGCAGACAGCACACCCCCGAGATTGGCCGTGGCCTTTGGCGCGGGAGTGGCGAAGTCAACCGACTAGCGATGAGTACCGACGAGTGATGAGAGCGGCGTTGTTTGCAAGGTTTACGCAGCATGAAAACCTGCGCAGACGTCTTTTGGCTATGTGTTGCTCCGTCGCCGTGGCTGAAGTACCCGAAGGCTTGATTGAGGAAGTCGCTGCGATGCTGTAGCACATGCGAGCGGGTCAGGCGACCGGCTCAGCGACCAACTCGCTCATGGTCACGCCCAGCGCACGGGCAATCCGCTCAATGTTGCAGATCGAGATATTGCGTTCGGAGCGTTCGACGGAACTGACGTAGTTGGGATGCAGGTCAGCAAGCTCCGCCACCTTCTCCTGAGTCAGTTTCCTTTCCAGTCGGATGCGCCTCATGTTGGCGGCGAACAGTTGCTGCGCACCACACCCGTGGACTTGATTGCGCATTCGCTGAGTCTTCTCGAACCAAACTCAAAGTTCCACAGCCTTTGAGTTTGGTTTTGCGTAGACTCGCCGATTTACAAAACTCAAAGTGTGATTTCATGGCGCGCAAATGTCCAAACGATCAGACAAGGAAGAAATGGTTTGGCCTGGTGCTGCTGGACAGAAAGGCGAGAATAGACATGCTCAGCCGAGTCCTCGTACCACTGTCCATCGCGTTTTCAGCCTGCACTGTCCAGGCGGAGGGCTCACTGTTCAAGGTGCCTACTCGCGATGGCGTCGTGACCACGCTGTTCTGGGAGGTCGCGCCCGACGCCAAAGCCACGGTGTTCCTGTTTCCAGGCGGCGGTGGGGGTTTTGGCAAATTCGAAGACGGCAAGGCCACTGGCGGCAACTTCCTGGTGCGCTCCGCGCCGTACTTTCTTGCCAACGGCTTCAATGTCGCGATCTTCGGGCGCCCCAACGACATGGAAGAGCTGGGATGGACAGAGCGAACCGAACCCAAACATATGACCGACGTTGCCAAGGTGCTGGAATTTGTCAAACAAAGAAGTGGCTTACCTGTCTGGATCGTGGGCACCAGTCGCGGCACTGTCTCGGCGACCGCGATGGCGATCAATGTCCATGATCCGGCCATAGCAGGGCTGGTGCTGACCTCCAGTGTGGTGCGCTATGCCACGCCGGGTGCTGTTCCGCGCCAAGACCTCAAGGCCATCAACCTGCCGGTGCTGGTCTATCACCATGCCAAGGACGCCTGCAAGCACTGTCAGGCTAGCGAGGCTCCTTACATCATCAAGGGCCTGACCAACGCCCCGATCAAAAAGCTGATGGTGGTGGATGGGGGCGCGAACCCCATGGGTGATGAATGCGCGGGCCAGCATTGGCACGGCTTCATTGGCATGGAGCAGGAGGCGATCTCCCAGATCGCAAGCTGGGTCAGAAGGCCGGCGAACTGAAGCATGCCCTTATCTGATTGGTTCACTCGTCGAATCAAGACCTCTGTCTGAAGGCTCACCTAGTGAGCCACCCAACAGAAACAATCACAAAAGAGCCTGTCAGACCGTCAATCTTGAAAATTTTGCACTATCCTGTCGTTGTTTGCCCCAATCTGGTTGCCGCCATGTCATCAAGTACCCGTGAGGGCGAGATCCTCACCATCAAGCAGGTAGCCGAATACCTGAAGGTCACCGAAAGGACGATCTACAGGTTGGCCGCTGCCAAGAAGATCCCCGCCTTCAAGGTCGGGGGTACTTGGCGGTTTTCGCTGGCCGACATCGACAGCTGGATCAAGCAGCAGTCGATGGAAGGCTTGGATACGGGGCGAGATTCGGTCGGCGAAGCCGGAGAGCAAATTCAGGACAGGGAGAAGAAGTAATGCTGGGACTGACGCTACGCGAGGAATTCCGGGGCAAGCGCCTCAAGGGAACCGCGATTGAACTGTCGAACGACACCAATACCGGCGCGACGCAGATCGCCGCGCAGTCGTTCCTAGAGATTACATACCCCACGCATGACCTGCTGAAGGGCATCGAAGCCGTGGGCCCTGACCAAGGGCGCCCGGTCGTGGTGATCGGTGAGCGCGGGCTTGGTAAGTCTCACTTGATGGCCGCGCTATACCACGCGGTGAACGATGCCGCCTCGACGGGTGCTTGGCTGAATTCCTGGTCCACCACATTGGGTGATCCGCAGATCGCCAAGATTGGCCTGCGCAGCGGCATGCAGGTGATTGGCGAGAGCCTGCACCGCCAGCGGTACAAGTTTCTTTGGGACTTGCTTTTGGAGCGTCACCCCCATGGCACGTACATCAAGGGCAAGTGGGAAGGCATGGGCGCGGCGAAGACCGACATCCCTTCCGACAAGCTGATTCTCGAACTGCTTGAACACACCCCCACGATGCTGCTGCTGGACGAGTTCCAGACGTGGTTCGACGGCCTGACGAACACCAAGCAGTACCCGTGGAAGAACTGGGCCTTCAACTTCATCCAAATCCTGTCGGAGATTGCCAAGGAGCGCCCAGACCTGTTGGTGCTGGTGATCTCGGTGCGCAACGGCGGCAGTGACGCCTACCAACAGGTGCACCGCGTCAACCCGGTGGCCATTGACTTCAAGGCGGGCGGAAACGCTGAACGCATTCAGCAAGACCGGCGCCGCATGCTGCTGCACCGCCTCTTCGACAACCGCCTTCAGATTGCACCGGCCAGCATCGAAGCCTTGGTCGGAAAGCATGTGACCGAGTACTTCCGGCTGCTTGACGTGCCGTCCGCCGAGCAGGAACGCAAGCGCCAGGAATTCACTGAATCATGGCCCTACGCACCGCACCTGCTTCGCCTGCTGGAGGAGCAGGTGCTCATCGCCACGGACGCGCAGGAAACGCGCGACATGATTCGCATCCTCGCGAACCTCTACAAGAGCCGTGGCGAGGCTGCGCCGGTGCTCACAGCTGCTGACTTCCGGCTGGATGACGACGCCTCTGGCATCGGTGCGCTGCTGGATTCAGTGTCCAACGAGCATCACCGCACGCTGCGGGCCAAGGCACAGCAGAACATCATTTCGGTGACCGAGGCGGTCAGCGAGCACGCAACTTTGGCACCGCACTTGCAAGAGATCGTGGGTGCCTTGTGGCTGCGCTCCATCGCCGTCGGCAACCTCGCCGGTGCGGAACCGCAGACCTTGCAGGTTGACATCACGCGCAGCAAGGCCGTCGACGACAACGCCTTCAATGTGGAGCTGGCAACGATCGTTGAAAACAGCTTCAACATCCACCAGGACGGCAACCGGCTTGTGTTCCGCGAGGAGGAGAACCCGCGCGCCAAACTGATGGCCTGTGCTCGCAATGACAAGCTCTTCGCCGATGGCTCCGACCAGGCACAACTGGCCAAGCAGATTCGCTATGTGATTGGCAGCACCGACGAGGTGGCGAAAACCTTCCGCGTCATCGCCTTGCCAAAGTCATGGCAGACGGACCCTTGGTCCACCTTGGATGAGTCTGAGCAGCCGGAACGCTGGGACGACCGCCTGCCCATCCTGGTGCTGCCAGAAGAGCCCGACAACATCGACGCACGCCTCGGTCGCTGGCTCAAAGACCATCTGCAAAAGCGCCGCAACACGATTCGCTTCCTGTTGCCGCGTGCGGGCTCGACAAACGCTTTCCAAGACCGCGACTTGCTGATCCTCGCGCGTGCCGAAATGAAGGCGCAGGAATGGAGCAGTCAAGGCCCCGAGTACAAGAAGCTGCACACAGAATATCAAGGCGCCCTGCGCGACATCCTCAAGAAGCGGTTCGACCGGTTCGCCGTGGTGCAGCGATGGAACTTCGCTGACCCCGCACAATGCCGCTTCAGCGTGGAAAGCCTGAAGAAGCAAGGCGCGCAGATTCCCGAAGGCATCGAAGAGGCGCTGACCAACGATCTTTTCGTGCCGGAGGACTTTGAAGACCTGGTGCTCGAAGCCGCCTCTGAGAACTCGGCGGTGGGCAAGCTACTGCGCGAGTTGCAGGAGCCGCGGCCAGCAGGCCAAGACTGCATTCCTTGGCTCGGCGAAACCTCGATGAAGGAACGCATCCTTCGCCTGTGCGCGCGCGGAAAGATCGTCATCAACCTACGCCAAATGGAATGGCTGCAAACCAATCCTGGTGAGGACGAGGACACCGCATGGCGGCGCTTGCGCCCCAAGCTCTCGTACACCGGTCGCCAACTCGACGAGGTCTTCCTGCTTGAGCCCTCTGCGGTGCCTGCCACGGGCGGCACCACGCCGACGGCACCCACTGGAACACCTGGAACGCCAAACACTGGCGGGGGTCTGTTCGGTGGCGGCACTAACCCTCCCGCACCTCCTGGGGTGAACGAGCCGACACCGGGCGGACAGTCTGTGCCTCCGGCCACTACTGGCGGTGGCATCTTCGGTGGCTCAGCCGCCAGCGGCACGCCGCGCATTCCTCTGCATACCCCGCCCACCTCTCCGTTGAATCTGATCGGCAAGCTCGAAGGCTGGGGCATCGGCCCGGCGACGCAGGTTGCCGAGGTTTCCATCAAGGTGTCTGCGGCTACTGGCGCTCAGCTCAAGGAGCTGCTGAAGAAGCTGCCCGATGGCATGACGTTCGAGCTGAACCTTGAGAAGGAGGACAAGTGATGGCCCTCCATCCCGAAATCCTGAAGGAACTGACCAAGGGTTCCGCTGCTGATGCCTGGGGCGTCATCGTCAAGAGCGCCACTGAGATTGCATCTAAACCCTTGGCCGTTGGCAACGCCCCGAGCGAAGTCATCAAACGCGACCGAGAGATTGGTGCCTTGGACAACTTCCTGTCTGCCAGCGGCTGGGACTTGTGGAGCAGCTTCGGCGATTCCGTTGAGCGCACTTCGGACCGGCTCGCGCGCTGGTGGGCCGAGCCGTACAGCGCCAAAGCCGTGCTGATTCTGGACGGCCTGTCACTGCGCGAACTGCCCTGGCTGTTGCAAGGTGCCAAAGAGCGCGGCTTCAAGTTGCACGAAGTCTCGGCCAACGCCTCGGAACTCCCTGGCGAGACTAACGAATTTGCTCGCGCCCTTGGGCTTGGCAGCCGCAGCCAGCTTCAGAACAACGGCGGTGGCCTCGCGCATCGTCTTCAGCCCGCGCAGACCGAAAGCCTCGACATGCCTTGGAAGGACTGCGAAGGCTTGGTCAACGGTGCGCCCAATTGGGTGTTCTGGCACCACTGGCCAGACAGCAAGATTCACGATGCGGCCGTCGCCGGTCAAGGTCTGGACACGCTGACCAAGGATGCCGCCGATCAGCTCACCAGCGACGATTTCTGGTCTTTCGTCGAACGCCTTGCAACCGGCCGCCGTCTGGTCATCACGTCCGACCATGGCTACGCCGCCACAGGCTACTTCCCCGACGCAGAAGGTGATGTCGGCCAGCACCTGAAGAAGACTTTTTCAAGCGGGCGCAGCGTTGCAGGCGCTGGTGAGGCTGGGCCGTTTGTGCCGCCCGTGTCGTTACAACTGAATAGTCCGCATGGCGCACATTTGCTGGCGTTGGGGCGCCGGAAGTGGAAGAGCCAAGGAGGCTACCCAACGCTGACCCATGGCGGCCTTTCGCTGCTGGAGGTGCTGTCGCCCTTCGTAGAACTCACCAAGTAAGGAACGGGCAATATGGCAACCAAAAAGGAACAGTTGGCTCAGGAAGTCCAAAAGGCCGTAGGCGCTGGCAAGGCGGCCTCTTTAGAGACAGTCGACTTCGATGATCCAGCTAGGCCCAAGACCTGTTTGGAAGTGGATTTTCCATTGGTGCAGATCAATGCCATCGCTGGGCTCGAAGCCTCGTCTGGCGCTCTGAAGAAGCCGATTTATCAAATGTCCAAGTGGTGGGCGCGGCGACAGTCCAGTGTATTTAGATCAATGCTGATTGCAGCGGCGACGAAGGCGCCAAATGACCATGCACATGCGTCGAAGCTGGTCTGGGATAACTACTATGGCAACTTCCAAAAGAAGGGGCCATTTAAGCACTTGAAGGTCGCTGACATCTTTATGGGTGGTGGGACCACTTTGGTTGAAGGGGCGCGCCTTGGTATGAAGATGGTTGGGAACGACCTGAATCCAGTCGCGTGGTTTGTAGTCAAACAAGAGTTGGCAGATGTTAATCGCGAGCAACTTGAACGCTTGATTGCTGACGTTGAGGCCGATGTTCGGCCTCAGATCATGCCCTATTACTACAGTGATGGGCCAAACGGCGAAAAGGGGATTTGGACAAAAAGATCGAACGGGCAAGCTATGCCAACCACCTTCGACCCGCTGTCTTTATCAGTCGATGAGCGACGGGAATACATCTATTCCGGTGCGGAGACGATCTTTACTTTTTGGGCAAAGCATGGTCCTTGCCAAGTGACGGGATGTGGTCATAGAACTCCAATAATGACCACGCCAATCGTGGCGCTCAAGACGTTGAGCATCAAGTATTGGCATCACACTTGTGGCAGTTGCGGATGTGAATTTCACTCCGAAGATGGTGAGGCACGCCTCGCTCCAAAAGCATCGTTCGTCGTGGCGGCCAGTGAGCCCGCCTTTTCTCCTTTGAGTGCGAAGCACGGCGTAGTCTGTCCAAGATGCCAGCATACTGAACTTCTTAAGCTGGGGAAGGCTGAGAAGAAGAACGTCGAATTGACAGTCCTCGTGCACCCGCACTGGCTGGCCGGGGCCGCTGATAAGGATTCGATAGGCAATCTTCTCGGTGGGGCACCTCAAGATGACTCAAATTCGACTGGAAGGTGGCTGTCTGATAGAGCAACAAACATTCGATTAGTTGAAGTGCGTGGAGCGCTGCCCGAGGAAGTTAAGTGTCCCGAAACAGGGGTGACATTCGCCACAGGAAAGTCCGGTGGCACGATGCCAAAGAAGGCGAAATTCGCTTGTGGAAAGTGCGGTACTTTGCAAGACCTGCTGGACTCGGTAAGAGTTTCAAAGAAGGCTGCCCCAGTCGCGCCTTATGCAACTCAGTGCTTCATGCCGACTGGCTCTGGTGGGTCGTCCTCTGGTGAGCGGTTCTTCGCCGCTTTTGGTCCGCAACAAGCACGGCAAATGGCTGCGGCAGCTGCTGAATGGGATCGCCGAAAGGACGCCGACCTTAAGGGGTTTTGGCCAACAACAGAAATCCCTGAAGGAGTGACAACGACGGTCAAAGACGTACTCCCGAATGGGCATGGGTATACGCACTGGTGGACACTTTTTAATCCGCGCCAATTGCTTGTGAGTTCCTTGCTCTTGAAGTCGATCATGACCTCTGGGAACCATGACCTATCCGTCAGAGAGTTCCTGTTGGGGGCGTTCCAGCAATTCTTGCGTTGCAACACAATGCTGAGCATTTGGCACACCCAAAACAGTCAGATCTCCGCTGCTTTGAGCAACTCAAACTTCAATACGAAGAACACGTCTGCTGAACCGAGCGTTTTTGGCCCCGTGGGTGATGGGAGCTGGCGCTCCGCTGTGGGCGGTTTGCTAGACGCTCTGCAATGGAAGGAACATCCATGGGAGCTGGCAAGTCTGCAACAGCTTCAAGAGAAGCACGGTATTGCGCCAGGCTCCGGTTCTGGAAAATCGGTAAAGGTGCCAATTGGGGATCAGGTTGCACATGATGTTGCTATATCCAATGGCTCGTCAACTGACCTTATTCAATTCACGAATGGTCAGTTCGATCTGGTTATAACGGACCCCCCATTCGGGGATAACATTCAGTACGCAGAACTTTCGGACTTCTTTTACGTCTGGCTCCGATGTGCTTTGTCTGAGATCTATCCGGAAAAGTTCGAAGGGAGACTCACTCATAAGTCTCTTGAGGCTGTCACGAATATTTCAAGGGAGCCTGAGGAGGCGGATGCCTTTTATCAGCGACTGTTGACTCAGTGCTGGAAGGAGGCCCACCGAATTCTTAAGCCTGCTGGACTGTTGGCATTTACCTTTCACCACAGTGAGGATGAGCCTTGGGTTGCTGTATTGGAGTCTTTGTTTGATGCAGGCTTCTATCTGGAGGCGACGTACCCAGTTCGCTCTGACGAAAGTAAAGGCGAAAAGGCGCAATTCGGATCGCAGAAGATTGAATACGACGTAATCCATGTTTGCCGCAAACGTACTGACGAACCTAAGGCGGTTAGCTGGGGGCGTATGAGGCGTGAAGTTATGGGGGATGTGCGTCAACTGCAAGCTATGCTGGAGAACCATGCGAAGGAAGGCCTTCCCGCCGCAGACATTCAGGTGATTCGGCGAGGTAAGGCGCTGGAATACTTCTCTCGCCACTACGGGAAGGTATACGTCGATGAAGGGCGAACGATTTCTGTCAGGGATGCCTTGGTCGGTATCAATCAGCTCATAGACGACGATGCGGACAAGGGTAAGGAGTCGCCGCCGGTTAACGCTGAACCGATCACGCGTCAGTTCTTGAGAATCTTTGGTAACTCTATAGAGGTGAAGCGCGACCAGCTGCAGAAGTTCCTGAAGGGTTCCATCACGACGCCCGACGAATTCGAGCAGCGCGGTTGGTGCACCGAGAAGAGCAAGGTGTTCACGCGCGTGAATCCGCTGGACTTTGCCCGTGAGTGGTCCGGCAAACACAAGCGTCGCCTCACCTCCGATCTGGATCAGGCGTTGGTGCTCATTGGGGCTTGCTTTGATGGCAGCGGCATCAACGCTGCCGACACATTGAAGAACGAGAACTTCAAGCCGCATGTGGCCCTGAAGCCCTTGTTGGAGTGGCTGCATCGGCACGGTCCCGATCAGGCGAACCGAAACGCGGCCTCGCGTGCGGTGTCCATTTACAACGCCTGGGCCGCGACGCAAACGGCCATGCCGCAGCAGACCTCGTTGTTCGAGGAGTACGAGGTATGACGGAGATTACGAAGCCCCATGCGGAATGGGCTGTAGTGGACCGTCTGCGCTCCTTGCTGAATGAGCCTCCCCATGCCGAGTACAACGTGACCCAGGCCTACGGGCTTTGTGTGGCGATCCTGGCTTGGGTCATGCAACGAGTTCGGACGCCTGACAATCGCGCCAGCTCTGCCGAAGATCGCGCAGCCATCGCAGCGCGGAAGAGTCTCGAACAGCAGCATGTCGAGACCTTGCCGTGGGGGCTCAAGACTCAGGGGCATGCCGGGCAGGGCGCAGAGCATGGGGCCTTCAAGGACTTTTCGGCGTTCGACTTTCTGAAGTGGCTGCGAGACGCAACCTGCCATGGGGATGCGCGTCAAGTCACGCCTGCAAACCTGGGCGGCAGTTTGGTCGGCTTTGAGATTCGTGCGACGGCGCGAGGTGACCATGAACGATCGCTGGTCCTGTCTGAACGCGATCTGCGGCGGATCGGAAATGCCCTTGCAACGGTGTACTGCGAGGCATTGCAGTCAGCGGCCTCAGACTCTCCCGATCACTTTGCAACCGATGCCCGGTCGATGCGCGAGGAAAGGAAAGCAGCATGAAGCAAACCCTCGACACCGTCTGGCAGCGGCGCGGCACCAGTTGGGTGTGGGACGAAGAGGCGCGCAACCAAGTCTGTGAGGCTGGGCAAGTCTGGAGCCTGCGGCAGTTCTTGCAGGCGGTTGGCAATTGGCCTGACGACCTGCCGAGCAACGATAACAACACGGTAGTGGTGGCCGGGCTGGAGGCTAGTCTTGACCTGCTGACGCCGGAAGACGCGGAAGCCTGGTTGGGCGATGCCATCAAGGATGCCATCCTCTCTTTCCAAGCCTATTACGAGGGCGAGGCGGCGCTGATTTTCTGGTTGCCGGCAGGCCAAGGTCGCATCAAGCTCAACCCGGCCACCGACTCCATCGAGTGGCGCTGTGCTGCGCCCCACAGTGAGAGCTTGCTGGCTTTTGGCCGCATCCTTTGGGGTGAGGCCAACGAGTACCCGCAGGAAATCTTGCTGCGCGAAGGGGCAAAGGCCGCGGGTCTTTTCCACCTGCGGATCACCTGAGGTCCGCGCGTGGATAAGGAGCTTCTGTTTCAACCCGGCGAGCGCATCAGCCATCACGAGTTTGGTTCTGGTGTCGTTCTTGACCCGGCTCGCGACGGATACCTGCGGGCGTTCTTCAGCATTGGCGAGCGCCGCGTTCCTGTCGCGGCGGTGCGGCGCCAGCTGTCGCGTACAGAGCGCATCTTGCGGGCTGTCGATGGCGGCGAGGATCGCGCGCGCAAGGCTTGGCTGTCCTACGAGGCGAATGCGTTGCCGGTCATGGAGAGCGCGTCTGCGCTGACCTCCGCCAAGATTGACCTGCTGCCGCATCAGGTGGTGTTGACCCATCGGATTGCCACCGCTTCACCCCGGCGCTTTCTCATCGCCGATGAGGTGGGCCTGGGCAAGACCATTGAAACCGCGCTGATCCTGCGCGAGCTGGCCAGCCGAGGCGAGCTGAACCGCGCTTTGATGGTCGTGCCTGCCGGGCTGGTGCACAACTGGCACCGCGAACTGAACGAGGTGTTCAACCTCGACTTCGAGGTGTTTGGCTCTGAGGGTGACATCACCGACCGCAAGACCAATGCGTTTGCCAAGCATGACCGCCTGATCGCCAGCATTGACACCCTGAAGCGTCCTGCGCGTATCAAACGCCTGCTCGACGCACCGCGCTGGGACTTGGTGGTGTTCGACGAAGCGCACCACCTGACGGCTTACCGTAACGGCGGCAAGGTCAGGAAGACCGAGAACTACAAGCTGGCCGAGGCGCTGAAGGACCATTCTCGTGACCTGATGCTGCTGTCGGCTACACCGCACCAAGGCAATCACTTCCAGTTCTGGATGCTGGCACAGTTACTTAACCCGACGCTGTTCGGCAGCCCGGAAGAGATGCTGGAAAACCGGCACCGCTTGAATACGGTGATGTTCCGCCGCACCAAGGCGGACGCATGCCAGCCCGACGGCTCACCGTTGTTCGCGCGGCGGTGGGTTCACACCGAATCCTTCCTGATGTGTGCGGAGGAGCGGCTGTTCTACGAGAAGCTGCGCGAGTACCTGGAGGACGGTTTCAACTTGGCGCGGCGCCAGGGCAGCAAAGGACAGGCGCTTGGATTCCTGATGGCAATCTTCCAGAAGATTGCTGCATCGAGCTTTGCGGCCGTCAAGCGCACGTTGAAGCGCAGACTGCTGATGCTGACCTTGCACGAGGCCCTGCTGCGTGACAAAGACCTGGATATCGAAGGCCGGGAGAGGCTGACCGACGAGGCCAGAGAGCTGATCCACGACGAGTTCGGCTTGGCGCGCGACCCGATTGGCCGCAGTGAGGTTGACCGAGTCATCGCGGACCTGAAGTACCGGCTGGTCAAGAAGCTGGACGAGGAGGCGCTTGAGCTGGCGTCGGACCCTTATGGCAGCGAATATTCAGCGGCACATGCCGAAGAAGCCGCCTCTGCGGTCGTTGAATTGCACTTGCCCGAAGAGCGGTTGCGCATCGGTGATCTGCTCAAGATATTCCCGCAGCAGCGTGAGACGAAAGCGCAGAAGCTGTTGGATGGTTTGGGCACCTTGTGGCGGCAAGACCCGAGCGAGAAGATCGTAGTGTTCGCCACCTACCTCGGTACGGTGGACTTGATCGCCCGCGAGATTGACCAGACTTTCCCAGGTCAGGGTGTGGCGGTGCTACGCGGCGGTGACCATGGCGCCAAGGTGGCGGCAGAGCGGCGCTTCCGGCAGAAGGATGGCCCGCGCGTCTTGGTGTGCACGGCGGCTGGGCGAGAGGGCATCAACCTCCAGTTTGCTCACATTTTGTTCAACTTCGATCTGCCCTGGAACCCGATGGATGTGGAACAGCGCATTGGCCGTATCCACCGCTATGGGCAGAACCACACCGCGCAGGTCTACAACCTAGTGTTGTCAGACACCATTGAAGGCCGCATCTTCATGCTGCTGGATGAAAAGCTAACCGAGATTGCTCGCACGGTCGGCAAGGTCGATGACCAGGGCAACGTTGCCGAAGACCTGCGCGCGCAGATCCTGGGGCAGCTGTCGGAGCGGTTGAACTATGACCGGCTGTATCAAGAGGCGCTGTCGGACCCCGAACTGAAGCGGACGCAAGTTGAGCTGGAGGCGGCGCTTTCCAACTCCCGTGAGGCGCGGCAGGTGGTGTTTGACCTGTTCCAAGACCTCGAAGGATTCAGTCTTGATGACTACAAGCCCTTCTCGGACGTGTCGTCGAGCCTGGATCGTCTGGTGCGGTTCATGTCTGCGGCGGTGGCGGACCGGCAGCAGCGGCTGGTCAAGGTGGACGACGAAACCTATGACTTGGTGAGCGTCGATGGCGCTTGCCGTGCGCGGTTCACCTTGAACCGCGAGACGGCTACCGGCAGCGATTCCCTTGAGCTGATGGGTTTGGATCACCCGTTGGTGCAGGAGGAGCTTGGGCGCTGGCGCAGCGTGCCGCCCGAAGATGTGGGTTTGGCGGTGTTGGCCGATGTCGATGAACCTGTGCTGCTGTCCATATGGATGGTTGAGACATCCGGCAATAGTGGCGACCGGCGCCTCGTTGTGCAGCCCATCGCCGTCAAGGAGGACGGTACGCGCGCGCCTGCCATTGAACGCAAGTGCGAGAGCTACTTGCAGGCACCGGTGACCTTGCCGAAGTTTTCGGCAGAGCAGCGGTTGGATATGTTCGCGCGCGCCGTCGAGCCCACGTTGCAGCGGGAGCTGAAACACAAGGGCGCAGCCACCGGGGACGGCAGCTATTCGGCGGAGTTGATCGGCTACGTCGAGATTCTTGGTCAAAGGGCCTGACGGCTACCCGGTGTACATGAGGATGAGGTGCGGTGGGTTTGCCGCACCCCCTTGTCGTTACTCGTAGGTGTGATTCCAGCGCGTGTTGTACGGCAAGATCTGCTCAAGGGCCGCGACTGCGTCCCATTGGTAGTAGCTCTTGATCTTGCCGCGAACCACCACAACACCGGTGGAGTGGTAGACAGTTACCTGTGCCCCGCAGTGCAGGTCAAAGATCGTGTCGTTGGGGTTGTACCGGATCTTGGTGACAAAGATCGTGGCGCGTTTGAGGTTGCGTTGCAGTTGGATTGCGTTCATGGGGAAAGTCCTTTCAAGGGTTGTTTGCCATCTGGCGTGCGGCCTTTACAGGACAGTCCTCGACCATGGATGCGGGGCTACAGAAGCCTCCAAGCGGCAATTTGGTGATCGTCAATGTGTATCAATGCAGTGAGGACAACACCATGCCAAGCAAGCTGTCGAAATGGGGTAATTCGCTCGGCGTTCGCCTGCCAAGCTATGTCGCGGAGCGTGCGGGGCTCCGAAATGGCGACTACCTCTACATCAAGCTCATGGACAGCGGCGACATCGTCATCCGGCCCGTGAAGCAGACTGACGTTCATCCTGGCTATGCGACGGCGGGAGAAGCTGAGGCCAAACCCTTGGCCGTTTTGTCTGACGAGGAGGTGCTCAAGGAGTGGTGATCTGATTGCGCCTCTGGTGCAAAGTCATACCGCGCTGGACAGCGGCGCAGGGCCTTGAGTACCGTATAGCTACGGCAAGTGCGTCGCACTTTGTGACAGCAAGCCGCACCGCCCAATACGCGGTCAGAAACCCCCACTGAATACCAAAAGGCCACGGCTCACGTCGTGGCCTTTTGTCGTTTCTGGCGTGCGTGTGGGCATCACCTCAACTTTTTGGAGCCCGACATGACTGAGCAATTGCCCGACGTAGAACCCGATCTGGACACCAGCACCACCAACAATCCCATAGCCATGGAGGCCCCAGCATTGTTTGATTTGGGAGCCGTGGTTGCCACCCCGCCGGCTTTGCGCCTCATCGGCCAATATGGGGCTTCGATCACTCAACTGCTGAACTGGCACCAGACCGGGCAACGCTGGAACGAAATGGACCCCGACGACTGTGCGGCCAACTGGCGGGCGGTCTTTGACAAGGATGCGCGTGTGTTGACGTCGTTCAACCTTGGGACGGTGGAGGCACCGGCCGTTGTCTGGATCATCACGGAGTGGAACCGTGAGGTCACGACGGTGTTGCTGCCGTCCTGCTATTGAACATGGCCGCGATGCCGCGCCACCGGCCCATGCGGGACTTGCTGGCCGTATTGCCGAAGCTGACCATTTCGTCTTCCGGTGAGGTGGACTACAGCGCCTCAAACCCTGCCGATTTGTCCGCGCTGGCAGAGCACGCCCAAGACACGATGCAGGTCGCCCAACTAGGGCTATCTGCGATTGGCTTGCTGCTGGTCCGTGCCGCGCCCGAAATGGACACTGGGGAAATCTCCGGCGATGCCATTGAATCGCTGGGCTGGCTCATGGCCGAGTTGGGGGAATTGGCGGGCTGTTGCTTTGCGCTGTCAGCGTCATGCCGTGAGCACTTGGCTGATGCCACCTCCCGGCAACCGTAGGCCACTCGCCGCCAAAGTTACCGCTAAACCATTCCGCCGTGCCGCGTTCGCGCCGCACGGCTTTTTTGTCGCTGCGTTCGTAGCGATAGCACGCACTTATCACTACCAAAATGACCACCAAAAAGCCGCGCGCATCGGCTGGCACCAAATCGCCAGCGTCGAGCGAAGAATCCACCGCCAGCACCGCAGCCAAAACGGCGGAGAAGCCGCCAGCTGGCTCCGTGGCTGGCTATGTCGCCTCTGCCAGCTCGAAAGCCACCAAGCGGGCCTACGCCAGCGATGTGCGCCATTTCATCCAGCACGGCGGGGCTATACCGGCAACCCCGGCCGTGGTGGCGGAGTACTTGGCGAAGTTGGCCCCGGCCATGAAAGTGGCGACGCTGGAGCGGCGCTGCGTGTCCATCGCACAGGCCCACCGTGACCAAGGGCTGAAGTCGCCGACGCGGGCCGATGTGGTCGTGGCGACCATGAAGGGCATCCGCCGTCAGCATGGCACCCGCCAGCGAGCGGTGAAGCCGATCACCCGCGATGTTCTGCTGGAGATGCTGGCCGTGCTCGACCAGCAGAAGTCACACCCCACCAAGGCTGCCCGTGACAGGGCTTTGCTGCTGGTCGGCTTTGCTGGTGCGTTCCGCCGCGCTGAGCTGGTGGCCTTGCGGGTGGAGGACGTGACCTTCCATGAGACGCATGCCGAGGTGCTGCTTCGGTTCTCAAAGACCGATCAGTTTGGCAAGGGGCGCTCGGTGTTCCTGCCGCAGGCCAGCGGCGAGCGGTGCCCCATCCAGAGCCTGAGGGCTTGGCTGGACGTGGCACGCATCGAAACCGGTTGGTTGTTCCGGTCAGTGACGAAGGGCGGCACGATCTCACTGGAGCCACTTTCGGCGCAGTCAGTGGCCTTGATTGTGAAGCGTGCCGCCAAGGCCATGGGGCGTGAACCTGAGGAGTTTTCGGGCCACAGCCTTCGCGCAGGCTACGTGACCACGGCGGCAATGGCATCGCTGCCCACCTGGCTCATTCGTGAGCAGACTGGGCACCGCAGCGATGCTGTGCTGGCGCGGTACATCCGGCCAGTCGAGAAGCGGAAGATTCCTTCGCTGCTTTGACTGGTACCAGCAGAATGTAGGCCTGCGAAGAAGGGAGGAGAATTTGAAAGTCGAGCTATATACCGGGGACATCCCGTCAGTTTTTGAGCGGTTCAGTGACTTGGTCGGTGCGCAGCACTGGAAGAAGCGAGTTGACCTTCTCAAGGCTGATATCAGAGGCAACAAGCTGCTGAGGGAGCATCTGCTCCAAGAGAATGAGTTTGCTTTTGGCCTGCAGGCGGCGACCGAACTCACGAAGAAGTACGGCCGGTTGCCCTTGCACCAGATGGATATCAGCCCGCTGTATCCGTGCATGGCCTTTGCCGCTCAGATACTGTCGATTGCTGAGACCTCCGCCGGCCCCCAGCGAGCCCAACTGGTGCGCCGTGTTCACGGTGCGCTCAAGAACCCCGATGACTTGCGCGGGATGCGCCTGGAGCTGACGGCCGCGACTCACTTCCTACGACGGGGCCTTGAGGTTCAATGGCCCGAAGTGATTGGGGGCGGCACTATGGACCTTGTGATCCCGGGTCTGGGTCCACTAGGGCTTGAAGTTGAGTGCAAGTCAATCTCCGACGACAAGGGGCGCAAGATTCCCAAGCGTGAAGCTTTGGACTTTTGCGCACTCGTAGCGCCAAGGTTGAATGATCTCGGAAAGGGGCTGAAAGTAGGTGTTGCGGCTGTGCTGACCCTTGATGGGCGCATGCCAGGGAACTTCATGGAACGCCGGAAGTTGGCGGAGTCAGTGGTTCGCCATGTGCTGTCTGGCGCCAGCAACTGTCAGTTGGATGGGGCGAATTTGCGAATTCACGAATTCGAACCTAGTCTGCTTGGTGAGGTTGGGGAAGATGGGCAGCCCGTGATCTCAAGAGACCGAGTGGATACGATTTCAGGGACTACAAACAGGCAGGCTCTGATCGTGGGTCGAAAGAGTGGTGGAGCTATCGTCTTGGTGCTTCAGAGTACGCATGACGACTCGCTGCTGACCTACACGTTCGACACCTTGTCGCGTTCGGCCAGTAGGCAACTGTCTGGGCAGCGAGCTGGGATGTTCTTGGTCGGCCTCGACGGGCTTGAGGCGGAATCACTGATGGAAGTTGCTCATCAGGATTCAACTGGGGATCAGCCGCCAACAGCCTTGCGCGTCAAAGTCAGTGACTTCCTGGCCAGCCAAGGACGCGATCATGTGGTCGGGGTGGGTTTTATCAGCAAAGGGGCGCTTCGCCCCGCCTCCAGTGGCGTGACCGACAGTGGCGGCTCTGCCTATGTTTTCCCGAAACGGGAAAGTCTTTTTTGGCATTCAGATTTCTCTGGGCTGTTCGCCGAGAGGGTGTGAATGGCCAGGCGGCTTCGTTGTCTGATGCTCAGCCGTGCTCGCGCAGATCCGCCGCCCGTAGCACGCGCCGGTGCCGGGTCAGTTCTAGGATGTGGTCAGATTGGTGCATAAAGGGTGAGTTTGATATTCGCATTACTTTTGTTCAAATGATGCGGAATTCAATCGGCCCCGTGCTGCGGTTTCAAACCTCTCCCGTTCTGCGCATGGCCGCCGTGGCGTCTTCCATGGCGTTGCGAACCGGGGCCACCATCAAGCGGGCGTACACCTTGGTGGCCTCCGGGGTCTTGTGGTTCAGCACCTTCCCGATGATTGGCAGGCTTGTGCCGCTGCTGGCCAGCCAAGAGCCCAGCGTGCGGCGCAGGTCGTGGATTTTTAGGTCACGCATTTCATAATGTTTCAGGTGGAGCCCGTGCTTCTCTGCCAACGGGGTGTAGCGTTCGATGGTCTGGACCGGGAAGTCGATGGCCTCTTCCAAGGCCAGTTGGTAGTCAAAGGTCTTGGTCGTTGCCTTCTCCGCCAACGCCTCCACCAAACCCAACGCCGTGCCGCGCGCCAGCATGCGCTCCCAAGCTCCTCGTGGCTCCACCAAATGGCCACTCTCGCCGGAACCAGGGAACACGAAAAGAGAATCGTTGCCTTGGGCAGCCTTCTTTCTTCGTTCCAGAACCTCGATGGCCTCGGGGGTCAGCAGCACGGTCTGTGGCTCGCCGTTCTTGGTCCTCTCGATGTTCCATTCCTTGCGTTCAAGGTGAACATCCGGCCATTGCATCGACATGACGTTGCTGCGGCGTGCTCCCGTGTACAGGGCGAGTTTCACGAAGTCACGCACCAGTTCATTCGACTCATGATCCATGGCCAGCATGAGGCGGGGCATTTCGTCAGGGAGTACAAATCTTGAGCGGGATTTTTCCTTGAACTTGTCCATGCCCCGACAGGGATGGTTACCGTCGAAGTCTCCCCACTGGATGGCGCGGCTGTACATCGAGCTGATCAGCGCGATCACGCGGTTGGCGGTCGTCGGGATGTTCCCCATCTTTGCGTGATGTGAGATCAGCTGGGCTCGCGTGATGTCCGACAGCCGCAGCTCCGCAAGGTTGATGCCGTACTTATCCGTGTCGATGTGTCGCTCGAACTTCTCGATGTCTTCCTTGTGGGATACCTTGTGGACGAGTGAGTGGCGCTTGTAGTACTCCTTGAAGAACTCGGCCAGCGTTATCTCCTTGCGCCGGTCGCGCATCGACTCCGCTGGATTGAGGTCCTGCGCGATCTTTGCATTCAGTGCTGCGACCGTCTTACGGGCCTGATCGATGGTCACATCCGGGTAGCGCCCGATCTTGATGCGCTCCGGTTTGCCTTGGATGCGTCGGTACAGCAAGAAACTCTTCCGGCCGGTCTTGCCGACGCTGATCGCGAGTCCTTTGGTGGCCTTGTCGTAGAAATAGGCCACGCCTTCGGACGGCAGCGTCAGCCGGTCGAGTTCTTGCTTGGTAAAGTTCAGGCGGTTGCTGGGTGTTGGTTGGTCTTTGTGCATGCAGGAAATCTTGCTACGTGGTGGCTACGGAACCCGTGCCTTTTGTAGCAATAGATCGCACGTTTGCTACCGTGAGCATTCATTGAGGCCAGTCACGGTTTACCGAGTCTTGCCGTTTGAACCCGCAGGGCTGTTGAGGTTGTTAACGTCCGTTGTCTACAGAGGGCGACGAGTGGCGAAAAACAACATTAGCCACAATCGCACTCATAATCCTTTGGTCGTTGGTTCAAGTCCAACACGGCCTACCAAAAAACTTCTGCTATAATTCGAGGCTTCGCGGCTGTAGCTCAGTTGGATAGAGTACTTGGCTACGAACCAAGGGGTCGTGGGTTCAATTCCTGCCAGCCGCACCAGAACATCGTTCTAGATCAACGGGTTAGCTCCAAAAGAGCTAGCCCGTTTTTCTTTGCTGCGGGACTTTTGCGGGACTGGGAATTGATCATCAGCTTCCGAGGCTCAAGTCCGTTTGCCAGCTTTCCGCATCGCATGCTCCGCTTTCAGCGCCTGGAGGCTCTTGTTCCAGCCATTGGTCGGCTGTGTGATCTTCTCCAGAGCTTCATGAAGTTCTCGAATCTGGGCCATTGAGTAGTGGTTGGTGACGGAGCGATTGCTGTGCCACAACACGTCCCGTCGAGTCGACTCACTGACTCCTGCCTCACGCAGTCGCATGCCCACGGTGTGTCGAAGGTCGTGGACACGCAGATCGCCCAGTGCTGCTCTTGAGCGTGCTGCCTGCCACGCACTGTTGTTCATTGCCTTAATTGGTCCCAGTTCACGGTGGCGCCAAGACATTGCAAAAACGTGGGTAGGGTGATGTCCTCGTGCTTCCTCAATCACCGCCTGAGAAATGCGGTTGCACACCACCAGCTTTGAAGTGCGGCGACCCTTGACGTTTTCTGGTGGAGTCTCGAACACAGAGATGTTGAGCTCCGGTACTGGGATCTCCCAGTCCCATTGGAGATTACAAACCACATCATCTCGCACGCCACTGTGCAGGATAAACAGCGCCATGTCGTGAAGATGTTTCGGCAACTCCTTGAGCAAACGCTCCTGCTCGTCCCAGGTGATCGGTCGCGGCGACCGCTGATAACCTGTCAAAGGCAACATGGTGATCAGTGGGGCCGAGGCCAGCCAAGGCTTGCCCGACTCGGAGTCGCGCCATGTGCCCGCTGCCAGATTGAGCACTCGACGCACCGCTCCCAAGCTCAGATTGATCGTTTTGTGTGAGATCTTTGCCTTGCGTCGAGCATCGATGAAAGGCTGCAGTGTTCCGGAGTGAACTTGCTCAAGCAGAAGGTCGCCAACGTACGGCATCACCGCCTTCAGGTGATAGCCAGATGACTCTACTGACGGAAGATGCACATTCTCTTCAATGTAGCGCCCAGCTGCTTGGTCGAAGGTGATCTGCGGGGTGCCGCCATGGACGCGCGTCTGCCGTAGTACTTCTAGTTCCCGGGTGAGCCACGCTTCTGCGTCTTCATACGATTCAAAGCTTTGGTAAAGACGAACGCCTTCGACGAATTTGTCGACGACCCAGCTACCGTTTTGACGTTGATAGATGCCGGTTGATTTTTTTCCCATGGTGTTGCACTCGTTTTCTCAGGTTTGGTTTGCGTGTCGTCGGCGCGAGGGAACTCAGTGCCGGGTGCATTGAACATTTCGTATGCGATCGCCTTCACTTCTTCGCAAAGGAACAAGAGAGAAGTGCCTTGCTTTGTTGTTCTCAGGCGCGGCCTGATGTGCGTGTCGAAGTAGTTTGGCTTGACGCAAAGTGCTTGAATGGCACGCTGGCGGTTCATGCAGTACAGAGGGGGCTCATCGTCGAAGTCGTGCCGTGGTTTTTCTTTCATGTGTGGTTCTCTCTGATCAAGATTGCATAGGTCAGTCACTTGTCAAGAGCACGGCAGTACGCAAGCGCCTCATTGAGGCAAAGCCGAGCCTGGGCACAGACAACTTGCCCAAATGATGAAAAAGGAAAAAAAGAAGAGCCCGCTTTGCGAAGAGCGGAACGGAAAATGCCTTTGTGGCCTGCGCAGAAGGCGGCCGGTGCGAAGCTGGCGCGTGAATAGCTGCTAGTTCGCGATGATTGAAGGATTTCGCCTTCACGCACTTGCGTGCGCTGACCCGGGTGTCAAGGTCAGATCAGAATCAATCAGACAACCATGACCAGTCTTTTCATTCGAGACTTGTCACAGCGCTGATCTGGGCGGAGTTCACTCATAAAAATCAGTGAACTCAAGTTGAAGGAAGGCATGTGCCTTCACGTACTGTCGTACGGTGACTAGAAATGTATTGTGCTGACCGAATCTGGTCAATCGATCACGACCAGTCCTGCGCGCAGGCCCTTGTCAGTGCTCGCACGCCTGCCCCAACTGTCCATCGCGTTTCACGCTGGCCCGCGTCTCATGGTTTCGGCGACAACGCCACTGCGTGTGGCCCAGGCAAGCGACAGGACGTGTTTTGCCATGAAACGGCTGGCGTGAGTCATCTGAGGAGTGCCGTCCGCAATACTCAAAACGACGATCCGCGCTGGATGGGTTGCTGCCGCGCTTGCATGCCAGAGTTCCAGAAAGGGTTTCAAGTCATCGCGGGGCCAATGTTGATACGCAACTTCAAGTTGTGTTGGTCGCCCGTGCTCATTAGCCCTGCTACCGGGAGCAGGAGCAGATGGGTCCATCGCAATCACCTCGACGTTGCAGGTTGGGCTCCGGAACTTGACTGTGTTTGCCAGCGTGCTCGGGAGCATGGCGATGCACTCCGAAGTAGCCGGTACCGGATGTCCCAAGGTCGCAGCCGCCATGTTCACGACCAATCCGATCCTGTGGCGCGTCACTGCCGCACGAAGCTCCTGTAGCACGGCCTGCCGGTCTGTGAATTGATTCACCCCGAAGTCCCGCTGAGGTGTGAACACCAACAGGATCGGATCATGCTGCTGGTTGACCAGGGCGAGCTTGCCGAGCAGCGCCTCAAGCCGCAGGGCTTTTTTACGCTGCACGTCGGGGCTATGCAACTCCCCCTGAGTTCGATTGGCCGACACTGCTGCGACAGGACCTAAGTGGCTTGGCGCAGCCGTCTGATCGAAGGTTCCGCCCAGAATCACAGTGGCGCAGATAGCAAAGGCGAGCGATCGCCCGGAGATGACGCTCACCGGTGCCTGCTGCTCACGTTCTCTGCGAATGGCGGTGAGCAGGAGCGAGGTCAACACGCCAGCAGCGACAAAGGTCAGCGCGCCCATTCCCCCCTTGCCGATGAAGAGCCAACCCAGGGCGGGATGTGCCAAACCCCATCCACCCATTGGTGTGACGAGTGTCACGAACCACGCGCCCAGCATGGTGATGAACCGCCTAAATGCAGTTGGGTGGTGGCCACCAGTGAGCGCCCATGCCGATGAGGAGAAAGCCAGAACCAGGCAAGCGGTCATCAGCCTTTCCCATCCATCGGTGCCCTGTGTGACCAGGAGTTCACCGATAGCGTACGGGCCGAGCGCGCCAAGGTAATAGCCAGCGGAGATTGCCAAAGCTCGCAGCCGCGTTGGCTGAAGTCCGCACATGAAAGGCAGCACGACGCTGAGGGCGCCTCCCCATGCAGTCCCCGGCCAAGCCACATAGCCAAGCGTAAGTCCACAGATGCCAATCGCCAGCAGATACATCTCAAGACTGCGCTTCACTGCCGTACCTCTGGGTGGCGTGGGGCTAGTAGGCCCATGTGGGACGCGATTCGTGACAGGCCGGTCGAACCAATCAGATGGGACCGGAGGGGGACGCGAAGCTGGGACGCTGGCTCGCCTGCTCGCGCGAGATGGATCCACCTGCGATCCGCGTCGTATCGGTCGAGATGAAGGTCCCAGGCGTTGTGGCCTGAGAGCTCGACCTCCAGCGTCAACCAGTCGCAGATTCCCTGTGTCAGTGCTTCCGATGCGGGTAACACCGCACCCACTTGCGCGACACATGCCCCTTCGAATTCGAGCAAAAATTTCAGGACAGCTTTGAGACGTGCGCCCTCCTGCACACGGCGCAGCCATCGCGTTGGCCAGCCTCGTTCACTGCTTGCCACCAGCAGGATGAAGCCAAGGCGCGATGCTGGGCTTTGTGCAGGTTGATGTGCTGGTAGTGCGAGCTCATGCTGAAACGTCGCACCTCCGGGCAGCGCGTGTTCCAGCAAGAAGCGGGTGGTCTCAGGTTCCCAGTGCTCAAGATCGGTTACCCACGGTAGCCGGTGCAGGACACTTGTGCGTACGCCTTCGGGTGCCCAATTTTGCAGGGCCTCCTGAACCATGTCCCAATGTGTTGAGCGCGGCCGCAGAGCTGGGCCGTTATTAACGACCACATGGTCCGTCTCGCAGAACAGCACGGGAATGGCCAGGAGGTCATTGAAAGTGACTTTTTGGCGGTGCCGGTAGGCCAGCCGGGTCGCCGTGACGGCAAGTTGGTCCAGATCCTCTGCGGTTTGTACGCCGGGATCCATCGCGTTCTCGCCTGTTTGAAGGGCTGTGCGCCCTGCACCCCTGGTCTGGCTTCCCTGTTGCATCTCGCTTAAACACTTCACGAGCAGTGATTGCCGTTCTTCTTTCATGGCATCCCTGCGGTCCGGACGGTGGCATGTTTCGCAGGAACCAAGTCAGATGTCACCTGGCTTGTGCTGATGTGTGATGGTTTTGTCATGGCTGAATCAGTAGTCGCTGTCCTGCCAGAGGCGGTACAAGTGGTCCTCCTCCATCTGATCCTGAATCTGCTTGTAGGGGTCGTCATCGTCGTCATCAGAGTGTGATGATCGGCCTCTCGCGCTGCTGTTACCTTGATACGCGATCCAGACAACAAAAATCAAGAATCCGAGCATCAGCCAGGTAGTGGAGTTCATGCCCGAGCTCCTGTGAGGAGGGAACCTCGGCCAAGCAAGCGCAGTGGCTCCCTCGAGAGAATTCGTGCAGCGGCCCAACGCAGAAAGCAGATCTGCTCATGCAGGTTGCTAGGTTCCGGCATCGTGCGCAGCCCAAGCTCGTCGACCATGGCCTCGAGCAGGGGATCCAATGCACTGCGGGTTGCCCAGAGCGAGAATCCCAGGCCGGGCCGCAATTGACGCAGCTTCTGCACGAGCAGGTTGCGTCCGCACACCGACTTCAAGAGCCAGTGGGGCGCCCCGGTGATAGATCGATTCAGCGCGGCAACGTCGAAGTGCTGTCTGAGGGTTTGGCGCCAGGCCGTGGCCCGAATCGCTTCTTGGAGAGTGGGAGTCATTCGTTCCTCTTGCGTGTGGATTGGTCAGACCAAGTTCGCACAAGAGGCCCTGATGTCAAGGCCGCGCGGTCAATGTTTCGTCGACTGCAGCTCGACCTGCAGGCCGCTGGCAAGCGGAGTACATCGGGTGAATGAAAAATCTAGGGGCTCGTTGCCAATGCTCAACAAACCAAGTTGCGATGACATTCGCAGGAGCACGCTTTTCCGCTGCGCTTAGCTTGCTTTCTGAGCATGGACGCCTAGAATATTTTTCAACGATTGTGTTCAACCAGGAGTTCAAATGTCGGCGCCAGATCTGCTCAAGGTATGCATGCTTGTTGGAATCCTGTTGGCCATTTGTGGAATCCGTTGGTTGAACAGAGAAATTGCAAGGCTTGCCGAGGAGAATCGGCGCAAGCGTGCTTGTATGGGTTGCAGTGAAGAGTCGCCCTGAAGTATTCACCTCACCACGATCTGTTGTTGATCGAGTTGATGGCGACTGCGTCACTTAATCCCACTCCTGGCCAAGTCAGGCCGACGCCTTTCGGTTCCTTGTTCGTTCGTACGCGGGCCCGAATATGCTCTTAAAGCTTGCATCGAACGGACTGGCAACGGATGCTCCTTCCTCCAAGGGATCGGCAGCGTTGACTTGGATGTTTTCAGGTACGCCAGTGGGAACCGATAGATTCAGGGGAGCGACTGACGCTTCAACTGCAGTTGGCGTGGGATGCAGTTGGCCGAAAGGCGGCAAGCTCCAGCGGCCCATGGCCATTCGGAACTGGTAGCCCAAGTGGACCAACTGCAGGATCTCCATGTTGAGACCTGCAGGGCTGATCCCTTTGAGATAGTCCAGGACTCCAACTCCATCGGGGGGAATCGTGACTCGGACCCGCAGAGCTTCGTCTGGATTCTGTGATCGTTTTCGTTGCACCATGGTGTGCTCCCTTTGATCAACCGTTCGCGTAGGCTTCATTCGCAGCGTAGTCGGCGACTACTTGGAAGCCGCGCACGTTGGAGAAGGTTGAGCCACCATCCATCTTCAGGCGGCGCCGCAGTCCGGGTGCGTGTTCACGGAGAAATTCAAAGAACACCGCACCACCACCACCGCAGACCAAGATGTTGTCAAAGTCATTCAAGGCGCCCACCGTGTTTAGCATTGCCTCGTAACCCCTGCGCAGGACCTCGTTGATGGCACCCTTGTATCGGGCCATTTCGTAGTCCTCGCCGCCGATGCGAACGGTTTCCCGGTTGTCGCGGATGGCCAGGTCAATCGCCTGAATCACACCGTATTGATTCTTGAGCTCCGGATTGATCGCTTTGGCCACTTCGTACGCGCACGCCAGCATCGACTCTGGATGAGCACCCGACCGTTCGTAGTTGGGGACCTTGTCGTAGGCCGCCAGAAAGTCAATCGTTCCGCCGCCCACGTCGACCACGAGATTCCACCCGCTCATCTCGAAGTCCTTGTTTGTGAGGCCGTAGTAGTAGAGGGCTCCGAGGGGTTGCACCATGACGGAGGCGTTCAGCACCGTTACGTGCCTTGCACCCACTTCAATATCTGGGCTGGTCACGGCGTGCCGACCGATGACCAGCTCGCGCAGGTGGTTCTCGTATTCGTCAAAGGTGTTGAGGGGGAGTCCTACGGTCAGGTGCTGAATCGTCATCTCTTTCGGATTGCCTTCATCGACCAGCATGTAGTGCATAGCCCCCTGCATGAGCGCGAGGTAGGAGGGAGAGGTGCAGTAGTCCTTCATGACGTGGCGTGGCTGGAGCCCCTTGAGGTGCATCTCGACCCCACGACCGGCAAAGTGTGGCACTCCATCGATTTCGCTGATGCATCCGTCGGCCCCAAGGGTGCCGGGTGCATGTCGGAAAGTCGCGCCCCCCCGCAAGGTGGCGGTGATCGACGGAAACAGGTCCGCATGGATGATCGGGACACCTCGTGCCACCTTGTGGCCACAGGTGAACTTGGTGTTGGCGTAGCCCACGTCGATGGCTCGTGCGGGAACAGTGATCAGATGTGCGTCGCGTTTCATAGGTCTCTCTAGGTTTCTTGCCTGCACAAAATTGTGCTGCTGGGAATTCTGTTGGGGCCTTCGAACCTCTGCAAGCGATGCGGACCAGTTGTTGGCCACGGGAGGCCAAGTCGGGCCAATGCAGGCCACAAACTGCAACTCTTGCGAGGCGACCCTTGTCCACGCTGTTGTATTGGCCAGGGTGGGCCACCCGAGGCCACTGGCGACCAAAAAGTGTTCGCGTGGGAGGCGGGTCCCGACAACAACGTCACAGTAGGGGCCGCAGGAGGCCATGGCAGGCCAGTGGCGGCTTCGACGCACAGTGCGCGCGCGGGGCTGAAGCTGGTTTCTTCGAAGGTGAGGCCACGGGTGACCATGGACGGTCACGACGTGTGGGTCAGCCAAAGAATCGCGCCTCACTGCGGCGTGAACCATCCTGTCGAAACGCGCAATCAGGTGGCTCCATTTATGTAGGGAGCTAGGGGCAGGGCTGCCATTTCTTGTTGCCTCAATCGACGGATCGTTTTGCGCGTTCAAGTGTCGTGTTGACGGCAAGATATCAACAGGGCACTTTCAAACAACCCACTTTGGGTGTCTGCAGGAGTGGTGGCAACCAGAGTGATATGAAGGCTTCTGATCTGAAAGGACTTTTTTGCCGTTTGGCATGAATGACACGCTGCGGGAGAGTGTTTTGCCATCTGTGGACAAGGGCTCGGGCAGACTGCGTTGAGCGGTACCTGTCCCCAACTGGTCCGCATCACAAGACAAGACTGCAAACAGCATCTACTATTCGCGCACCTGTACCTCTGGTACTTAGGCATCCCAGTGATGTCCCACTCCCTACAAAGGGAAAACCGCTAACCGACGCTTCACCATGAGTGTCCTAAGGCAACAAGCCGACTTCCCACATCGGAAGTCGCAAACCAAGACGGTGCTCTGTATGGAGCGTCGCAAAACAGGTCGAACAACGACCAGCTGCTGAGCCCGCGACGCGGTTCAGAAGTGGCGACCCCGAATGGGGGCTGCCCACAGCAAGCCAATCAGGTCTTCCTTCTTGGAAGCCGCCAGCCAACGCTCTGAGCTACGGAGCGGGTGTGGACGCGCAAGCGTATAGATCAACTCACGTTTTGACTTTGCTCTGACGACTACCTGCGGGTGGTTTGTCACAAGTACCTCCCGCCTGGCGCGTTAGCCGGGAGCCCTCAGGGCCTAAAAAGGGGCAGGTTGGACAAGCAGCAAAGGACAACGCCGCCAAATCAGTCTGGCGGTGAAGTGAGTTCACCCGGGTAGTGAATAACTACCCCGGTCTAGCCAGCCCACATGGCTCTGTCTGAAAAAGACAGTACCCCCCCAACGCCGTAACTGCGTTGGGGTGCTCATCCAGCAAGGATGGGGGTCACACGGGGATTCCACCTGTGCCGGCAGGACAGCTTGCTAACGAAAAACGGAAATCACCGAAGACTGACGTGCCATGCCCAGGGGCCTTGTACCGGGCGACCAGTAGCAAAAAGACGGATGAAAAGCCAGAGCGATCTGGCGGTTTGGGCCTGCCTGAAGGTTTAGGCATGCGGGTGCGTTGGGCGCCCGCAGGTGTTAACCCTCATCACGACGAAAGTCACAACAGGAGAAAGAGAAATGGCGAAAGCATCAGGCAATGGTCGCGGCAAACGTCGCGCACACCAAGTGAAGTCACGTGCGGAAACGCTCACCAGGGGCGGCCCGGGCAGTGCACAGCTGCGCGCCCAAGAAGCGATCAAGGGGCATCCCAACGACCCGCGGCGGCAGATGACGTATTTTCTGCAGGATCTGGACCTTCAGTGTTGATTCATCAGCACAACTGAGCCAGTGATCATGTCGAAGATTGAGCCACTGGGTTGATGGATTCTTTGGCTACTCGGTTGTGGATAAGTCTATCGGGTCTGCTGTTTTTCGATCTCCTTTCTGGCCCTTTGGGCGTTGCTTTGGCG
>CALRUK020000026.1:0-61531 GCA_943371335.1 Synechococcus sp. UW140 | reverse complement strand
CCGGGCAAGACCGAGCTGCACCCCGACGTGCTGCGCGGCGCCTCGGTGTTCGTGGAATACGAACCGCAGACCCGCATCGAAGGCGACCTGCAGCACCTGCCCGCCGACTTCGCCGTGACCGAACTCTGGCAAGTGCTGGCCGGCCATGCCCCAGGCCGCACCCGCACCACGGAGGTCACGCTGTTCGACTCCGTGGGCTTCGCGCTGGAAGACTACGCCGCCCTGCGCTTTCTGCGCCAAGCGGCCGGCGAACTCGGCCTGGGCCAGACGCTGCCCCTCATCCCCGCACTGGCCGACCCCAAAGACCTCTTCAGCCTGCTGCGCGCCGCCGCGCCACAGGCCAAGCCCCAGGCCGCGCGCCTTGCCCTGGCCGCCTGAAGCCCCCGCTTTCGCTACCATGGCCTCCCCCAGGAGGCTGCCCATGAAGACTTTTCACAACCCCCACCACGCCGGCCACGCCGGTCAGCAGGAAATGTTTCGCGGCCGCATGGTGCCGTGCCACGAAGTGCCGGCCCGGCTGGACTTCGTGCTCACCGAGCTGCAACGCCGCCCGCTGGGCGACATCGCCCCACCTTCCGTGGACGACGCCGCGCTGGACGCCGCCATCGCCCGCGTGCACAGCGCCCGGTACCTGGACTTTCTGGCCAGCGCCTGGAGCGACTGGGTCGCCATGGACCCGGCCAACGCCCAGCGCGACGCCCTGCCCTCCGTGTGGCCCATCGGCAACCCGCATGCGTTTCGCACCGACGTGCTGCCCCGCAACTTCGCCGCGCGCCTGGGCCTGTTTTCGTTTGACTCCGGCTCGCCGCTGACCGCCGGCACCTGGACCGCCGCGCGCGGTGGCGCCGCCTGCGCACTGGCCGCCGCCCACGCCGTGGCCCAGGGCGACCGCAGCGCCTTCGCGCTCACGCGCCCCCCCGGTCACCACGCCGGGTCGGACTTTCTGGGCGGCTACTGCTTCCTCAACAACGCAGCCATCGCCGCGCAGGCGCTGCGCGACGCCGGCCACGCCAAAGTGGCCGTGCTCGACGTGGACTACCACCACGGCAACGGCACGCAAACCATCTTTTATGAGCGCGCCGACGTGCTCACCGTCTCCGTGCACGGCGACCCGGCGACCGAGTACCCGTTCTTCCTCGGCCACGCAGACGAGCGCGGCGCGGGTGCGGGCGAGGGCTTCAACCTCAACCTGCCGCTGCCGCGCGGCACCGGCGTCGCCGCCTGGCGCGCCGCCCTGGACACCGCGCTCCAGGCCGTGAGCGACTTCGGCGCCAGCGCGCTGGTGGTGCCCATGGGTCTGGACACCTTCGAAGGCGACCCGATCTCGGGCTTTACCCTGAAAAGCGCGGACTACGCCGGCGTGGGCCAGGCGCTGGCCAGCCTCGGCCTGCCCACCGTGTTCACCTTCGAGGGCGGTTACGCCGTGGACGAAGTGGGCACCAACGCCGTGAACCTGCTCGAAGGCTTCCAGCGCCCGGCCTGATTTCGCCAGCCGCCCCTGCGCGGCTGAATCCAGCCCGCCCTTCGCTGCGTATCCAGAGGGCCATGAAGCCCTCAAGCCTTTCCCTACCCCCCGAAACGCCACGGCGCGCCGTGGCGGGCTCGCGCCCCGTGCTGGTGTGGAGCCGCCCGGCCGAGACCCCGCCGACCGCCGCCCTGCCCCACAATGCGTCCATGAGCGACCAACCCGACGACACCCTGATTGCCCTGATCGACCGCATCGCGCAGCGCGACGAAGCGGCCCTCAAAGACCTCTACGACCTGGTGTCGTCCAAGCTCTATGGCCTCGCGCTGCGCGTGGTGGCCAAACACGAGTGGGCCGAGGACGTCCTGCAGGAAACCTTCCTGCAGATCTGGCGCTCGGCCGGCGACTACCGCGCCAGCCTGAGCCCGCCCATGGCCTGGCTGGGCCTGATCGTGCGCAGCCGCTCGCTGGACTTCCTGCGCCGGCGCACCGCCGAGCGTGCGCACCTCACCGACGAGATCGACGACGTGATGGCCGACACCATGGAAGGCCCCTCGCCCAACCCGATGGACGTGAGCCTGGCCAGCCAGCAGGCCTGGGCGCTGCACCAGTGCCTGGGCAAGCTGGAGAGCCGCCAGCGCGAGGTGGTCAGCCTGGCCTACCTGCGCGACCTGAGCCACAGCGAACTGGCCGAGCAGCTCAAGCTGCCGCTGGGCACCGTCAAAACCTGGATCCGCCGTGGGCTGGACCAGCTGCGCACCTGCATGGCGCGCTTCGCGTGAAGACCGCAACATGAACCTCATACGACACCCCGAACTGCTCGACCGACTCGCCGCTGCCCACGCGCTGGGCACGCTGCGCGGCGGCGCCCGCCGACGCTTCGAAGCCATGGCGCGCGAGCAAGCCCCGGTGCGCGCCGCCGCCCTCGTGTGGCAAAGCCGCGTGGCCAGCATGAACGAACTGCAGGCGCCACGCGACCCCGCGCCCGCCGTGTGGACCCGCATCGAAAACCTGGTGCGCGCCGAGGGCGAACAACAGGCCATGGCCGCCGCCCGTGCCGCCGCTGCGCCCGCGCCGCGCCAGGGCGGCTGGCTGAGCAGCCTGGCGCTGTGGCGCGGCACCACCGCTGCCGGTGCGCTGGCCACCGTGCTGGCCGTCGTCACCGCCGTGGGCCTGCGCGACAACCTCGGCGCACAGATCGGTGAGCTGCAAGCGAAGCTGGAAGCCACGCCCGCCATCGAGTACGTGGCCGTGCTGAACGACGACAAGGCCAGCGCATCCATGCTGGTCACCTTCGACCCCAAGAGCAAAAAGCTCACGCTGCAACGCGTGGGCGGCTTCCAGGAAGCGAGCGACAAATCGCTGCAGCTCTGGGCTTTGCCCCCTTCGGGCGGTCCGCGTTCGCTCGGTGTGCTGACCCAGGAGCGCCTGCTGCAGCTCGCCGCGGGCGAGGGCGATGTGCGCGAAGTGCCGGCGCTGGCCGTGAGCCTCGAACCCAAGGGCGGTGTGCCCAGCGAGCGCGGCCCGACCGGGCCGGTGCTCTTCAAGGGAGCGCTGATTCAGAAGATGCTCTGAACCGCGCGGCGATCACTGCCGCGCCGTGCGCACGTTGGCCGGTGGCGACTGCGGGTGGCTGCTGCGCCAGGGGTTGATGTCGAGCCCGCCACGGCGCGTGTAGCGCGCATACACCGTGAGCTTGGCCGGCTTGCAGCGCTGCGAAATGTCCATGTAGATGCGCTCGACGCACTGCTCATGGAATTCGTTGTGGTTGCGAAAACTCACGATGTACTGCAGCAGCCCGGCCTGATCGATCTGCGGGCCGCTGTAGCTGATCTGCACGCTGCCCCAATCCGGCTGGCCGGTCACCAGGCAGTTGCTCTTGAGCAGGTGGCTCACCAGCGTTTCCGTCACGGGTTGCTCGTGCAGCGCGGCGGTGAGCAGTTCGGGCGCGGGGTGGTACTGGCTGCACTCCACGTCAAGGCGGTCGATGGACAAACCGCTGAGCTCGTGCACCGGCTCGCGGTCGAACTGCTCGGGCAGCAGCAGCTTCACGCCCGCGCTCGCCTGCATCGGGCCACCGAACCAGATGGCCGCGCTCACGTCGGCGCGGATGCGGTCGCGCACCGCATCGGCGCTGGCAAATGCCGTGTTGTTGAAACTGTTGAGGTAGAGCTTGAACGACTTGCTCTCGACGATGTGCGTGCTTTCGCAAGGAATGGTGATGTGCGCGAGCGCCACCTGCGGCTTGCCCTTGGGGTTGAGCCAGCTCAGCTCGAAGGCCGTCCAGAGATCGGCACCGAGAAACGGCACGCTGCCGGTGATGCCGATTTCACGGCGCTTGCCTTCGCGCGGCAGCGGGTAGAGCAGCGCGGCGTCGTACTGGTCGATGTAGGCCGAGGCACGGCCCAGCTGGGATTGTTCGGGGGTGTTGGGGCTCATGGTGGCGTGGTGGGGGTCGTCAGTTGAACTCGCGCTCGCGCAGCCACTTGGTGGCCACCCATTTCTCACCTTCGATCACGGGCGCACCGCCATGCAGCGTGCGCGTGGCGGGGTGGGCGCGGTCGTAGCTGAAGAACACCGCGTTGCCGCGCACCGGTGCCACTTCAAAGCCGACATCCGGGAAGGTGGTGCCGCCGCCGCGCGTGGGTTCGTTGAGGTACATCACCAGCGTGGCCACGCGTTGGCCGCCCCGGCGCAGGATGGTGGGCGTGCCGGGCTCGTTCGGGTCGAAGTAGTCGTAATGCGGCTTGTACTCGGCCCCGGGCTTGTAGTTCAGCACCTGGAAGCCTTCGCCGTTCTCCAGCGGCCAGTTCAGCAGCCGCGCAATGCGCGCTTCCACTCGCGCCACCTCGGGCGTCTGACCGCGCGTGAAGAACATGCCGCTGCTGGTGCGGTCGGGGTTGAGCTCTTCGCCGCCAGTTTTGGTTTCCACCGTGAGCGAGCGCGCCAGGTGCGGCCGCGCAGACTCGATCAGGGCATCGCATTCTTCGGCGCTGAGCAGGTTGCCCAGCACCACCACGCGGGGGTGGCTCAGCGTGGCGATCACGTCGACCATGCGGTCCCCGGCATCGATCTGGCGCGGTGACTGGCTCAGGTCGAAGTCGGGCACGGGCACGGTTTCGCTGGCCGACGCAGCCGCCACCGCTTCCACGGGCTTGGCCGCAGCCTGCGTGCGCAGGTGCTCGCGCAGCGTGGTTTCCAGCGCCAGCAGCGCCACCGACTCCTGCCAGCCAGACGACACCATGGAGGCCAGCACCGCCTCGGGCGTGAAGCCGGCGGTGGCCTGGTCAATGATCCAGCGGCGCAGTTCGGGGGTGATGGTCTGGCTCATGGTGGTGTGTCGAGGCCTCAGGCCTTCTGTTCGCGGCGGAACACCAGCCGGTCGGGCGAGGACACGGCGGGCACGAATCGATAGCCCTCAAGGTCAAAGCCCTTGAGCTGCTCGGGCGTGGTGACGCGGTGCGCCACGGCGTAGCGGACCATGAGGCCGCGGGCGCGCTTGGCCATGAAGCTGATGACCTTGTAGCCATCGGCCTTGCGCTCTTCAAAGGCGCAGGTGACCACACGCGGGCGCAGCGCCTTGCGGTCGACCACCTTGAAGTACTCCTCGCTCGCCAGGTTGATCACCACAGGGCTCATATCGGCCTGGGCGCGCTGGTTCAGGTATTCAGCCACCTCGCTGCCCCAGAACTCATAGAGGTTTTTGCCCTTGGGCGTTTTCAGGCGTGTGCCCATTTCGAGCCGGTAGGGCTGCATCCAGTCGAGCGGGCGCAGCACACCATAAAGACCACTGAGGATGCACAGGTGCTGCTGCAGCCATTCCAGGTCTTCCTCGGGCAGGGTCTTGGCGTCCAGGCCACCGTACACATCGCCATCAAAGGCCAGCACCGCCTGCTTGGCGTTTTTGGCGGTGAACTTGCGGGCCCACGCCTGGTAGCGCGCCACGTTGAGGCCCGAGAGCGCATCCGACAGGCTCATGAGTTCGCTGATCTGCAAAGGCGTTTTCTCGCGCAGCACATCGATGAGCTCGGCCGCCTGTTTCACGAACAGCGGCTGGGTGTGCGTGGTGACGTGGGGCGGCGTGTCGTAGTCCAGGGCCTTGGCGGGCGAAATCAGAAACAGCATGTTGGGTGAGGTGCGGGTGTGAACCGGCGAAACAGCAGGTGCGGAAATGAACAAGGCTTCCCGCAGGAAGCCTTGATTATCACCATCGATGCGCGTTACTTCAGGTCACCGGCCAGACTCGCCAGGGTTTCGGCCGACAGCTGTCCGTGCGCTGGGTAGTGGGTGTGGTCGCAGCCCAGCTTCACACCGGCACCGGCCTGTATCGCCGCGCGCATCGGGGCCGTGAATTCAAAGCGCACGAAGTGCACGGCCGAGGTCTTTTCGTTGTTCTCGCGGTCCAGGTCTTCGTCGGCAATCGCATACACCCGCGCATGGCCTTCGACCTCCACGAACAGGCGGTCTTCCACACCGATCAGGCGTGCGAGCTCGCGTTTGCGCTCGTTCACGTCGGTGTACTCGATCAGCACCGTGGCCTTCCAGTTCGTGCCGTCGGGCACGAGCGGGGCGTAAGCGTCGATCTCTTGCTGGATGCCCTCTTCCTCAAACACCTTTTCGATGCGCAGCATCTCCTGGATCTGGTAGCGGATGGTGGTCTCGCTCTCGAACTGCACATGCAGGTGTTCGCCCAGCACCGCGCTGCGCAAGCGCCGGTGCGCGATCACTTCGGGCTGGTGCACCTTTCGCCACTTGGTGTAGGCCTCCAGGGTCATGAGGTTGTCCGCTGTGATGCGACCCGTCAGTTGCATGGTGTCTCCTTACTTCAGGCCGTAGGCCAGCGCCACCAGGCTCAGCGGGTGCTGCAGCTCGGGTGTGCCCAGTCCATTGACTTCAAAGCCCTGCGCAATGTGATGGCCGCCCAGCGGGCAGTCCGAGCTGATGTAGTCGGGGAGGCTGCCGTCCTTCATCGTGGCCATGGCCTTGAAGACCGGCTTGCCGATCTTCATCGCCTGCGCATGGCTGGCCTTCTTCACGCCGAAGGTACCCGCGTGCCCGGAACAACGCTCGATGGTGTTGACCGTGGTCTCGGGAATGAGCTTGAGCATTTCCTCGGTCTTGCGGCCGATGTTCTGCACGCGGCCGTGGCACGGAATCTGGTAGCTCACATGGCCCAGTTTCTGCGGGAATTCGGTCTTGAGCAGGCCATCGCGCTTGCGCGCCATGAAGTACTCAAACGGGTCCCACACATGCGCCTTGACGAGCTGCGTGTCCGCGTCATCCGGAAACATGAGCGGGATCTCCTGCTTGAACATCAGTGCGCAGCTGGGCACCGCCGCCAGAATGGCGTAACCCTCTCTCGCGTATTTGGCCAACACCGGGATGTTCGCCTGCTGGCTCTTCTGCACCGACTCCAGATCGCCCAGCTCCAGCTGGGGCATGCCACAACACGACGCCTTCTCGACGAGGGTGTACGGAATGCCGTTGTGGTCGAGGATCTTGAGCAGGTCCAGGCCGATGCCGGGTTCGTGGTAGTTGATGTAGCAGGTCGAGAAGATGGCCACCTTGCCCGGCGTGCGCTCGCCGTCGATCACCTGTGACGAAGCTGCCTGCGGCGCCGCCGATTGAAACCGTTTCGTCGCCAGCTCGGGCAGCCAGGCGTTCTGGTCCACACCGGCCACACGCTCGAGCAGCCCACGCGCCGCCCGGGTCTTGTTCACGGCATTCACCGCCTGCACCACCACCGGAATGCCCGCGAACTGGCCATGCACATCGGTCGACGCCAGGAATCGCTCGGCCAGTCCCACCTCGCCTTTCTTGAACTTGATGGCCTTGGCCCGCAGCATGGTGTGGGGGAAGTCCAGGTTCCACTCATGCGGCGGGGTGTAAGGGCACTTGGTCATGTAGCAGAGGTCGCACATGTAGCACTGGTCGACCACCTTCCAGTAGTCGGCCTTGTTCACGCCATCGACCTCCATCGACGCGCTCTCGTCCACCAGATCGAAGAGCGTGGGAAACGCGCCGCACAGACTCACACAGCGCCGGCAGCCGTGGCAGATGTCGAAAATGCGCTCGAGTTCTTCGAAGCATTTCGCTTCGTCGTGGAAGTCCGGGTTCTTCCAGTCGAGCGCATGGCGCGTGGGCGCCTGCAGGTTGCCTTCGGTGGCCATGAGCCCTCGCCGCGGGCTCAGTCCTGCAACTCGTTCAGGGCCTTCTGGTAACGGTTGGCGTGCGAGCGCTCGGCCTTGGCCAAGGTCTCGAACCAGTCGGCGACCTCGTCAAATCCTTCTTCCCGCGCGGTCTTGGCCATGCCCGGGTACATGTCGGTGTACTCGTGGGTTTCACCCGCCACAGCCGAGGCCAGGTTGTTGCGCGTGGAGCCAATGGGCAGGCCCGTGGCCGGGTCGCCGGATTGCTCGAGGAACTCCAGGTGGCCATGCGCGTGGCCTGTTTCGCCTTCGGCCGTGGAGCGAAACAGCGCCGCCACGTCGTTCTGGCCTTCCACATCGGCCTTGTTCGCGAAGTACAGGTAGCGCCGGTTGGCTTGCGACTCGCCAGCGAAGGCGTCCTTGAGGCATTGCTCGGTCTTCGAGCCTTTCAGTGCGGGCATGCGTGTCTCCTGGTGGGGGTGGAAGAAGCGCCCTGGCGGCCCGGACAGCAGGCTCCGAACCTGGCAGGCCTCGCGCAAGTTACGCCTGCCGGCTGGACGCGTCTAATAGTTCTGAGCTATCCACCGAATTGCCGCAGCCTATCGGCATCCCCCCGCAACGCTCACGCTCACGCGCGCAGCGCGCGCCAGATGTGGTCGACGATCAAGGGGTAGTGCTCCGCAATGACGGGAGACACCCCCCAGGCGGGGTCGAAGGCGAAATCGGCTGGCGGCTTTTCGTCGAACAACTCGATGTAGTCGGCCACGGCGGCAATGAAGTACATCGATGGCCGGCCGTGGGGGGCGAGCTCCTCGAACAGCTCATCGGGCGGCAATGTGCCCACCACCGTGTCGCGGTAGGCCAACAGTGAAGCCTTGCTGATCGCGTGCAGACGGATGTCGAGCCCGGGGCGTGCGGTCTGCAGGCGGCTTACCAGCAGCTCCATCCACTGCTGGTAGGCGCCCAGGCCGTCAGAAACCCAAGCCGAACACATGGCCGGCGAGATGGCGCCGCTGCCGTCGCCGCTTTCCGGACGCAAGGCGGGCCAGCCAGCAAAGACGGCATAGCGGCGGTCCGGGTTCGGCGCATGGGTTTCCCACGCGTCGATCAGTTGCAGCAATCGGCCTTCGCAAGACGACCCCGTGCGCGTGCAGACCGCTGGATCGAAGCGGGGCGCATCGAAGTTGTCGGGCACGATCTCCACCACATCGATCTTCGAGGCGCCCTCCCAACCTGGCGCCCACGGGTCCAGGTGCGGCGTGGTCACCTCTTCGAACATCTGGCCGGCCGCGGGCGGCACGGTCCACTGCGCGAAGTGACCGAACTGCGCTCCCACGGTGTACGTGTTGCCGCCGCCCGGCGCGCGCGCTGCCATGCGGGCGACCCAGTTGGACACGCGCGTGCTGGCGTTCTGCGCCGAGGTGGGGTGCGCGTGGTTGTGCAGGCTGTTGAGATACGCGTAGGCGTGCACCGTCTTGCCACCCACCGGGATGCCGTCCACGCCCGAGACCACGAGCTTGCGCTGGTTGTAGTCCTGACAGGCGCGAAAGCGCGACTGGCTCACGTCGCGCAGGTGAAACTGCGCGCCGAACGTGCCGGAATCTGCCTGCCTCGTGACCGACGAATACTGGTTGAAGCCGCCGTCGCCGACCTTGTCCCACGCCGTCATCACGCGGGCGTACATCGGGTACATCAGTGCGCCGTTGTTCACGTCGTTGACCAGCCGGTTGGCCAGGGCCATGTTCGACAGATCGCCCGGGGCCTGCAGGTGGGTGCCCCCTTCGTACATCACCAGCTTCTTGCGCAGGCCATTGGCCACGCCGCGGAAGTATGGAAATGTCGACTTGATCAGCTGGCCGATGTTCTCGTTGAGCTTGTCCACCACCAGCGCGCGCCCAGCCTCGTAGCTGGACGCGGCGGCCTTCATCACCTCGGGCCATTTTTCTCCAGGCACGTAGAAATAGCCGGTGATTGCAATCGCGTCGTGCACGGTATGGGGCACGACGCGACCCGGCACCTCGGCCACCCAGCCGGGCGCATGCAGGAAGCTGTGCTCCAGGCCCTGCCACCCGGTGTGAAGGCCTGCCACGCGCACCGTGCGGTGCATTTGCCCCGCAAACACAGCCGACCACGCCAGCATGGTTTCCGTGCTGCGCCCACCGGCTTGCTCCGCCCAGTTGTAGCGCTTGGTCTTGCGCAGGGCTTCAAGGTAGGCGGAGGTGTTGAAGCCGTAGCCGAAATTCCACCACTCATTGGAGTACTCCACATACGCCTTGAGCGCCGGGTTGAGCCGGTCGCGCACCAAGGTGGCGGCCTGCGTCACGTAGTCGGCGTTGGCCTGGTACGGCAGGGTGAACCAGCCGTCGCAGCCGAGCTCGTTGCACATGTCCACGAGTTCGGCCAGCGCCGGGCCGCGGCCGATGGAGGTGAGCGTGGGTGCCTCGTTCCAGTGGATGTACGCCGCTGTGTTGGCGCTCATGGGGTCCATGAAGCGCAGCAGCTTCACCCCACCCCACACCGCGGCGAAGGCGGGGTGTACCCGTTTGCCCTCGGCCACCAGCTTGGCGTGCGCCGTCATGTAGCAGCGCATGCCGCGAACGTGGTTACCGGCCGTGGTTGCCGTAATCTGAATATCCACCATGTTGTTGCCGGTGGGCGTGTAGTCAAACTCGATCCAGTTGGCGCCGCGCGTCTGGGCCTGCCCGCCGGCCACCACCACCGTGCCCGAGCCCTGCCATTCGAGTCGATACCTCCCACCAATCAACGGCGCGGTCTCGGGCGCTTGCTCGGTCAGCACCAAGGTGCCCGCCGAGGTGCCGGCGGGCAATGAGGTGGGGTACCCATCGGCGTCCACGTTCGCCAGCATGCGCTTGAGCGCGGCCGCGTCGCTCCAGGCCGAGGCCGTCTGCGCCCGCCAATCCCGCGCGCAGCGCATCACGTCCAGAAAGGCGTTGTCGCGCCCCCAATCGGCCGCAAAGCTGAGGTTGAGCCACAGGCGTCCTTGGGAAAGCGGGGCGTAGGCCGGCGCTCGGGGGGCCGATGCCGCTGGCGTTCCAGGGGCTGCGGCATGGGCACTTCGAATCAATGACATGGTTGACAACACTCCAATTGCGTCCGAGAACATACCTCGCGCGCGCTGCCTCGACAAACCGGAGTGCGCCGCAGGCCCATTGAATTACGATAAGAGAAATGCGTTGCATAATGGTGAATCGCTAGGCCAGCTTTCGCCCACACAGGAGACCGACATGCCCACCCCCGCCACCCTGCCACCGCCGGCACCCATCCAGCAACTGCACCACTACGCCTACCGGGCCAAGGATGCCGAGGAAACGCGGCGTTTCTACGAAGACATTCTGGGCCTGCCGCTGTATCACATCATCCAGAGCGACGTGGTGCCCAGCACCGGCGAATACTGCCCGTACACCCACTTCTTCTTCCGCCTGCAGGATGGCTCGTTCATCGCCTTCTTCGACCTCGGTGACGACGAAGCCGCGCTGCCCAGCCCGAACACGCCCAAGTGGGTGAACCACATCAGCTTCCGTGTGGACACGGTGCAGGAGCTGGAGAACACCAAGGCCCGGCTGGAAGCCAGCGGCGTCGAGGTGCTGGGCGTGACCGACCACCACATCTTCAAGAGCATTTATTTCTTCGACCCCAACGGCATCCGCCTGGAGCTCACCGCCCAGCTCGCCGACGAGTTCGAGATGCTCCAGGAGAGCAAGACCGCGCACGCGCGCCTGGCCGAGTGGAATGCCCGCAAGGAGCAGTGGCGACGCGAGCGCGCCGAAGGCAAAACCGCAGCGCCCCTCAAACCCCAGCAGAACGACCGCCCGGAAGTGGTCGCACGCATCAAGCCTTGAGCGGAGCCTGCGCATGACGACCATGGCCTACCGGGAAACCGCTCCCACCAACCACTACGAGTTCACGAGTGGTACGGGCTACGTGCTGCCCGAATACCCGTTTGTGCCCCCGCCCGAGCTGCAAGGCACAGCCGCGGTGCGCCACCCGATCGTCATCGTGGGCGGTGGCATTTCCGGCCTCACGCTGGCGTGCTCGCTGGCGAGGCTGGGCGTGCGCGCGGTGCTGATCGACGAAGACAACACCGTCGGCGTGAAGGGCGCTTCGTCGCGCGGCATCTGCTACACGCAGAAGTCGCTCGAAATCTTCGAGCGCCTGGGTATCTTCGAGCGCATCGCGGCCAAGGGCACGCAATGGAGCGTGGGCCGCACGTTTGCCGGTGACGACGAGGTCTACAACTTCGACCTCCGCCAGCAAGGCAACTTCCACCTCTCCAGCCAGCCCCCGTTCATCAACATCCAGCAGTTCTACATCGAGGCCTTTCTGGTCGACCGCATTCAGGAACTCGGCGGCGTGGAGCTGCGCTGGCAGAACCGCCTGAGCGCCTTCGAGCAGAACGACAGCCATGCCACCCTGAGCGTGGAAACACCGGCTGGCAGCTACCGCATCGAGGCCGACCACGTGATCGACGCCACCGGCTCGCACAGCCCCTTGCGCAAATGGCTCAACGTGCCGTTTGACTCGCGCCGGGGCGACGACCGCTGGTGCATCGCCGACGTGCGCTTCAGCACGCAGCCGCCCACCGAACGCCACACCTGGATCGAAGCGCCGTTCAACGAGAACCGCGCCGTGTGGCAACACCTGATGGCCGACGACGTCTGGCGCATCGACTACCAGATGGCGCCCAACGCCGATCCGGAATACGTCAGCCGCGAAGACGTGGTGCGCGAGCGGCTGGCGCGCCAGTTCGGGAAGGACGTGGACGTCGAAATCGTGTGGGTGGGCCCCTACGCCTACCGCAGCGAGTGCGTGCACGCCATGCGCCACGGGCGCGTGTTCCTCATGGGCGATTCGGCCAAGGTGGTCAGCCCGTTTGGTGCGCGCGGGGGCAACACCGGCGTGGCGGACGCCGACAACCTCGCCTGGAAACTGGCCGCCGTGCTGCGCGGCAAGGCAGGCGTTGAGCTCCTGCAGAGCTACCAGGACGAGCGCCTGGAGGCCGCCCAGCAAAACGTGTGCGTGACCAACCGCACCGCGCGTTTCCTGCGCCCGGCCGACGGCAGCGAGCGCGTGTTCCGCCAGGCCGCCATCGGTCTGGCCAAGCAGTACCCGTTTGCGCGCAGCCTCATCAACACCGGGCGCATGGCCGTGGCCAACCCGTACAGCCGCTCTGCCGCCTGCACCTACGCGCCGGGCAGTGCGGCCGGGCAGTCGGTGCAAAACGTGACCTTTGCCTGGGCCAATGGCCGCCCGGGGCGTGTCAACGACCTGTTGAACTGGGCGCAGGGCGACTTGCTGGTGCTCGCGTTTGGCGAATGGACCGCTGCGTCCCTGCAGCGCCTTCGCCAGCTCTGCCAGGTGGCTCCCCTGCGCAGCGTGCAAGTGGTGGCCGGCCGCGCTCAGGCGCAGGCACACGAACATGTGCGAGATCCCAAAGGCCACCTGCAGGGCGCCTGCCAGGTGACGGGCCCGGCGTGGGCGCTGGTGCGCCCCGACGGCTACCTCGCCGCCACCGGCACCTCCATCAACGGCACCCTGGTCGCAGCGGTCGAGCGCTCACTGGGCCTGCGCGGAAACACCCCATGAAACCACACCTCAACTTTCAGGACGCGGACGCGTTCTACGAACAGCTGCTCGACGCGCACGAAGGCCTCAGCCGGGAAGACGCCGAGCTCTTCAACGCGCGCCTGATCTTGCTGCTGGCCAACCAGATTGGCGACGCCGGCGTGCTCAAGGCCTGCATTGACGCGGCGGCGCAGGCGCCTCGCTAAAATCGAGGCCTTCCCTGATCTCCCAGACGGCATCCTGCGGGATGCCGTTTCCATTTTTGGCGCGCCCATGACCGACACCCTGAACCAGCCTGGCCTGCAATCCCTGGCCAAATCGTTCGAACCCGCTCCGCTCGAAGCCCGCTGGGGACCCGAATGGGAACAGCGCGGCTACGGCGCCGCCGGCTTTCGCGGCACGGGTGCGCCCCAGGCCGATGCGCCTGCGTTTGCCATCCAGCTGCCGCCGCCCAACGTCACCGGCACGCTGCACATGGGCCATGCGTTCAACCAGACCATCATGGACAGCCTCACGCGCTACCACCGCATGGCGGGTACCAACACCGTGTGGGTGCCCGGCACGGACCACGCTGGCATCGCCACGCAGATCGTGGTCGAGCGCCAGTTGCAGGCCCAGGGCATCAGCCGCCACGACATGGGCCCCACGCCCGCCGAAGCGCGCAAGAACTTCGTGGCCAAAGTCTGGGAATGGAAAGAACACAGCGGCAACACCATCACCACCCAGATGCGCCGCATGGGCGACAGCGTGGACTGGAGCCGCGAGTACTTCACCATGGACGACAAGCTCTCGTCCGTGGTCACAGAGACCTTCGTGCGCCTGTACGAGCAAGGCCTGATCTACCGTGGCAAACGCCTGGTGAACTGGGACCCGGTGCTCAAGACCGCCGTGTCCGACCTGGAAGTGGAGAGCGAAGAAGAAGACGGCTTCCTGTGGCACATCGCATACCCCCTGGCCAACGGCAGCGGCTCGCTGACCGTGGCCACCACCCGCCCTGAAACCCTGCTGGGTGACGTGGCGGTGATGGTGCACCCGGAAGACGAGCGCTACACCGCGCTGATCGGCCAGCACGTGAAGCTGCCGCTGTGCGACCGCGAGATTCCCGTGATCGCCGACGCGTACGTGGACCGCGCTTTCGGCACCGGCGTGGTCAAGGTCACGCCTGCCCACGACAACAACGACTACGCCGTCGGTCAGCGCCACGGCCTGCCCATCATCGGCGTGCTCACGCTCGACGCCGCCATTAACGACAACGCGCCCGAGAAGTACCGCGGCATGGACCGGTTCGTGGCCCGCAAAGCCGTGGTGGCCGACCTCGAGGCCGCCGGCCTGCTGGTGGAGACCAAGAAGCACAAGCTCATGGTGCCGCGCTGCGCGCGCACCGGCCAGGTGATCGAGCCCATGCTCACCGACCAGTGGTTCGTGGCCATGAGCAAGGTGAGCGAAGCCGACCCCAGCGGCAAGAGCATTGCGCAAAAGGCCATCGACGCCGTGCAGTCGGGGCAGGTGACGTTCGTGCCCGAGAACTGGGTGAACACCTACAACCAGTGGATGAACAACATCCAGGACTGGTGCATCAGCCGCCAGCTCTGGTGGGGCCACCAGATCCCGGCCTGGTACGACGAAGCCGGCAATGTGATCGTGGCGCGCAACGAAGCAGAGGCCCAGGCCAAGGCGCCTGGTCAGACCCTCACGCGCGACCCCGACGTGCTCGACACCTGGTACTCTTCCGCACTCGTGCCTTTTTCGACGATGGGCTGGCCAGAACAAGGCCCAGCCGCCACCGACGACTACAACCTCTACCTGCCCAGCACCGTGCTGGTAACGGGCTACGACATCATCTTCTTCTGGGTCGCCCGGATGATCATGATGACGACCCACTTCACCGGCCGCGTGCCGTTCAAGCACGTCTACATCCACGGCCTGGTGCGCGACGCGCAGGGCCAGAAGATGAGCAAGTCCGAGGGCAACGTGCTTGACCCGGTGGACCTGATCGACGGTATCGCGCTGGCACCCTTGCTGGACAAGCGCACCACCGGCCTGCGCAAGCCCGAAACCGCCCCCAAGGTGCGCAAGCAGACCGAAAAGGAATTCCCCGAAGGCATTCCCGCCTACGGCGCCGACGCACTGCGTTTTACCTTCGCGGCGCTCGCCTCGCTGGGCCGCAGCATCAACTTCGACAGCAAGCGCTGCGAGGGCTACCGCAATTTCTGCAACAAGCTCTGGAACGCCACGCGCTTCACGCTCATGAACTGCGAAGGCCACGACTGCGGCCTGCAGGAACACACCAAAGCCGAATGCGCGGTAGGCCAACCGTTCCACGGCTACCTGAGCTTCAGCCAGGCCGATCGCTGGATCAGCTCGGTGCTGCAGAAGGTGGAGGCCGATGTGGCCAAGGGCTTTGCGGAGTACCGCCTGGACAACGTCGCCAACGCGCTCTACGACTTCGTCTGGAACGAGTTCTGCGACTGGTACCTGGAGATCGCCAAGGTGCAGATCCAGACCGGCGACGCCTCACAGCAGCGGGCCACGCGGCGCACGCTCATCCGCACGCTGGAAGCCATCTTGCGGCTGGCGCACCCCATCATCCCGTTCATCACCGAAGAGCTCTGGCAAAAGGTCGCGCCTGTGGCCGGACTGCCCGGCGAGTCGGTGAGCATCGCGCGCTACCCGCAAGCGCAGCCCAACAAGATTGACGAAGCGGCCATTGCCCACGTCGCCAAGCTCAAGGGCCTGGTGGACGCCTGCCGCAACCTGCGCGGCGAAATGAGCGTGTCACCCGCCACCCGCCTGCCGCTCTACGTGCTGGGCGACACCGCTTTCATGCAGACCGCCGGCCCGGTGCTGCAGGCGCTCGCCAAACTGAGCGAAGTGCGTGTGTTTGAAGACGAAGGCGCCTGGGCCGCTGCTGCACAGGCGGCACCCGTGGCGGTGGTCGGCGAAGCGCGCATGTGCCTGTTCATGGAAATCGACGTCGCGGCGGAAAAGGCCCGCCTGGGCAAGGAAGCCGCGCGCCTGGAGGGTGAGATCACCAAGGCCAACGGCAAGCTCTCCAACGAGGCGTTTGTCGCCAAGGCCCCGCCGGCCGTGATCGATCAGGAAAAGAAACGCGTGGCCGACTTCAGCGCCACGCTGGCCAAGGTGCGCGAGCAGCTGCAACGGCTGGGCGCCTGAGCACTACGCGAAGCCGGAGGAAGGTTTCTGATCCAGAATGCCGCGGGTCTGGCTCCGCCAGCCCGCAGGCATTGCCCCCTGGGGGGTGACGCACCGCAGGTGCGGCGCGGGGGGGGCCACACTCACCCGCGATGCATCGCGATCGAACTCCACTGCGACGGTGAGACCGCCTGCGGATCGCTCGTTTCCTGAAAGTCCAGGTTGTCCAGCACCGAGAAGTCGCTCACGCGGGTTTCCTGGTGCGCGGCGCCCGGCGACAAGGTTTCGTGCATGCGATGGGCCACGTACCAGCTGGCACGCAGCTTGGCCTCTCGCGTGTGCGAGCCCAGGCGAGGCGTGAGGTGCAGGTTGGGAATGCCGTGCAGCGGCGTGCCTTCGGCAGCGAACTGTGGGTTGGCGCCGTCCAGCAGACAGGCGTCGATGCGGCCATCGCACAAGGCCAAAGCCAGCGCCTCGGCGTCAAACAGCGAGCTGCGGCTCACCCCGACCCAGAGTTGACCGGGCTTGCAGTGGTTGAGCATGCGCTCGTTGATCCAGCCCCGAAAGCGTGAGGCGTACACCATCTGCAGCGAAATCGCGTCTGAATGGCCCAGCAGCTCCTGCAGCGACACGGGCTCGACCTTGAGCTTGTCCCAGATGTCGGCGGCGTGGTGAATGGCGGGGTCGTAGCCCAAGAGGCGAACGCCCAGGCTGCGCAACATGGGCGCCAGGGTGTGCGCCACAGGCGCCAGGCCCAGCAAACCCACGGTGCTGCCAGAGAGCTCGCGCCCCATGCGCACCTGGGAAATCTTGCGCCCGAGCAGCGCGCTGATCATGCCGCGGCGGTACAGCATCAGCAGGCCGTAGAGCAGGTACTCGGCGTTCGAGCGCACGGTGGCGCTGCGGGCCTGCAACACGCGCACGTTGCGCCTTGCACAGGCGTCCAGATCGGTGTTGTCGCTGGAGATCTGCATGCGCGCCACGATCTCGAGCTTGGGGGCGAAGTCCAGAAATTCGCCCGAGACCACCACATGCGGCGGCAGCACGATGGCACGCGTCTTGTAGGTGCTCTTGCGCAGCTCGGCGGGGTCGTCGGCCAGCTCGGGCCGAAAGCTCACCTCATGGCGTTCCTGCAACCAGGCCAGCGCCTCAGGCACGAGCGGATCAAGGAGCAGGACTTCCATGGCGGTGGGGCTTGGCGTAGGAAAAGGGGGAAACCGGAACCGGGGCGAGCCAGCAAGGACTCAGCGGCGCTTCAAGATGGAAATGTGGTCACCGCCCACCGTCTCCTGCTGCACCAGCACGTTGCCGGTCTGCTTGGCAAAGGCCTGGAAGTCACGCACGGAACCTGCGTCCGTGGCGATCACCTTGAGCGTCTGCCCGCTGAGCATGTCGGCCAACGCCTTCTTCGCTTTGAGAATGGGCAAGGGGCAGTTCAAGCCACGGGCGTCGAGTTCTTTGTCGGCAGTCATGGGGTGGGGGGTATTCCTGGGTTGTCGTGATTCTAAGGGTCGTGCCGCACAGTACAGGGGCTGCGTGCGCGGCCAGCCTTGCTAGCCGGCGCCTTCGGTCGGACCCGCGGCGGGTTTCTGTCGCAAATCTTCCATGAACACCGGTTCATGGCCCTGTTGGCGCAGCCACTGCGCCAGCGCCAGCCCGGTGCCTGCGCGCCAGCAACGCACCTTGTCGGGTGGCATCAGCTTGTACTCAACCAGCTCCGGCGACAGCCGCACCTGGCCATGGGCACGCGCGTGGTAGGTGATGATGACCTGGTTCATGCGCTGGAAATCGTGCACGGCCACGAGCTCCAGGGTGTCGACCGCCAGCGAAGTTTCTTCGCCGATCTCGCGCCGAATGCCCTCTTCCGGCGTTTCGCCCGCCTCCATGAAGCCGGTGATCAGCCCGAACATCTTGGTCGGCCAGGCGGCATTGCGCGCCAACAGGATCTGGCCATCCATCTCCACAATGGCCGCCAGCACCGGCGTGGGGTTGTTCCAGTGCGTGAAGCCACACGCCGGGCAGCGCATGCGCTGGGTGAAGCCCCCGTCTTCCTCCTGGCCGATGAGTGCCAGGGGCGTGGCGCAGGCGGGACAGAACCGGAATTCGGTGCTCATGGTCGACCGCAGGCCGTCAGGCCGGGAAAACGCCGGTGGAGAGATAGCGGTCGCCGCGGTCGCACACCACGAAAACGACGGTGGCGTTTTCAACCTGGCTGGCGATCTGCTGCGCCACCCAGCAGGCGCCGGCCGCCGAAATGCCGGCAAAGATGCCCTCCTCGCGCGCCATCTGGCGGCACATGGCCTCGGCATCGCCTTGGCTGACGTACACCAGTTCATCGACCGAGCTGGGGTCGTAGATCTTGGGCAAGTACTCGGCAGGCCACTTGCGGATGCCGGGAATGCGCGAACCTTCGCTGGGCTGCGCACCCACAATGCGCACCGCCGGGTTTTTCTCTTTCAGGAAGCGCGACACGCCGGTGATGGTCCCGGTGGTGCCCATGGCGCTCACGAAGTGCGTGACGCGCCCGCCGGTTTGCTCCCAGATCTCGGGGCCGGTGGTTTCGTAATGGATCCGCGGGTTGTCGGCGTTGGCAAACTGGTCGAGCACGCGTCCTTTGCCCTCGGCCTGCATCTTTTCGGCCAGGTCGCGCGCAGATTCCATGCCGCCGCTTTTTGAGGTCAGGATGAGCTCGGCGCCGAAGGCCTTCATGGTTTGTGCACGCTCGATGGAGAGATCCTCCGGCATGATCAACACCATGCGGTAGCCCTTGATGGCCGCAGCCATCGCCAGCGCAATGCCAGTGTTGCCCGATGTGGCTTCAATGAGCGTGTCGCCCGGCTTGATGTCGCCGCGCTCCTCGGCGCGCTTGATCATCGAGACCGCTGGCCGGTCTTTCACGGAGCCTGCGGGGTTGTTGCCTTCGAGCTTGCCCAGGATCACATTGCCGCGTGCCTGGTTGCTGGCTGCACCAATGCGTTGCAGCGCCACCAGAGGCGTTTTGCCAATGGCGTCTTCAATCGTCGGGTAGTTCATGTCTGCACTGTGCCATAATTTCGGGTCTCCCTTCTGGCAGCCCGGGTGGTGAAATTGGTAGACGCGCCGGACTCAAAATCCGGTTCCGAAAGGAGTGTCGGTTCGATTCCGACCCCGGGCACCACAGATCAAGCCGTGCAGGCCTGCCGCACGGCTTTTTTGTTTCCTGCTCAGCCGCCCGGCGGCGCCTTCAACCCCTCTGCCACGGTGGGGTAGCGCAGTCGAAGCCCCAGCTCTTGCTTCAAGCGCGCGTTGAGCAAGCGGCGCGATTCGCTCATGAAACTCAGCAGCATCAGCGGCAGCTGGTCCCCAGCCGCATCGCGCGCGACGCGCGGCGGGCGTGGCAGACCGTAAAGATCGGCCGCGAGATCAAAGTAGTCGCCCATCTTGAGTTCGGTGTCGTCCACCACGTTCACCTGTCGCTGCGGTCGCCCACGCCACAGGGCCAGCACGCAGGCGCGCGCCAGATCGTCGGCGTGCACATGGTTCGTGTACACGTCGTCCTCGGCTCGCAGCACCGGGGTGCCGCGCTGCAGGCGCTCGCGGGGCGTGCCGTTGGGGCGGTCCGGTGCGTAGATGCCCGGGATGCGCAGCACCGTGGTGCGCACACCGGTGGCGCGGCCCAGCCAGTGCACAGCGGCTTCGGCATCAACCCGGCGCCACGCGCGCGGCGTCTGGGGACGGGCTGGCGCAGTCTCGTCGATCCGCTGGCCCTGGGCGTCACCGTACACACCGGTGGTGGAGCCGTAGACGATCGAGGTGGGCAATGAACGTTGTGCCAGTGCGCGCACCAGCGCGCGGGTGCGGGGATCGAGCCGCCAGTCGACCTGTTCGCTCGATGGCGGAGGCGCCAGGTGCAGCACGCGGGTGGCCAGGCCCGCCAGACGGCGCAAGGTGCGCGGGTCATCCAGGTTGCCTTGCAGGGGGGTCAGGCCCTGGGCCCGCAGGGCGGGGGCGCGCTCGGGGCTGGAGGTCAGCGCCAGCACACGCACACGTTGTGCGCCACCCAGGCAGCGCGCAGCGCGCTGGCCGACGTCGCCACAACCCACGATAAGGACCCGCTCACGCCGAAAGCGTGCGGGCAAAGCGCCGAGAAGGCTCATGCGAAATCCGGATTTGAGACAATGACGGGTTGCTGCGCGCGCCGCTCGCGCGACCAGACACCCTCTTTTCAACACGTGCCAGTATGACATTCACCATCACCGTCGAGCCCAGCGGGCGCACCTTCTCCGCCGAACCCGCAGAGGCCATGCTGGCCGCCGGCATCCGCCAGGGCATTGGGCTGCCCTACGGCTGCAAAGACGGCGCCTGCGGCTCTTGCAAATGCAAGCGCTTGTCGGGCACCGTGGTGCACGGTCCGCACCAGGCCAAAGCGCTGAGTCCGGAAGAAGAGGCGGCCGGCTACGTGCTGACGTGTTGCGGTGTGGCCCAAAGCGACGTGGTGCTTGAGTCGCGGCAGGTGACCGAAGCCGGTGCCCACCCCATCAAGAAGATGCCCGTGCGCGTGAGTGCGATGGAGCGTGCCTCGCACGACGTGATCGTGTTGCGGCTGCAACTGCCCGCCAGCGATGCCTTCCAGTACCACGCCGGCCAGTACGTGGAATTCCTGCTGCGCGATGGCGACCGCCGCAGCTACTCCATGGCGAACGCACCGCACACGCAGGCCACCCAGCCGTCGCTGGAACTTCACCTGCGCCACATGCCGGGCGGCAAGTTCACCGACCACGTGTTCAGCACGATGAAAGAAAAAGACATCCTGCGCATCGAAGGACCGTACGGCAGCTTCTTCCTGCGCGAGGACAGCGACAAGCCCATCGTGTTGCTGGCCTCTGGCACTGGCTTCGCACCGATCAAGGCGGTGATCGAGCACATGCAGTTCAAGGGCATCACCCGCGAAGCCACGCTCTACTGGGGTGGTCGCCGCCCGGCTGACCTGTACCAGAGTGCCTGGATCGAAGCGCGCCTGGCAGAGATGCCCCACCTGCGCTACGTGCCCGTGGTGTCCGACGCCCTGCCCGAAGACGCCTGGACGGGCCGCACGGGGTTCGTGCACCGGGCCGTGCTGCAGGACCTCCCCGACCTGTCGGGTCACGAGGTGTATGCGTGCGGCGCACCGATCGTGATCGAGTCGGCCCAGCGCGACTACGTCGCCGAAGCGGGGCTGCCCGCCGAAGCCTTCTTCGCCGACTCGTTCACCAGTGCCGCAGACAAGGCGGCCTGAGCCGTCACGCACCCGACCACAGGAGACACCCATGCTGAACCGCCGACAACTCATCACCCGCTCTGCCCTGGCATCCGCAAGCCTCGCACTGCCGGGTTTCGCGATGGCCCAGGCGGCCAGCACGACGCGCATCATCGTGCCCTTCGCGGCCGGTGGCCCCATCGACGTGACCGCGCGCATCCTGGCCGAAGCGGTCAAGGGAACGCTGGGCACCGTGATCGTGGAAAACCGCCCGGGCGCGGGCGGCAACATTGGTGTGAGCGCGGTGGCCAAGGCGCCGGCCGATGGCCTCACCCTGGGCATTGCCACCACCGCGTCGCACGGCATCAACCCCTGGTTGTTCAAGCAACTGCCCTATGACCCGGCGAAAGACTTCGCCGCCGTCACGCAAATGCTGCGCGTGCCCAACGTGCTGGTCATGAACGCTGAAGCCGCCGCCCGCCTGAAGATCAACACGCTGGCCGACCTCATTGCCTACGGCAAGGCCAACCCGGGCAAGCTGAACTACGGCTCGGGCGGAAACGGCAGCGCAGGCCACCTCGCTGGCGAACTCTTCAAGAACCAGGCCCGCATTTTTGCGGTGCACATTCCCTACAACGGCGGGAACCCGGCGCAGCTGGGGCTGTTGTCGGGCCAGGTGGATTTCAACTTCGACAACCTGGCCACCGCCGCGGCCAACATCCGTTCGGGCAAGCTCAAGGCACTGGCCGTGACCACCGCGCAACGCAGCAGCGTGATGCCCGATGTGCCCACCGTGGCCGCCACCCTGCCCGGCTTCGAGATCGACACCTGGTGGGGCCTCATCGCCCCGGCCGGCACGCCTGCCGACACGGTGCGCAAGCTCAACACGGCCTTCAGCGCCGCGCTCAACTCTGCCGAGGTGAAAACGCGCTTTGCCCAGCTGCTGGCCGAACCCGCCCCCAGCACGCCAGAACAGTTCGACGACTTCATGAAGCGTGAGCGCGTGAAGTACGAGCGTCTGGTGAAGATCTCTGGCGCACAGGTGGACTAACGAAAAAGCCACCTGCGCCTGAGCGAGGTGGCTTGTCCAGAGATACCGCGGAACCGGCTCCGCCGGGCCGCTGGTATCGCCCCCTTGAGGGGGTCGCGCAAAGCGCGGCGGGGGTGCTCCCTTACCTCCGCGCGGCCACAGCCTTCTCGGCCTTGGTCACCAGGTCGGCACCGATCTGGTTCTTCCACTTGTCGTACACCGGGCGCGTCACCTTGACGAACTCGGCGCGCTGCTCGGGCGTCAGCTCGGTCACGGTCACACCCATGTCGGTGAGCTGCTTGACCAGCGGCTTGCCGGGCTCGACCAGGCCCTTGCGAGCCAGCGCCTTGCCTTCCTTGCCCGCGTCGATGGCCGCCTGCTTGACGATGGCGCGGTCGGCTTCGGTCCAGCTGGCCCAGATGTCCTTGTTGACCACAAAGATCAGCGGGTCGGCCACGTAGCCCCACAGCGTGAGGTGCTTCTGCTCCACCGACGGCAGCTTGGCCGCGAGGAACACCGACAGCGGGTTTTCCTGCCCATCCACCGCGCGGCTGGCCATGGCGGGTTGCGCATCGGCCCAGCTCATCTGCGTGGGGTTGGCGCCCAGCGCGGTGAAGGTGTCCAGGAACAGCGGCGAACCCACCACCCGGATCTTCAGGCCCTTCAGATCGGCCGGCGTCTTGATGGCTTGCTTGGAGTTGGAGATTTCGCGGTAACCGTTCTCGCCCCAGGCCAGTGGCACGGCCCCAGCGCGCTCGATGTCCTTGAAGAGCTGGGCACCCACTTCGCCTGTGGTGAGCGCGTCGATGGCGGCGAAGTCCGGCATCAGGAACGGCATGGAGAAGAGGTTGAGCTGGCGCACCTGCGGCGACCAGTTGATGGTCGAGCCCACGGCCAGATCGATCACGCCCTGGCGCAGCGCGCTGAACTCGCGCGTCTGATCGCCCTGGATCAGCGACACGCCGGGGTAGAGCTTGAAGTTGATGCGGCCCTGGGTGCGCTCGCGCACGAGGTTGGCCCAGATCTCGCCGCTCTTGCCCCAGGGGAAGGCGGTGCCCAGCACCAGCGACATGCGGTACTCCGGCTTGTAGGCGGCGGTGCTCTGGGCAAAGCCATTGGTCGTCACGGCCAGCGCAGCAGCGGCCAGGGCGGTGGTGAGGAAAGTGCGCAGTTTCATTCTTCAGGTCTCCTTGGTTGAAATGGGAAATGCACGGGCCGGGTCAGTAGCCCAGGCGCTGCGGCAACCACAGCGCGAGTTGCGGGAACGACACCACCAGCAGGGTCACCAGCAGCACGGCCACGACCATCCAGCCGACCCAGCGCACGGTGTCTTCAATGCGCACCTGCGCAATGCGGCACGACACCATGAGGTTCACAGCCAGGGGCGGCGTGAACTGGCCCAGCGCGACCATCATGGTCAGGATGACGCCGAACCACACCGGGTCCCACTGGAAGTGCTGCGCAATCGGCCACAGCAGCGGCACGAAGATCAGGAAGATGGAAATGCCGTCGAGGAACATGCCGGCCACGCTGAGCAGCAGGATGATCAGCAGCATCACGCCGATCTCGCCCAGGCCGGAATTCACGATGGCCTGGGTGACTGGATCGATGACACCCAGCGTGGACAGCGAGAAGGCGAAGATGCCGGCGAGCGAGACGACGATCAGGATGACAGCGGAGAGCTCGCCGGCCTCGCGGAAGATGTCGAACAGGTCGCGCACGCGGATCGTGCGGTGCACCACCATGCCCACGAACAGGCCGTAGAACACGGCCACCACGGCCGCTTCGGTGGGCGTGAACCAGCCCATGCGCATGCCCCCCAGAATGAGGACCGGCGCTGCCAGGCCCCATGACGCCTCGCGCAGGCTGGCCCAGAAGGGCGGCCGCTCCAGCTGGGACTCGGCTGCGCCCATGCCGTGACGGCGCGCCAGCCATACGGCAGGCACGATGAGCGCCAGGCCCACGAGCAGACCGGGGATCAGGCCGGCTGCAAACAGCGCGGGCACGGAAGCCCCGGGCACCAGCACCGAATAAATGATGAACGCGACCGAAGGTGGAATGAGGATGTCGGTGGCCGCGGCGGCACCGACCACGCTGGCGGAATACGCGGCGGGGTAGCCGCCGCGCTTCATGGCCGCGATCATCACCGCGCCCACCGCCGCCGCCGTGGCTGGGCCGGAGCCGGAGATGCCACCGAGGAACATGGCCACCACAATGGCCACCAGGGGCAGCATGCCGGGGCCCTGCCCCACGATGGCGATGGCAAAGCGCACCAGGCGCGCGGCCACACCGGAGCGGTCAAAGATCGAGCCCACCAGCACGAACATGGGGATGGCGAGCAGCGGGTACTTGCCCAGCCCGGCATAGAAGTTCTGCGGCACGGCGAGCAGGCCGAACCACTGGGTGTTGAAGTCGGCCATGGCGATGGCCGCGGCCCCCGCGAGGCCCAACGCCGCGGCGATGGGCACGCCGGCGAGCATGGCGCCCAGGAACATCAGGAAGAGCAGCGCGGCGATCATGGCTGTGGCCCGGCCCGGCGCAAGCGGTTGAACCGCCCGAGGGCGCGCAGCGCAATGGCCAGCGACAAGATGGGCAGCCACATCGAATACCACCACTGGGGCACCCCCAGGCCTGGCGAAATTTCGTCGTAGGTGTAGTGGTCCCACACCATGCGCACGCTCAAGCCCGCCATCAGCAGGAACAGCAGCACCATGGCCGCTGCGCCCCACAGCGCCAGCAGGTGGCGACGCCGGGGCGAGCCGGCGTCGGCGAAGAACTCGATGCGGATGTGGCTGTGCCGCGCCACGGCGGCAGAGCTGGCCACCAGGGTGAGCACGATCATGAGGAAGATCGAGAACTCTTCGGTCCAGGCGAACGACTGGTCGGTGAAGTAGCGGGCAATGACGTTGGCAAACGTGATCAACGCCAGCAGCGCCATGACGATGACGGTGAGCCAGTCTTCGATGCGCAGCGGAACGCGCGGGCCTTCTTCGGCCGGGTGGTCCGGCGTGGCGACACCGGCGCGCGCGTCGTGGGAGGAGTCGATGGGATCGGACATGGGATGTGGGGACGGCGGGCCGGCGCAACCGGGGCCGTGTCAGAAGAGGCTGGGATGATAGACGTTTTCCCCTTTTCGCCCGTGTCCTGCGGGCGCCAGAAAAAACGGCACCCGAAGGTGCCGTGGTTCGCGGTCAGGGCGCGATCACCCCAGTGGCACAGGCACAAAGATCTGGTTGCCATCGCGCTGGATCAACAACGCCAGCGACTTCGTCGACTTGCCGAGCATCGCGCGCACCTGCTCCACGTTCTGCACCTTGGAGCCGTTCACAGCCAGCAGCACGTCACCCGCCTGCACACCAGCCAGCGCGGCCGGGCCTTGTGCGTCTTCCACCACCAGACCGCCTTCCACACCCACCTCGCGCCGCTCTTGCGGCGCCAGGGGGCGCAGGGCCAGGCCCAGGCGGCCCTGGTCGGCCGCCTTCTCGGTGCCGGCGGCCTTCACGGCCTTGGCGGCGGCGTCGCCGAGCTGCGCCGTCAGCGTCACGGGCTTGCCCTGGCGCCACACGTCCAGCTTCACCTTCTCACCCGGCAGGGCCTGGCCGATCAGCGCCGGCAAATCGCCCGAGCTCACGATGGGTTGGCCTTCCATCTGGCGGATCACGTCACCCACCTGCAGGCCGGCCTGCGCGGCAGGGCTGCCCGGCTCCACGCTGGAGACCAGCGCGCCCTCGGGCTTGTCCAGCTTGAACGACTCGGCCAAGGTCTGATTCACCTCCTGCACCGACACGCCCAGCCGCGCATGGCTGGCCTTGCCGTGGGCCACGATCTGGTCTTTCACCTTGAGCGCGGTCTCCATGGGGATCGCGAACGACAAGCCTTGGTAACCCCCGGTGTGGCTGTAGATCTGCGAGTTGATGCCGACCACCTCGCCACGCGCGTTGAACAGCGGTCCACCCGAGTTGCCCGGGTTGACCGCCACGTCGGTCTGGATGAAGGGCACGAAGCTGTCGTCGGGCAGCGAGCGGCCCTTGGCGCTCACCACGCCAGCCGTCACGCTGTTTTCAAAGCCAAAGGGCGCGCCAATGGCCAGCACCCATTCGCCCACCTTCAGGTCCTTCGTGTTGCCCAGCGGCACCACGGGCAGGTCTTTGGCATCGATGCGCAGCACCGCCACATCGGTCTTGGGGTCCGAGCCCAGCACCTTGGCCACGAATTCGCGGCGGTCGGTCAACTTGACCGTGACGCGCTGCGCGTTGCGCACCACATGGGCGTTGGTCAGCACCAGGCCGTCGGCACTGATGATGAAGCCTGAACCCTGGCCACGCGAGGGCGCCTCGCGCCCGCCGCCCTGACCACCCGGCGGCTGAAAGCGTTTGAAGAATTCGAAGAGCGGATCGTTGGGGTCGATGCCTTGCGGTGCGCGCGTCTGCGCCTGTTGCTCGTCGTCCGCGCCGGCTTTGCCGATCACGCTGATGTTGACCACCGCGGCGCCGTGGCGTTGGGCGATCTGCGAGAAGTCGGGCACCGCAGCGGCGGGCACGGGTGCTTGCAGCGTGGCCACCGGTGCCGCCGCCGTGGCCGCGGTCCCCGTGACCAAGCCCACGGTGGCACCACCCACAATGCCTGCTGCCGCCAGAGACAGCACGAGGCGCGACGCGGTGAGAGACAAGGTTTTCATGTGAGCTCCTTCAGCAGGACAGGTTGAACATGTCCGCTACTGTGAGCCTGCAGAGTTAGACGGTTCTTAAAGCGCCGGCAGCCGCAACACCACGCGCAAGCCGCCCAGCCGGCTGGAGCGGTCCAGCTCCAGCGCCGTGCCGTGCAGTTGCGCAATCGCGCTGGCAATCGCCAGCCCGAGGCCACTGCCGGTGGCGGTCGAACCGGGCACGCGGTAGAAGCGGTCGAGCACGCGCGCTCGATCGGCTTCGGCAATGCCGGGGCCACTGTCCTCCACCGCGAGCACCAGCCGGCGAGCCTCGCGTCGAACGGAAACGTCCACCGTGCCACCCTCGGGCGTGTACTTCAGCGCGTTGTCCACGAGGTTGGTGAGCAGGATGCGCAGCGGCTCGGCGTGGCCCTGCACCTGTGCGGCGTCGCTATCGCCCAGACCCAGGTCAATGTGCTTGAGCGCGGCGGCCGGCGCGGCTTCGGCCACCACTTGTGCGGCCAGCGCGGCCAGCGCCACTGGTTGCGGCGGTTCACCGGCGGAAGGCTGTGCCTGCTGGCGCGCCAGCGTGAGCAATTGCTCCACCAGCCGCGTGGCGCGGTCGATGCCGGCCAGCAGCCGCTCCACGGCGAGCTGTCGCGTGGCATCGTCGCGCGCACGTTGCAGGCCCTGCACCTGCAGGCGCAGCGCGGCCAGTGGCGAGCGCAACTCGTGCGCAGCTTCGGCCACGAAGTTCTTCTGGGCGTCAAAGGCCTGGCGCACGCGGCCAAACAGCAGGTTGAGCTCGTGCACCAGCGGCCGTATTTCATCCGGCAGGCCCTCCTCGCCCACCTCGGCCAGCTCGTCGGCTTCTCGAGCAGCCACCTGCCTCCGCACGCGGGCCACCGGCGCCAGCGAAGCACTCACCACCGCCCAGGCCACGAGCATGAGCAAAGGCGCCATCCAGGCGATGGGCAGCACGGTGCGCCAGGCGAGCGCGCGCGCCATGGTCTGCCGCGGGCGCATGTCCTGCGCGACCTGGACCACCTGCGTGCGCGACTGCATCGAGTACACGCGGTAGGGCTTGCCATCCACCTCGATGTTCGAGAACCCCAGCACCGCGCGCTGCGGCAAGGCCGCGTCCGTGCCGGACTGGAACACGCGCAGGCCATCCTGCGTCCACACCTGCACGAAGAAGTCGAACGCCTCGGCGGGCAGCGGCGGCTCTTCACCGGGCGGTGGCGGCAGGCCGGGTGGCACCATGCCGGCGCGCAGGGCCTGCGCCATTTGCTCCATGTGGTAATCGAAGATGCCATCGGCCTCGGCGCGTGCCTGGCGGTACACCACCGTCGCCTGCAGACCCGCCGCTAGCACAATGGCCAGCAAGAGCAGGCCGATGAGGCGGGCGCGCAACGAATGCGTGGCCAGCTTCATGCCTTGGGCACCATGTAGCCCACACCGCGCACGTTCTGGATGAAGCCGGCACCCAGCTTTTTGCGCACGCCATGGATGTACACCTCCACCGCATTGCTGCTCACGTCGTCTTTCCAGCCGTAGAGCTTTTCCTCGAGCTGGGCACGGGAGAGCACACGTCCCGGGCGCGCCATCAGTGGCTCCAGCACGGCCCATTCGCGCGCTGACAGCACCACCGGTTCGCCCTGCACGGTCACCTCGCGCGTGGCGGTGTTGATGGTCACGCCCAGGTGTTCGTACACCGGCTCGGCACGCCCCGAAGCGCGGCGCAGCAGGGCCCGAATGCGCGCCAGCAGCTCGTCCAGGTCGTAGGGTTTGAGGATGTAGTCGTCTGCGCCGGCGTCCAGGCCCTGCACGCGCTGCTGCACCGAGTCGCGCGCCGTGGCAATGAGCACGGGCACACGGTCCTTTCGCGCACGCAGCTCGCGCAACACGTCCAGGCCATCGCGGCGCGGCAGGCCCAGGTCGAGCAGGATGAGGTCGTAGGTCTCGCTCTGCGCAGCGGTGGCGGCCATGTCGCCGTCGCGCACCCAGTCGACCGCGTAGTGTTCGGCCCGCAGCAGATCCAGCACGGCCTCGCCAATCATGGTGTCGTCTTCCACCAGCAACAGCCTCATGGGTGTGCGTTCTCCAGGCCGGTTCGTGGATCGAATACCCCGGTGGGGCGCCTCAGCGCATGGTGAAGGGCTTCACTTAGGCCGGTCTTAGGGCCCACCGGCCCGCTCAGGCGCCGGCGAGCAGCTTCTTCACGTCGGCAGCGAGCGCCGGCGCGCCGCTGCCGTACCGGTTGTAAAGGCGGATGCGACCTTGCGGGTCGTACACATAGCTGCCCGCCGAGTGGTCCATGGAGTAGCTCGTGGGCGTCGGGCCGTTAACCTTCTTGTAGTAGATCTTGTAGCTCTTGGCCACCTCCGGCAGTGCGTCGGGCGCGGCGTAAAGGGCCAGGAACGTCGGGTCGAAATTGGCCATGTACTGCTGCATGATCTCGGGCGTGTCGCGCTCGGGGTCGATGCTGATGAAGATGCCCTGCAGGCGGTCGCCATCGGGGCCGAGCAGGCGCTTGGCTTCGGCCAGCTCGCTCATCGAGGTCGGGCACACGTCGGGGCACTGGGTGAACCCGAAGAAGACCACCACCACCTTGCCCTTGAAGTCCGCCAGTGTGCGCAGCTTGCCGTTGTGGTCGGTGAGTGAGAAGCCCTTGGCGTAGTCGGCGCCCGTGATGTCGATGCCGACGAACGCGGCGGGCGCGGCCGCTTTCTCGGAGCAGGCGGCCAGGCCCAGGGTTCCGAGGCTCAGGGCTAGCAGGTGTCGGCGGTTCATGGCGGTGGCCTCAGAGATAGTGGTCAATCAACAGCGCCGCAAACAGCAGCGCCAGGTGAATCAGTGAAAAACGGAAGGTCTTGCGAGCCAGCGCATCGGAATAGTGGCGCCACAGCGCAAAGGCATAGCCAAAAAAGCCAATGCTCAGCGCCACCGCCACCACCAGGTAGAACCACCCGCTCATGCGCATCACGAATGGCATGAGGCAGGCGGCGAAGAGCACCAGGGTGTAGAGCAGGATCTGCAGGCGCGTGAACTCGGAGCCATGCGTCACGGGCAGCATGGGCAGGCCAGACTTGCGGTAGTCCTCCACGCGGTACAGCGCCAGCGCCCAGAAATGCGGAGGCGTCCAGAGAAAGATGATGAGGAAAAGGATCAGCGCCTCGGGCGACACCACGCCCGTCATGGCCGCCCAGCCCAGCACCGGGGGCATGGCACCGGAGGCGCCGCCGATCACGATGTTCTGCGGCGTGAGCGGCTTGAGGATCACGGTGTAGATCACCGCGTATCCCACGAAGGTGGCAAACGTGAGCCACATGGTCAGCGGGTTCACCAGGAAATACAGCACCGCCGACCCGGCGGCGCACAGCACGGCCGAGAAGCTCAGCGTGCGCGCATTGGTGAGCTGGCCCTTGGCGGTGGGCCGCCAGGCGGTGCGCTTCATGCGCGCGTCAATGTGCTGCTCGACCACGCAGTTGAAGGCCGCGGCCGCACCGGCCACCAGCCAAATGCCGAAGCACGCGATGGCAGCCAGCTGCACCTGCGCCCAGCTGGGCACCCCCGGCACGGCGAGCACCATGCCGATGAGGGCACAAAACACGATGAGCTGGATCACGCGCGGCTTCGTCAGCGCATGGTACTGGCGCCATGCAGAAGGCACGGCAGCCGCGAGAGAGGGCGTGGAAGCGGAGCTCATCGAATCGGATCAGACAGGTGCATGGCACGGGCGCGGGTCGCCGAGGTGGCGTCGTGCAGGCGGGTGCGGCGTGTGCCGAAGAGTGCGCCTGTGAGCACGACCACCATCGCGGCAGCGCCCCCCGTGTGGCCCACCGCGGCCAGCAACGGCCAGTCGAGTACCACGTTGGTCAGGCCGCTGGCGAATTGCCACGCCGCCAGCAACAGCAACGCGCGGGCGGTGCCCCGCATGCCGGCAACCGACCACAGGCGCCAGCCCAGCCAGACCATGGCCGCCAGCACAAGGTAAGCCATGAGGCGGTGCACGTAATGGATGGCTGTGAGCGCCGGGAACGCAATCGCCTCGCCGGCACGGTTCTGGCCGAGCTCACGCCAGAGCGTGAAGCCCTGGCGGAAGTCCATCGTGGGCCACCAACTGCCCTGGCAGGTCGGGAACTCGCTGCAAGCCAGCACCGCGTAGTTGGTGCTGACCCAGCCACCCAGCGCAATCTGGAGCCACACGAGCGCAAACACGGCGCCCAGCGCCCAGCGCAGCCGCCCGGGCAGCCCCACAGGGCCTGGGTGGCCCGGCGCGGCGAGCGCGTAGCCCACCGACTGCGCACGCAGCAAAGCCAGCAAGCCCAACCCGCCCAACAGGTGGAGCGTGACGATGGCCGGAAAGAGCTTCATGGTGACCGTGAGCGCACCAAATGCGCCTTGCAGGCACACCCACACCAGGGTGACCAGCGGCCACACGTACGACACGCTCAGGCGCTTGCGCTCGATCCAGCTGACCAGCGAAAGCACCAGAATCAACACGCCCACCGCCGTCGCAAGGTAGCGGTGAATCATCTCGATCCATGCCTTGGAGAAGGTGACCGGGCCGTGCGGCATGGCTTCCTGCGCGGCCGCGATGGATTGGCTGGCACCCACGGGGCTGGCGCTGCCATAACAACCCGGCCAGTCGGGGCAACCCAGGCCCGAATCCGTCAAGCGCGTGAAGGCACCAAACAACACCAGATCGAAGGTGAGGAACAAGGTCAGGAGCGTGAGCACGCGCAAGCGCTGCGCGGGCGGCGCATGGCGGTTGCGCACCCACACCCACGCCAGCGGGCCGAGCGCGATCACCACGCCGAGCAACATGAGGCGTGCGATGGGAGCGAGGTCGTACAACGGCTGCGTGTCCATGTCAGTTGGCCCTGCCTTCCTTGTCCCAGAACGCCGACGCGCGCAGCAAGCGGTCCAGGTCGCGCTTGGCCTGCTTTGGATCGATGTTGGCGGGGAATCGCATCATCCAGTTGCCCAAAGGATCCACCACGTACAGGTGGTCTTCCAGCTTCTGCCCCGCAGCGGGCTGCAACCAGCTCGCCAGTGCTTGCGCGTCCACGTGCAGCACCGTGGCAGCGGCCGTGGCCTTGAGGAGCGGCTCCGAAAGCGTGGCTGCGCCAGTGCGAAGCCAGACCCAGTCCATTCGCTCCTTTTCGCGCCCCAGCGTTTCACGCAACTGGCGCTGCAACAGCAAATGCTCCTGGCAGGCCGCGTCGCAGGCGCTGTCCGCCACACTGATCAGCAACCACTGGTCCTTGAGTGACGACAACGGCACCGGTTGACCCTGTGCGTTGGTGCCGCTGAACGCCGGCAGGGGGCGCTGCGGATCGATCAGTTCGCCGTAGTTGCGGCGCCCCTCGGGGCGCACCACGTAGTACATGAAGTACGACGCGATGACAGGGGCTGCGCACACCAGCATGAGGCCGAGCATCTTCCAGCGACCCGCGCGCGTGCTGGCCACCGCTTGCGCGCTGGCTTGATCCAGCGGAGGCAAGCTGTGCACGGTGAGGGTCAGGGGTTCATCGGGCGTCTGTGCCATGGAGTCTGCGCTTTCGGCGGGGGGAGAGGATTTGGAACCAGAGATACAACAGGCCCGCAAGGGCACAGAGGGAGAACCATTGAAAGGCGTAGCCGTGGTGCTTGTGCACATCGATGGCGACCAGCGGCCAATCGCGCAACAAGCCATCGGCAGGGTTGTTGGTTTGCAAGACCGACACGCCCAACAGGGACAAACCGGTTTCCCGTGCAAACGCCGCGAGGTCGATATTTTGCCGGATCGCCCCCAAGCCCGACTCGCCCAACTCGTATAGCTTGCCCGGCGGGGGGGCCAATCGCCCCTCCAGCTCGACGCGGTCCGCCGGGGTGAGCACCTCTGGCACACGGCTGCGGTCGGTGAAATCGCGCGGCACCCAGCCGCGCTGCACCAGCACGACCTGTTTGCTGCCTTCCAGCTGTAAAGGCGTGACCACGAAGAAGCCCACGCGGGTGTTCATCTGGCGGTTGTCCAAAAACACGGTGCGCCCTGGCACCCACGTGCCCACGAGACGCGCGGGTCGGTGCACGCCTTGCGTTGCATCGGCCGCGGCCAGCAGCTCCGCGTTGTCCCAGGCAGACAGCGCTCCCCGGTCATTGATCTGGCTCTGCAACGCCGTCTTTTGCGCTGCGCGGTCCAGTTGCCACAGGCCCAGCGAAGCCGTGGCCGCCATGGTCAAGGCCGTGGCCAGCGTCACGATCCAAAAACGCAGGGTGCCCCGTGTCATGCGCTTGCCATCCAACCCTTCGCTGCGCCCGGGTGGGCGCGCGCGGGGATAATCCGGCGCATGAAATATCTCGTCATCGTGGCATTCATAGCGATCATCGGCAGCCTGGCTGCGGCATTGGTGTACATGATGCGGGGCGGCAGCGCGACCGAGGCCGACGGCACCGCGCGCAAGAATCACATGGCCCGCGCGCTCGCCTTTCGCGTCGGTTTTTCTATTCTGCTCTTCGTGGTGGTGTTGATCTGCTACCTGATGGGGTGGATCCAGCCCACAGGATTGCCCCTGAGAGGGTGAGCCCGTCGAAGCCCATCAGCAAAAAAGCGCCGGAAGGCGCTTTTTTGTTGCGGTGATCCATGAAGGGGGGGCTACCACCCCGCTCGCTCACATCCAGTAGACGAGGATGTAGAGACCCAGCCAGACCACGTCCACAAAGTGCCAGTACCAGGCAGCGCCCTCGAAACCGAAATGGCGCTGTGCCGTGAAGTGGCCCTTTTGCAAGCGCAGGGTGATGAACAACAGCATCAACATGCCCACGAACACGTGGAAGCCGTGGAAGCCCGTGAGCATGAAGAAGGTCGAACCGAACACGCCAGACGAGAGCTTGAGGTTCAAGTCGCCGTACGCATGGGCGTATTCGTAGCCTTGAACGAACAGAAAAACGATGCCCAGCACCACGGTCATCCACATGAAGGCGATCGTGCGGCCACGGTTGCCCACCTGCAATGCGTGGTGGGCGATCGTCAGCGTGACGCCCGAGGTGAGCAGCAGCGCGGTGTTGATCGTGGGCAGCCAGAAGGGGCCCATGGTCTGGAAGGGCTCCACGATGCCGCCGGGCGATGCCGTGGCACCCGCTTGCACGCTGGGCCACACTGCGGTGAAGTCGGGCCAGATCAGCGCGTTTTCAATGCTGCCGAGTGCAGGCACCGAGTGGGTGCGGGTCCACCAGAGGGCGGTGAAGAAAGCACCGAAAAACATCACTTCCGAGAAGATGAACCAGCTCATGCTCCAGCGGTACGACAGGTCGATCTTGCGGCCATACATGCCGGCTTCGCTTTCATTCACCGAGTCGCGGAACCACTGGAACAACACCACGAGCCAGAATGCCATGCCGAATGCCAGCGAATAGGCGCCCCAAGCTGCACCGTTGATCCATTGACCTGCACCCAGAATCACGAAGAAAAGGCCGATGGCGGCCATCACGGGGTGACGCGAAGGTCCTGGGACGTAGTAATAGGGCGTCGTGCCGTGTGTTGCTGCTGACATGCTCACTCCTGTTGTGCTTTCGCTTGTATCTAATGTCTAAAAATCAAAAAAACGTCGGCCTGCGCCTCAGCCTGCGACCCAGTTCACCAGCACGATCAGCGCCAGCACGAACAGAAAGGCCATGCCCACGCCCACCGCAATCAGGTGCAGCGGGTTGAGCTTGGCAATGTCCTTCTGGTAATCGGCGTTGCGGCGCACGCCCAGGAAGCCCCACGCCACAGCTTTGACTGTGTCGATGAACGACCCCTTGCGCTGGTGTACGGCCTCGGGTTTCGTGGTCATACGGCACCGGCGGGTTTCACAGGCTCAGGGCTTTTGGCCTGTGGCGCGTCGTCCGTTGGCGCAGCCGGCACCTTGCCACCCACCTCAAAGAAGGTGTAAGACAGGGTGATGGTCGTCACGTCTTTGGACAGGCGCGGGTCGATCACGAAGGCCACCGGCCACTCTTTCTTCTCACCCGCCTGCAGGGTGTACTGCGTGAAGCAGAAACACTCCAGCTTGTTGAAGTGAGCCGCCGCCTGCTTCGGCGCGTAGCTCGGAATGGCCTGAGCCGCCATGGTGCGGTTCTGGATATTCTGGAACTCGTACATCACCGTGGCCAGTTCGCCAGGGTGCACCTGCAACGAGCGGACAGCGGGCTTGAAATGCCAGGGCCCGCGGGCATTCACGTCGAACTCGACCGTGATGGTGCGGGACCGGTCCACCTGTGTGTTGCTCGGCATGGCAGAGGGAGCTGCCCCGGGAACGCGCAGCTCCGACACGGCCAGGACGTTGATGCCGAGGGCTTCACAGATATGGCGGTAGATCGGCACCAGCGCGTAGCCAAAGGCAAACATGCCCAAGGCGATCACGCCGAGCTTGCCCACCATCTTGAGGTTTTCGCGCCGAAGTCCCACGAGCTTGTTCCAGTCAGTCAGATGGCCCGGTCAGAAGCCGAGCACAAACCGCTTGCCGACGAAGCCGAAGAAAAACACCACGGCCACCGACGCGAGGATCCAGCCCAGGCGGCGGTTGTTCTTCTTTTGTTCGGGTGTCATGGTGCGTTTCAACGGCGGGGGCAATGAATCAGCCAATCACCTTGGTGGCGGTGGCGTCGAGCTTGGGCGGGTTCTCGAACGTGTGGAACGGTGCGGGCGACGGCACTTCCCACTCCAGACCTTCAGCGCCTTCCCAAGGCTTCTGCACAGCCTTCTCGCCCTTGCCGCGCATGGCGGGGACGATCACGGCCAGGAAGAAATAAACCTGGGCAATACCGAAACCAAAAGCACCCACCGAAGCGATGGCATTGAAATCGGCGAACTGCATGGGGTAGTCGGCATAGCGACGTGGCATGCCCGCCAGACCCAGGAAGTGCATCGGGAAGAAGGTGATGTTGAAGGAAATCATCGACCACCAGAAGTGGATCTTGCCGCGCGTCTCGCTGTACATCACACCGGTCCACTTGGGCAGCCAGTAATAGATGCCCGAGAACATCGCAAACAGCGAACCTGCCACCAGCACGTAGTGGAAGTGCGCCACCACGTAGTAGGTGTCTTGCATCTGGATGTCGATCGGCGCGACCGACAGGATCAGGCCGGTGAAGCCGCCGATGGTGAACACGAAGATGAACCCCACCGCCCACATCATGGGCGTCTCAAAGGTCATGGAGCCCTTCCACATCGTGGCGATCCAGTTGAAGATCTTCACGCCCGTGGGCACGGCGATCAGCATGGTGGAGTACATGAAGAACAGCTGGCCCGTTACCGGCATGCCGGTGGTGAACATGTGGTGCGCCCAAACGACGAACGACAGGATGGCAATGGAGCCCGTGGCGTACACCATGGAGGCATAGCCGAACAGCTTTTTGCGGGCAAAGGCAGGCACAACCTGGCTCACGATGCCGAAGGCCGGCAAGATCATGATGTAGACCTCGGGGTGACCGAAGAACCAGAAGATGTGCTGGTACATCACGGGGTCTCCACCTCCAGCGGGGTTGAAGAAGCTGGTGCCGAAGTGGCGGTCTGTCAGCGTCATGGTGATGGCGCCGGCCAGCACGGGCATCACGGCGATCAGCAGGTACGCGGTGATCAGCCAGGTCCAGCAGAACATGGGCATCTTCATCAGCGTCATGCCGGGTGCGCGCATGTTCAGGATGGTCACGATGATGTTGATCGAACCCATGATGGAAGACGCGCCCAAGATGTGCATCGCGAAGATGCCGGCGTCCATGGAGGGGCCCATCTGCAGGGTCAGCGGGGCGTACAGCGTCCAGCCGGCTGCGGGAGCACCGCCGGGCATGAAGAACGAAGCCACCAGCATCAACGCTGCGGGAATCATCAGCCAGAAGCTGAAGTTGTTCATTCGAGCGAACGCCATGTCGGACGCGCCGATCTGCAGCGGAATCATCCAGTTCGCGAAGCCCACGAAGGCCGGCATGATGGCGCCAAACACCATGATCAGGCCATGCATCGTCGTGAGCTGGTTGAACAGCCCGGGATTCACAAGCTGCAGGCCAGGCTGGAACAGCTCGGCACGGATCAGCAGCGCCAATACGCCGCCAATCATCAGCATGGTGAACGAGAACAGCAGGTAGAGCGTCCCGATGTCCTTGTGGTTGGTGGCGTAGACCCAGCGGCGCCAGCCCGTGGGGGCATGGTGGTCGTGGTCGTGGCCGTGCGCGTCGTGGTGGTCAAGAACTGCACTCATGATCGATTCCTTTGAGACTCAATATTTTTCTGGCAACCGGGTCACTTGCGGGCGGCCTGCACTTCAGCTGGCTGCACGATCTGCGCGGTCTTGTTCGACCAGTTGTTCTTTGCGTAGGTCATCACAGCGGCCAATTCGGTGTCAGAAAGCTGCTTCCACGCGGGCATGGCGCCGCCGCCTGCGCCGTTGAGCATCACGGTGATCATCTTGCCGTGATCGGCGTCCGTCACGAGGGCAGAGCCGTCCAGTGGCTTGATGGGACCTGCGCCCTTGCCATTTGCCTGGTGGCAGGCAACGCAGTTGGCGGCGTACACGGATTCACCGCGCTTGGCCAGGTCTGCAAGCGTCCAGACCTTGCTGGGGTCGTCTGCGGCAGCGGCCATCGCCTTCTGTTTGTCGGTGACCCAGGCGGTGTACTCCTCAGCCGTCACCACCTTCACGTGGATGGGCATGTAGGCGTGTTCCTTGCCGCAGAGCTCAGCGCACTGGCCATAGAAATCGCCGGTTTTTTCGGCACGGAACCACGTGTCGCGCACAAAGCCGGGAATCGCATCCTGCTTAACACCGAAAGCGGGGACCATCCAGGCGTGGATGACGTCGTTCGCGGTGGTGATGATGCGAACCTTCTTGTTCACGGGCACCACGAGCGGGTTGTCCACCTTCAGGAGGTAGTTGTCCGTCGCCTCGGGCTTGCCGCTGTTGGACATCACGCGGTGGCTGTTGTCCAACGTCGAGAGGAAGCCAATGCCCTCGCCTTCGCCCTTGATGTAGTCGTAACCCCACTTCCACTGCATGCCCGTGGCCTTGATGGTCAGGTCGCTGTTGGTGGTGTCTTTCTGGGCCACCAGCACCTTGGTCGCGGGCAATGCCATGCCAATCACGATCAGCAGCGGCACGATGGTCCAGCCCAGCTCCACCCAGATCGGTTCCGCGAGCGTTTTGGACTTGTGCCCAACCGACTTGCGGTGCTTGAGGATGGAATAGAACATCACGCCAAAGACGATGACGAAGATGACGGCGCACAGCCCCATCATGAACCAGTGCAACCAGTGCTGCTCTTCGGCAATGCGCGTGACGGGCGGGTGAAAGTTGAGCTGGTTCACTGCAGGTCCGCCAGCCAGGTCCTTGACGCCTTGCGCGGCGACCACGGACCAAGCACCAGCGCCCAGCGCCAGCGTGGTGCCCGCAGCGCGGATCGCTGCCCAACGGTTTCGCAGGGAATGCACCTTTTTATTCGTCGTACTCACTTTAAGCGCCTCAAATATAAGTATTGATTTATATCAATGCCGATTAGAACAAATTTTCCGGGCTCACCCACCCAAAACCCCACCATCACACGCCACGCAATGCCTGACGTATCTCCCGCGCAAGGATCGGGCGCAGGTCTGAGCGCAAGTAACGCCCCACTTTGACCGACTGTCCTCCACCGCGCACCTCAATCAATCGCCCTGCATCACTGCACGACTCCACCCGCACCCAATCGCGGACGAATTCGCACCGCGTGGTACGCCCGGCCGTCTCTTGCTCCACCACCAGCCTGCCGTCCTCCAGACGAATCCGCTCGCCGTCCGCGGCATGGCGCGCATACATCAGGAAAGCGGCCGCCACAGCAACAAGCTCCAGCGCCGCGAAAGGCAGCACCAGCGTGGCACCTTGCGACCAGAAGAACCCGGCCACACCCAGCGACAGGACACACATGGAGGCATACAGGCCACCCAGCTGTGCGGGCGTGACCGAACAGTTGCGCTTCAGGGACCACTGCACGCCTTCATCAGACTGGGTCGCGAAACGGAAATCGTTGCAGGCAAGGCTCACACCCACCACCGGTTCAAGCCGCGTTCGGCCCTTTGGCCGACGCGTTGACGCAGGGAAAATACCCTTGAAACTTGGATCGGTCGCAATTGTAGCGGCCACAGCCCTTGCTTCCTCGTGAAAAGCCGCCACATCCGACTCGGACAATCCGCGCAGGCGACCGCAAAACCGGCGAAACGCCCTTGTGTTCAGCTGCGATGGCCGCGCAACATGGCGCGCATGTCTTCCATGGGCACCGCCGTGGACGGGGCCACTGGCACGCGAGGCACCGGCTTGAAGGCGTGGCCGTAAATCACCTCGAATGTGAGCAGCAGCCGCCCGTCGGCATCTCGAGGCAGCGCCGACTCGATCGCACGGTGCAAGCGCTGCCGCCACGCACGGGACCGGCAGGCGCCGAAACGGCTCGCAGAGAGGTTGCGACCGAGACCCCGCAACTCCGCCAACAAGGGCTCTGCACCGCTGTAAGACAGCGTGATGCGCTCCATGTCCATCACGGGCTCGGCGAAACCGTTGTGCACCAACATGTCTCCCCAGTCGTGCATGTCGGTGAACGCGTGGGCCGGATCGGGCCATCCGTGGGAGGCGTACACCGCGCGGAGCTCACGCAGGCTGTCTGGCCCGAGACAGGAGAACATCAGAAAGCCGTTGGTCTGGATATGGGCGTGCCAGCGCTTGATCAGCGCCTGGGGTCGGGGCTCCATGTGCAGGGCCATGTTGGCCCAAAGCATGCTCACCCGCGTATCAGGGCTGGCCGCCTGCGGCCCTCGGGCACGCACCCAGTTCAGGGGATTCCACGCTGCACCGGCCGTCTCACGGGTGGCCTGCAAGGCTTCGGGCAGGCGCTTCGCCGCCACATGACAGGCGGCGTCAGGGAGCTGCAGGCGGATCTGTTGGTGGGCCTGCAAACCTCCAGTCACGGGCTCCCAGTGCAGCCAGCTGGTGGGCGGCTCCTTGAACCATTTCAGGCGCTCCACCATGCGGGAAGCCACCTCCTCGTGCAACCAGGGCGTGGCGGCTCGGGCCAGGTCGTGCCATCGTTGCGCGGCCACAGGATCCAGGCCGGGCACAGGAGATTCAGAAGACATCGAGATGTTTAAACCGGGGCCGGCAAAGCCGGAAGGGGGAGTACCGCGCCACGGCGGCGCACCAGTATATTGGGCCCATGTACAAGGCGTGGCGCACTCTGTGGAATTCCCTGCCCAGCACCTGCCAGGTGTGTGGTACCTGGTCCACCGACCCCGTTTGCCCAGAGTGCACCCGTCGTTTTCAAGCTGCGCGGTCGCGCTGCACCCGATGCGCCGGCCACGTACCCGAAGGTGTGGAGCTGTGTGGAACATGCTTGACTCGTGAGGCGCCCAGCGAATTGAACGCCTGTGTGGCGGCCGTGGACTACGCCTACCCATGGGACACACTGATCGCCCGCTTCAAGTTTCGAGAAGAGCCGGGCTGGGCAGCTCCCTTCGCACGCCAGATGCTGCGCGCCCCCCACGCCGAGGCACTGCTGGCGGCCTGCGATCTCATCACCCCTGTGCCGCTTGCGCCTGGGCGGCTGGCCGAGCGCGGATACAACCAGGCCTGGGAGCTGGTGAAAGCCCTGCAGCGCAGGAGCGAGCTGCCCACCCCGCCTCACGCGCTGCCCGATGCTCTGGTGCGGCTGATCGAGACACCAGACCAGCACAGCCTCAACCGCGAGCAGCGCCTGTACAACCTGCAGGGCGTCTTTTCGGCGCACCCCCTTCATGCCTCACGCTTGCCAGGCACGCACGTGCTGCTGGTGGACGACGTGACCACCACCGGCGCAACGCTTCAAGCAGCCGCGAGGGCCTTGAAACAGGCGGGCGCCCAAGCGGTCAGCGCCCTGGTGTTTGCACGCACCCCGCGTTGATATGCTCGCCCGCCAAGACCACGCGCTCCACCATGTTCAACATCGTCCTCGTTCACCCCGAAATTCCGCCCAACACCGGCAATGTGATCCGACTCAGCGCAAACACCGGCTGCACGCTGCATCTCATTGAACCGCTGGGCTTTTCGATGGACGACAAGCACATGCGCCGCGCGGGACTCGACTACCACGAGTACGCCAGTTTGCGCCGCCATGCCGACTGGGCCAGCTTTCTCGCCGACGAGTCTCCCGACCGACAACGCATGTTTGCGTTCACCACACGCGGCAGCCGCAACATGTTTGACAACCCCTTTCGGGCCGGCGACTGGCTCATCTTTGGCTCCGAAACGCAGGGGCTGCCTGAGTCCTTGCGCGAATCGTTCCCCACCGGGCAACGCCTGCGGCTCCCGATGGTGGATGGCCAGCGCAGTCTGAACCTGTCCAACGCGGTGGCCGTGACCGTGTTTGAGGCCTGGCGCCAGTTGCAGTTTGCAAAGGCAGTTCCGTGATGCAGGTCACGCAAGTGGCGGGCGACTGAACTCGCCCTGCGCTCGATGCGAGCAACATCCCTGTGCCAGCCTGATCAGTCCACTTCCGCTTGTTCGAGCGGGTCCTGGTCGTTACAAACACCCACAGGGACGGTTGCATGGAGACCGCATTGATTTCTGTACTCACACGGATATTCCGGGTGAATCTCGCCCCGCGTCAGCGTCCTCATCGCTTGCCCAGCGTGAAGGAGCTGGCGCGCATCCGGAGCCAGCTGGAGCACAGCATCTCGGATTGCCCGAGCGATGCGGCTCAGCGACTTCGCAAGAAAATCGCGCAGACGCGCTCACCTCAGGAGCTGTGGCTGTTGCGCAATGACGCGTACCAACTGATTTCGCAGCAGCACGACCAATCGGTGGCGGCCGATCGCATCAACCGCCTGATCCGGTTTTTTGAGGGCTGGCTTGACCCCAAACAACTCGTGCGCATCAAGTAGCGCAACGGGCTCGCCCGCTCAAGGGTATTGGCGCACCAACGATTCTGCAAAACAGACGGGTTTGTCGGCGCCTTCGCGCTCGACCACCACGGCCCAGGTCATCTGCTGCCCACCCTGGTCGATCGGCTCGATGGCCTGCAAGGTCAATCGAGCCCGCAAACGGCTGCCCACGGGCACCGGGGCGGTAAAGCGCACGCGGTTCAAGCCGTAGTTCACGCCCATGCGCGTGTTGCGGATGTCAAAGGCGGACTCGAAGAACACCGGCAACAAGGACAACGTCAGAAACCCGTGGGCGATCGGTGCGCCGAACGGCCCGGCCTTGGCACGCTCCACGTCCACATGGATCCACTGGTGATCGCCAGTGGCTTCGGCAAAGCGGTTGACCTGTTCCTGGGTGATGCTCACCCAGTCGCTGACGGCCACTTCCTGGCCCACGCAGGCCGCGAGATCGGCCAGGGATTCAAAGGTTTTCATGCGAGGCACTGTATCGGCTGGCCCGAGCTGTGCATGTCGGGCCGGCGACACGCGGCCTTTGAATCAGCGATCCAGCCAGTCGCAGATGCCCTGCCACTGTCGCAGGTCCTTCTCCACACGGCCCGGCGTCACGTCGAAGAGGGTGAGCCCGCGCGCCGCAAGGTGCACATAGTTCTGCGTGTCCCGCAGCGCTCCCAGCACAGGCAGACCCAGACTGGTCACAAACTCTCCCAGCTTGTCGGCCGAGATCGTTCGCATGTCGACGCGCATGCCGACAATGCCCACCTGCAGTTGACCCGCGTGGCGGGACTCTGCCAGCTCGTCAATGAATGCGCGGGTGGCGTAGATATCGAAGATGCTGGGCTGCAAGGGCACCAGCACCTTGTCTGCGAGCTTGAGCACTTCCTTGAACAGCTTGCCGTGCAATCCCGCCGGGGTGTCGAGCACGACATGGGTCACATCCTTGGGTGGACGCGCGATCATGTCTTTGGACACGTCCCAGGTCTGGATCGGTCGCGCCTCGGGAGGGCGCAACTTGAGCCACAAGGCCGACGACTGCTGGCGGTCAGCGTCACCCAGCATGACCGCGTGCCCCTTGCGGGCAAAGTAGCCAGCAACGTTGGTCGACAGCGTGGATTTGCCCACGCCTCCTTTGGGATTGGCAACCACCACGATGGGCATGTCGAGCTCCTGTGTGTGCGGACACCCCATGCGTCAGGCGATGGGGATGACGGGATTGGTCGGGCCCTATGTTATCGCCACCGCATCCCACAGCAGTTTGCAGCCGGTGAGGAACATGCCGGTGTAGATCAGCCGGTAGAACAGCGCTGGCTTGATGCGCTTGGCAATGCGCACCCCCACCCACACGCCCATGGGTGCAAAGGGCAGCAGCGCCACCGAAGTTGCCATGTTGCGCAGGTCCAGCAGACCCAGCCACGCGTACGGCACCCACTTCGCCATGTTGATGAAGAAAAAGAAAAACGCCAGCGTGCCGGTAAAAACGGCTGGCGCCATGCGCAGCGGGATCACATACGCATTGAGCGGCGGCCCGCCGGCGTGCGCCACGAAACTGGTGAAACCCGAGGTGACGGTGAGCAAGACACCGACCCAGCGGGGTGGCGGCTGGCTGTCCGGTCGGGGCGGAAACAAGAGCCGCTGGGCCAGAAATGCCAGCGTGAAGCCACCCACAATGCCGGCGACCACCCGCGCGTCCAGCAGCTTGAAGAGCAGTGCCCCCACCACGATACCGAGCAACCCGGCCGGCAACAGGAACAGGAGCAGGCGGCGGTCCACATTTTTGCGAAAGGCCGCCATGCCCAGCACGTCCATGAGCAGCAACACAGGCATGAGGATGGCGGCTGCTTGCGGCACCGCCACAGCCATCGCCATCATGGGCACGGCCAGGGAGCCGAAGCCGGCGCCAAAACCGCTCTTGCTGATGCCCAGCAAAAGCACCGCAGGAACCGCGACGAGGTAGAAAAAGGGATCGGTGATGAGCGGGAAGTTCAAGCCGCCGATTGTCGCTGCTACCGGGCGCCCTTGCCCACAGCCCGCTGCGCCAGGAAGAGGACGCAGGGCAGCAGCAGCTCGGGCACCAGGTAACCCAGCCAAACGGATGCAGGCTGTGGCAGACCCACCTGGCTGATCGACACCAACCGCCCCAGGCCGGCGCACAGCACGGTGAAGGCAATCAAGTACACAAGCGTTCCCTGCTGCCGCACCGTGGTCGCCGCCCAGCCCGCGATCAGGCCGGAGCCGAAATACACGCCCGCCATGAACCGGTGCACGTTGTCCAGGCGCGGCGTGGTGTCAGGTTGCCCCAGGAACATCTGCAAGGCGCCACCCGCCAGGGCAATGGCGGCGACCAGGAACAGACCGATCTGCACGACGCGCTGGCTGGGACGCAATGGAACGGGCATGCTTTTCATGGGAAGTGATTCGGGTGAAGACATGCGCTGCAATGTAGCGACGCAACACCTGAAAGGCACGGCACTGGCGTGCCAATCCGCAGCAGGCGCGCGCCAGGCGCTCGGGTATAACCGCCGCATGCCAGCGCTTGCCCCCAGCTACACGGTCTCGGCCGACTTCGCGCAAAACCTGCTGTGGTCCGCGCAGGCCGAAGGCCTGGAAGTAGCGACGTGGCTGCATTTGTTGGGTGACGCGCATGCCCGCGACGCCCGGGTGCCGCTTTCGATGCTCGCCGACATCTGGACGTCGCTGCGCACGCAAGACGCAGACCCGCTGCTGGGCCTGCGCCTGGGGCGCCATTTCAGGCTCGGCCGGTGGGGCATGGTGGAGTTTTTCCTGCTCAATGCCCGCACCTTGGGCGAAGCACTGCAGCATGCAGCGGGTTATTGGCGTCTGGTGGTGGACGGTGACAAGCAGGTGGCGCTGGCCCCGTCGAGCCATGGTTGGCGGCTCACCATCTCGGCGTCTGGCCACCCCCTCAGCCTGGCGCATGAAGTTGACCTGACCTACGCCGTTCAGTTCATGCGGGCGATGTTGGGCCAGTCGCCTGAGGGTCTGTCGATCGGTCTGGCAACGCCACCGCCAGCGTCCGACATTCAAGCGGCGTACCGCGCGCACTTTGGCTGCCCGGTGGCGTTCGGGCAAACCTGCCATTGGCTGGACATTCCGCAGGGCCTCGTGGCGCAAGCGCTGCCCAATGCACACCCGCTGATCATGCAGACGGTGCGCGCGCAAGCCGACCTGCAACTCAACATGCTCAAGCGCCCTGCCAGCGTCAGTGCGTCCGTGGCGCAGCTCGTCGAGCTGGGGGCGTCGAACCTGGAGCGGGCCGCCAGCCAGTTGGGCATGAGCGCGCGCAGCCTGCAACGCCGCCTTCAGCACGAGGGCGTTTCGTTTGCTTCGCTCAAAGACGAAGCCCTTCGGCGACGCGCGCAAAAGCTGCTGCAGGAGCCCAGGCTGTCGCTGAAGGAAGTGGCGTACTTCCTGGGCTATGAAGAGCGCGGCTTTCACCAGGCCTGCGTGCGCTGGTTCGGCGCTTCGCCGGGCTTGTGGCGCGAGCGCTGGCTGACAGCCGAGCACGAGCGCAGCGCGGCTTGCACAACGCCCTGACCTCGCAGCCAGTGGGATGCGCGCGCACCGCATGCAGCGAGAATCGGCGCATGAGCAACATTCAGTTCTGGGGTGAAACCCTGCGCCTGCTGGTCGAGCTGGCCGCCACGGTGGCCTTCGCGCTCTCCGGCATCCTCATGGGCGCTCGCATGCGGCTGGACGCTGTGGGCGTGGCGGTGGTCGGTTTCCTCGCCGCTTTTGGCGGCGGCACCGTGCGCGACCTCCTGCTCGATCAACGCCCGTTCTTCTGGGTGCGCCACGTGGAGATGCTGTGGGGCGTGCTGGGCTTGTGCGTGCTTGCGATGGCATTCCTGAGGGGCCGCCACATGAAGCTGACCGAACGCGCCATTCAGTGGCCCGACGCCCTTGGACTGGGTTTGTTCACGGCCACCGGCGTTCACCAGGCGCTGCTGCTGGAAATGCCCGCGCTGGTGGCGGTGCTGATGGGCCTGATCACGGGCGTCTTCGGCGGTGTGTTGCGCGACGTGGTCTGCAACGAAATCCCGACCGCCTTCAAAGACCACCGGCCCTACGCGCTGTGTGCTTTCGCCGGCGGCTGGCTGTATGTCGGTCTGTGGCAGCTCGAAGCGCCAGGGTGGATCGCGCTCGTGGCGTGCGTGGTGTTCACCGCGGGCCTGCGCGGGCTGGCGCTCTGGCGCGACTGGCAACTGCCCGCATGGCGGCTGTGAGCCTGCACGCACCCCACAGCCGCGGTGCTCACACCCGCTCGATGATCAATGCAATGCCCTGCCCCACGCCGATGCACATGGTGCACAGCGCATAGCGCCCACCAGTGGCGTGCAGGCGGTTGACCGCCGTGGTGGCCAGGCGAGCGCCGCTGGCACCCAGAGGATGCCCCAGCGCGATCGCGCCGCCCCAGGCGTTCACGCGCTCGTCGTCGTCCTTCAGACCCAGCTGGCGCAGCACCGCCAGGCCCTGCGCGGCAAAGGCCTCGTTGAGTTCGATCACATCCAGCTGTTCCAGCTTCAAGCCCGTGAGCGTCAGCACCTTCTGCGTGGCCGGCGCCGGGCCAATGCCCATCACGCGCGGCGCCACGCCGGCGGTGGCCATGCCCACGATGCGGGCCTTGGGGGTCAGACCGTTTTTCGCGGCCGAGGCTTCGTCGGCCAGCAGCAGCGCGCACGCGCCATCGTTCACGCCGCTGGCGTTGCCCGCGGTCACCGTGCCATCGGGGCGCACCACACCCTTGAGCTTGGCCAGCGCTTCCAGGCTGGTCTCGCGCGGGTGCTCGTCATGCTCCACCACCAGCGCATCGCCCTTCTTCTGCGGGATCGTCACCGGCACGATCTCGCGCGCGAGGTGGCCGGCCTTTTGCGCGGCCACGGCCTTCTGCTGGCTGGCCAGGGCCATGCGGTCCTGCGCCTCGCGCTCGATCTGGTAGTCGGTGGCCACGTTCTCGGCCGTCTCGGGCATGGAGTCCACACCGTACTGCGCTTTCATGAGCTTGTTGACGAAGCGCCAGCCGATGGTGGTGTCATAGACCGCGTTGGCGCGGCTGAAGGCGCTCTCGGCCTTGGGCATGACGAAGGGGGCGCGGCTCATGCTCTCCACGCCGCCGGCGATCATGAGGCCGGCTTCACCCGCCTTGATGGCGCGGGCGGCAGAGCCCACCGCGTCCAGGCCGGAGCCGCACAAGCGGTTGATGGTGGCGCCGGGCACGTCCAGCGGAAGGCCTGCGAGCAGACCCGCCATGCGCGCGACGTTGCGGTTGTCTTCGCCGGCCTGGTTGGCGCAGCCGTAAAGGATGTCGGCCACAGCAGCCCAGTCCACACCGGGGTTGCGCTGCATCAGCGCCTTGATGGGCAGGGCGCCCAGGTCGTCGGTGCGCACGCTGGAGAGGGCGCCGCCGTAGCGGCCGAAGGGGGTGCGAATCGCGTCGCAGATGAAGGCTTGGGTCATGGTTGTGCTCCTCGGATCGAGCCGAGACTGTAACCAAGCCCGGCACAAGGACGGGTCGCATGCGCGAAAATCACTTTCTCATGTTCAACCCTACCCAAGCCGATGTGCGCCGCTTCTTCTGCGCTGTGCATCAAAAGCAGTTGCTGCAGCAACCCATGGAGGCCATCGAAATGCTGGCCGGCCAATGGATCGCCGAGCACCCCGAACACCATGCCGAGCTGGCCGATGTGGATGCCGCACTCGCCCGCCTGGGCGAGCCTGGCAGCGGTCAGGACAGTCCCTTCTTGCACCTGTCCATGCACCTGTCGATCAGCGAGCAGTGCAGCATCGACCAGCCGCCCGGCATTCGCCAGGCCGTGGAGTTGCTCACGGCGCGCCGTGGCGACTTGCACCAGGCCCACCACGAAGTGATGGAGTGCCTGGGCACCATGATCTGGGAAAGCCAGCGGGCAGGACGCCCGCCCGACGGGCAGGCTTACATCGACGCCGTGAGGCGCCGCGCCACCCGCGACTGAGCACAAAAAAAGCCGCTCGGTGAGCGGCTTTTTTCAGGGGTGGCGTCGGTTCAGCGGAAGCGCGACTGAGGCACCACCTTGAGCTCGCCTTCCACCGTGGACAGGTACTTGGCGATCTCGCGCATTTCGGCAGGGGTGTATTGCTTGGCAATGCCGGCCATGATGCCGTTGGAGCGGCCGATCATGCTGTTGCCTTCCACGGTGTACGACTTGAGCGCAACGAACAGGTAGTCGGCGTGCTGGCCGCCGATCTTGGGGTAGCTCGGATCGATCGGCTTGCTGAAGTTGGCGCCGTGGCACGAAGCACAGGCGCCCTTCTCGATCAGGGCGGCAGCCGTGGTGCTGGCGGTGCGGGGGGTGTCTGGTGCGGGCTTGCCCGCTTGGGAGGCGTAAAACGCGCCCAGATCGGCCATGTCCTGCTCGCTCAGGGAGCCGGCGATGCCGCGCATGGTGGGGTGCTTGCGGTCGCCCTTTTTGTAGGCGGTGAGCGCGGACACGATGTACTTGTCCGATTGGCCCGAAATCATCGGCACCTTGTGGATTTCGGGGAAGCTGTTCTGGTAGCCAGGGATGCCGTGGCACCCAATGCACATTTCGGCCTTTTTCTGACCGGCCTGCACGTCACCCGTCACGCCCTGGGCGTGGGCGGCCAGGGCCACCGCGGAGAGCGTCGCAGCGGCGACAAGGGTACGGGCGATCGTGGACAACAGTTGGATCATTTTGCAAGCACAATGAATGAGGCATTGATAAAAATCAACCGCCGATTATATAGACTGGTCTGGCCGCTCACCGCACAAACACCCCTGGTGGCGGGCGCCTATCGGTCCAGCCCATGACCACCCGCGCCGCGGCGTTGCAACGGCCACTGTCCAACTTTCCTGCGAAGCGTTCCATGAAATTTCAAGGCTCTGAAAACTACGTTGCCACGCAAGACCTGATGCTGGCGGTGAATGCGGCGATCACGCTCAAGCGCCCCTTGCTCGTGAAGGGCGAGCCCGGCACCGGCAAGACCATGCTGGCCGAGGAAGTGGCCAGCGCCTTGAAACTGCCACTGCTGCAATGGCACATCAAGAGCACGACCAAGGCGCAGCAGGGTCTGTATGAGTACGACGCGGTCAGCCGCCTGCGCGATTCGCAGCTGGGCGACGAGCGCGTGAAGGACACTCACAACTACATCGTCAAGGGCGTGCTGTGGCAGGCCTTCACGGCCGACCAGCCGGTGGCGCTGCTGATCGACGAGATCGACAAGGCCGACATCGAATTTCCGAACGACTTGCTGCGCGAACTCGACCGCATGGAGTTCTATTGCTACGAGACGCACGAGATGATCCGCGCCAAGCACCGCCCGCTGGTGTTCATCACCTCCAACAACGAAAAGGAGCTGCCCGACGCCTTCTTGCGCCGCTGCTTCTTCCACTACATCAAGTTCCCCGATGCCGAGACCATGCAGCGCATCGTCGACGTGCACTTCCCCAAGCTCAAGAAAGAGCTGCTGGCCGCCGCCATGAAGACCTTCTATGACGTGCGCAACCTGCCCGGCCTGAAGAAGAAGCCCAGCACGTCCGAACTGCTGGACTGGCTCAAGCTGCTGATGGCCGAAGACATTCCGCTGGAGGCGCTGCAGAGCACCGACAGCAAGGTGAGCGTGCCACCGCTGGTGGGCGCGCTGCTGAAGAACGAGCAGGACACCACGCTGTTTGAAAAGCTGGTGTTCATGAACCAGCGCAACCGCTGAAGGCGCGGCATGGCTTTTGTGGAGCCTGTCACCCTGCGCGCCAACGGCATTGCCCTCGTGCCGCTCTCGCTCGACCATGAAGACGGCCTGGGCGCCGCAGCGGCTGACGGCGAACTCTGGAAACTGCGCATCACCTCGGTGCCCGAGCCACACGAGACGCGTGGCTACATCGAGACCGCGCTGAAGATGCGCGCAGAAGGCCACCGCTTCGCCTTTGCCGTGACCGATGAGGCCAGTGGCAAGGTGCTGGGCAGCACGAGCTTCCATGACATCCTGCCCGCCGTGAAGCGGGTGGAGATTGGCTACACGTGGTACGCGCGCAGCGTTCAGCGGACCCACGTCAACACCACCTGCAAGCTGCTGATGATGGGCCACGCCTTTGACGCGCTGGGCTGCCACGTGGTGGGCTGGCGCACGGACAACTTCAACTTCGCCTCACAACAGGCCATTGAGCGGCTGGGCGCGAAAAAGGACGGCGTCATTCGCGGCCACGCCCTGCGCCGTGACGGCACCATCCGCGACACCGTGATGTACAGCATGCGATCGGGCGAGTGGCCCGAAGCCCGCGCGCAGCTGCTGTATCTGCAGGCCCAGCGCGCCTGAAACCGGGAGATCACCATGCTGATCGACTTCTTCTACACCTTGCGCTCGGCCAAGCTGCCGGTCTCCGTCAAGGAATACCTCATGCTGCTGGAGGCCTTGCAGGCCGACGTGGTCGGTCCGCGCAACCCCGAGGCGTGTTCGATGGACGACTTCTACTTCCTGGCGCGCACCGCGCTGGTGAAGGACGAGAAGCACTACGACAAGTTCGACCGCGCCTTCGCCGCCTACTTCAAGGGCGTCGAGATGATCGCGGACTTCACCAAGCCCATTCCCGCCGACTGGCTGCGCCAGGAGATGGAGCGCATCCTGTCCGAGGAGCAGAAGGCCAACGCGCCCAAAATGGATTGGGACGAGCTCATGGAGACGCTGAAGAAGCGGCTCGAAGAGCAGAAAGAGCGCCACGAAGGTGGCAGCAAGTGGATCGGAACCGGCGGCACTTCACCCTTCGGGAATGGCGGGCAGAACCCGCAAGGCGTGCGCATTGGTGGCAAGGGTGGCAACAAGACCGCGGTGAAGGTGTGGGAGCAACGCAGCTACCGCGACTACGACGACACGCAGGAGCTGGGCACGCGCAACATCAAGGTCGCCCTGCGCCGGCTGCGCAAATTCGCGCGCGAGGGCAATGACCTGGAGCTCGACCTGCCCGACACGATCAGGGCCACCGCCGCCAATGCCGGCTACCTGGACATCAAGATGATCCCGGAGCGGCACAACAACGTGAAGGTGCTGCTGCTGATGGACGTGGGCGGCACCATGGACGAGCACATCCAGCGCGTCGAGGAATTGTTTTCGGCCGTCAAGAGCGAGTTCAAGCACCTGGAGTTCTATTACTTCCACAACTGCGTCTACGACTTCATGTGGAAGAACAACCGGCGCCGCTACGCGGAGAAGTTCCCGACCTGGGACATCATCCGCAAGTACAACAAGGACTACAAGCTGATCTTCGTGGGCGACGCGACCATGAGCCCTTACGAAATATTGCAACCGGGCGGCAGCGTCGAATACAACAATGAAGAGGCTGGCGCAGAGTGGCTGCAGCGCCTCACGCACGCGTTTCCCAAGTTTGCGTGGATCAATCCGGAACCTCAAGGGGTGTGGCAGTATCGACAGAGCATCAGCGTGATTCAGCAACTCATGAGCCAGCGGATGTTCCCGCTGACCTTGAAGGGGCTTGAAGACACGATGCGCATGCTCTCGAAATAACGGCCGAATGAAATCTCTTCTCCCGGGCCGTGCCCTTTGGGCATGGCCTTCTGTTTTTTGCGTGGCGCTGCTGTGGCCACCCGGTGCCGCCGCGCAAACGTCAGCAGCCCCGGTGCTCAACGTGCCCGACAGCGCGGCCGACGCAGACGACACCGCCAGCGACGCACCGGACAACAGCGCCGAGACGCGCCGTGCGCGCGCAGCAAGACCCCCCGCCGGCCCGCGCTTCGAGGTCGACATGCAGGCGCCCGATGCCATGCGCGACTTCCTGTTGCGCCACATGGAGGTGCAGCGCTACCGCGAACTGCGCAACCTCGATGCCAACGAACTCGGCCGTCTGCTGGCGCAGGCACCCGCCAACCTGCGCGAGCTGCTCGCCACGCTGGGGTACTTCTCGCCCAGCGTCGAGATCGTGCCGCCGCCCGGCCTGGGTGACGCAGCGGCCGACACAGGCACCGGCAACCGCAACGCCGCGCCGCCCTCGCTGGGCACCATCACCGTCAAGATCGACCCGGGCCCGGTCACGCAAGTGGCCTCGGTCACGGTGTCCTTCGTGGGCGACATCGCCACCGCCCCGCAGGCCGAGGAGCAGCGCGCCGACATCCAGCGCGAGGCCGGCCTGATTGCCGGCCTGCCCTTCTCTCAGGCCGACTGGGACAGCGCCAAGACCGCTGCGCTGCGCCGCCTGATCGCACAGCGCTACCCCTCTGGCCGCGTGCAGAACAGCTTGGCCGACATCGACTCGCAAACGCACCAGGCGCGGCTCTACATCGAGCTGGATTCCGGCAAGGCCATGCGCATGGGCGACGTGCTGGTGCAAGGCGCCGAGCGCTACGACGCCGTGACCGCCGAGCGCTTGGTGCGCCTCTCGGGCCTGACGCCGGGCAGCGACTACAACCTGGAGAAGCTGCAGGACGCGCAGCGCCGCATTTCCGAGAGCGGTTACTACGACTCGGTGTTCGTGTACGTCGAGCCCACCACCGATGGCGACACCTTGCCCGTGATGGTGCAGCTGCGCGAGGCCAAACGGCAAAAAGTGGTGATCGGCGTGGGCGGCAGCACCGACAACGGCGCGCGCCTGTCGCTCGAACACACGCACAACAGCGTGCCCGGCATTGGCTGGCGCGCGGTGAGCAAGCTGCAGCTTGAGCGCATCGACCAGCTCGCCAGCACCGACTGGAGCTCCACACCCAACAACGATGGCTGGCGCAAGATCGTTGGCGCGCAACTGGCCAAACAACTCGACGACTTCACCACCACCAGCAGCCAGCGCTTGCGTGTGGGGCAGACGCAGCTGGGGGTGGAGTACGACCGCAGCTTCTACCTGCAGTACGACCGCGCCCGCGTGAGCAGCAGCCTGGTGAGTGCCACGGCTCAGGAAGAAGCCAAGTCCTCTGTCAGTGCCAACTACGCGTGGACCCGGCGCCGCTTTGACGACCTGGTGTTTCCGCAACGCGGCTATGGGCTCGCGGTCGAGCTGGGTGCGGGCTACACGCTGGGCACCACACGCCTGCCGTTTGGCCGCACGCAGGCACGCTGGCTCACGTACTGGCCACTGGGCGCGATCTCGCAGGTGGCCGACCCCGTGCCCGGGCAGCCGCGCGACGTGACATCGCCCACGCGGCGCACGCAGCTGGGTCGCCTGGCGCTGCGCGTGGAAGGCGGCGCGGTCGTGGCGCGTGACTCGGCCCCCATCCCCGACACGCAGCTCTTCATCACCGGCGGCGACAACACGGTGCGCGGCTACGGCCTGCGCGACATCGGCGTGCCGCGCGCCGACGGCAGCATTGGCCCGGGCCGCTACAAGGCCGTGGTGAGCCTGGAATGGCAGCGACCCATCTGGAACGCCGACCAGCGCTCCAACTGGGAAAACGTGCTCTTCATTGACGGCGGCGCCATCGCCAACAAGGCAGGCGACCTCAAGCCGGTCTGGGGCGTGGGCACGGGCATTCGCTACAACAGCCCGGTCGGGCCGCTGCAGCTCGACCTGGCCTACGGCCTGGAGACGCGGCGCTTTCGCATCCACCTGAATGTGGGCTTCACGTTCTGACCCCGGCATGAGCGACACGCCCGACACCACCGCCCCGCCCCCTTCGCGCATCGGCCGCGCCGTGCGCTGGGTGTTCGGCGGGCTCGCCGCGCTGGTGCTGCTGACCTTGCTCGGCTTCGGGCTGTGGGCCGCTTCGCCCGGCTCCCTGGCGCAGGCGCTGGGCTGGGGCCAGTCGTTCATGGCGAAGCAGGGCCCCGAAGCGGGCACGCTGGCGGTGGACGGCGTGCAGGGCAGCCTGTTGCGCGGCGGCCAGATCGCGCGGCTGCAGTGGCAACGCGACGGCCTCTCCGTGCAGGCCACCGACACGCGCCTGGGTCTGAGCGGCTGGTTCTGGGCCGACGCGCTGCTCGGCCGCGGCGTGCGGCTCTCGCAGCTCGACATCGGCCGCCTCCAGATCGACGACCAGCGTCCCCCCACACCATCGGCGCCGCCCGAGCCCCTGCAACCCATCACGCTGCCGCTGCCGGTGACGCTGCCCTGGTCCATTGGCGAGCTCGTGATGGCAGGTGCTTCGCCCATCACGGTCAGTGGCCTCAAGGGCCTGTACCGCTACCGCGCGGCCGACCGCGCCTGGAACCTCGGTGTGGCCGATGCGCACCAGTTCGATCTGGAGAGCGCGCAGGTCGCCGGTGGCCGCTACCAGGTGCGGGCACTGCTCGGCGCGCAAGCCCCCATGCCCTTGCGCGTGGACGCCAGCGGCGAGGTGCCCACCACCGTACCGGGCGGTCAGAGCGTGGTGCTGGAAGCCATCGCCAGGATCACGGGCACCCTGGCCACCACCGACGCGGCACTGGACGCGATCGCCAGCGTGAAAGCCGCCGGCAGCACGGCCCCGGCCGATGCCCCCACGCTCGACGCCCAGGCCCGCTTGCGCCCTTGGAGGCCACAGCCGGTAGAAACCGCCGATGCCACCCTGAACCGGATCGACCTGGCCGCCTTCTGGCCGCAGGCCCCCGTCACGCAGCTCAGCGGCACCGTGAAGGCGCAGCCCGACGGTGACGCCTGGCGCGCCGAGCTGCGCCTGGCCAACAGCGCCAGCGGGCCGGCCGACCGGCAGCGCCTGCCGCTGGACCGGCTGGAGGCCGAGCTGGAACAACGCGGCCCGCGCTGGACGCTCTCGCGGCTGGACGCGCAGCTGGGCAACGGGCGCCTGCAAGGCCAGGGCCAATGGGAGCCAGCCACCGGCGCGCAGGCCTCGCCCCTGGGCGCATGGCAGGGCGACATCAAGGCCAGCCGCCTCAACCCCGCCCAGCTCTGGAGCAGCATCGCGCCCGCCGCGCTCGACGGCAACGTGAGCGCGCGCACGGTCGATGCCGACACGGCACGCGCGTCCATCGACATCAGCGCGCGCGTGCAGCCCTCGGGCGTGCAACCCAAAGCCGGTGCGCTCGACGGTGTGCGGCTGCGCGAACTGGACGTGAAAGGGCGCTGGCGCCCCCGCGCAGACGACGCCACGCAGGGTGTGCTCGAACTGCGCTCGGCGCGCCTGAGCGCCGCCGACGCCACGCTCGACGCCCAAGGCGCTTACGACACCCGTGCGCGCAGCTTTGAAGGCGACGTTTCGGTGCAGGTGCCCGGCGCCCAAACCACCTGGAAGGGCCAGGCCGCGCACGCCACGGGCAACGGTCAGCTCGACCTGAACCTCGCGGACGCCAGCCGCCTGCTCGCCTGGGTGCGCAGCTTGCAGACCCTGCCGGTGGTGGGCCCGCAGATCCGCGCAGCGCTCGATGCCCAGCCCGGCCTGCAGGCCGAGGGCAGTGCCCGCCTCAACGCCGCGTGGCAAGGCGGACTGGGCGCCCTGGGCTATCCCGCACCGGCCACGGGCGCCACGGCGCCCGCCGCACCGCGCCTGCAAGCCGGCCTGGACGCCCCGCGCCTGCGTATCACGCGCGAGGTGGCCACCGGCAACGCCGCCAACCCCACGACCACACAGCAGATCAACCTCAGCGCGCTCAAGCTGCAGGCCAGTGGCCCAACCGAGCGACTGGCCTTGAGCCTGGCCGGGCAGGTCGAGCAGGCGCCCTGGCGCGCCACGCTCGACACACAGGGCGTGCTGCAGCTGGGCCAAGCGCGCCAGCCCGACGTCGACACCGGCCGCCTCGAACTCAGCCGCCTGAAGCTGCAGGCCGTCGACAGCGCGCGCACCGACCGCACGGTGGAGTGGACGCTGGAGAGCGCCGCCGCGCTCAATCTGCAATGGCAGGGCGCGCGCAGCGGCGCGCTGCAGGTGCAGGCCGATCAAGGGCAGCTGCGACTGCAGCCCGTCTTCCGCCGCCGGGCCGCAGCCCCCGTCACACCACGTGCCGCCACCCTGGTGCCGGAAGCGCCGCAGGCCGTTGCTGCAGCGGCGGCCACGCCCACCGTCACCACCCCGATGGTGGTGGCATGGGACCGCCTGAGCTGGCAGGCGGGTGCGCTGGACACGCGCGGCCAGCTCACCGGTCTGCCGCTGTCGTGGGTGGACGCGCTGGCCACGCCCGAGGGCGCGCGCAACGGCCCGCTGAGCCAGTCCGGCCTGGGCGGCGACGTGGTCTTTGACGGCGCCTGGGACCTCGCGCTGCCCGCCGACGCCAACACGCCGCCGCGCCTCACCGCGCAACTCCAGCGCCGCAGCGGCGACCTTTCCGTGCAGACCGATGGCGCTTTCGACGAAAACACCACCTCCACCCAGCGGCTGCAGACCGGCATCCGCGAAGCCCGGCTGAACGTGGAAACCCAGGGCAGCAACGTGCTCGCCCGCCTGCGCTGGGACAGCGAACGCCTGGGCCTGGCCACCGCCGACGTGAGCACCACCCTGAGCCCGCCCAACGCCGATCAGAACGCCTGGCACTGGCCCGAGCAGGCGCCCTTGCGCGGCACCCTCAAAGCCAACCTGCCGCAAATGGGCGTGTGGTCGGCGCTGGCGCCGCCCGGCTGGCGCGTGCGCGGCTCGCTGGGCGCCGACCTCACGCTCAGCGGCACGCGCGACAAGCCCCTTCTCAACGGCTCGCTCAACGCCGACGACCTCGCCCTGCGCTCGCTGGTCAACGGCATCTCGTTCTCGCGCGGGCAGTTGCGCGCCACGCTGGCGGGCGAACGCATCACCATCGAGCGCTTCTACCTGCAGGGCCGGGGCGGCGCAGACAACGGCGGCACGCTGCTGGCCAGCGGCGTCACCGAGTGGCGCAACGTCACGGTGGACGGGCAGCCCCGGCGCCAGCCCTACGTCAACCTGCAAGCCACCGCCACGCGGCTGAAGGTCTCCACCCGCGCCGACCGCCTGCTCACGCTCTCCGGCCAGTTGCAGGCCGAGCTCACCGGGGCGGCGCTGCAACTGCGTGGCCAGCTCACGGCCGACGAAGCGCTGTTCATCCTGCCCGACGAGTCCACCCCCAGCCTGGGCGCCGATGTGATCGTGCGAGGTACCGAGCGCCCACTGGAAGACCCCAACGCGTTTCGCGTGCAGCCCGACGTGCTGGTCGACCTCAATCTGGGCGAGAACTTCGAGGTGCGCGGCCAGGGCCTGCAGACGCGCCTGAGCGGCCAGCTCAACCTGCGCAGCACGCCCGCCGCGCCCACGCCGCGCATCATTGGCGAGGTGCGCACCGTACGCGGCACCTACCGCGCCTACGGCCAGCGGCTCAACATCGAAACCGGCGTGCTGCGCTTCAACGGCCCTTACGACAACCCCACGCTGGACATTTCTGCCGTGCGCCCCAACACCACGCAACGCGTGGGCGTGCTCATCAGCGGCAGCGCACAGGTGCCGCGCGTGCGGCTGTTCTCCGACCCCGAATTGCCCGACAGCGAAAAGCTCGCCTGGCTGGTGCTGGGCCGCCCCGCCAGCGGCGCGGGCGCCGAAGCTGCCGTGTTGCAGCAGGCCGCGCTGGCGCTGCTGTCGCGCAACGGCGGCAACCTGGACGGCGGGCTGGCCGGCGCCTTCGGACTGGACGAGCTCTCGTTCGCCGGCAGCGCCACCAACGCCGACGGCACCACCTCGGCCGCCGCGCTCACGCTGGGCAAGCGCCTGTCCAACAAGCTCTATCTCACGTACGAAAGCAGCCTGGCCGGCGCCATGGGCACCGTGTCGATGTTCTACGACCTTTCTCGCCGCGTGACGGTGCGCGCGCGGGCGGGCGAAGAGAACGCGATCGACCTGATCTTCACCACGGCATACGACTGACCCCCGTGCCGCGCCGCAGGCGCGTCACCCCCTTTCAGGGGGCAATGCCTGCGGCTTGGCGGAGCCAGTTCCGCGGCATTCTGGATCGGGGGTCGCGCTCCTCCGGAGACGCTCAGGCCGCCTCGGCGACCGCCGTCTGGTTGGCGGCGACGCGAATCTCGCTGTCGGCAGTTTCCAGCGCCTTGGCCTTGGCTTCGGGGCCCATGGCCACGCCTTCGGCGCGCACAAAGCGCACGTCGGTGATGCCGAAGAAGCCCAGCACGGTCTTCAGGTAAGACTCCTGGTGCTCCATGGCGCGGCCGCCTTCGCTGGTGGAATACACACCGCCGCGCGTGAGCACCACGATCACCGTCTTGCCGCCGGCCAGGCCCTTGGGGCCTTGCTCGGTGTAGGTGAACGTGCGCCCGGCCTGGGCCACGCGGTCGATCCAGGCCTTGAGCTGCGTCGGGATGGTGAAGTTGTAGAGCGGCGCGCCGATCACGACCACGTCAGCGGCCAGGAACTGGCTCACCAGCGCTTCCGACAGCGCGTTTTCCTGGCGCTGCGCCTCGGTGGCGGCGGCCTGGCCGGTGCGGAAACCCAGCGCGTCTGCGCTCAGGTGCGGCACCACGCTGGCGGCCAGGTCCAGCTGCTGCACTTGCGTGCCGGGGTGGGCGCTCACCCAGGCCTGCACGGCGCGGGCGGTGAGCTGGCGCGAAACGGACTGGTCGCCGGTGATGGCGGAATCGATGTGAAGCAGTTGCATGGAAATCTCCAGATGAGGGGGAGCCACGTCGGGTGGCCATGGATAGATTGTGATTTCGATGCCAATCCTTGATAAGACAGCCGATTCACGACACATCGTTCCATAATCAGAACGATCAACCCGAGGACCAACCATGCAGGACCTGAACGACATGCTGCTGTTTGCCGAGGTGGTGGAGCGCGGCGGTTTTGCGGCGGCGGGCCGCGCGCTCGGGCTGCCCAAATCGCGCCTGTCGCGCCGCGTGGCCGGGCTCGAAGCCCAGCTGGGCGTGCGCCTGCTGCAGCGCACCACCCGCAAGCTGTCGCTCACCGACGTGGGCGAGACCTACCTGCGCCACTGCCAGGCGCTGCGCGAATCGGCCCAGGCCGCCGCCGATGCCGTGGCCAACGCCCAGACCGAGCCGCGCGGCACCATCCGCGTGGTGTGCCCGGTCACGCTGGCGCAAACGGTGCTCGCCGACGTGATGCCGATCTACCTCGCCCGCCACCCGCAGGTGCGGGTGGAAATGGAGGTGAACAACCGAGTGGTCGATCTGGTGAAGGACGGCGTGGATGTCGCCTTGCGCGTGCGCCTCACCCTGGAAGACAGCGGCAGCCTGATCGTCAAACGCCTGGACGACGCGCACTCGGTGCTGGTGGCCAGCCCGGCGCTGCTGGCGCGCCAGGGCACGCCCACCACGCTGGAAGAAGCCAGCCGGCTCGACAGCGTGGCCATGTCGGCCGTTGACGGCACGGCCAGCATCCGCCTGACCAGCCCGCAAGGCCGCGAAGCGGTGCTCACCTACCGGCCGCGCTACGTGGCCGACGACCTGCTCACCCTCCAGCGCGCGGTGCTCGCCGGCAGCGGCATGTGCTGGCTGCCCGACTACATGTGCGAAGACGAGCTGAACGACGGCCGCCTGGTGCGCCTGCTGCCCGACTGGACCACGCCCGTGGGCGTGGTGCACGCGGTGTTTGCGTCGCGCCGTGGTCTCTCGCCAGCGGTGCGCAGCTTCCTGGATTTCCTGGGCGAATACGTGCCCGTGTGCGGCAAGGCGCAGCGCGACGCAGCGGCCAAGGGCGAACAACCCGCCCCGTACAATGCGGGCTCGCTTGCGCGGCCATAGTTCAATGGATAGAACGGGCCCCTCCTAAGGGCCAGATAGGGGTTCGATTCCCTTTGGCCGCACCAGCAGCCTGAAGACCCCACACCCGAAGGGAATCAAGGGCGTTTCGTGAGGCGGGCGTAGAGCCATCCCGCCATCACCGCGCCAACAGCCATCGCGAGCAGGCCAGCCAGATGCCGCGTGGCGTCAATAAACACCGGCATCGGTGCCACCGCATCGACCGCCCTCACAGCGGCCACCATGCCGACACCGGCGGCCAGGGCCAGCAGCGGCGAGCGCCCTGCCGGCCACCATCGCGCCAGCAGCGCGGCCACGGCCAGCGCAGGCAACCAGCCCACGGCCAGGATGCCGCCATAGACCGGCGCAAAACCCATCAGGTCCTGCCTGGTCATGAGGAGGCGCTCGGTCAGCGGAATCTCCACCCCCAGCCCGACCAGGGCCTGCAGATTCCACTGCGTCTGCACCACCGAACCCCAGGCCGCGGCGAGCAGCCACGCCAGCAGCAACGGCAGCAGGTGGCGGGTCCAGCGGAGACGGGGCGCGTTCATGGCAATCGGGTCTTTCATAATGGCCAAATTATGTTTTACATCGCCGCTTTCATCGCCAGTGCGCTGGCCACAGCCCTGCCGGCCCAGGCCGCGGACTACCGTGTCGAGACGGTCGCCAGTGGTTTGAACCATCCGTGGTCACTCGCTTTCCTGCCCGGCGGGCGGATGCTGGTGACCGAGCGCCCGGGCCGGCTGCGCGTGATCGAGCCCGGCCCCGATGGCCGGCCACAGTTGCGGCCCGAACCCGTGGCCGGCGTGCCGCCGGTGATGGCAAAGGGGCAGGCCGGCCTGTTCGATGTGGTGGCCGATCCGGCTTTCGGCACCAATGGCCGCGTGCTGCTGTCCTTTGCGCACGGCACGCCGCAAGCGAACCACCTGCGCGTGGTGAGCGCCCGGTTCGACGGAAAGCAGTTGCTCGACGTGAAGCCCATCTTCACCTCGCAGCCCGCCAAGACGGATACCCAGCATTTCGGCGGCCGCATGGCCTGGCTGGCCGACGGCAGCGTGCTGCTCGGCATGGGCGACGGCAACCTCGACCGCACGGATGCCCAGCGGCTGCACACCCACCTGGGCAAGCTGCTGCGCATCAGGCCGGACGGTGGCGTGCCGGACGACAACCCGCACGTGGCCCGCCCGGGCGCGAGGCCGGAGATCTACAGCCATGGCCACCGCAACCCGCAGGGGCTGGTGGTGGTGAACGGCGTGCCCTACGCGCACGAACACGGGTCGCGGGGCGGTGACGAACTGAACCGTATCGAACCCGGGGCGAACTACGGCTGGCCACTGACCACGGGCGGCATCGACTACACCTACGCCCGCATCACGCCATTCCGCAGCCTGCCGGGCATCCAGCCGCCGCTGCTGGAATGGACCCCGTCGATCGCACCCGCCGGGCTGACCTGGTACGACGGCGCGCTGTTTCCGGCCTGGCGCGGCAGCCTGCTGGTGGCGGCGCTGAAGGAACGCAGCGTGCGCCGCGTACCCCTGGTGGGCGGTGCCCCCGGCCCGCAGGACATCCTGTTCCAGGAACTCGGTGAACGCATCCGCGATGTGCGCGCCGGCCCCGAGGGCGCCATCTACCTGCTCACCGACTCCCCGACCGGGCGGGTGCTGCGCGTGGTGCCGGCATCGCCCTGAGAACACCCGCCGGGCCGCGCCATCATGCTCGCATCATCTTCAGCGGCTAGCCTGTCCGGATGCGGATCCTCCTGATCGAAGACGACACCTCGCTGGGCAGTTCCCTGCAGTCGTGGC
>CALRUK020000025.1:0-62573 GCA_943371335.1 Synechococcus sp. UW140 | reverse complement strand
CCCCCGGGCAACGCCACCATGGGCTCGGGCGTGGACAAGCGCCAGATGGCGCTCTCGGTGTACGACGTGCTGCTGGAATCCGCCTCGGTCGCCGAGGCGGCGGTGTATTCGGAGAAGTGTGGCTACCACGTGCTCGGCGCCAACCGCGAACTCGCGGGCGCCGAGGTGGAGCTGGTGGAAGTGGAGCGGCGCGAAAAGCGCCTGAAGACCGCGCTGGCCGAAGTGGCCGACGCCTACGACTTCGTGCTGATCGACTGCCCGCCCTCGCTCAGCATGCTCACCCTCAACGGCCTGTGCGCCGCGCACGGCGTGATCGTGCCGATGCAGTGCGAGTACTTCGCCCTGGAAGGCCTGACCGATCTGGTCAACACCATCAAGCAGGTGCACGCCAACCTGAACAAGGACCTCGCCATCATCGGCCTGCTGCGCGTGATGTTCGACCCGCGCATCACCCTGCAGCAACAAGTGAGCGACCAGCTCAAGGCCCACTTCGGCGACAAGGTGTTCGACACCGTGATCCCCCGCAACGTGCGCCTGGCCGAAGCGCCCAGCTACGGTTTGCCTGGCGTGGTGTTCGACCCGGCGGCGCGCGGCAGCCAGGCCTTTGTGACGTTCGCCAAGGAAATGGTTGAACGCATTGAGCGCCTCTGACGCGGGGTGTTTCACGTGAAACCCGAGAACGTCCTCATCCTCCCCGGCTGGCAGAACAGTGGCCCCGAGCACTGGCAAAGCCGCTGGGAGCGCGCCCACGGGTACCGCCGAGTGGAACAGCACGACTGGATGCGCCCCAAGCGCGGCGACTGGATTGCCCGCCTTGAAGAGGTGCTGCTGGACTGCGACGGGCCGGCCGTGCTGGTGGCGCACAGCCTGGGCTGCCTGCACACGGCGGCCTGGGCCTCTCATTCGCAGAACACCGCGCGCGTGAAGGCCGCGCTGCTGGTGGCCCCCGGCGACGCCGAGCGCGAAGACATGCGCCCGCTGCTGCCCACCTGGTCGCCCATCGCCTTGCAGCGCTTGCCCTTTCCCAGCGTGCTGGTGGGCAGCCGCAACGACCCCTACTGCAGCTTCGAGCGCGCGCAAGCCATGGCCATGGCCTGGGGCGCGCGCTTTGTGGACCTGGGCGACGCCGGCCACATCAACGCCGAATCGGGCCTGGGCGACTGGCCCATGGGCCACGCGGTGCTGGCCGAACTCCTGAATCTCTGACTTTCGAAAGACGACCCATGGTCACGAAAAAACCCAAGGGCCTCGGCCGCGGACTCGAAGCCCTGCTGGGCCCCAAGGTGCAAGAAGGCACACCCACCGACGCCGAACCGCAGCTGCCGTCCAGCCTGGCGCTCGACCAGCTCGTGCCCGGCATGTACCAGCCGCGCACCCGCATGGACGAGGGCGCCCTGTACGAGCTGGCCGAGAGCATCAAGGTGCAGGGCGTGATGCAGCCGATCTTGGTGCGCCAGCTCGCCGATGGCCCGAACGCGGGCTTGTACGAAATCATTGCCGGCGAGCGGCGCTTTCGCGCCTCGAAGCTGGCGGGCCTGGAGCGCGTGCCGGTGCTGGTGCGCGACGTGCCCAACGAGGCCGCTGCGGCCATGTCGCTCATTGAGAACATCCAGCGCGAAGACCTGAACCCGCTGGAAGAGGCCTTGGGCCTGCAACGCCTGGTGAAGGAGTTTGGGCTCACTCACGAACAGGCGGCGCAAGCCGTGGGCCGTTCGCGCAGCGCCGCAAGCAACCTGCTGCGCCTGCTGCAACTCGCCGAGCCGGTGCAGACGATGCTGATGGCGGGCGACCTGGACATGGGCCACGCGCGCGCGCTGCTCGCGCTGGACAAGGCGAACCAGATCACCGCCGGCAACCAGATTGCCGCCCGCAAGATGTCGGTGCGCGAGGCCGAGAGCCTGGTGAAAAAGCTCAGCGCCGAGTTTGCGCTGGCGCCGCAGAAGCTCAAGAAAGAGAAGTCGCGCGACATCCGCCGCGTGGAAGAAGAGCTGGCGGATTTGCTCACTGCCGAGGTCGAAGTGCGGGTGAAGAAGCGCGTGAAGCGCCACGGCCGTTTCGAGGACATGGGCGAGGTTGCGATCCAGTTCGGCTCGCTCGAAGCGTTGAACGGCATCATCGAACGGCTGCGCGGTACCGGGCAGTAGTCCCGGGGAAACGGGCGGTGTTTCCCCGCCTTTTCACCGCTTTGACATTCAGGGCGCCCGCTTAACCTGCTTGGGCTCGGTCTGGCGGTGGTCTGACGGTTCCCTGTAAGTGAGTGCTGGACTTGGGCTCTGAGGAGATACCCATGTCACAACGCTCAAAACTCGGGCAGCGGCTGCTGCTCATCAACACGTCTCTCATCGGGCTGCTGCTGCTCGTGGCCGGCACGGTCTGGACCATGATGGGCCAGCTGTCCACCGAGACAGACGAGATCAACCACACCAACGTTCCCCAGCTGCAGACCATTGCCGAGCTGGAGCTGAACGTGACGCGCACGTCGCTGCAGGTGCGCCACGCGATCCTCTCGCGCAACCCGGCCGAGCTCAACGCCACACTGGCGGACATCGGCGACAAGAAGAAGCTGCTCTACGAACGCCTCAAGCAATTCGGCGCGGGCATGACCGACGACGACGGGCGCAAGGCCTTCGCTCCCTTGCCGGCGTTGATGGACGAGTTCTGGCGCCACGGCGAGGCGAACGTGGCGCTGATCAACGAGGGCCGCAAGGACGACGCGTTTGCCTACTTGGTCGACAAGACGATTCCCGCGCGCAACGCCTTGCTCGTGCCGCTGTCGAATGAAAAGAAGCGCCAGGGCGACTTGCTGGCCACGCGCATCGACGAGGTGAAATCGCTCGCGGCGCTGGACCGCAACGTGGTGATCCTGGCCGTGGCACTGGTGGCGGCGGGGCTGGTCGGCCTGTCGGTGTACCTGCGCCGTGTGGTGCGCTCGCTGGGCGCCGACCCCGACGAACTCAAGCGCATTGCCGCGGCGGTGGCCGCGGGCGACCTGGGGGTGCAGATGCAGGTGCGCAGCGGCGACACCGACAGCACCTTGGTGGCGCTGCGCAACATGACGGAGCGGCTCACGGCTTCCGTGCAGGCGGTGCGCCTGGGGGCCGATGCGGTGTCGCACGGCAGCGCCGAAATTGCGTCGGGCAACAGTGACCTCTCGCGCCGCACCGAGAGCCAGGCCAGTGCGCTGGAAGAAACCTCGGCGTCCATGGAGCAACTCGGCAGCACCGTGAGCCAGAACGCCGACCACGCCCGCACCGCCAACCAGCTCGCACAAGGCGCGTCCACCGTGGCCCAGCAGGGTGGGGATGTGGTCAACCGCGTGGTCGACACGATGCGCGGTATCGAAACCAGCTCGAAGAAGATCGCCGACATCATCTCGGTGATCGACGGCATTGCCTTCCAGACCAACATCCTGGCGCTGAATGCCGCGGTGGAAGCCGCGCGCGCCGGTGAGCAAGGCCGGGGTTTTGCGGTGGTGGCGGGCGAGGTGCGCAACCTCGCCCAACGCGCGGGTCAGGCGGCCAAGGAAATCAAGGACCTCATTGGTGAAAGCGTGGGCCGCGTCGAACATGGCGTGGCGCTCGCGGACCAGGCGGGCACCACCATGCAGGAGGTGGTCGCCAGCATTCGGCGTGTCACCGATCTCATGGGCGAGATCAGCAGTGCCAGCGTGGAGCAAAGCGCGGGTGTGTCCCAGGTGGGCGAAGCCGTGACCCAGATGGACCAGGCCACGCAGCAGAACGCGGCGCTGGTCGAACAGATGTCGGCATCGGCCGCCAGCCTGCGCCAGCAGGCCCAGGAACTGGTGGACGCGGTGGCGGTGTTCCGCCTGCGGGCCGGCTGAGCGTTATTGCCCGGTCTTGAGCTGACCGCCCCGGCCCAGGCCGCCCTTGATTTCCTGGGCTTTGTAGTTCTTGAGCGCGCGCACCATCTGGTTGTAGGAGTCCATGAACGCGGCGGTGAGCACCTTGCCTTCCGGGGTGTTGGTGAAAGCGCTGGCGGAGCCCAAGGTCCCGCCGCCAAACAGGCCGCCAAAGAGATTGAAGTCGGTGTTGCGCGAACTGCCTTCGGCCGCGGCCAGCTGTACGCCCGAGCGGTTGTCCACCAGGGTCAGCATCGTGGAGGCGTCGTTGAACTTCAGGCCACCAGCCACATGGCCAAACATGCCGCCCGTGAAGGACGACAGTGCAGCGCCCACGCCGCCCGTGCCTTTCTGGCTGAACGTGACGGACGGGCTCATGGTGTAGTCGGCCGAGACCATCTGCCCTCTGCCGAAGTTGCTGCCGCTGCGCATTTCGCCGGTGCGCTCCAGGTCGCGCTCTTGCTGCATGTTGCGCAGGCCGGCGCCGCGCTCCACCACCACGAAGCAGTTCGATTGCTGCACCAGCATGCGCAACACGGGCACGGTGGATTGCAGCTGGTGACTGCGCAGGGTCTGGAACCAGCCGGCCTGCTGGTCTTCGACCATGGCAATGGTGCCCAGCGTTTCGCTGCAGCGCTCGAGCTTGCTGTTGACGTTGTCGGTCTGGCTGCCACCGGCAGAACCCGTGGCCACCGTTCTGGCGTTGCTGTCACCGATGCTGGGCATGGTCGCGTTGCAGCCTGCCAATGCCAGCATTGGAATGAGCGCAAAAGTGTGTTTAAGCAAGGTATCACTCCCTCAAAAGTAAATCGAAGGTGTGAATATACCTGCGCTCCCAGCGCTTGCTGGTGCCTCTGAAAGGCCGGGATGGCGCCCCGGCGCGACGGCTAGATCGCGAAGATCTTGCCCGGGTTGAGGATGTTGTCCGGGTCGAGCGCGCGCTTGATGGTGCGCATCATGTCGACCGCGCCCACCCCGGCTTCGGTGAGCAGGAAGTCCATCTTGTGCAGGCCCACGCCATGCTCGCCGGTGCAGGTGCCTTCCAGGCGCAGCGCGCGCGCCACCAGCTTGTGGTTGAGCTCTTCGGCCAGCTTGTGTTCTTCGGGCTTGGTCGGGTCGATCAGGTAGCCGAAGTGGAAATTGCCGTCGCCCACGTGGCCCACCAGGAAGTAGGGCAGGCCGGCGGCGTCGGCTTCGGCCACGGAGTCCAGCAGGCAGTCGGCCAGGCGGCTGATGGGCACGCAGGTGTCGGTGGAAATGGCGCGGCAGCCCGGCTTGCTCTGGATCGCGGCGAAGTAGGCGTTGTGCCGCGCGGTCCACAGGCGGGTGCGCTCTTCGGGCGTGTCGGCCCACTCGAACGCGTTGCCACCAAAGTCGTTGGCGATCTCCTGCACGGTTTCGGCCTGTTCCTTCACGCTGGCGGGCGAGCCGTGGAACTCCATCAGCAGCATGTTTTCTTCGCGCAGGCCGAGCTTGCTGTGCGCGTTGACCATGCGCACGGTGTTGTGGTCGATCAGCTCGCAGCGCGCGATGGGCACACCGAGCTGGATCACCTGGATCACGCAGCGCACGGCGGCTTCGATGCTGGGGAACGAGCAGGTGGCGGCCGAAATGGCTTCGGGCAGCGGGTAGAGCTTGAGCGTGATCTCGGTCATCACGCCCAAGGTGCCTTCGCTGCCCACCATGAGGCGCGTGAGGTCGTAGCCGGCGCTGCTTTTCTTGGCGCGCGTGCCGGTGCGGATCACCTCGCCGCTGGCGGTCACCACTTCGAGGGCCAGCACGTTTTCGCGCATGGTGCCGTAGCGCACGGCGTTCGTGCCCGAGGCGCGCGTGGCGGTCATGCCACCAATGGAGGCGTCGGCGCCGGGGTCGATCGGGAAGAACAGGCCCTCGCTCTTCACGGCTTCGTTCAGCGCCTTGCGGGTCACGCCGGGCTGCACGGTCACGGTGAGGTCTTCGGCGTTGATGGCCAGCACCTCGTTCATGCGGCTCACGTCGATGCTGATGCCGCCTTGCACGGCGAGCAGGTGGCCTTCGAGCGAAGAGCCCACGCCGAAGGGGATCACCGGCACGCGGTGCTGCGCGGCCAGTTTCACCGCGTCGGCCACGTCTTGTGTGGCCTGCGCAAACACCACGGCCACGGGTGGCGGCACCTCGTACACCGACTCGTCGCGCCCGTGCTGCTCGCGCACCACCATCGCGGTGGAGCACTGCGCGCCAAATCGCGCCTGCAGGGCCGTAAGGAACTCGGCCGGTATGGCGCGCTGGGTGACTTGCGGGGCGAGGTGGCTGAGGGCGGTCGGGGCGTTCATGGGCTTGTCTCCGGTCGGCAGGGTGAGCGGCCGGCCAGTTTAAGCCTTGGGGTGGGGCTTGTGCGTCCCGGGGTGTTGAACGCCTAGCGGCGCTCGGCGGCCTTGAGCGAGGTGGGCACGGCGTCCAGGCGGGTGGGGCGCGGGGCGTCGCTCAGGCGGGAGGGGGTGAACACGGAGAGCGCGTGGCGGGTGGGCGGCGAAACCTGTGCGGTGGCCAGGCCGGCCAGCCCCAGGGCGCAGGCGGCGATGAGCTTGACGCTGCTCGATTCGAAGTCAGAGAGGCGCTGTGCGGCTCGGGAACGGGACATCGGTGGACTCCTGACGCGTGGTGGAACAGGCCCGCATTACCACCCGGTTCGCTGGCAGCAGCCAGCACTTTTGCCGCCCGTTGCCTCCATGACAAGACCTTTGCCTGAGTCACATTTCCCAGCACCTCGTTACCCGCGCGCGGGCTTTCGCTGACAATCCTTGCACGCTGGCGGGCGCCGTCTGCCCGCCGACCGATCAGAGGAACCCCCATGGGCAATCGACTCACCCAGATCGCCACCCGCACCGGCGACGCCGGCACCACCGGGCTGGGCGACAACACACGCGTTTCCAAGGACAGCCTGCGCGTGCACGCCATGGGCGATGTGGACGAGCTCAACTCGCACATCGGCGTGCTGCTGTGCGAAGACATGGGCGACGATGTGCGCACCGTGCTGGTGGAAATTCAGCACCAGCTCTTCAACCTGGGCGGCGAGCTGTCCATTCCCGGCTACGAGTTGCTCAAGCCCGAGGCGGTGCTGGCGCTGGACGAAGCGCTGGCCACCTACAACGACACCTTGCCGCGCCTTCAGGAATTCATCCTGCCTGCAGGCAGCCGAGCCGCCAGCCAGGCCCATGTGTGCCGCACCGTGGCGCGCCGCGCCGAGCGTGCGGTGGTGGCGCTGGGCAAACAGGAAGCGCTGAAAGACACGCCGCGCCAGTACCTCAACCGCCTGAGCGACCTGATGTTCGTGCTCGCGCGCGTGCTCAACCGCATGAACGGTGGCGACGACGTGTATTGGAAAAGCGAGCGCATGGCCCAAGGAGACGCGCCATGAAGATGCATGCGACTGGCTGGGCCCTGGCGCTGGCCGCCGCCTCGCTGGCCGGGCCTGCGCTCGCGCAAGGCAAGAAGGCGAACAGCGCGGCCGGTGAGGTGACGCTGGTGTGCGAAGCGGCCTACCAGCCTGCGCGCACCACCTGGACGCGCACCGTGCGCATTGGCTACGACAAGACGCGCGTGCGCTCGGTGCTCATCGACGGCGTGCCGGTCTACACCTTCTCGGTGCGCGACACCGTGATCCTCACGGCCATCGACAACGAACGCATCCAGATCGACACCGCCGCGCAAACCTGGACAAGCGACTTCCGCGGGCAGGCCACGTCGATGGGGCGCTGCGAGCGCAGCTGAGGGGGTGTCCATGCGTCTGGTCCGCACACTGTTCGCCCTGTCGCTTGCCGTGGCGAGCGCTTCGATCTGGGCGGCCGATGCGGGCGAGCGTCGCTTCATCCGTGCCGGCATGGCCGAGGGCGAGGTGCTTTACAAGATCGGCAAGCCCGATCACGAGGCTTTCATCCGCATCGTCAGGGGCCAGCCCGAAGAGAAGACCTGGACCTACTTCCCGCACCCGAAAGACCGTCAGACGCTGACCATCGTCACGCTGCGTGCTGGCGTGGTGTCGGCGATCGAACGCAAGATCGCGCGCTAGCCACAGGCTCCGCAGGCCCCGAGTCAGCGCGGTGCCAGCACCGCCATCGTGATGCGCGAGACGCAGGTAAGCTCACCCGCGTCGTTGGTCAGGTCGATCTGCCAGACCTGTGTGGTGCGCCCCACATGCACCGGGCGGGTGATGCCCGTCACCCAGCCGCTGGTGGCGCCCTTGAGGTGGTTGGCATTGATGTCCAGCCCCACCGCGCGGTGGCCTTCGGGGCAGCTGTAAGCCGCGCCGCACGAGCCCAGCGTTTCGGCCAGCACCACGCTCACGCCGCCGTGCAGCAGGCCATAGGGCTGGCGGGTGCGCGTGTCGACCGGCACGCGGGCGCGGATGAAGTCGGGGCCGACTTCCAGGAACTCGATGCCCAGTTGCTGCACCGCGGTGTCGCGGTGAATGGCGGTGAGTTCTTCGACCGAAATGGGTTTCTTCCAGAGGCTCAAGCGGTTTCTCCTGTCGTTGATGCCGCGACTATAGGAAACAACTGGCGCGCGCGCTGGACGACCCACCGGACGCGGCCATCGCCTACAGACGGGGTGCCGTCTGGCACGCACGATGAAGACCAGAGCACCCCACCCCATGACACACGCCCGCCGCTGGACCCTTGCCGCAGCCGCCCTAGCCGCGCTGCTGGCCGCGGCATGGCTGGCGCTGTGGGCATGGCTGCCGGACGACGAAGCCCTGGCGAGGCGCGTTGAGGCCGGGTTTGAAGCACGGATGGGCCAGCCACTGAAGGTGGGCACTGTGAGCTGGCGGTTGTTGGGCGTGCCCATGGTCGAGGTGCGCGACGCCCACACCGTGCAGCCCGAGCCGATCCGCGTGCGCCGCATGGCGCTGTATCCGCAGCTCCTGCCCTTGTTGCGCGGGCAGCTCGTCATCGATCGCCTGGAGGTGGACGGCGCGTGGGTGCCGCGCAACGCCCTGGCGGCCTACCGGGGCCGCGGGCAGGGTGAAGGCAAACAGGTGCAGGTGCGCGCGGTGGCGTTCACGGACGCCACCTACGTGTCGTACAGCGGCATCCCGGTGGCCTACGACGGCGAGATCCGGTGGGACGAAGACCGGCTGCCCGCGCGCGTGCTGCTGACCCGTCCTGGCGCCGCCGCCGACGCGTCGCTGGAGGCCACGCGCGACGGGCGCACCGACACCGGCGCCGAGCGCTACCAGCTGCGCCTGCAAGCTGGCGGGGGCTCAGCGCTCGGGCAGGCGCGCCTGAGCATCTCGGGCGATGGGCGCATGGTGCTCACCGGCGAACTCGAACCGCGCGACGTGGAGATCCATGCCCTGCTGGCCACCTTCCACCGTCGCTCGCCGGTGGGAGGTCGGGCCTCGGGCCAGACCGAACTGCGGGCCGAAGGCGACACGCTGCAGCAGCTCTTTCGCTCCCTGCACACACGCAGCGTGCTGCAGGTGGATCGTGCCCGGCTGCTGCGCTTTGACCTGGACAAAGCCGTGAAGTCCCTCGGCAAGGAACGCGCAGGCGAGACGCCGCTGGAGAGCCTGCGCGGCGTGGTGGACACACAGAACACGGCGCGAGGCTTGAAGACCGACTTCACCGAGGTCAAGGCAGTGAGCGGGCTCTACACCGCCACGGGCCAGGCCACGCTGTACCGCCAGCAGATCGATGCACAAGGTGTGCTGGCGCTCGCGGGCGGTGTGGTGGACGTGCCGTTTGCCGCCAGTGGCCCCACGCGGGCGCCCGACGTCAAGCTGGCCTGGGGCAGCGTGGCCGGCGCGGTGGCGGGCACGGCCGTGTTGCCGGGCATCGGCACCGTGATTGGCGCCAAGATCGGGGGCGCCCTGAGCGGGCCACCCCAACCCGACAAGGCGCAGGCCGCCGGGGAGCGCGTGCGGCGTTGAGGGCCTGCGTCGCTGGCGGGCGATGCGTTTATTGAGCGCGAGAGGTTTGTGGCTCGTCGGCTGCGGCGGGGCGTTCGGTGTGTGCGGGGGCAGCCGGGCCGCGCAGCCCATCTCCCCCTGCAGCGCGCGCATAGGCGCACAGGATGGCGTCGATCTTCTTTTCCCAGTCGAACTCTCGCTCGACCTTCGCACGCCCCTGGGCACCCAGCCGGTGCCGCAAGACCGGATCACGCGCCAGCGTGAGCAGGGACTTTGCCATTTCTTGCGCGAGGAATTGCGCGCTCTGCGGTGCGATCAGGATGCCGCAAGACGGGTCGAGGTAGTCGGCCGGGCCACCCCAGTCCACGGCGATCACGGGCAGGCTGGCCGCCATAGCCTCCAGCACCACCGCACCGCCGCATTCGCGGATGCTGGGGAGCACAAGGCAGTCCTGCATCTTGAGCTGGCGGGCCGCATCGAGCTGGGTCATCCAGCCCGCGAAATGCACACCAGTGGCCGACTCGCCATCGGGTGCCAGGATGCCCAGCGCCCTGGCCTGCTCCTTCAGTTCCGGCAGCAAGGGACCGTCGCCAATCACGAGCAACGACATCGGTTGCTCACGGGAGGCTTTTGCAAAGGCCTCCAGCAAGAGGTCCACCCGCTTCACATCGACCAGGCGGCCCATGAACACGTAGCGGGTCGGGCCCTCGGGTGGCGCTTCCTGTGCGGGTTCGCGCGGTTGCCACAGCTGCAGGTCGACGCCGTTTTCGACCATGTATTCCACGCGCGGAGCATGCCCCGAGGGAAGCGCCAGGCGGGTTCTTTCATTGGCCACCAGGATGAGGGCCGCCTGGAGTTTGCCCGGTGCCAACACATTGAGCCCGTGGGAAAGCCAGCGCAAGCCGCGCAGCAGGGCGCGCGCAAAAACCGAGTCGGCCGACTTGAAGGCCGGCGGGAAATCCATGCCGCCGTTGAGCGGGCCGATCACCACAGGTGCGCCGAGGTCGTACAACAGCGAGGGCTCCTTGGGCGAGACCGGCATGGGCTGATGCACGACATCGATGCCCAGGGTCTTGACCAGCTGCCGGATTTGCCGGCGCTGATTGATCTGCGTGGACAGACGCGAAAGGTAGCCCGTGGTGAGGGTCTCGATTCGGGAGGGCAGTCGCTGGCTCAGCCACCAGAGCGCGCGATGGGACCACCGCTCTTCGACATAGAGCACCTGGTCGGCATGAACGTTGCCCTCGAACTCCAGCTTCACACGCTCGTGCGTCAGGAGCCAGGCTGCAATGCCGCGGCGACGCAAATACTCGTAGTAGTGCATCGGCAATGCCGCTTCCCCGCCATAGCGGCGCGAAGCATGCTCTGCCACGACGAGAACGCGCAACGCGGGAAGGTTGGGTTGCGTCGTCATGGCGGCAGGGTCAGATGGGGCAGGGAAGTGGTGGCGGGATGGGTCAGACAGCCCAACGGATCATAGGTTCTTCGCCATCACTGGGGGCCGCCTGCCGGGCAGACAAGCTTGGCAAGCGTGGCAAACGGCGCAAATGACGCACCGGCGAACTGACAAAAAGCCCCATGGGTGTCTGGATATGGGCCATTCAACTGTGGTCGAGCATCGCCATGCTGTTGGCCAGCGCGAACAGGGCGAGGCACAGCGCACGCTGAAAGCTCCCGTCGAAACGGAAAGTCTTGAGATCGCGGTCTTCCAGGTGCGACAGGTATTCGTGCGAGCGGTTTTCGTGCAGGAGCTGTTCGTCTTCGTGCGGCACCAGCTTGTTGGTGTGAAAGCCGGTTTCGCCCAGCAGGCGCTGCCATTCCGACAGGCGCAGCCGGTTGACATAGCTGGAGCGGTTCCAGGCCATCAAGCGCCAGAGGCTCGGCGAATGGCGCAGGCAGTCGTACTGACGGCCACTCACGAACATGTGATAGTGGTCGCGCAGGTCCACGCGGCAGATGAGCGTGCCGCCCGGGCGCAGCGCACGGTGGATTTCCTTGAGCATGGCCTGCGGGTCGCGGAAATGCTGCATGCAGTAGCAGGCCCACACCACGTCCACGCTGCTGTCCGGCACGGGCAGGCGCACCCCGTCAAACAGCCGGTAGTCCACGCCACGGCGGTGGGCCGACTCGGGCGAGTGATAGTTGATGATGTCGGCGGCAATGACGTATTTCGCACCGCGCTCGCGGGCGAACTGCAGGGTTTCCAGCGTCTTGCCCGGGCCGAGCTCCAGGACCACCGCGTCCTTGATGTCGGCCATGCCTTCGAAGAAATTCAGCAGCTGCCGCGCTTGCGATTCGTCGCCGTCAATGCCGGTGACGTGTTTGACGGTGACCAGTCGGCGCATGACCGGGACTGCGAGCATGAAGTTGATGGCCATCGAGCGGGCAATGCCCTTGAGATGTTGCCATCGGGACAGGGGGGGGTGCATTCTGGTTCTCCGTGGTGGGGATGGAGCGAGCCGCTCATCCAATGGTTTCACCCATGTGAGGCAACGCTTTGCATCGACACCACGGCTGGCTGCCCAGGCGTGGATACCGAGGGCACCAACTGGTCCAGCAGGTGGGTCAGGGAATGGAATTCGTGCGCGTCACAGGCGTAGAAGGCTTCCGCGTACTGCACCCGGTGCTGAAGTCCGCGAAAGCGGTTCAGGCCCAGTGTTCCGGCGGCGTAGTCCCTGTCCGCCATTTGGGAGGCGTACAAACCAATGAGTTGTTGCTTCTCTTCGGCCTGATCGCTGATGTCGATCATGATGTTGGGCCACAGCGTGGTCCATACCTCAAAGGCATGAATCTGCCCCTTCCAGCCCAGTGCGACCGTGGCATTGGCCACCGCCAGGGCGCATGCCTGATGGTCGGCGTGGCCATCGCCAGGGAAAGGGCAGTAAATCAGGTCGGGCTGAAATTCGCGGATTTGCGCCACCAGCCGCTCGCTCAAAGGGCTTTCATGCCGCACGAGCTGTCCGTCGGGCAAGTCCAGGCGCACCACCGTTTCGAAGGCCATGGCTCGCGCCACCTGCTCGGACTCTTTGACGCGAATGTCGCGCAGGCGCTGGGCCGCGTGCGCATCTGCCAGGCCTGCACTGCTGTCTGTGACGAAGACCACCCGTGTTGCGTTGCCCATCTGGCGGTGGCGCAGCAAGGTGCCGCCGCAGGGGATCACCTCGTCATCTGCGTGCGGGGCAATCACGAGCACTCGCGCGCGGCCCGGTGCCACGAGCGTGGACGGGAGCCGATGCGTGGCCCGCTTGAGCGCCACCAGCAACCGGCGCGCGGTGCGCCTCCGGATGGCGTGTTCCACACGTCGTTTGAGCTGGTTCAGAAAGGCGGGCATGTGCAGTTTCGGCGGGGCGGCGAATCAGGGCGCGGGCAGCCAGTAGGCCGCGTCCTTCGATGCGTCGAAGTGCATCGGGTTGTCGGACGTGGACTGCGAGAAGGTGCGTTTGCAATCGCCAATCGCGTCTTTGTGCCCGACTTGCGTCCAGAAGGTTTCGCAGAACGAGGTGGCGATGTAGCTGCGGCATTGCGGCAGGCTGGGGCTGGGCGTCGCCGCCGATGCGGACACGAGCTCCCAGGCAATGGTTTGCAGGGCCTGGGCCTGCGCCGCGTTCACGCCGGAAGGCGCCCAGGCGCCCACCGGGGAGCGACCCTGCATGGCGCTGTAGGACACGAGAGCGAGGTAATACGAGCCCACGCGCGTGAGGTGCACGTCGTCGGTGAACAGCTGGTCCAGCGTTGCCTTGGTGGAGGCCTGCGTGATGCCTGGCACCTGCTCGCGTGTGGCGCGCTCCACCAGCCCTGCGAGGGCCACGCCGGCGGGCACGTGTTTGAGGCGATCCGGCCGGCCCTCATGGGCGAGCGAGGTGTTCACGCGTGTGCTGAGGCATTGCCAGGCCTGGTCGGCCGCGCGTTCGTAGCGAATCCAGGACTGGGGGTTGGACTTGTCCTTGACGCCCATCCATGAGGCATAGAAGTGCGTCTGAACGGCCGGGTTGGCGCGGTAGGCCTGCTCATGAAAGTGCCGCAGGTGGCGAACGGTGTCTTCCCAGATCATCGGGCCAAGGATGTCGTGGCGCTCGGTGATGAGCACCGCGCCGTAGCGGTCGCCGCCAATGGCCTTGCCCGAACGCAATTCGGCGATGACGTCGGTGTTGGAGCCGACACGGTTCTTGCCCTGGCGGTAGCCCGACCAGTTGCCCTGGCCATGGGTGCGTGCCTTGATGGTGGAGCCCAGCAGGATCTGCTGGTTGTAGCGCGCCTCGGCGCCCTGGCTGCCGGCGATGCGCACGATGTCGTCGGCGATCGGGTTGTCTGTGAGGCTGTGGCCGGAGACAAACAGCCGCAGCGCCGTCGCGGTGGCGGGTGCTGCGGTGCCGGAGGCTGGCGCGGGCTCGGCCGCGAGACACGCCAGTGCCGTCGACGCCATGGCGATCACGCCGAGGCCACGCCGCAAGGGGGACAACACCGGGGCTGAAAAGCGCGGAAAGGACTTCTTCATGGTGGTGGCGGTGGTCGACGCAAGACCAATCAAAAAAGCATGACGACACGTGTTCCTGCCAGGCAGCGCGAGGCGGTCACGACGGCGAAACCATGGGGGACACCGGTGGGCACCGGCATCCGGTTGGCATTTTGAGGGAAAAGTTCTAGCCCGGGCCGTGAATTTCACCCAAAGGCCTACATAGGGGCGCGGTTCGTTAAATACGTCCTGCGCCGGAGCACCGTGGTGGCGCCGCCACCCCCTGGGCGGCGCCGGTGCGGCTTGTGCGCGATCAGCGCTTGCGGTTGAGCAGCGCGTAGAGAAAGATGGCGCCGAAGGTGGCGGTGCCGATGCCGCCCAGGGCGAACTGGCCGAACTTCAGGGTGTAGTCGCCCGTGCCCAGGATCAGCGTGATGGCGGCCACCAGCAGGTTCTTGTTGTCGGAGAAGTCCACCTTGTTGTCGACCCAGATCTTGGCGCCGGCCACGGCGATCAGGCCGAACACCACGATGGACACGCCGCCCATGACCGGCAGCGGGATCGCCTGGATCAGCGCGCCGAACTTGGGGCTGAAGCCCAGCACCACGGCCATGAGGCCGGCCACCAGGAAGATGGCGGTCGAGTAGATCTTGGTGGCGGCCATCACGCCGATGTTTTCGGCGTACGTGGTCACGCCCGTGCCGCCCGCGCTGCCGGCCACCATGGTCGCCACGCCGTCGCCGATGAAGGCGCGGCCCATGTACCGGTCCAGGTCCTTGCCGGTCATCGCGGTCACGGCCTTGATGTGGCCCAGGTTCTCGGCCACCAGGATGATGGCCACCGGCGCGATCAGCAGCATGGCGTTCATCTCGAACACCGGCGCGCTGAAGTTGGGCATGCCGACCCACGCGGCGTTGGCAATGCCCGAGAGGTCCAGCGGCTTGCCCATGCCCAGCACGTTGGTGAGCAAGGCGTAGATGAGGCTGGAGATGATCAGGCCCATGAGGATCAGCAGGCGCTGCAGCATGCCGCTGGTGAACACCGCCACCAGCGCCACGCACACGAAGGTGATGCCCTGCATCCACGCGTCAAAGCCGGTGGGTGCCATGTTCTTGATGGGAATGCCCGCGAGGTTCAGGCCGATCACGGCCACCACGGCGCCGGTGACCACCGGTGGCATAAAGCGCTCGATCCAGCCCGTGCCCACGGCCTGCACGATGGCGCCGATAAGGGTGTAGACCAGGCCGCAGGCGATGATGCCGCCGAGTGCCACGCCCAGGTTGGCGTTGGGGCCGGGGCCGGCATAGCCGCTGGCGGCGATCACCACGCCGATGAAGGCAAAGCTCGAACCCAGGTAGCTGGGCACCTTGCCACCGGTGACGATGAAGAAGATCAGCGTGCCGATGCCGCTCATGAGGATGGCCACGTTCGGGTCGAACCCCATGAGGATGGGCGCGAGCACGGTGGCGCCGAACATGGCGATCAGGTGCTGCACCCCCATGACGCCGGTTTGGGGCCAGGGCAGGCGCTCGTCGGGTGCGATCACGCCGCCTTGGTTGAGCGTCGATGCGGGTTTTTCGGTCCAGTGGAACAAGCCCATGGGGTGTCTCCGTGTTGTGTTGAGGGGGCGGGCGCGCCTCTTTGCGCCGGCAGGGATTGTGCCCGGCAAAACGGGCCGCGCGACCGGTCTGCAAAAGCCGCCCACCCGCGTGAAATCCACAGTGGCGCGGGGCCGAATGCAGACGATGATGCAAACCCGCTCTTTCACTTGTCTGCCCCCATGACCTCGTCCGCAAAATCCTCCCGCCGCCAGCTGGCCACCGTGGTCATGCTGGTGCTCGCCTTGCTGGGGGGCCTGGTGCGCTGGCTGGCGCCGCAGCCTTCGGTGGCGCGCGACCTGGGCTCGCTGCTCATGGTGCTGTGGTTGCCGATCGTGGGCAACATCATTGGCTGGTTGATCCAGCGCGCGAAAGCGCCCAGGCATGTGCTGCAGGGCTTTGCAGCCGATGCGGTGTTTGAGCCCAGCGCGCGCATCGAACTCACCCTGCTGGCGGCCGACACGCCGCGCGAGAGCCGGCCGATTCGCGCGGGCTACTTCGACGGTGCGCTGGTGGTGGGCTCCGAAGGCTTCACCGCGCGCCTGGCCGTGCCGGTCGATGGCGAGCCGGTGCCCGAGGTGCCTTGTGTGCTGGCGGTGCAGTTTCTGCGGCCGGCGCTGGCGCTGGCCCAGCTCACGCCCGACAAGCGATTCGCCCTGCTCGCCGGCCGCACCGTGCTGGGCACGGGCTATGTGCTGCCCGATGCGCAGCCACCTGAGGTGCCGAAGGCCCAGCCTGCCTCGGCTTGAACGGACGCCTGCGCGCGCAGGCACCCGTTCGCCCAACCCTCAACCCACGGCGGGCAGCACCTCGCCGCGGCTTTCGCCAAACCCGATGCGCGCCGCGCCCGGCTTTTCGCACCAGCCGCGCAGGATCACGGTGTCGCCGTCTTCCAGGAAGCGGCGCTGCGAGCCAATGCCGGGCAGCGGCACGTCGCGCGTGCCGCCCGCGCTCAGTTCCACGATCGCGCCCGCTTCGGCCTGCGTCGGGCCCGAGATGGTGCCCGTGCCCAGCAGGTCGCCGGGTTGCAGGTTGCAGCCGCCCACGGTGTGCTGCGTGAGCATTTGCGCAATGGTCCAGTACTGGTGGCGAAAGCTCGTGGCCGAGAGGCGGTCGGGGGCAATGCCGCGCTCGCGGTGTTCGCGCGCCTCCAGGCGCACCTCCAGCTGCACGTCCACGCCGCCGCGCTCGGCGTTGGCCGGGCTGTCCAGGTAGGCCAGCGGCTGTGGTTCGTCGGCCGGGTGGGCGAAGGGCACGCGGTAGGGCGCGAGCGCCTCCAGCGTCACGATCCAGGGCGAGACGGTGGTGCAGAAGTTCTTGCCCAGGAAGGGGCCGAGCGGGTTCATTTCCCAGAACTGGTGGTCGCGCGCGGACCAGTCGTTGAGCAGGCACATGCCGAAGATGTGCTGCTCGGCTTGCGCCATGGGAATGGGTTCGCCCATGGCGTTGCCCGCGCCCACATAGAAGCCCATCTCCAGCTCGTAGTCGAGCCGCTTGCACGCGCCGTACACCGGGGCACTCGCGCCGGGCGCCATGGCCTGGCCCATGGGGCGGTGAAACGCGGTGCCGCTGATCACCACGCTGGAGGCGCGGCCGTGGTACGCGATGGGCAGCCACTGGAAGTTGGGCGTGAGCGGGTCGTCCGGGCGCATCACGCGGCCCACGTTGCGGGCGTGGTGAATGGAAGTGTAGAAGTCGGTGTAGTCGCCGATGCGCGTGGGCACGCGGTACTCGACCTCGGCCTGCGGCACGAGGCTGGCGCGCAGCGCGTTCATGCCGGGGCCGCTGGCGCCGGTCTTGAGCAGGTCGAACAGCGCGTGGCGCAGCGCGCGCCAGGCGGTGGGCCCCAAGGCCATGAAGTCGTTGAGGGCGTCGCCCGTGCAGGCGTTCACGGCTTGCGCCGCCGGGCCCGAGACCGCGTTGTCGCGTGCGATGGCCGCCAGGTCGATCACCTGGTCGCCAATGGCCACGCCACCGCGAAACGCCTCGCTGGAGCCCTTGCGGCGGAACACGCCAAAGGGCAGGTTCTGAATCGGGAAGTCGGTGCCCGGCGCGTTGACCGATTCAAGCCAGCTGCGGGTGTTCGCGTCGTGGGTGTGGTTCAGTTCCATGTTCATGCTGCCGTGGCTTGAAGTGCGTCGTCGAAGATCGCGACCGCGCGCGTCCAGCCGGCCGAGGCGCCGCGGATCTTGTGCGGGAAGCAGGAGATGAAGAAGCCGCTGGCGGGCAGGGCTTCGAGGTTGTGCATCTTCTCGATGTGGCAGTAGCCGATGTCGCGCCCGGCCTTGTGGCCTTCCCAGATCAGCGAGGCATCTTTGGTCTCGCCGTACTTCGCGGCGGTGTGCACGAAGGGCGCGTCCCAGCTCCAGGCGTCGGTGCCGGTCAGGCGCACGCCGCGCTCCAGCAGATACATGGTGGCTTCGTAGCCCATGCCGCAACCGGCCGACACGAAATCGTTGTGGCCATAGCGCGAACCGGCGCGCGTGTTCACCACCACGATCTCCAGCGGCTTGAGGGTGTGGCCGATGCGCTTGAGCTCGGCCTCGACGTCGGCGGCGGTGACTACGTAGCCGTCGGCGAAGTGGCGAAAGTCCAGCTTCACGCCGGGCTGGAAGCACCACTCCAGCGGCACGTCGTGGATGGCGATGGCGGGCTTCTTCTCGCCCAGCGCCTTGTCCATGGTGGAGTGGAAGTGGTAGGGCGCATCGAGGTGGGTGCCGTTGTGCGTGGAGAGCTGCACCAGCTCCACCGCCCAGCCTTCGCCGTCGGGCAGGTCTTCTTTCTTGAGGCCGGGGAAGAACGGCTCGATCTGCTCGAAGGTGTTGTCGTGCGTGAAGTACTGGATCTTGGGCGCGAACGCGGGCGGGTCGCTCACCACGTCGTTTTCGAGGTAGATGGACAGGTCGATGAACTTGCGGGGCATGGTCGTCTCCGGTGGGGCTTTGAAGGTGTCAGGGGTGTTGCCAGCGCAACAGGGATCTTTCGGCCAGGGCCAGCAGCACGTTGCTGGCAAAGCCCATGGCGCCGAGCAGCACGATGCCGGCGAACAGGTCGCTGGCCTGGAAGGAGCGCGCGGCCAGCAGGATGGCCTGGCCCAGGCCCGATTGCGAGGCGATCATTTCGCCCACCACCGAGACGATGAGCGAGACCGTCATCGACAGCCGCATGCCGGCCAGGATGTCGGGCATGGCGTTGGGCAGGCCGATCTTGAGCACGAAGGCCAGGTGGCTGAGCTCCAGCGAGCGCGACACCTCGCGCAGCTGCTTGTGCACGTTGGCCAGGCCGTGCAGCGTGGCCAGCAGCACCGGCCACATGGCACCAAACGCCACCACGGCCAGCACCATGCCGCCCGAAAGGCCAAACAGCGCAATGGCCAGCGGCATCACGGCCGAGGCCGGCAGCGGGCGGATGAATTCGAGCGTGGGCGCGATCCATTCGCGGGCGCGCTCGGAGCTGCCGATGAGTGCGCCCAGCGCAATGCCCAGCGCACTGGCCAGCACCCAGCCGCTGAACATGCGGCTGAGCGTGGCCCAGGTGTAGGCGGCCAAGTCGCCACCGGCCAGCCCTTGCACCAGGCTTTGCAGCGTGGCTTGCGGCGTGGGCAGAAAGGCGCGGTTGACCCAGCCACTGGTGCTGGCGGCCCACCACAGCGCAATCAGAGCGGCGAGCACCAGCACGGAGCCCGCGGCACCGCTGGCGGCGGTGAGGAATCGGTAGGTCGAGCGGGAGCGGTCGGTGGCGGTGCTCATGCGGCTTGCTCCCCCATGCGGCGCGCCACATGGCGCTGCAGCGCCAGCGCGCCGACGTTGATGACATAGCCGACCACACCGATCCAGGCCAGCCAGGCCAGCATGAGCGCCGGGTCGAGGCTTTGCTGCGCGATCATCATGGCGTAGCCCATGCCGTGCGGGTTGGCCGCAATCTCCACCGTGACGGCCACCACCAGCGCGATCGCCACGCCCAGGCGCAGCGCCACAAAGAGGCGCGGCACGATGGCCGGGCCAATGATCCAGGCAAAGCGCTGCCGGGGCGTGAGCTCCAGCGCGCGCGCCACTTCGAGCAAGCGCGGCTCCACCTGCTGCACCGCCGCCTGCGTGAGCACGAGCATGGGCCACAGGCAGGCAAAGGCCACCACGCTGAGCTCCATGCGCAGGCCAAAGCCGAACACCAGCATGGCCAGCGGAATGAGCGCCACCGAAGGAATGGGGCGGGCCACTTCCACGCTGAGAAACCCCAGCCGCGCCGCGCGGCGCGAGAGCCCCAGCAAGGTGCCCAGCAGCAGGCCACCGAGCGCGCCGATCAAGAGGCCCAGCGCGGCCGTGCCCAGCGTGAACGCGGTGGCTTCGAACAGCGAACCGTCGTTGACCGCGCCCCAGAACGCGCGCACGGCCGCGCTGGGCGGCGCGATGGCGTCGCTGCCCTGGCCGGTGGTGCGCGCCCAGAGCTCCAGCGCGCCGATCAGCAGCGCGGGGAAGGCGAGGGATTTCAAAGGAACTCTCATATGGCGTTACCGACGCGAAGTGCCTGCATCCAGAAACACCGAGGAACCGGCTTGGCCGGGCCTCTGGTGTTGCCCCCCGTGGGGGGTAGCGCCGCAGGCGCTGCGGGGGGCATTCAATGTCCTAGATAGTGGTACAGCTCGCGGCGCAGGCGCAGGAACTCGGGATGCTCCTTGGTGCTGAGCTGGTTGCGTGGCTGCGGCAGGGGCACGTCGATCAGCGCGGCCAGGCTGGGCAGCTCGGGCGTGGGGTTGCTGCGCAAGGCCAGCACGCGGTCGCCCAGGTAGAGCGCTTCTTCCAGGTCGTGCGTGACGAACATGACCGTCAGGCCTTCTTCGCGCACCAGGCGCGCGAGCTCGTCCTGCAGCGTTTCGCGCGTCATGGCGTCCAGTGCGCCAAAGGGTTCGTCCATCAGCATCACGTCGGGCCGTTGGGCCAGGCAGCGCGCGATCTGCACGCGCTGCTGCATGCCGCCGGAGAGCTGCGCCGGAAACTTCTGCGCGTGCGCACCCAGGCCCACCGTCTTGAGCACGTGCGCGATGCGCTCGGGCCGCTCGGCCGCCGGCACGCTGGCCGCTTCGAGCGCCAGGCTCACGTTGGCCTGCACGGTGCGCCAGGGCAGCAGGGCGCGCCCGTAGTCCTGAAACACGAAGGCCACTTCGCGGCTGGGCCCCGTGATGGCGGTGCCCTTGCGCTTCACGCTGCCCTGGCTGGGCGTGACGAAGCCGGCCGCGGCGCGCAGCAGCGTGGTCTTGCCGCAGCCCGACGGACCGATCACGCACACGAACTCTCCGCGCTTCACCGTGAGTTCGGTGGGCGAGAGGATCTGGCGGCCACCGAGCTCGATGGCCACGCGGTCGAAGTGCAGAACGGTATCGGTCATGGTGGCGGGCTCGGCGTGGGGCGTGGCGTGCCTCACTTGGCGATCAGGCGCGCAACGTCCGGCGTGGACTTGAGCATTTCCTGGTCCTTCATGAGGCCGACCCAGTAGTTCAGCTGCTTCTCGGTGACCACCGGGCCGGGGGGCGAGATCTGCACCTTGGCGATCACTTCCGGCGGCAGCTTGATGTACTTGCCGATGGCCGCGCGCACCGCAGCATCGTTCTTGGGCTGGTTCATGAAGGTGGCGGCTTCCTGCACCGCCTCGCGGAAGCCTTTGGCGGCCGCCGGGTTCTTGGCCACCCAGTCGCGCTTGGCCACGTGGATGATGGTGGGCTGGTTCTCGGGCAGGAAGGTCGAGTAGTACGACGCAACATAGCCCACGCCGCTGTCGGTGATGCGGCTCATGAAGGGGTCGGCGCTCACCACCGCGTCCACCGAACCGCCGCGCAGCAGGTCGCCGTGTTGCGGGAACGAGGCCTCGACAAAGTTCACCGTCTTGTAGTCCACGCCCTGGCTCTTGAGCCAGGCGCGGAAGGTCACGTGCAGGAACGCGCCCAGGCCGGGCACGCCGATCTTCTTGCCCACGCAGTCCTTGGCGGTGCGGATGCCGCTGCCGGCCTTGGCCACCAGGCCGAAGCCGGTGATGGTCTTGGACGTGACGCCCGCGCCGGCCACCACCACGTGGTCCAGCCCGCCGTCGACCGACTGCAGGTACACGCTGGGCGTGGGGCCGCCGATCTGCAGCGAGTCGGCCTGCACGGCCGCCGGAATGGTGGAGTTGATCGGGATGAACTTGAGCTCGACGTCCAGCCCGCGCTTCTTGAAGTAGCCGTTTTCAGCGGCGACGAAGACCGAGGCGAAGTCGGTCACGGCGGTGTAGCCGAACACGATCTTGGTGTTGCTCTGGGCGAAGGCCGCGGGCAGGCCGGCCACAGCAGGAACGGCGGTCAGGGCGGCCAGGGCGGTGCGTCTTTTCATCATGTCTGTCTCCTGTGGGATGGGGGGGTCGAACTCTTCTTGGGCGGGGCAACGGGCAGGGTGGCGCGCAGGCCGCCCACGATGAATCGCACCAGCCGCTCGGCGGCGGCGGGGTCGCTGGGGGTGTTGACGTGGTTGGAGAGCCGCCCGATGCGGTCGTCCACCAGGTGGTGCAGCAAGGCCCCCAGCGCGAACTGGTAGCCCCAGGCGGCGTCGGCGCGGCTGCCCTGGGGCAGCGCGTGGTGCAGCGCGTCGATGAAGCGGTGGGCCATGGGGTCGAAGAAGTCGCGCAGCACGCGGTCGGCCTCTTCGCTGTTGTAGGCCAGCTCGCGGCCCACCAGCTGCGCGTAGTACTGGCCTTCGTCGCTCGACCGCATGTGGATCACGGGGTAGATGAAGGCCTCGACGATGCGGGTCAGCGTCTGCGGGTCTTGCGGGTCCTGCATCACCGCTTCGAGCGCGGCCAGGCGCTCTTCAATGGTGTGGCCCCAGTGGGCAAACACCGCGTGGAACAGGTCGTTTTTGGGGCCGTAGTAGTAGGCCACCAGCGCCAGCGGCACGCCGGCTTCTTCGGCAATCTGGCGGATCGTCACCGCGTGGTAGCCGCGCTGCGCAAACAGCTTTTCGGCCGCGAGCAGGATGGCCTGCTGGCGGTCGGGGCGGGGCGCGGCGTCGCTCTTGCGGCGGGCAGGGGCGGGCGCAGGCGTGGTCTTGCGGGCAGCGGCGGGCATGGCGGTATTGAACGGCCGTTCAAGAATGTTGTACACCCGTACAAACCCTCGGCGGTGAGTCGTGTCGGTGCGGGGCTCTCCGGGTTACCAGTGCACCATGGGCAGGCCCGCCACGGGCGATGTGAAGTAGGGAATGGTGGTGCCCATCAGGCTGCCGATGTAGACGGTGCGCAGGTCTGGCCCGCCGAAGGTGATGCTGGCCATCCAGGGCGCGAGCGTGCCGCGCGCGCGCAGCATGTCGTCGGTGGTGAGCGTGCCGTCTTCCATGCGGCGCAGCAGCACCCGCGAGGCGTCGGGGTCGCCGTCGTCGAGCAGCAGCAGCTCATCGCCCTGCGGGGTGAGCGCAATGAGCTGGTCGACCATCACCAGCGTGCACCAGAGGTTGCCGTGCGCGTCAAAGGCGATGCCGTCCGGAAAGCCGCCGAGGTGCGACGGGCCGAACACCTCGCGCCCCGTCAGGCGCACGCCCTGTGCCGACTCCACCACCCGCATGCGGCTGATGTGCGGGCCGGTGGTCTCCACGATGTAGAGCCAGGCTTCGTTGGCATCGAAGCGGATTTCGTTGGTGAAGTGAAAGCCCTCGGCCACCACGCGCAGGCCGTGCTCGTCGAGCACCGCAATGTAGCCGTCGCGCACGCGGCTGCTGGCCGCCTGCGTCCAGGGGTTCACGCGCGTGGACACGGTGAGCCAGATGCGGTGCTTCGAATCGCGCAGCACGAAGTTGACCTTGCCGATGGGCTGGCCGTCGATGGTGTCGTGCAGCGTGCGCGTGTGGCCCTCGCGCGTCATCACCTCCAGCCGGTCGGTGCCGAAGTTGGCGATCAGCACGTCGCCATTGGCGGCAAAGGCCAGCCCGTTGGGCAGCGTGCCTTGCGTGTACTGGGCCTCCACGTCTTGCGTGGACGCCTGTGCGGCGCTGGCAAAGCGCGGGTCGGCCTGCTGGCCAATGAAGCGCTGTTGCCCGTCGGCGCCGATGCGGGTGACACCGCCGCGCGCATCGGCGGCCCACAGCGTGCCGTCGCGCTCGGCCAGGATGCACTCGGGGCGCTGCAGGTCGCGGCCGATGGTGCGGATCCGGGCGCGGTCCACCTGAAATCCGTGCAGCGGGTTCGGCGTCGAAGGCATGGCGCATCTCCGTGGGGGCGGGCCGGCGTGTGGGTCCGCTGCAGGCCATTGAACGGGCGCGCCCGAATCTTGTACAACCGTGCAAACCCTAGGCAGCCAGCGCGCCGGCGCGGTCTAAGCTCGACGCATGACCGCCCCGTACGTGCCCCAGATTCGCCTCTACCAACAATGGCTTGCCGAGCACCGCGGCCTGCGCTTTGACGACTACGACGCCCTGTGGCGCTGGTCCACCACCGACCTCGACGGCTTCTGGCAAAGCATCTGGGATTACTTCGAGATGCAGTCGCCCACGCCGCACACCACCGTGCTCACGCACAACGTGATGCCCGGTGCCACCTGGTTCAGCGGCGCGCGCGTCAACTACGCGCAGCAGGTGTTCCGGCACGTGCAGCCCGCGCACGAAGCGGGCTTTGCCGCGGTGGTCAGCCGCAACGAGAAAGGCCGCCGCACCGAGCTGAGCTGGCCCGAGCTGCGCCGCCAGGTGGCTTCGCTTGCGCAGCACCTGCAGGCGCAGGGCGTGCAGCCGGGCGACCGCGTCGCGGCCTACCTGCCCAACATTCCCGAAGCCATGGTGGCGTTTCTGGCCACCGTGTCGCTGGGCGCCGTGTGGAGCATCTGCGCGCCCGACATGGGCACCAACGCCGTGCTCGACCGCTTTCGCCAGATCGAGCCGGTGGTGCTGATTGCGTGCGACGGCGTGAGCTACGGCGGGCGCGACCACCACCGCCTGGGCGTGGTGGCCGAGCTGCGCGCGGCGCTGCCCACGGTGCGCCATGTGCTGCTGCACACCAACCTGGCCGAAGGCGAAGCGGCCCAGGCCGAGGCCTTGCTGGCGGCCGCACCCTGCACCTCGTTCGCCGCGGCCACCGCGCGCGACGACGCCGCCACCGCCGCCTTCGAACCTGTGTGGCTGCCGTTCGACCACCCGCTGTGGATCGTCTATTCCAGCGGCACCACCGGCCTGCCCAAGCCCATCGTGCACGGCCATGGCGGCACCGTCATCGTCGGCCTGGCGCTCAAGAGCCTGCACAACGACATCGGCTGCAGCTACCACCCCAACAGCCTGGGCGAGCGCTACCACTGGTACAGCTCCACCGGCTGGGTGATGTGGAACGCACAGACCAGCGGCCTGCTCAACGGCACCACCTGTGTCATTTACGACGGCAACCCCGGCGGCACCAAAGACAAGCCCGACTGGACCACCCTGTGGCGCTTCTCGGCCGAAGAGGGCGTGACCTTCTTCGGCGCCGGCGCGGCCTTCTTCGCCAACTGCCTGAAAGCCGGCGTGGACCTGTCGACCTGCGGCGACCTGTCGGCCGTGCGCGCGCTGGGCACCACCGGCTCACCGTTGTCCGAAGACGCGCAGAACTGGGGCACCCAACAGTTCCGCCAGCTGCGGGCGGGAGCGCCAGCGCCAGACGGTTCGCCGCAGGGCCGCCCCAACGCGAATCCGCCCCCTCGGGAGGCAGCGACCCGCGCAGCGGCGGAGCGTGGGGGCGACATCTGGTGGTGCAACATTTCGGGCGGCACCGACTTCGCAGGCGCCTTCATCGGCGGCAACCGCGACCTGCCGCAGACGCCGGGGCGCATGCAGTGCCGCCTGCTGGGCTGCGCGGTGGAGTCGTGGAACGAGCAGGGCCAACCGGTGATCGACGAGGTGGGCGAGCTGGTGTGCGCGCAGCCCATCCCGTCCATGCCGCTGTATTTCGTGGGCGACGTGGACCACCAGCGCCTGCTGGGCAGCTACTTCGACACCTACCCCTCAGGCAAGGGGCGCAAACCCGGTGGCGGTGACCTCGACGCGCCAGCCGGCGCCGTCTGGCGCCATGGCGACTGGCTGCGCATTCATGCCGACGGCTCGTGCGTGATCTACGGCCGCTCCGACGCCACCATCAACCGCCACGGCCTGCGCATGGGCACCAGCGAGCTCTACAGCGCGGTGGAGGCGCTGCCCGAGGTGCTGGACTCGATGGTGGTGGACCTGGAGTACCTCGGCCGCGAGAGCGACATGCCGCTGTTCGTGGTGCTGCGCGAAGGCGTGGCGCTGGACGACGCGCTCAAGGCCCGCATCAACGACCGCATCAAGACCGCACTGTCGCCGCGCTTCATCCCCAATGGCATCTTTCAGGTGCCGGAGATCCCGCGCACGCTCTCGGGCAAGAAGCAGGAGCTGCCCATCAAGAAACTGCTGCTGGGCCAGCCGCTTGAAAAGGTCATCAACCGCGAAGCCATGGCCAACCCGGGCTGCCTCGACTGGTACGTCGACTTCGCGCGCCGGCGCGCCACGGCCTAGCTAGCTCACCGCCCGCATGGGCGACACGGCCTCCTGGAGCAGGGCCAGCAGCCGCGGCTGGTCGTCCACGATGTCCTTGATGGGGCCGCCGATGCTCAGCGTCATGGGTTTCACACCCCGGGGCACCGGCAGCAAGATGGCCAGCGCCGTGGCGCCCGGCACCGAGGTGCCGTTGGACATCGCGTAACCCTGGCGGCGCGAGGCTTCGCGGGCGGCCAGCACGTCGTCCAGCGCCAGCGGGGGCACGATGTCCGCGTCCATCGCGTTGGCCCGCCGCAGCAGCAGGCCGATCTCGCGCTCGGGTTTGAGCGTGAGCAGCATCTTGCCGGTGGCGCTGCGAAACAGTGGGCGCAGCGAACCGATCTTGGCCGTGAAGTGCTCCGCCCGCGTGGCCTGCAGCACGTGCAGGTAGCACACGTGCAGGCCCTGCTGCGCGCCGATCATCACCGTGTGGCCGGTTTGCGCATGCACCTGCTGCATGAGCCGCAGCAGGCTGCGTTCGGACAGCATCTGTTCACCGATCCACTCAGTGGCCAGCAGCAGCCGCATGCCCGGGATGTACATGCCGGTGCGCGCGTCGTGATCGAAGTAGCCCGCATCGGCCAGCGTGCGCAGCAGCACCGACGTGCTCGACTGCGGGTAGCCCAGCGTTTGCGACACCTCCTTCACGCTCGCGGGCCGGCGCCACTCCGAGAAGAAAGCCAGCAACTCCATGGCGCGCAGGGCCGACTTCACCGACGGGTTGGCCATTCACATTCCTGATGCTTGATCATGAATGTGATTTTGAGCCGCGCCGGTCTATGCCGGCATGGGGTGCATCCCTATGCTGGCCGCATGACCGACACCGTTTCCGCTCCGCCCAGCCTTCATATCGAAGGCGGCCAGGCCCGCATCACCCTGCAGCGGCCGCAGCACCGCAACCGCCTGCAGAACGAAGACCTCGCCGCGCTGATGGCTGCGTTTGAGCGCATCGAGGCCGACCACAGCGTGCGGGTGGTCGTGCTCAGCGCGGTCGTGCTGCCCGAGCGGCCCGTGTTCAGCGCCGGCTACAACGTGGAAGACTTCGACGCCGCCGCCCCCAGCGTGGACTTCGAGCAGGTGGTGCAGGCGCTGGAGCGGCTGCGCCCGGTGACGCTGTGCGCGCTCAATGGCAGCGTCTACGGTGGCGCCACCGACCTCGTGCTCGCCTGCGACATCGCGCTGGGTGCCGAAGGCATCGTGGTGCGCATGCCGGCTGCCGCACTGGGCTTGCACTACTACCCCAGCGGGCTGGTGCGTTATGTGTCGCGCCTGGGCGTGAGCGCGGCCAAGCGGCTCTTCCTGACGGCGCAGCCGGTGGACGACGCGGCCTTGCTGCGCATGGGCTACGTGCAGGAGCTGCTGCCGGCGGCCTTGCTGCAGGAGCGCGTCGCGCAACTCGCGCAGCAGGTGGCGGGCCTGGCGCCGCTGGCGCTGACCACGCTCAAGCACTCGCTCAATGAGCTGGCGCGGGGCGAGTTTGACCTCGGGCGCCTGCAGGCGCGGGCCCAGGCCACGCGCGAGAGCGACGACTTTGCCGAAGGCCGGCGGGCCATGGCCGAGCGGCGCTCACCTGTCTGGAAGGGGCACTGACATGCACACCCTGCCCACCGGCCAGGCCCTCGCTTCCCTGCGCGTTCTCGACCTCTCCCGCGTGCGCGCCGGGCCCACCTGCGTGCGCATGCTCGCGGACTTCGGCGCCGACGTGATCCGCGTGGAGCCGCCGCCGGGCATCGATGCGAACGACAACATGTTTGTGGACAACCGCGAAGGCGGCGACTTCCAGAACCTCAACCGCAACAAACGCTCGCTCACGCTCAACCTCAAGAAGCCCGAGGGCCTGGCCGTCTTTCGCGAGCTGGTGAAGACCGCCGACGTGGTGGTGGAGAACTGGCGCCCCGACGTGAAGCACCGCCTGGGGCTGGACTACGAGTCCCTGCGCGCCATCAACCCCCGCGTGATCCTGGCCAGCATCTCCGGCTACGGGCAAGACGGGCCGTATGCGAAACGCCCCGGCTTTGACCAGGTCATCCAGGGCATGGGTGGCCTGATGTCGGTCACGGGCCTGCCCGGGCAAGGGCCCGTGCGGGCCGGCATTGCGGTGGCCGACTCCAGCGCGGGCCTGTACCTGGCGCTGGGCATCTTCGCGGCCCTGTTCGAGCGCGAGCGCTCCGGGCAAGGCCAGTGGGTGCATGCCTCGCTGCTGCATGCGCTGGTGGCCATGATGGACTTCCAGGCGGCGCGCTACCTCAATGAAGGCGCTACGCCCACGCAAGCAGGCAACGACCACCCCACCGCCAGCCCCATGGGCCTGTACCGCGCGCTGGATGGTTCGCTCAACATCGGCGCGGCCGGGGGCGGCAACTGGCGGCGCTTCTGCGAAGCCTTGGGCAAGCCCGAATGGCTGGCGGACCCCCGCTACGCCAGCGATGCCGATCGCGTGGCGAACCGCGCCGACTTGTCGGAAGCCATCGAGCAGGTGTTTGCCCACGCCACCGTGGCGCACTGGGTGGACGTGCTCAACCATGCCGGCGTGCCCGCCGGCCCCGTGTACACAGTGGCCGAAGTGTTCGAGGACCCGCAAGTGCAGCACATGGCCATGACGGCGCAGGCGCGCGCGAGCAGCGGGCGGCTGTGCACCTTCATCACGCAGCCGGTGCGGCTGGAGCGCACGCCCGCCGAAGTGCGCACGGCCGCGCCGGAGTGTGGCGAGCACACCGACGAAGTGCTGCGCGAAGCCGGGCTGGACGAGGGCGAGATTCAGGCGTTGCGGGCGGCGGGAGTGGTTTAGTGCAGCAGAGGGTGCCGCAGAGCACCCCTTCCCCTATCAACAGGAGACACATCATGAAGCTTCAGTTTTCCCGCTTCGCGCGGGCCTTGGGGTGGTGCGCGGCGGTGTTGGTGGCCAGTGGCGCCACCGCCCAGACCTGGCCCGACCGGCCCATCAAACTCGTGGTGCCGTTCTCGGCCGGCGGTGGCGCCGACGTGGCCGCGCGCACCTACGGCGAAAAGCTCTCGTCCCTGCTGGGGCAGCCGGTGGTGATCGAGAACAAGCCCGGCGCCTCGGGCAACATCGGCGCCGAGCTGGTGGCGCGCGGCGCGGCCGACGGCTACACGCTGCTGTTTGGCAACGAGTTCCTTGCCACCAACCCGGTCATGTTCCAGAACATCCGGTACGACTCGCTCAAGGACTTCGTGCCCATTGCCAAAGTGGCCAGCACGCCAGTGGCCATTGCGGCCCATCCTTCGCTGCCGGTGAAGACCGTGCAGGACCTGCTGGCGCTGGGCCGCACCCGCCCGCTGAACTACGCCTCGCCCGGCGTGGGCACGGGCCCGCACTTGTTCGGGCAGCTGATGGCGCTGGGCTCGGGCGCGAAGTTCAACAACATTCCCTACCGGGGCTCGGCCCCGGCCATGGCGGATGCGGTCGGCGGGCAGGTCGACTTCATCATCTCCACGCTCACCCCCATGATGGTCTACCTGCAGTCGGGCAAGCTCAATGGCCTGGCCGTGACCGGCGGCAAGCGCTCGACGCACGCGCCCGACATCCCCACGCTGACCGAGACGGGCGTGGCTTCGCCGCCCTATGCGGTGTGGTACGGCGTGATGGCGCCCGCGGCCACGCCGCAGCCCGTGGTGGCGCGCCTGCAGCAGCTGTCGGCGCAGATCCTGAAAGACCCGGAGGTGCTCGCCAAACTGCGCAACGCAGGCTACGACGTCGAGTCCAGCATCGGCGACACCTTTGGCGCCGAGCTGCGCGCCGACATCGAGCGCTGGCAGCGCGTGATTCAGGAAGCCAAGATCCCCAAGGAATAGGAGCCGGCATGAAGTCGTGGTGGATACAGACCGGTGCCGGGCGCATGCTGCTGGAGCAGCGCGAGGTGCCCGCGCCCCAGGCGCAACCGGGGCAGCTGCTGGTGCGCATCCGTGCGGCCGCGCTCAACCGGGGCGAGTTCATTGCAGGGCACGGGCTGCATGCGGCCGGCGGCCTCGCCAGGCCCGCCGGCTTCGAGGCCGCGGGCGAGGTGATCGGTGTGGGGGAGGGCGTCACCACGTTCGCCCCGGGCGACCGGGTGATGGGCCGCTGCGACGGCGCATTCGCCGAGATGGGGTGCATGGCAGCGGGCGAGGCGCACCCCGTGCCCAGCGGCATGCCCTGGGAGCAGGCCGCCTGCACCACGGTGGTGTATTCCACGGTGCACGACATGCTGATCGCCCAAGGCCGCCTGGAGGCGGGCGAATGCCTGCTGGTGACGGGCGTGTCTTCCGGCGTGGGCGTGGGCGCGCTGCAGGTGGCCAAGGCGCTGGGCGCCCGGGTGATCGGCACCTCGGGCTCGGCCAGCAAGCTCGCGCGCCTGCGCTCGCTGGGGCTTGATGTGGGCATCGAGACGCGCCGCGGCGATTTCGTGCCTGCCGTGCTCGAAGCCACCGGTGGCCAGGGCGTGGACCTGGTGGTCAACAACGTGGGTGGGTCGGTGTTTCCGGCCTGTCTGCAGGCCATGGCGTTTTGCGGGCGCCTGGCCACCGTGGGCTACATCGACGGCATGGTGAACCCCGAGCTCGACCTCATGGCCTTGCACAAGAAGCGCCTCGTGCTGTTCGGGGTGTCCGCCAAGCTGCGCACCCTGAAGCACCGCGAGGCGGCCGCTCGCGCCTTTGCCCGCGACCTGCTGCCGCTGCTGGCCGACGGCCGCGTGGTGCCGCTGGTGGACGAAGTGTTCCCCTTCGACCGCCTGCCCGATGCGCAGTTGCGCATGGAGCGCGGCGAGGCACTGGGCAAGCTGGTGCTGCAGATGGACTGAGGGCGGCCGCGCAGCGTTCAGTTCGCCACGGTGAAGCGCTGGCGCGGGTGGCGTGGCGTCTGCACCTCGTCCACGATGGCCACCGCCAGATCGGCCACCGAAATGCCCGCCGGGGCGTCGCCGGTGCCGGGCAAGAGCTGGTCACCGCCCACGCGGTACTGCCCGGTGCGTTCGCCCGGCGCGAGCGCGATCGGGGGCGAGACGAAGGTCCAGTCCAGCGCGGTCTCGGTGCGCAGGTGCGTGAGCAGGTCGCGCGCGGCGAGGGCGCCGGCCTTCCATTCGGCCGGGAATTCCGGCGTGTCCACCAGCTGCAGGCCGGGCGCCACTTCCAGGCTGCCCGCGCCACCCACGGCCAGCAAGCGCTGCACGCCGGCCTGCTTCGTGCCGGCCAGGATGGCCTCGTAGCCCAGGCCGAAGAGGCGCTGGATGTCGGGCTCGCCCCAGCCGGGGTTGTAGGCGCTCACCACCGCGTCGTGGCCGGCCACGGCGGCGGCTACCTGCGCGGCATCGCTCACGTCGGCCTGCACCACCTGCAGGCCGGCTTGGGCGGCCAGTTTGCCGGGGTGGCGGGCGAGGGCGGTGACGGCGTGGCCGCGTGAGAGCAGTTCGGTGAGCACGGCGCTGCCGACGAAACCGGTGGCACCAATGAGGGCGATCTTCATGACAAGGCTCCTGGGAAAGGTTGGAAAACGAAGGGATTGGGCAAGGCGTTCAGTGTCATGGCTACACAAAGATGGCGGTAGTCGGCAGAATCTGCTTTCTTTTTGTAGAAAAGCTAACGAATGAGCGACGCCGCCGCCTGGACCGACAAACTCAAGCGCATGGCGCTGTTCGCGGAAATCGTGGACAGCGGCTCCATCAGCGCGGCCGCGCGCCGCGTGGGCAGCACCCCTTCGGCGGTGAGCCAGCAGCTGCGTTTGCTCGAAGGCGCGCTGGGCCTGGTGCTGCTGCACCGCTCCACCCGCCGCATCACGCTCACCGAGGCGGGCGAGCGCTACTACCCGGCGTGTGCGGCCATGGTGGCGCAGGCCCGCAGCGCCGACGCCGCGCTGGAGCGCCTGCGCGACGAGCCCGAAGGCGAGCTGCGCCTGGCCGCGCCCATCGGCTTTGGCGAGCTGCTGTCGACCGCGCTGGAGCCGCTGCGCCGCCATCCGCGCCTGCGCCTGCACCTGCTGCTGGACGACACCCCGATCGACCTCATCGCCGAGCGCGTGGACCTGGCGCTGCGCGTGGGCCGCTTCACCGACTCATCGCTGGTGGCGCGCCGCCTGGGCGAGCTGCAGCGCCAGCTGTGTGCGGCCCCGCGTTACCTGGCCGAGCGCGGCTGGCCGAGCCACCCGCGCGACCTCGCCGGGCACGACTGGCTGGGGCTGCCCCCGCGCAGCGGCGCGGTGGACACGCTGAGCTTTCAGGGGCCCGAAGGTGGACGAGAAGGTGGGCGCGAAGGCGAGCGGTTCGAGGTGCGCGTGGAGCCGCGTCTGCTGGCTTCGCAAGTGACGGCGCTGCAGGCCATGGCGCTGGCGGGCTGGGGGCTCTACGTGGGCATGAGCGACGACGTGCGACAGGCCATGGCCGAAGGCCGGCTGGTGCCCGTGCTGCCCGATTGGCGGTTGGAGCCGGCCGCGGTGTTTGCCGTCACGCCGCGCCGCAGCGAGCAGCCCGCCAAGGTGCGCCACGCACTGCAGGCGCTGCAGCTGCACTTTGCGGCGCGCGGGGCCTGACGCCTCAAGCGCGCCGGCTCACCAGCACGATGCCCACGGCCACGCCGATCAGCGCCAGCACCAGCTGCAAGGTGAGCGGCTCGCTGAGCAACACCACGCCAAACACCAGCGCAAACACCGGCGTGAGGAAGGTGAAGGTCGACATCTGCGTGGCCGGGTATTGCCGCAGCATCCACATCCAGGTGAGGTAGCTCGCAAACGCGCCCACCACCGTCTGCAAGCCCAGCGAACCCCAGGCGCGCGCGGAGTAGTCGAGCGACCACACCTCGCCCAGCGCCAGCGAGATCAGCGGTGCCACCGCCGCCGTGACGGCCACCTGGTAGAACAGCGTTTTTTCTGCGCTGGCCCCCGAGAGCCGGGTGGCCCGGATGGTGAGCGTGGTCAGGCCCCACAGCGTGCCGGCGGCCAGCGCCATGGCATCGCCCAGCCAGGCACCGGCCACCGGCGAGCCGTGCATGAAGCCTTCGCTGAACGCCAGGGCCACGGCGGCAAACGCAATCACCAGGCCCACCCACTGGATGCGCCGCAGCCGCTCGCCCGGCACCACGCGCGGCAGCAGCAGCGCCACCACAAACGGGCTGGTGTACAGAAACACCGTGAGGCGCGACGCACTGGTGTGCAGCAGCCCGAGGTAGATGAACGCGAACTCACCCGCAAACAGGCAACCTGCGAGCAGCCCGGCCTTGAGCGTGCCGTCGCGCGCGAACAGCGGCACGCCGCGCGCCTGGCTCCAGAGCCAGATCAGCACAGCCGCGCCCCAGAAGCGCAGCGAGGCCTGCCACAGCGGCGGCACCTCGGCCACGGTGTCCTTGATCAGGATCTGCTGAAAACCCCAGAAGGCGCAGCACACCACGAGCAGCGTGATGGCCAGAGAGTCGAGGTGGGTCTTGCGTTGGGCCGGTGGAGTCATGCGGCGATTGTCGGCCCGTGCCAGTGCCCGGGCTGTCGCACGGGTGTGCGCCTGCCTGCGCCTCAGCTCGTTTGGGCGAGCCGGCGCAGCTGGTCCTTGAGCCGCTGCACCTCGGCCGCGCTCAAGGCGCCGAGCACGGCGGCCTCGTGCTCGCGCGCCTGCGCGATCAGCGGCGTCACTTTCTTCTGCCCGGTGGCGGTGATGCTCACCAGCGTGCGGCGCTGGTCGCTCGGGTCGTCGCGCAGCGTCACCCAGGCTTGTGCGGCCAAGCGTTGCACGAGCTTGGTCACGGTGGGTTGCTGGCTCAGCACTTCGTGTGCGAGCTCGCCCACCGGCATGGGCGGCTGGCCGCTGAGCGTGGCCAGCACGCGCCACTCGATGCTGCTGAGGCCTGCCTCGCGAACCACGGCGTCGAAGTCTTTGAACAGCGCATGGTTGGCCTGACCGAGCAGGTAGCCCAGGTAGTCATTCACGAAATGGCCCCCACGCTCCACCGCTGCGCGGGTCGCTGCCCCCCGAGGGGGTTGGGCCTGCCTTGGGGGCGGCCCGGCGGCTGGCCCGGGGGTGTGGCCTCTACGCTCCGCCGCTTTGCGGGTCGCTGCCCCCCGGGGGGGCTGGGCCTGCCTTGGGGGCGGCCCGGCGGCTGGCCCGGGGGGTCCGCGCTTGGCCGCTGGGCGGGTGCTCACAAGGGGTGTTCCGTGTAGAAGCGGCCGCCGTGGAACAGGAGGGGGGAGGCTTCGGGTCGGCGGCTGCAGCGTTCGACTTCGCCGACAAAGATGACGTGGTCGCCTTCGGCGTACTGGCTGCGGTTGAAGCATTCGAAGCTCGCGGCCACGCCGTCGAGCAGGGGTGCACCGCTCATGCCGGCGGTGAAGCCGACGCCGGCCCAGCGGTCGGTGTCGCGGGCTGCGAAGCGTTCGGCCAGCGCTTGCTGGTCGGCGGCGAGGATGTTGATCGCGTAGTGGCGGCCGTTGGAAAAAGCGGCCATCGAGCCCGCCATGCGCGCCAGGCTCCAGAGCACCAATGGCGGCGAAAGCGACACGGAGTTGAACGAGTTGGCCGTCAGGCCAATGAGGTCACCGCTCTCGGTGCGCGCCGTGACGATGGTGACACCCGTGGCAAACATGCCCAGCGTGGCCCGGAACTCGTGTGCCGAGAAGTCTGGAGGCCGGGCCTGGAGGCCGGCAGAACGGGCTGGGGACATGGTTGGAATTTATATGAAAATTCATGAATAATGACAAGGCCGTATCGCCCGACCCAGCGCGATGCGACCCATGACAAGGAGACACCATGCTGCAAGAGCGGATCGAACCCGCCTGGATCGACGCCTTCGAGACCTTGTTTCGCCGCTGCGCCCTGCAGTCAGGCGACGTGGTGGCTATTCTCGGTGAAACGCAGAGCCGCCCCGTGCTCATGGAACTGGCCCGGCTGGCGCTTTCCCGCTTCGGTGTGCGCTCGTTCACGCTGGTGTTGCCTTCCGTGTTCAGTTCGGGCGAGCCGGTGTCTCGTTCCACGGGCGCCAGCGACGCCATTCAGCAGCTCGCCCCGGTGATCGCGGCGCTCGCCGGCAGCACCTTGGTGGTGGACTGCACGGTGGAAGGGCTGATGCACGCGCCCGAGCTGCCCGCCATCCTCAAAGGCAATGGCGCCACGCAACCGCGCGTGGTCTACGTGAGCAACGAACACCCCGAAGCGCTGGTGCGCCTCTTGCCCGACGACGCGACCGAAGCCCGCGTGAAAGACCATGTGCGGCGCGTGCGCGCAGCCCAGGCCATGCACGTGCGCTCGGCGGCAGGCACCGACCTGTCCATCTCGCTGCAAGGCGCGGTGGTGGGCGGCAACTGGGGCAGCACCACACGCCCGGGCACGCTCACGCACTGGCCGGGCGGCATGGTGCTGGCGTTCCCGGCGGCGGGCAGCGTGAATGGCACGCTGGTGCTGGCCGAAGGCGACGTGAACCTCACCTTCAAGCGCTACATCGAGCGCGCGATCACGCTCACCATCGAAAACGACCACGTCTCCCGCATCGACGGCCAGGGCGTGGACGCCGAGCTGCTGCGCAGCCACTACGCCGCCTGGGCCGAGCTCGACGGTATCGCCGACCGGGCGCCAGCCTGTGCCGTGAGCCATGTGGGTTACGGCCTGAACGAGGCCGCGCGCTGGGACAGCATGGCGCTGTACGACAAGCGCGACTTCAACGGCACCGAGCTGCGCGCCTTCGCCGGCAACTTCCTCTACAGCACCGGCGCCAACGAAGTGGCCGGCCGCCACACACGTGGCCACTTCGACTTCCCCCTGCGCGGCTGCACCGTGTCGCTCGATGGCGCGGTGGTGGTGGATGCCGGTCAGGTGGTGCGCCCATGATCCCGAAGTTCACCACCCTGGGCGGCGGCCCCACCACGGTGCTGATGCTGCACGGCATCGGCGGCGGCCACGTGGCGTTTGCGCCGCAGGTGGAAACGCTGGCCGGCGCGGGCTACCGCGCGGTGGCCTGGGACATGCCGGGCTACGGCCACAGCGCGCCCATCGAGCCCTACACCTTCAAGGGGCTGGCGCAAAGCTGCATCGACCTCATCGACGCGCTGCAATGCGAACACGTGGTGCTGGTCGGCCACAGCATGGGCGGCATGGTGGCGCAGGAGGTGGTGGCGCGGCGGCCCGAGCGCGTGAGCCGGCTGGTGCTCAGCGCCACCTCCGCGGCCTTCGGCAAGCGCACCGACGGCCGCAGCGCCGAAGCCTGGGCACAGCAGTTCATTGCCCAGCGCACCGCGCCGCTGGACGCCGGCCAGACCATGGCCGACGTGGCGCGCAAGCTGGTGCCGCAGATGGTGGGCCCGGGCTCTCTGCCCGAAGGCGCGCGGCTGGCCGAGCACTGCATGGCCGGTGTGCCCGCGGCCACCTACCGCCGCGCGCTCGACTGCCTCGTCACCTTCGACCGCCAGGCCGCGCTCGCCGGCATCGGCGTGCCCACCTTGCTCATTGGGGGTGAGTTCGACCGCGTGGCCGCGCCTTCCGTGATGAAGCAGATGGCCGCCGCCATTCCGCGCGCGCGCTATGTGGAGCTGCCCGGCATTGGCCACCTCACCAACCTGGAAGCCCCCGACGAGTTCGACGCGGCGCTGCTGGGCTTCCTGGGCGAGACCCAGCCCGACCGCACCCGCGACACCCACTGACCCGACCAAGGAGCACCCCATGAACATGCCCCTGCCCGCCACCGCGACCCGCCTCGATTTCACGCCCGCCGTGGGCGACATGGCCTTCACGCCGCTGCAGCGCGAACTGCTCAGCCGTGCGCACGCGCTCGGCCGCGACCGCTTTGCCGCGCGCGCACCGCAATGGGACCGCGAAGCCAGCTTTCCGTTTGCCAACTACGACGACCTGCGCGAGGCCGGCTTCCTCAAGCTGTGCGTGCCCACCGCCCACGGCGGCCTGGGCGCCGACTACGCCACCTACATGATGGTCGCCGCCGAGATCGGCCGCTTCTGCGGCGCCACCGCGCTCACCTGGAACATGCACATCTGCAGCACCATGTGGACCGGTGTGCTGGCCGACGGCATCGCCATGACCGATGCGCAACGCACCGAACACCTGGCGCGGCGCGAGCTGCACTTTCAGCGCATCGTCCGCGACGGCGCGATCTACGCCCAACCCTTCAGCGAAGGCAGCGCCGCCGCAGCGGGCCGTGCGCCGTTTGGCACCACCGCCAAAAAGGTGGAGGGCGGCTGGCTCGTGAATGGCCGCAAGATCTTCGCCAGCCTCTCGGGCGCGGCCAACTATTACGGCATTCTTTGCACGGAAGACAAAGGCGACGAGCACCCCGATGCGCGCGACACGCTCTACATCAGCGTGCCGGCCACCAGCGCGGGTTTCTCCATCAGCGGCGAGTGGGACCCGCTGGGCATGCGCGGCACGGTGAGCCGCAACCTGAGCTTCAAGGACGTGTTCGTGAGCGACGCCGAACAGCTCATGCCGCGCGGCATCTACTTCAAGGGCGCGCAGACCTGGCCGGCCATGTTCTTCACGCTCGCTCCCACCTACCTGGGCCTGGCCACGGCGGCGTACGACTTCACCGTGAAGTACCTGCGCGGCGAGGTGCCCGGTGAACCACCCGTCAAGCGCCGGCAATACCCCACCAAGCAAATCGCCGTGGCGCAGATGCGCATCCAGCTCGAGAGCATGAAGAGCCTGTTTGTGCGCGCCATCGGCGAAGCCCGGCCCAACCCCTCGAAAGACGAAAAACTGCGCCTGTACGCCGCGCACCACAGCGTGATGGAAGGCGCCAACGACATTGCACGCCTGGCCATCCGCACCTGCGGCGGCCAAAGCATGATGAAGCACCTGCCGCTCGAACGCCTCTACCGCGACAGCCGCTGCGGCTCGCTCATGCTGCCCTGGACGGCCGAGCTCATCGTGGACCGCATGGGCCGCGAAACGCTCTACGAAGCCGGCGAGCGCGACGAGTGACCGCTGAGCAGCGCGTCGGCGCGCAGGGGGTGCCTAGAATGCCCCGATGCATTGCGCCCCCCGGTTTCGCCTCGCCTCGCCCCTGATCGCCACGCTGCTGGCGCTGGTCTGCACGCAGGCCCAGGCCGCCCCCCCTCTGCGTGGACCCGCACCCGACCGCACGGTCGAACCGAGCGACCCCTGCGTGGCGTTTGTGGAGCGCCTGCCCAACCTCAAGCGCCCGCTGTGCGTGGCCGCGCAGCTCAAGCCCACCGTGGGCCGCTCGGTGCAAGGGCGCACGGTCTACGCGCGCGACGTGGTGGCGCCCGAGGCCAAGTTGCGTGTGCTGGTGGTGGGGGCCATTCACGGCGATGAACTGTCGTCGACGTCGGTGGCCTTGCACTGGATCCAGCACGCCGTGCAGACGCCGGCCAACGCCCACTGGCGCTTCATTCCAGCGCTCAACCCCGACGGCCTGCTATCGCGCCCGGCGCGGCGCGTGAACGCCAACGGCGTGGACCTCAACCGCAACTTCCCCACGCCCAACTGGCACCGCGACGCCAAGGTCTACTGGGAGCAGCGCACCCGCAAAGACCCGCGCCGCTGGCCCGGCAAGGAGCCGCTGTCGGAGCCGGAGTCGCGATACCTCCACGAAGAAATGGCGCGCTTCCAGCCGCACCTGATCGTGAGCATCCATGCGCCGTATGGCGTGCTCGATTTCGACGGCCCCGGCGTGCCGCCGCCGCAGCTGGGGCGTCTCTACCTCGATCAGGTCGGCATCTTTCCCGGCAGCCTGGGCAACTACGGCGGCGTGCACCAGGGCATGCCCGTGGTGACGGTGGAACTGCCCAGCGCCCTGCGCACGCCACTGGACGCCGAGATGCGCCAGATGTGGATGGACCTGCAGCGCTGGATGGTCGAGCGCGTGCGGCCCGACGAAGCCGCACCCGTGGTGCCCGTGAAGGCGCGCAAGACCAGCTGAGCGGGGTCAGGCCGCCACCAGCGACCACAGCGCTTCGGCCGACTCCGTCATGTCCACTGGCTGGCGGTACAGCCGAATCTGCATCTGCAGCGCCCATTCGCTCCCGCCGGCCACCACCAGCTGCCCGCCCTGCAGCTCGGCGGCGATCAGGCTTTGCGGCAGCCACGCAATGCCCCGCCCCTCCAGCGCCATGCTCTTGAGCACCACCGCGTGGTGCGCGGAAAACACGGTGCGGTGCGCCACGTCACCGCCCAGCAGTGGGCGCAGGCAGGCTTGCAGCATGCGCCCCAGGCCCGACGATGCGTGGTACGCGAGGATCGGCAACTCTTCGGCAGCGGCCGCACCCAGGCGAAAGGCCGGCGAGCCGTCGGGCGCCGCCGCGGCCACCGGCAGCAGCGTCTCTTCGCCAATCGGGTGCATCGGGTGGCCCGACTCCTCCAGCCGCCCCGGCACGGAGGGGTGGCCGTAGCACAGCAGAAACTGCACGCTGCGCTGGAGCATGAGGTCTTCGCAGGCCTCCAGGTTGTTCGAATACATCTGCACCGTGCGCGGCCCCAGCGTCTGCTCCACGCGGGAGAACCAGGCCGGAAAGAACGCCAGCGAGAGCAGGTGCGTGGCCGCAAAGCGCAAGCCGATGGCGGCTTCGTCGTGCGCAGCGCGCGCCTTCATGCGCGCATCTTCCAGCCGGGCCAGTACGTCCTCCAGCAGGGGCTTGAAGCGTTGGCCGGCCGGGGTGAGCACGGTCGGGTGCGCGCTGCGGTCAAACAGCGCCACGCTCGCCCAGTCCTCCAGCGACTTGATGTGGCGACTCAATGCCGGCTGCGCAATGTGGCGCGCTTGTGCCGCGCGCGAGAAGTTGCCGGTCTCGGCCAGCGCGAGGAAATCCTCCAGCCATTCGAGGTCGAGGGGTCGGTTGCCTGGGCCCATGGGGTGATCGCGCCTGCGCGCAGATAGATGTATGCGATTCGGGTATTGGACGCAGCGAGGTCCGCCGGGAATGATGCCACCCCATCCCCTCCAACCCCTGAGCCACCCCATGAAAATCGTCGACATCGCCGAATCCACCCGCCCGATCAAATCGGACATCCGCAACGCCTACATCGACTTCTCGAAGATGACCCTGAGCCTGGTGGCCGTGGTCACCGACGTCATCCGCGATGGCAAGCCGGTGATCGGCTACGGCTTCAACTCCAATGGCCGCTACGGCCAGGGTGGCCTCATCCGCGACCGCTTCCGCCCGCGCGTGCTCGAAGCCGACCCCGCCAGCTTGCTGGACGAGACCGGCGACAACCTCGACCCGCACAAGGTGTGGGCGCAAATGATGATCAACGAGAAGCCCGGCGGCCACGGCGAACGCTCGGTGGCCGTGGGCACGATCGACATGGCCGTGTGGGACGCGGTGGCCAAGATCGCCAACAAACCGCTGTACCAGCTGCTGGCCGAGCGCTACGGCACCGGCACGCCCAACCCGCGCGTGTTCGTCTATGCCGCCGGCGGCTACTACTACCCGGGCAAGGGGCTGGATGGCCTGCGCCAGGAAATGGAAAGCTACCTGGCGCGCGGCTACACGGTGGTGAAGATGAAGATCGGCGGCGCTTCGCTGGCCGACGATTGCGAGCGCATCGAGTCCGTGCTGAAGATCCTCGGCCCGGGCCAACAGCTCGCGGTCGACGCCAACGGCCGCTTCGACCTCAAGACCGCCATCGACTACGGCAAGGCGCTCTCGCAGTACCCGCTGTTCTGGTACGAAGAAGCCGGCGACCCGCTGGACTACACATTGCAGGCCGAACTCGGCCAGGTCTACGCCGGCCCCATGGCCACGGGCGAAAACCTGTTTTCCATGCAGGACGCGCGCAACCTCATTCGCCACGGCGGCATGCGCCCGGACCGCGACTGGCTGCAGTTCGACTGCGCGCTCAGCTACGGCCTGGTGGAGTACCTGCGCACGCTGGACATGCTCAAGGAGAACGGCTGGTCGCCCAGCCGCTGCATTCCGCACGGCGGGCACCAGATGTCGCTGGCCATTGCGGCCGGCCTGGGCCTGGGCGGCAACGAAAGCTACCCCGACCTGTTCCAGCCCTACGGCGGCTTCCCCGATGGCGTGAAGGTCGAGCAAGGCCATGTGACGCTGCCGCCATTGCCGGGCATTGGCTTCGAAGGCAAGTCCGACCTGATCTCGGAGATGCGCGCGCTGGCCTCCTGAGGGCCACGCCGCTGGGCGCGCTCAGCCCGCGGGCAGCGGATGGCGGTCGTTGGTGGTCATGAAGGCCCACCGGGCAGGTGGTGGCGGACTTGCAACTCGCGCGCCAGCGCCACGTCCAGCTGCAGGGGCAGGGTGAGCATCAACGAGGAAAGCGTCTTGCCGTGCGCATCGAGGTTGAGCGATCCGTTCACGCCGCCGTCCAGGATGTCGTCCAGCACGAAATTCATGGCGTGCAGGCGCGGCAGCACATGCCGCGTGATTTTCGACGGCTGGCGCGAAGCGAACAGCGCGCGCACCCGCACTTCGGTCACTTGCTCCAGCAGCAGCTCCCAGGTGGCCGGCTCGTAGGCGATCACGCTGATGTTGGCGCGGTTGCCCTTGTCGCCGCTGCGGCTGTGGGCCAGGGCCCGCAAGGGCACGATGAGGTGCGACGGGGTATTCAAGGCACAAAGCTCCAGGTGGGCTGGACCCAGTCGCGTGGCACATAGCAAGAGTCGCTGGCCAGTCGGCTGGTGATGTGGGTGCGCACACCGCCGCCGCCGGCGGGGCCGCAGGTGTAGAGGGACATCACCTCGCGGACGACCGCCTCCGCGTCGCTGCGGCTGCGGGTGCCTGCGGCCACGCGCAGGCGAACATCGTGCACGGCAAAGGCGTCGTCCAGCGATGGGCCGCTCCAGCGACCCGCGTCGTCGGCGAACACGCTGGACTGTCCGATCAGGTCGATGCGCAACGGCAGGTACATCAGGCCAACCTGCTGCAGGCGATCGCGCACGATCTTGCCCGCCAGACGGCCGCGGGCGGTGGCGTTGGCACCCGCGTAGGAGATCTCGCCCTCGGCCAGCCAACCCGCGTCAAAGCACACCGTGGCTTTGAGCGTGGGTGGCAGCGCATGGCCGCGCACGCCCGAGACTTCAACGCGGTCGACACCGGCGCCGCGCAGCTCCACCTCGGTCACGTCGGCAATCACATCCGGCGTCATGTAGCTGGCCGGGTCGTGGATTTCGTAGAGCAGCTGTTCCTTGACGGTGCGCATGTCCACGCAACCGCCCGTGCCCCAGGCTTTGGTGATGATGAAACGGCCATCGGCGTGCATCTCCACAATGGGAAAACCCACCCGCTCGAGTTCAGGCACGTCCTTCACGCCCGGATCGGCGAAGTAACCACCGCACACCTGTGCGCCGCATTCGAGCAGGTGGCCTGCCATGGTGCCGCTGGCCAGCCGGTCCCAGTCGTCTTGTGCCCAGCCGAAGTGCGCCATCATGGGACCCAGCGCGAGCGACGGGTCGGCCACGCGGCCCGTGACCACAATCTGCGCGCCCGCCTTGAGCGCCTGCGCAATTTCCAGCGCACCCAGGTAGGCGTTGGCGCTCACCAGGTCTCTGGCGTTCAGGTGCGCGGGCATCAGGCTTCGCAGGCGCTCCTTGTTGAGGGCATGCAACAGGTCGTCGCCTTCCACCACGGCAATGCGCAGCGCCGGCAGACGCAGCGTCCGGGCCAGTCGCTGCAGGCGGTCGGCGGCCGCGCGCGGGTTGGCCGCGCCGAAATTGCCAATGATGGGAATGCCGTGCTGAATGCAGTCGCGCAGCACAGGCGTCACGAAGCGCTCGAGCATGGGCTCGCAACCGGCGTCCGGATCGGTGAGTCGCTGCTGCTGTGCGATGGCCAGGGTGCGCTCTGCCAGCGTTTCGAAGATCAGCGCACACGGACCCCCTTTGGCGATCAGGGTGCCCACCACCGCCACCGCCGCGTCCCAGCGATCGCCCGAAAAGCCCGCTCCGCAACCGATGCGCAGGACGTCGTTGGAGGGGTCGGGGGTATGGGCCATGTGGCGAATGATCCGAGTCCTCTACTGACAAGTAAAATGGAAAATTCCGTTGAATTCATCGAGGTCATCAATGAATGTCTCCACGCGCGACCTCGATGCTTTTCTGGCGCTGGCGCAGACCCAGCACTTCACCCGCGCAGCGGAGCGGTGCAACCTGTCTCAGAGCGCTTTCAGCCAGAAGATCAGCCGGATCGAAGCCGCAGCCGGGTTGCGCCTCTTCGAGCGTTCGACCCGTCTGGTCACGCTGACCCCCGAAGGCGAGGTGTTCGTCGAGGAGGCGCGCCGTATTCGCAGTGACCTGCGCCAGGCGCTCATCGGCCTGCAGGACCTCGCTCAGCGCCGCGTGGGCCGGGTGGCTGTGGCCGCACTGCCCTCGGCCGCCGCCGAGTGGATGCCGCCCGTGATCGCACGCTACCGGGCGGCCAATCCGCGCATCAAGGTGGAGCTGTATGACACGCTGGCCGCGACCGGCTTGTCCATGTTGCGCGACGGCCGGGTCGACATCGCGATCACGGCGGGCGAAGAGTTGCAGGAGTTCGACTGCCAGGTGCTGCGCCAGGAGAGGTATTTCCTGGTGTGCCGCGACGACCACGCACTGGCCAGCCGACGCTCGATCGCTCTGGCGCAAGCGGTCGGCCCCGACATGATGCATCTGGCGCGCAGCAGCAGCGTGCGCCAGAACCTGCAGGTGCAGCTGGGTGCTTCAGAAGCCCCTGTGGACGGACTGGAGGTCGAACACCTGGCCACGCTGGCGGCGCTGATTGCCCAAGGTCTGGGTGTGAGCGTGGTGCCCGAGCTCACGCTGTTCCATTTCCGGCGCGACCGCCTGCGCGCCATTCCCATTCGCGACCCGCAGCTGCGCCGTCCCATCGTGCTCGCACGCCCCAAGGGCAAGGCCCTGTCGATTGCCGCACAGGCGATGGTCGAGGAAGTGGTGGCGCAGGCGCGGGCCTGAGCGCTTGGCGTCAGCTGCGCATCGATGTCGATGAGGCCTGGAGTCGCGGTGCGGCAAGGGCCGCTTTCGCGCGCGCGGTCCCGCCTTGAAACCCGAAATTCATGGCCGGCTGCTCCTCGTGAATCAGCTCTGCCAACGCCTTGCCCGAGCCCGCGCCGTGCGTCCAGCCCAGCGTGCCGTGGCCCGCGTTGATCCACAGCCGGCGCAGCTTCGTGCGACCGATCAACGGGATGTTGGTGGGCGTGGCGGGACGCAGGCCGCACCAGAACTGCGGGTTGCCGCCTTGTGCGGGCGTGCGCGTGTCGGCCACGCCCGGGAACACCTGCTCTATGCGGCGCACCAGCATCTCGCAGCGCTTGCGGGCCAGGGGCGTGTCCAGCGACAGATCGAACCCGCCGAGCTCAATGGTGCCAGCCACGCGCAGCTGGTTGCCCAGGCGCGAGATGGCGCATTTCATCTGGTCGTCGATCATGCTGACCGACGGGGCACGCTCAGGCTGCAGCAGCGGCAGCGTGGCGCTGTAGCCCTTGCCGGGGTAGATCGGCACTTGCAGGCCGACCGACTTGAGCAGCGGCGTGGTGTACGAACCGCAGGCCACCACAAAGGCATCGGCCTTGAGGGCGCTGGCCACCCCTGTGGCGCGGTCGCGCACGCGCACCTGGCGCACCTCGCTGCCGTCGCTCTCCAGCTGTTCGATGTCATGGCCAAACAGCAGCTGCGCACCGCGCTTGGCGCACAGCGCGGCGAGCTTCTGGGTGAACACCCGCGCATCGCCCGATTCGTCGCTCTTTGTGTAAGTGCCGCCCACAATGCGCTCGCCAAAGGCCCGCAGCGCGGGTTCGATGGCCAGCAACTCGGCGCGCGACACCACGCTGCGCTGCACGCCAAAGCGCTGCATCACGGCGGCAGCCTCGGCGGCGCCGTCAAAGGATTTCTGGTCGGTGTAGTAGTGCGCGATGCCGCGCTCCAGCCGGTGGTATTCGATGCCGGTGTCCGCCACCACGTCCTTCAATGCCGCGTGGCTGTAGGCACCCAGCGCCACGAGCTGCGCCACGTTGCGCACGAAGGCGGCGTCGTTGCATTGAGCGAGGAACTGCAGGCCCCAGCGCCATTGCGCCCAGTCCAGCTGCGGGCGGAACAGCAGCGGCGACTCGTCAGAGAACATCCACTTGAGCGTCTTGAGCGGGGCGTCCTTGTTGGCCCAGGGCTCGCAGTAGCTCACCGAGATCTGCGCCGCGTTGGCGAAGCTGGTTTCCAGCGCGGCGTCGGGCTGGCGGTCCACCAGCGTGACCTCGTGGCCGCGCTGCAGCAAATGCCAGGCGGTGCTGACTCCGATGATGCCTGCGCCCAGTACCGTGACTTGCATGATCCGCTCCGAAAAAGAGGTGGGTGAATGCGCCGCAGTATGGGAAATTCCGAACCATAGTTGAAGCGAAATTAAACTAAAATTTCATTCATCAGAACCACTTATGTGTCCGTCACTGACCGGACATGCTGTTTTGTCGAGGTTTTCCATGAGCACCTTTGACCCGGACGCCCTTGAATGCCTGGCCGCCATCATTGAAGAAGGCGGTTTCGAGCGCGCGGCCCAGCGCCTGTCCATCACGCAGTCCGCCGTCTCGCAGCGCCTGCGGGCGCTCGAAGCGCAGGTGGGCACGGTGCTGATCGTGCGCAGCCGCCCGCTCAAGCCGACGGCGGCGGGCCAGCTCATGCTCAAGCACGCCAAGATGATGCGGCTGCTGCGTGCAGACCTCGAGAAAGACCTGAAGGAGCTCGCGCCCAGCACCACCGGCAGCGGGCGCGACGAAGAGCGCATTTCTGTCGCCATCAACGCCGACAGCATCGCCACCTGGGCACTGCCTGCGCTCGACGCGCTGGCCCGTGGCGGCTTGCCGATTGAAATCATCACCGACGACCAGGAGTTCACCCACGAGTGGTTGCGCGAGGGGCAGGTGCTGGGCTGCGTGACGTCGCTCGGACAAGCCTTGCGCGGTTGCAAGATGGAAGCGCTGGGGACCATGGACTACGTGGCGGTGGCGCAGGCCGACTACGCCGCGCAGCACCTGCCCAAGGGCCTGACCGCGCACAACTTTCACAAGGTGCCGTTCGTGGCGTTCAACCGCAAGGACAACCTGCAGCATGGGTTTGTGGCCAAGGCCTTCGGCCTGCCGCGCGTGATGCTCAAGCAGTTGTTTGTGCCGTCGAGCGAAGGCCAGGTGCGCGCCACGCTGGCTGGCTGGGGCGCCAGTGTGCTGCCCGAGCTGCGGGTGCGCGATCTGCTGGAGCGGGGCGAGCTGGTCAATGTGGCGCCGCGCCACCGGCTGGGCGTGGCGCTGCACTGGCATTGCTGGAACCTCAACTCCGATGTGCTCGACGCGCTGAGCACCGCGCTGCGCGCGGCGGCCGCACAGAACCTGCGCCCGGTCGAGAAGTCCGCCGCCTGACGAAAAAAAGCCCCGCCAGGGCGGGGCTTGCGTGGGGCGAGGCTCAAGCCTTACTTGGGCATGATCACCGTGTCGATCACGTGGATCACACCGTTGTCGGCCGCAATGTCGGTCTTGACCACATTGGCTGCGTCCACCTTCACGCCGCCCGTGGTGGACACCGTGACCATGCTGCCCTGAACGGTCTTGACCATCCCTGGCTTGACGTCCTTGGCCATCACCTTGCCGGGCACCACGTGGTACGTCAGCACCTTGGTGAGGGCGGCTTTGTCCTTCAGCAGCGCGTCCAGCGTGGCCTTCGGGATCTTGGCGAACGCCTCGTCCGTCGGGGCGAACACGGTGAACGGGCCGGGGCCCTTGAGCGTGTCCACCAGGCCGGCCGCTTGCACGGCGGTCACCAGCGTCTTGAATGAGCCAGCGGCCACGGCGGTGTCGACGATGTCGGCGGCGTGCACTTGGGTCAGCGCGCCCAGGGCCATCAGGGAAGCAATCAGGGTCTTTTTCATGGTGAGTCCTTCATGAAGTCGGTTTGACCAGCGCGGGATAGCACAGGTTGGCGCGAAGTCTATCCTCCTAAGTTGAAAAAGATACTGAATAGTCACAAAATCAACTAAGAAGTAAGGATATCGACGAGTTCGTCAATCTCCGGCAGAATTCAGGCCCCATTCAAAGGTTGCCCATGGTCAGCGTCGCTCTCAAAGCCCCCATCGAAACGCCACCCAAACGCAGTTTTCGCGCGCAGATGCATCTGGCGCGCGAAGACGCGATCGTCTCGGCGGTGAACCGTCTGCTGGCCGAAAAAGGCTTCGACGCCATGACGGTGGACGAAGTGGCCGCCGAAGTCGGCATTGCCAAGGCCAGCCTCTACAAGCACTTCCCCAGCAAGGAAGACCTCGCAGCGGCGGCCATGGTGCGCGTGATGGACCGCGCCCGCGCGTTTCTCGACAAGCTGCAGGACGCGCCGGCCGGCACGCGCCCGATCGACCAGCTCAAGGCCGTGGCGCGCTGGACCATGGAGGTGCAGCTCGCGGGTGAAATGCCATCGCTGCCCAGCGAAAACTCCACCCTGCGCACCGCGCTGACCACCAACAAAGCCTATGTGGACGGCTTGATGGATGTGAGCGATCGCCTGGGCGCCTGGATCACCGCATCCCAGGCCGACGGCAGCCTCAACCGGACCCTGCCGCCCATCGCGGTGCTGTACACCCTGTTTGCGCGCGCCTGCGATCCGGTGCTGGGTTTTCTCAAGGGCAGCGGTCAGTACACCAACGAACAAATCATCGACATGGTGCTCAGCACCTGCTTTGACGGCTTGCAGTCGCGTTGATTCACCGCCTGACAGGCGTAAAAAAGGGCCGCAGCATGCGGCCCTTTTTTTGGGGTTGGCGGGCAGCCGTATCAGCGCACCAGCAACACCGGTACGCCGCAATGGGCCAGCACTTGCGTGGCCACGGAACCCATCACCAGATTGCCCAGCGTGCTGTGGCCGTGCGAGCCCATCACCACCAGGTCGAACTTGCCGCCGTCGGCCGCCTTGGAAATCTGTTCGCCCGGCGCGCCCACTTTGTGCAGCGTCTTGGCATCGATGCCGTGGCGCTTGAGGAACTTGACCACCGAAGACGTCACCTTGGCCGACTCTTCCTCGTAGTACTCATTGGCGGCCGACGCTCCCACTGCAGCGCGTGCACGCGGCGGCAGGGGCGCCTGCACGGTGATGAGCGTGAAGGCATTGCCTGCGCCGAACATCTCGTTGTGCGTGGCCAGATAAGCCAGCATCTTCTTGGTGTATTTGCTGCCGTCGACAGCGAGCAGGATCTTCATGAGGCATCTCCTTCGGGTTGGGGTCAGCGGTCAGTGTAGGCCTTTGACGGGCCTGCACCTTGCGCTGGCTCAAACGGGTGCGTCATTGCGCCTGGGCACGGTGATCAATTGGTGCGGCAAGAAGCCGTCTTGCTCGTTCTTGCCGGCATAGCCCAGCGGGTTGGCGACGATGCGGCAGCGCCCGACCTGCACATCGGTGGCACAGTGCAGATGGCCATGCAGCCAGAGATCGGCCTGTGGCAACCAGTCGTCCAGGCCGTTGCAGAAGCCCGCCGTGCCCGGGCTGCGGCCATAGCGCGGGTCCATGCTGTGCAAGGTCGGGGCAAAGTGCGTGACCACCACGGTCGTCCCGTCAAACGGTTCCGCGAGTGCCCCGCGCAACCAGCGCTGGCAGTCCAGCGCGAGTTCGCGCATGGCCTCGGCGTCAAACAGTCGACCATGGCGTTGGCCCGCCATCTTGGTGAGGTAGTGGTTGGCGGCGCGAAAGGCCTTGCCGCGGTCGCCGAGCGCGTCGTAGTCGCTCCACAGGGTGGTGCCCAGAAACCGGACGCCTTGCACCACGTGTTGCGCGCGCTCCAGCCAGATCAGCCCCAGCCGCTCGCAGGTGGCGCGCAGCTGCGCATGCGCCTCATCAACGTCGAGCGCGTCGTATTCGTGGTTGCCCGGCACGAACAGCACGGGCACAGGCCAATGTGCGAAACGCCCCAGCCCCCAGTCGGATTCGGCCATGGCACTGCCGTCGCGGCGCAGCTGGTAGGAGCCCACATCGCCCGCGAGCACGAGCAGGTCGGCCCCCGGTGCGGGCTGCGGGACAAAGTCGGGGTTGGCTTCGAGGTGCAGGTCGCTGAGCAGCTGGAGTTTCATGCGGCCATTGTCGGCCAGGGCCTTCAGCCTGCCCGGCGGCGGGGGCGTTTCACCGGGGTCTCGCCGGTGGGTATGCCCGGGCGGAAGTTGATGGCGGCCGCACGCGCAATGGCGTGGCGCAACCAGCGGTGTGCGGTGTTCTGCGTGGCCTGCCGGTGCCAGAGGGAGTCCACGTGCACGGCGGGCACTTGCAGGGGCAGCTCGCACAGGGCGAGTTCGTGCTCCATGCCCGTGGCGCCTACAAAGTGGCGCGGCAACACCGTGAGCAGGTCGGTGGTGGCCACCACCCGGCCCGCGGTAAAAAACTGGTTCACCGTGAGCACCACACGGCGCTGTCGCGAAATGGCGGCCAGTGCCTCGTCCACAAAGCCGAAGGGGCGACCCGAGAAGCTCACCAGCAGGTGGCGCGCCTCGCAATAGGTGTCCAGGCTGAGCGCTTGCCCCGCCAGCGGGTGGGTCCGCCGCATGACGACCACGTACTCGCCGTCGTACAGCCGCTGGTGGTGAAAGTGGGGGTTGTGCTCTTGCAGGTGCAGGGCGCCGAGTTCGGCCAATACGCCAGGAAAGTGACCGATCGCCAGATCGGCGGTGCCGGACTCCAGCAGCTCGCGCGGGTCTCGGGTCGTCAGGGGCAGCACCCGCAGGTTGGCGTTGGGCGCCTCGCTCTCGAAGATGTCCATCAAGCCTGGAATGAGCTTGGCGGCGGTGGCGTCTGCCATGGCGAGCACAAAGGCGTTGCGTGCGGTGGAAGGATCGAAGTCGCCGGGCGAGAGCGACTCCCGCAGCATGTGCAGTGCATCGCGCACCGTGGGCCACAGCGCCAGGGCGGCGGGCGTGGGCTCCACGCCGTAGCCCGAGCGGCGCACGAGTTCGTCGCCCAGGACCTCTCGCAAGCGGCGCAGCGCGTTGCTGACGGCCGGTTGCGTCATGGCCAGGTTGTTGGCCGCGCGGGTCAGGTTGCGCTCGGTCATCACCTCGTCGAAAACGCGCAGAAGGTTGAGATCGAGGGTGCGGAAGTTGAGGTTATTCATCACCCGAGTGAATGTAAGACATCACAAAGATAAAGTGGAAAGATACAAGGGTTAACCCTAGTATTGCGGTGTCCAAAAGACATTCATCCCCTTCAGGAGTTCGCCATGAGCACGTTCACATCTGTTTCCTCTGCCCCGCTGGGCTTGCGCCCGGCTTCTTCGCCCGCGCACAAGGGTGTGGACGGCATTCAGCGCCGCACCGAAAGCGCGCGTGGCTTGACCGCCATGTTGCTGGCCGCCGTCGTGGCGGCCATGGTGGTGGTCGCCGACCGCCTCATCAGCACCTGGGCCGATGGCCAGCTGTTCCTCGCCTGGGTGTTTCTGTGGGTCGTGGTGTTCGCCGGCATGGCGCTGTTTGCCGACACCGCCCGTTCCCTGGCCCGCCGCGCCGTGGTGTCGCTCGACGGCTGGTCGCAGGCGCTGGCTGAAGCGCGTGCCGAAACCCGCATGTGGGAAATGGCCCGCATGGACCACCGCCTCATGAACGAGCTGATGGCTGCCCGCACGCAGGCTGAAGAAGCGGATGAGGAGCCGGTTCAGGCCTTTGCCGAAGCGCTCGCGCCCCTGGGCTTGCCCGAGGCCACGAAGTCCGTGGAGCCCGAAATGGGCTACTGGGAACGCCTGGGCACCGCCCGCGCCCGCAACCGCCTGATGTACTACATCTGAAGCGCAACAAGCGCCCACAAAAAAGCCACCGGGTCCGGTGGCTTTTTTTTCGCCCTGGCGGGTGGGCCAGGTGCGGTTCGGCGGTCAGCAGATCTTGCCGGCCGCCGGTGTCGGACGCGGCCTGCTTCAGGCCGCCAGGCGCTTCTCGATCTGCGCTTTTGTCTCCTCGAGCTCCCGGGGCAAGTGATAGGCCAGCTGGGTGAACAGCTCGGCATGCAGCTCGAGCTCCTTGACCCAGGCGGCGCGGTCAATGTGGGTCACGGTGCGGTACTGGTCGGCCGAGAAATTCAGGCCTTCCCAATGGATGTCGTCGAAGCGCGGGCTGACGCCAAACGCATGCTCGGTGCCCGGACCTGCCTGGCCTTCGAGGCGGTCGATCATCCACTTGAGCACGCGCATGTTCTCGCCAAAGCCAGGCCAGACGAATTTGCCGGCTTCGTCCTTGCGGAACCAGTTCACGCAGTAAATGGCGGGCAGCTTGGCGCCCTGGCCGGCGAGCTTGTTGCCCACGTCGAGCCAGTGCTGGAAGTAGTCGCTCATGTTGTAGCCGGTGAACGGCAGCATGGCGAAGGGGTCGCGGCGCACCACGCCCTGGGCACCAAAGGCGGCAGCGGTGGTTTCGGAACCCATGGTGGCGGCCATGTAGACGCCTTCCGTCCAGTTCCGGGCTTCGGTCACCAGCGGCACGGTGGTGCTGCGGCGGCCGCCGAAGATGAACGCATCAATGGCCACGCCGGCCGGGTCGTCCCAGGCGGGGTCGAGTGCGGGGTTGTTGGTGGCGGCCACCGTGAAGCGGGCGTTGGGGTGTGCAGCCTTGGCGCCGGTTTCCTTGGCGATTTGAGGCGTCCACTCCTTGCCTTGCCAGTCGATGGCGTGCGCGGGCGCATCGCTCATGCCTTCCCACCACACATCACCGTCGTCGGTCAGTGCGACGTTGGTGAAGATCACGTCCTTGTCGAGGCTGGCCATGCAGTTCGGGTTGGTCAGCGTGTTGGTGCCGGGAGCCACGCCGAAGTAACCGGCTTCGGGGTTGATCGCGTACAGGCGACCGTCCTGGCCGGGTTTGATCCAGGCGATGTCGTCACCGATGGTGGTGACCTTCCAGCCTTCGAAACCCTTCGGCGGGATCAGCATGGCGAAGTTGGTCTTGCCGCAGGCGCTGGGGAAGGCGGCTGCCACGTGGTACTTCTTGCCCTGGGGGTTGGTCACGCCCAGGATCAGCATGTGTTCGGCCAGCCAGCCCTGCTGCTTGCCCATGGTGGAGGCAATGCGCAACGCGAAGCACTTCTTGCCCAGCAGCGCGTTGCCGCCGTAGCCCGAGCCGTAGCTCCAGATTTCGCGCGTTTCGGGGTAGTGAACGATGTACTTGGTGGTGGGGTTGCAAGGCCAGGTGGTCTTGTCGGTCTCGCCCTCGGCCAGCGGCGCGCCCACGGTGTGCACGCAAGGCACGAAGTCGCCTTCGCTGCCAAGCACGTCGAACACGGCCTTGCCCATGCGGGTCATGAGCTTCATGTTGACTGCGACGTAGGCGCTGTCGGAGAGCTCGATGCCGATGTGGGCGATGGGGCTGCCCAGCGGACCCATGCTGAAAGGCACCACGTACATGGTGCGTCCGCGCATGCAGCCGTCAAACAGGGGCTGCAGGGTGGCGCGCATCTCGGCGGGTGCCTTCCAGTTGTTGGTCGGGCCGGCGTCTTCCTGCTTTTGCGAGCAGATGAAGGTGCGGTCTTCCACGCGGGCCACGTCCGACGGGTCGGAGCAGGCCAGGAAGCTGTTGGGGCGCTTGACCGGGTCCAGCTTCTTGAGGGTGCCGGCGTCCACCAGTTGCTGGCACAGGCGTGCGTACTCTTCCTCGCTGCCGTCGCACCAGTAGATGCTGTCGGGTTTGCACAGGGCGGCCATGTCGGCCACCCAGGCAATGAGCCGGGCGTTTTTGACGTAGGAAGGGGTGTTGAGGGTCAGGCCCTGCATCACGGGTGAGTTCATGGAGTCGCTCCAGAAGTTTGTAAACCGGCAGCCTCAGAGACACCGACAGCCGCAAGCGTCAGGCAACTGACGGGGCGGCTGTCAAAAGGGTCCCTTCGGCGAAAAGGGCGGTCGGCGCGTGGGGCGCTGCGGTGCGGATGGCGGGGCAGCAGGGGGGATGAAGCTTGGGCGGATGGACCCGGGCTTGATCAGCGTGTCGGCCTATGCCCCGATTTTAAGAAACCGACCGCAAAGTTACGGCCTGGTTACATGCAAAACCCGCATAACGTGATGCATTAAACGGTTGACCGAGTCGCCGCGCTCAAAAAGAAAGCCGAAGGCCCTGGCGGGCGTCCGGCTTGCGCATGAACCCGGGAGGTTCAGGCCATGTAGATGGCGATGAAGGCCAGCAGGAACATGAGCACCGCACCGGCGATCGGCAGCACGATGGGCATCATGGGAACGATGGACTCCACGACGTCCTGGGGCTGGTCGCTGGGGGTGTGGTGATCGTGGTGGGACATGTCGCGCTCCGTCGGTAGGTTCAAAACTCCGGCGATTTTACGGGAAGTGCTTCAGAGCAGGGCGTAGGTGGTGCTGGCGCGGCACACGCTGCGGCCGTCGTTGGCCCCGCCAATGTCGATTTCGCCAAACACCAGGCTTTTGCCGGCGCGCAGCACGCGGGCCGTGATGCGCGCGTCCTGGCCGGAGAGCGGCTTGAGAAAACTGGTGTTGAGCTGCACGGTGGTCATGGGCCGCCGGGTGCCCAGCTGCGTGACGATGGCCAGCACCATGGCGGTGTCGGCGGCGGCCATCATGGCTTGCCCGCACAACATGCCGCCAATGCGCGAGAGCTGATCGCTTTGCGGCAACCGCAGGGTGACTTCGCCGTCGGCGAACGACTCCACCTGCAGCCCCATGGCCTGAATCCAGGGCGCGAACCATTCGGCGAGCAAGCCCTGGAGCAGCTCGATGCTGGGGTCGGGTTCAGGGGGCTGGGTCATTGGGGGGGTCCTCACGGCGGAACTTGGAGAGCCAGTGGTCCATCAGCTTGCCGGCCGCTTCCCGGCCACCCAGGCCGAACGACAGGGCCACCGCCACCGCCACGGCGCCGAGTGTGAGACCAAAGGCGAGGTTGACGATGTCGTCGGCAATGCCCATGGCGCGCAGGCCCATGGCGATGACCAGGGCCAGGATGGCATAGCGCCCGATGCGTGCCAGGCCTTGGGTGCCTGCGCCGCTGGCGCGGTCGATCGCGTCGTGGGCCAGGTTGGCGAGCCAGAAGCCGATCACCAGGATGGCCGAGCCGAGCAGGATGTCGCCGCCGAAGCGGATGAAGTTGGCCACCATGTCACTGAGCTGGGTGAAGCCCAGCTGCGCCGCCGCCTCGACGGTGGCGAACAGCATCGCAAAGAACAACACGACACGGCCAACCGCGGTGGAAGCCCGGGTTTTCTCAAAGGCATGCGCCAGCTGCACACGCGCGGGCAACGCATCGAACCCCAGGCTGGCGAGCAGGCTGGCGAGCAACTGGCTGGCAAATGAGGCCACCAGCCAGGTGACGACCAGGATGAGGGCGGCAGCGATCACATGCGGCACAGCCTGCATGAGGGTCGAGAGCATGTCGGTGGCGGGTCGCGAGATCGCTTCGATCTTGAGCGCGTCCAGCGCGGCCACCAGCGATGGCAGAAACACGGCGATGAAGACCAGCATGCCGATCACGCGCGAGAGCTGGACCGCATCGGTCAAGCCGGCGCGATGCCCGAGCTTGTCCACACCGGAGGTGCGGCTCAGGTGCGTGGTGAGGTTGCGCAGCACAGTGGCCACGATCCAGCCCACGCCGCCGATCACCAACGCCGCCAGGGCGTTGGGCAGGATGTCGAGGGTCTTGGTCACCATCGAGCGCAGCGGATCGAGCAAGCCTTCCATTTGCAGCGCACCCAGGATGCCGGGCACAAAGAGCAGGATCACCAGCCAGAACAGCGCGCCGGAGAGGCTGTCGCTGATGGGCGCCATGTCCGCGTGCTCCGACAGCTTCTCGTCCAGGGTGGTCTTGTCGAGCAAGCGCTGGGAGAGCGCGCGCACCACGCTGGCCACCAGCCACGCCAGCAACGCCAGCACCAGTCCGCCCAGAATGCGCGGCGCATAGACAAAGATCTGGGTGGTGAAGGCCGAGAACGGGCCGGAAACGATGGCCAGGTTGAGGGAGTTGAACACCGCGATGAGCGTGAGCAGGATCACCACCCAGAACAGCGCGAGTCCGACCGCGCCTTCGATGTCCACATGCGTGCTGGTGAGCTTTCCAAAGCGGTGGTTGACGCCGACAAAGCCCAGCGTCTTGCGGGCGGCGGCGCGCACCAGCACCGCGATGAACCAGCCCAGGATGAAGATGGCCAGAGCGCCCAGTAGCTGGGGGATGTGCGTGCCCAGCGTGTTCTGCAGCGAGTTCCACAACGTGTTGGTGTCCATGCCCATCCCCCCGTTCGCGTTGAAAGACCGGCCGATGATGTCAGAGCGGCTGCCGCAGCGTCAACCGCCGCGAAGCATCAGAGCAGGGTGGCTTCGAATCCGGCCTCGCGCAAGCGTTCGATCACCTGCGCGATGTGTTCGCGTCCGCGGGTCTGCAGCACGAGCTCGATGGCCACGTTCTGCGCGGCCAGCAGCGTGAACGCGCGCTGGTGATGCACTTCGTCGATGTTTGCGCCGGCCTCGGCCACGGTGGCCGTGATGCGCGCGAGGTTGCCCGGCACGTCGCGGGCATTCACCTGGATGCGCGCCAGGCGCCCTGCGCGCACCATGCCGCGCTCGATGATCGAAGCGAGCAGCAGCGGGTCGATGTTGCCGCCGCACAGCACCAGCCCCACCCGCTTGCCCGCAAAGCGCTGCGGATGTTTCAGCAGCGCGGCCAGGCCGGCGGCACCCGCGCCTTCCACAAGCGTCTTCTCGATTTCCAGCAGCATCACGATGGCCTGCTCGATATCGCCTTCGTCCACGAGCAGCAGATCGTCCACACGCTCGCGGATGATGGCTTCGGTGATCACGCCTGGCGTGCCCACCGCAATGCCTTCGGCAATCGTGCTGGTGCCCTGGGGCAGGTGGGTGCCCTTGATGGCATTGACCATGGCCGGGAAGCGCTCGGTCTGCACGCCCACGATCTCGATGCCCGGCCGCAGGGCCTTGGCCGCCGTGGCCATGCCGGCGATCAAGCCGCCGCCGCCGATGGCGACCACGAGCGTGTCCAGATCCGGCTGCACGCGCAGCATCTCCAGGGCCAACGTGCCCTGGCCGGCCACGATGGCTTCATCGTCATACGGATGCACAAACACCAGCCCCTGCTGCTGCGCGAGCTCGCGGGCATGGGCGCGCGATGCTTCCAGCGTGTCGCCGTGCAGCACGACCTCGGCGCCGAAGCCGCGCGTGCGCTCCACCTTCACCCCGGGCGTGAAGCGCGGCATGACGATGACAGCGCGCAGGCCCAGGCGTTGCGCGTGGTACGCCACACCCTGAGCGTGGTTGCCCGCGCTCATCGCGATCACGCCGCGCGCCCGTTCGTCGGCGCTGAGTTGCGCGAGCTTGTTGCAGGCGCCACGCTCCTTGAAGGAGGCGGTGTACTGCAGGTTCTCGAACTTGAGAAAGACCTGGCAGCCGGTGAGCTGGGAGATCGTGCGGGATTCGACGAAGGGCGTGTCCAGCACATGGCCTGAAAGCCGATCGGCGGCGGTTTCGATGTCATGGAGTTGCAGCATGGCGCGATTGTGAACTGGCCTACACGAGTGCGCTCGACGTGAAAGCCCGACAAATTGCTCAGACACGCCGCATCACTCTCTTCCATGATTGATCAAGCTGGGTTATGGTCCGCTGCAATGTCGGCTCTCCCCCGACTGGAGGTGTCTGGATGACCAAGCGCTTGCCGCAAGCGGCGGTACCGGCGGCCCGCACTGTTCTTGACGCACGCGATGGGCGCAGCCCCGGCGTGGGTGAGGGGCGCGTGTTCGTGCCGCACGGCCTGCGCCAGGCGCCCGTGCTGGACTTGATGTGCTCGCACTTCGTGCTCACGCTCGCCGCCCGCCAGGGCCCGCGTTTCAATGTGCGCCGCGATCTCAACACCTTGCTCTCGCTCGCCGGGCGCCATCTCGTGTGGCCGCACACCGTGCTGCTTCGCTTGCGCGAATTCCTGCAGCGCCGCTGCAAGGAAAACGAACTCTGGAGCGGCCACGACCGCCTGGCCACCAACGCCTTCATGGAACGCTACGGCGTGTGGCGCGGCCCTTACGAAGAAGGCACGCTGTTCTTCTACCTGGACGAATACGCCAAGGAGTCGCCCAAAGACCTGCTCTCGGTGCTGGCTGTCACCGGCGAATGGCTCAGCCACTCGCTGAAGAAGCAGTCGACCTTGGTAGAGAAGAACATCGATGCGCTGGCCAGCCTGCTGCAGCTCAACCGCGCCGAGCGCGCGCTGCTGCTCTACGGCACGCTGGCGCGGTACCAGCGCGACCTGCGCTCGATCCTGGTCGAGTTCAAGGTGAACAACGCGCCCGAGGCCTATGCGGCGATTGCCGACGTGGCCGGCGTGAAGGCCAGCGAGGTGGGCGAAGCACTGCGCGCTGGCTCGCGCCTGGAGCGCATCGGCATGGTCGAGAACCTGATCTCCGAGCACAACATCACCGACCTCGCGGACCTCATGAAGGTCAGCGAAAAGCTGCCGCCCGTGCTGATGCGCGAGTACCGCACACAGAGCGAGCTCATGGCGGTGTTCACGCGGCCAGCCGCGCGCTCGGCGTTGACGGCGAAAGACTTCGACTACGTCGGCGAAGACGTTCGCCTGCTTTGCGGTTTGTTGCGCGAAGCCGTGGCGCGCAAGGAGCCGGGTGTGAACGTGCTCATGTATGGCCCGCCGGGCACCGGCAAGACCGAGCTCGCGCGCGTGGTGGCGCAGGCCGCCGGGCTGGAATTGTTCGAGGTGGAATACGCCGACCGCGATGGCAATGCGCTCAGCGGCCGCGACCGTTACCGGTCACTGCAGATCGCCCAGGTGTTCCTCAAGGGCACCGCGCATTCGGCGCTGCTGTTTGACGAAGTGGAAGATGTGTTCCCGCCGATCTCCAGCGAGGCCGCGCAGCTCATGGCGCGTGCCGAGCACGTGGCCGCCTCGCACACAGGCAGCGTCAGTGGCAAGGCCTGGGTGAACCAGATTCTGGAGACCAACGCGGTGCCCACCCTGTGGGTCACCAACCGCATTGAACAGATCGACCCGGCGTTTCGCCGCCGCTTTGCTTACCACCTGGAGCTCAAGAGCCCGCCGCCCGGGGCGCGCGAGCAACTGGTGCGCAAGACGCTGGAAGGCGCGCCGGTGTCCGACACGCTGGTGGCGCGCCTGACCGAGCGCAAAGGCCTCACCCCGGCGCAGATCCGCACCGCGCTGCGCTTCGCGCAGCTGGCTGCCAGCCCGGCCAAACCGGCGGCCCGGCGCGCGCGGACGCCAGCGAAGCCTTCCCCGGTTCTGGATGAGCTCATTGAACGCCAGCTGAAAAATGCCGACCTGGCCCTCGGGCGAAAACCCGACCTTGTGCAGCGCCCCAGCGTCACGCAGTACAGCCTGGACATGCTCAATGTCGAGTCGCGTTACGAGCTGCCGCGCGTCATCGCCGCGCTCAAGGCGCGTGGCCACGGTTGCCTGTGTTTCCACGGCGCGCCGGGCACCGGCAAGACCGCGCTGGCCGAGCACCTCGCACAGCAGCTGGCGCGCCCGCTCATGATCCGGCGCGCCAGCGATCTGGTGAGCAAGTTCGTGGGCGAGACCGAACAGCAGATGGCCGCGATGTTTCGCGAGGCCGAAGCCGAGAAAGCGGTGTTGCTGCTCGACGAGGCCGACAGCTTCCTGCAAGACCGGCGTGGTGCGCAGCGCACCTACGAGGTGACCGAGGTCAATGAGATGTTGCAGGGCATGGAGCGCTTTGCCGGCATCTTCATCTGCACCACCAACCTGATGGACAGCATCGATCAGGCGGCCCTGAGGCGCTTCACTTTCAAGATCCGCTTCAAGCCGCTCACGGCGGCGCAGCGCGAGACGATGTTCGTGGTGGAAGCCCTGGGCGGCGATGCCACTCGGCTCGATGCCACGGTGGCAGCGCGGCTGGCCAAACTGGATCAGCTGTGCCCGGGCGACTTTGCCGCGGTGAAGCGCCAGGTGGAGATCCTGGCCGAGGCGCTGGCGCCCGAAGAGTTTCTCGCGCAGCTGGAGGCGGAGCACCGCATCAAGCCAGAGGTGCGTGAGGCGCGGCCCATGGGTTTCACACACTGACGACCTACCCTCCAAAGGGTGTTATCAAGCAGATGGCCCAAACCCATGAAAATCATGTACTTACGGGACATTGAGCACGAGTCGACAGCAAAATTACCCCAAAGAGTCCTGCGGATTGCCGGACTACAACCTAGACTTGGGCGGCACCGAGTTCTTGGATGCCCGCAGACGAAACGGTCGCGACGTACAGCCCGAGAGGAAATGGGTCCCTCCCCACAATGAGCATCAGCATGAAAGGCAGCTCATGCTGTGACTGCTGAAAGATGCCGAGCATCTTGGCTCGGTCTGGCCCAGAAGGAGTCGGCTGGTCTTCAGGGTGCGTGTGCCAGTCCCCGACATAGTGAAGTTGCTGCATGAAAAGGGCTTCGATTTCAGCCTGCTCCGCGCCGCGGTCTGGTTTGAACGAAAACCGGCTTCGAGCCCCGCGTACGCACGTGGCGCGCTCCACCAAGTAGTGCCCGTCGGAGAATCTGGCGAACAACTGACCACCAATTTCTCTGTGGAGACGAGTTCTTTGTCGATGACTATCGAACGTTTCAAGGACGCCATCTGAAAGCTCAAGCGGAAACTTCGCGTTTTCAAATCTCATGGGTTCGCCACGTGTATCGGTCGGTCGTATATCCGAGAGAACCCCATCCTGTTGAGGCGCATGTGCCATTCCGGCGTGAGGGACAACTGGTTGTCTTGAAACGCGGAGGCTGCGCCTACCCACGTTCGAATCCGCGAAAAAGCAACGCGACCGAGAAGTGCGTCGAGGGCGAGCTCCGCCACCAGGCTCACGCACGCCAACGCGCTCAGCGAGGAATATGGCTGGAAGAATGCTCCACAGGACGGCTCTTGCGGTAGAGCAGGTGCGCTCGCGAGGTCCACGACCGGCTGCAGCAAGAGTCCGCAGTTGTCTGTGATGTCGCTAAGGCCCGCGCCACCCGTGTAGCGCAGCGCCGCATGTGCGCTCACGGCGAAAGGCTCCATCCATCCAAAAATGACAGGAGCAATAGCGCCTGATTTGGACAGCTCATCGAGGTGCCGATTCGAAGCTGGTTCCGCGGTGGCGGAAATAACCAGGTCCACGTGGTCAAACGCCTGCGGAGCGACCGCATAGTGTCTCTCCCATGAAGTGGCGACCGCCGAAATAGCAGCGTCAGGAAAGCGCCGCAGGATGGCATCTTTGAGCTCCAGCGCCTTGTTTTTTCCGACGGAAGCACCGTCCAGCACATGCCTGCCGACATTGCGCCAATCCAAAACTTCTGCGTCAAGCAAAGTGAGCTGGCCAACTCCCGCCTGAGCCAGTTGCACTGCAAGTTGCCCACCAAGCGCACCACACCCAATGACCACCACGTGGCAGTCATGAAGCGCCGCCGCCTGGGGCCCGGCCGTACGCTCGCGCAGAAATCTGCGATGGATTGGAATTGCTTTCCAGTGTTTGAATCTGTTGGGATTCCGAGCGACTGCCGCAAGGCGTGCAGTCACCCCCTTCACTAAAGGTCGGAACCCGGGCGTCCCCAAATTCGGTGCCCCGGGGATACGAACAGATTGGGGCGGCGGAATCTCAGCGCCAAGAAAGACTCTTTTGCCGTTGTGAGGGAACGCAAGAACTACGCGCAATGGCGCCTTCATCTTCCATTGCTTGACGGCCTGGCGAAGTACGTCAGTAGCCCCTACCTCTTCGCAGAGGTCGAGGAGGTCTTGCGGTTTCAGTGGATAGTCGCGCGGATGCAGTGGAGCGTTCAAGGCGAGCACGAACCCTTGCTCGGGCACCTCGACATCTTGCTGAGCGCGCTGAGCCCATTCTTTAATCTCTTGGGCAGATGCCGCAATGACAATATGACCCCCGCAGCTGGCGGCCATGCACAGGGAATGTTCGTTGGGCGTCTCCCCCAGTAGAAGAAACGTACCCGCAACGGGTTCCACTTGACTCCAGTAGCTGTGGGCTTCAGAGAAAAAGTCTTCGTCAAGCGCACCCGACCTGCCATTTTTCAGCACAAGTGCCGCATCGTCGACAAGCGCTTCAACGTGCTGTAGACCAACAGGAAGTTCGAAAACAGCGCTTGAAGGAGCCACACAGATTTGTCCGTCGGCTTCTACGTGCGGAGATGAAATTCCACCCACCGGCTTCTCCAACGCGACACGCGGAAGCGTCCAGGGAAAGGCTCCATCAATCGAAATCAGGAGTGCCTCCGAGGACCCCTCCAGTGCACCAGGAAGTCTCCAAGAAGCCTGCAGGTCTTGCCGAATCGGAAAGCGAGCCTTGGTCGCCGCTAGGGGAAGTCGGCTACTTCCGGGCCATCGGCCTCGAAGCATTGCGTCAAGTTCAGCGATGGCTTCAGTATTCAGCCCTCCCTCAGGCATATTGACCGCTGCCGCCCTGTTTTTTCACGGGGTGCGACGGAGCCAAGACGCCGCTACGGCTGCCATTGCTACCGCCACCTCCGCCCCCCTTGCCACCCCCACCGCCGTTGTCTTCGATTTCCTTAATTCGCCCATCGAAGTAGTCGGTACAAAAGACGTCCTTGAGCGCCTTCAGCGCCATCAGCTCGTCGCAGTCTGCACGTTCAATTTTGGAAAGCTCAGCAATCGCAAATTCGAGCTCATCCCGGAGCTTTTGCACTCGACCCAACGTTGATTCGCGGGTGATTTCTTCTGTCGGAGAGACGGGCCGATATACGCGCTCATTCAACTGCAGGCGATTTCGGATTGAGCGCATCACCTGAAGGAGCGCCAGGTCGTCGCGGTCTTTCCATGTCGGATTGTTGTAGTACGCCTCGTCGACCAACACCGTCAGGACGAAACCACTGGGCATGCGCCAGCTAGACCGGCTTTTTGACCACGCCTTCAAAAGGCGAACCATGCGTCGCATTTGACGGCCGTTAGTTTCGTCGGGGCTCTTCGCCTTCACTTGTCCGTTAAACCAGTTGGTGATGTCTTCGGGTGCCGAAGTTTTCCACGTACCTGTGGAGGCAAGTTCCTTGTGGGACAAACCGTTTTCTTCGAAGGTGCGATACACAGGCATATCGACATGGAAACCGTCCGCATAGTAGATGCGGACGCAGTTGCCTCTGACCTCTGGGGGCGTCTTGAAGTTATCAGTGGAGGCGACTGCAGCGCGGACCATTTCCTTCGCGTCGTTGGCTGTCCGGTCACCTCCTCGGGACCCCTTCAGAGCCTCACTGTTGATTCATTTCCAAAGCTGGGCCATTTCGGGACGCATTCACGTTGAAATTTGAGCCACGTTGCCGCTCTATCCTGCTGAATTTTTCAGCACGGGGGAGCAGGAGTGATCAACGTGAGCACATTGAGCAAGTTACGCCGCCTCGTGC
>CALRUK020000024.1:0-69365 GCA_943371335.1 Synechococcus sp. UW140 | reverse complement strand
CGCTCATGACCGCGGCGCAAAGCGGCGACGCCACGCTGGTGCGCTTGCTGCTCGATGCTGGTGCCGACCCTTCGCGCACCGACCGCGACGGCCTGCGCGCCGCCGACCTGGCGCAACAGGCAGGGCACGACAGCCTGTGGCACCTTCTCGCCCCAGCCGGGCCGCGATGAAGCCGCTCGCTACCATGGCGGCATGAAAACAACCCCCTCATCCAGCGCCGTGCAGTTCGGCCACCAGGGTCGCATCGTCATCGTCACCGGCGGCGCACAAGGCATTGGCGAAGCCTGCGCTCGCCGCTTTGCCCGCGAGGGCGCGCTGCTGCTCATTGCCGATGTGGCGGACGCCCCAGGCCGCGCGCTGGCCCGCGAGCTGGGCGGCATCTACCGGCGCTGCGACGTCGGCGACAAGGCCGATGTCGACGACGTCGTCGCCCACGCACTCAGCGTGCACGGCCGCATCGACGTGCTCGTCAACAACGCCGGCATCTTCAAGGCAGCCAACTTCTTGGAGGTGACCGAGGAAGACTTCGACGAGGTGCTGCGCGTCAACCTCAAAGGCGCGTTCCTCATGGGCCAGGCCGTGGCGCGCGCCATGGCGCACACCGGCGGTGGCGCCATCGTCAACATGAGCTCGGTCAATGGCGTGCTCGCCATCCCCAACATCGCCAGCTACAACGTGAGCAAAGGCGGCATCAACCAGCTCACACGGGTCATGGCGCTGGCGCTGGCCGACCAGGGCATCCGCGTCAACGCGGTCGCGCCCGGCACCATTGCCACCGAGTTGGCGGCCCAGGCGGTGCTGACCAGCGAGGAGGCGCGCCAGAAAATCCTGAGCCGCACCCCCATGAAGCGGCTGGGTGAACCCGCCGAAATCGCCGATGTCGTGGCTTGGCTGGCCAGCGATGCGGCGAGCTACGTCACCGGCGAAATCGTCACGGTGGATGGTGGTCGCATGGCGCTGAACTACACCGTGCCGGTGTAGCGGCATGCGATTTACACGTGCTTACATCAAGCACGGGAATGCCGGGCACCCCTGGCACGTTGTGGCATCACACCGGTGGTCAAGCTTCACGGCCACCACCGGCTCGTGCAACCCCAACAACGCAAGAGGATTCCCATGAAACAACAACTCGGTGTGATCGTGACCGCTGTGGCGGGCGTGGTGGGCGGCTCAGGTGCCCAGGCACAAAGTCTGCCATCCGCCAAACACTTTTCCCTGATCGCCCAGGAAGTGCTGGAGAGCGTGAATCCGCTCAAGATCAGTGCAGGCAACAGCAGCTCGAATTCATCGAGCAACGGCAGCTCCAACTCCTCCAGCAACAGCAGCTCCAACTCGTCCTCGAACTCTTCGTCCAACTCCTCCAGCAATTCGTCCAGCAACTCCTCCAGCAACAGAAGTTCGAACTCGTCGAGCAACTCATCGAGCAACAGCAGCTCGAACTCCTCCAGCAACTCGTCGAACAACAGCAGTTCCAACAGCAGCCGCAACAGCCCACGCGGCGACACCGCGGTGCACAGCTTCTTCCGCGGATGGGAAAACGGCATGAACCGGGCCGCGCGCGCCGTCGGCATTGCGCCTGACCAACCCACCCGCCGTTCCTCCAACAGCTCTTCCAACAGCAGCTCGAACAGTTCGTCGAATTCGAGCTCGAACAGCAGCCGCTGAAACGCTATCCTGCAACACCCCACGCACCACACTCCCCCCGCGCATGTCCGGTCACTCCCTGCCCAAAATCGAATTCCTGTGTGCGCCCGAAGACAAGGGTGTGATTGCCGAGCCGGTGCCGGCGCGCGAGGCCTTGCCCGATTGGTTCAAGCGCCTCGCACCGGTGGACAAACAGCGTCTTTCCACCACCGACAACGCCTTGACCGTCAAGCGCTGCATGCCGTTTCTCGACGCGCTCATGACCGGCTGGATCCTGCCGCTGGCCGCCACGGTGCGCGTTGAAATCACGGATGGCGGCCAGACCGTGAACACGGGCTGGGACTTCGACCGCACCATGGTCAGCAACCACCACCCGTACCAGATCGCGGGCCATCCGCTTCAACCGCGGCCGCCCAACAAGTTTCACAACCACTGGACCATCCGCACGCCCAAAGGCTGGAGCTGCCTGTTCATCCCGCCGATGAACCAGCCCAACGGCGTGGTGGAGATTGCCGCAGGTGTGGTGGACACCGACGAATACACCGCCCTGATTCACTTTCCCTTCTTCGCGACGGCGGCCGACGGCCTGTACACCCTGGAGAAGGGCACACCGCTGGTGCAGGTGATTCCGTTCCAGCGCGACGCCATGGCCATCGAAGGCGAGGTGCGCGCAGAAACGCCGCAAGAAGCCGCCGATCGTGTGCGCATCCTGCGCGCCACCAGTGCCGGCGATGGCTGGTACCGCAAGGAAGCGCGCGAGAAGCGCTGACGCCATGCACGCCCCCGGCGCCCTGCTTTGCGTTGTCGCTGCGCTGGCTGCGGGCTGCTCGCACCTGCCTGCTGGCGGTCTGCAAGATGCCATGGACGCCCTCTCGCCCGCCGAACGCGCCACACCTCTGCCACTGAACCTCGCCCCCGCCCCCCGGCCCGTAGCGCGTGTGGGCGACACCTACTTCTTCGGCGCCCAATCGTTGCGCCAGGTGACGGCGGTGTCCTCCGGCTCCGTGACCTGGACCACCACCGACGGTCAGCGCCTGCGCACCGGGCGAGACTTCTTCGCCCCTTTGCTCGAGCAGACCCAAGGCGACCAGCGACTCACGAGCACGCTACAAGGGCAACCCGGCGCGCTGTGGCCGCTGGCGGTGGGAAAAACCGTCTCATTCGAAGAAACGCGCACCACCCGCCTGCTCACGCTGGGCCGCGAGATCACCACGCCGATCCGCTGGGAATGCGGTGTGATCGACACCCGCGTTAGCCAGGTGCCCGCCGGCGATTTCGAGACGTACCACGTGAGCTGCAAGGCGTATCGCGAAGGCTTCTTCCTGCCCCTTCAAACAGTCACCTGGGACTACGCGCCTTCGCTCGGCCACTATGTGCGCCGCACCTGGTTTGATGCAGGCAGACAGAGAGAAACAGCGCTCGCTGCCGCGCTGCCTGCGCCGCTGGCCACGCCGGCACGCATCGCAGCCACCCGGCAGCGCCTGCAGCAGTGGCAGCAACAGCCGCCGCTCTGACGCCGATCAACCGCAGCGCACGGGCACTTGCGGCAAGCCCCAGCCGTACACCGGGTCGCGCCCACTGGCGCCCAGATCGGCGCTGGGCACCGACCGCCCGCCCAGCCAGTCAGCGCGCGACAGCGAGCCCTCATGCAGCGACTGGGAAAGCTGTGCCACCAGATAGGGCACAGCGTAAGAAGTGCCACTGCGAGGGCGCACCTCGCCTTGCGCGTCGGGCAAAGGCAACTCCACCCCCGGCAAGGCAAAGTCGACCGACTCGCCCTGGTTGGCGCGCCAGTAAATGCGGCGATCTGCAGACAGCGCTGTGGCGCCGATCACGCCAGCCAGCGCGGCAGGGTGCGCAGGCGGGGCGTTTCGCCCGGCGTTGCCCACGGCGGCCACCACCACCACATCGCGCGACTGCGCGCGGCGCACGGCGGCGTCCAGTGCCAGGTTGTAAGGGCCCGTCAGGCTCATGCCGATCACCTGCACGCGCTCCGACACGAGCCAGTCCAGACTTTTGATCAAACCCACCGCATCGGCGGACAGCGTGCCCGAAGGCAGGCGAAAGAACGGCACGGCCGCCAGCAGCCGGCCCCGCGGCAACAGCCCCGGCAAACCACTGCCGGGCTGACCCACCAGCAAGGCCGCCACCGCTGTTCCGTGCGCTGCGTCGGTTGGCGCGTCGGCATCGCGGGCGAAGCGACGCACGCGCACGTCGGCGCCACGCAACGCGGGCAGGTCCGTGGCCACGTCGGAATCGACCATGCCCAAGGTCTGCCCTCGCCCGCAAGATGCATTCGCGGCGGGCCAGCCGATTCGTTGCATGGGCTCGCAGCTCTCGCCTTCACACACGGGTTCGGTTTGGGCCAGCTGGTAGAGGTGGTGAAGATCAAACACACCGGGGTCGCGTTCGTTGGCCACGGCCAGCGCGGTGCGCGCATCGATGCCGGGGGGCAGGCGCAGGCGCACCACCCGCATGCCCAGCCCACGTTGATCGCTCGTCTCCACCACACGCGCACCCCACTGCCGGGCGCGCTGCAGCGCTGCTGCGCTCGGATTCAAGGCGATCAGCTCGTCCACCACGAAACGGTCTGCCTGCACAGTGAGTTCCGGCTCGCGCGGTCCACGGTCGGTGTCCTGGCCTCCGGCGTCGGCCGCGTCAGCGCCAGCCGATGCGGCCGCACTGCCTCCATCGCTGCCATCCCCGTCATCGCCATCGTCACCATCGTCGGCATGCGCCACGCCCGCCAGCGACCACGCATCGACCTCCGGCCAACCGGTAGGCGGCAAAGCATGAAGGCACAACATCAAGGCGATCGCGACCCAGCGCGAGGTGCGCTCAGGTCGCAGAAAAATGGGGAGCGGGGCGCTCATGCAGAATTTGCCGGATGCGAAAAAGGCGTTCAGGGTAAAACATCTTCCCCGACAACGGGCGCGCGCTCCTTTTATTCCTGTGCCGACGGGAATAAACCCCAGGGGCAGTGCGTTGTCCACCCCAACACCATGTCCGACGCCGACCCCCGCGCCCAGATCATCAGCCTGCTGCCTCGCTTGCGCCGTTTCGCCAGCGGGCTCACACACGACGGCCACATGGCCGACGACCTGGTGCAGACCGCTTGCCTCAAGGCCCTGGAGCGGTGGCACCAGTACCAAGCCGACACGAGCCTGGCGAGCTGGATGTTTCGCATCGTGCAAACCACATGGCTGGACGACTACCGCAAGCGCGCGCGTCACAAGACCGACACAGACACCGACGCCCTGCCCGACCTGGCGGGCGAGGACGGCCGCCAAGTGATCGAGCGACGCAGCGAGATGCGAGCGGTGCGCGATGCGCTGATGCAATTGCCCGACGACCAGCGCGCGGTGCTGATGCTGGTCACGGTCGACGGCCTCTCGTACCAGGAAGCGGCCAGCGCGCTGGGCATTCCCATGGGGACCGTGATGAGTCGCCTCGCGCGCGCCCGCACGCGGCTGGCGAACGCCCTGCGGGCACCAGGAACCTGACATGCAACCCTACGACGACCCCACCCTGATCGCCTACCTCGACGGCCAATTGCCCGAACAGGACTACGCGCCACTGGAGCAAGCGCTTTCAGAAAGCGCAGCGCTGCGCGAACGCCTGCAGGCGCTGGCCCAGAGCAGTGAACTCGCTCGGCGCAGCTTCGACCCGGTGTTTCTCGAGCCTGTTCCGCCCCACCTCATCGCCGAGATTTGGCGTGCGAGCGATCCACGCGCCCGACGCGATCCTCCACCGGCGCCCCCGGTGCGCAGACGGTGGCTCGATTGGGCGAGGCTGGGTGGCAGCGCTCGCCCCTGGCCTGCGCTGGCGTCGGTCGTGATGCTGGGTCTGGGTGCTGTCATCAGCTGGCAACTGCTCAACCCGGCCACTGGCGCCCACTGGGCGCAAAACGCGGGCACGCCGCTGACAGACCCCGCCCTTGCGCTGGCACTGGAGGTGGCGCCCAGCGGGCGTGTGCTCCCCACCGAGGGAGGCTCGATCGAAGTGGTGGCCAGCTTCGAGCGCCACAGTGGCGGGCACTGCCGTGAGTTCAACCGCACCAACACCGCTGGCACAAGGGACGAGCTGGGTATCGCCTGTCGCAACGACAAGGGCCTTTGGCAACTCGAATTCCTGATCGCCGAGCAACGCCCGGCGCAAACCGGTGCGTCAGGCTATCAGACCGCGAGCGATCGGCAGCACGAAGCCGCAGACAGCTTCCTCCAGCAACAGGTGCGAGGCCCTGCGCTCGCAGAGCGTGACGAGCAGGCGCTCATCGCCCGTGGCTGGGCGCGCTGACGCAGCTCGGCAAACACCCGTCCAGCGTTTGTGAAACGCCTTGGCGTGTGAGCGGCTCACTCGTCAGGAGGGGCGTCGTCGTGAAAGGCTGCCAATCCTTGATCGAGCAGGCTGTGCAAGGCGGCCACGGTAGTCACGCCCAGCTTGCCGTTGAGCGCGAGCTGGGCCGCTTTCCAGTGCTTTTGCGCTTGGCGGCGAAGATTGAGCCCGGCTTCGGTGATGTGCACGAGGCGACTGCGTGCGTCCGCGCCGGGGCCCAGCACCAGCCAGCCTGCAGAGATCATCGGCTGCAGGTTGCGCGTGAGCGTGGATGCGCCCATGTCCATGCGCCGCGCCAGCTCGCCGGGCGCTAGTGGCCCCAGCCGATCCACATGCGCCAACAGCGAATACTGCGTGATCTTGAGGCCCGAACCCGCCAGGTGCTGGTCGTAATGCTGCGTGACGCGGCGTGTGAGCTGGCGCAGCTTCAAGTTGGTACAGCCCACGGGGGTGGCCATTGACGCATGGGTGTCAGCCTTCATGAATTGATTGTATCTACAATATTTGTATATGCAATTCATGACCACAAGGACCCGCCATGACCGTTGAAGACACCATCGCGCAATGGAACCTCGAATACGAAACCGTCGTGCAACGCCTGAACGCTGGCGCCGGAGTGGGGCTGGCGAACCCGGCCGATATCGCCGGGTTGACGGGCCTGCAGCAGATGCAGGCCATGCTGGACGGCAAGCTGCCCTATCCGCACATTGCCCAGACGCTGGACTTCTCCCTGGTGGAGGTCGGCGAGGGCCGCGCGGTATTTCAGGGGCAGCCGCAGCTCAAACACTACAACCCGCTGGGCACTGTGCACGGCGGCTGGTACGCCACGCTGCTGGACTCCGCCGTGGGCTGTGCCGTGCACACGGCCATGCCGGTCGGGCGGGCTTACACCACCGCCGAACTCAGTGTGAACATCGTGCGGGCCGCCTCCCACAAGAGTGGTCCGCTGCGCGCCATTGGCACGGTGGTGCATGCCGGGCGCCAGCTGGCCACCGCAGAGGGTCGCATCGTCGGCCCTGATGGCAAGCTCTATGCGCATGCCACAACAACGTGTCTGGTCTTTGAAGTGCCGTCAAAATAGCGCGCATGAGACTCCTACACACCATGCTGCGCGTGGGCAACCTCCAGCGCTCCATCGACTTCTACACCCAGGTGCTGGGCATGCAATTGCTGCGCACCTCCGAAAACCCCGAGTACAAGTACTCGCTGGCCTTCGTGGGCTATGAGGGCAATCCGGCGCAGGCCGAGATCGAGCTCACCTACAACTGGGGCACCGAGAGCTACGAGCTCGGCACCGCGTACGGCCACATCGCCCTGGGGGTACCCGACGCCTACGCCGCATGCGAAAAAATCAAGGCCGCCGGCGGCAACGTCACGCGTGAGGCGGGTCCGGTCAAGGGAGGCACCACCGTGATCGCTTTCGTGACCGACCCGGACGGCTACAAGATCGAACTGATACAAACAAAATCAACAACTTATGATGACGACCGCCATTCAGACGCCAAAATCACCGATCCGCTGCGCAGCGCGTAGCAGATAGGCAACAAAAGCCCGCACAAGCGGGCATCTTTTTGTCCGATGGCATCCCAGCCATGGCTGCCAACTTCCGCTCCACGGCCAGGAGCGACCTTTCGGGCACGCCAGCCTCATGAACGTTTCCGAGGCTGATCTGAGACGTTCATGGTCGAGGGGTTGTTGCCAACGGCCACGGCCATGAGCGTGTCGCCATCGCTGAGCAGGTCATCGATCATGAAGCACTAACTGGTTGCCGCTTGGCGCATGCAGTGGCGTGGCGATGCACCTGCGATGCTCCATGGCGCCACTCTTGACCGCTGTCGCAATTCGCTCGCCCGACTTCGCCTCAGAACGCCAAACACGATAGCAATGGAGTGGAGTCAGACGCCACTTCCTTTGGGCCAACATTTTTTCGCCGGATGGGATGCGTTTGGGTCTGACCATTCACGGCATGATCAGCGGCCACCAAGTAGGCATGCGGTCGTGCTGAGCCACCAACGTGCCGTTCCTGACTATCGCTACAGGACGATGGGTTCGACCAGCGCCCCCTTCGTCACGGGAGTTGTCGAAAAAGAGCGCCAGGGGAACGATCCGGATTGCACTACGAGCGTTGGCGAACACACGGCCGAATCGGTCTTCCTGTACTTCGCGCGGCACGTCGTGCCCTCCCTGTGCCGCGCGATGCTGGACCCGCTGCTGCGCGAGCGCGAGGTTGTCGAGCCCTACAAACACCATGACTACAAAATATCCAGCTGTCACCCCGCGCTGCAACTCAGCGAGCTTGTAACCGTATGGATCAGAGAAGACGGTCTCGAAGACGAAGTGTGACTGCGTGCCTGCTGGTGCAGCCAGTAGCAGCTCGCGGCGCCTTGTAGCCTCCGTTTGAGCCTGCAACGCAGTCTCCCGAGACTGCAGAGCGCGCGGATCGAGTTGAGCCGCTTCGTTCAGCTCGCGCTCAATTTCGTCTGCATTGATGTAGATGGCTTCGACCCCATCTTCAAGCATCGGCTCAAGCCGTTTTCGCCAGAGCGTTGTCTTGCCAGCGCCATTCGGGCCAGCGACCATCAGCATGAGGGACCGGTTGCCCGAGCCACCGCTCAGCTCGTCAAGAAAAATCTCGAGAAGCTGCGCGCCGGTCAATCCAGATCCATCCCGAATTTGTCGGCGTTCTTCCGCAAGTTCTCGATACCTTTCTTCAGGGCGAGACGCTGCTCCGCCCGATGTCGCTGCATGCGGGCACCGGAACCTGTGGCCCGAGCCAGAAGCTCATACGCTTGCGCGAACGCACCTGCATCTAGCTGTTCCGCGCATAGCATCTGCAGAAGGGTCGTATTCCGGCCCGGCAATGGTTCAACCAGATACTTGCCGGCCAGATGCGTGTAGCTGCACCATTGCTTTGCAATCTGGTAAAGGCGCCACAGGCGGCTTCGATTGGAGGGATTGAGCTTCTCCATCCGGTCGGTGCGCAACCATGCATACACCGTGATTCTCTCGATGTGCAGGACCCGCGAGAGCTGGGTGACATTCAGGCCGAATGACTTGCGCAACTCTTCCACCATCTCGGCCGGAGTCGTGAGCGCAGGTTCAGTGTGAGGTTCAGCCGCTGCAGATTGCAGCGACAGAGGTCTTGCCAGATTGACACTGGTGCCAAGGTACTGCTGAAGGTCATCTAGTCCGATGCCAATGGTTGGCAATGCAGTCCCGAAATCCAAGACAAACGCTTTGATGACCCGGATGCCCGTGGACCCTGACTTGCGCCAGACCGCATTGGCGCCAATGGTCCCACCAAGCTTTGCGTCTCGAAGGGAAGCGTAGATCATTCGCCAACTCCTTTTTTGGATTCTGGGTTCCATTCCCTTTTCGCCAGAGGCGAAATCATGGCTTGGAATGCACCGGAAACCTCGGTGTGCATTTGCGTGAACAGCTGACTGAGCGTGGCTACATCTGCCGGGTGTTCACCGTCGATCCAGCGATCCGTATCGATCACCCCACACACAGTTGGATGCCCCTGCGGTGACTCGTGCCGAGGAGTCAGCATCCCCTGCAGGTCCATCGGCAATGTAGGTACCCCGAACCCGCGCATGAATTGCAGCCGCATGCGACCCACGGGATAGCGAAGATCAAGCAGCGATACGTGCAAGTCTGGCGCACCCAGCGCTCCTGGAAGTACAGGCAGACCAGCCAGGTTCCAGGGTGCCTGGACGTACTCCTCCGGCACTCCTCCCTCTCGCGGCTGCAGAAAGTCGACATAGCGAAGACCCGCCCGGGTCACTGCCGTCACATGCACGTCCGACAGCGCAGCCGCCACCTGAAGCCAGTGCTCGCGGAAGTGCGATGAGTCAACGTAAGACGTGACCGCGTACGTGAGCGAATCCTGCTGTACACGAACCATTGCATCCACGTTTTCGTTGATCAGGTCATACGCAATCGCGCTCGCAGGTCGCTGCACGCTGAGTTCGGAGTCGAGGTTGATCTCGATTGCGGGACCACTGATCTGGCTGATGGTAGGAAAACGTGCCCCCAATCGGGTCGTGATCGCATCGCGCAGCTTTTCGGGATCGGCAGCGGAGGTCGGCAGAAAACGGACCTGTGCGAGCACGAACACGACGGGCGCACTCACCCACTGGCCTCGCCCACGGGTTGCATCACTGGTCAAGCGGTCTCCTTGCAATTAATTTCACTCGCATCTTACACGAGACTTTACACCTTTCAAAAAATCTGCCACACTGCGCTCACCTTACACAACATCTAACACCAATTTGCCGATGAAAGGGTAAATCCATGAGCAACTCAAAGCAGCCCAACACGAAAATTGTTCTCAATCTTGAAGAGATCGAGGTCCCGCAGGAAAAGCTGACGTACGCGCAGCTGGTGCACTTGGCTTACCACCAGGACCCGCCTGCGGACACTTCGGACTTCATCTACACGATCACGATCAGCCACCCTGAACTCGGCGATCTGTCATTGGCGCGCGGGGACAAGCCTGTGCCGGTCAAGGAAGGAATGGTGTGCCATGTCCGCAAGACCGGCCGTTCTTGAGCAGGCACTCGCACCGTTCGTCGCCGCAGGCCTGCGGGTGACGGTGCACGGGTCGCACCTCCTTTTGCATGATGTCCCAGTGGTGGACGAGCGCGCCAGGCTGCAGCTAGGTACGCTTGTCGTCAATCTGATCTACACGGACACGCAAATCACCCCGCCTGCCACCCATCAGGCTTGGTTCGACGGGCCGTTCCCCTGCTTTGCGAACGGCACTCCGATGGAACAGTTGCGCCACTCCGAGGTTGCGGGTGGCTTGGTTGCCCCCGGCGTCGCTGCCCGGTTCCATTTCTCCAACAAGAACGACGGCTGGGCGGCGTACGCGACCCACTTTGACCAGCTGATGCACTACTGGCGCATCATCACGGACCAGGCACGCGTGCTCGATCCGCACTGCACCCGACCGCTGGGACCCGGCTCAGCCGTATTGGCGCCACGCACCAGTCCATTCCGGTACCCCGATGCGTCCTCCGTTCGCGGCAACTTCGCGATGGCCTCGGAGCGTCTGGCGAACCTCACCGTGGCCATCGTGGGCTTGGGCGGCACGGGTTCGTACGTGCTGGATCAAGTGGCCAAGACGCCGGTGCGCGATATTCATCTCTTCGACGGTGACGTGTTCGAGTTGCACAACGCTTTCCGAGCACCCGGCGCGGCACACGAGAGCGATTTCAACGCGCCCAAGGTCTCGTACTTCGCTGACATGTACGGCCACATGCACACCGGGATCGTGCCACATCCAACATATGTAACCGATACCAACGTCGGGCTGCTCGGTCAATTCAATTTCGTCTTCGTCTGTGTCGACAAAGGCCCTGCAAGGCGGCTGATCTGCTCTCACCTGATTCAAAAGGGCGTGCCATTCATCGACTGCGGCATGGACATGTCGCTGTCAACGGCTCAGCAGATCTTCGGCACGTGTCGTGTCACGCTGGCCACGCCTGCGAAAAATCAGCACTTTTTTGACCGTGCCCCAACAATGGACGAAGCCGGAGATGCACTGTACGAGCAGAACATCCAGATTGCAGATGCCAACGCACTCAATGCCATGCTCGCCGTAATGCTCTGGAAACAGCACTTCGGCTTCTATGCAACCAACTGGGACTGGCATCACCTGGAGTTCGCTGTGAGCTCGATGGGGTTGGCGAAAGCCGAAAGGACTGAGCATCCCGATGCGGATTGACCAAATCAAGGCGGAGGTCGTCGACTTGGCACCCAAGGTACTCGAGCCAGGACGACTCTACATCAGCCATAAATACCGAGCAGCTGTTCATCTTTGCTGTTGCGGGTGCGGAGAGAAGGTGGTGACGCCTCTCTCCCCAGCTGAATGGCAAGTCCACGTGCAGAATGAACGCGTGACGCTCCACCCATCAATTGGCAACTGGTCAATGACATGCCAGTCTCACTACCTGATCCGCGACAGCCGCGTCATCTGGGCTGGCAAGTTCTCAAAGAAACAGATGACAGCGGTATTTGAACGTGATCAGCGCGATCTGAAGCGCCTTCATCAAATCTCAACAGATCGCCCAACGCCCGCTCCTTCTGTTCCTCCAAAGATGGTCACGAACATAAAACCCGAGTCAAGCGGCTGGTTGGGATGGCTCAAAGAACTGTGGTTCCGACTCACCCGCTGACGCGCTATACGGGGCCCATTGGTTAACGGGCAGCACGAAAGTGCCGTGCATCGAGGGCGGCGATTTTCGATGTAACGGCCAACGATGCGCTAGGCTTGTGCTCCTTCGACGGCTCTATGGTCGGCACTTCATCTGAATTCGACGATACCAGGCCGGCTGCTCCACGCGGAGTAGCGATGCAGCAGCTTGTCTACCAGAGCGGCCCGGAGCCGGTACATAGGGGCGCCGGGTGGAGGTGTACTCGCCTGCCAAGTCCAATAGCGGCGGCAGGAGACGACTAGGTACTTCACAGTCCCGTTGAGTTTCCAGGGCCCTAGAAGCTCCAGCGCGCCGTTCCTGAGCTTTCCATCTCTACTGGGGCTTGCGAGATAAAGCATGTCCTGCGGAAGCTCCAGAGCGACAAGGAATCTGCGCGTTCGATCCTGGTCCTGCGCGTGGTCGCAGTCGGCGCCCATCTCGATCAGCACGATCCCCGGGTCCTGCTGCAGCTGCTGAATGTGTTCCGGTGCAGCCGCCCGCTTCGCTTTCGGCACCTGATCGACCGAAAACAGGAACTCGGATGCGAGAAGTTCGACTGGATTGAAGCCGAGCGCATTGCCATCAAGAGGCGGGCGAGCTGGGATGACGACCCCCCTGTCCCATGACTTTGCGCTGGCCACCTCCCGGTCAACATGAAAAAAAGTGTTCAGCTCGCCATGCATGGCGACACTGTCGGTGAACATGATCTCACCGGCGATTGTGGGCCCAAGGGCGACGTTGACGGCCTGCTTGTACTCCGGCACCTCAACAGAAACGCCGAACTGGTCGATCAGGATGTCCTGCATCCCAACATCAAGAGCACGCGCCGGATCAGCCTGCGCAGCAGTGCCGCCTGCCGCGGCCACCGCAATCTTGGCTGCGACCTTGGTAAAAGACTCTGCGACCTTCGACTGGTCCGGCTCGTCGGAACGCGCGCACCTGTGAACCTCGTTCACAGACAAAGCCGCTGCGTCGGCAGCGCGTGTCTCCCATGCCGAGACGGCGTTAAGAGTCGCATTCGTCGCGACAGCCGCGCCGACAGCCTCTTTCAGCTTGTCGATGTTTGCATGCAGCGCAGCGTAGAACTCGCGCAGACCTTCGTCAAAGTCCTTGCCTTTTGGGGGCTCGACAAGGAACTGAGCCTTTGACATCTCAAGGACATCAATCGGACAAGGAACACCTTCAAGCTGCTCCGCGCGTGCGTATAGCATTTCCTTGACTTCAGCCGCCTTCGCACCGACGCGGGTCCAGAACACAAGAAGGTAAGGTCCACTGTCCTTCGAGACGATCTGCTTGAGGACGCTGACAACAGCGGCCCACAGGACGGAAGTGTCTGGAACCCCACCCAGCTCGGCAAGATTCAGGTCCGTGAACAGAAGGCGAAGATACGGAAGTCCTCCTTCTGGCGGCGGCGGCAGCAACTCGCTGGCGTCGCGGTCGAACCAATACCCCATGCAGGGGATACCGATGGTCGAAAGACCGGTTGTGATCGAAAGAAGATGACCAGGCTCATCGTCAACCGCGACTGCCCTTATTGGACCGAACACTATTTGCTCTCCCCAAACCGCAGGACGACGGCGGCGCCGTCGAACGCCTTCGGAATATCAATCTCGTCACGGAGTTCGTCCGCTGAGTGAATCGTCAGCTCGCCCCCACACTGATCCATCACATGCTTGGCGAAATAAAGCCCGAGCCCCATGCCGCCAGGCCTTGTCGTGTGGAATGCTTCGGCCGCCCGGTCCAGCGGGATGGAGAAGCCTGGTCCGTTGTCGATGACGGCAATGAAGGCCGAATTCGACTTCTCGTCCCAGTCGGTCGCTACAAGCACTGAAGCGGGCGCGCTCCGCTCGTCCCGCTCCTTCCTGAACCGTGCCCAGAACTGGGCGTTGTCCAGGAGGTTGCCAAGCGCACCAGAGATCAGGTTCGACGCGCCACGAATCTTAAAGTCCGGTTGCTCCTTCTGCAGAATTGGCGCCGACAGTGTCACCTTGTGATGCTTGTAGCGCGGCTCACGCGTCATCAGCGCGGCGCGCACAACGGCACTGGCGAAAATCGACCGCGTAGTGTTCTTGCGCAGCAACGGAGCGAACCCCTGCAGCAGCTGATGCAGGTGCTCAATTTGCGCCCGCAGCCGGTTCTGGTCCAGGCCACGATCCAGTGCGGTCGCGAGCGAATCAACCTCGCGCTCGACTTCGTGGAAAATAACCGCAAGGTTGAGGCCGGCGACGCCAGCATTGGTCATCACGTCACGGAGCTGTACAAACTCGCGTTCGATGGCGTCAATGTCCTTTGCAAAGCTCTGATCGAGCTTTTTCGACTTCAGGCCGGTACGCAGGTGATCCATGGCCTCGGTGAAGCGCATCGGTTGTTCATCGACCGTACCCTTGATCACGTCGTCAAGAGACTTACGGTCGTCGGCATGCAGCCGTTCCAGGTGCTCAAAGACGCTGAGAACCACCCGCCGCAGGCGCTCGTAGGCGTCGTTCTGATCGAAGCCCTCACGGTTCGTCTTCTCACGGAGACCGGAGCTTTCGTCCAGCTCAAGGTGGATTGCGGAAACGACAGAGCTCGTGCCCAGCTTTCCAGCCGGTGTGTTGATGCGCCGAACATTCAGCCCGAGCCAGTCATCCGTCCGCTCACCATATGTGAAGACCCGAACGCCATCGCGGTACACGCGGACCCCAGTCTGATCGTCAAGCCAAGACCTGACCTGGGTAGAACTGCCGGTCGCATTCAGCACCTCGGATCGCCGGTAGTAGGCATAGATGCGCCCTTCGATTGGTCCAATGCCATCCAGTTCATCCTCTGTCATCAACAGGGTGTCCTGGGCGGCCGAGGTCCGGCGCTTGATGCCATCTGGATCGACGGACGGACTCAGCAGAAGCCGGTCGTTAGTCTTTTCCTCGCTGCGCGCCTTGACGCTCTTCCAATGTGGCGGATTGAAGGCGTACTTCCAGTTGAACGCCTGTCCATCAAGGCTGAAGCTGAATTTCCAGACGGCAAGGTCAAGGAAATCGTTGGGGGCGATGAGATCCTTCAGGTCGCCTTCGCGCCCGGGGGCGTTGAACTTAACCCTGAACTGGTCGGGCGTTTTGAACGGGCTGGCCAGCGATGTGACGAGACGATAAAGCTTCCGCAGATCGCCGCGCGTCCATACTTCGCGGCGAAGGCCTGAAATTGCGATGCGCGTACCCGTCGATTTGCCGGTGAAGAGCTTCGGCTCTTCGTTCTCGCGCACCCGGACATTCAAGTCTTCAAGATACGGTCCCTGCTCCAGCAGCTTGTCCCAGTCGATGGTTGCTTCGTACTCAGGATGTCCGGCCGAGCGGGTTGTGAGAGTCACATACCTGCCAAGCTTGAATGACGCGATGCGTCCCACGCCTTTTTCACCGAGCGCGAGGCGGTGAAAACGCTTTGTCCTGATAGCACGGTCCTTTCGTCTGGAGTCTGTCGCCAGCTCCAGCCACTTGCCCGTAATGTCATCGAGCGTCATACCTGTGCCCGAGTCCTGGACCACTATCGCCTTCTGTGCCCGGGCGGCTAGATTCACCGAGATCTCGACCTCGTTGGCGTCGGCGTCGTAGCCGTTTTTGACAAGCTCAAAGATGGCAAGCCTGTCGTCGCCAATCAGTTCTTCTCCCAGCAATTGCAGGAGGTGACTTCGTGCGCGGATCGGGTGGAGCGTGCCTAGGGCCATCATTTACTCGTTTTCTGTCTAAATTCTCTTAGCATCCCGACCTGTGAACTCCAACAGGCTTCGCGTGCCGGAACGGATATCGGCGGCAAGGGCCGCCACAACGTCGTCGTCCATTCTCCGCCCGGGTCCGCGCAGGGCGCATTCCCAGACCACCAGAACGCGCCACCCATCAGCGAGAAGGGCTTCAATGGCCCGGCGGTCCCTCGCGGCGTTCTCGGCCAGCTTCTTGTTCCAGAACTCCTGTCGGGTCGCCGGTAACTTCGACAGTGCACAGCCATGCGCATGCCAGAAGCAGCCGTGAACGAAGACCACCGCACCGTAACGCGGAAACACAAGGTCCGGACGGCCGGGAAGTTTGCGGTCATGCAGGAGGTAGCGCAGGCCTCGGGCATGCAGACCGCGGCGCACCAGCATTTCGGGCTTGGTGTCGCGCCCGCGGATGCGGCTCATGTTGAGCTGGCGCTGTTCAGGTGTGAGTACGTCCGCCATTCACGCCCCCGCTCCGGCGTCCGCAACGATGGTACGCAGACAGGTCTGCAGCTCTTTGCCCGACATGCCCGGGCGCAGCGTCACTGCGCCGAAACGGAACTTCTCGCGGTACTGCGGATGAAAAAGTCGTCCCGGCACGGACGTGGTCCTGAAGTCTGCCTGCAGGCCTGTCGGCACATGCGGCGTCAGCAGATAGGCCGCGGTCACGATGCCTTCGGTCCGGCCACTTGCCACTTCCTGAACCAGCGCATCGCGGTAGGTGTGGATCGAGTTCAGCGCTTCGTTGAGGCCGTCGTTGATCCGGTATTTCGCATCAAGCACAATGACACGTCGCTCCGGGCCACCCAGGTCCCTGCCCGCCAGCACGACATCCGGAACCATCGTCCGGCTGAAGCTGCCTTCGCGGCTGTCTTCGTCCCAGTATTCACGGTACTGGCGTTGGAAGCACAGGACGCGGTCACCGCCAATCGGGACGGTGATGGCGCCAGCCGCGATCGTCACACCGCCGCTGGCCTCGCTGAGGAACAGGTTACTCAGGTCTGCGCCCGTGCCGCCGTATTCCTCGACGGCGGCGCGCAGCAAGCGCAGGAAGCACCACAGTTCGTACAGCTCATAGGTTCGTGCCAGCGGCATCTGCAGGAAGTCGCCAAACAACGCGGCGAGCCCGAGATTCATGTCCTGCCAGAGCCGGTAGAAGCGCTGATAGACCGGGTCATTGCGGAACAACGAGGACATGCGCAGCAGCGCCGGCCCCTCGCCGACCTCGGCCATGAAGCCGGCCGACGCGGCATCGTTCAGCCGTCGCGTGATCCGCCGTGCCCGCACGGCCCAGGTGCCGGCTGCGGTGATGGTCTCGGGATCATCGGTCGTGCCGGCTTTCCCCAACAGTTCTGCGATACCGGACAGCCATGCGGCCCACGACCGCAGGCAGGCCTTGATCTGCCGGTGCTCCGGGATGTCCACGCTATTCCGGCGTTGCCGCAGCGTGATCTGCATCGGCATACGGCCCTTCAGCGCAGCAGGCAAGCGCGACGGGCTGACGGTCTCGGTGCGGATCACGCCAGACCGGAACGACTTGATGATCTCCTGACCGGTCGCGCGCGTGGCCCGATGCACCGGAACTGTCACCTCGTCGGCACGCAGATAGTGGCGCGGGGCACGGGCAATGGCTTCGACCGTGGCGACGATGGCATCGGCGCGTGAGCGCAGGAACTCGAGTCGGGCCAGTGGCGGCGGCCGGTTTCCCGGCTGCCGCGCAATGCCCTTGCGGAAAGCGCTTAGCGAAAAGAGGGCAAAGGTGTCTTCGAGAACTTCGCGCACCATCGCGTCGAAGTCGTCGCGCGTGAGCTTGCGCAGATCGGGATCGGTCGTGACTTCGAAGCGGCGGGTCCCGATTCCCGGCACTCGTAGCACGGCCTCAACCATGCCAGCATGAAAACCAGGCTGCCAGCGCCAGCGCGCCACGCGCGGCTCGCGCGACCGCAGCGCTTCGACCGCCACATCGTTAATCAGCAGGTCGGCTGCGAGCGCGTCGTCGCTGTCGCGTAGCTCAAAGAGATAGGACGCGCCTTCCCGTACTGCGCCGGCCGGCACCACATCCGGCACGGGCCAGACCTGCCATGCTGGTCCACCGCCTTCAGCCTGGATGTAAAGCGCCGTCACGGCTCACCGCATGGCCTGGAAGGAGCCGAAATCGTCGAGATCGGTCAGCAGTTTCCGGATGAATGCCTGTGCGCGTGGCAGGCCATTGCAGGCCTTGTCCAGACCGTTCAGCAGAGTGCGCTGCCGTTCGGCGCCGCGCAGCTTCACCAGTACTTTCTGCACGAGCAGTTGGTCGGTGACATCGGCTACGGCACTCTTGAGGTGTGCCGCGTCGAAGGCGTGATAGCGCACGAATTCCTCGATCAACCGGTAACCGAAGCCGAGGCCGTACTGCTGCATCAGGCCGTGGATTTCGGTCAGCTTTGCTTCGGATGCGGCGCGCGCGTCCTTCAGCGCCGGAAAACGGCCTTCCAGCGAAGCGAGGAAGCCGGGCACATCGACGGAGGACATGTCGATGACCGATGCACGGTCGAGGACCTTGTCGCTGACCGGGTTCGTGGTCTCATCGACGTTGATGGTCCCGATGATGAACAGGTTCGCTGGGAGCGGCAGCTCGGCACGAATGCTGGCACCTGTCGTACCTTCGAGCGGGACACTGTTCGAGTGCAGCTGCAGCCGGCCCTCGGTTTCCATGCAGGAGAGCACGTCGGACAGGTAGTACTCGACGCGCGCAAGGTTCATTTCGTCGAGAATCACGAAGACAGGCGACTCGCGGTGCGCCGTTGCCACCAGCACAGCTTCCAGGAAGGTCGGCACGACGTAGCGGTTCGTGAGCACGTCGAAATAGCCGGTCAGCCCGGTCGGGTCGGTCCACTCGGGCCGCACCGGGCATTCGAAGATCAGCGGATCGTCGGCCGAGTTGGACGTAAGGCCGTGGACGGCCCTGGCGTACTTCAGTGCAAGTTGCGTCTTGCCCGTGCCGGACAGACCGGAGAGGATCACGAAGTGCTTGTGGGGCAAGAAATTCAAAGCGGCATGAAAGCGCTTCACCTCGCCATTCGGGTAGTGGCCACCAAGCGCCTTGACCGCAGCCTCAATGTCCGCGGCCGAAATGGTGGTCGGCATGCGGCTCATTTCCGGGCTAAGCGTAGCCGTGTCGGTCCAGACCGGAACCTCGTGAATCTTCTGCGATCCGACCAAGCTACCTAGCCAGCCGATGAACTCGCGCGCCAGCAGGCTACGCCGCGCCGAAGCCGTCGGCGGATACAGCGCGACAACGATTTCATCCGGCTCGGTCGCCGGGCCGAAGGGCGACATGTCAAACGCCAGACTGTCCCAGAACTTGGCGTTGCGCAGCCATAACCGCCCATCACGCGCGAGGTAGATAGGCACCACATTGTTGCGGGCGCTGTATTTGATGGTCGCACCAGGCACTTCCGGTGCTTCTTCGTCCCCACCTTCCGCGAGCAGATCGGCTGGCTCAGCGCCGGCCGCTTTGGCGGCAGCGCCAAGCTTCTTCATTTCGGCAAGGCGGGCCAGGAAACTGGCTTTGTCCTTTCGCACAAGGACAGCAAAATAGACTTCGTCCTCGGGCGGAAAGCGCATGACGCAGCCAAAGATCAGCGCTTCGATGTCGTCCTTGACATTGTCGAGATTGACGACGCCGAGCTGGATGCCGCCTTCGACGATCTTGGCGCTGTTGGAGACCCCGAACAGTTCGCGTGGACGGACTGCCTTGGATGTCTCGAAGTGCTTCTGGGCGGCCTCAAGAAACCGCTGCTGCCGCTCGACGAGGTTCATTCACCGCCTCCCTTTCTGACTGTTTGAGCGTCTTCATCATGTGCGTGGCAACGGCCTTCGCAAGCAGCGGCGGGACGGCATTGCCGATCTGCCGGAAAGCGGGATTCATCGTGCCGCAGAAGGCGAAGCCGTCCGGGAACGAGTGAAGACGCGCAGCCTCGCGCACGGAGATCGTTCGGGCCTGACGGCTGTCGTAATGGATATGACTGTAGCTGTCCTTGCCCAGGTGGGCCATCAGCGTGCGCGCCGGCTGGTCGCGCCATATCTTGCGCCACTTGTTCGGAAACTTGCCCACGTCGTAGGGCGGCACGATCGAGGCCTTGATCTCCTCGTACTGTTGCGACCCGGGTTTCACTTTCACGCCCTGTTTTGCCAGAAGCTCCAAGTGTTCCTCAAACATCTCCAGCGCATGCGCGTAGGCTTGCGGATACTGGTCGCCAGGATTCATGCGGGCGAACAACGGGTAGTCTCGCGGCAGATAGCGGATCACGTGGTCGGCCAGAGCCGGGGGGGCCTCGAAGCCTGGCCAAGTGCGCATCAACCTTGCATAGGCTGTGTGCGGATCTCTGCCGTAGGGCATCGGTTCGTCGAAACGCCGCGCACCCCGCCGCAGTGCGCCACTCTTGAGAAGCTTGCGCGCGTCGATGGCCGGGAGGTCGCCCAGCGCATCTTCAGCGGTTACAGCCGGCGGCAGCGAGCGTGAGGCCTTCGGCGCATGGATGTAGTGGTGCGCGGCATCTGCAATCTCGCTGTCGAGGAACTTGAGCGCAACGGAGCGCGTGCCCTCATAGCCAGGCGGCAGGTCGATGAAGTGCGTCGGTTCCGGGAACGTGACCACATCGGCAATCTCGCGCCGATAAGCGATCAGGATCATCCGTTCCCGCATCTGCGGCACGCCATAGAACGCAGCGTTCAGCAACGTGTAACGGCAGATGTAGCCCTTGCTCTCCAGGACCTCGGCGATCTCTTCGGCGATATTCTGTCCGCCATGATTCAGCACGTCGGGCACGTTCTCGACCAGGACGGCCAGTGGGGCGAAGGCCTCGACGTAGCGCAGGTAGTCAATGTAGAGCTGGGCGCGCGGGTCATGTTTGAAGGCTTCGGCGTGGTTGTCCACTTCACGCAGCTTGGGTCGGCCGACGCGGGCAAAGGCCTGGCACGGCGGACCTCCGACCAGCACGTCGAAGGCTTCAGCCGTCGGACCGGCCTGCAGGTCTGCAGTGAGTTGGTCCGGGCTGGTTTTCGTGATGTCGCGGGCCTGGGAGTGCGCCGGATCGCCGCCATGGAAGTTGCGGCCATGGGACGCCGCAGCCTCCGGGTCGAACTCGACCGCCGCCGCGATACTGAAACCCGCAGCCGAGAACCCGAGTGAAATCCCACCGCAACCGGCGAACAGATCAAGCACCCTAGGCGTTCCTCCAGCCTGCAGGCGGGCGATTTTCTGGCGGATGGCACGTGCGGTCTTACTCACAGGGGCACACCTTCCCGAGCTGATTGGCTGAACATGGGGCAGATCTTCTTTGTGTTCTTCATGGCGCCTCCTCACTGCTGGCGGCGAAAAAGCGGGTACTGAGCTTCGACATACTTCTCGACGGCGTCACGGACAACCCAGGCAACGGACACCTTTTTTTCCTCGGCGATGCGCTCCAACTCGGCATAGAGGTCAGCGGGAAAGGTCACCGATGCGCGGGTACCTTCCTTTGCTGAAGTGTGCTGTTTCGCTGTGAGTGCCATGGGGCGCGGCCTGTGTCTGCTGAATTTGCACCACATTACACCACAACGGTGCACATCTGCGGGTTCTCGACTCCCATTCAGCCACCGACTGAACGCTACGGCGATGGCACAACGATATTTACTGCGCAGTGAATACCGACATGAGTGTCTCGGCGTCCCGCCGCCGGGCTCGCGGGCTGCGCCCCGGGCTTCGTGCCGAATCCCGGCCATCCGGCTTTGATCCCTGACGTCTCCGCGGCATGGCCGCTGCGCGCTCCGCTTGCTAGGGCTGTGGTGGCGTGTAGGGGTGGCGGTCTTGCTGTGCCCTTTCAACCTACCACGCCGTTCTCGCCGTCAAAGGCTGCGCGTGCCTTGCACGCTGGCGTCCTGGCGGCCGTCTCTGGCTGCGCCTCCGACCCCTGACTGCTTGCGCTGCGGCGTGGGTGGCCGGTTCCGGGCAATCCCGCCCGATTCCGAACCGGAGCCGATCATGTCGCAGCTGTCTTCCCTGTCGTTCACGTCTTCCATCGATTTCTCCCTGCTCGTTCGCGATGTCGCGGGCAGCTACCGTCCGGCCGAGCCGGCTGAGGTGCTGCAGGCCGCGCTGCGGGTTCTGGAGGGCCAGTTGCGCGGCGCCGAAATGTTGTCGTCGCCGCAGGCTGTGCGCGACTTCCTGCGCATCAAGCTGGGCACGCTGGAGCACGAGGTGTTCGCGGTGATCCACCTGGACGCGCAACACCGGGTCATCGAGTACGTCGAGATGTTCCGCGGCACCGTGACCCAGACATCGGTCTATCCGCGCGAGGTGGTCAAGGAAGCCATGACACACAACACAGCGGCCATCGTCCTGGTGCACAACCACCCGTCGGGCGTGGCCGAGCCCTCGCGGGCCGATGAACATCTGACCCAGACCCTCAAGAGCGCGTTGTCGCTGGTGGACGTGCGCGTCATCGATCACCTGATCGTGGCCGGGCCGACGATCCTGTCCTTTGCTGAGCGTGGACTGATCTGAGCCCGCACAACCGGGAGCCACACCGGCTCCCGGTTTTCGTTGCACTTCCTTATGCCAGCTACGCTGGAGAACGCTCGAATGGGTTGAACACGCGAATCATCCGAACGAGGATCGAACGCTGTTCCCGTCACCCGCCTTGACGCGAGGTTTCGGAGAGCGAATGCACGTCGTCAACCCATTTCCCAATTCCATGAACCACCAAGGCATCAGTGAAATCTCCTTTGAAGAAACCTACAGCGTGCCGCCCGAGCAGACGGCCCGGTCGCTGTTCTCCAGGCTCCCGCATGGAAGCGACTATGCGCAGCGGCTGATCGAATGCCTGGCAACCGGGTATCTGGTCGCCGTGGTGGAGTCCATCTGCATCCGCGAGATGCAGCAGCACGTGGATGCCGACTCGGAGGTCGTGGTGGGCCGGACGATCAAGCTGGAGCACAAGGGGCCGATCCCGCCCGGATCGACCCTGAAGCTGCGAGGATGGGTTGAACGCCTGGGGCAGCGAAGCGCGAAATTCTGCGTTCAGGCATCCGACGACCACGAGGTGGTTTGCGAAGGCAGCGTCATTCTGGTGGTGGCTTCCAGAGGTTCTCTGGAGTCGCGTATTGCCGTGAAAGTCGATGCGCTCGCGACGAAATCGGACAGTGGCATGGTTGAGGATGCTCTCGGCCGGTGTGCGCCGCCGGAGTCGTTCTGTCCTCGGGAATCGCAGGTTTCCTGAACACGCTCCGCCTGATCGGAGCATCTGGGCAGTGGAGAGGCTGGCTTGCTGTTGCACCCCGCGCGCCACGTCGTTCTCGCCGTCAAGGTCGGCGCGCATCTGCGCTGCGCTGGCGGCCTGAGCGGCCGTCTTCGAACCTTGACCACTGCGCTGCGCAGTGACCCGGAGGCTGCGGGCAATCCCGCCCGGCATTCCTTCTGGAGTTCACCATGAACGCACTCATCACCGACGAGCAGCGCGTGCTGCTGCTGGCCAATGGCCGCGAATCGCTGCAGAACCCTGACTTCAACCCAGCACCTGTGGTCAAGCTGTTCACACCTGACGCCGGCGCAACCTGGCTGCTGACCGAGATCGACCCGGACGACCATGACCATGCTTTCGGGCTGTGCGATCTGGGCCTGGGCGCGCCGGAGCTGGGCTGGGTCAGTCTGCGGGAGTTGGCGACCGTGCGTGGTCGGCTCGGGTTGCCGGTTGAGCGCGATCTGCACTTTCGCGCCGAGAAGCGCCTGAGCGCCTATGCGCGGAACGCGCGGCTGGCCGGACGCATCGTTGTCTGACCGGCCACCAGGGCGCCACGGACGCCCTGGTTTTCAGGTTTTCAGGGGTTCAGCAGATCCGGCAGGCAGTCGGCGAACGCCGGCTGGATCTTGCTCATCGGCTTGACGATGGATTCGTCGCCGGTGAGCACCGCCATCGTCATGCCGGTCATGGTGCTCAGACCGTTGGAGTTGCGCAGCACCTGCAAGGCCAGGTGCACGGGAAAACCATCGGCGCTGCGTCGCAGCGGGTGGATGCCGCCGTGGACGAAGGAGTTCATGGCGTTCCAGGACACGTCCTTGAACTGGGTCAACATCAGGTGGGCCGCGGCAGGCACACTCTGCCCGACCCGCTTGCCGATCTGCTCGATCATTTCCTTTGCGCTGGGCAGGTTCTTGGCAGCCTGTTCGGTTTCGAGCGTGAGCGGGGCCGACAGCTTCTCGATGGCGGCATCGCTTGCAGCATAGATGAGCCACATCGAGCGGGTCAGGGCTTCGAACTGCAGCCGCATCAAGCTGACCGCCGAGGTCGGCAGTCCCAGCGCCATCAAGGCACGCAAGGCGGTCCCGTGCTCCATGGCCACCACGCACATGCCCAGAGCGGCCTCGCCACGCGCAGACCCGTCGAACTCGACATCGTCGAGCAGCTCGTTCAGCCGTTCGTTCAAGGCATCCGAGCGCAGCAGCATCTGTTCCAGGGGATCGGGGTGGTTCTGGTCTTTCTCGGTCATGTCGCCATCGTAGACCGCTACGTGCAACCGGGCGTCGCCGGCCCTGTCGATATGGCCGGCCGCGCTGTCGTGCTGCGCACCGAGCCTCCGGTCCCTGCAGTCACGCGGTCTCGTCCCTGGCGGGCTTCCATCGTTCCCTTCCCTCCGGTCGGCTGTCGCCTTCGGCCCGGCTTGGCTGCCGGTCCTGCGCGCTGCGCTTGCGTAGGGTCAGCGCCATCTGCGGCCAAGGGGCCACTGGCGCCCTCTTCCCTCGTCCATCACCACTTCCGCGACCGTAGCCCGCCGCCCGGCGCCGTCAAGGCGCGCCAGGCCGTGTCCTCGGCTGCGCCTGCGGGCCGCACCAGCCCAGGCGCTTGCCTCCTTGACGGCGCCGGGCGGCGCGCTCCTTGGGTCGCGGGCGATGAACTCAGGAAAGACGGTGGCGACGGGGCCGGCCCAGGTCTCTGCGCCGACCCCACCGGAAGACCCGCAGAGGGCTCCGAATCTAGGAATCCGGTGGGGGGTTTTCAACAGCCAGCTTCATTTGGAGAAATGACCATGCGACTTGCTTCCCGATTCGCACCGCGCTCGCCGGTGCTGCGTTCCGAATCCCCGCTGTCGGATGACCAGATCCGCGCCGTGGCGCCATCCATCTTTGCCGAGGCGCCGCACGGCAGCCGCTCCGAGCGCTACAGCTACATCCCCACTGCCACCGTGCTGCAGGAGTTGCGCGGCGAGGGCTTCCAGCCCTTCATGGTGTGCCAGACCCGCGTGCGCCAGGACGACCGGCGCGAGTTCACCAAGCACCTGATCCGGCTGCGCCATGCCAGCCAGATCAACGGCCGCGAAGCCAACGAAATAATCCTGCTCAACTCGCACGACGGCACAAGCAGCTACCAGATGCTGGCGGGCATGCTCCGTTTCGTCTGCCAGAACGGACTCGTTTGCGGCGACACCGTGGCCGACGTGCGCGTGCCGCACAAGGGCGACGTCGCCGCCCAGGTGATCGAAGGCGCCTACACCGTGCTGCAAGGTTTCGGGCAGGCGCAGGGGTCGCGCGAGGCCATGCAGGGCGTGGCGCTGGACGCTGGCGAATCCGAGGTGTTCGCGCGCGCCGCGCTGGCCCTTAAGTACGACGACACCGAGAAGGCGCCGCCCGTCACCGAGTCGCAAATCCTGATGCCGCGCCGCCACGACGACGACCGGCGCGACCTGTGGAGCGTGTTCAACCGCACCCAGGAAAACCTGATCAAAGGCGGACTGACCGGCCGTAGCGCCAACGGGCGCCGCCAGAGCACCCGCCCCGTGCAGGGCATCGACCAGAACCTGCGCCTGAACCGCGCCCTGTGGCTGCTGGCCGATGGCATGCGCCAGCTCAAAGCCTGAACCCGAACCCAGGCGCGGCGCGCAGGGCCTGGCCCTGCCGCCGCCCGCCCCTCACCACTTGCCCCGTTTCACCCCTCAACAGACCGGAGTTTCACCATGAACGCACTCACCGATTCCGAAACCCAGGCCCTACACGCCATACCCGCACCGCAGGTGCCCGCCCAGCCCTCGCAGCAAATGCTGCTCGTACCGCTGTCGCGGCTGCGCCCGTCGCGCCGCAACGTGCGCAAGACGGCGGGCCCATCCATCAAAGCGCTGGCCGCCAGCATCGAGCGCGTGGGCCTGCTGCAAAACCTCACCGTCACCCTGGCGGCGGACGGCGCGCTCTACGAAGTGGTGGCCGGAGGTCGCCGCTTCGCGGCCCTCAAGCTGCTGGCCAAGAAGCGCCGCATCGCCAAGGATTGGGACGTGCCCTGCCTGCTGGTGGCCGACGGCAGCGCGCGCACCGCCAGCCTCACCGAGAACGTGCAGCGCGAGGCCATGCACCCGGCCGACCAGTTTGAAGCCTTCGCTGCCCTGGTGGCCGAAGGGAGGCCAGTGGAAGACATCGCGGCCGACTTCGGCGTCACGCCGCTGGTGGTGCAGCGACGCCTCAAGCTGGCTAACATCTCAGCCCGCCTTATGGCCGACTACCGCGCCGACGCCATCAGCCTGGACCAATTGATGGCCTTGGCCGCCACCGATGACCACGCCGCCCAGGAAGCCGCGTTCTATGACGCACCCGAATGGCAGCGCAGCCCGGGGGCGCTGCGCCAGCGCCTGACCGAACGGGAAATCGGCGCCGACCATGCACTTGTGCGCTTTGTCGGGCTGGACGCCTACACCGCAACCGGGGGTGGTGTCCGCCGCGACCTGTTTGCCGATGACGAGGCCACCGGCACCACGCTGATCGATGCCGCGCTGCTGGAACGGCTGGTGCGCGACAAGCTGGAGACACTGGCCGAGCCTGTGCGCGCCGAGGGCTGGGCCTGGGTGGAAGCGGTACCGCACCTGAGCCCTGCCGAGCGGCAGGCGTTCCAGGGTGCACCGCGTCAGCGCCGTGAACCCACGGCACGCGAGTCGCGGCGCATGGAGGTGTTGCAAGGCCGCATCGCCCGCACCGATGCCGCACTCGAAGAAGCCTACGACGCAGACAACGAGGACAATGCCGAAACCTTGCACCAGCGCCGCGAGGCCCTGGCGGCCGAGCTGGAAGCTGTGCAGTCCCAACTGAGCGGGCATGCGCCCGAGGTCCGGGCGATGGCCGGGGTCATCGTCACGCTGAACCGTGAGGGGCAGCCCCTGATGCATCGGGGACTGTTGCGCGAAGCCGAAGCCAAGGCCCTGCGCGCGCTGGACGCTGCGCGTCAACGCGCCGCCAACGGCCAAACCCCTGGTGACGATGGTGGCGATCCGGACGGATCGACCACGGGTGACCCGCCGCGCAGCGCCGAACACCTGTCCGACCGGCTGGCGCGGCGCCTGAGCGCGCACCGCACCGCCGCCCTGCAGATCGAGATCGCCCGCCATCCGCAGGTGGCGCTGGCTGCGTTGGTTCATATCCTGGTGCAGCAGGCCCTGCAGGGCGGCTATCGCAACGCCCTACCTCTGGGCTTGCGCCTGAGCCTGTGTGATCGGCTGGAAGACCTGGCACCCGACTGGCCCGAGTCGCCCGCCGTGCTCGCGCTGCGCGAACTGCGGCAGGCCTGGTCCGAGCAGTTGCCGCAGGACCCAGGCAATCTGTTCGCCAAGTTGCTGGCGATGCCCCAGGATGAGCTGGTGCAACTGCTGGCGCTGTGTACCGCCCCGGCGGTTGACGTGGTGACGCCCCGCGCCACCGCCTGCCAGCCCGGCGCCGAACTGACTCTGGCGCTGAACCTGGACATGGCCAAATGGTGGAAGCCCACGGCGGACAGCTATTTCCAGCACGTGCCCAAGGCCACGATCCTGGATGCGGTAGCGCAGTTCGCGCCGAATGAGGTACCTCGGCTGTCCAAGCTCAAGAAGGCCGAGATTGCGCAGGAAGCCGAGCGCCTGGCAGAGGGCAGCGGGTGGATGCCCGCCGTTTTCGGTCGTGAAGCACCGAGAACGGTGGAATGCACTGAGACGGAAACGTCTGACGATTGACGCAGGAAGTCCACAGCGCCCTTCAAGGCCCCCGGCGTTTTCCGCTCGGGGCCTTGTCGTTTCCGGCTTTGGTGCGCGCAGCATGGACTGAACAAGGCCTCAATAACGCCACGCCGCCGCCTTCGATCAGGCGGCGGCGTGGCGGCGCGCAAGGGCTTGCGCGAGCGCTTCCTGCCAACGCGGTCGGCATCAGCGCATAAAATGGCGATACAGCCACGTCACGCTGAACCTGCTGCCGGGTTAAACGACGTTTCTCGCTTTCCTTCTCTGATCGCAGACCGTGTCCATTCCTCCGGTCGGTGCGTAATCGGCAGTCATCGACCATGCACAAAGGAATTTGGCATGTCTGATTCGACATTCTTCGTCTCCAAAGCGGCGCTGCGCAATCTCAAGCACAGTGCCCAGCACCGCGTGAGCGGTGTCCCTTCCGCCCATCTCAGTGAAGCCCTCGCGTCGGCGCTCGGGTTCCGGACATATGCGGCGCTTCGCGCTGCGCTGGACGGTCGCGTCACCGTTGAGGTACCTAAGCCCAGCAACGCACGCATGGTGCGCCGGCTCCAGGAACTGGGCTACAACGCCATGCCGGATCTGCGCCTGGTCCCAGAGTTCGAACACTCGTACTCGCCCTTCCGCAACTTCCCGCTGAGCAAGAAGCGCAGTGTGCGCTGGATGGGCTGGCGCAACCTGATGGTCGCCGCCATCAATGCCGGCCTGGAACAACGACTGTTCGGCCTAGAGCCCAGCGACAACTGGTGGCCCGGCGGCAACCCGCACAGCCAGCTCTGCAAGCGGCACGTCTACCGCGTCGAGATTGAGGACGGCCATACAGCCGTGGCCAGCGTGAATGCCATCAGCGGCGACGAGCTGTCGATCAACGTGGTGCTCGACCCGCGGCATGAGGGCATTGAGCCCGACCGATTCAATGGTCTGCGCGATGGCGATGCCCATGCACACGCCTGGGTGGAGCGCCGCCTGGGCGCGTGGGTTCAGGACGGCGGAGAGGACTTTTCCTGCAAACGGGCGGTCCAGCCCTGGCTGGCTCAACTGAAGATCGACACCAAGGGCTACTCGGACCAGGGCAGCTTCTTCATGTGACTTTGGTGACGGTGAATCCCGGGGCCGGGCGTGTCGGCGCACTGCGCCGACAGGCTCTCGGGCTGCGCCCCGTGCCGTCATAGCCGTCACGGCCCTTCGGCTTCGATCCTTCACGCCTGCGCGCTCCGCTTGCCTGTGCGGGCCGGAAGGGTTCGTGCGCCGGCATCCGGCCCTGCATCACCTCGCCATATGAGCCGGGTGCTACGCCTTTGCTCGCTGCGCTGGGTTGCTTGGCATGCAGTCTTCCCTCACGCTGGCGGGCAAATCGCTGGGTGGTGTCACAGACCGCAAGGTGTTGGCACCGTCCAGGTTGAACTTGGCAGGCGACGCGCAATGCAAGGCGCTGAGTGGGTGCAGCAGCGACTTCTCGCTTCGTTGCGACTCTGACCAATGGCGCAAAGGCGATGGCAGATGCAGTCTCACCGCGGAAGTGGTGAACGTGCTCGGCCATGAACCTTTCGGGAAAGGTGCGTCCCAGGCGTCCTTGTCTCGTTGTGAATCCTGGCGAGGTCGCGGCTTCGCCTCGGGCTTGATGGCCGCAACCGTACGGCCCAAGAAATTTCCCCTCCGCTGCGCGGATTCCTCGCGAGACAAATTTCCCGTGTCTGCCGGTCCTCCACGCTGTTGCGGCCCCTTCGCTGCGCTGCGGGGTGCGGCCCGCCCGTCCCCCGCCTGACGGATCACAACAAGGACGCGATGGGCGCGACCTTGGCAACCCGAAAGGAAATCATCATGGCCAACATCGGCACCTTCACCGCTCAGAACGACGGCTTCATCGGCACCGTTCGCACCCTCACGCTCAACGTCAAGGTCAAGTTCGTTCGCAACGACAAGGGCAGCGAGAACGCCCCCGACTACCGCATCCAGGCCGGCACCGGTTACGACATCGGCGCCGCCTGGAAGAAGGTCAGCCAGTCCGAACGCCCCTACCTCTCGGTGACGCTGGACGACCCCTCTTTCCCGGCCACCATCTACGCCCGCCTGATCGAGGAAGAGGACGGCACGCACAACCTGATCTGGTCGCGCAGCAAGTCCACGGCCTGACGGCCGGTCCGATCCCGCCATCCTGGCGGGATCGCTGCTGCAGGCCGAGCCTGCAGTCTCAGGCCTCGGCCGAACCCAGTTGGGCTTCGGTCGCGGCCATCAGGTCAGCCGCACCGCACTCCAGCGCTGCCGCAATCTTGAAGATGAGCGGCAGCGAGGGGATGTGCTCTCCGCGCTCGATCTTGCCCATGTGGGAGCGCTCGATGCCCGCTCGGTGCGCCAGCGCCTCCTGGGCCAGCCCCTGCTCCGTACGCAGTGCGCGCACCGCCGCGCCGAAGGCTTGCGCCAGCTCGGCATCGAAGGTGGTGGCACCTGCCGGACGACCAGCCTGGATGGAACGCTTCTGCATAGACAGAAGCGTCCTGCCGAGAGACAATTAAAACCACGTTATCTTTAACTCATTAGCAATGCATGCCGCCGCTTTGGTGGTTTCCCTGTTGGGTGTATTCGTGCTTTTGCGTAACACTCGTGTATCTACGTAAAGCCTCAAAGTCACCTTTGCTCATTCGAGCGTTCACGTCATGCCGACTTTCAGACTTCGTGCATGGGTGCTTTTCTGCAAAAGCGCCTCTGCGTCTTTGCGGAGAGACACGAAAGCGGCTTTGCGATTCGGTGCTTCTGATGCAACTCGTGTTCCCGCACAGCGCCACGCACCCTGACCATGCCGACTGAACCACTTGTCACCGACGAGCAGCGCGCGCAGCTGCTGGCCAATCGCCATGCTCGCGCTGCTGACGCGCAAATCGACCTGTGGCCCGTTGTGCGCCTGTTCACGCCGGACGCGCATGCGACCTGGTTGCTCGCAGCCCTCGACCCGGCCGATGGCGACACCGCTTGGGGTCTGTGCGACGTGGGCATCGGAATGCCCGAGCTGGGCAGCATCAAGCTGTCCGATCTCGCAGCCATCGTCGGCCCTCAGCGAATGCCGGTGCGGCGCGACCTGCACTTCCATGCCGTGCGGCCGATGTCGGAGTACCTGCGGCAGGCACAGGCCAACGGCTCGATCACGGATTGAGCAAAGGATCGACGTGCGCGTCAGACCCTATGGGTCCGACTGCTGCTGATGCCATTCCCGGTCACGATCCAGACCGAAATGGACATGACAAACACGCTGCACCACGCCATGGTCAGTTTTGCCGCGATGGTTTTCCACCACGTGGCCGTCGCTTTGGGCGCGTTGTTGACGAGCCCGGCCACCATCGGACGATGAACCACCGCACAGCCCTTCACGACCGGATTGTCGACCGATGAACCCGTAGCCCTTGCCGGCCGATGCGACGTTCCCGCAGAAGAACAGGGAGTTCGCATATGGTCAATCTCGAGGACGGCCAGTTGGCCGCCCAGCCTCCGCCCTGGCACGCCAGCGCGGCCTACCTCTACGTGCTGCACTTGGACGGCCCTGCGCTGGCCTGGGAGTACCTACGGCGCCACCCCGGCTACCGTCAAGCCTGGCGCGCGCAGGCCGCTGACGCCGCGCAGCCCTGGGGCTTGCGCACGCTGGAAAACCCGGCGCTGGATGCGCGCGAAGCGCTGCCCGACTGGCTCAACTCCCGGGCCTGCGCCGTTCGCGTGATACCCGACGATGACCCTACACCCGAGGCTTCCCCCTTCGAGCTCTGGCGCCTACCGGGTCGCAAGCAGTTGCAGCACGATGGCCGAGGCCTCGTGCTCGCCGCGCGCTGGCCCGGCTGTTGTGTGCGCCTGATGCTGGCGCCCGAGTTGCACGATGGCATGCCGCACGCCTTCGCCATGCGTGCCTGCCGGGAGCCTTGCGTGCGTTACCGTGACATGGCGAACGATCTGGACCAGTTGGCCACCGCCAGTCGCTGCGAGCCCTCGGCCACAACGCGTCCACGGCCCAGCCCCAGTACCCTGCTGGCGCTGCTGACCCTGCAGGCACTGGACGCCAATCAGGCAGGCGCCTCGCTGCGCGAGATTGCCGAAGGGCTGTTCGGCTCGGACGAGGTCGTGTCCGGCTGGCAGGCCGACAGCGCGCTGCGCGCCCGCGTACGGCGCCTGGTGCAGCGCGGCCGATCTCTGATGGATGGCGGCTACCGCGAGCTGGCCGGGATCGATCCGCTCGTCTCTCCTTCCCGGGGACGAAACAGCCTTACCCCAGATCGTCCCTGAGCAAAACGCCAACGTTTCCTGAGACTGCCTCCACCTGCCTGCAACCCCGCAGGTGGGCCTTCCTGACCGATGGAGGCGCCTCTCATGCGACCCTTTCCCTTGCGGCCTGCTGCTGCACCCGCTCACCCGCCGCAGGCTACCGCACAAGCTGCGGCCAAACCACAACCTCCGCGCTACCTCACCAACGACGAGGCCGCCGACTACCTGCGCCTGTCGCCGCGCACGCTGGAGAAGCAGCGTGTCATCGGCGGCGGGCCACGGTTCCGCAAGTTCGGTCGCCGCGTCATGTACGCCGTCACCGACCTCGACACCTGGGCCGACCAGCGCAGCTTCGAGGCCACGTCCGACCCCGAGTACGCCGAGCACCACTCGGCCGACAGCCGTGCGCGCTGAGGGGCGCTGCGCGCCCGCTCCGCTGTTTGCTCCCGATGTCTTTGCCCGCGCCGCGCCCCCCGCAACCTGCAGAACAACTCGACCTGTTCCGCGCGCTGCCGGGCGACATGGCGCCGCGCGACAGCCAGGACCTGATGGCCTACCCCTTCTTCTCGCTGGCCAAGTCACGTCGCACCAAGCCCATCGACTTTCGCAGCGGCAACGTCGCCATCCGCGTGGAAGGCACGCAAGAACACGGCATTGCCACCATCTGGGACGCCGATATCCTCATCTGGGCCTCCAGCCAGATCGTGGAGGCGCGCGACGCCGGCATCACCACCTCGCGCCTCATGCGCGCCCGGCCCTACGAAATCCTGCGCTTCATTGGGCGCGGCGTGTCGCTGCGCGACTATCAGCGCCTCAAGGCCGCGCTCGATCGCCTGCAATCCACCACCGTGGCCACGTCCATCCGCGAGACCACTGGGCGGCGGCTGCACCGGTTTTCGTGGATCAACGAGTGGAAGGAGTTGGCCGACGCCCGCGGCACGCCGCTGGGCATCGAGCTGATCCTGCCAGACTGGTTCTACGCGGGTGTGCTGGACGCCGCTCTGGTGCTGACCATCGATCCGGCCTACTTCGACCTCACCGGGGGCATCGAGCGCTGGCTATACCGTCTGGTGCGCAAGCACGGCGGACACCAGCCCGCTGGCTGGCAGTTCGACTTCAGGCACCTGCACCGCAAATCAGGCAGCACTGCGAAGCCGCACGACTTCGCCTGCGACCTGCGCGCCTTGGTGGCGCGGCAATCCATGCCCGGCTATCGCCTGGGCATCGTTCGCATGCCAGGCACGGGTGCCGAGGTATTGACGTTCAGGCCGGTGTCACCCACGGCACGGGGATAAGCGGTTCATGGCCTGTGGACAGGCTCGTGCCATCGGGCGTGCGCAGCCACGTGCCATCAGGCGTGTGTCTATCGTGCCATCAGGCGTGCCGATGGGCCGCCAGCCCAACGGCGGCGCGGCTTTGCACCGGCCGTAACTGTCCTAACGAGATTCATCTAACTGGTAGTGGGAGCGCGCCGTTTCGGTGGACAAGTGACGACCGGCACGTCGCAGCCGCTGCACTCCGAGGAGAAGGGACCACGCGATGATCCTGGCCCTGCTCAACCAGAAAGGCGGCGTGGGAAAGACCACGCTGGCCACTCACATCGCGGGCGAACTCGGGCTGCGCGGCCAGCAGGTGGTGCTGCTCGATGCCGACCCGCAGGGCTCGGCACTGGACTGGACCCAGCGCCGCAGCCAGCAGGGCCTGCCCCGGCTCTTCAGCACCGTCGGCCTGGCCCGCGAAACCCTGCACCAGGAAGCGCCTGAACTTGCCCGCCGGGTCGATCACGTCGTCATCGACGGCCCGCCACGCATCGCGGCGCTGGCTCGCTCCGCCTTGCTGGCGGCTGACTGCGTGGTCATCCCGGTGCAGCCCAGCCCCTACGACCTGTGGGCCAGCGCCGAAATGGTGGCGCTGATCCGAGAAGCACAGGTGTTCCGCCCGATGCTGCGTGCGGCCTTCGCCATCAACCGGCGCGTCAGCACCACCGTCATCGGCCGCGAAGCTCGCCAGGCGCTGGCAGAACAGCCGCTGCCCGCTCTGCGCTCGGAAGTGCACCAGCGCATCGTTTTTGCCGACAGCGTGGCCGCCGGCCGGCTGGCCTGCGAGACCGCGCCCGACAGTGCGGCCGCACGCGAGGTGGCCGCACTGGTCGATGAACTGCTGCGGTGGCCGTCATGACGGAAGAACGTACGCAGCGTGGCAAGCGCATCGCCATTGGCTCGCGTCCGCCCGCCAGCCCACAAGCCGAGGCTTGGGTGCGCCAGGGCGATGGCGAAAGCCTGCAGAAAGGCGATCTGTTCACCGCCCGCCTGACGCTGGACGTCACGCCCGCCATGCGCGCGCGCATCAAGGTCTCGGCGTTCACCCAAGGCACCACCGTGGCCGAGCTGCTGCGCGCCTTGCTGGAACGCGAATTCCCTCAATCCCGTTCGGAGACATCCCCATGAACATGCACATCACGCCCGATGGCACGGTTGCGCCCAGCGCAGCACGCTCGTCGCTGCCTCAGCCCCTTGCGCTACAGCACAGACCAGCCGATACCCCACCACTGACCCGCGTCTCGCTGGCCTATGTCCATGAGAGATTCAACCTCTACCTGCGCTTTGGCCAACCCGAGCGCACCGTGCAGCTCGACCACTGGCGGCGCTGCGCCGTCTTCTTCCCATTGGCCATGTTCTGCCGCGTGCGCTGGCAGGCCAATGACCACGGCACGACGCAGTGGCAGTTGATGGTGCTGCAAGCCGGCGCTTCGCTGGACACCCTGCAGCGCCTGCCCGGCGTGCGCCCGGGAGCACGCCTGTTGCTGCACGCCGAAGGCGAACTGAAGGTGCGCGCCGTGCTGCAGCAGATCGATGCCATCGAGGCCCAGGGCATCGATGCCTGCACGGTCGCCGCCGCGTACTGGGGCACGCTGGGCAACCGGCTCGCAGCCTGGACTGCTGGTCCGTCTTCTGCACCGTTGCAAATGCCTGCCTACACCGCCGAACGTCACGCCGCAGCATTGACCACGGGGGACTTGCAATGAGCAGCTCTCGTGCTTCCATCCTTGCGCTCGACAGCGCGGCGGCCGTCGCATTGACAGCACTTGCCTGTGCTTCGTTCACCAAGCCTTCGCCACGCTTGGTCTACAACCCGTCAGACAGCGTGCCGGTTGGCTGGTACAGCATCAAGCCGCTGGAGCAGGACCCCACTCAGCACCCAACTGAGCTGCAAGTCGGAAGCATCGTGCTCGTCCACTTGCCTGCCGAAGCCGCGGCACTGGCCGCGCAGCGCGGCTATTTGCCGCCGCGCGTGCCGTTGCTCAAGCGCGTGGGCGCCGTGGCGCCACAACGCGCGTGCATCACCGGCCAGGTTGTGCGCATTGACGGGCACACCGCGGCCACCGCATTGAGCGTTGACCGCATGGGCCGCCCGCTGCAAGGCTGGCCGCTATGCCGCCGCCTGCAGACTGGCGAGGTCTTCCTGCTCAGCGTGACAAATCCGGCGTCGTTCGACAGCCGCTACTTCGGGCCGGTGCGCGCCGCCGATGTGATCGGCATTGCGCAGCCGCTGTGGCTGCTGGAGCAGCCATGACGGCCGCAAGACGACAGTCGTCGCCGCCGCCGATGCATCGCCTCACCGTGCCCGTCGGCCCGGTGGACGGCGCAGGCACACGGGGAAAGATGCAGGGCAAGATAAAAGGTCGCGGCACCCGGCCGCGCGTGAAGTCAGTCTGCACGTGGGGGTGGCGCGGCACGCACCAAGAGGTGGCCGCGTGCCGCGAGAGTGCGCAATACCGTGTGAGCATTGGCGAAACCGTGTGCTTCGCTCGCCGTACTGCGATGGCTTTGGATGGAGCCACCCGATGAGCAACCGTGACGAAGACCGTTTTCACATCCGGCTAGGTGCGCCGAAACAGCGCGGCGACGCCTTCATCAACAAGGTGCTGCGTCAGACCAACAAGGCCGGCGCCAAGCTCGGAAAGACGAAAGGCAATGTTGGGCAGCGGCCCGGTGCCAGGCTTGGTCGAGGGCACGTCGCTTCACGCTTTGCTGAGGCCTCGCTCACGCCCAATGCCCGGCGCGTGACGATCAAGGCGCGGCTGGTCAATCTCGCCAAGGCCGGACCGCATTCGACCGCCGCGCACCTGCGCTATATCGAGCGCGAAGGGGTGGATCGCCAGGGTGGTCCGGGTCACGCCTATGGCCCGACGACCGACGCAGCGGACACCAGCGCTTTCGAGGAAAGAGGATGCGAGGATCGGCACCAGTTCCGCTTCATTGTCTCGCCCGAGGATGCCGAACAGCTCGACGACCTGCGCACCTACACCCGGCACCTGATGGCGCGCATGGAAGCCGACCTGGGCACCCGACTGGAGTGGGTAGCGGTCGATCACTGGAACACCGACAACCCGCACATACACGTCGTCCTGCGCGGCAAGGACGACACCGGAAAGGACCTCATCATCTCCCGCGACTACATCGCCGAGGGTATGCGCCGCCGTGCTGCCGAACTGGCGACCGAATGGCTAGGGCCGCGTACGGAGCTGGAAATCCAGCGCGCCAAGCAACGCGAAGTAGATCAGGAGCGGTGGACGGGGCTTGATCGCACTCTGCAACGCGAGGCTGTCGATGGATTGATGCTGCCGGAGACGCTGGCGGCGCCCCGGCTGCAACGCCAGCGGCAGATGCTGATCGGCCGCCTGCAGCGCTTGCAACGCATGGGCCTAGCGACTGAACAGCAGCCCGGCATGTGGGCCATTCACGCCAACGCCGAATCCACGTTGCGAGCCATGGGCGAGCACGGCGACATCATCCGCACCATGCAGCGCGCCATGAGCGGAAATCAGCGCGAGCTGGCCATGTTCCTACCCGACCAGGATGGCCGCGCCATCGTCGGCCCCGTCGTCGGAAAAGGACTGGCCGACGAACTTTACGACAAGGGCTATCTGGTCATCGACGGGATCGACGGCAAGGCGCACTACGTCGTGCTGCCGCCGCGATCAGAACTGGAACAGTATCCGACCGGCGCCGTGGTGGAGTTGAAAGGCTCTACCGACATGCGCAAGGCCGATCAGAACATCGCCTCATTGTCGGCGGCCGGCATCTATCGCGCCGATCATCACCTTGCGCTCGCGCAGAGCCAGACCACACCCGACAGCGACCCGCGCGAGGTCGTGGCGGCGCACATCCGTCGGCTTGAAGCCCTGCGCCGCAGCGGCATCGTGGAGCGCATGGCCGATGGTATCTGGCGCGTACCTGAAGACCTTGCCGAGCGAGGCCGCCAATACGATGCCCAGCGCCTGGGCGGAGGTGTGGCGGTGGAGCTGAAATCGCACCTCTCCATCGAGCAGCAGACGCGCGTGATCGGTGCGACCTGGCTGGATCAACAGTTGATCAGCGGCGGCAAGGGGCTGGTAGATGTGGGCTTTGGCGGGGAGGTCAAGGACGCGCTGCAGCAACGAGTTGATTTTCTAACCGAACAGGGGCTGGCCGAGCGGCGGGGGCAGCGGGTGATCTTGGCGCGCAACCTGCTGGCAACGCTGCGCAGCCGGAATGTAGCGCATGCCGCGAAAGACTTAGCCGCCGAAACTGGCCTGGAGCACCGGCCCATGGCCGACGGCCAGCGCGTGGCGGGTATTTACCGCCGCAGCGTCATGCTGGCCAGCGGGCGCTACGCCATGCTCGATGACGGCATGGGGTTTCGCCTGGTGCCATGGAGGCCTGTCATCGAACAACGACTCGGTATGCCGATTTCTGCGCAGGTACATGACGGCCGCGTATCCTGGCAAATCCGACGGCAGCAGGGCTTGTCTGTTATCTGAAGGCGGCAGCATATCGAGCACCCACTGCACAGATCCGTCTACAAGGGCTCTCGATGTTGACGACCGGATTGCGCCCGATGCTAATGCTGCGCAGCCCTACCTGTCCGGGGATCAGCACCTGGCCGGCAATCACGCCAGCGGCGGCGTTTCCCATGTAGGCCGCCTGCAGTTGGGATGGAGTGTTGCCCGCATCGGCACGGCCTCGCCGATCGCGTCGGCGGCGAGCGATTTGAGGCTGCGGTCAATGTGCTTGCCGAAACGGGTCATGCCCGTACCACCGACGAAGACGGCTGCATGGAAAGCGCCTAGGGCTGGGTGGATGAGGAATTTGCGCGGCTGCGCCAGAGGCCGGTGATCCAGCCGCTCAAGCCATTGGGGGCTAGGAAAACCATTGCGAGCAGTGCGAAGCCGAAGATCATCCACGGGGCGGATTGCGACAGGCTCTCGGCCAAGTTGGGCGTGAGCACGATGAAGGCGGCTCCCAGGAAGGCGCCCCACAGGCTCCGCACCCCACCCACGAAGCTGCCCACCAACAGGGACACTGAGAGCAGGAAGGGAAAGTTCTCGGGCGCCACGAACTGGCCCGCCACCACGCTCAGAGCACCGGCCAGGCCAGTGAACGCCGCGCTGAGGCCGAACATCTGCGTGCGCAGAGCGGTGATGTCGAGCCCGCCCGCCGCCGCCGCGAGCGGTTGGTCGCGCGAGGCGTCCACAAGGCGGCCGAACTGCGAGCCGAGGATCCGCCGAGCCAGCAGGAAGGCGAACAGCGCGCAGGCAGCAACGCAGGCCATGATGGCCCAGTCCGCCCGGTCGGCCAGCGCCCCTGGGAACACAGGCTTTTCAAGGACGATCCCCGCCACGCCGCCGGTCAGCCACTCGATCTTCTTCCACTTGAGCGCCTGCGGCGTCACTACAGCCACCGCGAAGGTTGACAGTGCCAAGTAGAGCATAGGCAGCCGCAGCGCCGGGAAGCCGAAAAGAAACCCAGTCGCGAAGCACAGCACCATCGCCACCGGCACGCCCACGTAGAACGGCCAGCCCAGTTGGTGCGAGAGCACCGCCGCCGTATAGGCACCGATAGCGAAGAAGGCGCTGTGGCCGAGCGAGATCTGGCCCGTGTAGCCGGTGAGCAGGTTCAGGCCCATGATAGCAATGCCGTAGATCAACACTTGCGTCATCACGTACAACTGGTAGCTTTGCCAGCCGAAGGACCAGGCCAGCAGCGTGAGCCCGGCCGCCAAGGCCGCCCAGCGCAACCAGGCGGGCGATGCCCCCGGGCTGGTGGTGAGTGGGGTGTTCAGGGTGTTCATGCTCACACCCTCACCTGAACCGTCTTGCCGAAGATGCCGGCGGGCCGCAAGACCAGCATGGCGATGATCAGCAGCATGATGCAGGTCAGCTTCAGATCGTTGCCAACCACATATGCGCCCAGCAGGTTCTCCAGCACTCCGATGGCGAAGCCCCCGGCCACGGCACCCACGGGGCTGGCGATACCACCCAGCAACGCACCGGCCAGCGCGTAGATCAGAGGGCTCATCATCATCGACGGCTCCAGGAACACGATGGGCGCGGCCATCAGCCCTGCCACGGCACCGGCCACCGCCGCAAGGCCCCAGCCTACGGCCAGCACCTTGTTGGTGCTGATGCCCGATAGCTCTGCCGACGGCGCGTTCACCGCCACCGCGCGCATCGCCAAGCCGAAGCGGGTGAAGCGAAAGAACACGAACACCGCTGCCAGCTCGGCAAGGGTGAAGAGCAGAACGCCGACCTCATGGGCCGAGAGAAAGGGCTCGGCACGGCGGAGGACACCACCGAACGGCGTGGCGGACTCCTGCATCTCATGTCCGAACAGCCAGCCGACCAGGCTGTTGAGGATGATGAGCAGCGCAATGCTGGCAGCAACGACCGAGAGCACCGGCTTGTGCCGCAGGGGCTGGAAAATGACCCGCTCCAGAGCGAGCCCGAGCAGGAAGGCACCCACGACTACGATGGCGAAGGCCACCCACCACGACACGCCAGCCTGAACCAGTGCCCAGTTCATGTAGGTAGAGAACATCGCCAATTCGCCCTGCGCGAAATTTATGGACGAAGTGCAACGGTAGATAAGCACGAGCGCGATGGCGAGGCTGGCGTAGATGCCGCCTGCCGCTAGGCCCGAGGCGATCTGATGAAGGAATGCTTGCATGGTGAATCTCTGGTGGATTAGTGGCCGAGGTAGCTGCGGCGAACAGCATCGTCTTCGCGCAGTTCGGCAGCGGTGCCTTGCGCAGTAATGCGCCCGCTTTCGAGCACATAGGCCCTGTTGACCAAGTTAAGCGCGACTTGGGCGTTCTGCTCCACGATGAGCGCCGTGAGATGCTCGCTTTCCCGCAACTGATGCAGGAGTTCGTAGATTTCCTGCGTCACGCGCGGAGCGATGCCGAACGAAGGCTCGTCCAGCAGCAGCATCTTGGGGCGCATCATCAGCGCGCGGGCGATGGCCAGCATCTGCTGCTCGCCGCCGCTGAGCGTGCCCGCCGTCTGCTTGGCGCGGCTGGCCAGCTTGGGAAACAGCGTCTGCATCCGGGCGATGTCCTGCTCGATGCAGTCCTTGTCGCGGCGGTGGATTGCACCCACGCGCAGATTCTCCAGCACCGTCAGATCCGCGAAGGTGCCGCGACCTTCCGGTACGTGCGCGATGCCCAGCGAGGCGATCGCGGGCGCGGGCATGTCGATGATGTCCCGGCCCTCGAAGCGCAATGTGCCCGTGGCCGTCACCTGCTGGTGGCTGATCGCGCGCAGGATGGAGGTCTTGCCCGCGCCGTTGGCGCCGAGCAGCGCCACCATCTCGCCTGCCTGAACGTGCAGATCGATGCCATGCACCACCACCGTTCGGCCGTAGGCCACCGCAAGGCCGCGGATTTCAAGTCGTTGGGTCACAGAACACCTCCCAGATAGGCGTCGATCACGGCGGCGTCGTTGGCGATATCCTCGGGCGAGCCCTGGGCGAGCTTGCGACCAAAACTCAACACCGCGAGGTCGGAGCAGGTCTTCATCACGAAGCGCATGTTGTGCTCCACGACCACCATGGTCAGCTTCATTTCCTCATGCAGGCGCAGCAGCACCTCACGCAACTCGTCCACCTCGCCAGCGGTGAGGCCAGCGGCGGGTTCGTCGAGCAGCAGCAGCTTGGGCCGCGTCACCAGCGCACGTGCGATTTCCACGCGGTGCTGGATGCCCACCGGCAGTTCGGCCACGCCCCGGTCCGCATAAGCGGACAGCCGCAGCGCGGCCAGCGCCGCGTCGGCCGAGTGCGCGATCTCCTCCTCGGCCGCGCGGACGGCGGGCGAGCGCAGCGCGGCACCCAGCATGGAAACAGGCAGCCGCGCGTGCGCGCCCACCATCACGTTCTCGCGTACCGGGAGCGACGGGTAGAGCGCCACGTTCTGGAAGGTGCGGCTGAGGCCCAGCCGGGCGACGCCGTGGCGCGGCAGGCGCGTCAGTTCGGTGCCTCCGAAGCGCACGCTGCCGCGCGTGGGCCGGTACAGGCCGCTAATGCAGTTGAAGCAGGTCGTCTTGCCGGCCCCGTTCGGCCCGATCAGGCCGAAGATGCTGCCCTCGGGTATGTCCATCGAGAAGGCGTCCAGCGCAACGACGCCGCCAAAGCGGATCGTCAGATCGCGTACGGAAAGAATGGGGTTCATCGCTGCGCTCGCCTCGTCAGGACGACATCACCTTCCAACTCGTACCGTCGAACTGCTGGATGCGCATGTCCGGTATAGGGTGAGGGCGGGCGTCGCTGGTCTTGATGCGCAGGCCCGGCAACATCATGGGCAACTCCATGTCCAGTCTGAGCGACTGCCGCATGATGTTTTCGCGCGAGAGGTCTTTGCCACACTGCTTGAGCAACTGCACCACCGTTTGTCCAATACAAGCACCGAGCACGGCAAGGTACTCCTTTGCTGCGCCTTTGTTGTATTTGTCCATGAAAGCATGCCAGGCCTGGAGCCCGGAGTCGTCCTTCCAGGTCGGATCGCCCGGATCCTTGAGGAACGCGGCGCTCATGACGCCCTTGACCTTGTCCAGCCCCACCGGTGTCAGCACCATGGGCACCGAAGACGCACTCGGGTTGATGTAGATCGTCGGCCGCCATCCGATGTCATGGGCCTTGCGCAGCGACTGGAGGGTGGCTTTGGGCGAACCCCACGCCACCAGAACGTCCGCGCCCGAGGCCTGCATGGAGACGATCTGCGAGTCCACCGTCGGATCGGACACCTCGTGCGATTCTTCGCGCACTAGCGGCTTTCCGGCGGCGGCCAGAACCTCCTTCAAGCCGCGCAGAACATCCTTGCCGGCATCGTCGTTCTGGTAGAACATGGCGATCTTCGCGTTCGGCCGCGTCCGCAGGATGTGCCTAGCCAGAATGCGCCCTTCGTCCGTGTACAGGGGCAGCCAGCCCATGCTCCATGGGAACTTGGCCGCATCGTCCAACCACGTGGCGGCACCGGACGTAACAAAGAGCTGCGGTACTTTGGCGTTGTTGAGATAGCTGCGCGCCGCCAGCCCGGTGGACGAGCCTATCTGACCCGCAATGAAAGCCACCTGCTCACGCTCCACCAGGCGGCGCACTTGCTCCAGGGTTTTCGGCGGGCTGTAGCCATCGTCGGCCAGCACCAGCTTGAGCTTGCGCCCATTCACGCCACCCTCAGCGTTTACCAGATCAAACCATGCAGACATGGCCTTGCCGACGGCGCCATAGCCTGCGGCCGGGCCGCTAAGCGGGAGGGTTGAGCCGATCTTGATTTCGCTGTCTGTCACACCTGGGGTGCCCGCGCCCTGCGCGCGGGTCAGACCAGAAACGCCCGCCAGCATGGTGCCGGAAAGCATGGTGATGAATTGTCTTTTCTGCATGATGTCTCCTGTTGTGGTTGGATGGGTCAGGTAAATTGATACGTCAGCGCGGCGCCATCCGAATGGCGCCATCCACACGAATGGACTCGGCGTTCATGTAGCCGCAAGTAACGAGAAACTCGACGGCCTGCGCGAATTCATCGGGGTCACCCAACCGCTTGGGAAAGGGCACGCTAGCCGCCAGCGCCTGTTTGACGTTGTCCGGCAGGCTCAACAGCAACGGTGTACCGAAGATCCCCGGCATGATGGTGTTGATCCGAATCCCTTCGTCCATCATGTCGCGCGCGATTGGAAGGGTCATACCCACGATTGCTGCCTTGCTAGCCGCATAGCTGGCCTGGCCGACCTGGCCGTCCTGCGCGGCGGCCGAAGCGGTGTTGACGATGGCGCCGCGGTCGCCATCGGCCAGCGGCGCGAGCGTCAACATACCCGCAGCTGACTTGGCGATGCAGCGGAAGGTGCCCACCAGGTTGATCTGAATGATGCGATTGAAACGATCTGCCGCGCATGGGCGGATTTCGCCGGTTTTCTTGTCGCGGCTGACAGTCTTGACGGCATCGGCAGTGCCGGCGCAGTTGACCAGAATGCGTTCCTGCCCGATCGCGGCGCGGGCCTTGGCGAAGGCTGCGTCCACCTGCTCCTCGGACATCACGTCCACATTGCAGTAAACGCCGCCAAGCTCGCTTGCCAACGCCTGGCCGACGGCTTCGTTCATGTCGAAGATGGCGACTTTGACGCCGTGGCTCGCCAAGAGTCGGGCCGTGGCAGCTCCCAGACCGGAAGCCCCCCCGGTGATGACGGCAGAAATGTCGGAATTCAGTTTCATGGCTTTTCCTTGATAGAGGACAGACAGGCGTTATTGGCCAGTGAAATTGGGAGCACGCTTGCCCAAGAATGCCGCTTGCCCTTCCAGGTTGTCGGCCGAACGCAAAACGACGAAGAAATTGCGCTTCTCATGCTCCAGGCCCTGCGCGAGCGGAGTTTCAAAGCTGGCCAAGGCCGCGTCTTTCGCCAGAACCACGGCCAGTGGCGAATTGGCCGCAATCCGGCTGGCCATCGCCAACGCCGTTGGCAGGGCCTGGCCGTCGGCCGTCACTTCGGCGACGATGCCGACGTCGCAGGCTTTGCGAGCGTCGATGAAATCGCCGGTCAGCAGTAGGGCCATCGCCTTGGACTTACCGATGGCATGGATCAGGCGCTGGGTGCCACCGGCGCCGGGAATGGCGCCCAGCTTGACTTCCGGCACGCCGAACTTGGCGGACTCGCCGGCGATCACGATGTCGCAGGCCAGCGCCAGTTCCGTGCCGCCGCCCAGCGCGACCTTTTCGACCGCCGCAATGACGGGCTTAGGGAATCTCCCCAGTTCCGAAAAGAAGTCCCAGCCCGTCGGTCCGCGATCACCCAGCAGTGGCGCGGCGCGCAGCACCTCGAACGCCGTGATGTCAACTCCTGCGCAAAACACGCCCTCGGCACCGGTGATGACGACGGCTCGCACAGCATCGTCGTCGCGCAGGTGCGCAAGCTGTGCGCGCAGGCCATCGAATACCGCGCGGTTCAAGCTGTTCTTCGCACGGGGGCGGTTGATGGTCAACGTGACGATGGCGCCTTCGCGGCTGACGAGCACTTCGCTGGATTCGCGCATGTTGGCCCCGCTCATGCCAGCCGCTCGATGATGGTTGTGTTGGCCGTGCCCGAGGCCTCGCAGATGGTTTGCAGGCCATAGCGGCCGCCCCGGCGCTCCAGCTCGCACAGCAGGTCGGTGAGCATGCGCGCGCCGGTGGAACCCAGCGGATGGCCGATCGCCACCGAGCCGCCGTTGACGTTGAGGCGATCGTCCGGAATGCGGAATTCCTGCTGGAACATCAGCGGCACGCCGCCAAAGGCCTCGTTGACTTCAAACAGGTCAATGTCGGCCAGGGTCAGCCCCGCTTCCTTCAGCGCCTTGCGGGTGGCATCGAGAACAGCAGTGAACTGGATGACGGGGTCGGCTGCCGCCACGGCAGTGCTGACGAAGCGCGCACGCGGCGCCAAGCCATGCTGTTTGGCGTAGGCGCGGCTGGCGATCAGCAGCGCAGCGGCGCCATCGCTGATCTGCGACGAGTTGGCGGCCGTGGTGGCGCCGTCTGCGGCAAACACGGGCTTGAGCGTGGCCATCTTTTCGGGGTTGGGGTCCGCGCGCATGCCCTCATCGGCGGTGACGATCGGGCTGTCCGGGTCGGCCGGGTCCTCGTTCAGCCGCACCAGTTGGTCTTGGACGCGGCCAGCCTGCGATGCCGCGATGGCGCGCCGATGGCTGCGCACGGCGAAAGCGTCCAAGGCCTCGCGCGTGAGGCCGAAGCGCTTGTTCATCAACTCCGATGAGACGCCTTGCGGCAGCAGCGGGTTGTCCTGGTAGCGCGCCAGTTCGCGCGGGCTGTATTGCGAGCCCAGCGGCGCGCCGGGCTTGAACGAAGGCGGCATGGGAGCCCGCGACATTGACTCCACCCCGGCACCGATAACCAGTTGGTAGGCACCAGCCTGGATGCCGTGCACGGCAAAGCTGACCGCTTGCTGGCCGGAGCCGCATTGCCGGTCAACCGTCACAGCCGGGACGGATTCGGGCAGTCCCGCTGCCAATACGGCATGACGTCCCAGGTTGCCGTGCTGCTGATCCCACTGCAGCACGCAGCCAACGATCACATCGTCCAGATCTGCGGGGTTGACGCCGGAGCGCTCGACCAGTTGGCGTAGCGTCTCGCCCAGCAGATCGACGGGGTGCCATTTCTGCAGGCGCCCTCCGCGCTTGCCCACGGGGGTGCGCAGAGCACCGACGATGACGGGTTCATGGTCATTCATGTTGTTTTCCTGTAGTAAAAGGGTGGCTCACTCTGCGTAGCGGCCCGCATGCTCGGCGCGTATGCGCTTCTTGTCGAGCTTGCCGACGCTGGTCTTGGGGATGGCTTCGACGAACAGGACCTGATCGGGCAACTGCCACTTGGCGAAGGCGCTGGTCAGGTGTTCCTGCAGTTGTTCCTGGGTTGCCTGCTGGCCGGGCTTCAGCACCACCAAGGCCAGCGGCCTTTCCTGCCACTTCGCATGAGGAATGCCGACCACCGCGGCATCACGCACGGCGGAGTGGCCCATGAGCAGGTTTTCCATGTCGATGGAAGAAATCCATTCGCCGCCGCTCTTGATCACGTCCTTGATGCGGTCAGTGACCTTGAGGTAGCCGTTCTCGTCCACCGTGCCGACATCGCCCGAGCGCCACCACCCGCCCTCCAGGAAGCGATCGCCGGAATCGGGCATGTCGTGGTAGCTGGTCGTGATCCAGGGGCCGCGCAGGCAAATCTCTCCGGCCGACTGGCCGTCGTGCGGCAGGTCCTGGTCGTTGGCATTGAGGATGCGGATGTCCACGCCGGTCAGGACCAGGCCCTGCTTGCGCTTGAGATTCCACCGCTCGTCCTGGGTCAAGCGGTTACTCAACGTGGGCTTGAGACGGTTGACGGTCACCAGCGTCGTGGCTTCGGTGGCGCCGTAGGCGTGCACCACCTCAGCACCCGTGAGGTCGTAGAAACCGATCATCATCGACAGCGGCGGCTCGGAGGCGCCAGACAGCATGCGCATGCGGCCAAAGTCCGGCTTGACCGGCATCGTCTCGATGTACTGCAGCATCGGTTGGAAGATGGCCGGCGCGCCATTGGCGATGGTCACACCCTCGGCGATCATGGCGTCAACCAGCGGCCTGGTGTCTTCGGCAGCGTAGCGGCCCGGCAGCACGATCTTGTCGGCCAGCAGCGTGGCGGCCTGTGGCAGGCCCCAGCACTGCCCGTGGAACATGGGCGTGATGAGCATGACGCAGTCGTCCAGCGTCATGCCCAAATTAGTGGCCATAGCCGTAGAGTGCAAGTAGATGCCGCGGTGCGAGTAGTACACGCCCTTGGGCTTGCCTGTGGTGCCGGTGGTATAGCAGGCGCTGTAGGCCGAGGTTTCGTCAATCTCGGGCCAGTCGATCTTCGTGTCGGCAGCGGCCAGCAGGTCTTCGTAGTGCAGCAGCGGTTTCAGCGTGGTCTTGATCTGATCCAGCGGCTTGTCGGTCATGACGATCCAGCCCTTGATCTGGGGGGAGTTCGCTGCAACGGATTCGGCGATCGGCAGCAAGGACTCGTCCACGCATACGTAAGACACCTTGCTGTGGCCGACCACATAGCCCAAGTCCTCAGCGCCCAAGCGCAGGTTCATCTGCAGCATGACCGCGCCCAGGCCGGGGATGGACCAGTACAGCTCGAAGTGGCGCCGACTATTCCAGTCTAGGATGCCGACCCGGTCGCCCGGCTCGACGCCGAGTGCGCGCAGTGCATTGGCGCTGCGGCAGACGCGCGCGTAGCACTCGGCATAGGTGTAGCGATCCCAGCCGCCATCGGGTGTGCGGTAGACGATCTCCTGGTCCCCGTGGGTGCGCGCGGCGTGCCGGATCAGCGTCGTGGTGTTGAGCTGGCGCTCGTTACCCGTGGTGGACGGGCATCCGCGAACGAGCTGGGTGGTAGCTGTCATTTCTTTGTCTCCTGAGTGGTTGCGTTGAGAGCCTGGAATCGCGGGGCCGGAGCCGCTTCGATGGCGCCGGAGGGGGTGGATTGGTAGATGCCCCTTGCCGCGTTGTGCGGATGCCGAACTGCCTCGGCCAAGCTGAGCACAGGCGCAAAGCAGGCGTCGCTGCCTTCGAGCAATTCGCACCAGTGCGCCCGGGGCCTGCTGCGGATGAGGGCCACGATGCGCTCCTTCAGCGCTGGCCACTTCGCCGTTTCGTACTGCTCGGCAGGGTTGACGTCCGTCAGGCCCAGCTTTGACAGCAGCAGTGCGTGGAATGCGGGCTCTACCGCCGCGAGGCTGATGAAGCCGCCGTCGGCGCAGGCATACACGTCATAGAATGGCGAATCGTGAAACGGACTCGGCTGCGCGCCATCGATCTGCCCATTGGCGCGAATCCAGTGCACCAGCGTGCCCAGCATGGCCACGATATCGACTATGGCCGCGTCCACGACCCTGCCTTGACCGGTGACGCGCGCATCGACCAACGCGCAGGCGACGCCAAAGGCAAGGCCCAGCGCCCCCGCCGCGTCCCCGAGTACCGAGGGCGGCACGATGGGCGCCTGCCCCCTCCGCGCAGACAGAGACAGCAAGCCCGTCAACGCGACATAGTTCAGGTCATGGCCAGCGGCTTGGGCGAGCGGGCCGTCCTGGCCCCAGCCCGTCATCCGGCCGTAGACCAACCGGGGGTTGCGGGCCGCGCATTCGGCGGGACCGAGGCCCAGCCGCTCCATCACACCTGGGCGATAGCCCTCGATCAGAGCGTCGGCCTGGGCGATCAGCGCCAGGGCGCGCGCCTTGCCGTCGGCAGACTTCAGGTCGATGACCTCGACCGTCTTGCCGCGGTGCAGCGGATTCTTCGCCGCTCCGCCCAGCCGCTGCGCCCCAGCAGCCTGCTTGGCCCGTGTCAGCGCGATCACCTCGGCGCCCATGTCGGCCAGCATCATGGCGGCCAGCGGGCCCGGCCCGAGGCCCTCGAACTCCACCACACGGATGCCGTTTAGCGGCGTCCGCAGCATGTGCGGCGCGTTCACAGCTTCCTCGCAATCAGTTCCTTCATGACCTCGTTCGCGCCGCCGTAGATTTTCTGCACGCGCGAGGCGGCGTACATGCGCGCGATCGGGTACTCGGCCATGAAGCCATAGCCGCCGAACAACTGCAAGCATTCGTCGGTCACACGGCACTGCTGTTCTGTGCACCACCACTTAGCCATGTACGCAACCTCGTCGTCGAGCGTTCCATCCAGCAGCCGCTGCGTGCAGTCATTGACGAAGGTGCGCACCACGTGGGCGATGGTGGCCAGCTCGGCCAGCTTGTGGCGCGTGGTCTGCATGTCGAACAACGGCGCGCCGAAGATCTTGCGCTCCTTTGTGTATTCGATGGTCAGCTCCAGGGCACGGTCGATGACGGCCGCCGCTGGCACCGCGATGGACATGCGCTCGTAGGGCAGTTGGCTCATCAACTGCTTGAATCCATGGCCTTCGACGCCCCCCAGCAACTGGTCAACCGGCACACGCACCTCGTCGAAGAAGAGTTCGGCCGTGTCCGACGCCGGCATGCCGATCTTTTCGAGTAGGCGGCCCACGCGAAACCCGGGCAGGTTTTCGGTCTCCACCACGATCAGCGACAAGCCCCGGCCCCCCGCTTCGCCGGTGCGCGCAACCACGATCAGCAGGTTGCAGGTGAAGCCATTGGTGATGAAGGTCTTGGCGCCGTCGATCACGTAGTGGTCGCCATCGCGACGCGCGCGGGTGGCGATGGCCTTGAGATCCGTGCCGCAGCTTGGCTCGGTCATCGCGATGCCGACCAGCATCTCGCCGTTGTTCAGCTTGGGCAGCCAGCGCTGCTTCTGTGCCTCGGTGCCGAAGTCCATGATGTAGTGCGAGGCGATGCTGTGGACCGTGACATTGTTGGGCATCTCGGCCTTGGTCAGCTCGTCCTGCACCACCAGCTGGTAGGCGAGGCTGGCACTGGCGCCGCCGTAAGTCTCGGGCATCTCGGGCAGCAGAAAGCCCATTTCGCCGAAGGGCCGCCAGGTTTCGCGCGGGATGTAGCCTTGCTCGCGCCAGCCAGGCAGCTTCGGCGCCATTTCGGCGGCGATGTAGCGGCGAACCTGGTCGCGAAAAGTCTCGATGTCGCTGTCCATCCAGGGTTGGCGGTGCAGTTGCGGCGGCATGGAAGCGTTCCTCAGAAGGTTGGTACGGTGAAGGTTTGAAAACTAGGCCAGCAATGTGGCCCCGGGGTCATGCCCGCACACCCACAAGGGGGTAGCGAAGCGTCGAATCTCTGCGTTCTCAGTCTGTCTAGGGCATATGGTCGGTATTTAGCCCGTGCGCGTCTTGCCCGCCAGTGCATGGCAAGTTGACTTTGCGTGTGCAAGGGAAAACCCGGCCGACTCGACCATAGCAATGACGGAGCCGTGAGCAGTCATGTCGCGTGCATCGCTGGGCGACACCCCAAAGCGTTGTTTGAACGCGCGACAGAAGTGGCTGGTTGAGTTGAAGCCCCAGTGAAACGCGATCGCCGAGACCTGCAGGTGCCGGCAGGCCGGGTCGACGAGTGACCGCCAGCACGCTTGCAATCGGCTTTCCAGGATGTGGCCGACCACCGTGGTATCGCCCTGCGCAAACAGCGCATGAAGGTAACGCAGTGAAATGCCGTGCGCCGCGGCGATGCGTGCCGGACTCAGGTCATCCTCTTGAAAATGCTGGGCGATGTAGGCCAGTGCTCGTTCGCGCAACGCGGCCATGGTCGTGAATCGAGTGGTGCTCTCCGGCTCTGGCAGCGCAATGTCCAGAAGCCCGATCACCATGCGGCATAGGGCGACGTGTGCGGAGGGCGGCACGGCGCCGATCTCCTTGGCCAACCCCATCAGGTGTTGGCTCAGCAGTGAGCCCACGCCTGTGTGGCTGTCAATGCGGCAGGCTGCGGGCGGCTGCTTGCGGCCCGGTAGATGCTCGCGCATGAGCTTCCAGGGAATCATCAACGACACGCTGTGGGTTCGTTCCAGCACCTCATAGTCTTGCCGCTGATCGGTACGCCAAAGGAACATGTCGCCCTCGCAGATTGGCGTGTCCCAATGCTGCAGCTGCACTCGACCGCCCAGGTTCAGCTGCAGCCCCAGGCAGAACTCATTGTCGAATGGCGAATGCCCAGGAGGAGACTGGGCGACGCAAGGACCGGTCACGGTGCATACCAAGGAGGCCCCGGCGAATTCGTGCCGCCGCAACTTCGCCCGGAATGCAGCTGCCTTCGCCGAGGAGGAAAGACTCCAGCGCTGGAAGGAGTCCTTGAGAATCGCTTCCGTCGCATCTATCCTGCCCTCAATGGGCGCACGGTCGATGGACCATTCCATGGGTGACTGTTGCAGCACTTGTCGTCTCCTGAATCTGCCCCCGGACGCCGCAGTCCATCGGGACCGGAGCGTCGACACCGTGGCGTGCATTCGTGCGGCGCTCAGGGTGCCCAAGGCATACAGGCAATCGTAGGCAGCGGTGCTTGGCGCGGCAATGACGGATGGTCTCGATCAACTGACAAGGCGCCTCTTTCGACGGATGGGGGGGGGCGAGGCAACCCCGCAGCCGAGCGGCCCTGCGCTAACCTCCCGGCATCGACGGCGAACTGAAGATGCAAGGAGACGATGATGGATCTGGGTGCAATGCTGGCAGGCAAGCGGGTGCTGGTCACGGGGGCCTCGTCGGGCCTGGGCGAGAACTTCGCCCGGCTGGCTGCTGGTTGCAAGGCTAAGGTGGTGATTGGGGCGCGGCGCAAGGCGCGGCTCGACAAGCTCGCCCAAGAGCTCGAAAAGCTCGGCTCGCCTCAGGTCACGGTGCTGGAAATGGATGTGGCTTCCGAGCAGTCCATCGACGACGCCTTCGCCGAGATAGACGCCTCGGGCACCATCCTCGACGTGGTGGTTAACAACGCCGGGGCTTCCAACGACGCCTTGTCGCTCACGCTGTCTGCGTCCGACTTCGACTCGCTGATGGAGACCAACGTGCGCGGCGTGTGGCTGGTGGCCGCGCGTGCCGCACAGCGCTGGGTGGATGCGGGGCGGGGAGGCTCAGTCATCAACATCGCATCGATCCTGGGCGAGCGCGTGATGCTGGGCGCCATGCTGTATGCCACGTCCAAGGCTGCAGTCGTGCACATGACCAAGAGCCTGGCACTCGAATGGGCGCGCCACGGCATTCGCGTCAATGCCATCGAACCGGGCTACATCGACACCGAGATGACCGATGCCATGTGGGATACCGACCATGGCAAGGCGCTTATCAAGCGCATCCCGATGCGCCGCCTGGGTAAGCCGGAGGAGCTCAACGGTCTGTTCCTGCTGTTCGCGACCGAGGCCGGGTCGTGGATGACCGGCGCCTGCGTACCAGTGGATGGCGGGCATCTGTGCTCTTCGCTTTGAGTGCGACCGCGTCGAAGCAGCGCTACGTCTTTTGGGTGCGGGAACGATAGACACCTGGCGTGCTGCCGGTCCATGACTTGAAGGCCCGCTGGAAGGCAGTGCTGTCCGCGAACCCCAACTCGGCGGCGATGGCGCTCAGCGCGGCATCGGTGCTGGTCAACCGAATGATCGCCATGTCGCGCCGTAACTCGTCCTTCAGCACCTGAAATGACTTACCCTCCACGGCCAGATGCCTCTGCAGTGCGCTTACCGACATGTGCAAGCGCTGCGCGGCGATAGTCAGATCGGGCCACTCCGGGTTCGCTTGCTGCAATAGCGCGCGCACCCGCGCGCTAGCCGTCCGCTCAATCAGGCGCGGGCCGATCAGGTTGCCCGGTGCGGCGCGCAAAAAGGTCTGGAGCGCGGCGGTGTCACGGCGCATCGGCTGCGCGAATGCGGATGCCTCGAACCAGATCGCCGACCGCGCCTGCCCGAACCGCAACGTGCCTGAGAAGATTTGGGCATAGTCTGCAGCACACGGCGGTGTCTCGAAGGCGAAATCGAGCCCTCTGGGCACCAGCCGACCGCCGTGTAGCCATACCAGCAGACGCCAGAAGACGCGCAACAGCAGCCCTTGCAGGAAGTCGGAATGTTCGCCCGCAGCGCGGCGCACGTCCAGCGCAGCACCCTTGAGCAAGCCATCAGAGACGGGCACAAGCGACAGGTCGTCCTGCAGCAGGGTGAAGGATGCGCTCAAGCGCTGCAAGGCGGCTGCCAGCGTCTTGGCCCCGAGCGTAGAGCGAGCCATCAGCGCAAAGCTGCCGCAGCGCAACGGCCGACCGTGTAGATAGCCTAGGCATTCGTCGTCCAAGCTGTCCTTCACAGCACTGAAGAGTGCGATGTATTGCTCCATGGTCACACGCGACTGCTCCAGATGCAGCAGCGACTCGGCGATGCGGGCCTGCGCCAGAACGCCATCCAGCCAGGACTCGGTGGCCAGTCCTTTGCTGCGCGCGCCGTCGAGCAGGCCACGCACGGCGAAAACAGGAACCGTGACGACGGGTTTCAACATAGTTAAAGGGAGCAACGATAGCTTGCGCTGAATCCGAAATTACACCAATAAAGCTGCCCGCAAACCGATGAAACGTCGCTATGCCCCCGATCATCTTGCGCTTAGCAGAAGCTATGCACTACCAAAGTCATGGCATGGTTTGGCGATGGAATGACCCCAAGCCTACACCGAACAAGTTCGACTCGGGATGCAGCCAGCAAAGCGCTACTCATGATGCATCGCGTGGCCGCTCGCCACCCTTTCATGCGAACGTCCAACCGCTGTCAGCCGGGTTTTGCCTTGTGCATACAAAGTCAACTCGCCATGCACTGGCGGGCAAGACGCGTATGGGCCGAGTGCCCAGAATACCGCTTGTTAGTACACCCAGGAGACGCCCCATGGACGTTCGGCATCGATGTATTCGCACGAATGCTTCTTCGGCAACGGCATGTCGGTGTGCTTACCAGAATAGCTCAGCAACCAGGAGAGAGTGAATGTCTGTCTGCGCAGCGCCTTTGCGCGACATGCTGATTGATGCGGTGATCCGCGAACGTCGTTCCGTGCGCGCCTTTCTGCCGACCCCCGTGCCGCAAGAAGCGGTAGCCCAGATTCTGTCGGTGGCAGCCAGCGCGCCCAGTGGCACCAACACCCAGCCGTGGCAGGTTATTGCTGTGGCGGGCGAAGCGAGGAAGCGCTTGTGCGACCGTGTACTGCACGCCTTTCACCATGAAGAGGGAGAGCACCAGTCCGAATACGACATCTACCCGGCCGAGTTCTTCGAGCCCTACCTAACCAGGCGGCGCCGATGCGGTTTTGCTCTCTATGCCGCGGTCGGAATCTCCAAGGGAGAGACGGATGCCATGCGCACCCAACATGCACGCAACTTTACCTTCTTCGATGCGCCGGTCGGTTTGATCTTCACCTTAGACCGGCGCATGGTGCAGAGCAGTTGGGTGGACTACGGGATGTTCTTGCAGAACATCATGCTGGCGGCCCGCGCACGAGGCCTGGATACCTGTTCGCAGATGGCTTGGGCCCTTTACCCGCGCCTTCTGGCAGAAGCCCTGCAAATCCCAGACAGGCAGATGGTGCTGTGCGGCATGGCACTGGGCTATGCCGACCCCGCGGCCGTGGTGAACCACGTGCGCACCGAGCGTGAGCCGGTCGACAACTTCGCACGCTTCAACGGCTTCTAGAAATCTTGTCATACCAAGTAATTGCTTCGTAAGCCGCCTGAGGAATTCAGCCGCCCTGAAGCGGTTGATCGACCGGGCCTTGTCCTGGTGGGTAGGGTCATACATGGATGTATGCCTTATGGGGCTGACGGGTTGAACCCACAAAGAGGAGTAATCAATGTCTACCTACGCCGCGCCCTTGCGCGACATGCTGTTCACGATAAAGGAAGTCGGAGGCCTGGATGCGATCTGTGCCCAGCCCGGCCATGAAGAAACCACGCCCGACCTGGTCGAGGCCATCTTGCAGGAGGCTGCCCACTACGCCACCGGCGTGCTCGGCCCGCTGAACCGCACCGGCGACGTGCAGGGCGCGCGCTGGCACGACGGCCAGGTCACGCCAGCCGATGGCTTTCGCGAAGCCTGGGCCAGCTTCTGCGAGAACGGCTGGAACGGCATGCCCGCTGCCACAAAATGGGGCGGCCAGGGCCTGCCCACGCTGGTGTCCACAGCCGTGCTGGAGATGTGGAAGTCGTCCAACCTCGCGTTCAGCCTGTGCCAGATGCTCACGCTGGGCGCGGTGGAAGCCATTGCGCACCATGGCAGCGACGCACTCAAGCGCCGCTTCCTGGAGCCCATGGTCGCGGGCCGCTGGACCGGCACCATGAACCTCACCGAACCCCAGGCAGGCTCCGACTTGGCCGCGCTGCGCAGCCGCGCCGTGCCCGAAGGCGACCAATACCGCGTCAGCGGAAACAAGATCTTCATCACCTGGGGCGAGCACGACATGGCCGAGAACATCGTCCACCTCGTGCTCGCGCGCCTGCCCGATGCACCGCCAGGCGTGAAAGGCATCTCGCTGTTCCTGTGCCCGAAGTACCTGGTCAACGACGACGGCTCTCTGGGCGAACACAACGACCTGGCCTGCACCTCCATCGAACACAAGATGGGCATCCACGGCAGCCCCACGGCGTCGATGAGCTTTGGCGACCGCGGGGGCGCGATCGGCTACCTGGTCGGCGAGCCGAACCAGGGGCTGGCCTGCATGTTCACGATGATGAACCATGCGCGGCTGAACGTCGGCCTCGAAGGCGTGGGCATCGCCGAGCGCGCATACCAGCGCGCACGCGCCTACGCGCTGGAGCGGGTGCAGGGCAAGCCACTGCTCAGCGGCAGCACCACCATTGCCGGCCACCCAGACGTGCGGCGCATGCTGATGGACATGAAGGCCCGCACCGAGGCTATGCGCGCACTGGCCTATTTCTGCGCCGGCCAGATGGACCGAGCCGCAGGCCACGCCGACGCGCAAGAGCGCGAGCAGGCGCTGGCCCTGGTCGGCCTGCTGATCCCGGTGGTCAAGGGCTGGTGCACCGACAGCGCACAGGGCATCACGTCCGATGGTGTGCAGGTGCATGGCGGCATGGGCTACGTCGAGGAAACCGGCGCCTCACAGCACTTGCGCGACGCGCGCATCACGACCATCTACGAAGGCACGACGGGCATCCAGGCCAACGACCTGATAGGCCGCAAGCTGGCGCGCGAGGGCGGGCGCACGCTGAAGGCGCTGCTGGGCCGCATCGACGGCGATGCGCGGCGGTTGGCCGAGATGCCGGATGCCGCGCTGGCGCGGATCGGAAGCGTGTTAGCGGCTTCGGCACATGCGCTGGGGGAAGCGGCCGATTGGCTGCTGGCCCACGACGACCAACCCGCGCAGTGCGCGGCGGGCGCCGTGCCCTTCTTGCGGCTGGCGGGCACGGTGATCGGCGGCTGGCTGTCGGCGCGCATGGCCGAAGCCGCCACTGCGCAACTCGCGGCGAGATCGGGCGATGCGAGCTTTCTCGGCACTAAGCGTGCCACGGCCAGCCACTACGCGGCGCATGTCCTGGTGCAGGTGCCGATGTTGCGCGACATCGTCACGGGCGGCGCCGCCAGCACGCTGGCCCTGGCGGACGATCAACTCTGAATGATCCTGAAAGGAGGCCCTCCGATGAAAATCCTGGTTCCCGTCAAGCGGGTGGTTGACTACAACGTCAAGGTCCGCGTCAAGAGCGATGGCAGCGGCGTGGACATCGCCAGTGTCAAGATGAGCATGAACCCCTTCGACGAGATTGCCGTCGAAGAGGCCGTTCGGCTCAAGGAGAAAGGCGCGGCAACGGAGATCGTCACCGTCTCGTGCGGCGTGTCCAAATGCCAGGAGACGCTGCGCACCGCCATGGCCATCGGTGCCGACCGCGGCATCCTGGTCGAGTCCAATGAAGAACTGCAGCCGCTGGCCGTGGCTAAGCTGCTCAAGGCTCTGATCGACAAGGAACAGCCCGGCCTCGTGATCCTGGGCAAGCAGGCCATCGACGACGACTGCAACCAGACCGGCCAAATGCTGGCTGCGTTGGCCGACCTGCCCCAGGCCACCTTCGCCAGCAAGGTCGAAGTGGCTGGCGACAAAGCCCAGGTCACGCGCGAAATCGACGGCGGCCTCGAAACCCTGGAAGTGAGCCTGCCGGCGGTGGTGACCACCGACCTGCGCCTGAACGAGCCGCGCTACGTGACGCTGCCCAACATCATGAAGGCCAAGAAGAAGCCGCTGGAAACGATCAAGCCGGCCGATCTGGGCGTCGATGTGGCCCCGCGCCTGAAGACCCTGAATGTCGCCGCGCCCGCCAAGCGTGGCGCGGGGATCAAGGTTCCAGACGTGGCTGCCCTAGTGGACAAGCTGAAGAACGAAGCGAAGGTCATTTGAATCTTCAACCAGACCAAAGCATGAGCCCCCAAGACATCTTGAGCCGCTACGGCCCGCGCGAAGCGATGGAATACGACGTCGTCGTGGTCGGTGGCGGCCCGGCCGGTCTGTCCACGGCCATCCGCCTCAAACAGCTGGCCGCTGAGAAGGGCAGCGAGATCAACGTCTGCGTGCTGGAGAAAGGCTCCGAGCCCGGCGCCCACATACTCAGTGGCGCGGTCATGGACCCCAAGGCCATCACCGAACTGTTCCCGAACTGGAAGGAACTCGGCGCCCCGCTGAACCAGCCCGTGACGGGTGACGACCTGCTGATGCTCTCCGAGACCGGTGCCACCCGCACCCCCGACTGGCTGATGCCGCGCAACTTCGACAACCACGGCTGTTACGTCATCAGCCTGGGTGCGGTGACCAAGTGGCTCGGTGAGCAGGCCGAAGCCCTGGGCGTGGAGATCTTCCCCGGCTTCTCGGCCGCCGAAGTGCTTTACAACGAAGACGGCTCTGTCAAAGGGGTCGCCACCGGCAACCAGGGCGTGGGCAAGGACGGCGAGCCGATGGACAGTTTCCAGATCGGCATGGAACTGCACGCCAAGTACACCGTGTTCGCCGAAGGCGCCCGCGGCCACCTGGGCAAACAGCTGATCGCCAAGTTCAAGCTCGACGAAGGCAAAGATGCCCAGACCTTCGCCATCGGCATCAAGGAGCTCTGGGAAGTGCCTTCGACCAAGGCCAAGCCCGGTCTGGTGGTGCACACCGCTGGCTGGCCGCTGAACGACGATGCGTTCGGCGGCGGGTTCCTGTACCACCTCGAAGGCAACAAGGTCACGCTGGGCTATGTGATCGGTCTGGATTACCAGAACCCGTGGATGAGCCCGTTCGAAGAAATGCAGCGCTGGAAGACGCACCCGAGCATCAAGGCCCACATCGAAGGCGGCAAGCGCCTGGGCTACGGTGCCCGCGCACTCAACAACGGCACACCCCAGGCCCTGCCCAAGCTGGTGTTCCCGGGGGGCGCCATGGTCGGCTGCAACGCCGGCTTCCTGAACGCTGCGCGCATCAAGGGCAGCCATGCGGCCATCAAGAGCGGCATGTTGTGCGCCGAGGCCGCGTTCGAAGCGGTGGCCGCTGGCCGCAGCAGCGACGAACTCAGCGCCTTCCCAGAAGGGTTCAAGAAGAGCTGGCTGTTTGAGGAACTCTGGACCTACCGCAACTTCAAGAACTGGTTCAAGAAGAGCCCACTGCTGGGCAAGCTCATGACCGGGGTTGAACACTGGTTCCTGCCCAAGGTGGGGGTGAGCAACCCGCCCTGGACGCTGCACAACACAACCAGGGACCACACCAAGCTCAAACCGGCCGCCGAGATGCCGCAGATCACGTACCCGAAACCAGACGGCGTGATCACGTTCGACCGCCTCTCCAGCGTGTTCGTCAGCAACACCAATCACGAAGAGCAGCAGCCGGCGCACCTGACGCTGAAAGATCCGAGCGTGCCGGTGGCGATCAACCTGGCGAAGTACGCCGGGCCAGAGAGCCGCTACTGCCCGGCGGGGGTTTACGAGTTCGTGAACAAGGACGGCGTGGACCAGCTGGTGATCAACGCGCAGAACTGCGTGCACTGCAAGACCTGCGACATCAAGGACCCGACGCAGAACATTGTGTGGGTCACGCCCGAAGGCGGCGGCGGGCCGACCTACGCCAGCATGTGATCAAGCCCCAACAACTTAAGCCACTATTCAGTGATGACAATACTTGTAGTTGCCGAACACGACAACACCTCGTTAAAGAGTCCCACACTCAACACCATCAAAGCTGCAGCAGAGATTAGTTTCTTCGGAAATGGGGAGGTACATGTCCTTGTAGCAGGACACCAAGCTCATTCAGTAGCCAAGATCGCTGCAGACATTCAGGGCGTCAGCAAAGTCATCCTTGCCGACGCCGACGGCTTCGCCCACGGCCTGGCCGAAAACGTCGCTGCCCAGGTGCTGGCCATCGCCAGTTCCTACAGCCACATCCTGTTCCCCGCCACCGCCGGCGGCAAGAACGTTGCACCTCGCGTGGCCGCCAGGCTGGACGTCGCGCAGATCAGCGAAATCAGCAAGGTGATCAGCGCCGACACCTTCGAGCGCCCGATTTACGCCGGCAACGCGATCGCCACCGTGCAGAGCAGCGACGCCACCAAGGTCATCACGGTGCGCGCCACCGGCTTCGACGCCGCGGGCCAGGGTGGCAGTGCCGCGGTGGACACCGTGGCTGCCGCCGCCGCCAGCGGCAAGAGCGCCTACCTGGGCAGCGAGATCGCCAAGAACGACCGCCCCGAACTGACGGCCGCCAAGATCATCGTCAGCGGTGGCCGTGCGCTGGGCAGCAGCGAGAAGTTCAACGAAGTCATGACCCCGCTGGCCGACAAGCTGGGTGCGGCCATCGGCGCCAGCCGCGCGGCGGTGGACGCGGGCTACGCGCCCAACGACCTGCAAGTGGGCCAGACCGGCAAGATCGTGGCGCCGCAGCTGTACATCGCGGCCGGCATCTCGGGCGCGATCCAGCACCTGGCGGGCATGAAGGATTCCAAGGTGATCGTGGCGATCAACAAGGACCCCGAGGCCCCGATCTTCTCGGTGGCCGACTACGGCCTCGAAGCCGATCTGTTCACGGCTGTGCCGGAACTGGTCGCCACAATCTAAGAACAACAGTGACTTGAGACAAAGATGAGAACATTCAGGGGAAACAATGGACCTGAGGCACCTTCGGTGCTTCTTGGCTGTCGCGCAGGAACTGCACTTCGCTAGAGCTGCTGAGAAGCTTCACATCGAGCAATCGCCACTTTCGAGGGCGATCAAGGAGCTGGAAGAAGAGCTGGGGATCCGTCTCTTCGACCGCAACACGCGCAGCACGCGCCTGACCCGCGCAGGCCAGGTGTTCATGGAGCACGTGCCACGCGTGTTCGCCGCGCTGAGCCAGGCGCGCGAGAGTGTGCGTGCTGTATCTGCAGGCTACCAAAGGCAATTGCGCATTGCCCTGTCAGGCAGCATTACACAGGCCCATCTCACGGCTCTCCTGTCACGTTGCAGAGAGGAGGAGCCGGATACGGAGATACGGCTTTACGAGGTTCCAGTGGCGCAACAGATCAAGGGGCTCGAATCCGATTTGTACGATGCGGGATTCGCCCAGTCATCGGAGGTCGGCGAGGTGCTGTTTGCTGTACCGGCGTGGAACGACCCGATGGTGGTCGCTGTGCCTTCACGCCATCCCTTGCTGATCCACAAGAAGCTGCCACTTGATGAGGTGCTTCGCTACCCACTGGTTCTCTGCTCCCACGATGGCTGTGAGGGTAGTAGTCCCCAGTTGGCCCGCATGCTTCGCGCCACCGACCTTGAGCCCATCGTGGCCGAACAAGTGGCCAGCCACGACCTGATGGTGACGCTGGTGGCCGCCGGTTACGGGCTGGGCTTCACGACAGAAGCCCACGTTTCGACCAGCCACCATCCCGAGATCGTTACGCGGCCGTTGGCCGGGCGCACGCCAGTGCTGACCACCTATCTGATCCGGCGCATTGGTGAGCCGGCAGAGGTCTTGCAACGTTTCGTGGAAAGAGCCCTTTTCGATGCGCCAGGTCGCGCGGCGGACGAAGCTCTGGACACATCACCAGGGGGTAGCAAATGAAAATGTGTTTCAGATGGATCGCTGCTGTCGGTGCGGTTTCGGCCGCACTGCTGCTGTCCGCATGCGGCAAATCGCAGCCCACCGAAACGGTGGAGTCGCTGGCAAACGACCCCGACCGCTTGAAGCAGTTGCGCGAACAATGCAAGACAGAGCGCGCAAAGCTGGGCGAAGAGCTGTGCGATCGCGTGGCTGATGCCACCCAGAGGCGGTTTTTTGGGAGCGGCAAGGTGCCCTACAACCCGCCCAAGGAATCGCCAAAGTTCTGAATCTGCGCTTGCCGCCACGAGCAGTGTTGATCGATTCGATCTTTGGCTCACTGCGCAGCGCTTCGCCATAGGTTGCGCCAGCAAACTACAGCATGCCTCTACAGGCATTGATGCGGACCAGGCGGCAAGCCTGCCGATTTGGGACTTTGACCCACCGATAGACCGCTTTCATCCTAATGCGTGCGGCACGCCTTTGTGCCGCGCGCATGGCCCCGCATGGAGGGCCACAGAAAGGGAAGTCAAGGTGCAGGTTCAGGGCGCAAGCCATCAGGGTGTTCTCTACGGGCAGATCGCGGCGGTGCTCGGCGTGGTCTTGGTCGGCGTGTGGAGCGCGACCCAATGGACTGCAGCAGCGCTGGGCCACCAGGCGCGCTTGGGCGCACCGTGGTTTGAGTCCTTCGGCATACCGATGTATCACCCCTGGCGTCTGTTTGAGTGGTGGTTCCTCTTCGACGCCTACGCGCCGGATGTCTTCGACGTGGGCGGTGCCATCGCAGGCGGCAGCAGTCTGGCTTCTGTGGGGGTGGCGGTCGGCATGTCGGTGTGGCGTTCCCGGCAGTCTCGGCTGGTCACCACCTATGGCACGGCCCGTTGGGCAACGAGAGACGATGTTCGCCGGGCCGGACTGAACCGAGCTTCCGGCGTGTTCCTTGGCCAGCATGGCGAGCAGTACCTGCGTCACGACGGCCCCGAACACGTGCTGGCTTTTGCACCAACTCGCTCAGGAAAGGGAGTGGGCCTGGTGGTTCCGACGCTGCTGTCGTGGCACGGCTCTGCGGTCATCCATGACATCAAGGGTGAGAACTGGCAAGTGACGGCGGGATGGCGCACCCGCTTCTCGCACTGCCTGCTGTTCAACCCCACCGATGTGCGCTCGGCCGCTTACAACCCGCTGCTGGAGGTGCGCCGTGGCGTGCACGAGGTACGCGACGTGCAGAACATTGCCGACATCCTTGTGGACCCCGAGGGCGCACTGGAGCGGCGCAACCACTGGGAGAAGACCTCGCACGCCCTGCTGGTCGGCGCCATCCTGCACGTGCTCTATGCGTGCGAGGACAAGACGCTGCGCGGCGTGGCCAACTTCCTGTCCGACCCGGCCTGCCCTTTCGAGGTAACGCTGCACCGGATGATGACGACACCGCATCTGACGCGCGAGCAAGGCAGTGGCCCGCACCCGGTCGTCGCCTCGGCCGCCCGTGAGGTGCTCAATAAGAGCGAGAACGAGCGTTCAGGTGTGCTCTCCACCGCGATGAGCTTCCTGGGCCTGTATCGCGACCCGACGGTAGCCGAGGTTACGTCGCGTTGTGACTGGCGAATTGCCGATCTGATCTCGACTGAGCACCCGGTTTCGCTGTACCTGGTGGTGCCGCCGTCGGACATCAGCCGCACCAAGCCGCTGATCCGGTTGATCCTGAATCAGGTGGGGCGGCGGCTGACCGAGTCGCTGGATAGCTCGGACGGCATCGCGCGGCGGCACAAGCTGTTGCTGATGCTGGACGAGTTTCCGGCGCTGGGTCGGCTTGACTTCTTCGAGACCGCGCTGGCCTTCATGGCGGGCTATGGCATCCGCAGCTTCCTGATCGCTCAGAGCCTGAACCAGATCGACAAAGCCTACGGCCAGAACCATTCGATCCTGGACAACTGTCACGTACGCGTGACCTTCGCCACCAACGACGAACGCACGGCCAAGCGGATCAGCGAGACGCTGGGCACCGCTACTGAGCTGCGCGCCCAGCGCAACTACGCCGGCCACAGACTGGCGCCCTGGCTCGGGCATTTGATGGTATCGCGCCAGGAGACGGCGCGCCCACTACTGACCCCTGGCGAGGTGATGCAGTTGCCGCCCGACGAAGCGGTGGTGATGGTCTCCAGCACGCCACCGGTCAAGGCGCGCAAGCTGCGCTACTACGCCGACGCGAACTTCAAGCGCCGCGTGTTGCCACCACCCGTCCTGAATGCAGGCTCCTACCCCGATGCGCCACCGGTGCGGGTGGATGACTGGGGCGAGCTGGCTGTGCCGGCAGTCCCTACTTCATCCAACCCAGCCTTCATGGCCGGCATGGACGCCGACGAAGGCGGTCCCCGCCTGCAGCCAGAGCTGACGGAGATTGCAATGCCCAGCTCAACGCTCGACGCACTGACCAATGACTTGGCGCTGCTTGATGACGACGACGCGCCCCTGCCCGTTCCCCGCCAGCTCGATCCGGCCATGCAGCGCACGGCGCGCCTGGCCGCACTCGACCCCGACGACGGAATCACGTTATGAGCCAGTACCGCCTGAACCTGTTCATTCCGCCCGAGCATGCGCGACGCCTGGAAGAGGTGGCCGCCAAGAAGGGCATGTCCAAGTCGTCCATCGTAGCGGCGGCACTGGCCTCTTGGCTGTCGCCGGATTCGGGCGACCAGCGCGAGGCCGCCATCGCCAAGCGGCTGGACCGGCTCTCGCGCCAGTTCGAGCGGCTGGAGCGCGACCAAAACATCGAGATCGAGACGCTGGCACTTTTCATCCGCTACTACCTGACCGTCAGCACACCGGTGCCCGAGGGACACCAGGAGGCGGCCCGCGCGCAGGGTAAGGCCCGCTTCGAGCAGTTCGTCGAGCAACTGGGCCGCCACCTGCTGCGTGGCCGCAGTCTGGTGCGCGATGTGATCGAGGAGCTTCACCCGCAGGAACAGGGACTGAACCGGCAACTGGATGAAGCGGCAGGCATGGCAGCCGAACCAGTGGATTCCGGGCAAGCCGACGAAGGGCCGAAGGCATGACGGCCGCACCACCCACCCCCGAGAGGACCACGCTCGATCGCCGGGTCCGCATGCTGCGCACGGCCATGGGGCCAATGATCGCGGCCGCGCTCGAAGACCTGGACGTGGTGGAAGTTCTGCTCAACCCTGATGGCTCGCTATGGTTGGACCGCCTCTCCACCGGGCGGGCGCCGACGGGCGTCACGCTTTCGGCTGCCGATGGCGAACGGATCATTCGCCTGGTGGCGGCCCATGTCGGTGCCGAGGTACACCGGGGCCGGCCACTGCTGACGGCTGAGCTGCCCGAAACGGGCGAACGCTTCGAGGGGGTTCTGCCCCCGGCTGCGCCGGGCCCTGCCTTCGCTCTGCGCAAGCGCGCCGTGGGCGTGATCCCGCTCGAACGCTACGTGGCCGACGGCATGATGACGGCGGAGCAGGCCAGTTTCCTGCGCCAGGCCGTGCACGAGCGGCTGAACATCCTGATTGCGGGAGGCACCAGCACCGGTAAGACCACGCTGGCCAACGCGCTGCTGGCCGAGATAGCCACCACGGGGGACCGGGTGCTGGTGCTCGAAGACACCATCGAGCTGCAATGCGCGGCACGCGACCACGTGCCGCTGCGCACGCGCGCGGGCGCTGTGTCCATGGCCGAGCTGGTGCGCGCCACGATGCGGCTGCGTCCTGACCGCGTGGTGGTGGGCGAAGTACGTGGCGGCGAAGCACTGGACCTGGTCAAGGTCTGGGGCACCGGCCACCCCGGCGGCATCGCCACCATCCATGCCGGGTCTGCCCTCGGAGCGCTACTGCGACTCGAACAGCTGATCCTGGAGGTGGCGGTGAACCCGCCGCGTGCGCTGATCGTCGAAGCGGTCAACGTGGTGATCTACATCGCCGGTCGCGGTCGCAAGCGCCACATCGAAACGATTGCCCGCGTCAGCGGACACGACAGCACTGGCTACCACCTCGGGGCGCTCGATGCGCCCTTCCCGGAGCTGCCAGCGCCATCGCCACTTGCGCCGTTTTCCTCCTCGCCTTCCGTGGCGGATTCCCCTACCTCAACCCTGCCTGGAGAACTTCCATGAGCCCTTCGCTTTCCCTGCGCGCCGTTTCCGATCTGCTAGCCAAATCCTTCACTCGACGGCTCTCGTCTGCCAGCGTGGCAGGCCTGCAGCGCGTCCACCGGCTGATCCAGCCCGCCCGCCAAGGCCTGCTCACCGCTGCCGTGATGCTGAGCTTGGCCGGCACGGCCAAGGCGGCCGGCTCCAGCATGCCCTGGGAGGGGCCGCTGCAATCAATACTGGACTCGATCCAGGGCCCGGTGGCGCGCATCGTGGCGGTGATCATCATCATCGCCACCGGCTTGGCGCTGGCCTTTGGCGATACCTCGGGGGGCTTTCGCAAGCTGATCCAGATCGTCTTCGGTCTGTCGATCGCCTTTGCGGCCTCATCCTTCTTCCTGAGCTTCTTCAGCTTTTCCGGTGGGGCCTTGGTATGAGCGGCGCTGCAGAGCAGGCCAGCCTCGCCAGCGGCTTCGAGATCCCGCTGCACCGCTCGCTGACCGAGCCCATCCTGATGGGCGGCGCGCCGCGCACCGTGGCCATCGCCAACGGCACGCTGGCCGCCGCCGTGGGACTGGGCCTGCAGCTGTGGATTCCGGGCATCGTGTTGTGGATCGTGGGCCATTCGCTGGCGGTCTGGGGCGCGCGGCTCGATCCGCAGTTCATGGCGGTGTTTGCCCGGCACATCAAGCACAAGCCTCTGCTGGACGTGTGAGGAAGACACCATGCTCAACCTCACCGAGTACCGACAACGCCCTGCCCTGCTGGCCGACTGGTTGTCCTGGGCGGGATTGGTCGCCCCCGGCGTGGTGCTGAACAAGGACGGATCGTTCCAGCGCACCGCGCGCTTTCGGGGGCCGGACCTGGACAGCGCAACGCAGGGCGAGCTGGTGGCCACCAGCTCGCGCCTGAACAACGCGCTGCGCCGCCTGGGTTCGGGCTGGGTGCTGTACGTGGACGCCGAGCGCCGGCCGGCCGCGGACTACCCGCGCTCGGACTTCCCGGACGCCCTTTCGTGGCTGGTGGACGAAGAGCGGCGCGCCGCCTTCGAGGAATCGGCCAGCCACTTCGAGAGCCGCTACCACCTCACGTTGCAGTACCTGCCGCCCGAAGAGTCGCGCGCACGAGCCGCCAGCCTGCTCTACGAAAACCGCTCCAGCAACGGTGTGGACTGGCGCGAACGGCTGGCAGCCTTCATCGCAGAGACCGATCGCGTGTTCGACCTGCTCGACGGCGTGATGCCAGAGATCGCCTGGCTGCAGGACGCGGACACGCTGAGCTACCTGCGCACCACGGTGTCGCCACGCACCTACCCGGTGGCCGTGCCCGAAGTGCCCTTCCACCTGGATGCGCTCCTGGCCGATGCTCCCCTGCTCGGCGGTCTGGCGCCCATGCTGGGTGACGCGCATCTGCGGGTGGCCACGGTGCGCGGGTTCCCCACGTCCACCTGGCCTGGTGTGCTGGACGACCTGAACCGGCTGGGCTTCGGGTACCGCTGGTCCACGCGCTTCCTGTGCATGGACAAGGCCGAGGCGGAGAAGGAGCTGGGCCGCCTACGTCGACAGTGGTTTGCCAAGCGCAAGAACGTGCTGGCCCTGTTGCGCGAGACGCTGTTCCAGCAGGAGTCGCCGCTGGTGGACACCGACGCCGGCAACAAGGCCGCCGACGCCGACGCGGCCCTGCAGGAGCTGGGCAGCGACCAGGTGGCCTTCGGCTACGTGACCGCCACGGTCACGGTGCTCGACGCAGACGCAAGCGCAGCCGACGAGAAGCTGCGAATGATCGAGCGCGTGATCCAGGGACGCGGCTTCGTCACCATCCCGGAGACGCTGAACGCGGTGGAGGCCTGGCTGTCGTCGATCCCGGGCAACGCCTACGCTAACGTGCGCCAGCCCATCGTCTCGACGCTGAATCTGGCGCACCTGATGCCGGTGTCAGCCGTGTGGGCCGGACCGGAACGCAACCGGCACCTGGACGGCCCGCCTCTGGTCGTGACCCGCACCGAAGGCTCCACGCCGTTCCGGCTGGTGACCCACGTGGGCGACGTGGGCCACACCCTGGTGGTGGGACCGACGGGCATGGGCAAATCGGTGCTGCTGGCCTTGCTGGCCCTGCAGTTCCGGCGCTACCCCGGTTCGCGCATCTTCGCGTTCGACATGGGCCGTTCGATGCGCGCCACGGTGCTGGGCCTCGGTGGCGAGCACTACGACCTGGGCAGTGACGGCGACATCGCCTTCCAGCCGCTGGCAGGCATCGACCAGGAGGGCTACCGCAGCTGGGCCGCCGAGTGGGTCGAAGGCCGGTTGGTGCACGAGGGCGTGGCCGTGGGGCCGGACGAGAAGGCCGCGATCTGGTCGGCACTGGGCAGCCTAGCCGGCGCGCCGCGCGAGCAGCGCACGCTCACCGGGCTGTCGGTGCTGCTGCAGTCCAATGCGCTGCGCCAGGCGCTCGCGCCCTACGTGCTGGGCGGCGCGCACGGCAAGCTGCTGGACGCCGACCACGACCGCCTGGGCACGGCCGACGTGCAGTGCATCGAGATGGAAGAGCTGATGGGCAGCCGTGCGGCGGTGATGGCCGTGCTGGGCTACCTGTTCGCACGCTTCGAGGCGCGCTTCGATGGTGCCCCCACCCTGCTGATGCTGGACGAGTCCTGGCTGTTCCTGGACGACCCGGTGTTCGCGGCGCGCATCCGCCAGTGGCTCAAGACGCTGCGCAAGAAGAACGTGTCGGTGCTGTTCGCCACGCAAAGCCTGGCCGACATCCAGGGGTCGAGCATCGCGCCGGCCATCGTGGAGAGCTGCGCGAGCCGCATCTTTCTGCCCAACCCGCAGGCCACCGAACCGCAGGTGCGATCGATCTACGAGGCCTTCGGCCTGAACCGCCGGCAGATCGAGATCGTGGCCACCGCCGTGCCCAAGCGCGACTACTACTACCAGTCGCGGCTGGGCAACCGCCTGTTCGACCTGGACCTTGGCCCCGTGGCGCTGGCCTTCGCGGGCGCCTCCACGCCGCAGGACCAGCGCCTGATCGACGAGGTGCTGGCTTCAAACCCACCCGAGAGCTTCGCGCCGGCCTGGCTGCACCGCCGTGGCCTGGACTGGGCGGTCGAACTCTTTCACCAACACACCCACCACCAACCCGGGCATGCCCGACCTTCAGGAGAAACGCCATGAGCTTTCAGTTCCCCACCCGCGCCCTCAAGACCCGCCTGACAGCGCTGGCCACCGCCGCCGCGCTGACCCTGGGCGTCACGCAGCCCGCGCACGCACTCTTCGGCGTAGGCGACATCGTGCTGGACCCGGTCAACCTGGTGCAGAACACCATGACCGCCGCGCGCACGCTGGAGCAGATCAACAACCAGATCCGCCAGCTGCAGAACGAGGCGCAGATGCTGATCAACCAGGCGCGCAACCTGGCGAGCCTGCCGTTCAGCGTGGTCAACCGCCTGCGGTCGACGCTGGACACGACGCGGCAACTGATTGCCCAGGCCCAGGGCCTGGCCTACCAGGTATCGAACCTCGACGCCGAGTTCGCCCGCCTCTATCCCGAGCAGTACGCCGCCACCGTGAGCGGCAACCAGATGTTCCAGGACGCGCGCCAACGCTGGAAGAACACGCTCACCGGCCTGCACACCGCCATGCAGATGCAGGCTCAGGTGTCGCAGAACCTGAGCCAGGACGAAGGGGTGCTGGCCGACCTGGTCAGCCAGAGCCAGTCGGCCACCGGCGCGCTGCAGGCCATGCAGGCCACCAACCAGCTGCTGGCCCTGCAGGCCAAGCAGTCCATCCAGTCTCAGCAGCTGATGCTGACGCAGGACCGTGCTGCCTCGCTGGAACTGGCCCGGCAGGCCGCGGCCATCGAGCGCGGCCGCGAGGTGACACGCCGCTTCATCGGCAGCGGAACGGGCTACACGCCGCAGGGTGTGAGCTTCTACGGCCACTGAACCACCGGGAGCCCTGCCATGAACGACGTCGCCGTCATCGACCGCTTCCTGAACACCTTCTCCACCTACATCGACTCGGGTTTCGGGTTGCTGAACGGCGAGGTCGCCTTCCTCACCGCCACGCTGGTGGCCATCGACATGACCCTGGCCGGCCTGTTCTGGGCCATGGGCCATGCCACTGGCCAGGGCGAGGACGTAATGGCGAAGCTGATCCGCAAGGTGCTTTACGTGGGTGCCTTCGCCTACATCATTGGCAACTTCAACAGCCTGTCGGGCATCGTGTTCCACTCGTTCGCCGGCCTGGGCCTGCAGGCCAGCGGCTCGGGCATGAGCCTGGCCACCTTCCTGCAGCCGGGCCACCTGGCCAAGGCCGGCATCGATGCGGCGGCCCCCATCCTGCAGCAGATCAGCGACCTGTCCGGCTTTCCGGAGGTGTTCATCAACATCGCTCCCATCGTGGTGCTGTTCCTGGCCTGGCTCACGGTGATCGTGAGTTTCTTCGTGCTGGCCGTGCAGCTCTTCGTGACACTGCTGGAGTTCAAGCTGACGACGCTGGCCGGCTTCGTGCTGGTGCCCTTTGCCTTGTGGAACAAGACCACCTTCCTGGCCGAGAAGGTACTGGGCAACGTGGTGTCATCGGGCATCAAGGTGCTGGTGCTCGCGGTGATCGTGGGCATCGGCACGGGGTTGTTCGCCCAGTTTCAGACAGCACCGGCAGAGCCCTCCATCGACCACGCGTTGGTGGTGATGCTGGCCTCGCTCTCGTTGCTGGGGTTGGGCATCTTCGGGCCCGGCATCGCGAGCGGCCTGGTGTCCGGCGCGCCGCAACTGGGTGCGGGCGCGGCTGCAGGCACAGCGCTGGGCGCCACGGGTCTGGCGGTGGCCGGTGGCGCTGCAGTGGCGGGTGCCGGTGCGGCCGTGGCCGCCGGCACACGCATGGCGCCCGGCGCTGCACGG
>CALRUK020000023.1:0-74209 GCA_943371335.1 Synechococcus sp. UW140 | reverse complement strand
GCCATGACCGGCATCATGAAAGCGCAGATCGACTGGATTCCATTGGCGTTGGGCGCCGTGCGACCCACACAAGGCAAGACGCTGGCGGTAATGCAGGTCAGCGGCGGCTCGCAGTCGTTCAACGCGGTCAACCAGATGCGCGTGCTCGGGCGCTGGATGCGCATGCTTACCATCCCCAACCAGTCGTCGATCGCCAAGGCTTTCCAAGAGTTCGATGAGCACGATCGCCTCAGGCCATCGGCGTTTCACGATCGCGTGGTCGATGTGCTGGAAGAACTGGTGAAGTTCACGTTGCTCACGCGCGATGTGGCGCCATACCTAGTGGACCGCTACAGCGAGCGAAAGGAAAGTGCCGATCAACTGATGCGACGGGTGAATCAAGCTCAGATCTAGCGTGAGATGGAGACGCGTGTCACGAGGGCTAGCTTAGGTGTCACCCTCACGTCGCGCGGTTCGGCGAGTCGTGGTTGGAGCGCACGGGGAGCGGCTTCACGCGAGAAGTCCAGTCGCACGAACTTTGGCGAGGGCATAGGCCCGTTTTGACGTCTCCCCCTGACGTCACCCCGAATTCCGGACTTTTAAAAACTAGAGGTACGGTTGCTTTCCGGCAAGCCCGAAGGGGCGCAAGGAGAAGCAATGAAGAGATCGAGATTTTCAGAGGAGCAGATCGCCTACGCGCTGCGACTGGCTGAGTCAGGCACACCGGTGGTCGACGTGTGCCGCCAGATCGGCGTGTCCGAGGCGACGTACTACACATGGAAGAAGAGTTCGGGGACCTGGTGTGAGCGAGCTCAAACGCCTGAAGATGCTTGAGGACGAGAACACCAGGCTCAAGCGCATCGTGGCCGATCTGACGCTGGACAAGCAGATCCTTCAGGAGGTCGTCCAAAAATAGCTCTGAAGGCTGTCCAGCGGCGTGAGCTGGCGGCCTGGATGCAAGAACGCTTCAAAGTGAATGTGCGCAGGTCGTGCCGGCTGGCGCTGCTGCGACCATCGGTTTGGTATGCAAAGAGCGAGGCACGCGATCAGAGTGCGCTGCGCCTGCGCATCCGTGAGATCGCCATGGACCGTCCACGATTCGGTTACATGCGCGTGCTGGTCATGCTCAAGCGTGAGGGCTGGGAAATCGGCAAGAAGCGCGTCTATCGCCTGTACCGGCTGGAAGGACTGCAGTTGCGCATGAAGGTCAAGCGCCGCAAGCGCATCAGCCTGCAGCGTGGTCGGCCAATGCCTCCCACAGGGCCGAATCAGAACTGGAGCATGGACTTCGTGCACGATCAGATGCTCGACGGACGGGCATTCCGGGTGCTCACGGTGATCGATCAGTGGAGTCGCGAGAGTGTGACTCTAGAGGCCATCTTCCGGCTCACCGGCCGGTGCGTCGGCAAGGACCTGGACGAGGCTGCACTGCAGCGTGGATGGCCCAACGCGATCACCGTAGACAACGGCACGGAATTCACATCCAAGGCACTCGATGAATGGGCCTGGTGCCGAGGCGTGAAGCTCGATTACACACGTCCCGGCAAGCCCACGGACAACGGGCTCATCGAGTCATTCAACGGTCGGTTGCGCGATGAGTTTCTGAACGTCAACGAGTTCATTACGATGCAGGATGCGCGTGAGAAACTGAAGGCTTGGCAGCACGACTACAACCATCATAGTCCACTTGTCTCACTCGGCCACCTGACCCCGAGTGAGTTCGTCTAAAGGCGGTCAGATCAACAGCTGGAAAGCCGCCCAACTCCAGTTTAGAAGCGACCGGATATGGGGGAGACGTCACTGAGCACACTTTTGTACATCTTGGCTACTGCATGACTGCTAGTTCCCTGGCTAGTAGGGCGACGACTCCCCTTTGGCTACTACCTGCATCAACGTTCTTCTTACGCCATGGGCATCACAGATGCTTGCTCAATTCGTGTTTCCATTCTTTACGGGCCAGCGCTACTGCTACTTTCCAGGAGTGGCGAGCGTCGTCTTCCTCGCATCAGCGGCTTGGTGAAGATTGTGGAGGATGTGTCGTTGGAGTTGGCCGCGGTCCCCAGGGCATGTGCCGAATGGCATCCAAGCCCGACTGCCTAGTTGGCCAAAGCAGTGCGTAGCGTCTTTTTGACACTGTGCGCCCAACTCGCACCTTGTCGAAGTGTCGCGATGGTAGCGGTCGGAACCTGTGCGAAGAAAAGTGACTCGTCAAAGTCGCACAGTTCGAGGACATACTTGAGCCTGCGGTCTCTTAGTCGACGGTCACCCCGCGTGACTGAGCCGCTTTCACCCGTTTGTTTGAAGAACTCGGCAGCCTCGCGAACATGTTCCAAATACACTGATTCAAGAGCTGGAATTGCGCGACTGAAGCGAGACCTTAGTCTTTCATCAGCGGCATCCTTGGAGACAACGAATCCCCAAGGTCTCGAGCCTGAGGCAATGTCAACGCATATGGCCTCTGTCCGAGTCAGCCCAAAGTCTCTCGCAATGCGAAGACGATGAGCTACACCGGGATCCAGACGAGCGATTGTGTCTATCGCCTCGAAAGCGCTCTTCCTCTCTCCGCGAATTGGAAGCACGAACGTTTCCAAGAGATTCCGGGCAATCGCATCACCTTGATTCGCTGCCAGGGTCATCCAATGCATCCCAGCTTCAAACGCCTCAATGTCGAGCGCCGATTTCAATATCGAGGCTCCCAGTTGACGTTGCGCGCATGGGTCCCCACTCGAAGCGGCCTTCTCCAAGAAGAATCTGGCAGCTTGTGGATTGGCGACAGACCCCTGACCATACGCGTGTACCCGATAGAGAAGCAACCACGCCTCCTCAATCCCTGCGTCTGCAGCGCGAAAGAGAAGGGCTGTCCCGCCACGGACGTTCCGCTTTGGGGTCAAACTGGCGGACCACGCGAATACCGAATCAATGCCACATAGGGCACGACCCAAGACCAAAGCGGCAGATGAATTTCCCCGCTTCACGCAGTCCTCCAGCATCGACTGAAGTCGACCACTATTCATCTGCGGCAACGTCATGCGCTGGTTTTGGGTTGCGACCAGCGCAATGCACATGGCATCACACAGTTCCGAGGTTTGATCTATTGACATCGACACTGCGTATTCCATGACGCGAGCCGCAATGTCCAGGTCACCACTCTTCACCGCCGACGACAGTGCTTGAGTCATCGTTCCACTGGCGTCAATTTCAGGGAGAGAGGCAAGGGTGGACACGGCGACCTTCATGGAGTTGTGTGTACCGCTCAATAGCGCGTTCATCGCCGCAGCCGCATGTTGGCAGCCGTCTGCGCTAGCTTGAGCCCAAAGACGGTGAACGGAATCCACCTCTCTATATGTCAGCGCGCGCCAGAAGCCTAGCTTGAGACGCGCGGAAGCTGCGCCACCGTTTGCTGCTGATACAAGCACAACCACAAGACTCCGTCGGACCAGTTCGCTCAGCGTCAGCGCGTCAGCGATGATTCTTGCCGAAAGCTCAGAGTTCGCTACCGAGGGATGCGAAAGGTACTTGAGTCCGAGGTCAATGTACTTCGAGAACCCCTCAGTGCCCAGCAAGTAGCGTTGCCCGACTTCGCAAAGAGCATCGCGGTCGCCTCGTTTCGCAAGTGTCAGCAGCTGTATGTCTTGTCGTCGCATTCTTTCCCGTGCGGTTAGATGGTCTCGCGTTCTCATGTCGCACCATTGAGGACACTTGTGACCACACACGGGAAAGCTTATCTGCGAGGTGATTTCCAAACTGTGGCGTGCTCGTTACGCATGCGTCACGAGGCTGTTACGTGAGTCGCGTCGCAGTATTCTGAGCATCGCAGATGTGCAAGGCGTAGATTCTTGGAGCTCGCTTCATTGCCGCTGTTCACATCGCGCAGGCCAGCATTCAGCCCATAACTTCATGACATCAATAGCTTGGTCGAGTCTCAGGTGGCTTTGACCACTGCGCCGTGCAATTGCAGATCTCTAACGGCAATGTGACTTCGTTTTAACCAAGACGCAAGCGTCCAGAAACTTGTCTCTCGATAGATTCCTTTAGCGACGCTCGCCTTCTCGAGTAGTGACGCCTAGATGCACCACGTCCGAACGAAGGACCGAATTTCTTTGCGCGAGATGACGCTCAATGGGGCTCGTTTGCTCCACGGGTCCCCCGCGAAAACATCCGCCTTCTTCACGGCTTCTTTCGTGCTTGCATAGCTACGTGGGACGGCGTTGAGCTTGAGGGAGTCACGGACCCCCACTATCCGATGAGACCCATCAGGCCGTTCTGGAATTCGAAGAAATGTCAATCCAAGCTGGAGAAAATTTCCGCTTCTAACCACCGCATACCGCTAACAAGTGCTTTGACGGGTCTCCAACTCAAAGGGTGGACGCCCCCTTTCGCTCGCGTGCTGGTGCGTGAGGAGCAATCAGCGGGACCAGTTCGTCCCACGGAACCACCAGATTCATCTCGTCGAGGAACTCTCGTTTGCGCGTCCTCTTTGTCTTGCGCTCGTACCCACTCTCGCTCAGGCTCATTTGCTTCATGTCCTCAATGTCTCACATCACGCAGCCACTGCCGAGGTTGTGCTGACCTTCCCTAAGGCACTGCAACCTCGTGCCTAGATTTCATGATCTGTAATGAGCGCAAGTGCAGCGAGTCGTGGACGTCAGCACACAGATGGCGGCTCCTGCAAGAGAAATCACTTGCGATTGTTTCTGCAACTCAATGCCGAATTGCTTCACTCCTTGTTGTGCCCATAGCCTACGTATCGCACCAAGCTTTCTTGCCGCTAGTGGCTGCGACGAGAGCAGTTGGAGGTGCGTACCAAACCCAAACTAGGAGCAATCAATATGAACAGAAAAATGCTGACACTCGCTGCGCTGGCAGCCGTGTCCACCGTCGCAAGCGCACAATCCTCGGTGACGCTGTTTGGCGTTGTCGACGCTGCGGTGCGCTCGGTGAAGAACGGCTCTGCCGGATCGCTAACTCAACTCGCTTCTGGCGACAACATGACCAGTCGCTGGGGCCTGCGCGGGGTGGAGGACCTCGGGGGTGGCCTGAAAGCCAGCTTCCACCTCGAATCGCAGTTCGCTGTGGACACAGGAACAGCGGACCCCGCAAAGTTCTTCGGCCGCCGTTCTACGGTGAGTCTGAGCGGCGGGTTCGGTGAAGTCCGACTGGGTCGCGACTACACCCCAACTTTCATGAACGGCCTGGGCGACGAATTTGGAATCGTGGGTATTGGCTCACGCGGCATCTTCCTCTATGGAGCTGGCTCGAACCTGGGCAGCGTGGCCAGCACGGTTCTCCGCGCGGACAATGCAATCAGCTACCTGCTGCCCGCCATGGGTGGCGTGTATGGCAAGATTCAAGTCGCGCCAAGCGAGGGAATTGTGGGCAACCGCTATACGGGCGGTGGGCTCGGTTACAAGAACTCGGCGATGGACGTTGGTGTTGCATACGGTGTCACCGATGTCGGAACGCCTTCTGACTTCAAACACTACAACGTCAAGTTCAACTACATGTTTGGCTTTGCAACGTTGCACACACTGTATGACGTGAAGACCTGGGGTGACCGCAAGACGCAGGACATCTCCATCGGCGCCAGCGTTCCTGTTGCCACCGGCACTATCCGCGTTGGCTACACGCGCGCCAATCGTTCTGGTGGTCCAGTGGGCTCTGGCTATGCAGACGGCGACGACAGCAGTCGTCTGGCAATCGGCTATGTGCATGACCTGTCGAAGCGTACGGCACTCTACACCACGTATAGCCGCATCAGTAACGACGGCGCTGCTCGTAGTTCTGTCCTCGGAACGCCTCCTGCCGGCATGCTGGGTGGTGAAAGCTCCTCCGGCTTCGAAGTGGGCCTGCGCCACACCTTCTAAGCAGATACCCCGGTTTTCGGGGTGACCTCGGGTTCTTCTCGCACGCGGATTGGCCGGTATGGCGCGTCCGTGTGCTTTTTTTTCGTGCGTGTAGTGATGAACTCGCCTTCCCCCTGAGCAACATGACGGATTTGTCATTCTTCAATCTCAATGTTGTAGGAGCCAACTTTCTACATTTGATGTCGGTTCTTGAGGGCAACCCTGCCTGGCTCAAGGTCCCGTTCCATTACTCAATGAGGTTCCAAATGAAAGCACTTCCAACACTCCGTATCGCAGCAATTGCAGTCGCATTCACCAGCACCGTGGGGGCAGCGTCTGCGGCTGAAACGTTCCGTAATGGTCAGTCGGTCCAAGGCCAGTCGGCCAGCGCGGATGCCGGCTCGAGAATCGTGGACGTTGAAGTAACCAAGTACGCCAACGTCAAGTATGGGGAGACGGTCTCGTTTGTGGGAGCGGGCGGCAAGAAGTTTTCGTGGACCTTCAATGGTCTGGATGGTCGCTCCTGGGACCTTGCCCAGTTCGCGCCTGCAGGCTTCACGAACAAGGACTATCGTGTTTACGTGACCCAGAATCCTTTGTATCGCCGTTGATTGGTGACTACCAGTACGTGGCTCGTCGGCCCGTAGCTCAGGTTCCTGTCCGCGCCACGGTGAGATGGGGTGGCGGTGAAGGTTGCTTGAGCGCGACCAATCACCGCCTTTCACATGCGCCGCTCTGGACTTGGACCCAGCAGGCGCTTTGTCGTCCAAAAGCGAATCGACTTGCGGGTCCGGGTCGGACTCCCTTGTCGAAAAGCCGCGACGAAGCCCCGGAGTGCAACAGCCCTCTCTCAGCCGAATTACATGTTCGTCACATTCCAGATTGAAGAACTTCACGTGCCAAACTGCCGGCCCTTGGAGACGGTCGCCGTATGAAGATACTTATTGTGGAAGACGAAGCCCAAACGGGTGAATACCTCAAGCAAGGCTTGAGAGAAGCGGGGTACTACACCGAGTTGATGCGGGATGGTGTTGACGGTTTGCACGAGGCTACAGAGGGTGACTACGACCTGGTGCTACTGGATGTGAACTTGCCTGGAATTGACGGATGGTCGGTGCTTCGCTCACTGCGGAGAAAGAAGCCTCATCTGCCTGTTCTGTACCTTACGGCGAGGGACAGCATTGAAGACCGCGTCAGAGGCCTTGAATTGGGAGCAGATGACTACCTCATCAAGCCGTTTTCGTTCTCCGAGCTTCTCGCACGCATAAAGACGGTGCTGCGCAGAGGTACCCAGTCGCAGGAGCCCACAACGCTTCAAGTGGCCGATTTACAGCTAGACCTCGTGCGACGAAGGGCTAGCAGGGCGGGTCGCCGCCTTGACCTGACAGCGAAGGAATTTGGACTACTCGAGCTCTTCATGCGGCGCCGAGGGGAGGTTCTCCCACGCACATTGATAGCTTCGCTGATGTGGGACATCAACTTTGACAGTGAGAGCAATGTCATTGTTGTCGCGGTGGGGCGGCTCCGGTCAAAAATCGATGACGCGTTCGACGCCAAGCTGCTTAGAACAGTGCGTGGCATGGGCTACGTGCTCGACGAGCCCGAGCCCTGAAAGTGTTTGCGAATTATGTCGTTAACTGCTCGACTGACGCTTCTGTTCGCCTGCGTGCTGACGGTAGTCCTGGCAGGATTCTCGTGGCTGGTCTTTCGGGAAACAAGCAGCCGGTTCCATGAACTGGACGAGCTTCTACTGCAGGGCAAGGTCCAGCTCGTAGCTGAAGCCGCGCGAAATAGCCGGTCAGAGGAGGAGCTGAGGGGGTGGCTTGCGACAAGCATGCCAGGGCATGCAGGACTCTACATCAAGGTCCTCAGCGACACTGGCGACCTTTTTGAACATCGAGATTTGCAATTGCCGGCGGGCCTGGCAGAAGAGTTCGCCGGTGCCGGAGAGGCCAAAGACTGGCGGAGAACAGCACACAGCTTTCATGCAAAACGCTTTGAGGTCAGTCTTGGCGGGGACGTCTCAAAGAAGCTCTCGGTGATTGCCGCAGTAGACACGCGCCAGCACACAGACTTTCTTGACGTTTTGTCCATGAAGACTCTGGTGTATGTGTGCTTCGCGGTAATAGTGGGCACGATGCTCGGCTGGCTAGCAAGCCGAGGCGGTCTACAGCCGCTTACTACGATGAGAGCAAGAGCCGAGCAAATAAACGCCAATAGGCTATCGGAGCGCATCTCGGCACAGAGCTGGCCGAAGGAGATGCGCGAACTTGCTAACTCACTGAATGGCTTGCTGGACCGCCTCCAAAGCGACTTTGACCGCTTGAGTGCTTTCTCGGCAAATCTGGCGCATGAGATGCGAACGCCAGTCAGCAACCTTCTGACAGTCGCTCAAGTCACGCTGGCTCAATCACGAACCAGTGACGAGTATCGAAGCACGATTGAGACGATATCGGAAGAACTGCAGGACCAAGCGCGAACCATCTCTGACATGCTCTTCCTGGCGCGAACGGAGAACATGCACGCTTTGCCATCCGTTCAACTCGTCAAGCTCGACGTAGAGTCTCAATCGTTGGTTGATTTCTATGACGTTACGGCAAGCGAAAAGGCACTGAACTTTGCAGTCAGGGGCTCCGCTCGAGTGCATGGTGACCGTCTGATGATTCGTCGAGCAATCAGCAATCTTCTGTCAAATGCTGTGAAGTATGCGCAACCCGCATCCACCATCGAAATCAGCATCAACACAGCTGAAGGCAAGGCCAGTCTGGCGATTACCAACAGAGGAGAGGAGATTCCTGTTGCCTCTCAAGCATCGCTGTTTGACCGCTTTGTACGACTCTCTTCGCCGAGCGTAAAAGATGCTGGAAGTCTTGGCCTAGGCCTTGCCATCACCAAAGCCATCATGAGAGCTCACCACGGTCAAGTCAAGCTCAGGTCCCTAGCAGGGGCCAACACCTTTGTCCTCGAGTTTGAGAAGGTGGTGTCCCCGTCGCACTAGGGTAGCTCTCTTCAGTTGTTGCTGTGGTCTTTGTTCAGAAGATAGTCCATGCGGGCCACTTCGTTGCTCGTGACAGGGATTGAGCGACCATCTGCGGCCTCCAGAACTTCGCCCTTCTTCAAATACACGGCGGTACCTACCCGGCTCTCCTTGCCCATCTTTCCATCGGGGAAGATGTAGAGACTGCCTCCGTCCTTGAGCGGGATGATTTCCTTGGCAGCTTCAACGGCAGCGTGCCCAGCGAAGACAGAGGTGGAGGCAAGAGCAAGAGCCGCGATAGCAAGTTTCGTTTTCATATGTGTTCCTTTTGTGATTGTCCGAACAGCACTATTGCTTCGGAGTACCTGCGTACCCCCCTAAGCTATCCAGATGGCCGTGACGAGCGCACTGCCTCAGCATTACTTTTTTGTCAGGACAGGGCGTTCAGTTGGCAATTGCGGTTCGCAAAGTTTGTCGTACCCCTTGCGCCCAACTGGGTCCCTGTCGAAGCGAGGTGAGGGTCGATGTTGGGACCTGTGCAAAGAACATGGACTCATCGACGCCGCTGCGGTCAAGTCGATATCGAAGCTTCTGCGACCGCTGTCGCTGCTCGGCGTTGGAGAGCACCGGGCCCTCACCCGCGAGTCGAAAGAACTCTGCAGACTCTCGTAAGCTGTCGACAAAATGACCTTTTAGCGCCGGTATTGCTCGGCCAAACCTGGTTCTCTGGTTGCGGTCAGCCGCGCCGCTTGAAACGACCAGGCCCCATGACCTTACTCCGGACACTACGTCCACGCACGTTGCTTCAGCTTTGGTCAATCCAAAATGCCTTGAGACGCGTAAACGATGTGCGACCCAGGGGTCGATTTTTTCCAGCTCTTCAATGACATGTAAAGCGTCGTCGTCAGTTCCTCGCACGGGAAGAACGAACGATTGCAGCAGGCTTTTCGCAATGACGTCGTCTTGGGCTGCAGCTTGAGACATCCAGTGCAGCCCAAGCTCCTGCTCTGCGATTCCAGCAGCTGATTTGAGAATCATTGCTCCAAGCTGACGTTGTGCATTGGCGTTGCCACTAGCGGCAGCTTTCTCAAGAAAGAAAAGCGCTGCATGAGGATTTGCCACGGAGCCATGGCCATCGGAGTGAACCCGGTAAAGGAGCAGCCAAGCCTCACTCAAACCTGCATCGGCCGCACGAAGTAGTAGCGCGGTACCTCCTCGAAGATTTCGCCTAGGCACAAGACTTTCAGAGGACGCAAATGCGGTGTCTATGCCGCAAAATGCGCGGCCCAAAAGCAACGCTGCTTCGGCGTTCCTTCGGCCCACGCAGTCCTCTAGGATAGCGTGAAGCGTCGTACCGTCAAGTTCGGGAAGAGACAATTGATTGCTTTGCAGGAAGACAAGAGTTCCGCAAACGGCATCGCACAGCTCCGAGCCTCGTTCCAAGGGCAGTGCAATGGCGAACTTGAGCAGTCGAATGACGAGTACAGAATTTGCTAAACGTGTGGCTTCGAAGAGCGCGTGCGCAACTGCGCCTTCGGTCGCGACGTCGGCCTCCTCGACAAGAGTTTTTAACGCCGACAACAGACAGTGTTCCTCGGAGTTCTTGTAAGCACTTAGAGCTTTTTTGGCTGTCGCACTCCCCAAGGTTTCGGCTCGCTCCCATAGCTCAAGAGCAAGGTCGTCGTCCAGTTGTGTCAAACCACGCCACACCCCCAGCTTGAGGCACGCGGCTGACGAACCAGCACTTGCTGCGGAAACCAGTACTGGGACTAGGTCGCGTCGGACGAGGTCGCTCAACGAAAGGCTTTCCGCAATGATTTTGGCGGAGCGCTCCGAAGTGGAAAGCGCTGGGTGGGATAGGTATTTGAGGCCTAGGTCGGTGTACTTTGGAAAGCCCTGCACACCCTGCAAGTAGCGTTGCCCAACCTCGCATAGCGCATCCAAGTCGCCTTGTCTCGCAAGGGCCAGCAGTTGAACGTCTTGACGTCGCATGTTCTCCAGAACTTCGTTAGAAACCTGTCGGGGAATCTATCGAGATGCTGGTTTCCAAGAGCTTTCGCTCTGATGACGATGTCGTCACAAAATTGTTATTTTCATGAATGGGAGTTCCCGTACGTAGTGACGGAAAAACACAACGCCAGAAGGATGGCCTGCGTTGGTGCGTGCGACGAGAGCAACGGATTTCGCCTTTTTACAGGCAAATCACTAGCGAATTGTCCAGATCTAGATGCAGGGGGAGCGTTCACGCGTAGACGTGAACATAGTCACGGGTACGCACCGTCGTCATGTGCTTGGTCAGACAGCCATCATTTCTGGCTGTTCGTCTTCGGTGACATTTTGGCCAACATGCGAGGTGCGATTCGTCCCCCCAAACTAGTCTCTGAATAGAGCTATCAGCGTAAAGGAAATCTCATGAACAAGACGAATCGTTTGGCACTGGCCGTGCTCGCCCTCCTCGGGACCACTGCCGCCTTTGCCCAAAGCAGCGTGACGCTGTACGGCCGTGTAAACACCACGGTGGAACGCCAAGATGTGGGTGGCGTGAAGACCACGGTTCTGGCCAACAACAACTCGCGCTTTGGCTTCAAAGGCGTAGAGGATCTCGGCGGCGGTCTGACTGCTGGCTTCCAGCTGGAAAGCGGTTTCCAGTCGGACACCGGCGTTGGCAGTGGTGCGCTCTTCGGTCGCCATAGCGAAGTGAACCTGTCGGGCGGATTTGGTACCGTTCGCTTGGGCAACTTCTTCCCTGCCTCGTACTTCGCGTCTGCCGACTATGTCAGCATGCACAACCACGACACGGGGTCCTCGTCTGACGCCCTTTACTACGACCCTGTGTGGTTCGGCGGTCCCGGCACCGGCAACAAGATTGCCTACCGTACCCCCAGCATCGGCGGCTTCACTGCGGAAGGTTCTGTTGTGCTGCACGAGCAAGCACCCGGTACCGGTGGCAAGAACGGCTATGACTTTGCTGCCAACTACGCCATGGGCGCACTGGACCTTGGCGCAGGCTACAGTGCCATTGACAGCAACAAGCAGTTTTCCTTGCGCGCTTTGTATTCCTTTGGCCAATTTACCGTTGGTGGCTACTATCAGCGCAACAAGGACGCAAACCAGCTGCTGGCTACGGGAGCCGGAACGCGCAACAATCTGCGTCTGGCTGCTGCCTACAGCGTTGGCGCCTCTGAGTTTCACGTGAACGTGGGCCGCGCAGGCGAGTACGAGAACATCGCCGACAGCGACGCTACGCAATACACACTGGGCTACAACTACAACCTTAGCAAGCGCACGAAGGTTTACGGTTACTACACCCGCGTGAACAACAGCACCAACGCGACCTATATGACTGGCACCGCTGGTGCCGATTTCAGCTCCGTTGCAGTGGGCATTCGCCACAACTTCTAAGCTGCTCGTGCTCTCGGCAGCCTCGCTGTCCGAGAGTCAGCTCTCGAAGAATGAGGCCTCGCGTTCCTTCAAGGGATGTGAGGCCTTCTGTCTTTTGGCCTCACAGCCACACGTTGAGTGAGGGATTTCATAAGTGAATAGCATCGCCTTCCTGGGCGGTAGCGTGAAGCCTCAAGGGCTCTCCCCAAGAATGCCTGATTACTTCAGGTGGGGGTGCCACTCGAAGAGCGCCATTTAACGGTCGCACCAGCAGGCGCGCGCCACCCACGACCACCATTTTTTGGATTCGAGGCACATGAAGTTGTTGGTGATTGAGGATGAAGTGAAACTGGCGGAGTACCTTCGGAAGGGCCTCCAGGAAGCCGGTTTCGTCGTGGACCTTGCGCACAATGGCATCGATGGCTTGCATCTCGCAATGGAGTCCGACTACGACCTTATCGTGCTAGACGGCATGCTTCCCGGTATTGACGGGCTTGGCTTGTTGGCCGCGTTGCGCCAGACCAAGCGCACGAGGGTCTTGATGCTGACTGCGAGAATAAAGGTAGAAGACCGAGTGCGCGGCCTGAACACAGGTGCAGATGACTACATGGTCAAGCCGTTTGCATTTTCTGAACTCGTTGCCCGGGTTCAGGCATTGCTGAGACGAGAGCAGACGGGAGCAGGAGCTGAGCAGCCCACGGTCCTTAGTGTGGCTGACCTAGAGGTTGACCTGGTCGGTCGCAAGGTGTCTCGCCAAGGGCAAAAGATTCTCCTGACATCTCAAGAGTTCAGCCTTCTTTCCCTGCTCCTACGACGGCAAGGTCAAGTGCTTTCGAGAACCGAAATAGCCTCGCAAGTGTGGGACATGAACTTTGACAGCAACACTAATGTGGTGGACGCTGCAGTCCGACGCTTGCGCACTAAGGTGGATGTGCCGTTTGACAGCCCGTTGATTCACACGGTTCGCGGCGTGGGCTACATCCTAGAACCCCGACAAGAATGAATCGGAATAGCGCAAATTCGCTAGGACGACGGCTGTCGGCCTGGCTTGCGTGGCAAAGCTTGGGTGGGCTGCTAATCGTGTGTGCAACGGTGTACGGAGCCACACACTACGCGTTCAAGGCGCGGCAGCTTGAGGAGTTGGACCAGAAGCGGGCGCTGCTGACATATCTTGCCTCCGAGGCCGCGCGCAACGGCAATGAAGTCAAGCTCAAGCATGAGCTCGACGACTTCATGGTTGGCCATCCCCAACTCGGGCTTTCTGTCGCACAGACAGATGGAGCAATTTTTCACCAGAAACTGCTGCCACCGTCGAGGCATGAGCGACGAACGATTCAGTTCAACCTCGACTCCCCGAAACCTGGTCAGAAAATGCTTCGCACGGAGTTGTCGCTGGATGTAGGTGGCGATGCGCTGGTGTTGCGACGCATCGCCTGGATTCTCTTTGGGGCGGCGGTTGGAGGTGTACTGCTGATTTCCTTCGGCGGATTTCTCCTGGTGTGGCTTGGATTGCGGCCTTTGCGCGAGCTCTCGGCACAGGTGAAAGTGCTCACAGCAGGGACGCTGCACATCCGACTGGATGGTTCGCGACAGCCCGACGAGCTCGCTCCGTTGATTGCGCAATTCAACGATTTGTTGGCCCGACTCGACCAGTCTTATGAACAAATGGAGGGCTTCAACGCTGACGTCGCCCACGAGTTGTTGACGCCGCTGACTACATTGATGAGCGGTGCTGAACTGGCGATGAATTCATCCAAGAGTCTGGACGAGATACGTGAGTTGCTCGGTTCGAATCTGGAGGATCTGCAGCGCATCGCTGGAATAGTGCACGACATGCTGTTTCTCTCGCAAGCAGACAGGGGGGCGGCTGCGCGTCGCACATCGACTCCAAGCCTCGCGGCAGTCGTACGGCGTGTTGCCGAATACCACGAAGCTACCCTCGATGATGCTGGACTAACCCTTGAGGTGAAGGGGGACGTCGACGGCGAGTTCGACCTGCAGCTGTTGCAGCGCGCGTTCTCTAACCTGGTTAGTAATGCCACTCGCTACGCCACAAAGGGCTCGAGCATCGTAGTGAGGATTGAACCCGATGCCTTCGAGCAGGTGACGGTTCTAGTCGAGAATCGCGGGGCCCCGGTTGACACCCAGACCCTCTCTAGGATGTTTGACCGGTTCTTTCGAGCCGATGCATCACGCAGCGGAGCTAGCAAGAATCACGGCCTCGGTCTCTCAATTGTTGCGGCCATTGCGCGTATGCATGGCGGCACGACCATGGCTGCATCGAGCCACGGAGTCACCAGCGTGGGCATCCGTCTGAAGCGGTTCGCTAAGTAGTCGACAACCGATTTTCCACATCGGTGTGGGCAATCTCACGAGCGAGTTTGCCCGGCAACCTGTACTGCGCACTCGCGTTTCAGCCTAGCTTTCAAATATGACTGATTTGTCATTTTGATGACTTCATGTTGTTGAGGACCAACTCATACAGTGCTTCTCAGTGCCGAAACGGCAGCTGTTGCCTCACACGAGAGGCTTTCCAAATCACTTATGAGGTCCTACATGTCCAAAATCCATACCTTCCGACAAGCCGCCTTCGCAGTCTCAATTGCAGCCACCCTGGCCAGCGCCTCCGCTGCTGGCGTTTCCAGCAAGGAGCAGGCGCTGATTGGCCAACCCGCTCCTGCCACGGCATCGGCACGTGTCATCGACCTGAGTGCGTCCAGCTACGCGAATGTCTCCTACGGCGAGACAGTCGTCTTTCGCGGCAATGGAGGCAACCAGTTCACATGGACGTTCAACGGTGTTGGTGGCCGTTCCTGGGACCTTGCCAAGATTGCCCCAGCCGGCTTCTCCGACAAGCAGTTCCGCGTGTTCGTGAGTCGTAATCCGCTGTATCGCAGCTGAGCGTTCATCGCTCGTAGTGGGCGAATCCGCGCTGCCGGGACGGGGATTGCCACGACAGGCGCTAGGAGTACACGGGCTACACACGCATGGTGTGTGGCCCGTTTTACTTTTTGTCGCCGCCCTTGTATGCCAGAAGGCGCAGTGCGTTGAAGACGACCAAGAGCGTCGAACCCTCATGAACGGCAACGGCTGCTCCAATGCCAAGACCCATGATGGTCGCGGGGACCAAAACCGCCACGATGCCAAGACTCACGAAGACGTTCTGACGAATCACCGAACGCGTGTGACGGCTTAAGCCTACGGCGAAGGGAAGGTTTCTCAGGTCGTCGGCCATTAGCGCCACGTCGGCTGTCTCCAGTGCCACATCTGAGCCTGCAGCCCCCATGGCGATGCCTACGGTCGCGTTGGCCATAGCGGGGGCGTCATTGACGCCATCGCCCACCATTGCTACCTTCGTTTCCTCGCGAAGCTTGCGAATCGCTTCGACTTTGTCCTCGGGCATTAAGTCACCCCAGGCCTCATCGAGCCCTACCTCACCGGCAACTGCTTCTGCCACTTTCTTGTGGTCCCCGGAAATCATAATCATGCGGGTGATGCCGAGCTCTCGAAGCTGCTTCAGTGCATCACGTGCGCCTTCGCGTGGGGTATCAAGAAGTCCGATGGCGCCGAGATCTCGCTCACCCTTGCGCACAACCATAGATGTGCGGCCTGCTTCACGCAGACTTTCAATGGCTGACGCGGCCGAAGCACCCAGGGGGGCGATGCCATCGCTTCCAAAGAGTTCTGCTTTGCCAATCCAGACTGTCTCCCCGTCCACAGTGGCAGTCACCCCGCGTCCAATCAAGTTCTCGAGATTGCTTGCGGTTGGGATGGGTTGCTGCCCCAAGCGTTCACGACCGTCCTTCGCTATCGCAGCAGCAAGCGGGTGGTCGCTCAAGGACTCGACTGCAACCGCCACAGCGAGCAGTTCTGTTTCGGTGACACCTTCCGCTGTCACCACGTCGGTGATTCGCGGTCGGCCTTCCGTCAGTGTGCCGGTCTTGTCAAATGCCATTGCGTTGAGGGAGCCGAGCTCTTCAAGAGGAGCGCCACCCTTTATCAGAACGCCGCCTCGTGCTGCGCGAGCAATACCTGAAAGAACCGCGCTGGGCGTCGCAATGGCCAAGGCACATGGGCTGGCAGCCACAAGAACCGCCATGGCGCGATAAAAGCTATCGCGGAACGGCTCGTCCACGACTACCCACGCGAACAAGAGCAGGAACGCCAGCAACAGAACAGCGGGCACAAAAATGCGTTCGAACTGGTCCGTGAATCGCTGCGTTGGAGACTTGCGCGTCTCTGCTTCGCTGACCATCTTGACCACTCGGGCCAGGGTCGAATCGGTGGAGCGTCGCGTCACCTCAATTTCGATGGCATGTGCCCCGTTGATGGTGCCCGAGAAAACGCGGGAGGCTGCCTCGATGGCATCGGGTCTTGAGCGAGCGAGGGCCGCATCATCGACCGGTCGCTTGTCGACCGGCATGCTCTCGCCAGTGACGGGCGCCTGGTTGATGCTTGTTGTGCCAACCAGAATAAATCCATCGGCGGGAAGGCGCTCATTTGGCCTCACCAAAACGACGTCACCGACCACGAGTTCTTCCACCGCAATCTCAGATGTCTGCCCATCGCGGCGAACGGTGGCCGTGTCTGGCGCTAGTTCTGCCAATGCCTCAATGGCGCGCTTTGCCCGACCCATGGCATAGCTTTCAAGAGCGTGGCCCAGGCTGAACAGAAACAGAAGAAGCGCGCCCTCTGCCCATGACCCGAGGGCAGCTGCGCCGGCAGCCGCGACCAACATCAGGGTGTCAATCTCGAAGCGCTTGCGTCGAAGGTTATCGATGGCTTCACGCAATGTATAGAAGCCGCCAAAGAAGTACGCAGCGACGTAACAAGCAAGTGGAAGCCAGGATGGTGCGCCTGTGAGTAGCTTCTCCGTGACGGCTCCCGCACCGAGCAGCGCTCCGCAAATCAGCGCGAAGATCATTTCGCTGTTCGCGCCGAACACGCCGCCATGCTGGTGCCCTTCGTGGCCGCCGGAAGCATGTTTGTGGTCACCGTGGTCGTGGCTATGCGCGCTATGGTCTTCCTCCGCCTCGCGCGGATTCGTTCCAAGGCTTGAGAGTTCGGCACGTATTACTTCTTCCGAGGTCTTCTCGCGGTCGAACTCGATGTGCAGGAGCCCTGAAGCATTGCTGTTGGCTTCAAGAACCCCCTCCAACTTCTGCAGACGGTCGGCCAAGGACCCAGCCTTCCTTTGATGGTTAACCCCGTCAAGTTGCCACTGAAGGTGGCCGAAGCGGCTAGAGATTTCTGCGCCAGCTGCTTTCGCAAGTTCACGAATGCGCGTTAACGAAAGCTGGTCCGGGTCATAGTGAATGCATAGCTGCGGCGGCTTTTCTGCGGCGCCAGGCCGCACGTGCACTTCGTCAACGCCTGGCCGATTGCGCAGCAGCTGTCGCAGCCGCTCAACGCAGGCATCTGCTTCGCCAGGAATGCTCGGCAGAAGAACAGGGAGGTCGAGGCGAAGCTTTTCAGACATGACGTGATGGTCGCTCTATACGACTGAGTTGAAGAGAAAAGAGCTGAACTTTGCTCGCAGAAGGTGTGCGAAGAAGCTCGTGAACGCTTGATTCTTGAACGGCTGACACGTGCACCGAAAACATATCGCAAAAGTCATGTTCGCGTCACATTCACGTTAGATAATTTTTATCCATGGTGCAAAGCTCGCCAGAGGTGTTTTCGTCCTCGTTTTGTCACATTGCGTCGGTCTAATCATTTGTGTCAGCCCGACTTGGGTTGTCGTTCCACCGAGTCCTTGCGATGTAGGTCGCATCGGAACACGGTCCAACTCAACTGCACAGCAATAGACGACATGAAACACTCTCTCATCGCCCTTTCGATTCTCGCGACCACTGCAGGGGCGTTTGCGCAAAGCAGCACCACTCTCTTCGGTGTTGTCGACGCATCTGTGACACGACTGTCCAGCGACAGCGCGAGCGTCACGGGACTCTCCAGTGGTGAACAATCTAGCAGCCGTCTGGGTTTTCGTGGACTGGAAGACCTCGGCGGAGGTCTCAAGGCCAGCTTCTGGCTTGAAGGCAGCGTTGCCGTTGACAACGGCGGTACAACATTTCGCTTTGACCGTCGCTCCACTGTTGGCTTGATTGGCGGGTTTGGCGAGGTTCGACTTGGCCGGGACAAGCTCGCGTCCTATCTGAACGTAGAGACCTTTGACCCGTTCGGCGACATTGGAGTGGCTGGAAACGGCGCTAACAACATGCTCGGCAACGCAACGGTCGCCGCTGGCACGCAAGAGGGTAGCCACTCCAAGCGCGCAAGCAATATCGTCTCGTATCTGACGCCCAAGATGGGTGGCTTCCACGGCCAGGTGCAATACGGCTTCGGCGAGCGCGCTAGCAGCGAGCCGAACAACAGCCGAGGCAATTTCGTCGCCGCACGCGTGGGATATCAATCGAACCCGCTCGACATCGCGTTGGGCTATGCACAGTTGAAGGGTGGCACTGCTATCCAGGAAGTGACCTACAAAGCGGTCAACTTGGGCGCTTCGTACGACCTCGGATTCGTGAAGCCGATGGTGCTGATTGCGACCGAACGTGGCGCCGGGCGCGGTGTCAATGCGTATACCTTGGGCGCGTCGGCCCCCGTCGGACAGGCGGGTGAGTTCCGTGTCGGCTATACACGCTTCAGCACCCGCAACCAGGTCGAGGCCGATTCCTCGAAGTTGGGTCTCGGCTACATCCACAAGTTGTCCAAGCGCACTGTGGTCTACGGCCTGCTCGCACGAGTGAGCAACGACAGCAACGCGAATCGCGGCTTCGCAGTCTCCTCGTCTTCCCTGGCGTCTCCGCTCATCGCCGCCGGCGACAGCGCAACCGGATACTCCATCGGCGTGCGTCACTCGTTCTGACAAAAAGAGCCGCAGCACGGATGTGGTGTCTGTGCTGCGGCGTATAAAGTGCTCCCCGTGGAATTGGCCCAAGAGCTTTGCGGTTCTTGGGCCTTTTTTCGTTGGGGATTTCGTGAAGGTTTGGTTGCGTCCTACTAACGCGCAATCAACTCCAGAAAGTTACATCTTCTTCGTGAACATCATGACAAGCGTGTTTGCGTTCACAGATTTTCCATCTGCCTTGCCGAGGAATGAGTTCTTCTTGGTTGCACCGACCATGGCGCCTGACACTGAGAAGCCATCGCCAAGGTCATAGACAGCGCCAACGCTGTAGTCGACATAGTTGGGCAGGGTAATGTCGCTGCTGTACGAGGTGTAGCCCAGCGATGCCTTCAAGGTCCACTTGGGATGGATCTCTTGAGCGTAGGCCACGTTCAGATACCCAGTGCCTTTGCCCTTCAAACCCGACCCGAGCGCGGAGCCCGCAGCGTTGAAGTAGTCGTCAGATACGGTGTGGTAGTACTTGGCGCTCAGAGGACCCCAACCCACACCGAGGTACAGCTCAGTTGTGTTTACGGCGCTGGCGCCCGTGTAGTGATAGCGCAGAACACCAGCGTCCCAGCTGAGCTCGCCGGTTGCAAAGATGTAGCCAGCGTAGAGATCGCTTTCCAGATTTGCGGTCGGGCCCGTGGCACTCGTCTGGAAGTTGACGGTCGAGTTCCAGTTTCCAGCATAGAAACCACTTGCGTGGGAGTAGTCGAAACCGCCTTGCAGCGCAGGTCGCAGCTGTCCTTCTCGCACGTCCTGGTCTTGGCCGCGAGTCTTGTAGTTGGTGACGAGACTGACGTTCGCGCTCAGCTGGGCGCTGGCCAGCATGGGAAGCGCTGCCAATGTGAGGACGGCCAGAGTCTTGGGGGAGATGATTGTTTTCATGAGTGAGCTTTCAAGTGGTGATGAACAGATAAAAGCCGAGTCGGAGCTTTTGACCCCCACCCTCAATTGCAAGCAACGACGGCACGGGACTCGACGTAGACAGCTTGCTATGGCATAGCGTTTCACCAAGAGAAAACTGCAGGGCATTCATTGAAACGCTAGTGAATTTGGAAATTCAGGCGCAATTCAGCAACTTGAAAGCAACTGCCCTCGTGCAACTCCCCATTGCATGTTTCGCTGCTTCTCAGTTCAACCCAGGTGCCCACTGCTGGCACGGACCGATTCCTCTGTTCAGAGCGAGGTTGAAAGCTACCTAGCTCTCCCGGCACATAAGCAAAAAGTGACGCATTTGTCATCGCTCGGATGTCGGTTTGTGTCGGTGCGCTCTCTAAATTAAGTCCAGCAGATGACGGCTGCCGCTGGCAACCGCGTAGCGATCCGACGGACCGCCAAGTCTGCAGACGTTCACTCGGCCCATGTCCACTGTGATGTCAGGTCGATGGCTTTGTTCTCGAGTGCGGTTAGAGGCCGTGCCCTCATTCCCAGGACAACTATCCGTGGAGTTTCTTTCCCAGGAGCGTCAAGCCGAAGTCAGAGCCATCGCCGAAAGGCAGCAGAAGACTTACCGCCAGATGCTTTCGGCAAACAAAAACAAGACGTTCGCCATTCATGCGATTCACAACCTGCATCGACAGATAGACGAACTAGTGACAAGGGTTCAAGCAAGACCTGATGTGAACTTCGACTGCAAACCGGGGTGCTCGCATTGCTGCAACTTTCGCATTGAGGTCTTCCCGCCTGAGGTGTTTGTTCTGGCTCGCAGACTGCTGGCACTGCCCGGCGACCAGCTAAGCCTCGTGACTGAACGGCTTCGTCTTCATGTTCAAAGGTCACAAGGAGTTCCCAGAGCGCAGCACTGGATGAACTGCCCATTGCTCAATGACGACCGTTGCTCCGTCTACGAAGACAGACCGTCAACTTGCAGGAAGTACTTATCCCTGGATGTCGAGGAGTGCAAGACACCAGGAATTAGTGCGCTGGAGGACGGCGAGTTGGCGCTGAAGTCATTGGCGCTTATCAGCGGCGTTCGAGAGGCCTATTCAAAGGCCAAGAGACCCCTCTCCATTCATGAGCTGAGCGAGGCACTGCTCATCGCGCTTACAGACCCTACCTGCGAGGAACGTTGGTTCAAGGGTGAGGTTGTCTTTCCGCTAATGGCTGCGGACGACTGAATTCATGACGCCAGTGTTCTTATGTAGAGGGGAGCTGTGAGCGCAGTTGGGCGTAATGAGCCATGTCCATGCTCCAGCGGGAAGAAGTACAAGCATTGCTGCATGACGCGTAGTTCGACCCCGTTGGCGCCGGGTGAAACGACCAGCCCAGTCGATGCGCTTAACGTGGCATGGAGCTTCTTTGAGTCGGGCCAAGCAACCGAGGCGGCGAATCTGTGTCGAACAATTCTTCGTTCAGATGCGACGCAGCCGGATGCGCTGTACTTGCTGGGCGTCTTGGCTTGTGAAAGCGGAAATTGCTGGGATGCTCTGGATCTCTTCCGGAAAGCTGCACTGGCGCGCCCGCAGTTTCCTGAAGCGCACTACTACCTCGGGCTTATTCATATGAGGCAAGCCCAGCATGCGCAGGCTGCCTCGCACTACCGCCAAGCAATCGCCTCTGCGCCTGGATTCGTCGAAGCACATTGCAACCTGGGCGTTGTGCTTAACCGCTTGGGTCAGCCGCTTCAGGCCTTGTCCAGCTACCAGGAGGCACTGGCCATTCGTGAGGCGACAGAAGTGAAGATTGGCCTCGCCGAGTGCTTGCAGCGCCTCCGCGTCTCGCCAGGCGTGAGCCACTTGCGCCCCCTGCTCACGCGCGCAATCGCTGAAGCCTGGCGTCGGCCTGAAGAGCTCGCGCCTGCCGCCATCGCCTTCCTAAAGTGCGAAGCAGGATTCCAAGAAGCATTGTCGAAAGGAGTTGGGCGAGAGAGATTGCTTGCCGACTGGTGCGAAAACAAACTCCTTCTTGCGTTGCTTGAGAGCGCGACGATTTGCGATGTCGAGCTCGAGCGCTTGTTGACAGCGGTCCGCGAGACGCTTCTGGATGACGCTCTGAGGTTCGATGTGCAAGATGATGAGCTGCTGAGCTTGCGTTCCGCCCTAGCACAGCAGTGCTTTGTGAATGAATACTCTTGGCTCGTGCACCCAGAAGAAAGCGAGAAGGTCGAAGAGCTACTGAAGCATGCGAGTCTCGCTATCGAATCGGGTCGAATGCCGTTGGCACAAGTCATGCTCGCGCTTGCTAGCTATCTACCTCTGTGCAATCTGCCATTTGTAGACGCTCTGAGGGAACATGCCTGGTCTGATTCGCTGCGTTCGGTGATACGTCAGCAAATTGATGAAGTGAGGCAGGAGCTCAATTGGCGCTCGGTCCTTCCAAAAATAACAGCGATAGACCAAGACTCGTCGAGCAAGGTTCAGCAACAGTACGAAGAGAACCCTTACCCGCGCTGGGTCCGCTCCTCTTTGTTTCCCGTCCCACTCGCGTTGGAAGACCGGCTGCGCATGCAGATTCCGCACGCACGGTTTCAACCAATGAGCAGAATCGGTACGGTCGACGTTCTTATTGCGGGATGCGGAAGCGGTCGTCACTCAACTGAGAGCGCAAGCGCATATAGCGACTCGCGAGTGCTTGCGATTGACTTAAGTGCTAGCAGCCTCGCCTATGCGATGCGCAAGTCTCATGAGCTCGGTCAATGCAACGTCGAGTACGCCCAAGCCGACATTCTGCAACTATCGTCGCTCAACCGACGCTTCGACCTCATCGAGTCCGTAGGTGTGCTTCATCATTTGGCTGACCCAGCGGCGGGATGGCGAGCACTACTCCAAATGCTACGTCCAGGCGGACTCATGTTGCTCGGCCTGTACAGCGAAGCAGCGCGCGCTCCAGTAGTCGCCGCGCGGCAATTTATTGCTCATCATGGCTATCTCGCTACTGCACAAGGTATTAGAGAATGTCGCGCGGCAATCATGGGGACAGATTGTCCGGAGGCACTGAGTCACCTCACCGCGTTCGGCGACTTCTACGGCTTGAGTGCATGCCGCGACTTGCTATTCCATGCGCAAGAGCACCGCACAAACTTACTCGCTATAGATGCGCTGCTGAATGAGCTGTCGCTCGACTTCGTAGGCATGCATGTTGAGCCAGAGGTACTTCGAAAATTCCAAGCACGGTTTCCTGATGATGACTCTGTTCACGACTTGGGAATGTGGCACCAATTCGAAACAGAAAATCCCCAAACCTTTGTTGGGATGTATCAATTCTGGGTGCAGAAGCGACGCGCATAACTGGGTGGACCATTGGTACTCGGTCAATCCGCCGCGACTGCGGTCGTGTGAGATTTGCTGCACTCGACATCCAATCTTTGAGTAGCTTGCAAGCCACCCGAGAATCAGCGCATGAACCAGTTGCCACTGCTCAAAAAGCGCAATAGCTAGCAGCTAGCAAGGCCGTCAGGGGAAGAGCGAAGGTCTGCTCACATGCCCCCTGTGATTGCTTCTTGGGCTGCAGTCTCATGGCTGCCCCTGAAGAGTCTCACGAGCTCTTCTGTCGCCGATGCACACCCAATATGACTGATTTGTCATTTACCGGTTTTCGAACTGTGGAGATGGCAGTTCTACAGTTCCGTCAGTGCCAAAAGAGAACTTTGGCTCCTGTTCCGACCGACTCTAAGGCCCTGATGAAAACACTTCAAGTCGTGCTTACGGCGTTAACCCTTGCATCGTCTTCTCTTCTGACATCTGCTGCTTCGGCAGACACGCTTCGTAGTGGCGAGTCTCCTTATGGACAACTTGCTGTGGAAGCAAAGAACGCACGCGTGATAGATGTGATTTCCACGAAGTCCGCCACTGTCACATATGGCGAAACCATCTTGTTTCAGGGTGCAGGCGGGAAGACGTTTTCTTGGACCTTCAACGGCCTTGATGGTCGGTCTTGGAACCTGAAGCAGTTTGCTCCTTCGGGTTTCGTTGCCAAGGACTACCGCGTTTACGTGGCTAGAAACCAGCTTTATCGCCGGTAACAGGTCTTCTTGGCCAAGCGACGTGCTCAGACCATTTCAAGGCTGAGCTGTCGAAAAAACTTGCTTCGAAGAAGCGGTACCCCACCGCTTGAGCAGCTTTAGGCCAGTTGAGCACCAGGACCGAGATTCATCTGATGGCCACCACGACTTTGCGTCACTTGCTTGTGCAACTAGCAGAGCACTGCCGTGCTGCCTCGATTCGTTCATTGATATTTAGGTCAACGGGAGAAGCCAAATGACCAGGAAACCCATGTCGCTCGCCCTGGGGCTTGCGATGCTCGTCGGATTCGGAGCGAACGCGCAGCAAGTCGCTCCCACTAGCGCCCCATCAGTAGGAGTAGCGTCCCCCACTCAAGCGTCTCAGCCGCTGACTTTGGGTGCGGCACTGCAGGCCGCAATCGACAACAGCCCTACGTTATCCGCTGCCAGACGTGAGATAGATGCTGCTCAAGGCGCGCTCACGCAGGCGGGGGTCTATCAAAACCCGTCGCTTGACCTGGAAGTGGAGGACCTCCGCTCCGGTATGCGTAGCACAACAGTTACCTTGAGCCAGCCACTGGAGCTTGGAGGAAAACGCTCAGCGAGAGTTGCTGCGGCGGAGCGGGCGCTGGAAGCAATTCGCGTTAGGAGCGAGGCGACTGAAGCTCAATTGAAGGCAGACGTCACAGCCGCATTCCTATCTGCGCTTCTATCGCAGGAGCGTGTGAGGTTGGCGCAAGAGTCTCTGAACATCGCTCGCTCTGGCAGCCAGGCTGCGTCCAAGCGCGTCCAGGCTGGGAAGGTGTCTCCTTTGGAGGAGACGCGCTCGAAGGTCGCAGAGGCTAACGTACGCCTCGAGCTTGTCCAGGCTCAGGGTGAGCTGGCAGCGCAGTTTCAAGAGTTGCGTGCGCTGTTGGCTGGCGGGATGCCTTTCGACGCGTTGGACGGAAACGCTTTGCTTCTTCCGACACTCCCTCCAATCGACGTTCTGCAGGCTCGCGTGGAGAACTCACCGACGATGCGACAAGCTCGACTGGAGACCAGTCGACTGTCAGCACTTGCGGACCTTGAACAGGCAAAGAGGAAGCCAGACATAGCCGTAAGCCTCGGCATGCAGCGTTCTCAGCAGGACGGTCGCTCGACGGCCATCGTTGGGGTTTCGATTCCCCTGCCCGTGTTTGACACCAATCGCGGAAACATCATCCAGTCGCTCCGACTGAGGGACAAGTCGGAAGACGACGCGAGGGCACTTGAGTTGCGGTTGCGAGCGGATCTCGCGATTGCAAGGCAGCGAATGGAAATCGCCTCACAAGAGGTGGCCGCAGTCAGTGCGGAAATCCTTCCCAGTGCACAGCTCGCCTTCAACGCCGCCACGCAAGGTTTTGAGCTCGGAAAGTTCGAATACCTCGACGTTCTCGATGCACAACGTACTTTGCTCCAGGCTCGGTCCCAGTACCTGCGCTCGCTAGGCGAATCTCATCGAGCGGCAGCAGATGTCGCTCGGCTCCTTGGAAACAACACTCTGAACTGAATCTGCCATGGCCACCAAATCACCTATGAATGCAAGACCTGAGAAAAAGCAGCTCATCATCATCGCCATCATCCTGGTGCTGGGCGCAATCGGAGGAGCTCTAATCCTGCGAGGTGGAGAGAGCCACGGCGAAAGCGATGGCCATGGCCATGGAGAAGAAAGCTCACACGTCGAAGAGGGTGCTAGCAAAGGAGGAGTCAAAGAAGCTGGCTCCAGCAACTCTGCCGAGCAGGGCAAGTCACCGTCCGGAGCAAGCGAAGAGGCGCACAAGGAGGATGAGGAAAAGGTGGCTCTGACGGACGAGCAGGTGAAGGCAGCCGGTATCGTGATTAAGGAAAGTGCTGCTGCTGTGATTCGTACCACGTTGCAGCTCCCTGGAGAGATTCGATTTAACGAGGACCGAACCGCGCACATCGTTCCGCGAGCAGCTGGGGTCGTTGAGAGTGTGAGCGCAAATCTCGGGCAGAAGGTGTCTCGAGGCCAAGTCTTGGCGGTGATTTCTAGCTCTGCCGTTTCGGAAGTTAGGTCTGAGCTCCAAGCGGCAACGAAGCGTCGTGAACTTGCACAGACGACATACGAACGCGAAAACACACTTTGGCAGCAGAAGATATCGCCGGAACAGGATGTCCTGCAAGCCCGACAAGCCTTGCGTGAGGCAGAGATTGCAGTGGCAAATGCCACTCAGAAGTTGCGAACACTTGGGGCATCAGCAGGTTCCGGTGCTCTAGGTCGAGTTGAGCTGCGGGCGCCGTTTGATGCGATGGTCGTGGAAAAGCACATCGCTATCGGCGAGGCCGTACGCGAGGACGCAAACGTGTTCACCTTGTCCGACCTTTCAACGGTGTGGGCTGAGATGAGCGTGGGTGCAAGTGACCTTGCCAAGGTTCGAGTCGGGGAGCGTGTACGAGTAAAAGCTGACGCCGCAGATGCTGTTGCGGATGGAAAGATTGCGTTTGTTGGCTCGCTGATTGGTGCTCAAACTCGAACGGCACCTGCTCGTGTTGAACTGAGCAACCCGCAGGGCGCTTGGCGGCCTGGGCTCTTCGTAACCGTCGAGGTGCTTACGAATGACAATGACAAGGCATCGGCGATAACAGTCGATGCAAACGCGCTTCAAACCGTGGAAGACAAGACTTCGGTCTTCACCAAGGTTGAAGGCGGCTTTGTCGCGAAAGCTGTGCGTGTCGGGCGCACTGATGGTCAGCGGGTTGAGATTCTGGATGGCCTGAAGGCTGGTGAGTCCTATGCCGCAGACGGCAGCTTCGTCGTCAAGTCTGAGCAGGGCAAGAGCTCGGCGACGCACGCGCACTAAAGGTCGCCCACTATGTTTGAACGCATCATCCGCTTCGCCATCGAACAACGATGGCTGGTTATGTTGGCCGTGCTGGGAATGGTTGGACTCGGCGTGTACAACTTCCAACGGTTGTCCATTGACGCCGTGCCGGACATCACCAATGTCCAAGTGCAAATCAACACGGCTGCACCTGGCTACTCGCCTCTTGAGACAGAGCAGCGCGTCACGTTCCCGATTGAGACCGTCATGGCCGGGCTCCCTGGCCTTCAACAAACACGGTCCATCTCGCGCTATGGCATATCGCAGGTCACCGTGGTCTTTAAGGACGGCACCGACATCTACTTCGCACGCCAGTTGGTGAACGAGAGGATGCAGGGTGCGGTCAGCTCTCTGCCAGAAGGCGTCCACCCAGCTGTCGGGCCAATATCCAGCGGCTTGGGTGAAATCTTCCTCTGGACGGTGGAGGCTGAAGAAGGAGCGAAGAATGCGGACGGCAAACCGTATACGCCGACCGACCTTCGTGTGATTCAGGATTGGATCATCAAACCGCAACTCCGCAATGTGCCGGGTGTGACTGAGATTAACTCTATCGGCGGCTTTGAGAGACAGTTCCAGGTTGCTCCGATACCGGAGCGTTTGTTGGCCTACGGGTTGACGTTGCCTGATGTCGTTCAAGCTCTTGAGCGTAATAACGCCAACGTGGGCGCCGGCTACATCGAGAGACGTGGCGAGCAGTATCTGATTCGGGCGCCTGGGCAAGTCGGCAGCCTTGAGGATCTCCGCAATGTCGTTTTGGCGAACAACAGTGGAACCCCGGTGCGAATCCGCGACGTTGCTGAGGTCGAAATTGGCCAGGACTTGAGAACTGGCGCAGCCACGGATAACGGTCGCGAAGTCGTGCTGGGCACGGTGTTCATGCTATTGGGCGAGAACAGCCGAACTGTCGCCCAAGCTGTTGCGAAGAAGATGGAGGAGATTAATCAGAATCTTCCAGAGGGCGTACACGCGATTACTGTTTATGACCGAACAGTTCTAGTGGACAAGGCAATCTCCACGGTCAAGAAGAACCTGTTTGAAGGTGCCGTGCTCGTCATCGCGGTGTTGTTCCTCTTTTTGGGCAACATCCGAGCTGCGTTGCTGACCGCGCTGGTCATTCCGCTCTCGATGCTCTTCACCTTCACCGGGATGGTGAATCAGAAGGTGAGCGCCAACCTGATGAGTCTGGGGGCGCTTGACTTCGGCATCATCGTCGATGGCGCCGTGGTGATTGTGGAAAACTGCATTCGTCGCCTGGCGCATGCGCAAGAGCGCTATGGACGTCCGCTGACAAAGGTGGAGCGATTCCATGAAGTGTTTGCTGCATCTCAGGAGGCTCGCAGGCCACTGCTCTACGGCCAGCTAATCATCATGGTCGTCTATCTGCCCATCTTCGCACTTACCGGCGTGGAGGGGAAGATGTTCCATCCGATGGCTCTGACAGTCGTAATCGCGCTCCTTGGTGCCATGATTCTCTCCATCACCTTTATCCCAGCAGCTGTCGCCATGTTCATCGGCAACAACGTCGGCGAAAAGGAAAATCGTCTCATGGGCTGGGCTCGTCGCGCCTACCACCCGCTGCTCAAACGTGCCATGGGCGCGAGGGCCGTTGTTCTGACCGCTGCAGCTGTGGCCGTTGTGCTGTCGGGACTTTTGGCAACTCGCTTGGGCAGTGAGTTCATACCCAGCCTTAACGAGGGCGACTTCGCTATCCAGGCGCTGCGAATTCCAGGCACCAGTCTGTCTCAGTCTGTCCAGATGCAGCAGCAAATTGAGCGCACTTTGGTGGCAGAGTTTCCTGAAATTGAGCGCGTGTTTGCCCGCACAGGTACCGCCGAAATCGCGTCAGATCTTATGCCGCCAAACATCTCCGACGCATATGTGATGTTGAAGCCTGAGGACCAATGGCCAAGTCCTAAGCGGACGCGTCAAGAGCTCGTTGAAGCTGTCCAAGAGAGGGTGAGCAAAATCCCGGGCAACAACTACGAGTTCTCACAGCCGATTCAACTTCGTTTCAACGAGTTGATCTCCGGCGTGCGCGCGGACGTGGCTGTGAAAGTGTTCGGCGACGACATGGATGTGCTGAACAAAACGGCCCAGGAAATCGCAGAGGTTCTTGGTTCTATCAATGGGGCGAGCGAGGTGAACGTAGAGCAAACCACCGGTCTGCCTATGCTCTCCATCAACATTGACAGAAGCAAGGCGGCACGTTATGGCGTCAATGTGGGAGACATCCAAGACACCATTGCTACCGCCATTGGTGGGCGTAATGCTGGAACCCTCTTTGAGGGCGATCGCCGATTCGACATCGTTGTACGACTGCCCGAGAGGATGCGAGGGGACCTGGAATCGATCCGTCGTCTCCCAGTAACGCTCCCGGCGGCCCCACAGGCGGACGGAAGCACTCGTGTGAGCTTTATCCCTCTTTCAGAGTTGGCGACACTTGATTTGGCACCCGGACCAAACCAGGTCAGCCGAGAGGACGGAAAGCGAAGAATCGTCGTGAGCACCAATGTGCGTGGGCGCGACTTGGGCTCGTTCGTGGAGGAGGCCGGAGCCGCCCTGAAGGAGAAGGTGGTCATTCCCACTGGGTACTGGACCACGTGGGGTGGACAGTTCGAGAATCTTCAGTCTGCGACGAAGCGCTTGCAAATCGTGGTCCCAGTAGCACTTCTCCTGGTGTTCGTTCTGCTATTCGCCATGTTCGGCAACGTGCGAGACGGACTCATCGTGTTTACCGGAATTCCCTTTGCGCTTACGGGCGGCATCCTCGCGCTTTGGCTAAGGGATATTCCACTATCTATCTCAGCCGCAGTCGGGTTTATCGCGTTGTCTGGCGTGGCCGTGCTGAACGGGCTGGTGATGATTTCGTTTATCCGAAACCTCCGGGAGGGTGGCGCGAGACTGGATGACGCTATTTTCGAAGGCGCTTTGACGCGACTTCGTCCGGTGCTGATGACAGCCTTGGTGGCTTCGCTTGGCTTCGTCCCCATGGCCATTGCAACCGGCACCGGTGCAGAGGTGCAGCGCCCTCTGGCAACAGTTGTGATTGGAGGTATCTTGTCATCAACTGCACTGACGTTGCTGGTGTTACCGGTCCTATATCGGCTGGTGTATCGGCGAGAAGAAGATGAAGCTGAAGATGTGTTGGCTTCTCCCGTTTTGCCTCCCTCTTCGCACCAACCGACATAACGTGTCGCTCATGGTCTTGGCACTTGCCAAGGCCATGAGTCGTAGCGATGGAGGCCGTACATCAACAGCAGCGGCTCGTCTGAGCGGCTGGCCTTGTGTGCACCTCTCGCTCTCCGGACTGTGAGAGCAACTGCATCGTCGTCATTACCTGGCGTAGTGTCAGCTGAATTACATGTTCGTCATCTCTGAGATTGGCGTCCTTCAACTGCCAAACTGTCGCCCTTGGAGACAGTTGCAATATGAAGATACTCATAGTGGAAGATGAAGTCCAATCGGGCGAGTACCTGAAGCAGGGTTTTAGAGAGGCCGGCTACTACACTGAATTGATGCGTGATGGCATCGACGGTTTGATTGAAGCTACGGAGGGCGACTACGATCTCGTTCTGTTGGATGTGAACTTGCCAGGAATCGATGGCTGGTCGGTCCTTCGCTCTTTGAGGCGGAAGAAGCCTCACCTGCCTGTGCTGTACTTGACTGCGAGAGACAGCATCGAGGACCGCGTGAAAGGGCTAGAGTTGGGCGCTGATGACTACCTAGCGAAGCCATTTTCGTTTTCGGAGCTCTTGGCGCGCATCAAGACTGTCCTCCGCAGAGGTGCTCAGTCCCAGGAGTCCACCACGCTTCAAGTGGCTGACTTGCAGTTGGACCTAGTGCGTAGAAAGGCGTCGAGGTCTGGTCGTTTGCTGGACCTAACCACTAAGGAGTTCGGACTTCTCGAGCTGTTTATGAGACGTCGTGGTGAAGTGTTGCCTCGGTCGTTGATTGCTTCGCTCATGTGGGACATCAACTTCGACTGCGAGAGCAACGTAATAGTGGTTGCAGTTGGCCGGCTAAGGTCAAAAATTGACGACGAATTCGACTCAAAGCTGTTGAGAACAGTGCGTGGTATGGGGTACGTGCTTGACGAACCCGATCCTTAAAGTCAGGGCATGGGAGGCAATGTCCTTGTTCAGTGCAGAGGATGTGTCGGGGCTTGAACTAGCAGCGCGATTGCTGTTGGAGTAACTGATCTGGGCCCGAAGCCCCTCTTCCGAAAGTCCATAAATAGGCTTCGATAAGATATAGTTACCGCGTTCTATCGTTCGACCGAACCCGGAGAAGCGGTCGCAATGTTGTGGCCACAGAGCCTCACCCATTCGCCCGCCTACACTCCAGAAAGCTCCCGCGCCCCGGTCGCAGAAACTGATCGATGTGACGTCGCACGCAATTTCTCTGCGGGACTTTTGCGGGACTGGGCTCTGAAATACATGTCTAAACAGGGTAGTTTTGGTACGATGAGCGATCACAGGATCAATATAAATCAACAACTTACAGATGATCTGGTAGCTACGAACCAAGGGGTCGTGGGTTCAATTCCTGCCAGCCGCACCATATAAAAACCCGCAGCCAAAAGCTGCGGGTTTTTTCTTTTCCGCTGAAGGTGTGCAGCATGAGCAAAGCATTCACCCGCGAGAGCGACTCGGACGAGGATGACGACCTGTCGTCGTCCGTTGCACCGGCCCCCGGCGGCAAGAACTACATCACGAGACACGGCTACGAACGTCTGCGCAGTGAGTTGTTTTCCCTGATCGATGACGAGCGGCCGAAAATCGTCGAGATCGTGCACTGGGCAGCCAGCAACGGCGATCGCTCTGAAAATGGCGATTACCTCTACGGCAAGAAGCGTCTGCGGGAGATCGATCGCCGAATCCGCTTTCTGACGCGACGGCTCGAGATCGCCGAAGTGGTCGATCCCTCCCTGCACCATGGGGGCGACCAAGTCTTTTTCGGTGCCACCGTCACCTATGCGGATGAAACTGGGCACAACACCAGGGTCACCATCCTGGGGGTCGACGAGGCCGACAGCGCGCAGGGGCAGATCAGCTGGATATCGCCGGTGGCGCGCGCGTTGCTCAAGGCGCGTGTTGGCGATGTCGTGCGTTTGGTCGTGCCTGGCGGTGCCCAAGAACTTGAAGTCCTTGAAGTGTCCTACCCGGCGCCAGATTCCCGTGCGTGACGTGGGTCAGGGCTTGTAGCGCTGAGCCTTCAGGACCGACGTGGTGCGCTTGAGACTTCGCAGAACGTCGGCCAAGTGCTGCCGGTCGCGCACGGCCACCGAAAACCGGATGTCTGTCGCAGTTTGCGCAGGCTCATCGCCCATGTCCACATGGGTGATATCGGCCTCGGCCGCCGCGATGCTGGAGGCCACCCGCGCGAGCACCCCTTTGCCGTTGGTGACCGTCACGACCACGGTGGTGTCGAAGGAGCGCACGGGCTCGTCTGCCCACTCCACTTCCAGGAACCGTTCGCCATCCCGCAGCAAGAGGCGCTTGCCGGTCGGGCAGTCTTCTGCGTGCACCACCAAGCCTTCGCCGCGCCCCAGGTAGCCAACGATGCGATCGCCAGGAATCGGTTTGCAACAAGGCGCGTACTGCACGGAAACACCTTCGCTGCCATCGAGCGTGACGACACCCTGCGATGCCGACTCGTCCTTCCCACTGGCGTAGCGTTCGGTGCTGATCAGGAGCGCGTCGGGCTTGAGCCCCGTTTCGGCCAGCAGCACCGCCAGCTTCTTCCCCACCATGCTGGCAATGCGCTTGCCCATGCCGATGTCGGACAGAAGTTCATCGCGGGCCTTGTTGCCCGTGAAGCGCAGCAGTTTTTCCCAGGTGGCGTGGTACGGGCCCTCTTCAGAGGGCAGAGTCGCAATGCCTTCGGACCGGAGTGCCTGGCTGAGCATGCGTTCACCCAGTTCGTGCGACTTTTCCTGTGCCACTGTTTTGAGGTGGTGCCGAATTTTGGAGCGCGCTCGACCTGTTTTGACGAACGACAGCCATGCAGGATTGGGCTCAGCCTTGTCGGCGGTGACGATTTCCACCACATCGCCGTTCGCGAGCTCGGTGCGCAGCGGGCGTTGCTCGCCATTGATCCTGGCAGACACCGTGTGGTTGCCGACATCGCTGTGGATGGCGTAGGCAAAGTCCATCACCGTCGCACCCCGCGGCAGGGCCATGATCTTGCTCTTCGGCGTGAACACGTAGACGGCGTCTGGAAAGAGGTCGATCTTGATGTGATCCCAGAACTCGGCGGCGTCACGCGTCTCCTGCTGGATGTCCAGCAGCGACTGCAGCCACTGTGTGCCCAGGCGCTGCGAGGTGTCGCTGTTGGGCTCGCTGGCTTTGTAGAGCCAGTGGGCGGCCACGCCCGATTCCGCCACGACGTCCATGGCGTGCGTGCGCAGCTGGAACTCGATGTTGGTGCCGAAGGGGCCGATCAGCGTCGTGTGCAGCGACTGATAACCGTTGACCTTGGGAATCGCGACATAGTCCCTGAACTTGCCGGGAAGTGGTTTGTAGAGCTGGTGCAGCACGCCAAGGCCGGTGTAGCAATCGGTCAGCTCGGGCAGGACGATTCGAAAGCCGTAGATATCCGTCACTTGGGAAAACGACAGGTGCTTGCTGTCCATCTTGCGATAGACGGAGTAAAGCGTTTTCTCCCGGCCCATGATGCGCACGCTCATGCCGTGGCGCACGAATTCGGCTTCGACTTCCCGCTGTACTCGCGAGATGAGATCGCGGCGGCGATTGCGAGACTTGTTCAGCGCTTTCGAAAGCACCTCGTAGCGCCACGGGTGCAGGAACCGGAACGCGAGGTCTTGGAGTTCGCGGTAGGTAAAGTTCAGACCGAGGCGGTGCGCGATGGGCGCGTAGATTTCCAGGGTTTCGCTGCTGATGCGCTGCCACTTTGAGCGCGGCATGTCACCCATGGTGCGCATGTTGTGCGTGCGGTCGGCCAGTTTGATCAGGATGACCCGCACATCTTTCGCCATCGCCAGGAGCATCTTGCGAAAGGACTCGGCCTGATTCTGTTCCCGCGTGTCGAACTCCAGCTTCTCCAGCTTGGTCAGGCCGTCCACGAGCTCTGCAACCGGTGCGCCGAAGCGCTCTACCAGCTCTTCCTTGGTGACACCGCAGTCCTCAATGGCGTCGTGCATCAGGGCCGCCATCAGCGCCTGCGCATCCAGTTTCCATTCGGCGCACTGCGCGGCCACCGCAATGGGGTGCGTGATGTAGGGGTCGCCGTTCTTGCGCAGCTGCCCCAGATGCGCCTCGTCGGCAAACCGGTATGCCTGGCGAATGTGTTCGATGTCCGCCGCGCCCAGGTATTCCAGCTTTCCCAGGAGCGCAGCAAAGCTGGCTGCAGCGGCACTCGCGGCCGGATGCGCCTGTTCGGCTGTGGGCAAAAGGGTGCCGTTATCGGCCTCGGTCATCATGGGCGTACTTTAGCGCGAGACGCTGCGACCCGCTGGCACGGTGCACAGAGTCTGTGCAAGGTGTCGGCCTGTGGCGGGCACAAGCGAAAAAAAAGCACCGCCAAGCGGTGCCTTCTTCGGGCGAGAAAGTCCTGCGACTCAGAGAGGGACTTTCTTGAGCATTTCCAGGCCGATCTTGCCGTCGGCAATTTCTCGCAGCGCGGTCACGCCGGGCTTGTTCTTGCTCTCGATCTTGGGTGCATGCCCTTGGCTCAACATACGAGCGCGGTAAGTGGCTGCCAGCACGAGTTGAAAGCGGTTGGGGATCTTTTCCAGACAATCTTCGACGGTAATGCGTGCCATGGACGGGCTCCGGGAAATGGGCGATGAATCAGAGGATGTTGAGCGCTTTGAAAGTATCGCTGCGGGCAATACGCTGGGCGGAGAACTTGAGCCGCTGGGCATGGACGATGGCCTTGAGATCAAACAGGGCCCGCTCGAACAACTCATTGATTATAACGAAGTCGAATTCTTTGGCGTGCGCCATCTCGCTGGCGGCGTTCTGCAGCCGCAGTTCGATCACCTCGGCCGTGTCTTCTGCCCGCCTCTCCAGCCTCGAGCGCAACTCTTCCCAGCTGGGCGGCAAGATGAAGATCAGCACTGCGTTGGGGAAAATGCGCTTGACCTGGATGGCGCCCTGGAAATCGATTTCCAGAACCACATCGGCGCCCTGTGCCATGCGCTGTTCGATCGCCATCTTCGAGGTGCCATAGCGGTTGCCATGCACCATGGCCCATTCCATGAACGCGCCCTGAATGACCATCTGGTCGAAAGTCTCTTTGCTTACAAAGTAGTACTCGCGCCCGTGCAGCTCTTGGCCCCGGGGCGCGCGGGTGGTGTGCGACACCGACGGCACCACACGGGAGTCGAGCTCCATCAGCGCTTTGACGAGGCTGGACTTGCCCGCTCCACTGGGGGCGGCGACGACAAAAAGATTTCCTGGGTATTCCATGCTTATTCGATGTTCTGGACCTGCTCGCGCATCTGTTCGATGAGGACTTTCATGTCCACGGAAATGCGCGTGAGTTCGAGGTGGGAGGACTTGGAGCCCAACGTGTTGGCCTCGCGGTGCAACTCCTGAATGAGGAAGTCCAGTCGCTTGCCCACTTCAGCGCCTTTTTTGAGCAGGCGCTCGATTTCAGTCAAATGCGAGTCGAGGCGGGTGAGTTCCTCCGCCACGTCGATTCGGATGGCGAAGGCCGTCGCTTCCGTGAGCGCGCGGTCCTGGGCCATGTCGGACGTGATGCTGCTCCCCAGTGCCGCACTGGCACCGCCGGCACCCAGGGCTTCGTTCCAGCGGTCGATGAAGCGCTGGCGCTGTTGTGCGACCAGCTGGGGAATCAGGGGTTGGGCGTCCTTGGCCAGCTGCCGCAGCTGGCTCAGGCGGTCCAGCAGCATGGCGCTCAGCCGTTTGCCTTCGCGTTCCCGGGCAGACGTCAATGCGTCAAGCGCTGTTTGCGCCAGGCTGACAAGGGCGTTGTTGAGTTCGCCGGGGTTGCCTTGCTGGCGTGACGTGAGTTGCAGCACCTCCGCTACGCTCAATGGGGTGGCGGTGGGCAGCCAGGCGCGTACGTTGTCCTGCAGTCCGACGAGCTTCTGAAGATCCAGCGCACTCGGCTGGCGCGGCACGGTGTCTGACCTGCCTTCAATCCAGGCGCGCACTTCGACCTTCCCGCGCTTGAGTCGTGATCCCAGCAGTTCTCGCAGAGCCGGCTCGGTGGCTCGCAGGTCGTCTGGCAATTTGAAGGTGAGGTCGAGAAAGCGGCTGTTGACCGAGCGGATTTCCAGGCCCACGCCGGGCTGCGAGTCGCGGCTGGATTCGCCGCTGGCCGGGGCTGCGGACCCTCCGGAATGGGCCGTGGCGTAGCCGGTCATGCTGTAAACTGGCATTGAACTTTGCCCATCAGGGTGAGTGGTCCAAAACGAGGCGTTCCGGAAACCATCCGAATTATGTCAAAGGTCAAACCCGCACCGCTGCCACCGGACACCGTGATCGGTGGTTATCGCATTGTTCGAAAGTTGGCGGCCGGTGGTTTTGGAGTGGTGTACCTCGCGGTGGACACCGAAGGCCAGCAGGTGGCCGTCAAGGAATACCTGCCGTCGTCGCTGGCTTCACGTGGTCCCGGCGAGTTGCTGCCCCAGGTGCAGCCGGAAAAGCTCTCGCTCTACAGGCTGGGGCTCAAGAGTTTCTTTGAGGAAGGCCGCGCGCTGGCTCAAATTTCTCACCAGTCGGTGGTGAGCGTGCTCAATTTCTTCCGCGAGAACGAGACGGTCTACATGGTCATGAATTTTCTGGAGGGTGCGTCCCTGCAGGAGTTCATCATCACCGCGCGCGAGCTGAAGAAGCAGAAGGTGTTCCGCGAGTCGACCATCCGGTCGCTTTACGACGAAGTGTTGCGCGGCCTGCGCATCGTCCACCAGCACAAGATGCTGCACCTGGACATCAAGCCCGCCAACATCTTCGTGACCGACGACAACCGCTCGGTGTTGATCGACTTTGGCGCGGCGCGCGAGGTGCTGAGCAAAGAAGGCAATTTCATCCGGCCGATGTACACGCCAGGTTTCGCCGCGCCGGAGATGTACCGGCGTGACTCCTCCATGGGCCCCTGGACCGATATCTACGCCATTGGCGCCTGTATCTACGCCAGCATGCAGGGCTATCCGCCCAACGATGCGCCTCAGCGTCTGGAAAAGGACCGCCTTTCGCTTGCGCTCTCGCGTCTGCGCGGTGTGTATTCGGACAACCTCATCGAGGTGGTGGAGTGGTGCATGTCGCTCGACCCGTTGTCGCGCCCGCAGTCGGTTTTTGCGCTGCAGAAGGAGCTGAGCCGCGAAACCGAGCGCAGCTACACCAAGCTCACGGTCGCTGAAAAAATGCGCTTGCAGTTCGACAACATCGTGTCCGACAACAAGAAGTCGCTGCGCAAGTCCACCAACGCGGCCACCAAGTTTCGATGAAGTTTTCGGTCTACCAGATCAGCCGCCAAGGCGGGCGGGAGCGAAACGAAGACCGAATGGGGTATGCCTATACCCGCGAGTCCGGCCTGTTCGTGCTGGCCGACGGCATGGGTGGACACCCGGAAGGGGCCATGGCGGCCCAGCTTGCCTTGCAGACGTTTTCTGCGTACTTCCAGAAGGCGGCGAACCCGACGGTTCGCGAGGTGCCGGAGTTTCTGTCCAGCGCCTTGATGGCCGCGCACCATCAGATCATTCGCTACGCGGCCGAAAAAGGCATGCTCGATACGCCGCGGACGACGTTGGTCGCTGCCGTGATGGAGCGCAACCACGTGCATTGGGTGCACTGCGGCGATTCACGGCTGTATGTCGTGCGCCATGGCGAGATGCTGACGCGAACGCGCGATCACTCCTACATGGAGCAGCAGCAGCATCTGGGCCGTGCGACGGACCACATCAACCGCAACATTCTCTTCACCTGCCTGGGTTCACCGGCCAAACCGGTGTTTGATCTCTCGGGACCCGTTCACCTGATGCAGGGTGACCGCGTGCTGCTGTGTTCGGACGGGCTGTGGGGTACGGTCAGCGATGAGGAGATCACCTCCGAGCTGTCCAAGCGACCTTTGGAGCAGGCCGTGCCTGAGCTGGTGGAAATGGCGCTCAAGCGTGGCGGGCCGCGATGCGACAACGTCACCGTACTGGCCATGGAGTGGGAGACGGCCGACGAATTTCAGTCCACGCGCGTGTCCACCGAAGACATCGACGACGGCGTTTTCGCTTCCACCATTCAGTCGGGCATTCCCGACCCGTCCATTGAAGACATGGACGACGCCGCTATTGAAAAATCGATCGCCGAGATCAATGCCGCGATCCGCCGCACGGCCGAGCGCAATTCCTGAACTTTCGAGGTTTCCCATGAGCGATATGTCCCGACCCGGCCAACGGGCCGCCGATGCGTTGCGCCCTGTGCGCATCACCCGCCACTACACCATCCATGCGGAGGGTTCGGTGCTGATTGAATTCGGCGATACCAAGGTGTTGTGCACGGCATCGGTGGAAGAAAAAGTGCCTCCCCACAAACGCGGGAGTGGTGAAGGCTGGGTGACAGCGGAATACGGCATGCTGCCGCGCGCCACCCACACCCGCAGCGACCGCGAAGCGGCCAAAGGCAAGCAGAGTGGGCGCACACAGGAGATCCAGCGCTTGATTGGCCGTTCGTTGCGCGCGGTGTTCGACCTCAAGGCCCTGGGCGAGCGCACGATTTCGCTCGACTGCGACGTGATCCAGGCCGATGGTGGCACGCGCACGGCCAGCATCACTGGCGCGTTCGTGGCGGCGCACGATGCGGTCGCCAGGCTGATTGCAGAGGGCAAGCTAGTGAGCTCGCCGATCAAGGACCACGTGGCAGCGATTTCTGTGGGCATCCTGAAAGGACAGCCCTTGCTGGATCTGGAGTACGTGGAGGACTCGGCCTGCGACACCGACATGAACGTGGTCATGACCGGGGCAGGGCACTACGTGGAAGTGCAGGGCACCGCCGAAGGCGCGGCCTTCACGCGCCGCGAAATGGATGCCTTGCTCGGGCTGGCCGAAAAAGGTGTGAGCGAGCTGGTGGCCTTGCAGCGTCAGGCGCTGGGCTTGTCGAAGCCATGAAGCTGGTTCTGGCATCGAACAATGCCGGCAAGCTCGCTGAGCTGCAGGTGCTGTTTGCACCGCTCGGTGTGGAGCTGGTGCGCCAGGCGGACCTGAACATTCCCGAGGCGCCTGAACCGCATCGCACCTTCATCGAGAACGCGCTGGCGAAGGCCCGCCATGCCGCGCGCGAAAGCGGCCTGCCTGCGCTGGCCGATGACGCGGGCCTTTGCGTGGAGGCCTTCGGCGGTTTGCCGGGTGTGGACACCGCGTACTACGCGACGCAATTCGGCTACGACAAGGGCGACCAGAACAATGTGCGCGCCTTGCTGGAGCAAATGGCCGGTGTGACGGACCGCCGTGCCGCGCTGGTGAGCACGCTGGTGGCCCTGCGCAGTGCCGACGACCCTGAGCCGCTTGTGGCCACAGGCCGCGCGCCTGGGCTCATTACGCAGCAACCCATCGGGGACAACGGCTTCGGGTTCGATCCCGTGATGTACCTGCCGGCGTTCGGAAAAACCTTTGCCGAGTTGCCCACCGAAGTCAAGAACGCCAACAGCCACCGGGGGCGCGCGGCGCAGCAGATGCTTGAGCTGATGCGTGCGCGCTGGTTTGCGTCGGCCCCATGAGCGAACCTTCTGGCGTGCCGATGTCGTGGCCCGCGGGGCGCTTGGCGGCCGCACCGCCAGCGCAAGTCGCCTGGAACGATGTGCGCCACTGGATGCGCCCCGGCACCCTGCAGCTGCAGAGCCTGCCGCCGCTATCGCTTTACATCCACCTGCCCTGGTGCCTCAAGAAGTGCCCGTACTGCGACTTCAACTCGCACGAATGGAGCGCCACGGCGGAGCCGGGTCAGACGCTGCCCGAGGTCGCCTACCTGGATGCCCTGCGCGCAGACCTGGCGGCCTCGTTGCCGCTGATATGGGGGCGCACGGTCCACAGCGTGTTTATTGGCGGAGGTACGCCCAGCCTGTTCTCACCCGCATCCATTGATCGCCTGTTGGGCGATGTGCGAGCCATGCTGCGTCTGGAAGCGGACGCCGAGATCACGCTGGAGGCCAACCCGGGCACGTTCGAAAAGGACCGCTTCCGCGCGTTTCGGGAGGCGGGGGTGACGCGCTTGTCCATTGGCGTGCAGAGTTTCAACGATGTTCACCTGAAGGCGCTGGGGCGGGTTCACGACAGAGACCAGGCCATGGCCGCGGTGGAAGAAGCCGCGCAGGCTTTCGACACCTTCAACCTCGACATCATGTATGCGCTGCCCGGCCAGACGCTCGCCGATTGCGAGGCCGACGTGCGCACGGCGCTCTCGTTTGCACCGCCGCACATTTCGATCTACCACCTCACGCTCGAGCCCAACACCTACTTCGCCAAGTACCCGCCCACGCTGCCGCCCGAAGACGAGGCCTGGGACATGCTGGACCGGATCACCGAGTTGACGGGGCAGGCCGGTCTGCAGCGCTACGAGGTCTCGGCCTACGCGCGCGCGGGGCACCAGTGCTGGCACAACCTGAACTACTGGCAGTTTGGTGACTACCTCGGCATTGGTGCAGGCGCGCACAGCAAACTCAGTTTCGCGCACCGCGTGGGCCGGCCGGTGCGCGTGCGCGAGCCTCGGCTGTACATGGAGCGGGCGCAGGCCGGTGATGCGGTGGTGAGCGCCGATGAAGTGACGCGCAAGACATTGCCGTTCGAATTCATGCTGAATGCGCTGCGGCTCAAGGAAGGATTCACCTTGCTGCAGTTCATGGAGCGCACCGGGCTGCCGCTGTCTGCCATCGCACCCGCGCTGGAGCAGGCGGAGCGCAAGGGCCTGATTGGACGCGACGCGACCCGCGTGTGGCCGACCGAGCGCGGTTTCGACTTCCTCAGCGACCTGCAGGAACTGTTTCTGGCCGACTGAGCGTCAGGCGGCGGCAGCCTTTGCCTGCAGGCTGAACCCCACGCGCGTGATGCCGCCACTGGACTCGGCCGCAGGAAGCCCGTCGTGCATGCGGGCAATCGCCGCGACGATGGACAGCCCCAGGCCGTGGTGCGGCTTCTCCATCTCACAGCGCGCGGCGTCTGCGCGGAAGAAGCGGTCGAACAGGCGCGGGAGGTGCTCCGGATCGATCGAAGGCCCCGCGTTTTCCACCCACAGGCGCATGCCACCGCCACCCACTTCGCGCGCAATGCGCACACAGAGTTGGGAGCCTTCGTCTGCATAGCGGATCGCATTGCCCAGCAAGTTGGACAAAGCACGCTTGACCAGCGGCTCGTCCACCGGCAGCTTCGCGTCGCCTTCGATGACGACGCTCAGGCCGCGGTCTTCCATCGGAGCTTCGTGGAACTCGACCACTTGGCGTACCAGTTCGGCCATGCTCACAGGTGCCCCGCGCCGTGCTTTCACACCGCGGTCGGCCTGCGCGAGGAACAGCATGTCGTTGACGATGGCAGCCATGCGGTGCAGCTCTTCCAGATTGGAGTGCAGGGTGTCTTCCAGCTCGGCCGCACTGCGCTCTCGGCTGAGCGCGACTTCCGTGTGGCCAATCAGGTTGGCCAGCGGTGTGCGCAGTTCGTGCGCCACATCGGCGTTGAATCCTTCGAGCTGCGCGTAGGTGCGCTCGACGCGGTGCATCAAGCCATTGAACTGATCGATGAGCGGCTGGAGCTCTTCGGCCGACTCGGGCAGCGCCAGCCGCTGGCCCATGCGGCGTGCATCAATCGCCTTGGTCTGTGCAGCGAGGTCCAGCAACGGTCGCAAGCTGCAGCGCACACGCCAGAAAGTGCCCCAGCCCACCAGGGCGGCGCCCGCAAGCACGGCGCCCACGAGCAGCAAGGCCATGCGCTTGGCGGTCTTGGCGTCTTGTGAGCAATCCAGAACCAGCTTGCCCCGCAGCACGCCGCTCGTCTGTGTGGGCACAGAGAAATCCATGCCGCGAGCCGTCGTGTGTGTCACGTCAAACGTGGGCGCGGCATCGCGGTAAAACGCGCTGCCGTCAGAGCGCTGCACCTGAACGAATGTGCCCGGACGGCGCTCGGCAAGCCATGCCAGCTTGGCCTTCACTTCGGCTTCGCCACCGCTGCTGTCGGCCTCGCGCATCACGTCCACCAGCACGCTGGTGTAGCTGCGCAGTTCTTCCTCGTGCTTGGCCACGAAGAGCATCGAGGTGGCGCCATAGATGAAGGCCAGCAACACGCCCAGACCGATCACGGTCTGCACCGCGAGCAGGATCGAGAGCCGTCGGCCAATGGAGTAAGTGCACGGCGCTTCAACCGGCTTGTCGAGCAACGCAGGCGCTGCGTTGTTCAACGCCGTGGTGGTGATGGTCATGCGCGTTCCTCGAGCACGTAGCCCATGCCGCGCACGTTGTGCAACAGCTTGGGTTTGAAGGGGTCGTCCATCTTGGAGCGCAGCCGGCGCACCGCGACTTCCACCACGTTGGTGTCCGAGTCGAAGTTCATGTCCCACACCTGCTCGGCAATGGTGGTGCGCGAAAGGATTTGCCCTTTGCGTCGCGCCAGCAAGGCCAGCAGCGAAAACTCTTTGGCGGTGAGGTCCAGTCGTTGTCCTGCGCGCCAGGCCTTGCGGCTGAGCAGGTCCATCTCGAGGTCGCACAGCGTCATGCGCGTGGTGGCGGTTTCAGCCACTGCGGCGGGGCCGCGCCGCAGCAACGCGCCCACGCGGGCCAGCAGTTCAGAGAAGGCGAACGGTTTGACGAGGTAGTCGTCCGCCCCGGCTTGCAGCCCCTGTACGCGGTCTTCCACGCGATCACGCGCGGTGAGCATCAGCACGGGCGTGTTGCGCTTTTCGCGCAGCGCGGCCAGCACACCGAAACCATCGATGCCCGGCAACATGATGTCGAGCACCACGAGCTGGTAGTCGCCTTCCAGTGCGAGGTAGCGGCCTTCAATCCCGTCGCGTGCGACGTCCACGGTATAGCCGGCCTCGGAGAGACCGCGCTTGACGTAGTCCGCCAGCTTCGATTCGTCTTCAATGACCAGCACGCGCATGGAAAGGGAGAGGGCAAGTGGGGTGGGACACAAGGGCTGGAAACAGCCTCACACGAGCCCAGATTGTCGTGGAACTGAGGGTTTTTATGCATTACGAATCCGTAATTCTCACGTTCGGAAAACGACAGACCCGGTTTTTAAAGTCTCTCCTGTGCCGGACAGAACGGCGCTGACAAGTCTCTCCATCAACTGCTCAAGGAACCATCATGAAACTCTCTACCCGCATCCTCCTGCCCCTCATGCTTACCGCCGTTGCCGGCACCGCCATGGCCCAGAACGCGCCCCTGACCCGCGCTGAAGTGCAGGCCCAGGCGATTGCCGCCCGCGACGCCGGCCAGCTGCCCGACACCGACATCGTGGCCTTCAACGTGCCCGCCGGCTCTTCCAGCCTGACCCGTGCTGAAGTGGTCGCTGAAGCCCGCGCTGCCCGCGATGCCGGCCAACTGGCTGACACCGACATTGTGAAATTTGAAGTGCCCGCCGGTTTCGAGAAGACCCGCGCACAAGTGCTGGCCGAGCTGAACGAAGCGCAGCGCCTGGGCCTGGTGAACGTGCCTGATGCCCAGTACCCCGTGATCGCCACCGCCCAGCAATCCGAGCAAGTGCGCCAGGCCGGTCTGCGCGCTGTGAACAACGGCACCAACGTGGGCATGCTCCAGCAGTGAAGATGACCCACCTGGCGAGATGGCTTGGTTGCACCTGACTGACCTTCCAAGCCATCTCGTCGGGATGGCGTCTCTGATCCGCTGTGCACAAACACCAACGGGCCTCAAGGGCCCGTTGGTGTTTTTGTATGTGGCGGAGACTGTGAGATTCGAACTCACGGACCCTTGCGGGTCGGCAGTTTTCAAGACTGCTGGTTTAAACCGCTCACCCAAGTCTCCGCAAGCGATTGCAAGGGGGCGATTTTAGCCTGCTGGCGATTCAGGCGGGCAAAGGTTCGCGCGTTTCGGTGCGCAGCATGCCGCGGGTTTCGATGAAGCGCACCACTTCCTGCACACCGGCCAGCGTCTTGAGGTTCGTCATCACCCACGGCCGGCGGGCGGTGTCCGGGCGCATGCGCGCGGTGTCGGCTTTCATCACTTCCAGGTCGGCGCCCACGTGGGGAGCGAGGTCGGTTTTGTTGATGACGAAGAGGTCGCTCTTGGTGATGCCGGGGCCGCCTTTGCGCGGAATCTTCTCGCCCGCAGCGACGTCAATCACGTAGATGGTGAGGTCGCTGAGCTCCGGGCTGAAGGTGGCGGCAAGGTTGTCGCCGCCGCTTTCGATGAACACCACGTCGGCGTTGGGGAACTGGCCGAGCATGCGGTCGATCGCTTCCAGGTTGATGGAGGCATCTTCGCGGATGGCGGTGTGCGGGCAGCCGCCGGTTTCCACACCCATGATGCGCTCGGCCGGCAGCGCGCCGCTCACCGTGAGGATGCGCTGGTCTTCCTTGGTGTAGATGTCGTTCGTGATGGCAATCAGGTCGTATTGCTCGCGCATGGCTTTGCACAGCATTTCCAGCAAGGTGGTCTTGCCCGAGCCCACCGGGCCGCCAATGCCCACGCGCAGGGGGGGCAGCGTCTTGGTGCGATCCGGGATGTGGTGAAGGGCGGTCATGGGGTCTCCGTGGGGGGTGCGGTTCAGGAGCGAAAGAGGCGAGAGTATTGCGTTTCGTGTTGCGCGGACAAGATGGCCAGCATGGGGGCGAAGGCTTGTCGTGCGTCGTCGGGCAGGGCCATGGCGTGGTCCACGGCGGCGGGAATCTGTTGCGCCAGGCGCGCGAGCATGCGCTGCCCGGCGCTCTGCCCCAGCGGCACCGACTTGATGGAGGCCTGCACCATGTTTTCAGCCCAGCCGAAGGCATAGCCCACCAGGCTGTCGCGCTCGCTGGCGTCGGCACGGGCGGCCGCACAGGCGCAGGCCACGGGATAGGTGGGCGGGTTGAGTTGTGCGGCCTGCAGCTGCTCGAACACGCCCGCACCCAGCTCGCCCAGCTGGCGCGACCACTCCAGCAGCGAGCGGCCCATCTGTTCGCTCTGCAAACGAAACTCCAGCGTCTCGCGGGTTTGCAGCACCCAGTGGTTCAGTGTGTGGATGCGCGCAAGGTCGCCCCGGCGCCAGGCAGGAATGGCTTGTGCCACCACGGCCAGATCGCTGCGCGAGATGCCCAGATGCAGCTGGTCGATGAGCCAAGCCGCCGCGCTGGCTTCGTCGTGCACCAAGCCCGCGTCCACCGCGGCTTCGAGGCCTTCGGAGTAAGAGAAGCCACCCACCGGCAACGCCGGCGAGGCCAGCCACAGGATCTGCAGCAGGCTGGCGGCCGAACGCGCTGCGCCCGGCTCAGCCGTGGTCATGGCCGTGCGAGTGGGGGCGGCCGTGGTCGTGGTGAGCGTGGTCATGGCCCGCGCCATGCGCATGGCCATGACCTGCACCGGCAGCGCCATACGCGCCGCCTTCGGGCTCGAAGGGCTCGCGCGCTGGCACCACTGTCAGGTCCATGGCGCGCAGCATGTCGGCCAGCACGTGGTCAGGTTCGATCTTGAGGTGGTCGGGCTGCAGCTCGATGGGGACGTGGCGGTTGCCCAGGTGGTAGGCCGCGCGCATGAGGTCAAAGGCCTGGTCCTGCGCGGGGTGGTCGGGGCAGGCCGTGATGCGCAGCACGGGCTGCGGTGCGGCTTCCACGCGCAACAGCGAACCGTCTTGCGTGACGAGCACATCGCCGCCGCGCACCACGGTGCCGCGCGGCAGGAACACGCCCACCTGGCGCTCGTCGGACGCGGTGGCGTCAAAGCGGCTTTTCTGGCGAATGTCCCAGTCCAGCACGAGGCGCGCAGCGCGCTGCACCAGCGGCGTGGCCAGGCCCTTGCCTTGCGGGATCAACTTGGAAACTTGGAGCATGCGGTTCAGAAGAGGAAATAGCGTTGGGTCATGGGCAGGCGCGTGGCCGGCTCGCAGGTCAGCAGCACGCCGTCGGCGCGCACGGCGTAGGTCTGCGGATCGATCTCCATCTTGGGGAGCAGGCTGTTGTGCACCATGTGCGCCTTGGTCACGCCGCGAATGCCCTGCACCGCAGACAGCGTTTTCTGCAGGCCGAAGCGCGCACCCACGCCCGCGGCCAGCGCGGCGTTGGACACAAACGTGAGGCTGCTGCGCGCCGTGGCGTCGCCGAAGCTGCCGAACATGGGGCGGTAGTGCACCGGCTGCGGTGTGGGAATGGAGGCGTTGGGGTCGCCCATGGCGGCCAGCGCGATGCTGCCGCCCTTGAGCACCAGCGCGGGCTTCACGCCGAAGAACGCCGGCTTCCACACCACCAGGTCGGCCCATTTGCCCACTTCGAGCGAGCCGACGATGTGCGAGATGCCGTGGGCAATGGCCGGGTTGATCGTGTACTTGGCGATGTAGCGCTTGACGCGGAAGTTGTCGTGGCGGGCGCTGTCTTCGGGCAATGTGCCGCGCTGGCTTTTCATCTTGCAGGCGGCCTGCCAGGTGCGGATGATCACTTCGCCCACGCGGCCCATGGCCTGGCTGTCGCTGCTCATCATGCTGATGGCGCCCATGTCGTGCAGGATGTCTTCGGCGGCAATCGTTTCGCGGCGAATGCGGCTCTCGGCAAACGCGAGGTCTTCGGCGATGCCCGCGTCGAGGTGGTGGCAGACCATGAGCATGTCCACATGCTCGTCGAGCGTGTTGACGGTGTAGGGCATGGTGGGGTTGGTCGAGCTGGGCAGGAAGTTGGCTTCGCCCACCACGCGCAAGATGTCGGGGGCGTGGCCACCGCCTGCGCCTTCGGTGTGAAAGGCGCACAGGCTGCGGCCTTTTGTGGCGGCAATGGTGTCTTCCACAAAGCCCGATTCGTTGAGCGTGTCGGAGTGGATGGCCACCTGCGTGTCGGTGGCTTCGGCCACGTCCAGGCAGTTGCTGATGGCGCTGGGCGTGGTGCCCCAGTCTTCGTGCAGCTTCAGTCCGATCACGCCGGCGTTGATCTGCTCGTGCAGCGCATCGGGCAGGCTCGCGTTGCCCTTGCCCAGAAAGCCCAGGTTCATGGGCAGGCCATCGGCCGCTTGCAGCATGCGCTCGATGTGCCAGGGGCCGGGCGTGCAGGTGGTGGCAAAGGTGCCGGTGGCCGGGCCTGTGCCGCCACCCAGCATGGTGGTGATGCCGGAGGTGAGCGCTTCGTCGACCTGCTGCGGGCAGATGAAGTGGATGTGGCTGTCGATGCCGCCGGCGGTGACGATGTTGCCTTCGCAACTGATGACTTCGGTGCCCGGGCCAATGACGATGTCCACGCCGGGTTGGGTGTCGGGGTTGCCCGCCTTGCCGATGGCCACGATGCGCCCGCCCTTGAGGCCGATGTCGGCCTTGACGATGCCCCAGTGGTCAATGATCACGGCGTTGGTCATCACGGTGTCCACCGCACCCTGCGCGCGTGTGCGTTGCGACTGCGCCATGCCGTCGCGGATGGTCTTGCCGCCACCGAACTTCACTTCTTCACCGTAGCCGCCTGCGGCCAGGGTGTAGTCCTTCTCGATCTCGATCATGAGGCCGGTGTCGGCCAGGCGCAGGCGGTCGCCCACGGTGGGGCCGAACATGTCGGCGTATGCGCTGCGGGAAATCTGGGTCATGGCGGTGTGGGTCCTGCAATCAAGTCTGCGCGGCGCGGAGGGAAAACCTGTAACAGGCTCACACACCGTTGCACTTTGCCGCGTTGCCGATGCCGGCATCGGTGCTTACATTTGGGTTCGGCCTTGTCCGTCAACTTCAGCATGTATCGTGCCAGTCCAAAAGCCTGTGTCACGAGACGCCGATCCCCCGGGTCTGACCCCTTTTCAGCAGCTTCCCCACTCCATGTCCTTGTCCGAGCTTCACTGGTCTTTGTTCCTGCGCGCCAGCGCACTTGTGGTGGTGTCCGCCAGCCTGGCGGCCTGTGGTGGTGGCGGGGGTGGGAGTGACGGCGGCGGCAGCGGTGGCTCGGTCGGCATTTCAGACCCGCAGTGGCCGCCCACGGTGGGCACGCCGGGTGGCGCCGGCAGCGTGCCGGCCGAAGGCAACGCGGTGGACACCAGCCAGCCCGACCGCGTGGTGGGCAATGGCACAGCGGCCAGTTGCACCGGCCAGGCGGTGGTGGACGCGGTGGCCCAGGGCGGCAAGATCCGCTTCAACTGCGGGGCCAGTCCGGTAACGATTCGTATGACGAGCACGGCCAAGGTGTTCAACAACCGGCCCGACGTGACGCTCGACGGCCAGGGGCGCGTGACGCTGGACGGTGGCGATCAGGTGCGCATCCTGTACCAGAACACCTGCGACCCCGCCCAGGTGTGGACCACGCCGAACTGCGACAACCAGGAAACCCCGCGCCTGACCGTGCAGAACATGCGCTTTGTGAACGGCAACTCGACCGGCCAGACCACCGACGGTGGCGGCGGCGGTGCCATCTTCGTGCGCGGCGGCCAGTTCAAGATCGTCAACAGCGTGTTCTCGAACAACCGCTGCGAAGCCACCGGCCCTGACGTGGGCGGCGGTGCCGTGCGCGTGCTGGCCATGTACCAGGACCGCCCGGTGTATGTGGTGCAGAGCACCTTTGGTGGCGGCCCTGACCTGGGCAACCGCTGCTCCAACGGTGGCGCGCTCAGCGCCATCGGTGTGTCTTACAGCATCTACAACAGCCTGCTCTCGTACAACGTGGCGCTGGGCAACGGCGCCAACCCGGCCCGTGCCGGCACGCCCGGTGGCGGCAGTGGTGGCGCCATCTACAACGACGGCAACACGTTCACGCTGTCGGTGTACGGCACGGTGGTGAGCGACAACACGGCCAGCGAAGGTGGCAGCGCGGTGTTCTTCGTGAGCAACGACCGCACCGGGCGCATGACGCTGACCGATTCGACCTTCGTGCGCAACCCGGCGTCGCGCTTTGGCTCCGCAGGCCTGCCCGGCTTCTATGTGGAGGCCGCGGCGGGTCAGCCAGTGGTCACGCGCACGACGATTTCGAACTGACCCCTGCGGGCGCCTTCGGCTTCAGCCGAGCGCGCCCTGCACCAGCCCGCGAAAGCCGAACACGATGCGGTCGCCCGCGTAGTCCACCAGCTCCACGGTGCGCTGCTGGCCGGGCTCGAAGCGCACAGCCGTGCCGCTGGCGATGTTGAGCCGCATGCCTTTTGCGGCCGCGCGATCGAAGTCAAGCGCGCCGTTGGTCTCGGCAAAGTGGTAGTGCGAGCCGACCTGAATCGGGCGGTCTGCGCCGTTTTTTACCACCAGGGTGAGCGTGCGCCGCCCGGGGTTGAGCGTGTGCTCGCCTGCGTCGGTGAAGAGTTCGCCAGGGATCATGCGGGGCTCCTTGTGGTCAGGCGTTCAGGCGGCCAACAGGCCCCAGGCCATGTTCAGGCCCATCAGCGCCACCAGGCCACCGGCCACGCGCGGCAGCCACGGGTGCGCGCGCTTCAGGCCCAGGCCCATGGCGATGCCGGCCGCGTGCAGCGTGGCGGTGCCCAGCACCATGCCCGCCAGGGCGGCGCCACCGGCCAGCTCCTGGCCGTGTGCCGCACCGTGGAACAGCGCAAACGCGCCCACCAGCACCGCGCCTGCGGCTTCCGGCAGCTTCACCCGGGCGGCCAGCAGCAGGCCCACCACCAGCATGGAGACCGCGATCATCGGTTCGATGGCGGGGAAGGCCACACCCGCCTGCGCCATCAGCGCGCCGGCCAGCAGCAGGGCGGCGAAGGTCAGCGGCGCCAGCCACAGGCGGCGCGTGGTCATGGCGCTCCACACGCCCACAGCCAGCATGGCAGCGAGGTGATCGAGCCCGGTGACGGGGTGCAGGAAGCCGGTGAGCAGACCGCCATGCCCGTGCGCGGCGTCCCCAACGTGGGCGAACGCGGTGGCCGACACGGCGGCGAGGAGCAGGGGAAGCAGGTGCTTGATCTTCATGTTTTCTCCATCAATGGTTCAAGTGTCCGTCCGGCGCGCGGTCTTGGTCCAGAAGTGCCGCGGAACCGGCTCTGCCGGGCCGCAGGCGCTGCCCCCTGGGGGGTCGCGCGCAGCGCGGCGGGGGGGGTCAAGGAATTGGCTGGTGCACGGTCACCAGCTTCGTGCCGTCGGGGAAAGTGGCTTCCACCTGGATGTCGGGAATCATCTCGGGGATGCCTTCCATCACGTCGGCGCGGCTGAGCACGTTGCGGCCTTCGCTCATGAGCTGGGCCACGGTCTTGCCGTCGCGCGCGCCTTCCATCACGGCCGCACTGATCAGCGCCACCGACTCGGGGTAGTTCAGCTTGAGGCCTCGGGCCTTGCGCCGCTCGGCCAGCAGGGCTGCGGTGAAGATCAGCAGCTTGTCTTTTTCGCGGGGCGTGAGTTCCATGGCGGTGTGCGGTCTTGCGGGGAGCAGGGGCGGGCGGTTCGGGGGGCATTCAGCAATTCCCGTGCCCTGGTTCCCGGGCCGCCGCGCTGGCGTGGCATGAAAGCTGCGAAAACCCGGTGTGAACCCCATCGCGCCCGAACCCACCCCTTTGCCCGCCAGCGCCACGCCCCAGGCCGGGCAAGACGCGCCGCAACGCATCATCAAGGTGCGCCGCGACTACAACAGCTGGGTCGGCAGCGAGACCATGGAGGACTACGCGCTGCGCTACACCCCGCAGCGCTTTCGCAAGTGGAGCGAATGGCGGGTGGCCAACACCGCGTTCGGTGCGGCCTCCTTCCTCATCCTGGAAGCCGTGGGCGCCACGCTGCTGGTGCAATACGGTTTTGTGAACGCGGCGCTGGCGATCCTGTGCACCGGGCTGATCATCTTTCTGGCCGGCCTGCCCATCAGCGTGTACGCCGCGCGCCACGGGGTCGACATGGACCTGCTCACGCGCGGCGCCGGGTTTGGCTACATCGGCTCGACCATCACCTCGCTGATCTACGCGTCGTTCACTTTCATCTTCTTTGCGCTCGAAGCCGCGGTGATGGCCTATGCGCTGGAGCTCGCGCTCGACATCCCGCCCGCCTGGGGCTACCTCATCTGCGCGCTGGTGGTCATTCCGCTGGTGACGCACGGCGTGTCGGTCATCAGCCGCTTCCAGGTGTGGAGCCAGCCGCTGTGGATCGTGATGATGGTGGTCCCTTTCGGGGCGGTGGCCTGGATGGCGCCCGAGACGTTCACCAACGTGGTGCGGTATGGGGGCGAAACTGGTGCAGGCGCCGTGTTTGACTGGCACCTGTTTGGTGCGGCGCTCACCGTGGGCATCGCGCTCATCACGCAAATGGGCGAGCAGGCCGACTACCTGCGCTTCATGCCCGCCAAGGAGCCGGGCCATGCGCTGCGCTGGTGGGCCGGTGTGCTGGCCGGTGGGCCGGGCTGGGTGGTGCTGGGGGTGGTGAAGATGCTGGGCGGTGCGTTGCTGGCGTACCTGGCCATCAGCCACATGGTGCCGCCCGAGCGCGCGGTGGACCCCAACCAGATGTACCTGGCCGCGTACGAATACGTGTTCTCCGACTACGGCTGGGCCGTGGCCGCCACCGCGCTGTTCGTGGTGGTGTCGCAGCTCAAGATCAACGTCACCAACGCTTACGCAGGCTCGCTGGCCTGGAGCAACTTCTTCTCGCGCATCACGCACAGCCACCCCGGCCGCGTGGTCTGGGTGGTGTTCAACACGCTGATCGCCTTCATGCTGATGGAGATGAATGTGTTCCAGGCGTTGGGCGAGGTGCTCGGGCTGTACTCCAACATCGCCATCGCCTGGATCATGGCCGTGGTGGCCGACCTCGTGATCAACAAGCCGCTGGGCTGGTCGCCCAAGGGCATCGAGTTCAAGCGCGCCTACCTGTACGACATCAACCCCGTGGGCGTGGGCGCCATGGGCCTGGCCTCGGCGCTGTCGATCGTGGCGCACATGGGCCTGTTGGGGCCCACGGCGCAGGCCTTCTCGGCGGTGATCGCGATGGTGACGGCGCTCATCGCAGCGCCGGCCATTGCGTGGTTGACGAAAGGTCGCTACTACATCGCCAGGGCCGGCCACGTGCAGCGGGGCGACGATCCAGAAACACCGCGGATCTGGCTCCGCCAGGCCCCTGGTGTTGCCCCCCTTCAGGGGGGTGACGCCGCAGGCGGCGCAGGGGGTGTGATCAAGTGCGTGATCTGCGAGCGCGAGTACGAGGCGCCCGACATGGCGCATTGCCCGGCGTACCAGGGCCACATCTGTTCGCTCTGCTGCACGCTGGACGCGCGCTGCGGCGATTTGTGCAAACCACACGCGCGCCTGTCCGAGCAGTGGATGGCCGCGCTGCGCCGCGTGTTGCCGCGCCGCGTGTGGCCCTACCTGGAAGCGGGGTTGGCGCACTACCTGTTGCTCATGCTGGTGGTGTCGCCCGTGCTGGCGGCGGTGCTGGGCTTGCTGTACCGGCAGGAGGTGGAGGGCATCGCCAAAGGCTTGGGTGTGGCGGCCAACACCTCGCTGCTCGACGCCGCCTTGCGCTCGGGCTTTGTGCGCGTATACGCGGTGTTGCTGCTCATTGCGGCCACCGTGGCCTGGTGGCTGGTGCTGGCGCACAAGAGCCGTGAAGTGGCGCAGGAAGAGTCGAACCGGCAGACCCGCCTGCTGATGCAGGAGATCGAGTCGCACCAGCGCACCGACGAAGCCCTGCAGCAGGCGCGCCGCGCGGCCGAGCAGGCCAACCAGGCCAAGACGCGCTACATCTCCACCATCAGCCACGAGCTGCGCACGCCGCTCAACAGCATCCTGGGCTATGCGCAGCTGCTGCAGGAAGACACGGGCCTGGCGCCCCACCGCGCGCAGGCCATCCGCGTGATCCACCGCGGCGGCGAACACCTGCTCTCGCTCATCGAAGGCACGCTGGACATTGCGCGCATCGAGTCCGGCAAGCTCGCGCTCGATGTGCGGCCCATGGCCTTTGCCGGCGCCATGCACGAAGTGGCCAGCATGTTCGAGCTGCAGGCCGCGGCCAAGGGCTTGCGCTTTGTGTTCGACACCGGCAGCCGCCTGCCCGACACCGTGCGCGCCGACGAAAAGCGGCTGCGCCAGATCCTCATCAACCTGCTCGGCAACGCCGTGAAATTCACCCGCAGTGGCGAGGTGCGGCTGCGCGTGACGCATGCGCGCGAAATGGCGCAATTTGAAGTGCACGACACCGGCCCCGGCATGGCCCAGCAAGACCTCGACCGCGTGTTCGAACCCTTCGCGCGCGGGCAGGGCGACACCAGCCCGCACGGCGCAGCCACCGGCACGGGCTTGGGCCTCACCATCGCCAAGATGCTCACCGACCTCATGGGCGGCGAGCTCACCGTGCGCAGCACGCTCGGGCAGGGCTCGGTGTTCACCGTGCGGCTCTTTCTGCCGGAGCTGCATGGCGTGTTGTTGCCCGCGTCCACCGCCTTGCCGCAGCACGCCGGCTACGAAGGCGAGCGCCGCCGCGTGCTGGTGGTTGACAACGAAGAGGCCGACCGCGAGCTGCTGGCGCGCTGGCTCACACCGCTGGGCTTCGAGGTGATGCTGGCCACCAGCGGCTTCGACGCACTGGCCCTGCTCGAAGGCCTGCTACCCGGCGACCCCGGTGCGCCCCACGCCATCTTCATGGACCTGGCCATGCCCGGCATCGACGGCTGGGAAACGCTGCGCCGCTTGCGCGCGCTCGGCTGGGGCGCCGTGCCGCGCGCCATCGTGTCGGCCAACGCATTCGACAAAGGGCTCGACAACGACCTGGGGCACAAGCCGCAAGACTTCTTCGTCAAGCCGGTGCGGCGCGACGACCTGCTCAACTGGCTGGGCCAGCACCTCGCGCTGCGCTGGCTGGACGAAGCCGCGCCCGAGCGCGTTCACGCACCGGTGGCCGTGGCCGCTCCCGCCACGCGCCTGGAACTGGAACCGCTGCTGGAGCTGGTGCGGCTGGGCTACTACAAAGGCATCGTGCAGTGGCTCGACGAATGGGTGCAGCGCCGCCCCGAGCAGGCCGCGTTTGCGCAGAGCCTGCGCACGCTGGCGCGCGAGTTCCGCTTTGAAACCATCGAACAGCAACTGCTGCAACACCATGTCGCACCCGGCTGAGCCGTCCCTGTCCAGCTCCAGCGCCACGGTGCTGCCGCTCTCCGATGCGCTGGTGGTGCTCATCGTCGACGACGTGCCCGACAACGTCGCCCCGCTGCACGACGCGCTGGACGAAGCCGGCTATACCGTGCTGGTGGCGCTCGATGGCGAAAGCGCCATCCGCCGCGCCACGCAGGCCCTGCCCGACGTGGTGCTGCTCGACGCCGTCATGCCCGGGCTCGATGGCTTTGAAGTGGCGCGGCGGCTCAAGGCGCAGCCCGCCACCGCGCACATTCCCATCATCTTCATGACCGGCCTCACGGAGACCGAGCACCTGGTGGCCGCGCTGGACGCGGGCGGCGCCGACTACGTGACCAAACCCATCAAGCCGCGCGAAGTCATGGCGCGCATGGGCGTGCACCTGCGCACGGCTCGCCATGTGCGCCAGGGCGCGGTGGAACGCAGCCAGGCGCGCAATGCGCTCGACGCGTTTGGCTACGCCACCATCACCGTGCGCGAGCGCGACGGCCGCCTGATGTGGCAGACCCCGCTGGCGCGCGACCTGCTGCGCCACCACTGCGGCACCGAAGCGCCCACCACCCCACCGGCGGTGTTGCAGTGGCTGCGCCGCCACCTGGGCGAAGCGCTGGCGCAACGCGAGCCACCGCGCCTCACGCTGGAAAACGGCCCGAGGCGCCTCACCTTCCGCCTGCACCAGTGCGTGGGCGACGAAGTCAACGGCGAGGGCGGCGACTGGCTCATCGTCATGCAGGAAACGTCAGACGCCAGCGTGCTCTCCGGCCTGGCCGGCGCCTTCGGTCTCACCGCCAAGGAAGCCGAGGTGCTGTACTGGGTGGTCAAGGGCAAGATCAACCGCGACATCGGCGACATCCTCGGCTCCAGCCCGGCCACGGTGAAGAAACACCTGGAGCGCATCTACGCCAAGCTGGGCGTGGAAACGCGCACCGCCGCCGCGGCCATGGCGATCAACCGCGTGCCGTTGCTGCAGCCGCAGCACGGGGGTTGAGCGGGGCAACCCCCACCACGTACGCCACCCGGCGTACATACGCCTCCAAGGGTCTTCCCTAGAGTCCAGTTGTCCGCTGAGCCACGCCTGAAGAAGGCAGCCGGCGGCGCCAAACACCCCCTTCAAGGGACCCACTGGAACACAGGAGAAGCGCCATGTCGAACACCACCCAGAACGCCCGTCGTTTTACCCTCAAGACCCTGGCCGCCGCGGCCACGGTTGCCACGCTCAGCTTCACCGGGCTGAGCGCCCACGCGCAGGAGACCATCAAGGTCGGCGTGCTGCACAGCCTCTCGGGCACCATGGCCATTTCGGAAACCGTGCTCAAGGACACGGTGCTGATGGCCATCGACGAGATCAACGCCAAGGGCGGCGTGCTCGGCAAGAAACTCGAGCCCGTGGTGGTGGACCCGGCTTCCAACTGGCCGCTGTTTGCCGAGAAGACCAAGCAGCTGATCACGCAGGACAAGGTTGCCGTGATCTTTGGCTGCTGGACTTCGGTGTCGCGCAAGTCGGTGCTGCCGGTGGTGGAAGAGAACAACGGCCTGTTGTTCTACCCCGTGCAGTACGAAGGCGAAGAGCTCAGCAAGAACGTGTTCTACACGGGGGCTGCGCCCAACCAGCAGGCCATCCCTGCGGTGGAATACCTGATGAGCAAGGACGGCGGTTCGGCCAAGCGCTGGGTGCTGCTGGGCACCGACTACGTGTACCCCCGCACCACCAACAAGATCCTGCGCGCCTTCCTGAAGAGCAAGGGTGTGGCCGACGCCGACATCATGGAGGAGTACACCCCGTTCGGTCACTCCGACTACCAGACCATCATCGCCAACATCAAGAAGTTCGCTTCTGCCGGCAAGAAGACGGCCGTGGTCTCCACCATCAACGGCGACTCCAACGTGCCGTTCTACAAGGAACTGGGCAACGCCGGCCTCTCGGCCAAAGACGTGCCTGTGGTCGCTTTCTCGGTGGGTGAAGAAGAGCTGCGCGGTGTGGACACCAAGCCGCTCGTGGGCCACCTGGCTGCGTGGAACTACTTCATGAGCATCAAGAGCCCGGCCAACACCGAGTTCACCAAGAAGTGGGCCGCTTACGCCAAGGCGAAGAACATCCCCGGCCACAAGGACAAGCCTTTGACCAACGACCCGATGGAAGCCACCTACATCGGCATCAACATGTGGGCCCAGGCCGTGGCCAAGGCCAAGTCCACCGACACCGACAAGGTCATCGCCGCCATGGCGGGCCAGACCTTCAAGGCACCGGGTGGCTTCACCAGCACGATGGACAAGGAAAACCACCACCTGCACAAGCCAGTGTTCATCGGTGAAGTGAAGGCCGACGGCCAGTTCAACGTGGTCTGGAAGACCCCTGGCCCTGTGGTCGCCGATCCATGGAGCGACTACATCGCCGAGAACAAGGGCAAGAAGAACGTTCCCGAGATGAAGAAGTAACTCCCCCCTGCGCCGCTGACGCGGCTTCCCCCCTCTGTGGCGCGCCTTCGGCGCTTCGAGGGGGGACGACATCTCGGGCCGGCGGAGCCGGACCCTTGATGTCTCTGGTATGGGCGTGCCTGGTGCGCCATGGTGGTTGTTTACTTCGGTAGGGATTGATATGAAGACTTGGTGGCTCCGCTGGTTGGGGCTGGGGTTGGCGTTGTGGATGTCGCTGGCTGCGGCCCACGCGCTCACGCCGGCCGATGCCTTGGCGCTGGTGGATGGCGACACCGATGTGCGCATCGACACCTTGAACCGCCTCGCGGCAGAGCCTGACGACAAGGCTTCTGCGCTGATCAAGGCGATGTCTGACGAGGCCGTGCGTGTGCAGGGCGAGCGTGTGCTCATCGTCGAGGGCGACGGCGCCATCGACGCCGTCACGGGCGAGAAATTGGCGGCGCTGCCCGACGAGGCCGCCGACATCATGATCAACAACCGCCTGCGCAGCGCGATGGAAAACGCGCTGGCTGGCATGGAACTGCTCGGCGCTCCGCCCGAGCGCCAGCGCGAAGCGGCGACCACGCTGCAGCGCACCGCGTTTGAAGAACCCGACACGAGCCAGCTCGCGCTCATCGACAAGGCGCTCGCCGGCAACCTGGACCCGCGCGCGCGCCAGAGCCTGGAGCTCGCACAGGCCGCCGTGCTGCTCGCCAGCGACGACCCGGCGCAGCGCCTGGCCGCAGCCGAGAAGCTGGGCGAGGCCAAGCAGCCCGTGGTGCGCCCGCTGCTGCTCGCGCAGATGGAGAAGGAAGCCGACGCCAAGGTGAAAGCGGCGCTCAAGGCATCGCTCTCCAGCCTGGACACCACGCTGGCCATTGGCAGCGCGCTGGCGCAGGCCTTCACCGGCATCAGCCTGGGCAGCATCCTGCTGCTGGCCGCGCTGGGCCTGGCCATCACCTACGGCCTCATGGGCGTGATCAACATGGCCCACGGCGAGCTGATCATGATCGGCGCCTACGCCACCTGGCTGGTGCAGACCTTCTTTCGCCAGGCCTTGCCCGAGTACTTCGACTGGTACCTGCTGGTGGCCATGCCGGTCGCCTTCCTGGCCTCCGGCCTGGTGGGCGCGGCCATGGAGCGCACCGTGATCCGCTTTCTGTACGGCCGCCCGCTCGAGACGCTGCTGGCCACCTGGGGCATCAGCCTGGTGTTGATGCAGGCGGTGCGCAGCCTTTTTGGCGCGCAAAACGTGGGCGTGGAAAACCCCTCGTGGATGAGCGGGGGCATCACCTTGATGGGCAACCTCAACCTGCCCTGGAACCGCATCATCATCATCGGCTTTGCGCTGGCGGTGCTGCTGGGCGTCACGCTCATGATCGGCAAGACGCGCCTCGGCCTGTTCGTGCGCGGCGTCACGCAGAACCGGCCCATTGCCTCGTGCATGGGCGTGAACACCGCGCGCATCGACACCTATGCCTTCGCACTGGGTTCGGGCATTGCGGGCCTGGCGGGCTGCGCGCTCAGCCAGATCGGCAACGTCGGCCCCGACCTCGGGCAGAACTACATCGTCGACTCGTTCATGGTGGTGGTGCTGGGCGGCGTGGGGCAACTCGCCGGCACGGTGTACGCCGCGCTGGGGCTGGGCATGCTCAACAAGTTCATTGAAGGCTGGGCTGGTGCCGTGCTCGCCAAGATCGCGGTGCTGGTCTTCATCATCGTGTTCATCCAGAAACGCCCGCAAGGCATCTTCGCCATGAAAGGACGCGAAGCATGAACGCCGCACCGGTTACCTTGCCCTCGCACGGCCCGCTGCTCACGCGCGCTGGCTGGAGCGCCTTCGTCGTCGCGCTGCTGGTGGTGTGCGCCGTGGCGCCGCTGCTCAATCTCTTCGTGCCCGAAAGCAGCCCCTTCCACCTGAGCGACTACATGGTGGGCCTGCTCGGCAAGATCATGTGCTACGCCATCTGCGCGCTGGCCATGGACCTGATCTGGGGTTACACCGGCATCCTGAGCCTGGGCCACGGCCTGTTCTTTGCGCTCGGTGGTTACGTGATGGGCATGTACCTCATGCGCCAGATCGGCACCGACGGCAACTACAAGAGCGAGCTGCCCGACTTCATGGTGTTCCTCGACTGGAAGGAACTGCCCTGGCACTGGGCGCTGAGCGACAGCTTCCTGGCCACGCTGCTGCTGATCGTGCTGGTGCCGGGCCTGGTGGCCTTTGTGTTCGGCTACTTCGCCTTCCGCTCGCGCATCAAGGGGGTGTATTTCTCCATCATCACGCAGGCGCTCACCTTCGCGGCGCTGCTGCTGTTCTTCCGCAACGAGACCGGCTTTGGCGGCAACAACGGCTTCACCGACTTCAAGCGCATCCTCGGCCTGCCCATTGCCACTCAGGGCATGCGCATGACGCTGTTTGTGTTGACCGGCCTCACGCTGCTGGGCTTCTACCTGTTTGCGCGATGGCTGGTGGGCAGCAAGTTCGGCCGCGTGCTGCAGGCCGTGCGCGATGCCGAAAGCCGCGTCATGTTCTGCGGCTACAACCCGCTGCCCTACAAGCTCACCATCTGGACCATTTCCGCGGTGATGTGTGGCGTGGCCGGTGCGCTGTATGTGCCACAGGTCGGCATCATCAACCCCGGCGAAATGAGCACGGCCAACAGCATCGAGATCGCCATCTGGGCGGCCGTGGGCGGTCGTGCCACGCTGATTGGCCCGATCATCGGCGCCTTCATCGTCAACGGCGCCAAGAGCTGGCTCACCGTGACCTTCCCCGAATACTGGCTGTACGTGCTCGGCGCGCTGTTCATCGTGGTCACGCTCTACATGCCGCAAGGCGTGGTGGGGCTGGTGAAGAAGCTGCGGCCGTGGAAGCAAGGGAGCAAGGCATGACGCCCGATCTGATGGAAGAAGGCGCCAAGCGTGCCGAACGCGTGGCCGCGCTGGCTGGCAGCGGTGCCACCGAGTCGGGCGGCCGCCAGGCCGGCTTCTCGCGCCCGGTGGTGCGCGGTGAGGTGGACACCACCCACGGCCGCATCCTGTACCTGGAAGACGTGTGCGTGAGCTTCGATGGCTTCAAGGCCATCAACAAGCTCAGCCTGGACATTGCGCCCGGCGAGCTGCGCTGCATCATCGGCCCCAACGGCGCGGGCAAGACCACGATGATGGACATCATCACCGGCAAGACCAAGCCCGATTCGGGCCAGGTGTTCTTCGGCAGCACGATCGACCTGCTGCGCTACCGCGAGGCCGAAATTGCCGCCATGGGCATTGGCCGCAAGTTCCAGAAGCCCACGGTGTTCGAACACCTGAGCGTGTTTGAAAACCTGGAGCTGGCGCTGGCCACCGACAAGCGCGTGCGCCACTCGATGGTGTTTGCGCTCACTGGCGAAGAGAAGGACCGCCTGGGCGAAGTGCTGCAGACCATCCACCTCACCGACAGCGCCGCGCGCCAGGCCGGCAACCTCAGCCACGGGCAGAAGCAGTGGCTGGAGATCGGCATGCTGCTGATGCAGGACCCCAAGCTGCTGCTGCTCGACGAACCCGTGGCCGGTATGACCGACGAGGAAACCGAGCGCACCGCGCAGCTCTTTCTCACGCTCAAGGGCAAGCACTCGCTGATGGTGGTGGAGCACGACATGAGCTTCATCCGCACGATCTCCGAGAAGGTGACGGTGCTGTGCGATGGCGCGGTGCTGGCCGAAGGCACGCTCGACCAGGTGCAGGCCGACGAGCGCGTGATCGAAGTCTATTTGGGCCGATGAGGACCACGCCATGAGTTTGTTGGAAGTCAAAGACATCAACCAGTACTACGGCGGCAGCCACATCCTGCGCAACGTGAGCCTGCAGGCCGAGCTGGGCCAGGTCACGGTGGTGCTGGGCCGCAACGGCGTGGGCAAGACCACGCTGCTCAAGTCGCTCATGGGGCTGGTGCCGATCAAGAGCGGCAGCATCGAGCTCGATGGCGTGCCCATCCACAAGGCCACGCCGTATGAGCGTGCGCGCATGGGCGTGGGTTTTGTGCCGCAGGGCCGTGAGATTTTCGGGCGGCTCACCGTGCACGAAAACCTGCTCATGGGCCTGGCCACGAAAAAGGGCAGCACACCCATTCCGGCCGAGCTGTTCGAGCTGTTCCCCGTGCTCAAGCAGATGCTGGGGCGCCGCGGCGGCGATCTGTCTGGCGGGCAGCAACAGCAGCTGGCGATTGCGCGCGCGCTGGCCGCCGGCCCCAAGCTGCTCATCCTCGACGAACCCACCGAGGGCATTCAGCCCAACATCATCAAAGACATCGGCAAGGTGATCCGCATGCTGGCCGACCGCGGCAACATGGCCATCGTGCTGGTGGAGCAGTACTACGACTTTGCCGAAGCGCTGGCCGACCGCTACGTGGTCATGGAGCGCGGCGAAGTGATCGCCAGCGGCCCTGGCAGCGAGATGCAGGCCAAGGGCGTGCGCCAGCTCGTGGCGATCTGAGCGAGACGGCGTGGGCCGCGCCCGTGCGCGGCGCCCACGCAGGCGGACTCAATCCGCCGTGATCTTGCGCTCGCGGATGATCGCGCCGAAGCGCTTGGAGTCTTCCAGGCCGCGCTGGCCGAATTCGGCCGGGGTGAGCGGCAGCGCGTCGCCGCCGAGGGCGGTGATGCGGTCCTTCACGGTCGCCGTGGCCAGCACCTTGTTGATCTCGGTGTTCAGGCGGGTGATCACGGCGGGCGGCGTGCCGGCCGGCGCGTAGAAGCCGAACACGGTGTCGGCGTCAAAACCCTTCAGGCCGACTTCGTCCAGCGTGGGCACGTCGGGGAACAGGGGCGAGCGCTTGAGGCTGCCCACGGCGAGCAGCTTGGTGCGCCCGGCCTTGGCGTGTGAGAGGCCGATGCCCGGGTCGAAGTAGTAGTCGATCTGGCCGCCCATGAGGTCGGTGAGGGCGGGGGCAGCGCCCCGGTAGGGCACGTGCACCGTGAAGATGCCGGCCTGGCTCTTGAGCATTTCGCCCGCCAGGTGGGGCGAGCTGCCGTTGCCAGCCGAGCCGTAGGTGAGCTTGCCCGGGTTGGCCTTGGCGTAGGCGAAGAGTTCCTGCACGGACTTCGCTTCGATGGTGGGGCGTGCCATCAGGTACACCAGCACGCGCGCGGCCGAGGCCACGGGGGTGAGGTCCTTCACCGGGTCAAAGCTCATGCGGGAGAGGTGCGGGTTGACCGACACCATGCCGCCCGAGCTCATGAGCAGGGTGTAGCCATCGGCGGGCGACTTGACCACCGCCTCGCCGGCAATGTTGCCGTTGGCACCGGCGCGGTTTTCCACCACCACCGGCTGGCCCAGCGCAGCGGCCAGGGGCGTGGACACCAGGCGCGCGATCTGGTCGGCCGCGCCACCGGGCGGGAAGCCCACCACCACCTTCAGCGGCTTGTCGGGCCAGGCCTGTGCCAGCGCGGCACCGTGGGCGCCCAGGGCGAGCAACGCGGCCACGGCGGCGCTGCCAGCCAGGTGCCAGCGGCGCGGCGCGGGGGTGAGGGTGTGGGGTGGGCGCATGGTGTGTCTCCTGTTTGTGGTGGGAAAGGGGGCGATCGTCTGCGAAGGGCTTCCGGGCCGGGCGTCAGGAACGCGCGGCGGCCTTGACCTTCAGGCGCGGGTTGTGTTGCCAGCGGATGGGCTGGGCCTTCACCGGGCGCGCGGGGGCGCCGTGCTGGCGCAGGGCCTGGTCCAGCGCCTTGCCGGCTTCGTCGCTCAGCGCGGCCTGGCGTGCGGCGGCCACCGCCTTGCAGCGCTGCTCGGCGGTGAACGGGTCGTCGAGGGCGGGCAGGGCGAGGTGGTCAATGATGTGCAGCAGGTTGTCCTTGCCGCGTTCGTTGGTGCTGCCGTAGCCCTTGATGAGGCGCCCGCACAGCGCCACTTCGTGGCCCAGCGGCGCGTACATGGCGCTCAGGCGCACCACCGCGTCCACCCAGCGGTCGATCAGCGCCTGCTCGGTCTGGAAGCGGCTGCCCAGCGGGCGCAGGCGTTTGGTGGCGGCCAGGCCGCGCAGCGCGAGCATGCCCAGCACCGAGTGCGTGCCGATCTTCAGCGGCAATGCCCATGGCGCCTTGCCCGTGGCCACGCGGCGGCGGTCCCACGCGAGCACGCGCTGCGCGAGGCGCTCGGGCAGCATGGCGGCGAACTCGGGCGCGCCGGGCTTGAAATGGTCGTACACGCGCAGCAGGTCGTCCTGGCCGGCCTTCACTTCGCCGCGCACGCGGGCCTGGCGGCTGGCGCGGCTCTTGAGGTCGGCCACCAGCACGATGTCGTCAAACGCCATCCACAGCGCGATCCAGCGCGCCATCTCCACGGTGGTGCGGTAGCCGTGCAGGTTTTGCGGGTCGCCGGTCTTTTCGGCCGCGAGCACGCGGCGCAGGCGCTCGGCGTAGCGTTCGCCATAGGCGGCGTTCTGGTACTCACACACACGCGCATGGCCCAGGGCCATGAGCTCGTGCACTTCCAGCGGGAACTCGCGGCGCAGGGCCTCGGGCAGGCTGGCCTTGGAGGCGGGTGCGGCGGGTTCGTCGGCCAGCACCTGTTCGATGTAGGCGGCTTGCGTGCGCTGGGCATGCACGGCGTCAAACGCCAGCGCAAAGCCGCGCAGGCTGGCCTTGGCGCTGCTGCTGTGGTCGCCGATCACGGCTTCATAGTCGCCCCGCGAAAAGGGCAGCAGGCCGCTGCCTGCAATGGCGCCCAGCATCACGGCGCTCACCACGGTGCCGGCCTGCTTGGTGAGCGCGGCCATGTCGAGCACGTGGCGCGCGCGGCTGTGGGTGTTCACCAGCGCGAGCAGCTCGGCGTTGTCGCGCCGGCCATCGCCCATCACCATCTTCTCGCCGGTGGTGAGCGCGCGTGCGGACGAGGTGATCACCAGCGTGTGCGCATTCGACGCCAGGCCGTTGGTGATCTGGCGGCCGGTCTCCAGCAGCTCGGACGACACCAGCGCATCCAGCCGACCGGGCAGCGGGTTCAGGCCGAACACCGGCCGGCGGCCGCCCAGGTCTGCCGTGGGCACCGGGAAGATTTCGAGGTAGTAGGTGGTGGCACCAGTGCGCTGCGCCACACCCGGAATGGAGGTGGCCTGCGCGGGGTAGCCCGCGTGGCGCGCGGTCTCCACCAGCCAGTCGGTGAGGATGCCGCCGCCTTCGCCACCCAGGGCGCAGAGCAGCAGGGAGATGGGTTGCTGGTTGGAAGACATGTTCAGGCGGGTTGGAGCAGACGCACGAGGGAGCCGCGAAGCGTGTGGATCAGGCGCTCGTGCCAGCGCGGGTTCTGGATCACCTCGGCGCGGTAGAACGAAGGGCAGAGCGTGGCGGCGTGCGCGTTGGCGCCGCACAGGCCACAGCCCACGCAGCCGTCGATGACGGTGGCCACCGGGTCGACCTTGAGCGGGTCGGGGTTGTCCTTGAGCGTGAGCGTGGGGCAGCCCGAGAGGCGGATGCAGGCGTGGTCGCCGTTGCACACGTCTTCGTCCACGCCGTACTTCACGCGCACCACCCGCTGGCCCTTCTTGAGCAGGCTGGCGATCCAGGGCTTGATGCGGCGCTGGCGCTCCAGCTGGCATTCGCCTTCGGCCACGATCACCTTCAAGCCCTGGAATTCGGTGGTGAAGGCCTCGGTGAGTGTGGCGCGCACGGTGTCCACCTCGTAGGTGTGCACGGTGCGCATCCACTGCACGCCCAGGCCCTTCAAGGTGCTCTCGATGGTCTGGTCGGTGTGCGCCAGGCTCTGCGCCTTGTCGTTCGCCGCGTCCTTGGCGGCCTCACCGGGCGTGGAGATGATGTCTTGTGTGCCGGTGGCGGAGGTGTAGCCGTTCTTGAAGATCAGCAGCACCGCATCGTCGCCGTTGAAGAGCGCGCTCTGCACGCCGGTGAGCAGGCCGTTGTGCCAGAAGCCGCCGTCGCCCATCACCGACAACACGCGCCGCTTCATCACCGGCGACACCCCGGCGCGGCTGGCCAGGCTCATGCCGTAGCCGAGGATGGAGTGGCCGAACGAGAAGGGCTCGAAGGTGGCCAGGGCATGGCAGCCGATGTCGCCGGCAATGTGCACCGGCCCCACGTCTTGCTGCGCAAGCTTCAGCGCGGAGAACACCGGCCTTTCGGGGCAGCCCACGCACATGCCCGGTGGGCGCGCAGGCAGCGGCGCCTGCAGCTGCTGTGCGGCCTCGGCGCGCCGCGTCAGGTTGCCTTGCAGCCAGGCGCGCGCGGCGTCCGTCACGGCTTGCGTGCCGGGGTCTTGCAGATAGCGCGCAATGAACTGCGCCAGGCCATTGGCCATCACCTCGGCGCTGTATTCGCCCGCCTGCGGCAGCATGTCCTTGCCGTGCAGCGGGGTCTGGATGTCGCTGCGGCGCAGCAGCGTGGCGAGCTCTTGCTCGATGTATTCGGGCTGGCCTTCTTCGAGCATCAGCACGGCGCGCTTGCCCACGCAGAAGTCGGTGAGCTGCTGTGGTACCAGCGGGCAGGTGACGTTGAGCACCAGCATCGGGATGGCGGCCTGCCCGAAGGCGTCGGCCAGGCCGAACTGCTGCAGGGCGCGAATGAGCGTGTTGTACAGACCGCCTTGCACGATGAGGCCCAGGTCCTGGTGCGCACCGTCGAAGTGTTCGTTCAGGCCGTTCTCGACGATGTAGCGCCGCGCGGCCGGAATGCGTTCTTCGCCCTTGAGCTTCTCGTGGCGGAAGGTCACGGGCGGGTGGGCCAGGCGGTTGTAGTCGAAGCTGGCGGGCTCTTCGATCAGGTTGTGCCGGGAGAGCGCGGGCTTGACGTTGTCCTTGGCTGTGAAGCTGCCGCGCACGTGGCAGGCGCGAATGCGCAGCTCCATCAGCGCAGGCATGTTCGAGGCCTCCGACAGCCGAAAGCCCTGCTCGACCATGTGCACCATGCGTTCAAGGTCGGGGCGCGGGTCCAGCAGCACCATGCTCGACTTGAGCGCGTAGGCGTGCGTGCGTTCCTGGATCACGCTGGCGCCTTCGCCGTAGTCTTCACCCACCACCACCAGCACGCCGCCCGTGACGCCGGGCGAGGCCAGGTTGGAGAGCGCATCGGCCGCCACGTTGGTGCCGACGATGGACTTCCAGGTGACGGCGCCGCGCAGCGGGTAGTGGATGGAAGCGCCCAGCATGGCCGCCGCAGAGGCTTCGTTGGAACACGCCTCCACGTGCACGCCGAGCTCGTCCATGTAGGGCTTGGCCTGGACCATCACGTCCAGCAGGTGCGAGACGGGTGCGCCCTGGTAGCCGCCGACGTACGACACGCCCGATTGCAGCAACGCCTTGGTGATGGCCAGGATGCCCTCACCATGAAACGTCTGCCCGTCGCCGAGCCGCAAAGATTCGATTTCCTTGCTGAATGAAACTTCCAAGGCCTTGTCTCCATGAAGCCGGCGCGTGGGGAATACCGGCAGAACCCGCGAGTATGGGCACCCGCGCTTCATCCATCAATAAAATGAAGCCACTAAGCCATATTAGAAATATGCATATCAAAGACCTCGACTTGAACCTGCTGCGCCTCTTCAACGAGGTGTACCGCGCCGGCAGCGTGAGCCGCGCAGCCGAGCGGCTGAGCCTGACCCAGCCGGCGGTGAGCCAGGGCCTCACGCGGCTGCGCCTGCTGATCAAGGACCCGCTGTTCGTGCGCGCGCCGGGCGGTGTGAAGCCCACACCCAAGGCCGTGGCGCTGGCCGAGGCGGTGCAGGGCGCGCTGGCCACGCTGGCGCAGGCGCTCAGCGAGTCCAGTGGCTTTGACCCCCGCAGCTCGCAGCGGCTCTTTCGCCTGCACATGAGCGACATCGGCGAGAGCCGCTTCCTGCCCGATCTCATGGCGATCCTGCACCGGCTTGCGCCGGGCGTGCGTGTGGCCAGCCGCCCGGTGACCCACACCGAGCTGGCCGACGCGCTGGACAGCGGCGTGATCGACTTTGCGTTTGGCTTTCTTCCGCAAGTCAAAGACACGCAGCGCACCGAGCTGCTGCGCGACCGCTATGTGGTGCTCATGCGCGCGGGCCACCCGATGCATGAGGGCTTGCGGCGCCTGCGCGGGGCGCCGCTGCTCAAGGCGCTGCACCAGCTCGACTTTGTGGCCGTGCGCTCGCACAGCGACACGCTGCGCATCCTGGCGCAGACCGGGCTGCAGGACCGCCTGCGCCTGACCACCGAGCACTTCATGGTGCTGCCCTCCATCGTGAGCGCCACCGACCTGTGCGTGGTCATGCCGGGCAACATTGCGCGCGGCTTTGTGGAGTCGGGCGGTTGTGTGGTGGTGCAGCCGCCCTTTGTGGACCGCGACTTCACGGTGTCGCTGCACTGGAGCCACCGCTTCGAGGGCGACCCGGACAACCGCTGGTTTCGGGAGCAGGTGCTGCGGCTGTTCGCGACGCCCTGAGATCAGCCGGCCGGCGGGGCGGCGTCGAGCAGGCCGGTGGACTGCGGTGGTTTGTAGCCCGCCGACAGCGAGACGCCACCGGGCGGCGTCTGGCCGCTGCTGGTGTGTTCGCCCAGTCGGGTAATGGGCGCGGTGGTGTGGTACCGCTCGCGCAGCGCTTCCAGGCGCTCTTGCAGTTCCGGGTGGCCTTCCATGCGCTCGCTGTAGCGCTGCATCACCTGGTGCGCCGATTCGATCAGCTTGGCGTTGCCGGTGCGCTCGCCGTCTTCCAGCAGCTGCACCACCGTGCCGTGCGGGTCGCCCTTGAGGCTGAGCTTCATGGCGTCCTGCGTCATCTGCAGCACCTGCGCATGGCCGGCGCGAATGCGTTCGGGGTAGTGGGCATGGCCGGCGGCGGCGCACACCAGCAGCTCCGTCATGGCGCGGCTGGTGCAAAAGCGCAGGGCCAGGGTGTCGACGGCGCCCTCGGCATCCGGCATGGGCAGGGAGCGCGCGGCGAGACGGATCATCAGGGCCAGCAGGTTGCAGGCCGCTTCGACGTCGAACTCCGGGGTGAGCAGGCTGTCGGCCAGGCGGCGCACGTCGTCGAGCGCGCGTGCGGTCTGTTGCTGCTGCAGCGCGAGCAGGCTCTCGGCCATTTGCAGCAGGCGGTGCGGGCGCGCCGGGTGGTGGCTGCGGTCGCGCAGGCGGGTGAGTTGCTCCACCACGCGCTGCAGGCCGCGCGAGTCGTTGTTGTCCAGCCGCGCGAACGCCAGCAGCAACAGGGCCTGGGCATCGAACATCTTGGAGTCGAGGCCCAGCCGGGTGGCGCGGTCGAGCAGTTCCACGCCTTCGCTTTTTTCACCGGTGTAATAGGCCAGCATGCCGTGCTTGAGCAAGCGGCTGATGGACGAGGGTGTGAGCTTCGTGGCCATCTGGTACGTGCTCAAGGCGTTCTGAAAGTTGCCCAGCTCGAACTGCGCGCGGCCCATCACGTCGTAGGCATCGGCGTAGGCGTCGTCGTCGCGGATCAGGCTTTCCAGCGTGGTCACGGCCTTGGCGGGCTGGCCGGCGTCGAGCTGCGCGCGCGCCACGCCCAGGCGTGCCCAGGGCAGGGTCTTGGCATCGATCACGGCCTGGTAGAGCGCTTGCGCTTCTTCCACCCGCCCGCCACGCAGCATGAGCTCGGCGCCGATGCGCGCGGCGTACAGCCAGTACGGCTGGCGCGATTCGAAGCGGGCCTGGCACAGGCTGGCGGCGCGCTCGAAATCCTGCGCGTCGATGGCGCCAAAAATCGCCTGCAGCGCCTGCTTGCGCACGCGCGCCTGCACGATGCGGTCTGACAGGCGCGCGCCGGTGTGGGGCTTGAGCAGGTAGGCGTCCAGTGCCGATTCCGCCGCCTCGGCCACGCTGGCGTACGAGGCTTCGGCGGTGATCATGACGAACACGGTGTAGAAGGGCAGCAGCTGGTTGCGCCGCAGGTCGTCCAGCAGGTCCTGGCCGGAGCCCGATTCGCGCTCGAAGCGTTGCTCGCAGATCACGACATCGAAGCTGTTCATCTCCAGCTTGCGGCGCCCCTCCGTGAGCCGCGAGCACTGCACGACCGTGCCCACGCCCAGTTCGCGCAGTTGCGACACCAGGATGGAGCGCGATTGCAGGTTGCCCTCGATCACGAGCGCGCGCGCGTCGTGGAGCTGGTGGGGGGCGGAAAGCATGAAGGGGCGGGAAGGCAGGCGCAACAAGGGCAATGTCTGCATTCTGGGCCGCTCCCCGGCGCGGCGGTGGGCGAAAGTGCGGGGCGTTTGCGGGCCTTTTCCCAAGGCCCCCGGTTCACACGCGCCAGATGCGCGGCGCCACGTTGGGCAAACCCCAGGCCTCGGTGCGCAGCGTGGCCCACACGCGCTGGAGCTGTGCCATCAAGGGTTCCACCAGCGGTGCCAGGGCGCGCACCACCAGCATTTGGGGGTTGGGGCAGGTGGCGCCGGCCTGCACGCCAGCGGGCCCGTCTGCCAGCACTTGGCGCACGGTCTCCAGCAGGTGTTCGCGGCGCTCGCGGGTCAGCGGCGTACCACAGGCGAGCCACAGCGTGCCCATGCAGCGCTGGCCCGCCAGGCCCAGGGGCGATTCGAGCAGGCGGGTGTCGGTGGCGTCGATGCGCGAGCGCTCGAGCCACAGGCCCGGTATCTCCAGGTGCTGGGTGAGGCTGCCCCGGTCAAAGGGCTGGTCGGCGGTGGGCAGACCGAGTGCGCACACGTCCCAGCCTATCAGCTCGGCGCCCTCGGCCACCGTGGCGCGCAGCGTGTTGTGCGCCAGACAGCCGGGGTAGGCAATGGCTTCCAGCGGCAGCCATTCCAGCCGCGCGCCTTCGTCCAGCGTGAGGACCACCTGCTGCGTGGCGGACGGACCGTCGGAACGGTAGAAGCGCGTGGCCCCGGGTGTGGACACGAGGCCATGGGCCCCAGCGCCTGCGTGCACGCGAACGTCGAGCACATCACCGCCCACCAGCCCACCGGGCGGGTGAACGATCACGTTGTGGCAGATGCCTTCGCCCTCTGGGTACAGGCTCTTGAGGATGCGAAGCGGCCCGTCGTGGTGGAAGCGGGCGACGGTTTTTTCCTGCTCTCGCTGCAGGTCGAGGGAGAGGCGTGCATGCCAGGTCATGCGGCAGTGTAAGAGGGGCCGGAAAAGTAACGCATTTGCGGTATGGGCCAGGAGACACAGCGTCTCTAGGATCACGCCGGCCGGCGGGCCCGCCGGCATTTTCAAACATCAATCAAGGAGGTTGTCGATGGGCACAGAAGCGTTTCTGGGAGAGATTCAAATGGTGGCGTTCGACTTTGCGCCGCCGGGCTTTGCGCTGTGTGACGGCTCGCTGTTGGCGGTGGCGCAGAACCAGGCGTTGTTCAGTCTGCTGGGCAATGCGTTCGGGGGCGACGGCATCACCAGCTTTGCATTGCCGGACCTGCGCGGACGTGCGCCGGTGGGCATGGGCATCGGCAAAGGTTTGAGCCCCGTGGCGCGGGGGCAGATCGGTGGGGCCGAAGCGGTGCGGCTGAGCACCGGACAGTTGCCGACCCACACCCACTCCGCCGCACTGGCCGAAGGCGCCGTGGCGCGCCAGCGCTGCCTCTCCACGGGCGGCAGCCTCACCAGCCCGGTGGGCGCCGTGCCCGCGGCCGTGGTGGAGTCCACCGCGGGTCAGCTGCCGGCCTTTGCATCGCCCGCGCAGGCCAACCAGGACATGGCGCCGCTGCCGATTGCCGCCACGGTCGAGATCGGCAACACCGGCGGCAATGCGCCCGTGGACGTGCGCAGCCCGTTCCAGGGCGTCAACTACATCATTGCGCTGCAAGGCGTGTACCCGTCGAGGGGCTGATCATGCGGCGAGCGATGTTCAACCCTCGGCGCGCGATGCTGCCGCTGGCGGTGGCCGTGATGCTGAGCGCCTGCGGCGGCAGCAGCAGCGACCCCGCGCCTGCGGCCCAGACGCAGCAGTACCCGGTGGTGTACGGCGGCCCATCGGCGCCCACGGCCGATGTGGGGCGCGATGGCGACTTCTTCATCAACGCCACCACCGGCGAGATGTACGGCCCCAAAACGGCCGGCGCGTGGCCCACGGCCACGGTGTCGCTGGTCGGGCCTGCTGGCCCGGGAGGTGCCACGGGTGCTACCGGTGCCACGGGTGCCACGGGTGCCACGGGTGCGGCAGGTTCGCCGGGTGCTGTGGGTGCTCCCGGTCCTGCGGGTGCCACCGGTGCCACAGGCCCGGCGGGCGCCACTGGAGCCACTGGCGCCACTGGCGCAACGGGGCCTGCCGGCCCAGCGGGGCCAGCAGGCCCACAGGGTCCAGCGGGACCGACCGGTGCAACGGGTGCAACGGGCACAGCAGGTGCAACCGGTGCAACGGGTGCGACGGGTGCGACGGGTGCGACAGGTGCGACAGGTGCGACAGGCCCGGCCTCGTATGAGGTGAGCTGGTCGCTGGCCAGCACCAACGTGGTCGCGGCGGGCACGTGGTCGGTCAGCACCATCGGGCAGGGGCTGAACCGGTCCAGTGGCAAGTTTGTCCAGCTGCTCAGCCAGAGCTGTGCCAACGGCACGTTCCGGGCGGCCACGCTGGGCACGCCAGCGGCCGGGCAGACCCATCAGTTCACGCTGTACCGCGCCGCTGGCCCGAACCCGCTGGACGCGCAGCTCAGCGCCACAGCCTATTCGTGCCAGCTCGACAGCACTTCGCGCAGTTGCACCGTGAGTGGCGCGGCGGGCTTCAGTGCGGGCGACGCGCTGGAGCTGGTGTGGACCAACAGCGCGACGGTGGCCGAGCAGACCCCACCTGGCCCGATCGGTATCGCCTTCAGCTGCCAGTGACGGCTCAGGCTTTCCAGAACCCCCGGTGGGGTTCGCTGGCTTCGTCCAGCAGCGCCGGCCCGATGCATTCGATCGGGTGCGGCGATGCGGCGAACACATCGCGGCACGAGAGCTCGGCGTCGCGTTGTTCGGCCCGTTCGCCACGGAAAACGCGCAGGCTCACCGCGTCGATGCCGAACACCACGCGCCCGATGTTGCTCCAGAAGATGGCGCCCGCGCACATCACGCAGGGCTCGGCCGACGAGTAGAGCGTGGACCGCGAGAGCGTCTCGCGGTCCACCACCGGGCTGAGCTGGCGCACCGCATTGGTCTCGGCGTGTCCTGTGCAGTCACCGGTTTCGCTGGTGTTGCACCACGCTTCGGCCAGCACGCGTCCGTCCTCGGCGATCACCACCGCGCCAAAGGGCCGGTTGCCCCGGTCGCGCGCCACGCGCGACCAGGCAATGGCCTGGCGCAGGTAGGTGCCGTCGCGCTCGCTCAGGGCGCTCATGCCTTCACCGTGCGTTCGCCCGCGGCGGGCAGCATCGCGCGGTTGAAGATGCCTTCGACACCCGGACGCACCTTGAGGCCGAAGACGTCCACCACTTCGTCCACTTGCTGCTCCAGCGTGCGCTTGAAGACATCGCCCAGCCCATGGCTGCGGGTGTCGGCCGCCGCGATGTATTGCTGCGTGATGCGCCAGCGCTCCAGCTCCACCGCTTCATTGAGGATGGGTTCGCGCAGCTTGGTGGCGGCGATGGCGGCGGCCGGGTCCTTCATGCTTTCCAGAATGGCGCGGTTGGTGGCGCGCAGGAAGCCGGCCACGGCCGCGGGGTTCTGTGTGGTCATGGCGTTGCTTGCCAGGATGGCGTTGCCGTACAGGTTCACGCCGGCGTTGGTGTATTCGAGGATGGAGAGGTCTTCGAGCTTCATGCGCGCGAACAGCGACACGGCCGAGTCGTGGAAGTAGGTGGCGCCGTCCACGTCGCCGCGCACCACCACGTTGTCGCGCGAGGCGAAGTCGGTGGTGGACCACTGGAAGAAGTTGTCTTTCAGGCGCAGCTTGCGCGCCACCATGGGCCAGGCGCGGCGCGTGGACTCCACCGCAGCGGCGGCGATCTTCTTGCCCTCCAGGCTGCGGAAGTCGGTGGTGATGCCACGGTCCTTGCGGCCGATGATCGCAAACGGTGCGCGGTTGTAGTACTGGTAGACGGCCTGCACCAAAGGCGTGCCGCTCTGGGCCGCCTGGAACTCGATCAGCGAGCTGATGTCGCCCAGCCCCATCTGGTACACCCCGCTGGCAATGCGCGTGATGGACGCCACCGAGCCCGAGCCCACATCGATGCTGACGTCCAGGCCTTCGTCCTTGTAGTAGCCGCGTTGCTGCGCGAGGAAGAAGGGCGAGGTCTGCCCCGTGATGCGGAAGTCCAGCGTGAATTTGATGGGGGTGAGTTTGGGCGATGACTGGCCCCACACAGCAGGGGCGGCCAGGGCCGAGACGGTGGCTGCAGAAGAGGCGAGGAAATGGCGGCGTTGCATGGTCGTGCTCCGTTGAAGAGGTCTTGTGGCCACCCCTGCAAGCCAAGTGGCCACAGGGGACGTACAAGAGCAATTTCCGGGCAGGTGACATGGCACCCGCTGAACGCTTCTACTCTGCGTAGCCGTTGTATGCACGAGGCATGCCAGCGCCTGTTTATCGAATCGGTGCACACGGATGGCCCATGTTTTGCTAGCATCCCGGGCCAGAGTAGAAGCGTTCAACCTCGCGCCATGCGGGGCGGGAAATTGCTCTTGAGAACCCTCAAGCCATTTCTTTCAGGAGCGCTTCGCCATGCTGGTCACCCAACAGCCCGTCTTCCGCCGTTACTGGCACGCCGTCATGCCGCTGACGATGCTGGCCGACGGCCCCAAACCCTTCACCTTGCTCGGTGAAAACATCGTTCTCTTTCTGGACGAGCACGGCGAGCCCGCCGCCCTCAAGGACCGCTGTTGCCACCGCACCGCCAGGCTGAGCAAGGGCTGGTGCAAGAACGGCAACATCCAGTGCGGCTACCACGGCTGGGTCTACAACCGCAGCGGTCGCGTGGTGATGATTCCGCAGTACCCACCCGAGCGCGAGATCCCGAAGGACTACGGCACCACCGCTTACCACTGCACGGCGCGCTATGGCTATGCGTGGGTGGCGCTGGAAGACCCGGTGGCCGACATCCCGTCGATCCCCGAGTTCGAGGCCGAGGGATGGCGCACCATTTTTCAGTTTTACGAGACCTGGAACACGAGCCCGGTGCGCGCGCTGGAAAACTCGTTCGACAACTCGCACTTCAGCTTTGTGCACCGCGCCACCTTTGGCGTGGCGGCGTCACCTGCGCCGAGCAAGTACGAGCTGGTGGAGAACGAAGCGGGCTTTTATGCCGAGACGGTGATCGACGCGGTGAACCCGGAAAAATTCCAGCGCATCAGCGGTGTGAAGGATCCGATCACGCAGCGCCACATGCGCAACGCGTATTACCAGCCGTTTTCGCGCCGGCTGGACATTGAGTACCCCAGCGGCATTCGCCACGTGATCATCAATGCGTTCACGCCGATCGACGATGGCCGCATGCAGTTGTGCCAATGGCTGTTTCGCAACGACACGGAAGCCGATTGCCCGGCGCAGATGTTGATCGACTTTGACGACGAGATCACGCGGGAGGACAAGGACATCCTGGAGTCGACCGACCCGGACGCGGTGGTGGATTTGCGCCGGCGCGGGGTGGAGTATTCGATGGATTCGGACCGGCCCGGGATTCTGATTCGGCGCAAGTTGATGGGGCTGTTGTCTTCGGCGGGTGAGGTTGAGGTGCATCGGTAGTTGTCGTTCGCTCTACCTAGCGGGCGCGTGGGCGGGTGGCGCTCTGCTCCGCGGGTGTCCCCCGCCGGCTGGTGCCGGCTCCTCCTTTACCCCGCTGCGCAGAACGCCACCCGCCCAAGCGCCGGGAGGACCAAAGACACGAACGATTCGCACAGCAAGGAGGTCACGGCGACGATGCACTGTGGCTTTGCAATCCTGCGCACACCAACAAGGTCATCGGCGGCCATGGGGCACGGCGCAGCGGGG
>CALRUK020000022.1:0-79092 GCA_943371335.1 Synechococcus sp. UW140 | reverse complement strand
TGGCGCTCGGGCGAGCACCACACCATGCCCTCGGCCCATGCCGCGAGCTCACGCAGCTCGGCCACCTTGGGGTGGGTGTCGAGCGCGTCGTCGGGCAGTGGCAGGCCGCTGGGGTTGAACACACGTGTCTCGGCGCCCATGGCCCGCAGCAGGCGGGCCGACTCTTCCACCACTAGGCGGCTGAAAGAACGGGTGCGCAGCGAACCATAGAGCAGCAGGATGCGTGGTGCGTGTGTCGATGGCTGTGCCGGGCGAAGGCGTTGCGGATCTGGCGCCTGGAAGTGTTCGGCGGCCAGTTGCGGTAGATCAGCGAGAGGCATGCAGGCGTTTTCCAATGTCGTTGTTTGATTTGTTGATGAGTTTTTCCGCAGGCCTCCAGGCGTTGACCAAGGCCACCAGCGAAAGCATCACTGGTACCTCAACCAGCACGCCGACCACTGTGGCCAGCGCGGCACCGGAGTTCAAGCCGAACAGCGAAATCGCGACCGCTACGGCCAGCTCAAAGAAGTTCGACGTGCCGATCAGGCAGGCCGGCCCGGCAATGTCGTGACGCAGCTTGAGCCACTTCGCTCCCCACCAAGTGATGAAGAAGATGCCGTAAGACTGGAGGATCAACGGCACCGCGATGAGCGCGATCACCAGTGGCTGCGCCACGATGGTCCGCGCCTGAAAACCAAACAGCAGCACTACGGTGGCAATGAGTCCGGCCACTGACCAGGGCTTTAGCTTTGCCACGAAGTCGCCGACGGCGTGATCGGATTTTTTGCCCAGCAGGTGGCGCGTGGCCATCCCGGCCAAGAGCGGAAGAACCACGTACAGCACCGTGGACAGCACCAGCGTTTCCCATGGCACGGTCACGTCCGTCACGCCCAGCAGAAAAGCCGCGATGGGTGCGTATGCCACGACCATGACGAGGTCGTTCACCGAGACCTGAACCAGGGTGTAGTTGGCATCGCCTTTGACGAGCTGGCTCCAGACGAACACCATCGCTGTGCACGGCGCAACGCCTAGCAGGATCATGCCAGCGATGTACTCTTTGGCTGATTGCGGATCGACCCACGGAGCGAAGAGGTACTGGAAGAACAGCACGCCCAGCGCTGCCATGGTAAAGGGCTTGATAAGCCAGTTCACCACCAGCGTGAGCACCAGGCCCTGCGGACGCTGGCCGACGCCTTTCACCGCCGACCAGTCGATCTGGATCATCATCGGGTAGATCATCACCCAGATGAACACGGCGACTACCAGGTTGACGTGCGCGATCTCCAGCGCCGCCACCACCTCGAAGAGGCTTGGTAGCGCCAAGCCCAGGCCCACGCCGGCGGCGATGCCGCATGCCACCCACACCGTCAGATAGCGTTCAAAGAGTCCCATACCCCACCACCTCGAAACGAAAACGCCCAGGGCCCGGAAGGCACCTGGGCGAGGATGCAAAAAATCAGGACTTGACTTGGCCGATGCTGGTGAGCTCTTTGTGCAGCGCGAGCTTGTCCAGCTTGTCCATGGGGAGAACCATGAAGAGCGAGATGCGGCGGCTCAGCACCATGAAGCTGTCATTGAACGCGCGACGGATGGCTTCCACGCTGCCTTTCGCAGCCGCTGGGTCTTCCACCCCCCAATGGGCGGACATCGGTTGACCGGGCCAAACGGGGCACACCTCGCCGGCCGCTTTGTCGCACACGGTCAACACGAAGTCCATCACCGGCGCATCGGGCGTCGCAAACTCACTCCAGTTCTTGCTGCGCAGACCGGTCGTCTTGAAATGACTGCGCTCCAAGAGTTCGATCGCATTCGGATTGACGGCTCCCGCTGGATGACTCCCCGCGCTGTAAGCACGGAAGCGGCCTGCGCCGAGCTGGTTCAGAATGGCTTCGGCCATGATGCTGCGCGCCGAGTTGCCGGTGCAGATGAACAAGACGTTGTAGGTGGGTTTCAACATGGGAGTCTTTCGGTGTGGATGTTCAGGGACAGTCGGTACAAACGACCTGATTGACTTCGCAGGGCTGCCCTTCGCAGCAATGCGCGGTGAGAAAACCCAGCAGTCCGTTCATCTGCGGAATGCTGGCGCGGTAGATCAGGTGACGGCCATCTCGCTCGCTGCCGGCCAAGCCGGCATGCACCAGCTCCTTGAGGTGGAACGAGAGCGTGGTGGGCGAGCACCCCAGCGCCTCGGCCATCTGGCCGGGCGAGACCCCTTGAGGTCCGGCCACCACCAGCAGGCGGAAGATGCGCAGGCGCGTTTCCTGCGCGAGCGCTCCGAGGGCGCGCACGACGTCGGCTTCATCCATGATTCAGTCTTTCATTCTTCGCATGGGCATCAACCTGCTTCCGTACGGGGAGTAGCAGCGTGAGCAGCCAGCAGATCACCAGCATCACGGCAGAGCCCGTCAACGCGTACAGCAGGCCCCCCCACTGGTACAGCAATCCGGACATGAGCGTTCCCATGAAACGCCCCAGTGCATTGGCCGCGTAGTAGAAGCCGACGTCCTCAGCCGCCTTTTCTGAACCGGCGTACGCCAGGATGAGGTACGAGTGCACCGATGAGTTGACGGCGAACGCAAAGCCGAACAGGCCCAAACCGCCCACCACCACCCACTCCAGGTTCGGCACCTGCAGGTAGACCGCGACGGCAATGCCGACCGGCACCAGCGCCAGCAAAGCGGACCACAGGCGTGCGGCGGGCACCTCGGCGCTCAGGCCGTCTGCACTGCGGCGCACGAGTTGCGGCGCGAGCGCCTGCACCAGTCCATAGCCGATCGTCCAGGCTGCGAGAAAGCCACCCACCATGGTGAAGGTCCAGCCTTGCGAGTACAAGAACACCGGCACGCCTACCACGAACCACACGTCGCGCGCGCCGAACAGGACGACGCGCGCCGCTGCCAGGGCGTTGATGCCCGCGTTCTTCGCGAACAACTCTTTGGCCGACTTGGAAGCCTTGCTCTTGCCCATCATGGCTGGCAACGAACTGATCACACCGATCAAAACCAATGCGAGCAGGCCCGCCATGCACCACAGCGACGCCTGAAAGCCAAGGGCCTCCAGCAATAGGCCACCCAAGAAGAAGCCCACGCCCTTCATCGCGTTCTTGCTGCCCGTGAACCACGCCACCCACTTGAACAGCTGGCTCGAACCCTGCTCTTTGGCTTGCGAGGCCGTGACCTTGATCGCCGACTTGCTTGCAGTCTTGGTCAAATCCTTCGCCACCCCGCAAATGCCTTGGGCCAGAACCACCCAGGCAACCGACATGGCGGCGGTCCACGCCGGATCGAGCATCGAGAGTAGCGTGAATCCGATGATCTGCGTGATCAGGCCCACGGTGAGCATGCGGGTGATGCCGTAGCGTGTGGCGAGCCAGCCACCGATCAGGTTGGCCAGCACGCCCGCTGCTTCATACAGCAGGAAAAGGAACGCGAGAGCAAACGGGGAATAACCGAGCTTGTAGAAGTGCAACAGCACCAGCATGCGCAGCGCGCCGTCGGTGAGAGTAAAACCCCAGTAGGCGGCGGTGACGATAGCGTAGTTGCGCGCGGCGTGCTGCATGTCAGATGCCCGCTTCGCTCATATGGCAGGCCAGGTCGACCATGCGGCAGGCGTAACCCATCTCGTTGTCGTACCAGGCGTAGACCTTGAGCAGCGTACCGTCGGTCACCATGGTGGAGAGCGCATCCACGATGGAGCTGCGTGTGTCGCGTGCATAGTCGGCGCTGACCAGCGGGCGCGTCTCATAGCCAAGAATGCCCGCCAGCGAGCCTTTTGCCGCGTTGGCGAACAACGCGTTCACCTCCTCCGCCGTCGTCTCGCGCTTGAGCTCGAACACGCAGTCGGTGAGCGATGCGTTGAGCGCCGGCACGCGCACCGCATGGCCGTTGAGCTTGCCTTTGAGTTCAGGGTAGATCAACGCGATCGCGGTGGCGCTGCCTGTGGTGGTCGGAGCCAGACTCATCAGCGCACTGCGCGCCCGGCGCAGATCCTTGTGCGGTGCGTCCACCACCAGGTTGGTGTTGGTTGGGTTGTGCAGCGTGGTGATCTGGCCGTGGCGAATGCCGATAGCCTCGTGCACCACCTGTACTACCGGCGCCAGGCAGTTGGTCGTGCAAGACGCGGCGGTGACGATGCGGTCGCGCGCGGGGTCGTACTGCGTGTGATTCACACCCACGACGATGTTGAGCACGCCACCGACCTTGACGGGTGCGGCCACGATGACGCGCTTAGCGCCGCGGTCCAGATGGCCTTGCAGGGTCTCGGGTGTAAGGAACTTGCCGGTGCACTCCAGCACCACGTCCACACCCAGATCGCCCCAAGGAATCTCTGCTGCCGTGCCGTGGGTGCTGAACGACAGCCGCTGCTCATCGATGCGGATGGTGTCCTCGCCATCCGCGGCGATGTCTGCTCGCCATTTGCCTTGCACGCTGTCGAAAGCAAGCAGGTGCGCCGTGGCGGCGGCGCCGCCCTTGAGTTCGTTGAGGTGCACCACCTCCAGCCGATTGCCTGCGCGCGGATCGTCGTTTTGCCGCTCGGCGGCCCCCATGGCTGCGCGCAGCGCCAGTCGCCCGATGCGGCCCATGCCGTTGATGCCAACCTTCATTTAGTTCTCCGTTGAAGCTTCAATACGATAATCCAATTATTATCGAAATATTGCACAAATTTGTGTCAAACCAATGACGAGGGATCGGGCCACCCTCGCCAAGCTGGCTTCAAAACACCGTCACAAAGTCCTGCGGATCGGGGTCACTCCGTTGCAACTTGCGCTTGGTTACCGCTTCGACACTCGGCTTCTTGACCTTGTAGTTGGTATAGGGTTTTAAATACCCTAAAAGCGAGAACACATGGCTATACACCACCCTCAAGACAAAGCGCCCACCGAATCCAGTAGCGCGTCAACATGCTGCGCTACTGTCAAAGCGCACATTCCCAACGATACGAGCAAAGCCGATGCCTGTTGCGGACCAACAGCTTTGAGGTCCACTCCGCCCGAGGATTCAGCGGTTTCGAGTTGCTGTGTACCCGCCGCGTCCAGTGGCGATGCGGCCTCCTGTTGCGCGCCACCTGTCGGCGTGAGTCGCGAACCCGTTGGCGGTGCGGTGATCGCGCCCAACACCTTCCGCATCCCCACGATGGACTGCACAGTCGAAGAGTCCGAGATCCGTCGGTTGGTCGAGCCCATCGCAGGCATCCGCGGCTTGCACTTTCGGCTAAACCAGCGAACGCTACGGATCGATGGGTCCGAAGATGCCGTCACCGCCGCCTTGACCACCATCCGCAAGGCGGGCTTCGCACCCCAGACCGTGGCCGCGCCAGCCGCAGCAGGCGCCGCCACCGACGATCACGACCACACAACTGACCATGCGCCCGGCGGGGGCTACGCGCGCTATGCCGCCGCCCTGGTCTTCGCAACTCTTGCGGAAGGCATCTCCTATTTCGCCCCGGAAACCATGGTCTGGAAAGCGCTGGGCATGGTGGTCGCTGCCGCCGCGATCTGGCTGGCAGGCCTTGAAACCTACACGAAGGGGCTGACCGCGCTGAGGCACGGCAAGCTCAACATCAATGCCCTGATGTCGGTCGCTGTCACGGGCGCGTTCATCATCGGCCAGTGGCCCGAAGCCGCGATGGTGATGGCGCTGTACGCCATCGCGGAACTCATTGAGGCACGCGCCGTGGACCGCGCACGCAACGCCATCAAGGGCCTCGTGGACCTGGCACCCGATGACGCGGACATCCTGCAGCCCGACGGAAGCTGGAGCCGCGTCAAGGTCACCGAGGTGACGCTGAGCGCCATCGCACGGGTCAGACCTGGCGAGCGCGTCGCGTTCGACGGCGTGGTGACCAAAGGCAACAGCAGCATCAACCAGGCCCCGGTCACCGGCGAGAGCATTCCAGTCGACAAGGAGCCTGGCAGCCAGGTGTTCGCGGGAACGATCAACGAAAACAGCGAGCTTGAATTTCGTGTGACCGCCGCGTCCAGCAACTCCACCCTGGCGCGCATCATCCACGCCGTAGAGGAAGCACAAGGCACCCGCGCGCCGACGCAGCGTTTTGTGGACCGCTTCGCCGCGATCTATACACCGGCCGTTTTCGCCATGGCATTGGCGGTCGCCGTGTTACCTCCCTTGTTGCTCGACTGGGCATGGCTGACCGCCATCTACAAGGCACTGGTGCTGCTGGTGATCGCTTGCCCTTGTGCTCTGGTGATCTCGACGCCGGTGACCGTGGTGAGTGGCCTCGCCGCCGCCGCACGCCGCGGCATCCTGATCAAGGGTGGCACCTACCTGGAAGATGCCCGCCTGCTCAAGGCCGTGGCCCTGGACAAAACGGGCACCCTGACCGAGGGCAAGCCGAAACTGGTGGCGTTCAAGGCATGGGGACAGACCGACGAGGGCCAAGCTCAGCGCTGGGCCAAAAGCCTCGCGGCGCGTTCCGACCATCCTGTGTCCAAGTCGATTGCAGCGGGCATCGAAGGCGTGGCGGCGGATGTCGAGCGGTTCACGGCTTTGCTGGGCCGCGGCGTCGAAGGCACGGTGGATGGCAAGACGATGGTTCTGGGCAATCACCGCCTCATCCGCGAACGCAACCAGTCCGACGATCAACTCGATGCCGAGTTGATGACCCATGAAGCGCAAGGTCGCACCGTCACCTTGCTGGCGGACGACACCGGTGTGCTGGGCCTATTCGCCGTGGCCGACACCATCAAGCCCAGCTCAGTGGCGGCGGTGGCACAACTCAAGCGGTTGGGCGTCGCTCCGGTCATGCTGACGGGTGACAACACGGCGACCGCACAGGCGGTGGCACGCGAGTCGGGCATCAACGATGCGCGCGGGGGCCTGTTGCCGGAAGACAAGCTCGCAGCGATCAAAGAAATGCGCGAGCGGTATGGCCCGACGGCCATGACGGGCGACGGCATCAACGATGCACCGGCATTGGCCCAAGCAAATATCGGCTTTGCCATGGGTGGTGCGGGCACGGACACGGCGATGGAAGCGGCCGACGTCGTGATCATGAACGACAACCTCGGGCGCATCGCAGAAACGATCCAGCTCAGCCGCAGGACGCATGCGATCCTGTGGCAGAACATCAGCCTGGCGCTCGCCATCAAGGCGGTCTTCTTCGTGCTGGCGGTGATTGGAAGCGCAACGATGTGGATGGCGGTGTTCGCGGACATGGGCGCCAGCCTCCTCGTGGTGGGCAATGGCTTGCGCCTGCTGCGCCGCGTCACATCGGAGCCAGCCTGATTGCGGCGCTCGCCCTGCGCGGTGGTGGCGTGGTGCGTCGGCAGGCGAAGGGAGAACTCGGTAAAACCACGCTGAAGGAGACCATCATGACCACGTTCACTGACCCGCCAGCCGGTCGCCGGTTCGATGACGCCACACATGCCCGTTTGATGCACAAAGCGAAGTCTGCTGACTCCATCGAGCAGGCCTGGCTGTATTTGGAGGCGGCTCACATCGTGGGACAGCTTCACCTGAGGCCCCATTTGCAGACGCACACACACATGCTGGGCCTGTCCTTGCGCACACGGGACTGGCCTGAGGCTGCAGGCCAGATGCTCAGGCTGGCGTTGGTGCCTTTGGGTCACCTGAGCGGGCGCTTGCCGCTGGGCAACCCGGGTCGATCCACCGTGAGCGCCTTCGAACCTCTGCCGGTGCGCGCAGAACTGGCCGACCTGATTGCCCGGGCAAGCGACCACTGAAATGCCCGCCGCTTAAAATCCACCGCATGCGCGCTTTCTTGGTCATGCTGATGTTCACTCTGCTGCCGCTGCAATTTTCTGCAGCGGCAGAGGCTGAATGCTGCGGCCACGTTGCGGTCGCCCAAGGGTCACAGGTCCAACACCATCAACCCGCCCACATCTCAGCTGGGTCGGGCATGGAAGAGCTGGCCACCAATGGCCTGGGTTTTGACCTTGACTGCGGCACCTGTCATGCCAATTGTGCTGCAGCCCTGCCCGCGACTGCCGCGAACATGGTCGACCCTTCCGGCATTGAGCGGGTTGAGCACCGCGTCGAACGCTTCTTGCCGCCCTGGCTTGAGCGACCTTACCGTCCACGATGGTCCACCCCGAATGGTTCGGGGTTGAACGCTTATTCTTGATGCGCTGACGCGCACACGTCTTCCCCGATCCGCTGGCGTCAATGACCGCCGTTTCACACGGTGGTTGACCCTGGATCGTTTCGGAAGGACTCTCTCATGACCGCTCGCTGGACCCAGCGAAACCCGCGATGGACGTGGCTTGCTGCCGTCGCGGCACTCTTGTTTTTTGATCAGATCAGCAAATCGTATTTCTCAACCACCCTGGCACTCGGGGAAGCGGTTCGGGTAACGGAGTGGCTCAACTTTGTGCATGTGCTCAACACGGGTGCGGCCTTTTCGCTGTTGGCCGATGCGGGTGGCTGGCAACGCTGGTTCTTCATCGGCGTGTCGGTGCTGGTGGTCGGTGTCGTCTCTGTCGTGTGCCTTGCCCGGCAGGCCGAGCCGCTGGATCGGTGGGCGGGCGCCTTCGTGGTGGGCGGCGGTGGCAGCAACCTGGTGGACCGCGTCCAGATCGGGGCCGTGCTGGACTTTCTCGACTTCCACTGGGGGAATATCCACTGGCCGGCCTTCAATCTGGCCGATGTCTTCATCGTCTGCTCCGTGTTGGTCTGGTGCTTCGTATCGCTGAAGTCGCCGCCGCGTCCATCACTCCGCAAAACACCCGAGGAGTTGTCCTCATGAAGCATGGCTGGCTCTGGCTCATGGCCGCATGGGGTGTCGCATTGGCTGCCACGCTCGGCGCACTTTTCATCGGAGAGGTGATGGGAATGACGCCCTGTCTGCTTTGCTGGTATCAACGCATCTTCATGTTCCCGCTGGCGCTCATCCTGGGCATGGCGGCCTTCGCAGAAGACCGGCGTGGAGCTGTCTATGCGCTGCCGCTGGCACTGGGTGGCGCGACCATGGCCGGCTACCACACCGCCCTGGTGGCCGGCTGGGTGCCGAAATGGTGGGTGCCTTGTGGCACTGGACCTTCGTGCAGCGAACAGAGTCTCGAAATCCTCAATGGCGTCCAGATTCCCTGGTTGTCCCTCCTGGCCTTCATCGCCATCGCCATCCTGCTTTTTGTTTACTTGAGAAAGACCCGTTCATGAACGCCAAGAAGAATCACCGTCATCGGCCTGGTGGCCATCGTTGCCCTGTTCTTCTACCTGGGCATGAACGCCTACCAGAAGCGCGTGCAGACCGCGCAGGAAGTGCAGGTCGAGGCCGAGCAGACCCGTCTGGTGCGCATGCACTCACCGGTTTTCGGTCCACAAGGCGCGCCGGTCACCATCGCCGAGTTTTTTGACCCGGCCTGCGAGACCTGCCGCGCGTTCTATCCCCTCGTGAAGAACCTGATGGCCCAGTACCCCAACGACGTGCGGCTCGTGATCCGCTACGCGCCGTTCCACCAAGGCTCGGACCGGGTGGTCAAGCTGCTGGAATCGGCCAAGAGCCAGGGCAAGTACCAAACGGTGCTTGAAGCCGTGCTGGCCGCGCAGCCCGCCTGGGCAGATCATGGTCAGCCCAACATCGAGACCGCTTTCAAGGTGGCTGAGCAGGCCGGGCTGGACCTCGTCAAAGCGCGCCAGGACATCGAGAAACCGGGCATGCAGTCTTTGCTGCAGCAAGACATTGAAGACCTCACCGCGTTGCAAGTTACCAAGACCCCCACCTTCTTCGTCAATGGCCGCAGCCTTCCGAGCTTCGGGCCCGATCAACTGGCCGCACTGGTGGCCGAAGAAGTGGCCAAGGCGAAGAAATGAAGCACATGACACCTGCACGCCCATTCAACCGGCGCACGGTTCTGGCATTGAGCACCGCTTGGCTCGCCGGGGTCGGTTCGCTGGCCGGTTGTTCGCCCAAGCCCCCCACTTTCAAGAGCACCGACATCACGGGCGCCACTTTTGCACAAGACTTGAAGTTGACCGACCACACCGGTCAATCTCGCACGATGGCTGATTTCCGCGGCAAAGCCGTCGTGGTGTTCTTCGGCTTCACGCAGTGCCCCGACGTGTGCCCCACCTCCATGACCACCCTCGCCGAGGTCAAACGCCTCATGGGCGATCAAGGCAGGCAGTTGCAAGTGCTCTTCATCACGGTAGACCCGGAGCGCGACACACTGCCGCTGCTCAAGGAGTACATGACCAACTTCGATCCGACGTTTCTGGCGTTGCGTCCCGAGCCATCTGAACTCAAGGCCGTGGCGGACAGTTTCAAGATCTACTATCGCAAGGCCGAAGGCAGCACACCGACCTCGTACACGATGGATCACTCGGCGGGCAAATATGTGTTCGACACCGAAGGTCGGGTGCGCTTGTTTTCCAGCTATGGCACCGAGCCCGCTGTGATCGCCGAGGACATCCTGACTCTGCTGAATTCAATGAAAGGTTGAAGGCGGGCATGACGATCATTGCGTACCTGCTTCGAACATGAACCGCAGCCTCATTGTTTCTCTCTCGGCGTTGGCCGCCTTCGTGGTGTTTTCCGCCGCTGTCTTTCTCTATCAGCGACACACCCAGCAGGTTGCGGCATTGCAGGCCTCAGAGCAGGCCGGTGCGATGGTCCGACCGCACTCGCCAGTCATTGGCGCCGCGAATGCGCCGGTCACCATAGTGGAGTTCTTCGATCCTGCCTGTGAAGCCTGCAAGGCCTTTCATCCCCAGGTCAAACAGATCCTTGCGGCGTTCCCGCGTGAGACACGCCTGGTGATTCGGTACACGCCGTTTCACAGGGAGTCTTCTGTGGAAGCGGTGAAGATTCTTGAGGCGGCACGCGCGCAGGGGAAGTTCGAACCCATGCTCGAAGCCTTGCTGGATGGCCAGCGTGCGTGGACGGGTCAGGGGGCACGAACCATCGATCGCGCATGGGCTATTGCGCAGTCTGCTGGCCTTGACGTAGAGAGGGCACAAAAACACAGTGCCACGGGCTCGGTGGATTTCTTGCTGGCGCAGGACGTCGTGGACCTGAAGGCGATCGGGGTTCGGGCCACGCCGACCTTCTTCGTCAATGAAAAACCGCTGTCTTCGACTGATCCGGGACAGCTCTATGATCTGGTCAAGAGCGAAGTGGAGCGTGTGCGGACAACTCCGTGACGGGGAGTGATCATTCCGTACCAGCCTTGGCGCGGGCGCAGGTCTCAGGCTAATCCGGAGCAGAAGCACCCGCAGTGGCGCCAGCGCGACATGGATGGGAAACATTTCTTTGATCACCGCGGATCGAACGCGCGGCTGCGTGTGCTCAGGGAGTACGCCGACTTACGTTGGCGACGCTGGTCCCCACCGGCCTTACTACCATCCGTCAAGACCCCGATCCCGGAGTCTTGACATTCCCATCGTGGCAAGGTGCATCCTTCACCCCATTCAGAACCCTTCCTTCACGGGGCGCACCCATGACCACCTTGATGAACATCGGCGAAGCCGCCAGTGCCGCCAGCGTATCGGCCAAGATGATCCGCCACTACGAACAGATCGGCCTGCTGCCGGCGGTCGAGCGCAGCGAATCGGGTTGCCGGCTGTATGGCGAGCGCGATGTCTCGGTGCTGCGCTTCATCCACCAGTCCCGCCGACTGGGCTTTTCGGTGGTGATCGCTGAGCTGATCGGCCTGTGGAACGACTCGCAGCGCAGCAGCCGCGAGGTGAAGGCCGTGGCCCAGCGCCACCTGAGCGACCTGGAAGAGAAGCGGCGCGAGATCGAGCAGATGATGGAAGGCCTGTCGGTGCTGGTGCAGGCCTGTCACGGCAACGACCAACCCCATTGCGCCATTCTGGACAAACTCTCGCTGAACAGCCCCGCTCAGCACCAACGAGACCACAAACCGCAGCTCGGGAATGGAAACGTCCTGCGCGGCGAGGCCACAGGTGGCAGTTCCAGTCCCCTCGACCTCATGATCTGGATGCGCGGTGCTCAGGTGCACTAAGCGCCCATATTCATCCGCTGATGGTCGATCTGAGCAACCAGGGGCTCGACATTCCCGGAAAGGGAGAGACATGGACACACAAGCAAAACACGACCATACGGGCCACCACCATGGGGCGTCCAAACCACTTCATCTAGCGCCCGGGCTGAAAGACCCCGTGTGCGGGATGACGGTCACCAAGCAGTCGCCACACCACCTGGAGCACGCGGGGCGCCCCTACTATTTTTGCAGTGCAAAGTGCCACACCCGGTTTGCGGCCGAACCGGACCGGTTTGTTCAAAACGAGGCGGGGAACCAGGCGGCCCCAACGCCCGCGCCACAGCGCGAGCCCGGCACGCTCTACACCTGCCCCATGCACCCGGAGATCCGGCAGGACCACCCGGGCAACTGCCCCAAATGCGGCATGTCGCTCGAACCGCTCATGCCCGAACTGGGCGCCGACGAGAACCCGGAACTGGTGGATTTCCAGCGGCGCTTCTGGTGGACCTTGCCCCTCACAGTGGTGGTCACCGTGCTGGCGATGTTCGGCCACAACCTCGGCTGGTTCGACATGGCCACGCAGAGCTGGGTGGAGCTGGTGCTGACCGTGCCGATCGTGCTGTGGGCCGGCTGGCCGTTCTTCGTGCGCGGCGCGCAGTCGATCGCGAACCGCAGCCCCAACATGTGGACGCTGATCAGCCTGGGCACGGGCGCTGCGTTCGTGTACAGCCTGGTGGCCACGGTGGCGCCGCAGGTGTTCCCGGACTCCTTTGTCTCGATGGGGCGGGTCGCGGTGTACTTCGAAGCGGCGGCGGTGATCATCTCGCTGACCCTGCTCGGTCAACTGCTGGAGCTCAAGGCGCGCTCACAAACCTCGGCGGCGATCCGCTCGCTGCTGGGCCTGGCGCCCAAGACCGCGCGGCGCATCTCGGCCGACGGCCAGGAAGAAGATGTGCCGCTGGCCCATGTGCATGTGGGCGACCTGCTGCGTGTGCGCCCCGGCGAAAAGGTGCCGACCGACGGCACCGTGGTCGAGGGCAGCAGCGCGCTCGACGAATCGATGCTCACAGGCGAGCCGCTGCCGGTGACCAAACGGGTCGGTGACAAGCTGATCGGCGCCACGCTCAACACCAGCGGTGCGTTGGTGATGCGCTCCGAACACGTGGGCTCAGACACCGTGCTCTCGCAAATCGTGCAGATGGTCGCCATGGCACAGCGTTCGCGCGCGCCCATGCAGCGCATGGCCGACCAGGTGGCGGGCTACTTCGTGATGGGTGTCGTGGTCGCGGCGCTGCTCACCTTCTTCGGCTGGGGCTTGTTCGGACCCGAGCCGAGCTGGGTCTATGCGCTCATCAATGCGGTAGCCGTGTTGATCATCGCGTGTCCTTGTGCCTTGGGCCTGGCGACGCCCATGTCCATCATGGTGGCGACCGGGCGCGGCGCCACCAACGGTGTCTTGTTTCGCGACGCGGCCGCCATCGAAAACCTGCGCAAGGTCGACACACTGATCGTCGACAAGACGGGCACGCTGACCGAAGGCCGCCCCACCTTCGAACGCGCCATCGGGCACGGGAACGTCCCCGAAGACGAGGTGTTGCGCCTCGCCGCCAGCCTGGACCAGGGCAGCGAACACCCGCTGGCCGCCGCCATCGTGGCCGCAGCAAAGCAACAGGGGCTTGCGCTCGACAAGCCCGACCAGTTCGACTCCGAGTCCGGCATCGGGGTCAAGGGTGTCGTGAGCGGCAAGCCCCTGGCCTTGGGCAACACGGCACTCATGCAACAACTGGGGGTGGACGTCGCGCCCCTGGCCGCCCAGGCCGAAGCACTGCGCGCACAGGGCGCCAGCGTCATGTTTCTCGCGGCGGACAAGGCACTGGCCGGTCTGCTCGCCGTGTCCGATCCGGTCAAAGCCACCACAGCCGCTGCGCTCGCGTCGCTGCGCCAGGCCAACATCCGCGTGATCATGGCCACCGGCGACGGCCTGACCACCGCGCGTTCCGTGGGCCAACGCCTGGGCATTGACGAGGTACACGGCGAAGTGAAGCCCGCCGACAAACTGCAACTCGTGGAGAAACTCCAGGCGGAGGGCCGCGTGGTCGCGATGGCCGGCGACGGCATCAACGACGCGCCGGCACTGGCCCGCGCCGACGTGGGCATTGCCATGGGCACGGGCACCGATGTGGCGATGAACAGCGCGCAACTCACACTGGTCAAGGGCGATCTGCGGGGCATTGCCACGGCCCGCGCGCTCTCGGTGGCCACGGTGGCCAACATGAAGCAGAACCTGGCTTTCGCCTTCGTCTACAACGCCCTGGGCATTCCACTGGCCGCGGGCTTGCTATACCCGTTCACCGGCTGGCTGCTGTCACCCATGATCGCCGCGCTGGCGATGAGCCTCAGCTCGGCGTCGGTGATCGGCAATGCGCTGCGCTTACGCGGCGCGGCGATCCGGGAAGAGTGACAAAGCCTCTCGCATAAACGGAACGAGCTTCTCTCCTGTGCTGGCGAGAAGCTCTTCAAGGTCGGTCTCGAAATCTGGGAAATCTTGACCGCAGAGCAAGAGCACAGGAGGCCCAGCTTTAGTTTTGGTGACCTTTGTTCAGCAAGACATACAGACGCGCGACTTCGTTGCCTGTCGTCGTAATGCTTTTGCCGTCGGCCGTCTGGACGATTTCACCCTTGCTGAGGTGAACCACACGCCCAAATTTTCCTTCTTTCGCCATCAAGCCGTCCTTGAAGACGTAGAGCTTTTCGCCGTTTTGCAATGCGATGACTTGCTTGGCCTCGGACTGGGCAGCATCCATGGCGAATGCAGGGGCCAGTGCGGCCAGTGAAAGAACGAGGATACTGAGCTTGCGAATCATGGAGGTCTCCTTTGAGAACAAAATCACATCAATTCAAGTGAATCGATGTGGTACAGCGTACGAACTCAATGTATCGATATGCCCCTGACCAACAGCTTGCGAATGCATTACATCTCGGTCAGCGCAAAGTCAGGAGGCGTGGAGTAAATGCGACCGCACCACGGCTTGGCTCTGAAACTCGCACATACCGCACTGGGACGGCAAGCAGCGGTGCTTTAGTCTCTGCACCCGGCACCGCCCAAACATCCAGTCTGCTAACGCGCTAAATAGTCGTAGCGGCGCTCGATACGGAGCAGGCCATCCAGAGACCCATACCGATCATCAGGAGGTTTTCGGTAAGCGACACAAAGCCCAGCGGAACATTGCTAGCACCGCCGATGCAGGCGCACTTCAGTTCGCGTCGGTCGATGTACACGGCCTTGATGACGGAAACTGCCCCAACTGTTCCGATGAAAAGGGCTACCGGGATCGACAACCAGTTCAAAGCACCAGCGATCATCAAGACCCCGGCCAAGCCTTCCGCGAACGGATAAATGTATGAGTACGGCACCCAACGCCCGGCCAACAAATCGTAGTTCAGGAACATCGTCGCGAAGCTCTCGACGTTCTGAAGCTTGAGCAGCGCTAGCGCCGCCATGCTGAAGGCAACAAACCACTCCGCTGCTCGGCTTGTGAAAGGGTTGTCGAAAACGGTGTAGCTCACCGCGAGGGCCATCAGCGCTTTCATGCAGAAGAGCGCGAGCACGGGCCGGTAGGTCGTGGCCTTCGGGTCTGCGACCTTCAAACCAAAGTGGCGGCGAAGGTCGTCGTACCCGCCGACCCGAACTCCATCAATAAAGATTTGTGGCGTGGTTTTCACACCATGCTCAGCTTTGAAGTTGTCGGTCTCCTCCTCGGTGGTCAGCCAGTTGTCTTGCACCTTGAATCCTTTGCGGCGCAGAAGATCCTTCGCTTTCAATCCATAAGGACACACGTGCTTGTCCATGACCATGCGGTAGAGCTTGGCCCTTTGCGGCTGAGTTGCGGTGGTCATTTGTACCTCCTGGTGGTCGGACCTATAGACATACTCGTGATGGATGAAGTCCTCACCTCATGATCGCAGGCGTCTTCCCTCAGGAGAAGTCGACCAAGATGACATCTAGTGTTACTACTGCTTACGGGGAACACTGGAGATCAAAAAAGTGCAGGGCTCGTTCTTAGAAATCGAGCCCTTCACGAGACGTGCCTTTGAGCGCGCGTCAGCTCATTTACCGGGCTGAATGTCCGTGACGACCATCTTTCCGGCGTCCTGGATAACGATGAACTGGATCTTCTCGCCCACCTGAACCTTGTCCAGCATGGCCTTGTCCTTGGCGTTGAAGACCATGGTCATGGGGGGCATGTCCATGTGCTTTATTTCGCCATGCTTGATCGTGATCTTGCCGTTTTCCTTGTCGATCTTGCGTACTTCGCCGTCAGTCAGACCGGGTGTGACTGCCGTACCTGTTTTGGCTTGATCCATGCCCATCTTGCTGTGGTCCATTGTCATCTGTGCCATCGACGGCAAAGACAGTGAAAGCGCAGCAGCGGCAAGAATTTGCGCCACAGCTTGGGTGTATCTGGTCATGATGTCGCTCCTTAATCGAGATGTCGTAAAGGTCTACTTGGCAACAACCTTGATCTTGCCAACCATGCCTGCCTCGTAGTGGCCAGGCAGCAAGCAGGCGAAGTCAAACTCACCGACCTTGTTGAAGTTCCAGATGATCTCCCCCTTCTTGCCTGCCGCCACGTGGGCCATGTAGGGCTCATCGTGCTCCATACCAGGAAACTTCTTCATCAACGCGGAATGCTCATCGAGTTCCTTCTTGGTTCCCAAGACGAATTCGTGCATTACCTTGCCGTTGTTGACGTGGACGAATTTGATCGTTTCGCCTTGCTTGACTTCAACGAGGTCGGGTGTGAAGCGCATGTTGTCCGTCATGCGTATCTCCACCGTGCGCTTGACGGCATTCGGCAAGCCGCCGATGCCCCATTCCTTTTGTTCCATTTTCATGGGAGCAGTCCCTTTGGTGTGCTTTTCATCGCCATGGGCGAAGGAAGCTGTGGAGGCAGCAAGAATGGCGGCCACGATCAGGGTTTGGGTGATACGCATGACGAAGGTTCCTATCGGCTGGTGGAGTTAAGGGGATGGGGAGACAACAATTCTGATCAGTGCTTCATGGCCGCGCCACTGGGCTTGACCGCAGTCGCCTTGGCAGGCGCGGTGTCTGCACTGGCTTTCGGCCTGACAGCGGGCAACGGTTCGCCGGTCCATTCGCGCGCGACGGTGCCCTCGGGGAACTTGTAGTGCCCCGGGTCTTTGTAGTCGCCGGGCTTCTGATCCTTGCGCACCTTGAACACCGTGAACATGCCACCCATCTCCAGCGGTCCAAATTGGCCCGTGCCGGTCATCATGGGAGCGGTGTTGTCGGGAATGGGCATCTGCATTTCGCCCATGTCGGCCATGCCGCGCTCGCCCATCAGCATGTAGTCAGGCACCACCTTCTGGATCTTGTTGATCATCCCTCGGTGGTCCACGCCGATCATGGTTGGCACGTCGTGGCCCATGGCGTTCATGGTGTGGTGGCTCTTGTGGCAGTGCATGGCCCAGTCGCCTTCCTCGTCGGCGATCAGCTCGATCTGGCGCATCTGGCCAACGGCCACGTCGGTCGTCACTTCGTACCAGCGTGTGCTCGGTGGCGTCGGCCCACCGTCAGTGCCCGTCACCAGAAACTCATGCCCATGTAGGTGAATTGGGTGGTTGGTCATGGTCAGGTTGCCCACCCGAATCCGGACACGGTCGTTCAGACGCACGTTGAGCGTGTCAATGGCCGGGAACACCCGGCTGTTCATGCACCAGATATTGAAGTCGGTCATCGTGGCGGTTTTGGGCGTCTTGCTGCCGGGCTCGACGTCAAACGCGTTGAGCAGAAAGCAGAAGTCGCGGTCCACCTCACTGATGTGCGGGTGCTTTGCCTTGGGGTGGGTGACCCACATGCCCATCATGCCCATAGCCATCTGGACCATTTCGTCCGCGTGGGGGTGGTACATGAAGGTGCCCGGGCGGCGCGCTTCGAACTCATACACGAAGGTCTTGCCCACGGGGATGGCAGGCTGGTTCAGACCGCCCACACCGTCCATACCGTTGGGCAGGCGCTGGCCGTGCCAGTGAATGGTGGTGTGCTCGGGCAACTTGTTCGTGACGAAGATGCGCACGCGGTCGCCCTCAACCACTTCAATGGTCGGTCCCGGGCTCTGGCCGTTGTAGCCCCACATGTTCACCTTGAAACCCGGCGAGACTTCGCGCACCACCGGCTCGGCCACCAAGTGGAATTCCTTGACGCCGTTGTTCATTTTCCAGGGCAAGGTCCATCCGTTTAGCGTCACCACTGGGTTGTAAGGCCGGCCGGTGGTCGGCACCAAGGGCGGTGCCGTTTCCACGGACGTTTGATAGACGGGTTCGGGCAAGGCGGCCATGGCAGACCGCACGACTGCCAGTCCAGCCACCGAAGCAGCAGCGCCTGCGAAAAATTGACGACGTGAATTGAAGAGGCTCATGCTATTTTTGCTTTCCGTGCTTAAACTGCGTTCAGTGACCGGCGGCGGACGCGGGCTCTCCGCTACCACTTCCCAGAGAGACAAAACTGCCGGGAGCGCCGCCTTGAAGGACCCACTGCAAGTCGGTCTCCGCGATCCAGAAGTCCCGCTGCGCTTCGATGGCGCTGGCCACCGCTTGCGACTGACTGGAAACTTCACCCAACAAGTCCCATACGCTCTTGAGCATTCCGTTGTAATGAAGAATGGTTTCCTCGGTGATGAACTCGCGCACTTTCAGCACTTCCTCACGTGCGCTCACGGCCAGGGCGTGGCTGGACAGGTAGGCCTGGCGCGCCAGGCGGGCGTTGGCTCCGTTTTTCATGCCATCTGCGCGCGGCAGTTGTGCCGCAATGCCGGCGGCCCGTTCATCCAGGACCTGGGGCGACAGGGCCTGGGCCGGTAGGTCTGGCAATTGTTCTGGCAGGGCGACAACGGTGTGTACTCCCGTGAGTCCCAGTGTCCTGATGAGCGCGGCTTCTGCCTGCGTGGCAGCGTACTGCGCGCGCCGCACATTCATCTGCGCGGACGACTGCGCCAGTTGAACCTGAGTCTGCTGGAGCTTGCTCCAATTGCCCACGCTCACCATACGGCGCCCCAACTCGTTGCCGGCCTCGGCCGCATCTTGCGCATTGCGGTGTTGCTTGAGCACCTGGCGGGCCGCGACGGCTTGAAGCCACGCCTTTCGGCCCTGTGCGGCAACTTCCAGCAGGTCGTCCAGATCGTCCACCCGACGCTGCAGCTTCGGATCCAGTTCGGTCCATCGCCCTTTGGCGATCAGTTCCACATTCGCTTCGCCGATCCGGTTCATCGGCTGGACCAGCTCACGGTGCGCCCGCCAGGCTTGGCGCACAGCGTCTTCCGATGACATCAGGCTCAGACTGGCAACGTCCTTTTCCTGGCTTTGCGCAGCGGGTGCATTTTCTTTTTCCCACTTGAGAATGTCTGCATGGCCACGCTTGAACTGGCCCACGGCGTCGTTGGCCTCACGCCAGTTCTTCTCGGCAGGCGCCGGTGCGATCTGGGCAGACACCGCCAGGGGAAGAGCCAACACGCCCGAAGCGAAAATCCGCCATGTTGGGGAGAGGTAACGTCGATGAATCACTGATTTGCTCCTGTTCAACCATTTGAAAGCTGCACGCAGTTTGCAAAAGCCCCTCCGTCGCGAAGCTTTCGATTGCATTACAAAGTGGTCAGGTACGGTTGCGGACGGTCGCTCGCAGCGAAAATGTAGACTAGGAGAGCATGTGAAAATTCTGATCGTTGAAGACGAACCCAAGACAGGTGACTACCTCCGCCTGGGGCTTCGCGAGGCCGGCTACGCCGTTGAATGGCTCACCAATGGGGTCGATGCGCTGCACCAGGCGTTAGAGGGAGACCACGACCTCGTCATCCTGGACGTCATGCTGCCCGGCATGAGCGGATGGAAAGTCCTCGAAGGACTGCGCGACCAAGGCCGCCAGATGCCGGTATTGTTCCTGACGGCCAAGGACCATGTGGACGACCGCGTCAAGGGACTGGAATTGGGTGCGGATGACTACCTGGTCAAGCCGTTCTCGTTCTCCGAACTTCTGGCGCGGGTGCGCACCATGCTACGCCGGGGGCGCTCGGGCATGGAGCCGACCACCTTGCGAGTCGCCGATCTGGAGCTGGACTTGTTGCGCCGCCGCGTGACCCGCGCTGGCAAGCGCATCGACCTGACTGCCAAGGAGTTCGGTTTGCTGGAGTTGCTAATGCGCCGCAAGGGTGAGGTTTTGCCTCGCTCGTTGATCGCCTCTCAGGTGTGGGACGTCAATTTCGACAGCGACACCAACGTCATCGAGGTGGCTATGCGCCGACTGCGTGCCAAGGTGGACGACGGGTTCGAATACCGTCTGTTGCAGACTGTTCGAGGCATGGGCTATGTGCTGGACGTGCCGGAGCCCTCTTGATGATTCGGCGCTTGACCCTCACCGCGCGCCTTACCGTTCTCTACACCACTGCATCGGCTGCGGTTCTCCTGGGCCTTGGGGTCCTGGTTGCGTGGTCCACCCATCTGCACTTCGTCGAACTCGACCGCCACTACCTGCAGGACAAGTTGCGCCTGGTTCAGAAGATGGTGGAAGAGACGCCAGACGCCGCGAAGCTCTCCACGAAACTCGAAGAGCTGCTGGAGAGCCACCATGGCCTGGTCATCGCGATTATGCTCGGCGACGAGCGTTTGTTCGGGCGAGACAGCAACGCCTTCCCAAGCCAGCTCGCGGATCAAAGCGCCCGAGGCTTGCCGGTGGACTGGACTGATGGGGATCGCCAACTGCGGGGCATGAGCAAAGAACTGCCGGGAGCCTATGTGCCTCGCGCCGCTGGAAACTCGGGTGAACGCGTTCGGTTGATTCTGGCGCTGGATACGCAGCACCATGCCCATTTCATGCAGGTGCTACGCCAGCAACTGGCGTTGTACGTGGTGGTGGCCACCCTGCTCAGCGGCTTGCTTGGCTGGTGGGCTGCCCGTAGCGGCCTGGCGCCGCTGCGGATCATGAAGGAGCGAGCGCTAAAGGTGACCGCCCACAAGCTCGACGAGCGGATGCCGATCGAGGCGGTGCCTGTGGAGATGGCGGAACTCGCCAACAGCCTCAACACGATGCTGGAGCGGCTGGAGCTGGACTTCGCGAAGCTGATGGATTTTTCTAGCGACCTCGCGCATGAACTGCGTACACCCATCAGCAACTTGTTGACCCAGACCCAGGTGTCTCTCTCACAACGTCGCGATCCCGACACCTACCGAGACATCCTCGCTTCCAACGCCGAGGAGCTCCAGCGCCTGGCGCGCATGGTGTCCGACATGCTGTTTCTCGCGAAGACCGACCACGGCATCCAGCTCCCGAATCGAGAGGATGTCGCGCTAGAAGACGAGGTGACCAGTCTGTTGGATTTCTTCGATGCGCTCGCCGAGGAAAAAGAGGTTCGTCTGCGGGTGCTGGGGTCGGGCGCGGTGTCGGGCGACCGCCTGATGATTCGGCGCGCCATCGGCAACCTCCTGTCCAACGCGCTGCGGCATTCGCACCCCCGCACCGATATCGAACTCACCATCCGTTCTTCGGAATTGGACTGCAGCTTGTGCGTGACAAATACCGGCGACGTCATTGACGCGTCCGATCTGCCCCGGCTGTTCGATCGGTTCTACCGAGTGGACAAGTCGCGCGTGCACCCTTCATCGGATGGTGCAGGACTTGGCCTGGCCATCACGAAAGCCATCATGCTGGCACACGGTGGAAGCGTATCGGTCACATCGACAGCAGGGAAAACGCAGTTTTGCTTGCGGTTTCCGCGTCCGCACTGACAGGCAACCGACAAGGAGTGCCAAAGGTCGCCACGAACAAGACCACGCGTTGTGCTCACATGGAACTTTCACGCGCTCGGCACCTCCAGTAAACTTAAATCATGACCCGAAACCGTCGCCACCGCTTGATCACAGTGCTCTTCGCACTGGTCAGCCTGCTGTTCATGCAGCTGGCTGTGGCGGGTTACGTCTGTCCCGGTTCCAAGGCAAAGATCGCTGAAGCGGCCGCGATGGCCGAGGCAGGCATGCCTTGTGCGGAGTCCATGCCGCTGGCCATGGACGACGAGCAGCCCAACCTGTGCCATGCACACTGCCAAGCTGGGCAGCAGTCCGCCGACAAGTATGAGTTGCCGTCGACGGTGGCCATTGGTACGTTGCCAGCCAATTTCAGCTTGCATGTGGCCATCCCCGTGTTTTCTGAAGCGCCGCTGCAGGCGCCTCATCTGCAGCGCACCACCGCGCCCCCTGTCGCCATCCGGAACTGCTGCTTCCGCCTCTGACCTCTCAGACCACTTAGGTCCTGTCTGGTGCACTGCCCGTGCATCGACAGGTCGTTCTTCGTGCTCTGGAGGTTTTATGTTGATTCCCTTTCCGATGTATCGGACTGCTGTGGCTGCGCGGCCAGGGCTCGGGCTGGCTGCTGTTGCCAGCGGCCGCCGTGAGCCTGGCCACGTTTGCCTGGCTGCTCACCTTGCACGCAGCGCCCTCGGGGCGGGTCTACGCGGCTTACGGTGGGATCTATGTGGCAATTGCACTGGCGTGGCTGTGGTCTGTCGACGGTATCCGTCCGTCCATTTGGGACTGGGTGGGTGTGGCCGTTACGCTGGCGGGCATGGCGATCATTGCGTACCAGCCTCGAACATGAAGCCTGACCACTTGCCGACCCTGAGCAGGACCGATGAACTTGTATCGCACCGCGATTCGGCGTTCGGGATGCCGAGGATCAGGAGGCAAGTGCCATCGATCCTGCATCGGCTACTAGCGCCGCTCGGCCGCGTGCCGTCAGCCGGCGTCGGCTGGGGCCGCGCCCCGCGCCTTTTCGGACGCCTCGCGCAGGATTTCGCGTCCCCCGTTCGCTGCGATCCCGGCCACGACGACGCCCAGCACCAGGTCTGGGATGTTCGATCCCAGCCACATGACCAGCGCACCAGACAGCACGATGGCTCCATTGACGATGGAATCGTTGCTTGTAAAGATCGCCGACGCCTTGAAGTTCACGTCTTCCCCTCGATGCCGTCGCAGCAACCTCAGGCACACCAGGTTCAGGGCAGCGTTGACCGCGGCCATTGCCATCATTGCTGGCCCGACAGGCTCCTCGCCTCCGGCAAAGCGGCGCAAAACCTCCACCAGCAGCAGCACGGCAAGCCCAATCAGCAAGAAGCCTGACAGGCGCGCCGCGCGTACCTTGACCGTGGCCGCCCGCCCCACGGCGTAAAGGCTGACCGCATAGACCGAGGCGTCGGCGAGATTGTCCAGGCCGGCGCCCATCAATGCCGTGGAGGCAGCCCACATGCCGAGGCCGATGCCGGCGGCGGACTGTCCCAGGTTGATGAGCAGTACAGACCGCAGGATCTTGCGGTCTGCCGCATTGCTCGCATCCAGGCCACCGAGTTCGTCGTCTTCGTCAATTTCAGCCATCACTTGTTCCTTCCACTTTCTTGGATGCTGAGGCCTATAGCGGCTAGAGGGTCAACTGCGAGGTAGCGATGCTAGGGGGCGACCACCGTACGCAGCGGCGGTGTGCGGTCGGCAGCGGAGGAGGTAGTGGCCAATGGCACGGCTGAGAGCGCTGCCCGAAGTTCCGTCGCACTTAGGATTTCTGAAAGGACCCGAGGGGCAGCGTTTTGCGTGTAGAGCACGTAGAGGGGAACTCCGTTGCGGCCGAGTGCGGCCAAGGCAGCAGTGATCGCCGGGTCGCGGAGCGTCCAGTCGGCGCGCAGCAAGGCGACGTCCCTGGCGCCGAGATCGGCCAACACCTGCGGGTCCTGCAGCACCGTCTTCTTGTTGTACTGGCAAGTGACGCACCATGCGGCTGTGAAATCGACAAACACCGGTCGCCCGCCGGCCAGCAGTTGCTCCACGCGGCCCGGCTCCCACGCTTGCCAGGTGTCTTCCTTTGCCGCAACAACGCGCACGGGCCGCCCGGTGCCGATCTGCGCGGCCAGCAGCCAGGCGAACCCCGCCGTCCAGGCAACCGCGATCATGCCGACGATCAACCGCGCACGCCCCGATAAGCCGAGACCCCACGCCAGCATGCTGATGGCGACGAGAAGCACCAGCAGCGCGCTCACCGCATCGATCCCGCTTTGCTGCCCCAACACCCACAGAAGCCACGCCACCGCCGCAAACATCGGGTACGCCATCAGCTTCCGAAAAGTCACCATCCACTCGCCAGACTGCGGTAGCACGCGCGCAACGGCCGGGATCCAACTGGCGACGAAATACGGCAAGGCCATGCCGAGTCCAAGCGTTGCAAAGATCAGCAGGGCCTGCGTTGCTGGCAGCCCGATCGCGAATCCCAGCGCCGCGCCCATAAACGGAGCTGTGCAGGGCGACGCCACCACAACGGCCAGCACGCCGGACAGAAAGGAGTTCAGGACGGGATGGTTGCTTTGCAGCGATGCCACGCGGGAGGGAACGAACTGGCGAAACTCGAACACGCCTGCCAGATTCAGACCGATCAAGGTGAACAACACGGCCAGTGCGGCGACCACTCCGGGAATCTGCAACTGGAACCCCCACCCGAGCTGCTGCCCGACACTGCGCAGCGCGACGACCAGCAAGCCCAGCGCCGCAAACGAAGCAATGACCCCGGCGGAGTACGCGGCCCCATCGATGCGTCGGGCCCTCTGATCGCCAGCATGCTGGGCAAAGCCGACCACCTTGATCGCCAGCACCGGGAAGACACAGGGCATCAGGTTCAGGATCAATCCGCCCAGCAGCGCGCCCAGCAAAGCGGCCGCCAACGTCAACCCTGCGCCTGACTTCGCCGCAGCCGCGGCTGCGTTGTTGCGCAGGGCTTCCTGCAAGGCCGGCGATAGCGTTGCCGGTGCCGCCACGGCAGGCCATGTGCCTTGCACTCGCGCGTCGATGCTCCAGCGGTCGTTCTCCTGCGTCAGCACTATAGGCATGACCTGCGGACTCTGGCTGCGGTGTGGCGAAAGCGGCACCTGCGCCGTCCAAGTTCCCCCATCCCATGCCTGGCTCCATTTGGCCGAAGTCTCGATCACCTCGGCAGTCTCGGGAAAGAACTCCAGAGGTTTTCCCTTGAGGTCCGCCGGCAACCCGCTGACCCGCAAGCGCAACACAGCGCCTTCGATCGTGGCGCTTGCTTGGCCCGCCAGCGGTTTAGGCTGCGCCGCAAAGCTTGCCTCGAACGCGGGACCGTGCGAGGCCGTCGTGCTCTTGGCGAAAATCGCAAGAGAGAACTCGCCCTCCTCAGGAATGCACAATTCGCGACAGACCAGCCAGCTCGCCTTGAGCTTGATGTCCAGGGCGTCGGCCAGCAGCGACGGATTGAATTCTGGCGTGATGGTCAGTGGAACCGGCAGCAGCACCGTGTGCTCGTAGCCATAGTTGACGAGCGTGCCGAGCAGAAACTTTCGGGGCGCAGGCCATGCGATTTCGCCCGCCATGACACCGGATGGCAGCTTCCATTCCAACCTGGTGGGAAGCCCGGAATCACCAGAGTTCTTCCAATAGGAATGCCACTCGGGCTGGTGCGAAAGCTGCAGGCCAACCCAGACGGTCTTGCCCGGTTCGATGCCCTCCGGCGCGTGGGCCAGCAGTTCGGCGCGGGTGCGTTCAGTCACCACCACGCTCTTGCCGCTGGACTGGGCCGATGCTGCGCCGCCTGCGAGCAGGATCAGCAACGTGAGGAAGTTGGCGGCGTGAGATGCAAGGCGCGTGAACATGGAACAGGTGCAGCATTGCGGTGGCGGGATGCGCACCGTCGGGGCGGACTATAGGTGCATTCCACGCGCGGACTGCCAGCAGCCCGGGCTGATCCGGGGTCTCTACGCAGGCCCAGTTGACTCTAACGCGACTAGAGGGTTTCCAATTTCTGCCGGACCCTTTTTAGGACTGAAAATGAACACGAAAGAAACGCCGTTTTTTGAGGCCATCATCCGGTACGGCAGCTACCCATTGGTTGTAGGCGCCACGGCCCTGGTACTTTTCGGGGGTCTGGCTGGCGGCTGGCCGTATTTCCCGACGGTGCCACTCACCGTAGCCGCGGCGCTCGCGGTGATCGCGCTGCTGGAGCGAAGGCTGCCATTCCACGCAGCCTGGCGCCATGACCATCGGGACAGCGTGTGCGATGCGATCCACGCTGTCGTGAACCTGATGGTGCTGCTTGCCGTCCACGGCGTGGTCGCAGCCCTGGCACCCGTGTGGTCCGCCGGGATCTGGTGGCCCGATCAGTGGCCGCTTTGGGCGCAGGCCCTTGCCGTCGGCTTGGTGCTCGATCTCAGCCTCTACAGCGTCCATTGGTTGAGTCACCGCGTGGCGTGGCTTTGGCGCTTCCACGCGATCCATCACAGCTCCGAACGCCTCTATTGGCTCAACGGGGAGCGCCGGCATCCTTTGCATGCCGGGATGATGGCCGCGCCCGGCTTGATCGCCGTGGTGCTGATGGGCGCACCAGCCCTGGCCGTCGGAGCATGGCTCGGGCTGCTCGCCGTGCACCTGGCGTTCCAGCACTCCAACCTGGACTACCGGGTCGGACCACTCCGCTTTTTGATCGGAGCGGCTGAGGTCCACCGCTGGCACCACAAGCGCGAGTATGAAGATGCTCAGGTCAACTTCGGCGAGTTCTGGATGGTGTGGGATCACCTGTTCGGCACCTTCCGGTTGCCCAAGCACAAGTTGGGCGCCAATGAAGTGGGTCTGAAGGAAGCGGACTTTCCTATGGAGTACGGCGCGCAACTGGCGCATCCGTTCCGGACGCTGTCACCGGCAGCAGACGCCTCCAGTGGAGCTTACGCCCTGGCCCGCTCCGCCTTCCTGCGGGAAACCGGCCTGGCTGCTTCTAGCGAAGGCAAAGGGGACTTCCGAGCCGCATGGCGTGCCCATGAACTCGGCCATATCGTGGCGCAGCCCTATCTCACCCTGCACCTGCGCAGCCACGCGGCCATGCTGGGTCTGGCCTGGAGGACCCGCAATGCCGCGGAAGTCCTGGCCCAGGCGGTACGGCTCGCGTTGGTGCCTATCGGCCATGCCCTCGGCCGCACTCCGCCACAAAACGTCGGGACCGGCCGCTTTGGCGTACTGGAACACGGCACATGGCCGTCGGAGCTGGATCCGATCACTTTCCAGCGCCGATAACATCGGCTTCATGATGGAAGAACAGAGGCGCATTGCCGCCGAGCTCGGCGTAGCCCGGCAGTTCGAGGCATCGGTGGAGATCGACAGGCGCATTCAGTTCCTGGTCGAATACGCACGCGCGGCAGCCGCGACGTCACTGGTACTCGGGATCAGCGGCGGCGTGGACTCCACTGTGGCCGGGCGCCTCTGCCAACTGGCGGCGCAACAGCTGCGCTCGGCGGGACTGCCGATCCGGTTCATCGCGATGCGCCTGCCTTATGGCGTGCAGGCGGATCAGGCCGAGGCGCAGCGAGCCGTCGAATTCATCGATGCGGACGAGACACTTGCCATGGACATCAAGCCGGCAGCCGACGCCGTGCTGCACCAGCTCATCGCCGGCGGGCTCAGGTTCAATGACCGTTGGCAGGAAGACTTCGTGCTTGGCAACATCAAGGCACGCCAGCGCATGATCGCCCAGTACGCCGTGGCAGGCGCCACGGGCGGCCTGGTGGTCGGTACCGACCATGCTGCGGAGGCGGTCATGGGCTTTTTCACCAAGTTCGGCGACGGAGGATTCGACCTGAGTCCGCTGGGCGGCCTCACCAAGCGGCGTGTCCGGGCCTTGGCACTGGCCCTCGGAGGTGACGAGCGTTTGGCGCACAAGGTCGCCACCGCAGACCTCGAATCCATGCAGCCGTTAAGGCCGGACGAGGCGGCGCTCGGCGTCAGCTACGACGCGATTGACGACTTTCTCGAGGGAAAGGATGTCGACCCAGCCGCAGCAAAAGTCATCCTGCAGGCGTTTCACCGCACGGCCCACAAGCGGGCCCAGCCGGCCGTTCCCTTCCCGTAGCGCGCCGTTTGGGCCTCAGGCAGGCTCGGCCAAGCGGTTGAGAATCCCGCATTCGCGGGCGGTGCGGGCGCTGTCGCACGAGCGGCGCAGGTCTATCAGCTCGCGCTCCAGCTCACGCAGTTCTTTGATCTTGGCCCGCACCTGGGCGATATGGGAATCCACCAAGACGTTTACGTCGCCGCAGTCCAGCGCCGGCCGATCGCGAAAACTCAACAACTGGCGGATCTCATCCAGCGTCATGTCCTTGGCGCGGCAGCGGCGGATGAAGATCAGACGCTGTAAGTGCACGTCGTCATACAGCCTGAAGTTGCCCTCGCTTCGCGCGGGTTCGGGAAGCAAACCCTCGGTCTCGTAGAAGCGCACTGTCTGCACCAGGCAGGCCGCCCTTTTAGCGAGTTCACCGATTTGCATCATGGTCGATCTCCGTAAAAGCCTTGACTCTATATTAACTAGAGGTTATCAAATCATGTCTATGCGGGGAATACCCTGCCAAAGAAGAGCCATCCTTATGAACAAAAACCCCTCCAATTCCTGCGGCTGCTCCGGCAGCAATGGCCAACAGACGAGCTGCGCCAAGGACAAGCCAACCGACGAAACCACCGTCTTCCATGTGAGCAACATGGATTGCCGCAACGAGGAGGCGCTGGTGCGGCGCACGCTGGAGGGCATGCCCGGCGTCGAGCGGCTGGAGTTTGACCTTGCGCAGCGCAAGCTGACCGTTACGCACAACAGGGTTTCGCCCGATGCCTTGGAGCAGGCGCTGAACTCGGTCGGTATGAAGGCACAGGCTGCCCGCGATGCCGCAGTGCTGACGGCCAGTGGCCCCGGGCCGGCGGCAGCTTTGGCTGCCATCGCACCCCCGACCACGCAGCCACAGGCGCCCGTACCGGCTCCCACCACGTCAGCCGGCGAGCGCGTGACCTACCGAATCGACAACATGGATTGCCCGACGGAAGAAGCGCTGATCAGCAACCGCCTCGGCAAGGAGCCGGGCGTTACCGCGCTCGACTTCAACCTGATGCAGCGTGTGCTGGGCGTCCAGCACACCCTGCCTTCCACGGAGCCCATCGAGAAGGCACTTGTTTCGATCGGCATGCGAGCCGAGCGGCAGGACCTCCAAGGGGTCACCACCGTGCTTCGCATCGCCAAGATGGACTGCCCGACCGAGGAAGGCCTGATCCGCGGAAAGCTGCAAGGCATGCCGGGTGTACAGGGCTTGGACTTCAACCTGATGCAGCGCACGCTCACCGTCCGGCACACGCCTGATGCGATCAAGCCGGCGGTCGAAGCGATCGAGGCGCTGGGCATGGATGCCGAAGTGCAGAAGACCGACGAGTCGCGTGATCCCCAGGCACCCGCGCACAAAACCGACTGGTTGCCGATGGCTGTCTCCGGCATCGCGGCCTTGCTCGCCGAGGGCGTGTACTGGGTCAACGACGGCAATCACTGGGCCGTGGTTGTCCTGGCCCTGGTGTCCATTGTCACTGGCGGCCTCAGCACCTACAAGAAGGGCTGGATTGCGCTGAAGAACCTCAATCTGAACATGAACGCCTTGATGTCCATTGCGGTCACGGGCGGAATGGCGATCGGCCATTGGCCCGAAGCGGCCATGGTCATGTTCCTTTTTGCGCTGGCCGAGGTAATCGAGGCCAAGTCACTCGACCGGGCACGCAACGCCATTCGCGGCCTGATGGACCTGGCGCCGGAGACCGCGACTGTTCAGCAAGCCGACGGCTCATGGAGGGAAGTCCCAGCCAAGGAAGCGTTCAAGGGCGCGGTGGTCCGGGTGCGACCTGGAGAGCGCATTGCGCTGGACGGCTTGATCATTGCGGGCCGTTCGGCCATCAATCAGGCGCCCATCACCGGCGAAAGCCTCCCCGTCGAGAAGGCCGAAGGTGACCAGGTGTTCGCGGGCACCATCAACGAGACCGGCTCCTTCGAGTACCAGGTGACCGCGGGCGCCAACGACTCAACGCTCGCGCGCATCATCCATGCCGTGGAATCGGCGCAGGGCAGCCGCGCGCCCACGCAGCGTTTCGTCGACCAGTTCGCCCGGGTCTACACGCCGGCTGTGTTCGCGGTGGCCGTGCTGGTGGCGGTGGTTCCGCCGCTCGCCTTTGGCGGCGTCTGGTTCGACTGGATCTACAAGGCCCTCGTGCTGCTGGTGATTGCGTGCCCCTGCGCCCTGGTCATCTCCACGCCGGTCACCATCGTCAGCGGCCTGGCGGCTGCCGCCAGACGCGGCATCCTGATCAAGGGCGGCGTCTACCTGGAAGGAGGGCGCAAGCTGAAGGCGCTGGCTCTGGACAAGACCGGCACGCTCACCCACGGCAAGCCTGAACAGACCGACTTCGTACCGCTGCTCGGCAACGCGCAGGAGGTTGCCGTCTGGGCCGCCAGCCTGGCCGACCGCTCGGACCATCCAGTCTCGCAAGCGATCGCTCGCAAAGCGAACCGGGACGGCGTTGCGCTGCAAGAAGTGGACGACTTCGCGGCGTTGCCTGGCCGCGGCGTTCGCGGCCGCATCGCCGGGCGCATGCTGAACATGGGAAACCACCGGCTGGCGAAGGAGCTGGGTCTCAGCGAAGTGGCGCTTCAATCGCGACTGGAGGACCTCGAGCGCCAGGGCAAGACTGCAATTCTGCTCATGGACGAAGCAGGCGTGCTCGGCATCTTCGCCGTGGCCGACACCGTGAAGGAGACCAGCCGTGAAGCGGTGGCCGACCTGCAGGCGCTCGGTGTGCGCACTTTGATGCTGACCGGCGACAACCAGCACACGGCCGCCGCCATCGCAGCGCAGGTCGGGATCACTGAAGCACGGGGCGACCAACTGCCAGAGGACAAGCTCAGGACCATCGAAGGACTGATTGGCGGTGAAGGCCAGGTGGGCATGGTCGGCGACGGCATCAATGACTCGCCCGCACTCGCGCGGGCCGACATCGGCTTCGCCATGGGCGCGGCTGGCACCGACACCGCCATCGAAACGGCCGACGTTGCCCTGATGGACGACGACCTGCGCAAAATCCCCACCTTCATCCGGCTCTCGCGCACCACCGCGGCGATCCTGACGCAGAACATCGTTCTGGCCCTGGGCATCAAGGCGGTGTTCCTCGTACTGACGTTCACAGGACAAGCCACGATGTGGATGGCGGTGTTTGCGGACATGGGCGCAAGCCTGCTGGTCGTATTCAACGGGCTGCGCCTGCTGAAACGCAAGACGGCCTGACGCAACAGGCAAGCTGTGGGCAGCACGACGAATTCTTATTTTTGGCGCACTTCAGCCGCCGAACGCAACCCCGAGAGAGCTTCTGAAGCCGAGAAAATGTAGATGAACCATCCTTTTCGCAATGCCCAGTGGTATGCACTCGCGATCATCGTATTCGCTGCCGACCAGGCTGCCAAGTCCGACATCGACATGACGACTCCCTTGGGGTGGTCACGTGAGGTCACATCATTTTTCAACCTGGTGCACGTTCTCAATCCTGGCGCTGCGTTCAGTTTCCTCGCGGGCGCGGGCGGCTGGCAGCGATGGTTCTTCCTCGCAATTGCCCTCGCGGTGTCGGCGTGGTTGGTCTGGCTACTGTTGCGTCCGCTGCGCAAACTGGAAAGCCTTTCATACAGTCTCATCCTGGGCGGGGCGTTGAGCAACGGATTCGACCGCGCCGTACGCGGGCACGTCATCGACTACCTCGACTTCCACCTGCGCGGCTGGCACTGGCCGGCCTTCAACATTGCCGACATGGCCATCGTGGGCGGGGCGGTTGCGCTGGTGCTCCAGACGCTCTTGAGTGCCGAAAACTCCGCCGCAGCAAATCAGTCCCGGTGAGTTGGGGCGAGCTGAAATTTTTAGCATGGACAAAGCACAAGACATCAATCTGTCGAAAGCGGTCCGAGGCATCTGCGCGGAGAGCCGCTGCCGTTTCCAGTGGCCATCGAAAATACCGGCGCGGTTGCCAAGGCCTGGAGCGGCGTCAATGTCACCCCAACATCGTCACTCGTGAACAAGCGAGGGGAGATCGTCAAGCGCTTTGTAGGAAAAGCGGACTTCGCCGAACTTCATCAATTCATCGACCAGCTGCGTTCCGAACGCTGAGCGAGACCATTCTTTTCTTCCGTTTTTCATCATGATCAAAAGACGCGTTTTCTGTAGCCTTGCGCTTCCGTTGAGCCTCACCGTCCTCACCCCTTCGCGCGCTCAGGAACAGTTCGTCCCGGGCCGGCACTACGTGGAGGTTTCTCCCCACCAACCGACCAAGGACTCGAAACAAGTAGAGGTGCTTGAGTTCTTCGCCTACAGCTGTTCGCACTGCAGTGCATTCGAGCCTGCGCTAGAGGCCTGGTTGAAGAAGTTGCCGCGAGACGTCCTTTTCCGCCGCATCCCGGTCGCCTTCCGCGAAGACTTTGTGATCCATCAGCAGCTCTACTTTGCCCTGGAGGCGATGGGCCTTGTAGAGCAACTGCATGGGAAGGTGTTCCAGGCCATCCATGCTGAGAGACAACGACTGGTAACGCATGCGGACATCGCCTCCTTCGCCGCGAAGAACGGCGCCGATGGCAAACGCCTCGTGGAGACGATGAGCTCCTTCGGAGTCGCCGGCAAGGTCAAGCAGGCAACCGCATTGGCCGGCGGCTACAAAATCGAAGGCACGCCTTCGCTTGGCGTGGATGGCAAATGGCTCACATCTGGATCCCAGGCCGGCTCGAACTCACGCTCCCTGGACGTCGCCGACCATCTGATCGCGCTGGCCAAGAAGGCGCGATGAATGCGGTGTCCCACTTTTCGGCGGTGTCACGCGCTCGCTTGTGGGACTTGGGTGGCCGGCAACACGGCTTGAAGCAGGTGACTTCTGCTTCGTCTCTCGAGCGACTAAAATTCAAGTTGAACATAGTCGTATACGCGGTGCTACAGGAGTGCAGTTTGTTGATTGGAGCAGAGAGCCGCTATGCGAAACCATGTGAACACGGTGTGAGTCCGTAGTGATCAACGGGCGCATGAAGTATTGGACTAGGTATGAATAGGCTGCTCCTTTTGCTTGCTTTCTTTGTCTTTCCGCTCCAAATGACATGGGCGGCGATGGACAACTATTGCCAGCAAATGCAACCCTTGAGTATCGAGGTCTGCAGCGGATGTTCCGAACCGCTTGCTTTTTCTGTCGACGAGGGGCCGAATGAAACGACGACGGACGCAGTAAAGTCGGTCCAAGACTGTGACGGCCATTGCTCAGGACAATGCAATTCCGCTGCATCCTCTCAAAGCCTGCTTTTCTGGTTTCCCCCCAGCGCTGCTCCCTCGGCGTTGCTTTCTGGTCATATCCTATCGACCATTGACGCTCGGCCATACAGGCCGCAGTGGCTTCGACAGCGCGTCTAATTTTCGGCCGCCGTGCAAAGGGCTGCCGGTGGCCGCAGTCTAGTACAGCCCTGACCCTCCCAAAGTAATTGGTGCGGCTGAACAGCTTAGAAGCTGTTTTTGGCTAGGCAAGCTCGCGCCGATCACGACGGCAGGAATGGCGCGTTTGCAAAAAGGTGCTCGCAAATTCCGGGATTGCTGGAAGCGCTACCCCCTCCAGGATCGAGCATTTCCACCACGAGCTACTCGAAATAGCCCCGGATGTCCGCGGCAACCCGCACATAGCTGAAGAAAGCGTTGAGGAGCAGGATTTGAACAATCGGCATCATGAAACAGGCAGAAGCGCGATTGCTCTGACAGCAGTCTTTGTGGTCACTGTCACAATTTTGCTTTCTGGATGTAGAGGCAAGGACGTCTCTCAACCCACTTTTAACGCCGTGGACATCACAGGCGCGGCTTGGGGCAATGACTTTCGGCTGACTGATCACAACGGTCAGCTTAGGACGCTGGCGGATTTCCGTGGAAAGGCCGTAGCTGTCTTCTTTGGATATTTGAACTGCCCAGATGTATGTCCTACGACGATGGCAAAGTTGGCGGCGACCAAGGACGCTTTGGGCAAAGACGGAGAACGGCTTCAAGTACTTCTCATCACGCTCGACCCCAAACGCGATACGCCTGACATTCTTCGTCAGTATGTTCCCGCCTTCCATCCAACCTTCCTCGGTTTGTACGGCGATGAAGTGACGACTGCCACCATCGCCAAAGAATTCAAGATCTTCGCTGAGCGCCAGAAGCCAAACGCAGATGGGTTCTACACGGTCGATCACAACGGTGGAATTTTCGTATTCGACCCGGGAGGTCGGATTCGATTGTTTTTCAGTGACGAGCATGGTCCAGAAGCGATAGCACAAGATCTGCGGGCGTTGCTGGCACAGATCAACGAACGGAGTAAAGGATGAGCGGTGATCCAGCGTTGTCTGATAGCAGCTTGCCTGCTTCGCGCGCAATCGCGCTGTTGGAAGTCGAAAACCTCGCATGCGAGCGCGGCAACCGGTTAATGTTCAAAAGCCAAAACTTCCAAGTGGAGGCGGGAACTGGTCTTTGGGTGCACGGTGAAAACGGTAGCGGCAAAACAAGCTTGTTGCGCGTCTTGGCTGGCCTGAGTCCGCCTGCTGCTGGCGAGGTTCGTTGGAACGGCGTACAGATTAAAGCGCTTGGTGCCGAGTACCGTCGCACGCTTACTTACTGCGGTCACTTGGCTGGGTTAAAGGACGATTTAACGGCCGAAGAGAACCTGCTGACAGCATCAACGATCGCTGGAAAGCCCATTACGACAGAGTCCGCACGTGCAGCGCTGCGCGAAGTCGGATTGGCTGGTCGATTGAACCTGCCTGCCCGCGCACTTTCGCAAGGGCAAAGACGCAGGGTCGGTCTGGCACGCTTGTTGTGTGAGCGCGTATCGATATGGATGCTTGACGAGCCACTTGCGGGACTTGATACACGCACAGTTGACTGGCTTTCCGAATTAATCGATGGCCATTTGAGCGGCGGCGGCCTTGTGGTTTTGACCAGTCATCAAGAGATCTCGGTTGCAAAATCCTTCCGAACTGCACGCTTGGACCTATGACCGAGATTTCGCTTTGGCGTGCGCTTGGGGGAGTTGTGCGAAGGGACTTGCGTTTGTCCATGCGGCGCAAATCAGACCTGCTGACTACGCTGTTTTTCTTCATCATCGTTGTCAGCCTCTTCCCGCTCGGCATCGGCCCAGACTTCGGCATATTGCGCAAGATCGGCCCGGGGGTTTTGTGGGTCGCGGCATTGCTGGCAGCCATGCTTTCGCTTGGGCGATTGTTTGAGCAAGATCTTGCAGATGGAACACTTGAACAGATGGCATTGTCGCCGGTTCCACTCGGCGTTCTGGTAGTGGGAAAGTTGCTCTCGCATTGGCTGCTGGCGGGCTTGCCAATAACGTTGCTCGCCCCACTGTTGGCACTGCAGTTCGATTTGCCACTGCCATCCATAGCAACGCTTGCAGCCGCCCTGGCGCTCGGCACACCGGTCCTCAGTCTGGTCGGCGCGATCGGTGCATCTCTGACCTTGGGGCTGCGAAGTGGCGGTGCGCTTGCCTCCTTGTTGGTGCTGCCGTTGTATGTGCCGGTGCTGATTTTTGGTGCTGGTGCTGTGGAAGCGCAGGCGGCGGGGCTATCGGCGGCCGCGCACTTGTCGTTGTTGGCGGCGGTGCTCATGGTGGCCGCGTTTTTTGCGCCGTGGGCAACCACGGCGGCGCTACGGATTGCGTTGGAGTAACGAATGATTGAACGAGCAGGTTACTGGTTTAGGTTCGCCTCACCGCGTACCTTTTACCCATTGGCGGGAATTTTGATTCCCTGGTTTTCCATTGTTGCCGCAGCCTTAGCAGTGGCCGGCCTGTATGTGGGATTTTTTATCGCACCAACCGACGCCCAACAGGGTGAGGGGTACCGCATCATCTTTGTGCACGTGCCAGTTTCATGGATGTCGATGTTCATCTATCTGGTCATGGCAGGCTGGGCGGGAGTGGGATTGGCTTTCAACAGCCGAATGGCCGGGATGATGGCCTCGGCCCTGGCGCCGACCGGCACAATGTTCACATTCCTGTCCCTCTGGACGGGCGCTCTATGGGGCAAGCCCATGTGGGGTACGTGGTGGGTGTGGGACGCACGGCTGACCTCAGAGCTCATTCTGTTGTTTCTCTACCTGGGCTTCATAGCGCTGCAATCGTCGATAGACGATCCACGCCGCGCGGATAAGGCCGGCGCCGTGCTTGCGCTGGTCGGCGTTGTTAACGTCCCGATCATTTACTTTTCTGTCCAATGGTGGAACACCCTGCACCAAGGTGCGTCGGTGTCGCTGACCAAAGCACCTTCGATGGCGACCACGATGTTGGCCGGCATGCTGCTCATGGTTTTGGCGTGCTGGACGTACACCGCGGCCGCGACGCTGGCCCGTGCGCGCTGCATTGTTCTTGAGCGCGAACGGCACGCGGGGTGGTTGAAAGAGTTGATAGAGGAGCAGCGATGAGCTGGAATAGTCCAAGCGAATTTTTCGCGATGGGTGGATACGGTTTGTATGTGTGGGGTTCGCTTGCCGTTACGGCCAAGTGCTTGATCCTGGAGACATTCTTTATCCACCGACGGCGCCGGGCAGCGCTCACTCAACTTCAAGGTGAATCTGCTTTAGAACAGGAATTATTGAATGAAAAATCGTCATAAGCGAGGATTGCTTATAGCCGGTGGACTCGCTGCCCTGGGCATCGCCGCCGCATTGGTTCTCAATGCAATTCAAAGCAACTTGGTGTTCTTCTATACGCCCACTCAAGTCAAAGCTGGCGACGCCCCCGAAGGCCGGACGTTTCGCATCGGCGGCATGGTGAAAGCTGAAAGTATGCGGCGTCAAAGTGACGGTCTGACCGTGCACTTCATAGTCACCGACACGGCCAAGGACATGACGGTCACCTATACCGGAATCTTGCCGGACCTCTTCCGCGAAGGGAAAGGTGTTGTGGCGCAAGGAAAGCTTGGCGGCGATGGCGTGTTCCGAGCCGATGAGGTGCTGGCCAAGCATGACGAAAACTACATGCCTCCAGAAGCGCAGCATGCACTGGACCAGGCAAAGAAGCCTAACGACGCGAACAAGCGGTAGCCATCATGATTCCAGAACTCGGCCATTTTTCACTGATCCTTACCTTGTTTGTTGCGCTTGCCCAAGGCGGGTTGTCGCTGGTGGGCGCAATGCGGGGAAAAGCAGCTTGGATAGCGTTCGCGCGCCCAGCAGCGCGCGTGCAGTTCATGCTCATCCTCATCAGCTTTGCCTCTCTGACATGGGCATTTGTCACCAAGGATTTCTCGGTCGCCTACGTCGCGCAAAATTCGAATAGCCAACTTCCTCTCGTCTATCGCATAGCTGCGGTATGGGGTGGTCATGAAGGGTCCTTGTTGCTGTGGATGCTCATGCAGACCGGTTGGGCTTTTGCGGTGAGTATTCTCTCGAGGCAACTTCCGGATGAGATGGTCGCGCGCGTGCTGGGCGTACTCGGTCTCATATCTGCCGGCTTTCTGCTCTTTATCTTGCTCACATCGAATCCGTTTGAGCGGCTTGTGCCAGCCGCTCTGGAAGGCCGAGATTTAAATCCTTTGCTGCAGGACCCTGGACTGATCTTCCATCCGCCGTTGCTGTACATGGGATATGTCGGCTTCTCGGTAGTATTCGCGTTTGCTATCGCCGCGCTGCTAGCCGGAAGGCTGGATGCTGCTTGGGCTAGGTGGTCTCGGCCCTGGGGAACGGCTGCCTGGGTCTTTCTCACGCTCGGAATTGCCTTGGGTAGTTGGTGGGCGTATTACGAACTTGGATGGGGCGGATGGTGGTTCTGGGACCCGGTCGAAAACTCTTCCTTCATCCCATGGCTCGTCGGGACGGCGCTGATTCATTCGCTCGCGGTCACTGAAAAGCGGGGCGCTTTCAAGAACTGGACGGCCTTGCTCGCAATATGCACGTTTTCGCTTTCGCTGTTGGGTGCTTTCCTCGTACGCTCGGGCGTACTGACCTCAGTGCATGCGTTTGCAACCGACCCACGCCGCGGCGTGTTCATCTTGATGCTGCTGGCACTGGTGGTGGGAACGTCACTGTTTTTGTTCGCACTGCGCGCGCCTAAGGTTGGTTTAGGTGGGCGCTTCGGTCTTGTATCGCGCGAATCACTGTTGCTGATCAATAACGTGCTTCTAACAGTTGCCGCTGCATCCGTGCTTCTTGGGACGCTTTACCCGCTAATTGTCGATGCGCTCGGCTTTGGCAAGCTGTCGGTGGGTCCGCCATATTTCAATACGGTCTTCGTCCCGTTAATGGTGCCGGCACTACTGCTCATTGCTGTGGGTCCTTTGGCTAAGTGGAAGGCCGCAGACATCAGCGGCATGTTGATGCGGTTGCGAGTTCCCGGACTCGTGGCCCTGTTGAGCGGATTTGGCGCGCCTTTCTTGCTAGGCCGCTGGTCACCCCTGATTGGATTGGGACTGGGGCTGGCTGGCTGGATCGTTGCGAGCGTCGCTGTCGCGTTCTTTGAGTCCGCAAAGCGCAGTGGGCTCGCCAAGCAGTCGAGCAGTTGGTTTGGGATGCATGTGGCACACCTAGGCATTGGTGTATTTGTGGCCGGGGTTACCGTGGTGATGGGGTACGAGGCTGAGCAAGATGTACGCATGAGCCCTGGTGACTCAGTAAATGTGGGAGGTTACGATTTCAAGCTACTCGAAGTGCGTCAGGCCAGCGGCATCAACTATGCCGCGACCGTGGCCGCTGTTGAACTCTCCCGAGGCGGAGTCACTCTCGGCATGCTTCATCCGGAGAAGCGGACCTATGCTGCCTCCTCGATGCCGACGACGGAAGCGGCAATCGATACCAATGCGCTGCGTGACCTCTACGTGTCGCTTGGGGAGCCTCTGGAGGGCGGAGCGTGGAGCGTGCGGGCGCACTACAAACCATTTGTCAGCTGGATTTGGGGGGGATGCCTGCTGATGTCGTTGGGTGGGCTGCTTGCGGTGAGCGATCGACGCTACCGACTGAAACTGCGTATGCGAGTCAGCCCTCTTGCTGGTGAGGTGGCGCCGTGAACCGGTTCATGTGGCTGCTGGTCGGTTTTGTCGCGCTGCTCTCGCTCCTTGGTGTTGGTCTCACGCTCAAGCCCGGCGAAGTCCCCTCTCCGCTAATCGGCAAAGCCGCACCAGCCTTCTCGTTGCCGCAGCTCGACTACCCCGACCTCACTTCTTCTCCGGAGAGTATGCGCGGCAAAGTGTGGCTGCTAAATGTGTGGGCGTCGTGGTGTGTCGCCTGCCTGCAGGAGCATCCGGTGTTTGTCGATCTGGCAAAGAGCGGACTGGTGCCCATCGTTGGGTTGAACTATAAAGATCCGCGCAAAGATGCGCTCGAATGGCTGCGCCGACATGGGAACCCCTACCTACTATCCGTCTCTGATAGTCAGGGGCGTGTAGGCATCGACTATGGCGTGTACGGCGTACCAGAAACCTTTGTTATCGATAAAGCGGGAATCATTCGCTTCAAGTACATCGGTCCGATAACACCAGAAGCAATGCGAGACAAACTTATCCCCCTCATTAGAGAGCTGCAAAAGTGAAGCGATGGCTTTTTGCAGCAATTTGCTGTGCGTTTGCCACTGCCTGGGCCGGGACCGCCGTGCCAATGGCCCAGAACCCGGAGACCGAGCGACGGATGGCCGAGATCAGCACCGAACTGCGTTGCTTGGTCTGCCAGAACGAATCGATTGCCGCGTCTCGCGCGGATTTGGCTGTCGACCTGCGACGCCAGATACGCGAGCAAATTGAAAGCGGCAAGAACGACGAGGAGATCCTTGCCTACATGGTTGATCGCTATGGTGATTTCGTCCGCTACCGTCCTCCAGTAAAGGCTACAACGCTTCTATTGTGGTTTGGGCCGGCAGTCTTGCTCGTCGTCAGTCTGATTGCACTTCTGCAATATCTGCGCAGGCGCAGCAGCAACGTGGACGACTTGCCGTTGAGCAACGAGGACCGACGCCGAGCCGAAGGACTACTGACAAACAACCGGGATGTCGAACCATGAATTTGAACTACATTTTTTTTGCCAGTGCGATCGGACTTGCCGTGTTTGTCGTTCTGTTGCTTGCCCCAGTGCTTTGGCGAGCGCGCAGGGCATCGCCTATTGAACGCAAAAACTTGAACATCGCAGTACTTCGCGACCAATGGACAGAACTCGAGCGCGATGTGGCCAGCGGGCTGTTGCCGGTCGCAGATCAAGAACTGGCGAAGCAGGAACTGCAAAAACGTGTACTTGCCGAGTCGCGAGATGAGTCGACGACTAGTACCGCTGACTCGGGCAGCAAGCGCACGGCAGTCATGTTCGCTGTTCTACTTCCGCTGGCCTCGTTTGCCGTGTATGGCGCGCTCGGCGCTCCCGCCGCGCTGTCGCCGGTCAAGTCCGGCTTGGAGCTCACGCGTGCTGATGTAGAGGTAATGGTGGCGTCGCTCGAACAAAAGTTACGACAAAATCCCGACGATCAAAATGGCTGGGCGATGCTGGCGCGTTCGCTTCGCGTGTTCGGACGTCATAAGGATGCTGCAGACGCATTTGCGCGAGCTGGCGCGGTGGTGGAGAGTGACCCGCAACTGTTGACTGAGCACGCTGAGACGTTAGCGATAAGCCGGGACGGCGACTTCGCGGGCGAACCCACTGAATTGCTAGAGCGCGCGCTGAAGCTGGACCCTACACACCCTTTAGCACTGGCTCTTGCAGGATCCGCGGCGTTCGAGCGCGCTGACTACGCGGTTGCGATTGCGCGCTGGCAACGGCTACGTGGTCAACTGCCGCCCGATTCCGAAGTAGGTCAGGCTATAGCGGAAAGCCTTGATAGGGCACGTCGGGCTCAAGATGGACAACCAGCCCCGCGATAGCGCCTAGAACACAACGATGGTTAAAAAAAAGTCCTCAAGAACTCTGTTCACTACTGCGGCCCTGCTTGGCGTCATCGCGGGCGCGGTTGTCGGGAGTCGCTACTACGGCTTAGGAGTCTCCACCTTAAAGGAGGGTGAAGCGAGTATGACGCGGAACATTGGCGGTCAGAAATTCCTGCGTTGGAAAAGCCCGCGAGAATTGCCAATGCTGTCCTTCGAAGATGAAGCGGGCAAGATGCTGACCCTTGCCGATTTCCGCGGTCGCACGGTACTGCTCAACATCTGGGCCACTTGGTGTCCGCCTTGCCGAGAAGAAATGCCTTCGCTGGACCGCTTGAACGCAAAGCGAGGCGGCTCGGCTTTCGAAGTCCTGGCGCTTTCGATCGATGGTGATCCCGCTGTAGTAAGGCCGTTCTATCGAGAGACAGGGATCAAAACGCTGCAAGAATACTTCGATCCAAAAGGCCGCTCCCTCGCGGTGCTAGGAGCGTTTGCTGTACCTGTGACACTGTTAATTGATAAGAATGGTCTAGAAATCGGCCGCGCGATAGGGCCTGCAGAGTGGGACAGCCAAACTGTCGAGTCATTGATTGATGAAGTGCAGGTCTCTGGCGAGAAATGAATGACAGTCGAATGGGCCCTTGTTGCGCAAACTGAATCATGCTTGAATTGACCGTAGCGGCGCTGCTTACCGCATTTATTGGCGGAATTGCTTCCTTCCTTTCACCGTGCGTCTTACCGCTGGTACCCGGCTATCTCTCTTACATCGCCGGCGGATCGACGTTGCTGGTGCCAGTAGATGGCGACAACCGCGCAGAGCGATGGCGTGCCCTAGGCTTGAGCGGGTGTTTCGTGTTCGGCTTCTCAATCGTTTTCCTCGCCCTAGGAGCAAGCGTTACTGCGGTAGCGCGACAATTCTTTGCCTATCGCTACGAGATGAACATAGCGGCTGGCCTTGTCATCTGTGTAGCCGGCTTGATGGTGATGGGGGTGATACGGCTGCCAATTAAGATGCAGCGCTATTACCGGTTCGAACCTGGTGTCGCTGGTGGACATCCATTGTCCGCAATGCTTCTCGGTGTGGCATTCGGCTTCGGTTGGACTCCCTGCATCGGCCCGGTACTCGGTAGCATCCTCACATTGAGTGCGACGAGCGACAGCGTTGGGCGCGGCACGCTGTTGCTCGGCGTTTACGCATTGGGACTAGGAGTCCCATTTTTGCTTGCCGCGTTTTTTATGGCGCCATTCACGCGACGCTTGGGCGCGTTGCGCCGGGTTGGGCGAGCCTTGCAGTTCGGCAGTGGCGCGACTCTGCTGGTAATGGGAATCGCTGTCGCGAGCGGCCAACTCACGCGTTTTGCGATTTGGCTGCTCAAGTCATTTCCAATACTTGGGAGCATTGGGTGAGATTTGCAACTATGTCAAGGAGAACTGTTTGAAGCATACCTTTTGTATGACTGCTATCGCACTGTTGCTTGGATCGTCTGCAGCATTCGGCTCTGCGACAAACAAACGCGAAGAAGGTGCACTGTCGTCATCTCGCATCCAGAAGGTTCCGACGATCACCGATGCGTGGGCGCGCGCGACAGTTCCGGGGCAATCAGTGGGGGCTGCATATATGAAGATTTTTAGCCCCACGAATGCGGTCTTGGTTAAGGCAGAAACTATGATGGCGAAGGCAGTTGAAGTGCATGTCATGGATCACCAAAAGGGTGTTATGCGCATGCGGGCCAATGGTCCAGTCGAGGTCGCTGGCGGAACGACAGTTGAATTGGTACCAGGTGGAAAGCACTTGATGTTGCTGGGTCTTTCTAAGCCCCTTAAAGCTGGTGAAACTTTTCCAATGAAACTGACCTTTGCCGACACCGGCGGCGAGTCCACTGTCATTGTGGAGATTCCGATACGGGTCAACGGGCAATGAAAATGCGTGGATCTTCGAGGGCCGTTAATGCTTGGGTCTTCGTGTGGAGAACGCGGTTGGACTGTGCCTCGTTGATCGAGGAGGCAATACAGGCTTAGGGAAGGTCTGCACCACCCCCCTATCGCGCGCTGATGCGTCTTGCACGACGGTTGTTTAGTCAGTGGCGGCTGCTGATTTCCCAGTGTTCCGGTCGCCCACAGGCCCGCTTTCGCAGCTCGCAGCCTCCGTTTGGTTGGTTGACTGACTACCTGAAAGTGGGCGGTGTCGCCTGGGAATTCAGGCGATATCTCAGCACGGCGCTGAGATGCTTCAACTCGTCGCGAGGGGCGTTTCCCGTGTGGCGTAGCCTCGCTACTTACCTGACCTGAGAACTACCTAGAATGCAACACATCAGAGATGCGCTGGAGCGGCATCAGATTTCGATTTACTTTGCTGCCGTTGTCATTGCGGCTCTTGTCGCTTTGACGATCCCCGGCACGACAGTGCTTGAAGGCGCCATCAATCCAGCCCTCGCGCTGATGCTGTATGTGACATTCCTGCAGGTGCCGCTTGCCGAACTCAAACGTGCCTTCGGTCAACTGCGATTCCTGGGGGCGCTGCTGATCGCCAACTTCATCGTCATCCCGTTACTGGTCTGGGGACTGATCCAGTTTCTTCCAACTGACCCCATGCTTCGGTTGGGCGTGCTGCTGGTCTTGCTCACGCCATGCATCGACTACGTGGTCACCTTCGCCCAACTCGGCCGGGCCGACGCGCGCCTGCTGCTGGCATCGACACCCGCTTTGCTCATCGCGCAGATGGTTTTGCTACCGGGATATCTGGGCCTGTTTATGGGTGAAGATGCGGCGCGCCTAGTCGACGCGGGGCCCTTCATCCATGCGTTTGTGTGGTTGATCGCGATTCCGCTGGCACTTGCTGCCATCACCCAACTCTGGGCTGCGAAGAATACGCTCGGCGCACGCGCGTCGGCAGGCTTGGGCCTGCTCCCGGTGCCGGCGACCGCGCTGGTACTGGTCGTGGTGGTGGCTGCAGTGCTGCCGCAAGTCGGCCCGGCAATCGGCTCCGCTCTAAACGTTGTGCCCATCTACATTGCGTTCGCAGTCCTCGCTCCACTGCTGGGATGGCTTGTCGGGCGACTGTTCGGGATGGAGTCGCCAGCTGGCCGCGCGATCGCTTTCAGCGCTGGCACCCGCAACTCGCTGGTCGTGCTGCCACTTGCGTTCTCAGTGCCAGGTGCAATCCCTGTCCTGCCTGCGGTGATCGTCACGCAGACGCTCGTGGAGTTGTTGGGCGAACTCGCTTACGTCCGGTGGATGCCTAGGCTGGGAAGGTGAACCAGCTCGAGATGAGCGCGTGGACCTGAGCGGAAAAATCAGGGGCCTAGCGAGCCGATGGACTGACTACTTGTAACGACACAACTTTCACACGGCAAAAAGTCAGCAGGCCTTGCCGCAACCTGTTGTGACCGCATGGAACTTTTTGCGCGAACCAGTGCTCCAGTACACTTAAATCATGACCCGAAACCGTCGCCACCGCCTGATCACAGTGCTCTTCGCACTGGTCAGCCTGCTGTTCATGCAGCTGGCGGTGGCTGGTTACGTCTGTCCGGGTTCTGAATCAAAGATCGCTGAAGCGGCCGCGATGGCCGAAGCCGGCATGCCCTGTGCAGAGTCCATGCCGCTGGCCATGGACGACGAGCAGCCCAGTCTGTGCCATGCACACTGCCAAGCTGGGCAGCAGTCCGCCAGCAAGCATGAGTTGCCGTCGCCTGTGGCCATCGGTGCTTTGCCTGCCAGTTTCAGTTTGCAGGTCGCCATCCCGGTGTTTTCTGAAGCGCCGCTGCAGGCGCCTCATCTGCAGCGCACCACCGCGCCCCCCGTAGCCATCCGGAACTGCTGCTTCCGCCTCTGACCTCCCAGACCACCTGGCCCCTGTCTGATGCATTGCCCGTGCGTCGACAGGTCGTTCTTCGTGCTCTGGAGGTTTTATGTTGATTCTCTTTCCGATGTATCGGACTGCCGCCGCAACCTTGGTGGTGGCCATGGCGTCTGCGGCGTGGGCGGCCGACCCCTTGACCCTGATCGAGGCGCAGCGCATTGCCGTCGACCGGTCCCAGCAATTGCTTGCCCAGGGTGCGCTGACCGCCGCTGCCCGAGAACAGGCCGTGGCAGCCGGCCAGCTCCCCGACCCGGTGCTCAAGTTCGGCATCGACAACCTGCCGGCCAATGGCTCGGACCGGGGCAGCCTGACGCGCGATTTCATGACCATGCGCCGTATCGGCGTCATGCAAGAGATCATTCGCTCCGAGAAACGCCAGTTGCGCGCGGAACGCTTTGAACGCGACGCGCAACGGGTGCAGGCGCAGCGCCAGCTGACGCTGGCCAGGCTGCAACGCGACACTGCGCTGGCCTGGCTGGACCGCTACTACACCCAGGCCATGCGCGAGCTGGTTCAGCAACAGGTCGACGAATGGCGGCTGCAGGTGCAGGCAGCCGAGAGCGCCTTTCGCACCGCCCGGGGCAGCCAGAGCGATGTGTTCGCTGCCCGCGGCGCCGTGATGCAGCTGGAGGATCGGCTCAGCCAGATCGACCGCCAGTCGCGCAACTCCGGCTTGATGCTGGCCCGCTGGGTGGGTGCTCCCGATGCGGAGCGACCGCTTTCTGGCGCACCGCCCTGGCAAACCACGCCGCTCCAGAGCGCGGTTTCAAGCGAACATCTCAAGCAACACCCGGATCTGCTGGCCGTGAGTGCAGAGGTCGATGCCGCGGAGACCGATGCCCGGCTGGCGCAGGCCAACAAACAAGCCGACTGGAGCATCGAAGCGAGCTACGCCCAGCGCGGCCTGGCGTACGCCAACATGGTTTCGATCGGCGTATCGATCCCCCTTCAATGGGATCAGAAGAACCGCCAGGACCGCGAGCTGGCCGCCAAGCTGGCCATGGTCGACGAAGCCAGGGCCCGCTACGAAGACACGCTGCGCAACCATGAGGCCGAGGTGCGCGGCTGGCTGAACGACTGGCAAACCGGGAAGGACCGGGTCACCCGGTACCGCCAAGAGCTGATCCCGACAGCGCGTCAGCGCACCGAGGCGGCACTGACCAGCTACCGCACCGGCAAGAGCGACCTGGCCGGCGCACTGGCCGCCCGCCGCGATGAGATCGAGACCCGTGCGCAGGCCCTGACGCTGGAACTGGAAGCCGCGCGCGCCTGGGCCCAGCTCCACTTCCTCATCCCCGCCGAACACAGCATGCCGGCTCACGCCAGGGAACTGCCATGAACAAGAAACACCTCGTTGCCGGGCTGATCGCTGCCGGCGTGCTGAGCGCTGCAGGCTATGGCCTGTATGCCCTGGGCATGAAAAACGGCAGCAGCATGACTGCCACCACCACACAGGGCGAAGCGCCAGCAACCGCGCCCGCAGCCGGACCCCAAAGCATCGGCGAAGGCGAAGAAGCCACGCGCCGCCACATCGGCGCAGGCCTCAAGGCGGGCGATACCGATCCGGTCAGCGGTCGCAAGATCCTCTACTACCACGACCCGATGGTGCCGGGCAACAAGTTCGACAAGCCGGCCAAGTCGCCGTTCATGGACATGATGCTGGTGCCGGTCTATGCGGATAGCGATGCCGACCAAAGCAAGGTCACCGTCAGTCCGCGGATTCAGCAGAGCCTGGGGGTGCGCAGCGCAGCCGTCACCGAGGGCACGCTGTCGCCTCAGGTCTCAGCGGTCGGCAACATTGCTTTCAACGAGCGCAACCAGGCCACTGTGCAAGCCCGGGCGACCGGCTACGTCGAGCGTCTGCATGTGCGCGCCACGCTGGACCCTGTGACCAAGGGGCAGCCTGTGCTGGACCTGTATGTACCGGATTGGGTGGCCGCTCAAGAGGAGTTTCTGGCCCTCAAGCGCATGCAGGGCAATGACTTGGGATCGTTGGTCGACGGCGCGCGCCAGCGCATGCGCCAGGTGGGCATGAGTGAGCAGCAGATCCAGCGGGTGGAGGCCACCGGCCAGACGCAGGCCCGCACCACGATCACGGCGCCATTGGGTGGCGTGGTGGTGGAACTGGCGGCACGCGAGGGCATGACGGTGTCGGCGGGGATGACCCTGTTCCGCATCAATGGGCTGTCCACAGTGTGGGCCAACGCCGAGGTGCCCGAGAGCCAGGCGGCGCTACTGCGCCCGGGTGCCAAGGTGCAAGCCCGCAGTCCGGCCGTGCCAGGCACGGTCTTCGAAGGCAAGGTGCAAGCCCTCTTGCCGGACGTCAATGCGGCGACGCGCACGCTCAAGGCCCGGCTGGAGCTGGCCAACCCGGGCTCGCGCCTGGTGCCGGGCATGTTCGTGACTATGCAGTTCATGGACATGCGGGCGGAGAAGGCCTTGCTCGTCCCCACCGAAGCGGTCATCCAGACCGGCAAACGCACCGTCGTGATGCTGGCCGAGGACAACGGCCGCTTCCGGCCCGTCGATGTCGAGGCCGGCATTGAAAGCGGTGGGCTGACGGAAATCAAACGCGGCCTGCAGGCTGGCCAGCGCGTGGTGGTGTCCTCCCAGTTCCTGATCGACTCGGAGGCCAGCCTCAAAGGCGTGGAGGCCCGGCTCAACAGCGAGACCGCCCCGCCGCCGCTGACCCGGCACCCCGGTGAAGCGCAGGTGATCGCCATCGACCCGCACAGCGCGCTGCTGGCCCATGGCCCGCTCCCGACGGCCGGCATGGGCGCCATGACCATGGAGTTCAAGGCGCCGGCCAGCGGCATGCCGAGCAACGTGGGCAAGGGCGACAGGGTTCGGTTCGAGTTCGTGATGCCCAAGGACGGCGAGCCCACCCTGACCTCCATTCAGCCTGTGGCACCCGTTGCCCCGGCATCGGGAGTTCCGCGGTGATCGCCCGCCTGATACGCTGGTCCATCGGCAACCGCTTTCTGGTGCTGCTGGCCACGCTGATGATCGCGGCCTGGGGCGTGTACTCGGTGATGAGGACGCCGCTGGACGCCTTGCCGGACCTGTCGGATGTGCAGGTCATCATCCGCACCACCTATCCCGGCCAGGCGCCGCGCATTGTCGAGAACCAGGTCACCTATCCGCTGACCACGACCATGCTGTCGGTACCGGGGGCGAAGACGGTGCGCGGTTATTCCTTCTTTGGCGACTCCTACGTCTACGTGCTGTTTGAAGACGGGACAGACCTCTACTGGGCGCGCTCCCGGGTGCTGGAGTACCTCAATCAGGTCCAGTCGCGTCTGCCAGCGGCGGCCAAGGCCTCGCTGGGGCCGGACGCCACCGGAGTGGGCTGGATCTACCAGTACGCCCTGATCGACCGCAGCGGCACCCAGGACGCCGGGCAGTTGCGTGCCCTGCAGGACTGGTTCCTGAAGTACGAGCTCAAGACCGTGCCCAATGTGGCCGAGGTTGCGTCGGTCGGTGGCATGGTGCGGCAGTACCAGATCGTGCTGGACCCGGACAAGCTGGCCGCCTATGCGATCCCGCATACCCAAGTGGCCGATGCCATCCAGAAGGCCAACCAGGAAGCCGGTGGCTCGGTGCTGGAACTCGGGGAGGCCGAATACATGGTGCGGGCCTCGGGCTACCTGCAGAGCCTGGAGGATTTTCGGTCGGTGCCGTTGACGACCACGCCTGCCGGCATCTCGGTGCGCCTGGGAGACGTGGCACGTGTCCAGATCGGCCCGGAGATGCGCCGCGGCATCGGCGAGCTTGACGGCGAAGGTGAGGCCACCGGCGGTGTGATCGTCATGCGTTCCGGCAAGAACGCACTGGAGACCATTGCCGCCGTCAAGGCCAAGCTCCAGACCCTGCAGGCCAGCTTGCCCAGGGGCGTTGAAATCGTCCCGGTCTACGACCGCTCGGGACTGATCGAACGTGCCGTGGACAACCTCACGCACAAGCTGCTGGAGGAATTCCTGGTCGTCGCGGCGGTGTGCTTCATCTTCCTGTTCCACCTGCGCTCGGCGTTCGTGGCCATCATTTCGTTGCCACTGGGCATCCTGGCCGCCTTCATCGTGATGCATTACCAGGGCGTCAACGCCAACATCATGTCGCTGGGCGGCATCGCCATTGCCATCGGCGCCATGGTGGACGCCGCCGTGGTGATGATCGAGAACGCCCACAAGCACCTGGAGCATTGGGGGCAGGACCATCCAGGCGAGACGCTGGAGGGCGAGGCGCGTTGGCGGGTCATCGGCGATGCGGCGGCTGAAGTCGGGCCGGCGCTGTTCTTCTCGCTGCTGATCATCACCTTGTCGTTCATTCCGGTGTTCACGCTGGAAGCCCAGGAGGGTCGCCTGTTCTCGCCGCTGGCGTTCACCAAGACCTATGCCATGGCGGCGGCGGCCGGGTTGTCGGTGACCCTGATACCGGTGCTGATGGGCTACCTGATCCGCGGCCGGATTCCCGATGAGAAGTCCAACCCCCTGAACCGCTGGCTGATCGCCCTCTACCGGCCGATGCTGGAGGTGGTGCTGCGCGCACCCAAGCTCACCTTACTGGCCGCCGGCATCGTCCTGGTGATCAGCCTCTGGCCGCTGCGGCACATCGGCGGCGAGTTCATGCCGCGGCTGGACGAGGGTGACCTGCTCTACATGCCATCCGCGTTGCCCGGTCTGTCGGCCGGCAAGGCCAGCGAATTGCTGCAGCAGACCGACCGGCTGATCAAGACCGTGCCCGAGGTCGCCAGCGTGTATGGCAAAGCCGGTCGCGCCGAGACGGCGACCGACCCGGCGCCGATGGAGATGTTTGAAACCACCATCCAGTTCAAGCCACGCGATCAGTGGCGCGCCGGCATGACGCAAGACAAGCTGGTGGAAGAGCTGGACCGAATCGTCAAAGTGCCCGGCCTGTCCAACATCTGGGTGCCGCCCATCCGCAACCGCATCGACATGCTGGCCACCGGCATCAAGAGCCCGGTGGGGGTCAAGGTGGCGGGGGCCGACCTGATCACGATAGACCGGCTGACCGGCGAGATCGAGCGGGCGCTCAAGGATGTGCCTGGCGTCACGAGCGCGCTGGCCGAGCGCCTGACCGGGGGGCGCTATGTGGACGTCAACATCAAGCGGGATGCGGCATCCCGCTTTGGCCTCAACATGGCCGACGTACAGTCGGTCATCAGCTCGGCCGTGGGTGGCGAGAACATTGGTGAGACGGTCGAAGGCCTGCAGCGCTTCCCGATCAACATGCGCTACCCGCGAGAAATCCGGGATTCGCTGGAGAAGCTGCGCAGCCTGCCCTTTGTGACGGAACGCGGCCAGCGCCTGCTGCTGTCGGACGTGGCCGACATCCGCATCACCGACGGTCCACCCATGCTGCGCAGCGAGAACGCCCGCCTCTCGGGTTGGGTCTACGTGGACATTCGCGGACGCGATCTGCGCTCGGCGGTGCAGGACATGCAGAAAGCCGTCGCAGACAAGGTCCAGCTGCCTCCGGGATATTCGGTCTCCTGGTCCGGTCAGTTCGAATTCCTGGAGCGCGCGACGGCCAAGCTCAAAGTGGTGGTGCCGTTCACGTTGCTGATCATCTTCGTGTTGCTCTACCTGACGTTCAAACGCTTCGACGAGGCCTTGCTGATCATGGCCACGCTGCCGTTTGCCCTGGTGGGCGGCATCTGGTTGCTGTACCTGCTGGGCTACAACCTGTCGGTGGCCGGCGCCGTAGGGTTCATCGCATTGGCCGGTGTGTCCGCCGAGTTCGGCGTGATCATGCTGCTGTACCTGAAGTCCGCCTGGAATGACCGACTCGACCAGGGCAAGACCACGGCGGCCGACCTGCTCGACGCGATTCGGGAAGGCGCGGTACTGCGCGTGCGCCCCAAGGCGATGACCGTGGCCGTCATTCTGGGCGGTTTGTTTCCCATCATGTGGGGGACCGGAACCGGCTCCGAGGTCATGCAACGCATTGCAGCGCCCATGGTCGGCGGCATGATCACCGCCCCCTTGCTGTCCATGTTTGTGATTCCCGCGGTCTATTTGTTGATGCGCAGGCCTCGCGAACGCCGGGCTGCTGGCAAGCCTTTCCGGGCGAGACGCAATGCCGCAGCTTGAACCCATTTCCCGTCAGTTCCATCCACCACGCTCAAAGGAGTTTTTCATGAAGAAGATCGCCATCGCTTCCCTCGTCATCGCCGCCGCGTCCACCAGTTTTGCCCAGTCAACCATGGGTGACATGAAGGGCATGGACATGGGCAAGAAACCTGCTGCCGGTGCTCAAGTCGCACATGAAGCCAACGGCACGATCAAGAAGATCGATGCCAAGGCAGGCAGCGTCGTGATCTCTCACGGTCCTGTCAACAGCCTCAGCTGGCCGCCTATGACCATGGGCTTCAAAGTCAAGGACAAGGACCTGCTGGCCAAGCTGTCAGTCGACAAGAAGGTCGACTTCAGCTTCATCAAAGAGGGCGACGACTACATCGTGACGAAGGTGAAATAGATCCCTTGACGCCAAGATTGCGTTGCGCGACGCAAAGTTCGGGCCAAATACGCTCCAAGCGACGTTCCACGGTTAAAGATGAGCGGCCGGATACACCCTGTGCCGACCTCGGCGAACTACGAATTCGCACCTGCCTCCGGCCGGATAAGTGCCAGCAATTGCGGTAAGCGCTTGGTGACCGCGCGTTCCGCGTCACGCTCGATCGCCCGGTAGATCGCTAGTGCCTGAGTACCTGTGGGCGTGAGCGCCGCACCTCCACCCGCATTTCCGCCGCGTTGCGTCAGCACCAACGGTTCGACGAAATCGCCGTTCATGGCCCGCACCAACGACCACACACGCTGGTAACTCATCCCCAATCTGCGACCCGATTCAGCAATGGAGCCGGTTTCCGCAATGGCCTGGAGCACGTCGGCCTTGCCCGGGCCGATGGCCACTGCGTGCTTGACCTGGACTCGGAAGCGCGTTTTTGCGTCCAAAGACGAGGTGCTGAGGGTCGTTTTCATGATGGGCTGAATTCTCACCTACTCGGTCGCCTGCCGGTGGTAACGACCGATATACTTCCAATTCGATATCGAATTTTGAAGATATCGAGTCACTTTCAACCGGCCTGACTGGAGATCCACATGCTCATGCTTCGTCGTCACCTTGCGGTGTGGACGGCAGCCGCCACGCTGCTCCTCTGCGCGCTCCCCGCATTGCATGCGCAAACGGTGCCCACCCTGGCCGCGGCATCCGATCTCAAGTTCGCAATCGAAGAGGTGGCGGCGCGCTTCGAGAAAGACACCGGCAACAAGCTTCGGCTGGTGTTCGGCTCATCGGGGAACTTCAAGACCCAGATCCTGCAGGGCGCGCCTTTTCACCTGTTCATGTCGGCCGACGAGAACTTTGTCTACGAGTTGGCGGACGCGGGCAAAACCGAAGACCGGGGCCGCACCTATGCCATCGGGCGGATCGTCATCATGGTGCCTCCTGATGGGGCGCTGAAGCCCGACGGCCAACTCAAGGACTTGGCGGCGGCGCTCAAGGACGGGCGCTTGAAGAAGTTCGCCATCGGCAACCCCGAGCACGCCCCGTATGGCGCGCGTGGCAAAGAGGCCCTGCAGCACGCGGGCCTGTGGGAGAGCATCGAGGGCAAGCTGGTGCTGGGCGAGAACATCTCGCAGGCAGCGCAGTTCGCCATCTCCGGCTCTGCGGAAGGCGGCATCGTGGCCTATTCGCTGGCGCTGGCGCCGAACTTTGCCAGCCGCGCGAAGTTCGAGCTGATCCCCGAGAGCTGGCACAAGCGGCTCGTGCAGCGCATGGTGCTGGTCAAGGGGGCGCCACCCGAAGCGCGCGCGTTCTACCAGTACCTGTCCACGCCGGCCGCGCAGGAAATCATGGTGCGCTACGGCTTCGCCATGCCCAAGGAGTAACGCGTCGGCGACGCATCGACAGGACACCCGTCGTGGACTGGCAAGCCCTTTTCCTCTCGCTGAAGTTGGCGGCCGTCACGCTGCTCGTTCTGCTGCCTTCCGGTTTGTGGCTGGGGCGCTGGCTGGCCTACACGCGCGTGGCCGGGAAGTCCTGGATCGAGGCCTTGGTGGTGCTGCCGCTGGTGCTGCCGCCCACAGTGCTGGGTTACTACCTGCTCGTGTCCATGGGCGGTGCCTCGCCCATCGGCGCCTGGGTGCAGCAGACCTTCGGCGTTCGGCTCACCTTCAACTTCCTCGGGTTGCTGATCGCCTCCGTGATCTTCAACATCCCCTTTCTGGTCCAGCCCGTGCAACGCGCGTTTGAGGCCATTCCGCGCCAACTGGGCGAGGCGGCGGCCGTGAGCGGGCTGTCGGCGTGGCAGACCTTCTGGCGCGTCGAGCTGCCGCTGGCCTGGCCGGGCGTGCTCTCGGCCTGCGTACTGACCTTCGTGCATACGCTGGGTGAATTCGGCGTGGTCCTGATGGTGGGCGGCAGCATCCCAGGCGAGACCAAGACCATCGCGATCTCGATCTACGACCACGTGCAGTCCTTCGATCTCACCGGTGCCAACCAAATGGCGCTGCTGTTGCTGTTGTTCTCGCTGGGTGCTGTGGCGGCGTCGTTCTTTGCGTCTGCGCGTCTGGCGGTGCGGCGATGAGCGGCCCGGACTTTAAGGCCGGACTGGCGATGGCGATCGAGGTCGAGCAGGTTCAGCCCATGCCCTTGCGTGGCAGCCTGCGCTGCGAGGCGGGTGAGTTGCTGGCCCTGGTAGGACCCTCCGGCGCCGGCAAGACCTCCCTCATGCGCGTGCTGGCCGGCTTGATGCTGCCCGAGCGGGGCCGCGTGGCGGTCGGCGGTGAAGTCTGGTGCGACACGTCGCAGGGCCTTTTCCTGCCGCCGCAGCGCCGACACGTCGGGCTGGTGTTCCAGAACTACGCCCTGATGCCCCACCTGGATGCCATCGGCAACGTGGCGCTGTCGCTGCTGCACCTGCCGCGTGCCGAGCGACTGAAGCAGGCTCGCCACTGGCTGGATCATGTAGGGCTCAGTGCCGACCAACAGGCGCGCCAGCCAGCCGCGTTGTCGGGCGGTCAGCAGCAACGCGTGGCGGTGGCGCGAGCGCTGGCGCGCGAGCCGAAGCTGTTGCTGCTGGATGAGCCCTTCTCGGCGGTGGACCAGATGAACCGGCAGGGGCTGTACCGGTTGCTCGCCGACCTGCGGCGCGAGCTGGCCATCCCCATCGTGCTGGTCACCCACGATCTGCACGAAGCGCGCATGCTGGCTGACCGCCTCGCCGTGATGGATGGCGGGGAGGTGCTGCAGCAAGGTTCGCCTGCCCACATTCACAACGCGCCGCGCAACGCCCGCGTGGCCGACCTGGTGGGCATCCAGAACCGTTTCCAAGGGGTGTGGCTCGGTCCCGCCGATCTGGAAGGCCATGGGCTGTTGCGCTGGGTGGGCGACGAAGGCGGCACGGCAACTGCACCCGTGCTGACCGTGCGCGACAAGGGCAAGGTGCCCGTTGGTCAGGCGGTGAACTGGGTCATCCCGAGCGATGGCATCACCCTGGTCGCGCCCGATGAGCAACGAGCCGATGACTTCAGCGCCGTGGTTCACGAGGCTCGGCACCTGGGCGAGATCACGTTGGCCACGCTGGTCCTCGCCGATGTGCCGGGCGCACGCCTCGTGCTCACGTTGTCGGGTGCGCAGCGCCAGGGCCTGGTGCCCGGCGCGCGCTTCGGTGTTCGACTGGACACCCGTCTGGTGCATGTGATGCCGTTGAAAGCGCGTTGACGCCATGTCTTCCCGCGACCATCCATCCGACAAGCTCGTCTTCGCGTTCTGCGGAGGTGCGGCCGTCGGTTTGCTGGGAGGCTTGGTCGGCCTGGGCGGCGCGGAGTTTCGGTTGCCGCTGCTGCTGATGTTCGGCTTCGCGGCATTGCCGGCGGTGATCGTGAACAAGGCGATCAGCCTGCTGGTCGTGTCGGCTGCGCTGGTGTTTCGCAGCGGGGCCGTGGCGCCGGGAGAAGTCGCCGCTCAGTGGCCGGTGATCCTCAACCTGCTGGCCGGGAGTCTGGTGGGCGCCTGGCTGGCGGCGGGATGGGCCACTCGCTGGCGCGGGATCGTGCTGCAGCGCGTGATCGCGGTGCTGCTGATCGGCATCGCCGTTGTGCTGCTGTGGGGCCATGGGCCCGCAGGGGCCGGCCCCGCGCTCGATGGCACGGCATTGCGGGTGGCCGGCGTCGCGGCTGGTCTCCTGATCGGCATCGTCGCGGCTTTGCTGGGGGTGGCGGGCGGCGAACTGCTGATCCCTACCTTGGTGTTGCTGTTCGGTGTCGAGATCAAGTTGGCTGGCAGCCTGTCGCTGGCCATCAGCCTGCCGACGATGCTGGTGGGCTTCGCGCGGTACAGCCAGGACAGCAGTTTCGAGGTGCTGCGGGCCAACCGACGGTTCGTGCTGTGTATGGCCGCAGGCTCAGTGATCGGCGCGGCGCTTGGCGGCTTGGCGCTGGGCCTCGTGCCGGCCGGCGTGCTGCTGCCGACCTTGGCAGCGATCTTGTTGATTTCCGCGGTGAAGACATGGACGCACCGCTGATCACAGATTCCAGCCTTGAATGAGGGGGACCTAGAGCAGCGTCACGAAATCTTGCGGATCGGGGTGACACCGCTGCGCCTTGCGCTTGGCCACGGTCCCGACATTCAGGAAACACACAGGCTCCTCGCCTTCACTAAGGTCGAACAGCTGCCTCATCCGGCGTGACTGCATGGCTTGACCGCTGGTGAGACTGCTGCCCAGCGACTGGCTGTGCGCCATCAACAGCATGTTTTGCACCGCGCAGCCCACCGAGATCATGCGCTCCAGCACGGGAATCTGGGCATCAACTACGCCCAGTTGGGCCACCACCAGCATCAGCAGGGGCGCCCTATGGGCCTTTTCGCGTGCGGACTCGATCTGTTCCAGCGTGGCGCCAGGATCGCGATCCACCAGGGCCAGGGCGAACACTTCGGCCAGATCCGCGCGCCGTTCCGCCGGAACGATCACGAAACGCCATGGCCTCAAGAGGCCGTGGTCAGGCGCGGCTGCGGCCGCGCGAAACAACTGTTCAAGCTGAAGGTCGGACGGACCAGGCTCAACAAGCCGCTTGGGCGAGACGTTCTGGCGCGTGGTGATCAACGCCTGCGCAAATCCGTCTGGCAACTCAACATTTGGAAGCGGCTCGCGAAAGGCGATCCGTGACAAGGATTCCTCTGCCCGCTGCAGTGACATGTCCATGGGTGTCTCCCGGAATAGCGGCGTGAGCCGCATCGTTGAACCTACTTTGCGGTGGACAGAATCCAGGTGGCGAGGGCTTTGGCATCCGCGTCACTGAGCGTCGCTTGCGGTGGCATCGCCATAGGCCCCCATTTGCCGGCACCGCCTTTCTTGATGCTCGCGGCCAGCACAGCAGCCGCGTCCTTCTGGTCTTTGTATTTGTTGGCAACCTCCTGATAAGAGGGGCCAACGACCTTTTTGTCGACTGCATGGCACGCCATGCAAGCGTTCTTTTGAGCCAATGCCAGATTGGCCTGTGCTGCGATGGGCGCGAAAGTGCCCACCAGCGCGGCGAGCCTGAGAAACTTACGAAGCATGTGTTCTCCAGTGATGGTGCGGCGGGTGGCGCTCGGGCCACCCGGAGTCTTCAGGCGAAGTGGCGGTCCTTGAACGAAATCGTGGCCTTGTAGTCGTCCACGGTCCCCACGCGGCGAATGCTTCCCCAGGTGCCCTTGTAGTAGGGGATGACGTTGCGGTCGACCCAACTGGTAACCACGTCACCGTGCACGCCCTTGATGTAGCCAAAGAGCATGAAGGTGTGGCCAGGCTTGGCCGACTTGATCGGATAGGCCATGGCATAGGTGCTGCCATAGTCGTTGTAGACCTCGATCACATCGCCCGCCGAGATGCCTAGCTGCTTCGCGTCGTCCATGTTCATTTCGATGAAGGCCATCGGAATGCGGTCGCGCACGAAGGCGTTGTACTGGTCGTGGTACGCGGTCTGCCAGACCTCGTTGGCGCGGCCTCCGTTGATCCAGTATTTGTGCTTCGCCTTCTGATCGGCCACCGGTTTGGGCAGACCGTTCCAGGGCGCGGGCTTGAACTCGGCGCGTCCGTCCTTGGTGTCGAACTTGCCATCGGCGTAGTGGATTTCGGTGCCAATGAGCTTCTCGCCCTCCACACGTTGGATGGGCAGCTGCACACCGTTGTTGCCGGCCTTGCGCAGCAGCGCGTAGGTCGCCATGTACCCGGTATCGCCGCCTTGACTGTCGATCGGGCCGACACCGGGCCGGCCTGCGCGGCGGAAGCCGTCGTTGAATGCGTCTTCCTCTGTCTTCCAGTCGAAGCCCTCGAAGCGCTTGGCCATGTCGGGCTTGTTGTCCTTCAGATAGAGCACCTTGAGCGCATTGGCGATGTCGGCCGCGATCAGGCAATCCGGTTTCGCGGAGCCGGGTGCGTCCATGAACTTCTCGGAAAGGCGCAGGCGGCGTTCACCGTTCATGGAGGTGAGGTTCATCTCACCGGGGTGCGCTGCGGGGAGCAGCAGATGCGCCTCTTCCGCGATCATGGTCGGGTAGAGGTTCATTGCGGCGATGAACATCCCACCCTTGTTCTTGCAGGCGTCGTAGATGACATCGACCATCTGCTCCGTGGATACGCCCCGGGCCTTCGCGATCGCTTCGTTGACGATCTTGGCGCGCTTGCTCAGCACAAGGCGGTGCTGCTCGGCGTTAAGCGTGGTCTGGAAGGGATTGGTGCCCCACAGCGTGTACATCAGGCCTTTGCCATTGATGACTTCCTGATCGATGTAGATCTTCTTGTCACCGGGATACGGCGGACGCGTGTAGCCCTCCTGGTGTCCACCGAGGCGGCACACGCCCGTGCCCCGCCGGCCCACGTTCTGCGTGGCCAGCACCAGGCTCACCAGCGCGCTCTGGATCACGTAGTTGTCGTTGCCCCAGATGATCCCCTTCTCATACGGGTGGAAGGTGCGCGGGCGATGGCCCGAGGCCTTGGGTTTGTAGGCCCACTCAGCGGCCTGGCGCAGCTTCGCAACGGGAATGCCGGTGGCCTTGGCCCCATCCTCCATGCTCATGCGGTTGGTCTTCACCGCGTCATCAAATCCGCGCGTGTGCTTGGCGATGAACTCTTTGTCGTGCCAGCCCTGTTCCACCACATACGTGAACAGCGTGTTGAAAAGTGCCGTGTCCGACCCGGGCTCGATGTCCAGGTGCAGCACGTTGTCCTTGCCGGCGACCTGCTCGCAGATCGCGACGGTGGCTGTGCGGCGTGGGTCCACGATGATCACCTTGGCAGCTGCAGCGGATTCTCCGGGGAAGCGCTGCTTCTTCTTGTCCACAGTCGAGCCGCTGAGGTTGGGCACCCAGTGATTGAGGAAGTAGTTGGACTGGGTCTCGTAGGGATTGGCACCGGTACAGAAGATCGTGTCGGCCAGTTGCGCGTCTTCGTAGCTGTTGTTCAGCTCGCCCACGCCCATCTCGCGCGTAGCGTGGCACTCGGAGTTGTAGGCCGGCCGGTTGTGGATGCGCACCATCGGCGTCTGCAGCGCGCTGAACATCAGCTTGCCGGTGCCCCAGGTGTTCTCGAAGCCGCCGCCGGCACCACCGTGGTCGAAGCAGTCGTAGAACAACGCATTCGGGCCGTCGTTATCCAGGATCTTCTTGGTGAGGCCCGCGTACAGCGCCATGGCGTTGTCCCAGCCGGTGTCCAGCCACTGGTCTCCGCGGAAGATGCGCGGGTTCTTCAGCCGTTCCTTGCCGATGCCATCGTGGGCATACATGTACGAAGCCATCTTGCCGCCACGCGTGCTTGAGAGGCCGCTGTTCACCACGCACTCCTTGTCGGGTACGACCATGATGTTCCAGCGCTTGCCAGACTTGTCTGTGATGGTGTTGGTCATCGCCTTGGTCATCGTGATGGCCATGGGTGGCACCTGCTTGGTGAAGTCCACGCCCAGCGCGTTCTGGCTGGCGGGGCGGCCGCCCTCCTTGTTGGAGTCCCATTTGTAGACGTGGTAGCCACAACCGACGATGCAAAAGTGGCAGGTCATGTTCGACTTTTGCGCGTCCTTCGGAGGCAGCGCAATGCGGTCATTGATGTTGGTGGACATGCTGCGCTCCTCAGAGAATGTTGGACTGGCGGCCGTAGATCAGGCCGTCGACGGCCACCGCGCTCACCGCATCGGTTTTCGCGTCGTACTCCAGCCGGATCTTGGGGAGGTCCTCGGTGGCCTGCCCACACACCATCTGCCCGCCGTTCTCGGGGTCGAAGATCGAGAAGTGGCAGCCGCATTTGAAGGTGCGCGTACCGCCGTCGTAGGCCACCGGGCAACCCATGTGCGTGCAATAGGCGCTGAAGGCCACGATGTCGTTGTTCGGGCCCACACCGCCAGGGACCGCGTTGCCCATGCGGATGGCATAGCAAGGTGAGCTCGCGTCGGGGTAGGTGAAGCTGACCACCTCATTGACTGGCATGCGCTTGGCCGCACCGACCGCCTTCTTCGGATAAGGCAACGTGGTGCCGGTGTTGCGCGCCGGGGTGGCGGCTTGGGCGTTGTGAATGGGAATCACGGTGCTGCCGGCCACGGCAGCGGCGACACCGCCGGACTGCAAAAAGAAGCGGCGGCCGATCTTGAGGTCTTCCATGTTGTCTCCTGGTTGGAATCACTGACCCGTCTTCCATCGCAACGCGCGTGCCAACGACTGAATCCATATGAATCAACAGGTTGCGCGAGAGCGCGTGACTTCTTGGGTGGTTTTGGTAACAATGCTGAAAAATATTGGTTACGAAAAAGTAACGGTGGAGACAACGGCATGAGACGACGTGAGTGCATCGCCAGCGTGGCGGCTGCCACGCTTTGGGCCGTGCGGCCCGCAACCGCCGCGCGCGTCGATCGGTTGCAGGTCGGACTGACGCCGGTCATCCTTGCGGATCAGATCGCATTCCTATCGCGCTGGGGGCGCTACCTCGGAGCCCAGGTGGGGGTCGAGGTGCACTTCGTGGCGCGCGAGTCCTACCAGTCCATCCTTGATCTGTTGTGGTCTGGCCAAGTGGATGCCGCGTGGATCTGCGGCTACCCTTTCGTGCGGTTCGAGGCCGATCTCAACCTGCTGGCCGTGCCGCTGTATCAAGGCGATCCGCTCTACCAGGCCTACCTGATCCGCTCGACCGGTGCGCCTGAGGGACTCAGAGGCTGGGGCGACCTCAAGGACCGCGTGCTCGCGTATTCCGATCCCTTGTCCAACTCGGGCTGGCTCGTTGCCCAGGCGCAGCTGGCGAACGTCGGCATTGCGCCGCGCGAACTCAAACGCGCGTTCTTTGCGCACGGCCATCGCAATGTGGCTGAGGCAGTTGCAGCACGCCTGGCCCATGCCGGATCGATCGATGGCTATGTGTGGGAGACGATGCGCCTGCAGGGCATGCCGGCGGTGGCCAAGACCGAGGTAATCTGGAAATCCGAGCCCTTCGCATTTCCACCACTGGTGACGGCGCGCCGAGCCACTCACCCTCACATGGAGCGGCTGCGAGCGGCCCTGCTCGGTATGGCCAACGACCCGGTGGGCCGCGAACTCCTGGGGTCGCTGAACCTCAGCGGGTTTTCTGCGGGCGCACCATCGCAGTTCGATTCGATTCGGCGCCAGGCTGCTTTGGTCCCCGGTAGCGGGGTCACGGGTTGATGCTAGGTCGCTTGCCCTACCGCGTGCAGATCCCGCTGGGCCTGTCCCTTGCGGTGCTGATCGCGGCCATCCTCGTCACGGGTATCACGGCGCGGGTGTCGACGCAGAACGCGCGCCAGGAAATCCTGTCCCTGCTGGACAGGGCTGTGGTCCTCGTCATTGCGCAGGTACGCCCCATGATGGTGGCCGACGACACCTGGCGCGTGTTCGCGCTGCTGCGCGATACCGCCGAGTTGGTGCCAGGTGCGGCGACAGGACAGGCCCGCCTGGCGATCCTGGATGCTGAGGGCCGCGTGTTCGCCGCTTCAGACCCCGCGCAACTGGAGACCGGCCGAGGGTTGCTGGGCAAGCCATGGCGCGACCAACCCACGCCAACTCCATCCGAGATCATCGACAGGCAACGGCTCGACCAAGGCGACGGCTCGGTGGTGATGGTCGATCCCATTCGCAGCGAGGACGGTCAGACCCTGGGCTTTGTGTTGACCGAAGTCGACGCTGCGGTGTTCGCCCCCGATTGGCCCTCGCTCGCAAAAACCGCGCTGCTGGCAATCGCACTCGCGGTGACGCTGCTGGTACCAGTGGGCTGGTGGGTGGGGCAACGCATGACCCGACCAGTTGGGCGACTGGTGGCCGTGATCGAACGCATTGGCAGGGAGGACCCCAGCCAGCTTCGCGGTGCCGTGCCGGTGACCAAAGACCCCGAACTGAGCCGCATTGGCGATGCGGTCAACCAGCTCATGGGCGAACTCGAACAGCGCAAGCTGGCCGAGGACCGCGCCCTTTCGGCCGAACGGCTCGCCGCCGTAGGCCGCATGACAGCGGCCGTGGCGCACGAGATCAACAACCCCCTGGCGGGTCTGCTGACCGCCACGCAAACGCTGCGCCTGCACGGTCGGTCGGACGACATCCGCACGCGCACGTTAGACCTGCTTGATCGAGGCCTGCAGCAGATCCGGACCACGGTGGCAGCGCTGCTGCCTCAGGCCCGCATCGACGACCGCCCCCTGGAGCCCGGGGATCTGGAAGACATCGTCACGCTCGTGCGGGTGAGCGCCAGCAAGTTGCAGGTAGAGATCCGTTTCAGTGTGGATGTCGACTCCGCGCTGCGTGTGCCCTCGGCGCCCTTGCGCCAAGTGATGCTCAACCTGCTGCTCAATGCGATGAAGGCGGCGGGCGAACACGGCGTCGTGTCGGCCCGGCTGGAGGCGGACGCGACCCAGGTGACGTTCTGTGTCACCAACAGCGGGCCGCCTTTGAGCGCCGAGAAATTTCGCAGCACCCTGGCGGCAGAAAGCGGTCGCGATCCCCGAGGCTTCGGTCTGTGGGTCTGCCAGGAACTTGCCAGCCACCATGGCGGTCGGTTCGAGCTGGACACCACGCAGCCCGGCCAGACCCGTCTTGTATTTCAAGTGCCCAACCGAGAGGCCCCGGAGGAAAACTCATGAAGACCCTGTTGGTGATTGAAGATGACGCGATCATGGGTGAGTCCCTGGTCCAGCGATTTGAACTGGAAGGGCTGCACGTGGTCTGGTGCCGACGCCTGTCGGAGGCCGTCGACGCATTGGAGACGCCGCCCGCCGCGGTGGTGAGCGACGTGCGACTGCCCGATGGTCTGGCGACCGACTGGTTCGTGAAGCAGCCTGCCAGCATCCGTGCCTTGCCCTGGTTTTTCCTGACCGGTTATGGCAGCGTGAACGACGCGGTGACGGCAGTTCGCGCCGGTGCGCGGGAGTACCTCACCAAGCCCTTCGACATCGAGCATGTGGTCGGCCTGGTACATCAGGCTGTGTCCATCAGCCTTGCGCCAGAGGAGGATGCCGTGCTGGGCATCTCGCCGGCGATGCGCCGCGTCGAAGGCATGGTCCGCAAGGTCGCGGGTCAGCGCGTCTCGGTGCTGCTCACCGGCGATTCTGGTGTGGGCAAGGAGGTGGCTGCGCAAATGATCCACACGCTGGACCCCCGCGCCGGGCAGCGTGAATTCGTGGCAGTCAACTGTGCGGCCATTCCTGAATCGATGCTCGAAGCAGAGTTCTTCGGATACGAGAAGGGTGCGTTCTCAGGCGCGGTGCGATCCCACAAGGGTTATCTGGAGCGCGCCAATGGGGGCACGCTGTTTCTCGATGAGGTGGGCGATCTGCCCGCGAGCATGCAGGCCAAGCTGCTGCGGGCGCTGCAGGAGAAGTGTTTCTTCCGGCTCGGCGCCGAACGCACCACCCAGAGCGACTTCCGCATCCTGGCCGCCACCAACCGAGACCTGTACGCCGATATGAGTGCAGGCACGTTCCGCGAGGACCTGTTCTATCGCCTGGCGGTCATCAAGATCGCTCTGCCGCCATTGCGTGAACGCCCTGAAGACATCCGATGGTTGACCGAGCGACTGCTGGCACAGATGGTTGTCGAGCAGGGCCGGCCGCTGGCCATGTCCGAACTCTTCTTACGCGATGTAATGGCACGCGAGTGGCGGGGCAACGTGCGCGAGCTGCGCTCCTACCTGGAGCAGGCCGTGGTGATGAGCGATGGCGGCCTGCTCGATGAACCCTTGAGTGTGGAGTACACGGACAAGACCTCTAGCACGGCGTCCAGCGATCCGATCGAGCCTCTTCAGATCATCCTGGAGGGCGTCGAGCGTGCGCACATCCGCAAGGCGCTGGTGCACTGTGAGGGCAGCGTTGGAAAGACGGCAGAGGTTCTCGGGATCAGCCGAAAGACCTTGTGGGAGAAGATGAAGAAACTGGCGATTGCGAGTTGACGTTCGCCGTAAACGTCATTGGTCCAGCAACTACTTCTCCGCCAGGATGCTTCCCACAATGGACTCTCGAACCTGCAACGTGATGTACGCATCGACATTGAGGCAGTTCACCAACAGCCTGGTCAGTTGAATGTACCGAACAAGGGCATCAAAGACCCTTCCGTGATCGCGCTTGAGGACGTGCTGGACGAGATTGTCCACGCCGTCTCTGGCGTCATTGAGCCCGATTTTTAGTGTCTGAATCGTGGCAACGTCAATTTTCTTTATCCGCCCGAACTCAAGCTGCATGTCCTCCACAAGTTCACGGCTGGCGTTCAAGCTGGATGTGTAGCCCTGCGCTGCCTCAGCCAAGCGCTCAAGAACATGCGCCAACGCAAGTGCACGCCGCAACGGCAGTGGAATCCCTGCAGCGGCGTGCACCAGTGCCGCATTGCGATTGAGGAAGTCGGAAACACCATGATTTTCGCTAGCCAGCCGAGTAAGACGTTGCCGCATGGCCTGCACGAAAGAATCGGCTTCTGCGAGGAGTCCTGTTGCGAGTACGAAGACTTCGCGCCAGCGAGGTTCAAGTGAGTGCTCCTGAACCAACTGATTGGGGCCATCACGGTTGCTGTTTTCGGTCAGGGTACGAGCGGTGAAGAACTCCTGAAATGTGAGATGCGAGAACGAGTAAATGCCCTTTGCCCTCTCAACGAGAACGCCGTGCTGCGCTTCAATTTCCTTGAGAACCTCCCCTGGGTCAACCTCGGGCTCACGATCACCTGGCGCCCCTTTCAAGTTTGTCATGAAGGCTTTGATCTGTCGCTCTATGTCATCCTGTCGGAGAAAGTAGCGCCCGTCTTCAAACGACGTCGTTGCGATGCGCCCCAAGAGGAGTTCTTTTTTCGCAAGTGACAGCTGTTGGTAGGCTGTGTTTCTCCGCACTGCGCGAGAGGTATCCCACTTCTTTAGGAGCGCGTCCAAGGCGTCCTTGTACAACTCAGCGCGATTGCTGGGGAAGGTCATCCCTTCGTCGAAGGCCAAACACATGAGGGTCAGCAGCAGCGGCGTTTGGCAGAGGCTTCGAATCGCTCTATTTTTGTCACGGGCGAGCTCCGCCAGACACAGCGCTCCCTTCTGGGAACTGTCCGAGAACCACTGTTTGACGAACTGCTCCACCTGTTGCTGCTGGAAGTCGGCGAGCTCAACATCCACAAACTGCTCGAAGAGATAGTTGTATGCAGCCGTCCTGCAGCTGATGACGATCTGGATCTTCGGGTACTTGTCTGAAAGCTCCCGGATCTCCTTCAATGCATGCGATCTTCTTCCGTTGTCGTTTATCTCATCAAGAGCGTCCAGCAGAAGGATGAGTGATCCACTGTCGAGGAGCCGGTCGACAAAGCTCTCCGGCTGCTCAAAGCCGCATACCCTGAACTCTTCATTGATGCACGCCCGCAAGGTGTTGGTGCCATCGCTCCAGTCTTTCATGGGTATGAAAACGGGCAGGCGGCGCTCATGGAACTTGCCATCCATGGCTGCCAGTGCAACCCATTTCAGGAAGGTTGTTTTGCCGCCACCTGGTTTCCCTAGGAGGACCAGACGCGGCTCTCTATCCACGACCTCTTGTCCGTCAATCGTCTCGGCAACGATGCCGAATCCAGATTGATCTTTGTTCAGCGTCTGCTCAAGTTCATCGATGGTGGAACGACGCTGGGCAGAGATCTTCTTGAGGATGTTGACGCGGACAAAGATGCTCCTGATTTGCATCGGCCGACTCATTCCGATGATGCGCATCGTGTTGTAGCGTTCCTCGACACGCGCGCAGTAGCGGCTCGCCTCAAGCCCAAATGGGTCTTTCTCTCGATATCTCTTTTGGATCCACTGCGGAGCGTTCGTCACCAAGCTCCATGCCTTCGCGAAGACTTCTTTGCCGACAGCACTGCCAGCATCGAGCAGTGCTTTGTCCACCATTGGATCCCCGGATAAGGCCATGTTCCCGCTCCCTTTGTCTTCCATGCGCACACTGTAACTGGGCGGCGGCCCTGCATTGGACGTACGCGAGTGGCCCACCCCCAGGACCCGATTGGCGTAGAGATGTTGACTCCAATCTCTTTGGCCACTAAACTTATTCGTAGTTTTACGAATAACGAAGTAAGCCATGGCAAAAACTCACTGCGCCCCTTTGCCAGTCGACGAAGAACTGGATGCCGAAGAGCTGGCCGTTCTGCTCAAGGCACTGGCGCACCCAGCGCGCATTCGACTGCTGCAACACCTGGCGCACCACGGCACCTGCTACTTCGGCAACCTGTCGGACGTGGTCGAGCTGGCCCCGTCCACTACGTCACAGCACGTCAAGGTACTCAAGGATGCAGGATTGGTGCTGGGTTCGGCGGAAGAGCAGCGCACGTGCTACTGCGTCAATCCCGATCGTTTGGCCGTGCTCAAGCGGCTGGTCGAGGCACTCTGAGTGGAGTGCCTTTTTTTTGCCCATTAATTCGTATATCGACGAAGAACGAAGGAGTCAATCATGAAGGCGCAATCCGTCTCTCCATCACCTGTAGCCGTGATCGGTGCCGGGCCGGTCGGCTTGGCTGCGGCAGCCCATCTAGTGCAGCGTGGCCTGCCGGTTGTGGTGCTGGAAGCCGGCACCAGCGTCGCGACCCACCTTGGCAGCTACCGCCACGTGCGGCTGTTTTCGCCATGGCGCTACAACGTCGATCGCGCCGCGCGCGCCTTGCTGGAAGCAACCGGCTGGTCGGCCCCCAATGAAGACTACTTGCCAACGGCAGGGGAAGTCGTGGATGACTACCTTGCGCCATTGGCTCGCGCGTCTGCCTTGGCACCTCATATCCAATTCGGTACCCGCGTGATCGCTGTCTCGCGCGATGGATTCGACAAGGCCAAAACTGCAGGCCGGGAGCACGCAGACTTCCTGCTGCAAGTCCAAAGTGACGAGGGTTTGCGCGAAGTGCGTGCCCGTGCAGTGATCGATGCCTCAGGAACTTGGTCACAACCCAACCCACTGGGCGTGCATGGCTTACCAGTACCCGGGGAGATCGAGGCACGCGCGCACATCGCGCATGGCATGCCCGATGTGCTTGGGACGGATCGCCACCGCTATGCTGGACGCAAGGTGCTGGTGGTAGGGGCCGGGCACTCTGCCGCCGGCAACTTACTCGCTCTGGCCAGACTGGCCGAACAGGAGCCCGACACGCGCCTTGTCTGGGCGGTGAGAGGCACCGACCTGCGAAAGCTCTTCGGCGGTGGCGAAAACGACGGATTGCCCGCACGAGGCCAACTGGGCACACGCCTTCGCGCCATGGTCGAAGAGAGACAACTCGAACTACACCTCGGTTTTGGCATTCGCGAGATCGTCGCACAGCCCAATGGCGTGCGCCTGTTCGCAGCAGATGCGGACAAGACTCCTATCGAGGGCATCGATGAGATCATCGTCTCGACAGGTGCACGACCCGACCTCAACATCACCCGGGAGCTGCGCCTGCGCCTAAACCCGTGGCTGGAGAGCACCGACGCGCTGGCACCATTGATCGATCCGAACGTGCACAGCTGCGGCACCGTGCGCCCGCACGGACACCGAGAGCTGATGCACCCTGAGCCAGGCTTTTATGCCATTGGCGCGAAGAGCTACGGCCGCGCACCCAACTTCCTGCTGGCCACGGGCTATGAGCAGGCGCGCTCGGTGGTTGCAGCATTGGCTGGCGACCTTCGCGCCGCCGACGACGTGCAGCTTGAATTGCCCGAGACCGGTGTGTGCTCAGTAAATCTGGCAAGCCCAGACCTCACTGCTGGGAATGCGAGCTGTTGCGGTGGCCCGGCCAAATTCGACACGGTTGCCTGCTGCTCGCTCGATGAGATGAGCAGGGCTCAAGGTCAATCTGGCTGCGGTTGTGGCCCGAAAAGAACGACTTCAGCGACGACACCGCCTGAGGCCGAACGGCCACGCGCTGCTCCGTCCAAAGCGTGCTGCGGCTGAGATGGCCTCCGCGAGCAACGTCGGCACCGTCGCAGCGCTGGGGACTGCCCAGACCTTGGCCTGGGCCTCCACCTACTACCTGCCGGCCATGCTGGCAGTACCCATGGCACGTGACCTCGGCGTGAGCACGCCGACCGTGTTTGCAGCGTTCTCGGTTGCTCTGGGTGTCTCCGCTCTGGTCGGCCCATGGGCCGGACGCGCCATCGATCTCCATGGTGGGCGCCCGGTTCTGATGGGCACCAGTTTGCTTTTTTCGCTTGGTCTGGCTGCACTCGGCGCATCACAAGGCATCTGGTCACTTTTCGCGGCTTGGATGTTGATCGGTCTGGCCATGGGCAGCGGGTTGTACGAAGCCGCATTTTCGGCTTTGGTTCGGCTGTATGGTCACGGGTCGCGAAGCGCCATCACCGGAATCACGCTGATCGCGGGCTTCGCTAGCACGGTGGGCTGGCCCCTGTCGACATTGCTCGAAGCCCAGTTCGGCTGGCGAGGTGCCTGCTTCGCATGGGCCGGTCTTCATCTGGTACTCGGGTTGCCGTTGAACGCAACGCTGCCGCGCGCGGCCGTGGTTGCGCCGTCCGATCCGAAGAATCCGTTGGACATTGACGCCGTGCCGCAGTCCGCCGTCCGCGCGCGCGTCACCACTGCATTGCTGGCATTCGTCTTTGCCACCACCTGGTTCATCAGCACCGCGATGGCGGCGCATCTTCCCAGTCTGCTGCAAGCCAGTGGCGCAAGCCTGGCCGTTGCGGTGGGTGTGGGCGCCCTGATTGGTCCAGCACAAGTTGCAGGCCGGCTGCTCGAATTCGGATTCCTACGTCATGTGCACCCGTTGTTGTCAGCGCGACTCGCGGCGCTAGGGCATCCGGTGGGGGTCGTGGCCTTACTCATCGCTGGGCCAGTGCTGGCGCCGCTCTTTGCCGTTCTGCACGGTGCAGGCAACGGCATTCTCACCATCGCCAAAGGCACGCTGCCGTTGGTGCTGTTCGGTCCTCAGGGCTATGGACTGCGGCAAGGATGGCTGATGCTACCGGCGCGCGTGGCGCAGGCATTGGCGCCGTTCCTTTTCGGATTGGCGCTGGTGCGATGGGGGTCGGCAGCGCTTTGGTTGTCGGCGGGTCTGGGCATCATGGCCCTGCTTGCGCTTTTGGCCCTACCAGGTGAAACGCCAGGATCGAGTCGGTAAGATCACCCGATTTCAGGCATCCTGAAGCCAGTGACGATCACCACATTGCACATCTTCGCAAGACACAACTCGCGGATTGTGTCCGGCGGATAAAGCTAGGTGCAACTAGCACAACATCCCGTAAATCGCTTAAATGAGCAACCGAATGTTGTCACTGCCTGCGGGGTTGGGGCCAACCCTCGGGGAGCTATTCCATCCACGAAGGATTCATAGGCCTGGATGGTGTGAGGGGTGACCTCGTGCGTCACGCACGCATCGTGTGCGAGCGAATTCTTCGTTGGACAGGAATTCCTTGCTGCGTGGGGATCGGGCCGACGAAAACGCTGGCTAAGCTGGCGAACCACATCGCAAAGACTGCAGAGCGTAAGCCGGGCAACTATCCCATGGATCTGGCGCAGATTTACAACCTCGCTGCCCTTCCCTCGTCTGACCTCGACGCCTTGCTGCGAACCACGGATGTCAGTGAGGTATGGGGCGTGAGACCGCGCATCGGAAAGCAACTGAAGGAAGGCGAAATTCAGACCGTCCTCGACTTTGTGCGAATGGATCCAGCCACGGTACGGCGCCGCTGGGGCGTGTCTCTGGAACGCACGCTTCGCGAACTGCCAGGACAGCAGTGCGTCGAGCTCGACAGCGCACCGGGGCCCAAAAAACAGATCGCTTGCACTCGCTCCTTTGGGAAGCCTATACACGAGTTGCCACCGCTGATCGAAGCAGCGAGCGAGTTCGCTGGTAGAGCGGCAGAGAAGCTGCGGGCACAGGACAGCGCCGCGAACGAAATGCTCGAGTTCGTGCACACCTCTCCCCCACAGGGCCGGTCCACAGCTATCACGCAGCATCGTCGTGCAGCTTCCGAAACCCACCGCAGATACTCTCGCACTGGTGCAGGCAGCGGCTGACGGCATGCGATGCATGTACGCGCTTGGCTACCGTTTCAGCAAGGCCGGGGTAACCCTTGTGGATCCTCTGCCAGCGTCGATGCAGCAGGGAAACCTGGACTTCGATCCGCCGGCCGAACCTACGCACAACGGTGCGCGCGAGCGCCTCATGGTGGCAATGGATGCGATCAATGGGCGCTTTGGCAAAGGTAGTGTGCACTCCGCCTCTACTGGCAAAGCTGGCCCGCCGCGCGAATGGGACATGAAGCAAGAGCGGCGCACACCGCAGTACACGACGCGATTTGAGGACATCCCAGTCGCGAGCGCCTGACTCAAACCGGTCCGAGGAAGTTCAGATCAACTTCGGTCCGCTTGCTCAGTCGCAAGCCTGCGGAACGCCTCTACCTCTAGCGTCGTCGGCGGTTTGCCTGTTCCCAACGCAGCCCGATCGCAAAAGACCTTTGCCAACAGGCGCGCGTGATACAGCGCAACACGCTCATGACCATCGCAACACTCGGCGGCGAACAGCCCGCGCCTGCCTGATAGGAGCTGCAGAGCCGTGACCAGCGACCAGCTGGGCCCATGAGCAGCCTTCAACTCAGCGATCGCTTCCTCTCGCTCTTCGCTCTCCGTCGCCCATGCCAGCACAACATGAGCGCAATGCCGTACTAGAGGCAGATCAGCCGGAGCAGCAGAACGAGCCTTCGCAATTTTGTGGGCAAGTGAGGGGCTTGGTGTTGGCATAGGTGTGCACCGGTAGGAGTCATTCCACTGGGGATAGCGCCAGAACTATGCCGTCTCCGTAGAGAAGGTTGAGCAACTGTTTTTCGTGCTCATCCTGGAACCTGGGCTCTTCAGGTATCGCGCTTCTGATGTAGACCCTCTCAGGGACCACTACGTGCGCTTCGATGAGTGGAAACCCTGCAGCTGTGTACGAACCGCCAGAGAACTGCAGGCCTGCCGTTTCATACGCGCGCCTGGTCACCACGTTGTCGGGGGTCTCGAGATGCTCCTTGATACGTCTGCTGAGCTCGCGGGTCGCTGGAACGAGCGGAAGCCTGTCCAGGTATTCGGCGACCTGCTGGAGCAGGGCCACGCTTTCGGCATGCTGAGGGTCGATCGGTTGCGTCATCCGCTAAGTATGCCGTCCAGCGCCATGCGGTCGAGGGAGATGGGTTCGCGATAGTTGCAACCCGCCTAGGGAAGTCGCCCCAACTAAAATCAGCCCAACACGTGCGACCAGCCTTTGCTCGTACCGCCCCTCTATGGCACTGGAAAGTCAAACGAATCGTGAAAAGATCGGGGGATGAAGATGAACACCCTACCCTCTCCCACCGTCGATGGCGAAGGCTCTCTTGAAGCCCGCATCGCTGATGCACTGCGGTCGTTTGTGGAGGGTGTTGCTCTCAACGCAAGCGAAGAGTTTCCAGACGAAGTCAACGATCGGCTTGAGGGCGTCGCTGCAACCGCCGAAGCTGCCATGGCAAAAGTCTCAGGACGGGCCAGAGATGACGTCACGCGACTCCTGAACGCATCCGTCCAGGCAGCGACCAAGCCGAAGAAAGTGTTGTGGCTGCATAGAGCAGCTGATGCCTTTGCAGCAGCGATAGAACCAGTCGCAGCCTGCCGCGTCGGTTGCAGCCATTGTTGCCACATTCCGATCAAAATTTCTGCGGCCGAAGCACGCGCGATTGGGAAAGCAATCGGCCGCTCTCCCCTACCCTTGCAGGATCATCACGAGCTATCCACGATGGGCTACGACGCGCCATGTACGTTCCTTAAGGACAGCACCTGCAGCATCAGAAACCACCGCCCTGCAGTCTGTCGAACGCATTTCAACGTGGATGTCGATGATCTACTGTGCCAACTCGTCCCCGGTCAAGCGATCCCGGTTCCATACGCAGACACACGGCAGCTCGCCATGGTTAGCGTCCTGATCGAGCAGGATTCAAGGGCGTGGGCGGACATCCGTCAGTGGTTTCCAGGGGATACGACCCAAGGGACCTAGGGAGGACGTGGCCACAGGAGTGGCAGGGCTCCTAATCGCGAGTGCGATAACCTCTGTGTTTCGCTGGCACTCCATTTCCAAACCAACAATCCGTATTCAAAGTGACCCAGATTGATACTTCAAGGATGAGCGCCGCAGAGCTTCGTGAACGCGCCGAAGTTCTTTTCGCTCAAGCTAGAGAGCTGTCGACAAAAGAGTTTGAGTCGACAATAAACTTCCTCGCCGACAAGCTCACCCGCATGGGAAAGACCAAGAAAGACGCGGTTCTTCATCTGCTCATGATGATGAAGACGGCGGAGGCCGCCGAGACATTGGCTGAGGTCCGCACCAAATCAGGTTTCCAGGGGCGAGGAGCCAAGAAATCCCCGTTGGACCTCGACAGCCTTGGAGCTCGACCGAGAGTCGGAGCAACCTACAAATTGCCTTCTGGCGAGAGTTGGACTCGCAAGCGAAAGGCAGGGCCGACGAAGAGGTCCTTTGCTGAACATGCGTGCACGTCGACCTGGGAGTCCATGGAAGCTTGACGCTGCGCTGTGAACGAGGATCGCGAAGCAGGCGCCCAGGGCCTTTTCAAAGATCTACCCAAGGCAGCACCAGCAGGTAGTCCGTCAAAGGTTCGTGAGCCTATGGAAGTGGCGGTTTTCGGGGTATCTTCCTCGACGCATGGGAAGCGCGAAGCTAGACAGTAGCGATATCGAATGGCAATGCCAGGACATCTTCCACTACGGGCCTATTTTCACTTTTCCGTTCCAAGGATCCAGCCAAGGTTGCTCGCGAACTCGTGGAGGCAGCAACTCGCTTGGAGGTAGACCCTGAAGCCGTGCATTGGTGTCGCCGCCTTGGTGTCGAGACGCACCGCTATATCGCCGAACGGAATGCGCTCCAAGTAGGCATGACGCAGGGTGGCGTGGCCTTGTCACTGAGAACTAACCGTTCACCGAATGTTCACAAGCTCTATCAGGCTCTCGACGAACAGCTGAAAGGCTACTTCTCCGGAATGCCCAACGTCCATCCTGAGCAAGGACTGGCGTTTTGTCGATGCATCACCAGTCGCTACATCGTTAGAGATCCGGTCGAGATGGCCGGCATCTTTCACTACTACCTGCTCAACCCAGGAGCATGGGAGGATAGGGAACCCGAAAGCACCCCGTCACAAGACCTGCCAGAGGGATTTCAAAGCTTCGTTCACGTTCAAATGAGGGAGCCGCTGCAGAGGTCGCTGGACCGCGCCAATGAGCTCGCGATGTAAGTGAGACTTCCTGCGACCTCTCCGACGTTCGTACAACAACCTGATGTCGAGCGCACCGCACCCACGGTCCTAGAACCCATAGGGATGTTGATTCCAAGCCTTCAGCACACGGTAGTCATGCTCGGCCAGTACGATCAGCCCAGATTCAGCGTCCGCAAGCACGCGTTTCGCTGAGCCATCGCGCACTCGATTGCCGTGCAGCATGTAGAAGTACCAGCCAAACGGTACTTTGACTCGTCGATCCAGCGTCTGCAACTTGCCGAAGTGGGCGTAGGTGTCACCCTTGTTTGGCTCCACCTCTGCGAGCTTTTGTGCGAAGGACCACATCGGCACGAGACTTAGGTAGCGCGTGCCGCTCTTGGGATCCGTCCAATCGGAAAGCTGCACGACCCAGTGATCGCACAGCCTTGCTCCGCAAAGCCCGGCACTGGACATCTCCCAGTCGTTGAAGAAGCGCCGGGACTTGTGGGGCTGGCTATCCCAGCCCGGGAACAGCTCGTCATGCGTTGCGCTCCTAGCGTCACTCGCCAGATCCGGGGATGCATAGGAAACCGTGTAGATGAAGCCACGCACCTTGGCCCGTTGGCCTGCATCGATCTTTTCTGTCTCGGTAACGAAAGCATCGACATCAACGACCGCGTCCAACTGGTAAGCGGGTGGCCTGATCCGTCGACGTTCCGCAGCTAGAAGGGCTTCTCCTTCCAGTTCATGAAACAGATCCTGCAATGTCTTCGGTACGGACCAGGAATATTTGTCGAAAGCACGAGCGTCTATGAACTCGTCCTCCTGCCTGATCGCTACCTGGATGAATTCAGCTTGGTTCTCAGTTCTCTTGTCCTGCACCAAGTACAGCGATGTGAGTTCGCATTTGCTCAAGAGAAAGCCTTGGTCCCGGAGCCGCTTGTAGGTTTTGCCAGCATCACCGCCATCCAGCTGCAGCTGCTCCGCGACCCATTCCTTGTGGTCGTCGCTCACCAGCACGCCGTCGCGCGTCAGCACCTTTCGACGTGCAAGGTAATAACTGCCATCACCACCGCGTGAAGTGACCAGCTTGACGCTTGAAAGCTGCTCGAAGCTCCGCAAGCATTGAACCAATGCCTTGTGAGTCTCGTCTGGCAAGCAGTTCGCCACGGCAACGGCGAGGCCGGGCACATTGATCTCATACACCGTGGATGTCGTCATCCCGCTCTCCTGTCTAGTTGTCGACGCCGGTATCAGTGCTTGTGAAGCGCGTGGTCTGTAAGCTCGAGGTACTGCGAAACCAGCGCACTGGCTTGCCGCTGAAGCTCAACGCGAGCATCTGCGTCATCTGGTTGGTGAAACGCCCCGTACGCGACCGAGCCCTTCATCAAATGTCCATCGGTATCTGCATGACTGCAGAATCCACGGCGCAGACAATCCAAGGCCTTTTCTAGCGAGGCCCGGTGTGTACCCTGGGCATATGCCTTTGCAAAGGCGCGAGCAGCATCATCTAATTCCGGGCCGTACTGCAGCACGTGAATCAGGTCGCCCACATCCTTGTTCGCTCCACGCTGATCAAAGGCAATTGCCTTGAGCACCACAAAGGCAAGGTGATTCGCGTAGTGCACGCGCTCCACGGCCAGGCCCTTGCCGTCGAGGAGCGCCGCTTTTACTTCCTTCGTCTCGTACTGGGCCTGGGCGATCGACATGTGCGGCATGGCCATGACAGAGATTGACTCCGCCCCCAATGACTTGAGGCCTCGAACCTCATCCTCGGCGGCATCACACAAAAACTCCACGCGCACGGGAAGCTGGTCCCGCGTCGTGGCCACCCACTGCCACGATGAGACTCCACCTTTCTCCAGCTTCATCTTCTCGAAACCCCGTTCCTTGAGGCGTATCGAAATTGGTGCGTAGTCTTCGCCAGCAGCGATGACGGCCAAGTCGATGACCAGATCGAGATCGGACGTTCCAGCATGCGCCGGAATCTCTGGGGGTTGCTCAGGGGTGAGATACCTCGGCACCAAGCCGCCAACCAAGCGCACGGTATCTTTGAGGGTGCCCATGCACTGCAGCACAGTGACCAGCGCCTGCTCACAGGCGTCAGTGACCTCACGCGAGTAGCCCGCGGCGGTCGCCGGTTTGATATCAGCCATGGTTCCCACCCTTCACGATCCAAGTTTGCTTCAGCTCATTTGCCAGTTCCTTGCTCCGCCCACCTTCGTTGACCAGCTCCAGGTACTGGATCACGGGACTGGCAAACCACCCATGTCTTTCGGGCAGGCTGATCCGATGCTGCAAGGCGAAGTCTTCGCATTCGTGGAGCGTGACGTTGAACCCCTTGTCGGCTCTTTTCAGCTCAAGATCCTCGGCGAAGGCCTCGGCCATACCCACGGGGACGATGATGTCGAAACCGTTGACCGCTGTCAGAAGAGGTGTGACGCAGTTGGCCGCATACTGGCCTGTTAAGGCCCATTCATCGTGGTCTTGGAGCAATCGCGATACTAGGCGCAACGCCAAGTTTCCAGGGTTTTGGGCGAAAGCGAACCAGCGCGTCTTGCGCCGCTTGCCCTCTGCCCAGTGGTTCGCCCATGCATCAAGAAGTGCATCAGGCTGGACCAACTGCCGACGCACGTTGCGACCGCTCCCTTCGCTTTGCACCATGCCGCGTTTCTCCAGCTCGCGCAGGAGGACGGAGACGGTATTGGGGCTCGCGCCAGAGACCTCAGCCAGATCAACGCCGGTGCGCCAGCTATCCCACCCCAGCAGCAGGGCGTGCAGCACTCTCGCCCGCTCAGGCGTGAAGATGGTGCCAACCTCACGCCAAAGGGGCCTGATCGGGGGCCTGTCGATGAGGATGTGGTGGTTGCGCAGCCGAAGACTGATGCTTCCACTGCTGTCGAAGTAGCCAATGCCCAAGTCCTCCAGGGACTTTCGTGCTCCTTCGCTCAGCGACTCGGCCCAGACCATCTTTTGATCAATGGTGCTGTCTTCTCTCTCCAGCCCTTCCAGTTGCACACGTGCCCACTGGATGTCGCGGGGGAACGCGTTCTTTTTGACTTCAACCACCACTTTGACTTTCAGACCATCAACGGGGATGCTCAAGACTAGGTCTGCGGCGCCGGTACCGAAACTTGGCTCATGCTCGGCCTCGATGCCATCGATATTGAGTCGATCGCGCAGCACGGCCGTGAACTCGGCAAGGAGCTTCTCGGCAAGTCGTCGCTCAGGATGATGCATGTTCAAAGTGGGTTTATACGCTGTACAGCGTATGATGGGATTTGAGAATATGATATCTCCAAATGTGTTGATACGCTGTACAGCGTATGATGCTAGCAACAGTCGCTTCGCCGCAGACGTTCCCACGGCCCAGGGACTGTCTGGCCACCGGGAGGTTGCAATTCAGGACTCGAAGGTGATCTGAGTGGGAGGCCTGGTCTCGTCAAAGAGGGCAAACAGGTCGACATCCGAGAGGCGATATTGACCACCAGGTCCGCCAAACACGCAGTAGTCCCCAATTGGGCCGATGCAGACGGCGAACAGTGCACCCTCTTTACCCTGCCCGTGGTACTTGGAACTTGGCCGAATGCGGACCATCAGCTTTTGCCCTTGATCGGTGAGGACAGCCTGCCTCGCCTCGATGGCCGCGAACTCTTTGCGCAGCAGATCACGATCAATGACTCGCAATGGCGAAGGAGTCAGTTCAGATTCCACGAGTCTTCCTTTTTTTTTGAATGTCGCGACCGGAAAGCTAAATCCGAAGAGTTTTCGTGCGATTGGCTGGACGTAAGGCGCCAGAGCAGCGTTGCGCTCCCTCAGCTGCCTTGCCGGATCAATTTTCGGCCCTGTTCAAACCAGGTGCGTGCCTCATCGACGTTCCCACAGTCGATGGCAGAAATGACGTGCACGAGCCCAAGCGTCAGATCCTTCTTGGAAAGATGGCCTGCTTTGAAGTCATCCAGCACATGGCTCAGAAATGCGTCCATATTGTCGTGGTCGCGGTTGGTAAGTTGGGAACTTTTCGGCATCGCAGTCGCTTTCACTTTAAGAGTGCGGAAATTGAGTGAAGTGGCTCAGAGCATGAGTTGGGCCAGCACCTTCCAAAGGTAGCAGCCTGCCAAATCATGTCAAGGCGAGGCGGGATGCCCTCTCAGGCGTTTTCCCAAAGCGCCTGCAGCCCGGGTACATCCAAGGGCGTTTGGGATTCGGGCGGAACACCCCGGTGGATGTGAGCGTCCCGGCGCCCTTCGAACACCGCGAAGTTTCTGCCAACGCAGTCCGGAACATTGGATAAGTAGGTCGCACCCACCAGAGGCAAGATCGAATTGCCGTCGCCAGTCACGATCAGTTGATCATGGACCCACAAAGTGAGTTTTCGCCATTTTTCGATGCGAGGCACTGGGCTGCCAATCCCTATCGCGGCGGCCCTGGCGATATCGGGCGATTCGAGATCGACGAACACGATTGGCTGCTTGGTCGTGTGCACCGCCGTCATGGGTGGAGGTTTGAGGGCCCGGCCGGTGACTGGATCCATCGGCTCAGGTTCGATTGAGATGTCGTTGAGACCATCTGCATCCTTGGTCGGTCGCAGGATTCGCGCCTCGAACCCCGCCGTCACCAGGGAGTCCGCCAGGTACAGCAGGCCATAGGCAGAACTGTCAGGCAGTGGTGGGTCCACCCTGCCCTTGCGGTGCGCCTCCGGCGCCACGGACCAGTCCGCATCAACGTGGCGGTAGATGCGGTACAGCCTGGCGTCGGCGGGCAAGGCAAACCCTGAGAGCGGCCCGAAACGGGTCGGGATCTCCATCCCCGTCGCCTGCGTGTACCAGCTCACGCACTGGCCCTGAGCATGTCCTCCTCGGCCAGCGCGAGGAAAATGGCCTGACGCTCGCTCTGTTCCAGATCGAGCAGGCTCGGATCAGAAATCCGGTTGAGCAGAAACTCCACGCCCGTGCTGCCGCCCAAATCCTGGTGGCGCGTGCGCAGGAAGTGCCAGTAGAACGTCATGTCCTGCCCGTGGGAGCGGTACATGGCTATCGCGAGCTGGTGCAACTCCTGATTGAGCCGTGGGCTGAGCTGGAAACTGGGGAAGCCGCGTTTCCTCATCCGTTTGGGAGGCAGCACCGAGATGATGAGGCCCGCCTTCTCGCGGTTGTAGACCGTCTGGTCTGTGGCACCCATGCGCTGCGCAAAGGTCTTCGCGTCGAGCAGCTCATTGGGATTGTCTGCAGGGGCAATGACATCTGGCGAGGTCTTGTCCTGCTGGACCAGTTCGCCCAGCAGCGCGTGCAGCCGCTTGAAAGTGGCCAGGTGGACGAAACGCGCCTGGTTCTCAGCACGGGGCTTGTCATCGTCAGCGAACGCCATATCCTCCACTTCCAGAGCCAGGGCGCGTTGAGAGAGTGGGTCGTGGCGCGAGCCGCCATAGAAGACGTTCCCTTGGAACAAGGCCTCATACACGTCCCTTTGTAGAAGCGGATCGTGCTGCTGCGCTAATAGCGCTACGGCCGCTTCGTAATCGCTTGAGAGCTTGGGCAGCGATGCGCCGATGAGGTGTCGCCCGATCTTGTCCAGCACCCCGAGCTCGGCCAGGGTCTGACGGGAAACCATCACGAAGGTGTGAGCGTGCGACGTTTTCAACGCGCTTTCGAACACGCCGCTGACCGCTTCTGCCGACTCGCGCGCGATTTGTTGCCGGTGCGCCTCGATGCGGGCGGCCGCAGCGGCCCGATCTGCCTCATGGTTGGGCAGGGAGATGAGGATCTGCTGGTACTCCATGGAAGGGTCCTTTAGGGCTGGTGCAGGCGGGTGTGACGCGCGCGGGCCTGGCGGTGGCCTTGTCACCGCGGGTGTGTGCATTGTGCGCCTGCCGGGCACTTAAGCCAAATAAGCCAAATCATTTTATTCCGTATTTATAAAACGCGGATCACCAACTAGCATTAGCAGAACGCAGCTGTTTATCTCGGAAATTGATCCCGCTCAATCTTTTGCGGACACCACTCTCAAGATTGACGTGAAGTACGGGCAACCCCTGAGGCGTACCAATCGAGGAAGCGACGCTGAACACGCCCATGGGTGCTCGCGTCGCTCGCGCGCGATTCGTAAGGTGCGTAAATATGCAAATACAGTGTGTGTTGACGGGCGTACGACTCACCCCCACGAAGATGGTTGCGCTGGACATCGCGCCACTCCAGGGCCTGTGGACTTGCAATGAGCGTGCGCACCCATCCCGGATCGACAACCCGACCCACCCAAGAATAGAGGGTGGTCAGTTCGCCTGCGTCCATGCTGCGCAACTCGATGATGAGACGCTCGGTGGCGAGCATGTGGATACCGACGTCGATACGGTGCACGAGACCGACCTCGGGCGTGCATTTGGACCCGCGTTTATGCGAGCATTCGGTGGTGAATTTTTGTTCACCGCAATGGGATGGTTTGGTCGCTACGGTTGTCATTTCGTGATCTCCTTTCATCCAAGCTCTCACGAAATCTCTCCACGTCAAGTCCACAAGATCCTCTTTTTGCAGATCCGCTCGCTCAGATGTCGATGACCAAAATGAGATGGACATCAACACACACTGCACTGCCGCAAGCCCGCTGCCGCCGAGGACCTCAGCCCAACGGAAGCACCAGGCTCACTGGCTGGTTCTCATCGCTCCAGCGCCGGTCGTAGGCGGTGGTCGTCGTGATACAGGCGTGCCCCAGGAAGTGCCGCACTTCGTTGAGTGTTGATTCATTTCCAAAGCTGGGCCATTTCGGGACGCATTCACGTTGAAATTTGAGCCACGTTGCCGCTCTATCCTGCTGAATTTTTCAGCACGGGGGAGCAGGAGTGATCAACGTGAGCACATTGAGCAAGTTACGCCGCCTCGTGC
>CALRUK020000021.1:0-88065 GCA_943371335.1 Synechococcus sp. UW140 | reverse complement strand
CCCGAAGGGCCGGTGCGCGCACGGTCTGCGCCGAACCCGGGTGAAGGCTCGCGCGGTGGCTTGGGCGCCGAAGCCGACACGCTTTTGGCGCGCGCAGGGCCCGGGGGGCGCACCGGCGCGCGGCGCGGTGCAAAGGGGTCGGCAGGTGTTTTGCTGGCGGCACCCGGTTTCAGCTTGAGGGTGCGGGCGGCGGGTTTGTCGGTGCTCATGCGTCGATCATCCCTCATCAAGCACGCCCGAACGCAGGGCAGCGAGATCGAGCACGCGCAAGCCCCCGTACTCCACACGGATCCACCCCTTGGCCGCGAGCGTGGTCAGCGCTTCATTGACGCGCTGGCGCGACAGGCCCACCAGATACGCCAGCTCCTGCTGGGTGATGCGCAATACCCCGGCCACGTTGGGGGAGAGCAAGGGGTGAAACAGCGCAGCCAGGTTGCGCGCCACGCGCAGGTCGGGGTTGTTGAGGCGATCAATCTCGCGTGCCGCAATGAACTGGCCCAGGCGCTCGTTGAGCTGCAGCATCACGAAGCGGTTGAAGCCGATGGAGTGGTCCAGCAGCCAGTCAAAGGTTTCCACCGGCAAGCCGGCCACGCGGCTCTTGCGCAACGCGAGGATGTTGTACCGGTACTGCTCGTGCTTGAGCACCGTGCCCTCACCAAACCAGCCACCGGGCGCCACGCCGGCGAAGGTGACCACCGGCCCCTGTGAATCGTCGTTGCTCATCTTGAGCAAGCCATCGACCAGACCAAACCAGTAGGTGACCGACCGACCGAAGCGGCAGACGTAGTCACCCGTTTCGGCATCGCCCACCACCAACGCGCCCACGGCGCGCTCGCGCTCGGTCGGCGTCAGGCGGGACAACCACGGAATTTCGGCCAGTTCCTGCTCGGTGGGCGGGCGTGCGCGATCGCGCAACACCGTGCCGGAATGGCGGGGTGTGAAGGTGGTCATGGGCGTGCGCAGGCTAAGGGAAAGTCCTAAGAGGGATGACCCGAGATTGTCGTCGAACCGACAACATGACGTCAAACTTCGGCCTACGATGCGCTGCAGATCGGGATGTCTCATTTGGGACATTCCTGCCACCGGCACCACAGTGCCGGCCTCAGGAGACACGCATGCAAGACACTTTCCCCCGGCTGTTGCTGGGCCACGCCAAGAGCCGCCCCGAGGGTGCGGCCATGCGCGAAAAGGAATACGGCATCTGGCAAACCACCACGTGGGCCGACATGGCGCAGCTGGTGGAGTCGCTGGCCTGCGGGCTGCACCAGGCCGGCCTGCAGCGCGGTGAGCACATGGTGGTGATCGGTGCCAACCGCCCCCGCCTGTACGCCACCATGCTGGCCGCGCAATCGCTGGGGGCGATTCCCGTGCCGCTGTACCAGGACGCGGTGGCCAACGAATGCGTCTTCCCCATCAACAACGCCGAAGTGCGCTTTTGCGTGGTCGAAGACCAGGAGCAGGTCGACAAGATGCTGGAAATCCGCGAGCGCTGCCCGCAGGTGAGCCACATCTACTACGACGACCCGCGCGGCCTGCGCAACTACGACCAGCCCGGGCTCAAGAGCGTTGAATCGCTCATCGAGGCGGGCCGTGCCGTGGCCCAGGCCCAGCCTCAGCTGTTTCTGCAGCAGGTCGAGCAAGGCCGGGCCGACGATGTCGCCGCCATGTTCTTCACCAGCGGCACCACCGGCAATCCCAAGGGCGTGGTGCACACCCACCACACCCTCATCAACCGCGCCAGCGTGGGCGCGCGCTTCGACAAACTCACCGCCGCAGACGAAGTGCTGGCGTACTTGCCGCCCGCGTGGATCGGGCAGAACATCTTCAGCTACGCGCAATGGCTGGCGGCGGGCTACGTGGTCAACTGCCCCGAATCCGCCTCCACCGTCACCATCGACCTCAAGGAAGTCGGCCCCACTTATTACTTCGCCCCGCCCCGCGTGTTCGAGGGGCTGCTCACCAGCGTGATGATCCGCATGGAAGACGCCGGCGCGCTCAAGCGCGGCATGTTCCACCGCTTCATGGACCTGGCGCGCCGCGTGGGCCCCGACCGCCTGGACGGCAAGCCCATCGGCCTGCTCGACAGCATCAAGTACCGCCTGGGTGACTGGATGGTGTACGGCCCGTTGCGCAACAACCTCGGCATGAGCCGGGTGCGTGTGGCGTACACCGCAGGCGAAGCCATCGGCCCCGATCTGTTCAGCTTCTACCGCTCCATCGGCATCAACCTCAAGCAGCTCTACGGCTCCACCGAAACCGCCGTGTTCGTCTGCCTGCAACCCGACCACGAGGCCCGCGCCGACACGGTGGGCGTGCCCTGCGAAGGTGTGGAGATCAAGCTGTCCGAAACCGGTGAGATCCTGGTGAAGTCGCCCGGCCTGCTCAAGGGCTACTACAAAAATCCGGCGGCCACCGCCGAAGTGCTCACCGCCGACGGCTGGTACCACACGAGTGATGCGGGCTTCATCGACGCCAGCGGCCACCTCAAGATCATCGACCGCGTCAAGGACGTGGGACGCCTGAAGGGCGGCGCGCACGACGGCGCGATGTTTGCCCCCAAGTACGTCGAGAACAAGCTCAAGTTCTTCTCGCACATCAAAGAAGCGGTGGCCTATGGCGACCAGCGCGACCAGGTGTGTGTGATGCTCAACATCGACTTCGAGGCCGTGGGCAACTGGGCCGAGCGGCGCAACCTGCCCTACGCGGGTTACACCGACCTGGCGCAAAAACCCGAGGTCTACGAACTCATGCGCGAGTGCGTGGAGAAGGTCAACGCCGACCTCTCGCGCGACGATCTGCTGGCCGGCAGCCAGATCAGCCGCTTCCTGGTGCTGCACAAGGAACTCGATGCCGACGACGGCGAGCTCACCCGCACGAACAAGGTGCGCCGCGGGTTCATTGCCGAGAAGTACGGCGTGCTGGTCGAGGCGCTGTACGGCGGCAAGCACGAGCAATACATCGAAACGCAGGTCAAGTTCGAAGACGGGCGCACCGGTTCGGTGAGTGCCACGCTCAAGCTGAGCGATGCAAAGACATTCCAACCCGTCAAGGCCGCCGCCTGAGATCCCACGCACCATGACACAGAAGAAGATTGGCGACGTCATCCTCGACGTCCAGAACATCAGCCTGCGGTTCGGTGGCGTCAAGGCGCTCACCGACATCAGCTTCAACGTGCGCGAGCACGAGGTCCGCGCCATCATCGGGCCCAACGGCGCCGGCAAGAGCTCCATGCTCAACTGCATCAACGGCGTCTACCAGCCCCAGGACGGCTCGATCAGCTTCCGGGGCCAGACCTTCAAGCACATGAACAGCCGCCAGGTGGCCGAAATGGGCATCGCGCGCACCTTCCAGAACCTCGCGCTCTTCAAGGGCATGAGCGTGATCGACAACATCATGACCGGGCGCAACCTGCGGATCAAAAGCGGGCTGCTCGCGCAGGCGTTTCGCAACCCGTTCGGCATCGGCGGGGCACAGAAGGAAGAAGAAGCGCAGCGCGAATTCGTCGAGCACATCATCGACTTCCTGGAAATCCAGGCCTACCGCAAAACCCCCGTGGGCCAGCTGCCCTACGGCCTGCAAAAGCGGGTGGACCTGGGCCGCGCCCTGGCCATGGAGCCGCAGGTGCTGCTGCTCGACGAGCCCATGGCCGGCATGAATCTGGAAGAGAAGCAGGACATGAGCCGCTTCATCCTGGACGTGAACGACGAATTCGGCACCACCATCGTGCTCATCGAGCACGACATGGGGGTGGTGATGGACATCTCCGATCGCGTCGTGGTGCTCGACTACGGCAAGAAGATTGGCGACGGCACGCCCGACGAAGTTCGCACCAACGAGGAGGTCATCCGCGCCTACCTCGGCACGAGTCACTGAGCGAGAAACACCATGGCATTTTTTCTAGAAGCTCTTCTTGGCGGCCTGATGGCCGGCATGCTGTATTCGCTGGTGGCGCTCGGGTTCGTCCTGATCTTCAAAGCCTCGGGCGTTTTCAACTTCGCTCAAGGCGCGATGGTGCTCTTTGCGGCGCTCGCAATGGCCCGCTTCTCGGAGTGGGCGCCGCAGTGGCTGGGCATCGAAAGCCGCGTGCTGGCCAACATGGTGGCGTTCGTGCTCGCCGGTGCGGTCATGTGGGTGGTGGCCTGGTTGATCGAGCGGCTGGTGCTGCGCCACCTGGTCAACCAGGAAGGTGTGACGCTGCTCATGGCCACGCTGGGCATCACTTACTTCCTGGATGGGCTGGGCCAGACGCTGTTTGGCTCCAACATCTACCCGATCAACGTCGGCATGCCCAAGGACCCCGTCTTCCTGTTCGAAGGCACGTTCCAGGGTGGCGTGCTGGTCAACCTGGAAGACGTGTACGCCGCCTGCATCGCCGCGCTGCTGGTGGCCCTGCTATCGCTGTTCTTCCAGAAAACCAGCACCGGGCGTGCGCTGCGCGCCGTGGCCGACGACCACCAGGCCGCGCAGTCCATCGGCATTCCGCTCAACCGCATCTGGGTGATCGTGTGGTTTGTGGCCGGCATCACCGCACTGGTGGCCGGGATCATCTGGGGCTCCAAGCTGGGTGTGCAGTTCTCGCTCACCACCCTGGCGCTTCGCGCACTGCCGGTGGTGATTCTGGGCGGCCTCACTTCGGTGCCCGGCGCCATCATCGGCGGCCTGATCATCGGCGTGGGCGAGAAGCTCTCCGAGGTCTACCTCGGCCCCTACGTGGGCGGCGGCATCGAAATCTGGTTTGCCTACGTGCTCGCCCTTGTCTTCCTTCTCTTCCGCCCGCAAGGTCTGTTCGGCGAGAAGATCATCGACCGCGTCTGAGGTACTGACACATGTTCTACAGAGAAAACGGTCAATTCAAGACCTCTTACCGCGCTGACCAGCAGATCTTCCCGATCGCGCAGGACCGCTGGCTTGTCCTCGCACTGATCGCAGCCGCCTTTCTGGTGGTGCCGATGCTCGCCAGCGACTACCTGATGCGCGCCATCGTCATCCCGTTTCTCATCATGTCGCTCGCCGCACTCGGCGTGAACATTCTGGTGGGCTATTGCGGCCAGATCACGCTGGGCTCCGGCGCCTTCATGGCGGTGGGCGCCTACATGGCCTACAACTTCTTCGTGCGCATTCCCGGCATGCCGCTCATTCCAGCGCTGTTGCTCGGCGGGCTGTGCGCCACGGTGTTCGGCGTGCTCTTCGGGCTGCCCAGCCTGCGCGTGAAAGGCCTGTATCTGGCGGTGGCCACACTGGCTGCGCAGTTCTTCTCCGACTGGATGTTCCTGCGCGTGAAGTGGTTCGTGAACGACTCCCCTTCAGGCTCGGTGTCGGTGAACAACCTGCAGGTGTTTGGCATGCCCATCGAAAGCGCCACGAGCAAGTACCTTTTCTGCCTGGCGGTGCTGGTGGTGCTGGCGCTGCTGGCCAAGAACCTGGTGCGCTCGGCCATCGGCCGTGAATGGATGGCCATTCGCGACATGGACGTGGCGGCTGCGGTGATCGGTATCCGCCCGATGTACGCCAAGCTCACCGCGTTCGCCGTCAGCAGTTTCATCATTGGCGTGGCCGGCGGCCTGTGGGCCTTCGTCTACCTCGGTGCCTGGGAGCCTGCGGCCTTCGGCGTCGACATCTCGTTTCGCCTGCTGTTCATGGTGATCATCGGCGGCCTGGGCTCCATCATGGGCGCGTTCTTTGGCGCGGGCTTCATCGTGGTGCTGCCCATCGTGCTCAACCAGTTGCTCCCCGCGATCGCCGAGGTGTTCGGCATGACCATGTCCACGGCGGCGGTGTCGCACGTGGAGCTCATGATCTTTGGCGGCCTGATCGTCTGGTTCCTCATCGTGGAACCACACGGCCTCGCCCGCCTCTGGTCCATCGGCAAGCAAAAGCTCCGCCTGTGGCCTTTCCCGCACTGATCCGCAACGCAATTCACCGCCAGAGTTCCCCGCCCGCTTCCCCCTTCATCAACAGGAGACAAACCATGAAGCTTCGCCATCTCATCCTCGCCGTTGCCGCTATGGCGGCTGGCGCTTCCTCGCTGGTGGCCACCAGCGCGTTTGCGCAGGCCAAGGAGCAGTTCTTCCCGCTGCTGTCTTACCGCACCGGCCCCTACGCGCCCAACGGCACGCCCTGGGCCAACGGCAAGCAGGACTACATCAAGCTCATCAACGCGCGCGACGGCGGCATCAACGGCGTGAAGCTCACGTTCGAGGAATGCGAAACGGGCTACGCCACCGACCGCGGCGTGGAGTGCTACGAACGCCTGAAGAGCCGTCCTGGCGTCACGCTGTTTGACCCGCAGGCCACGGGCATCACCTTCGCGCTGACCGAGAAAGTGACCACCGACAAGATTCCGCTGATCACGCTGGGCTACGGCCTGTCGGTGGCGCAAGACGGCAACGCCTTCAAGTGGAACTTCCCGCTGATGGGCAGCTACTGGACCGGTGCCGACATCCTGATCCAGCACATCGGCAAGAAAGAGGGCGGCCTGGACAAGCTCAAGGGCAAGAAGATCGCCCTTGTGTACCACGACTCACCCTTCGGCAAGGAGCCGATTCCCGTGCTGCAGGAGCGTTCCAAGATGCACGGCTTTGACTTGCAGCTGATCCCGGTGACGGCACCCGGCGTCGAGCAAAAGGCCGCCTGGCTCCAGGTGCGCCAGAGCCGCCCGGACTTCGTGCTGCTGTGGGGCTGGGGCGTGATGAACTCCACCGCCCTGAAGGAAGCCCAGGCCACCGGCTACCCCCGCGACAAGATGTACGGCGTGTGGTGGGCTGGTGCCGAGCCTGACGTGAAGGACGTCGGCGAAGGCGCCAAGGGCTACAACGCGCTGGCGCTCAACACCTCGGGCACGCAGCCGAAGGTGATTCAGGACATCCTGAAGCTGGTGCACGACAAGGGCCAGGGCACGGGACCCAAGGACGAAGTCGGTTCGGTGCTCTACACCCGCGGCGTGATCATCCAGATGCTGTCGATCGAGGCCGTCAAGCGCGCACAGGAGCGCTTTGGCAAGGGCAAGGTCATGACGGGCGAGCAAGTGCGCTGGGGCCTGGAGAACCTGGCCCTGGACCAGAAGAAGCTGGACGCGCTGGGCTTCGCCGGGATCATGCGGCCGCTCTCCACCTCCTGCAACGACCACATGGGTTCGACCTGGGCCCGCGTGCACACCTGGGACGGTGCCAAGTGGAACTTCACCTCGGACTTCATGGAAGCCGACGAGCAGATCATCAAGCCGATGGTCAAGGCCGGTGCGGACAAGTACCTGGCCGACAAGAAGTTGAGCCGCCGTCCTGCATCGGATTGCGCGTCGTGATCTGACCCACCCCCGCCGCGCTGCACGCGGCGGGCCGTCCCCCACAGCGGCTGGCACCCCAGCCGCCATTCGCAAGGCCGCACAGCCGAGCCTTGCGAATGGTCCCCAAGGAATTCACATGAGCAATCCGAATACCGTCCTCAACGTCAATGGCATCGAGGTCATCTACAACCACGTCATCCTGGTGCTCAAGGGCGTGTCGCTGCAGGTGCCCCAAGGCCAGATTGCGGCCATCCTGGGCGGCAACGGCGCGGGCAAGACGACAACGCTGCGCGCCATCTCCAACCTGCTCAAGGGCGAGCGCGGTGAAGTCACCAAGGGCAGCATCGAGTTGCGCGGTGAGCGCATCGAAAACCTGTCGCCGGCCGATCTGGTGCAGCGCGGCGTGGTGCAGGTCATGGAGGGGCGGCACTGCTTCGCCCACCTGACCATCGAGGAAAACCTCATGACGGGCTCTTACACCCGCAAGAGCAAGGCCGAGATCGCGGCCAACCTGGAGAAGGTCTACAACTACTTCCCGCGCCTGAAAACGCGGCGCACCAGCCAGGCCGCCTATACCTCGGGCGGCGAGCAGCAGATGTGCGCGATTGGCCGCGCGCTCATGACCAACCCGAACGTGATGCTGCTCGATGAGCCCTCCATGGGCCTGGCGCCGCAAATCGTCGAAGAGGTGTTCGAGATCGTCAAGGACCTCAACCAGAAAGAGAAGGTGACCTTCTTGCTGGCCGAGCAAAACACCAACATGGCGCTGAAGTACGCGGACTACGGCTACATCATGGAGAGCGGACGCATCGTGATGGACGGCGTGGCCAGCGAGCTGCGCAACAACGAGGACGTCAAGGAGTTCTACCTCGGCATGGGCGGGGGCGAGCGCAAATCCTTCAAGGACGTCAAGAGCTACAAGCGAAGGAAGCGTTGGCTGGCGTAACGCCCGTCAACCCCACGCCTCGCCACCAGCGGGTCACCCTTCAGGGACGGTGCTGCGGCCCAACAGAGTCGCGTCTGCAGCACCGTGGTTCAGTCACCTCACATTCACACATTGCAGCCATGGCACAGCCTGAATTTTTCGATGCACTGGAAACCCGCCCACCCGAGCTGCGCGAGCGCGAGCAGATGGGCGCCCTGGCCGGCCAGGTGGCGCATGCCCAGCGGCACAGCACGGCGTACGCCGAGATCCTGCAAGGTGTCGACGCCTCGGCCGTGACCAGCCGCGCGGCGCTCGCCCAGCTGCCGGTCACGCGCAAGACGGAGCTGCTGGAGCGCCAGAAGGCCCACCGCGCCACCGATGTGTTTGGCGGCTTCTCCACGCTGGTGCGCGGTCCTGCCATGTCGCGGGTGTTCTCCTCGCCGGGTCCGATCTACGAACCCGAGGGCAACGTGCGCGACTACTGGCGCGCGGGCCGCTGCCTGTTTGCCGCCGGCTTTCGCGCCGGTGACCTGGTGCACAACGCCTTCAGCTATCACATGACGCCGGGCGCTTTCATCCTGGAGTCTGGCGCGCACGCGGTGGGGTGCTCGGTGTTTCCCGCGGGCACGGGCCAGACCGAGCAGCAGCTCCAGGCCATTGCGGAGCTCAAGCCCGAGGCTTACACAGGCACCCCCAGCTTCCTGCGCATCCTCGTGGAGAAGGCGCAGGAGAGCGGCGTGGACATCGGGAGTCTGCACAAAGCGGTGGTGGGCGGCGAAGCGCTGCCCCCCAGCCTGCGCGACTGGTTCGGCGAGTGCGGTGTGGCGGTGTACCAGAGCTATGCCACCGCCGACCTGGGTCTGGTGGCCTACGAGACGGCCGCCCGCGAGGGCCTCGTGCTCGACGAGGGCGTGATCGTCGAGATCGTGCGCCCCGGCACGCGCGAACCTGTGCCCGACGGCGAGGTGGGCGAGCTGGTGGTGACCACCCTGAACCCGGCCTATCCGCTCATCCGTTTTGGCACGGGCGACCTGTCGGCCATCCTGCCCGGCGCCTGCCCCACCGGGCGCACGGCCCCGCGCATCAAGGGCTGGATGGGCCGTGCGGACCAGACCACCAAGGTGCGCGGCATGTTCGTGCACCCCTCCCAGGTGGCGGCCATTGCGCAGCGGTTTCCCCAAGTGCGCAAGGCCCGCCTGGTGGTCAGCGGAGAAATGGCCAACGACCGCATGTGCCTGCGCGTGGAAACGCACGACACCGACGCCGCCCTGTCCCAACAGATTGAGGGCGCGGTGCGGGACGTGACCAAGCTGCGTGCCGACGTGGAGCTGGTGCAGCCTGGCTCGCTGCCCAACGACGGCAAGGTGATCGAGGACGCGCGCAGCTACCAGTAAAGCCCCTGGGGCGCGCCGGGGTATGCACGGCGAGGGTTTTCCCCGGCCTGGGGCTAAGTAATTTCCGCGATACAGACAGGGGGCGCCGGCACTACCATTCCGGGGTACCAACCCTTTTCTGGAGCACCGTATGAAAAAGATCCTTGCCCTGGCGGCCCTCTCGGTCGCCGCGTCGTCCGGGGCGTTTGCTCAGGCGTTCCCGAGCAAGCCCATCACCTTCGTGGTGCCCTTCGCTGCAGGCGGCCCAACCGACCTGGTGGCCCGTCGCCTCGCCGAAGCCATGCGCAAGCCCCTGGGCGGCGCCAATATCGTGGTGGAAAACGCCGCGGGCGCAGGCGGCACGATCGCCGGCACCAAGGTGGCACGCGCCACGCCGGACGGCTACACCTTGCTGGTCTGGCACATCGGCATGGCCGCCACCACGAGCCTGTACCGCAAGCAGACCTTCAAGCCCCTCGAAGACTTCGAGTACCTCGGCATGGTCAACGACGTGCCCATGACGCTGCTGGGCACCAACAAGCTCAACGCCAACACGTACCGCGACTTCGAAGCCTACATCCGCGCCAACGGCGGCAAACTCAACCTGGCGCACGCCGGCCTGGGTTCTGCTTCGCACATCTGCGGTCTGATGTGGCAGTCGGCTGTGAAGCTGGACAAGTCCATGACCACCATCGCCTACCGTGGCACGGGCCCGGCCATGAACGACCTGATCGGCGGCCAGGTGGACGTGATGTGCGACCAGACCACCAACACCACCAGCCAGATCGAAGCCGGCCGCGTGAAGGCCTTTGCTGTGACCACGGCCAAGCCGCTGTCCAACCACAAGCTTCTCAAGGACTACCCGTCGCTGCAGGAAATGGGCCTCAAGGGCTTCAACCTGACCATCTGGCACGGCGTGTACGCACCGAAGGGCACGCCGCCTGACGTGACCAAGAAGCTCAACGACGCGCTGCAAGTGGCCTTGAAGGACCCCGAGTTCATCAAGAGCCAGGAAGACCTGGGCGCCATCGTCGTGACCGACAACCGCATGACCCCCGCCGGTCACAAGGCATTCGTGGCCAACGAGATCACCAAGCTCAAGGCCGCGATCGACGCAGCCGGCCAGTTCGCCGACTGATTCCCGCTTCGCTCGCCCGAACAGGGCGGCTCCATGCAAGCCGCCTTCGGGCGGCTTTCTTTTTTTCCACCCGAGGAGACATCGATGGAAACCCGCTTTTCTGCATCCCGCCGCCGCCACCTGCTGAGCCTGGCGGCCACCGGCTCCGCCCTCTGCCTGCCTGGCCTGGCACTCGCGCAAGCTACCTGGCCCAACAAGCCCGTGCGCATCGTCGTGCCTTTTGCACCCGGTGGCACCACCGACATCTTGGCGCGCGTGCTCGCGCCTGAGCTCAGCAAGGCGTTTGGACAGAGCTTCGTGGTGGAAAACCGCGCGGGCGCAGGCGGCAACATTGGCGCCGAGGTGGTAGCCAAGTCGCCCGCAGACGGCTACACGCTGCTCATGGGCACGGTGGGCACGCACGGCATCAACCAGTCGCTCTACGCCAAGTTGCCCTACGACCCCCAGAAGGAGTTCGCACCCATCACCCTGGTGGCAGGTGTGCCCAACGTGATGGTGATGAACACGCGTCGGGCCCAGGCGCTGGGCATTGCGTCGGTGGCCGACTTCGTGAAATACGCCAAGGCCAACCCCGGCAAGCTGAACATGGCGTCCAGCGGCAATGGCACGTCGATCCACCTCGCAGGCGAGCTGTTCAAGTCGCGCACCGGCATCTTCATGACGCACATCCCCTACCGCGGCTCCGGCCCGGCCCTCACCGACCTGCTGGGTGGTGCGATGGACGTGATGTTCGACAACTTGCCTTCGGCCATGCCACACATCCAGTCGGGCGGTCTCAAAGCGTTTGCCGTGACCAGCGCGGTGCGCTCGTCGGTGCTGCCCGATGTGCCCACCGTGGCCGAAGCGGGCAACCTGCCCGGCTTTGAGGCCAGCTCGTGGTTCGGCCTGCTCGCACCGGCCGGCACGCCTGCCGACATCGTGAACCGCGTGCAGCAGGAAACCGCCAAGGCCATGAACCAGCCCGCGGTGAAAGAACGCCTGGTGGCACAGGGCGCGATTCCGAGCGGCAACACGCCCGCCGAATTCGCGCGCTTGATCGATGCGGAAACCACCAAGTGGGCGGCGGTGGTGAAGGCGTCAGGCGCACGCGTCGACTGACACCCAGGGGTCGGTTTGCGCCGACCCCGGCGCTCACCGCTTGAGGGGGAGCACAGAACGGCGAGAGGGACCAGCCCTCAGACGCCCCAGACGATGTCGACGCCGGCCTGCTCGCAGCGCTGCAACATCTCGATGAGCGGAGCGCTGCGCATGCGCAGGCTGACCGTGTCTGCCACCGATGTCTCGTCCTGCGGGTCGTCGTCCTGCTTGGTGCGTGCTTCGTCCTGCGCCACCGCAGCACGAATGGCCTGCACGGCTGCGCTCATTTCGCGCGGCTGAATCACACCGGGGCCCGACGGGTCCTTGCCGAGGATCTCCAGCAAACGTTGGCCGTGTTGCGCAAGCATCACGAGGTCGCCCGTTTCGCGGGACTTGAAGCGATAGACAGACATGGATTGCCTCCTGTGAGGTGCACAAGCATTCTTGCACCGATGAGCCGCTGAGACCGACCAACCTTATGGGCAAGATGGTCTGGGCGTGGCCTGCAGCGGGTGAGCTACGGGTTAACCCGATTGGCATCATATATTTTAAACCTAAACTAATTAGGCATGAAACCCTACACGCCCACCCTCCAGCGCATCCTCTGCATCGGCGGGGGTCCGGCTGGTCTGTACTTCGCCCTGCTGATGAAGCTGCGCGATCCCGCCCTCACCATCACCGTGGTCGAACGCAACCGGCCGTTCGACACCTTCGGCTGGGGGGTTGTGTTCTCCGACCAGACGCTGGGCAACCTGAAGGCCGCCGACCCGGAAAGTGCGCAGCTGATCGGCGATGCGTTCAACCACTGGGACGACATCGAGGTGTTCTACAAGGGTGGTCGCGTGCGCTCGGGCGGTCACGGGTTCTGCGGCATCGGCCGCAAGAAGCTGCTCAACATCCTGCAAGAGCGATGCATCGCGCTCGGCGTGGACCTGGTGTTCGAAACCGATGTGAGCGACGACCAGGCCCTTGCGGCGCAGTACAACGCCGACCTGGTGATCGCCAGCGACGGCCTCAACAGCCGCATCCGCACCCGTTACGCCGACACCTTCCAGCCCGACATCGACACGCGCGAATGCCGCTTTGTCTGGCTGGGCACCAAGAAGACCTTTGACGCTTTCACCTTCGATTTTGTGCAGACCGAGCACGGCTGGTTCCAGGCCCACGCTTACAAGTTCGACGGCGAGACCTCGACCTTCATCGTGGAAACCCCCGAAGCGGTGTGGAAGGCGCACGGCATCGACCAGATGGAACAGGCCGAAGGCGTGGCCTTCTGCGAGAAGCTGTTCGCCGACCGGCTCGAGGGCCATGCGCTCATCAGCAACGCGCAACACCTGCGCGGCTCGGCCAACTGGATCCGTTTCCCACGCGTCATCTGCAAGACCTGGGTCCATTGGACCGATGTGGCCGGTCGCAGCACGCCCATCGTGCTGATGGGCGACGCGGCGCACACCGCGCACTTCTCCATTGGCAGCGGCACCAAGCTGGCGCTGGAAGACGCGATCGACCTCGCCGACGAGTTCTCGCGCCACGCCAACGCCGACGTGGCCGAAGTGCTGCAAGGCTACGAAGCACGGCGCAGCGTGGAGGTGCTCAAGATCCAGAACGCGGCCCGCAACTCCACCGAGTGGTTTGAGAACGTGGACCGCTACACGGGCATGGAGGTGGAGCAATTCGCTTACTCGCTGCTCACGCGCAGCCAGCGCATCAGCCACGAGAACTTGCGCCTGCGCGATGCGAAGTGGCTCGAGGGCTACGAGAACTGGCTCGCGCAGCAGGCGGTGCCAGGCGCCCAGCCCAAAAAACACCCCACGCCCCCCATGCTGCTGCCGCTCACGGTGCGCGGTCTCACGCTCAAGAACCGCATCGTCGTCTCGCCCATGGCGCAGTACAGCGTGGCCGATGGCGTGGTGGGCGACTACCACCTGGTGCACCTGGGCGCTCGCGCAATGGGCGGCGCCGCGCTGGTGATGGTGGAGATGACCAGCCCCACGCCAGAAGGCCGCATCACACCCGGCTGCCCGGGGCTGTGGAACGACGCGCAGCAGGCCGGCTTGAAGCGCATCGCCGATTTCGTGCACGGCCAGAGCAGCGCCAGGATCGGCCTTCAGCTCGGCCACAGCGGTGCCAAGGGGTCCACACAGCTCGGCTGGGAAAAGATCGACGAGCCGCTGCCCGAAGGCAACTGGCCGCTGATCTCGGCCAGTGCCGTGCCCTACGGCGAACAGAACCAGGTGCCACGCGCCATGACCCGCGCCGACATGGACGCGCTCACCGCCGCCTTTGTCGACGCCACGCAGCGCGCCGCCGATGCGGGCTTTGACTGGCTGGAACTGCACGCCGCGCACGGCTACCTGCTCTCTGCGTTCATCTGCCCGCTCACCAACCTGCGCACCGATGAATACGGCGGCACGCTCGCCAACCGCTGCCGCTACCCGCTGGAGGTGTTTGCCGCCATGCGCGCGGTGTGGCCCGCCGACCGCCCCATGAGCGTGCGCATCTCCGCTCACGACTGGGCACCCGGCGGCAACACGCCCGACGACGCGGTGGAGATGGCGCGCCTGTTCAAGGCCGCGGGCTGCGACGTGATCGACGTGTCTTCGGGCCAGACCACGCGTCAGGCCCGGCCGGTGTATGGCCGCATGTACCAGACGCCGTTTGCCGACCGCGTTCGCAACGAGGCCGGCATCCTCACCATGGCGGTGGGCGCGATCAGTGAAGCGGACCACGCCAACAGCATCATCGCCGCCGGCCGCGCCGACCTCTGCGCGGTGGCGCGCCCGCATCTGGCCGACCCGGCCTGGACCTTGCACGAGGCCGCGAAATTGCAGACCCGCGCTGTGGAATGGCCGCGCCCCTACGAGAGCGGGCGCGACCAGCTCTACCGCGAGATCGCCCGCCAGCAATCCCTCAATGCCCCTGCACCATGAACGCTTCTCCGCTTGATCTGGAGGCCCGCGCCCACAGCGAACACGCGCACGAGCTGCGCTTGTGGCTGCGGCTGCTCACCTGCTCGCAACTGATCGAGAAGCGTGTGCGCGCCGGCCTGCGCGAGCAGTTCGACACCACGTTGCCACGCTTTGACCTCATGGCGCAGCTCGAGCGCCACCCCGAGGGCCTGAAGATGAAGGAGCTCTCACACCGCCTCATGGTCACCGGCGGCAACGTCACCGGCATCACCGACCAGCTGGTCAACGAAGGGCTGGTCGAGCGCATGGGTGTGGATGGCGACCGCCGCGCGTTTCGCGTGCGCCTCACCGACCGGGGCCGCGCCAGCTTCGTGGCGATGGCGCGCCAGCACGAGCAATGGATCGTGGACGCCTTCGAGGGCCTGAACCCGCGCGACCTGGAGAGCCTGCACAAGCTGCTGGGCAAGGTCAAACAGCACCAGCTCGACATCAACCAACGCATCGACGCATGAAACACCCCATCCCCGATCACAACCCGATGCGCGGCCAGTACGGCCCGAAGGCCACGCCCGCACCGGCGCACTTCGCGCTCAGCGTCGCCGACGGCGTGGCCACCGTCACGCTCAACCGGCCCGAACGCAAGAACCCGCTGACCTTCGACTCGTACGCCGAACTGCGCGACTGGTTCCTGAGCCTGCAGAAGGCCACCGATGTGCGCGCCGTGGTGCTCACCGGTGCGGGCGACAACTTCTGCTCGGGCGGCGATGTGCACGAAATCATCGGCCCGCTCACCAAGATGACCATGCCCGAGCTGCTGGCCTTCACGCGGATGACCGGCGCGCTGGTGAGCGCCATGCGCGCCTGCCCGCAACCCATCGTGGCGGCCATCGACGGCGTGTGCGCAGGCGCGGGCGCCATGATGGCGCTGGCCTCCGACCTGCGCCTGGGCACACCGAACACGAACACCGCATTTCTGTTCACCCGCGTGGGCCTGGCGGGCGCCGACATGGGCGCCTGCGCGTTGCTGCCGCGCATGATCGGCCAGGGCCGTGCCAGCGAACTGCTGTTCACCGGACGCGTCATGACCGCCGCCGAAGGCCACGCCTGGGGCTTCTTCAACGCGCTGCACGACAGCGCGGCCCTGCTGCCCGCCGCCCACAAGCTCGCCGCACAACTCGCGCAGGGCCCCACCTTCGCGCACGGCATGACCAAGACCATGCTGCACCAGGAATGGGCCATGACGCTGGACCAGGCCATCGAGGCCGAGGCGCAGGCGCAAGCCATCTGCATGCAGACGCAAGACTTCCGTCGCGCCTACGAGGCGTTTGCCGCGAAGCAGCGCCCCGTGTTCGAGGGAGACTGAACATGCACCCACCACAGGCGCAATGGGAGCTGCCTTTCTTCGAGCCGCACCACCGTGACATGGCGCCGCGCCTGGCCGAGTGGGCCGCACAGCAACACGTGGACGAGGCCGACGACCGCGCCGCGTGCCGGGACTGGGTGGCCCGTCTGGGCCAGGACGGCTGGCTGCGCTACTGCGTGCCCGCCGCCCACGGCGGTGCGCTGCCCGCGCTCGATTCGCGCTCGCTGGTGATCCTGCGCGAGACGCTGGCCTTTCATTCGCCACTGGCCGACTTCGCCTTCGCCATGCAGGGCCTGGGCAGCGGCGCGATCACGCTCGCCGGCACGCCCGCACAGCAAGCGAAGTACCTGAACGCGGTGGCCAGCGGCGCCAAGATCGCCGCCTTCGCGCTCAGCGAACCCGAGGCCGGCTCCGACGTGGCAGCCATGGCCACACGCGCCGAGCCCTCCACCCATGGCTGGACGCTGGACGGCACCAAGACCTGGATCAGCAACGGCGACCTTGCCGACTTCTACGTCGTCTTTGCCAAGACCGACGCCCAGGCTGGCGCGCGCGGCATCAGCGCCTTCATCGTCGATGCGCCCCACCCCGGCCTGCGAAGCGACGAACACATCCACGTGATGGCGCCCCACCCGCTGGCCACGCTGCGCCTGCACGGCTGCGCGCTGGGCCAAGACGCCATGGTCGGCCCGCTGCACGGCGGCTTCAAGCTCGCCATGCAGACGCTGGACATCTTCCGCGCCTCGGTGGCGGCCGCCGCGCTGGGCATGGCACGGCGTGCGTTCGCCGAGGCCGTGGCGCAAGCGAAGCAGCGCAAGATGTTCGGGCAGACGCTGGGCGACTTCCAGCTCACGCAGGCCCGCCTGGGCGAAATGAGCGCGCTGATCGAGGCAGCCGCCGTGCTCACCTACCGCGCGGCCTGGCAACGCGACTGCAGCGCCACGCAAGGCGCAGGCACCGCCGCCTACACCACGGCCGCCGCCACCGCCAAGCTCACCGCCACTGAGAACGCGCAGCGCGTGATCGACATGGCGCTGCAGATGTTTGGCGGACGCGGCGTGCAGGTCGGCCAGAAGATCGAAAGCCTGTACCGCGACATTCGCTCACTGCGCATCTACGAAGGTGCGAGCGAGGTGCAGTTGCTCATCCTCGGAAAGGCAGCGTTGAGATCATGAAGATCGCCATCCCTTCTGCGCAGCCCGATCGCTTCGTGCACGACCGCCTGCCGCCACCCGAGCAATGGCCCGAGCTGCGCTTTGACAGGCCCGAGCTGCAGCTGCCTGCGCAGGTGAATGCGGTGCAGGCGCTGTTTGAAAGAGCGATGGCCGCAGGCCACGCGGAGCGCCCGCTGTTTCGCAGCGATGAGCGCACGCTGACCTACGCGCAGGCGCAGGCCGAGGTGCACCGCATCGCGAATGTGCTCACGGTGGATCTGGGGCTGGTGCCGGGCAACCGGGTGCTGCTGCGCGGCGGCAACTCGGTGGCCATGGCACTGGCCTGGCTGGGCACGGTGCAGGCCGGGCTGGTGGCGGTGGCCACCATGCCGCTGCTGCGCGCCAAGGAACTCGGCGCCATCCTCACCAAGTCGCAGCCGTCGGTGGCCCTGTGCGACGCCAGCCTGCAGGACGAGCTCAAGACCGCGCTCGCGGCCGACCCTGGCGCCGCCAGCACCCAGCTGCTGGTGTTCAACGCGGGCGACACCGACGCCGCGAACTCGCTCGAAGCATTGGCCCGCCGCCACGGCCCGACCAGCACGCCCTGCCGCACCGCCGCCACCGACATCGCGCTGCTGGCCTTCACCTCCGGCACCACGGGCACGCCCAAGGCGGCCGTGCACACCCACCGCGACGTGCTCGCCGCCTGCGAAACCTGGCCACGCCACGTGCTGCGCGCCACGCCCGACGACATCGTCATGGGCTCACCCCCGCTGGCCTTCACCTTCGGCCTGGGCGGCCTGCTGGTGTTCCCGATCTGGGCCGGCGCCTCGGTGTACTTCCCTTCCATCGCCTACACGCCCGAGGGCATGGTGCAACTCATTGGCCGCGTGGGGGCCACCATTTGCTACACCGCACCCACCTTCTACCGGCAGATGGCCGCGTTCGCCCGCCAGCATGGCCTGGGCCGGCTGCGCATCAGCGTGAGCGCAGGCGAAGGCCTGCCCGATGCCACGCGCCAGCTCTGGAAAGACGCCACCGGTCTGGAAATGATCGACGGCATCGGCGCCACCGAGATGTTCCACATCTTCATTTCTGCTGCGCCCGAAGCGGTGCGGCGCGGCGCCATTGGGCAGGTGGTGCCCGGCTACGAAGCGCGTGTGGTCGACGACGACGGCCAGCCGCTGCCCATTGGCGAAGTGGGCAAGCTCGCGGTGATCGGGCCCACCGGTTGCAAGTACCTTGATGAACCGCGCCAGACGCAATACGTGCGCGACGGCTGGAACTACCCCGGCGATGCGTTCCGCCAGGACGCCGATGGCTACTTTTTCTACCAGGCCCGCACCGACGACATGATCATCACCGCGGGCTACAACGTGGCCGGCCCCGAGGTGGAAGCCTCGCTGCTGCAACACCCGGCCGTGGCCGAGTGCGGCGTGGTGGGCAAGGCCGACGAGGAGCGCGGCCAGATCGTGCTGGCCTACGTGGTGCTCAAACCCGGCGAAGCCGCCGACGCCGCGCAGGTCAAAGCCCTGCAGGACCACGTGAAGCAGAACCTGGCCCCCTACAAATACCCGCGCGAGGTGGTCTTTGTGACCCAGCTGCCGCGCACCGAAACCGGCAAGCTGCAGCGCTTTGCATTGCGCCAGCAAGCCCACCAACCCTGAACCCCCATGATCAAGCACCTGCAACCGCCCGGCTGGGCAGCACCCAAGGGCTATGCCAACGGCATCGCCGCACGCGGCACCCACGTTTACGTGGGCGGCCAGATCGGCTGGAATGCCGCCCAGGTCTTCGAAAGCGACGACTTCATCGCGCAAACGCGCCAGGCCCTGCTCAACGTGCGCGACGTGCTGACCTGCGCCGAAGCCGCGCCCCAGCACATGGTGCGCATGACCTGGTACGTGACGGACCGCCTGGAATACAACGCAAGGCTGCGCGAGTTGGGCGAGGTTTACCGCGAAGTGATGGGGCGCAACTTCCCGGCCATGACCTGTGTGGAAGTGAGTGGCCTGATGGAGGCGCGGGCCAAGGTGGAGATTGAAGTCACGGCGGTGGTGCCGGACTGAGGGCTACCAGAGTGCGGAGTCGCGCATGTCTTCGATCTTGCGGCGGTCGCGCTGCAGGCGCGCCTGCACCACGATCACGACCACCACCGTCAACACCACCCCGACCAGCACCGTCTCGCCCGTGGACAGCGCGCGCCCCAGCACAGCCGCGCCGAGCCAGGCAATGCCCATCAGGCAGAGCGCCCAGGCCACGGCGGCCACGGCGATCAGGGGAAGGTGTCGGAGCATGGCGTTCGGCGTCTCGGGGGACAAGGGGAATTCATTCTCGCACTGCATCCGCGATCCGGGTGACTACACTGGCGTCCTTTTGCAACGGCTGTGGCCCCCATGGACATTCTGATTCTGCTGCTGGCGGCCTTCGCCGGCGTCGCCTTCGTCAACGCACAGGAACAGAAACGCCGCATCGCCCTGCTCGGCCATCACCTGGGCCAGTACCAGATTGAAGCGCTGATGGAGACCATCACCCAGGGCTACCTGCGTGCGCTGGGCGAAGACGATGCCGAGCGCCGCGAACAGATCTGGAGCCTGCTCACCGGGGCGGAGCGTTCGGTGGCCGAGCAATTTGGCCGTTTTGCCCAGGCGTTTTCCCAGGTGGACGCGGCCGCCTCGCGCGTGAGCAAACTGGCGCTGGCCTTGCCCGGCGCCAGCCGGCTGCTGCCCGGCGCCACCTTCGACGTGCGCGAAGCCTTCCGCCTGCACGCGGCGGGCATTGCCAGCGCGGTGGCCAACGAAGCGCAGCGCCCGTCGCGCGACAAGGCGTTCACCCTGTCGGCCGAGCTGTTCCTGATGCAGCACACCTGCCACTGGTTCTGCCGCTCGCGCGCGGTGGCGTCTGCTCGCCTGTTGCGGCGCCACCAGACGAGCCACGAGCAGGTGCTCGCGGCAGTGTCCCCGGCCACGCGGCGCGCTTACCGGGAACTCACCGGCATCTGAAGCCGTGGTGCGGTCGTGGCGATCAGCCCACGGCGTCGCGGTTGCACTTCTTCGTGAAGCTGGTCTTGGCCGCACCGGCAAGCTTTTTCTCGGCCGCGGCGGTGTCGCAGGTGGCCGCTGCGTCCTTCTGACATTTCTTCAAGAAAGACGTCTTGGCCGCGCCGGCCAGCTTCTTTTCCGTGGCAGCGGCGTTGCACGACATGTCCGCCGAAAAGGAGGCCATGGGCACCAGGGCGGCAAGAGCGAACGAGCACAGAACAACGAGGCGCATGAACATCTCCGGGGTTGAAAGCCCCATTGAAGGCCGACGCCGGGGCGCTGTCAAGAATACTCTCCCGGGGTATGGCATGCGACACCTTGAGAAGGTACGGAGAAAGCTCTTCAGCGAGCGCCCCCTACCTCGATAAAGCGCAGTAGCCCACCTCGGGGATAACTCAGGTCTTGCGGGCGGCGCCCGACGCTTTGCGCTGGCCTCGTTCGCGCTTGCGCCTCGGCGCCACACGCTCGACATTTGCCTGTGCCTCCACGCTCTCCTGCAAGGCCGCGCGGAAGAGGTCGAGCGTGGCGTTGGGGCCACTGCCCGCGCGCACCAGAAGGTTGACCTGCATGGGGTCCACATGGAGCTTGAAGTCAATGATGGCAATCTGGCCCAGCCGGGCCTGCTGCTCTGCAGCTCTTCGAGGGGCAATGCTGAGCAGGTTGGACTGCGCCACCACGGCCAGGTTCTGAATGTAGGTCGTGGTCTCGACCGCTGGGTCTGGCGGCAGCAAGCCTTCGCGGAGAAAAGCCTCTGCGAGCGCGCGCCGCACGCTCGAATCGCGCCGCTGCAGCACCCATTGCTCCTGTGCCAGACGCTCGAAACCAACCTTGCGTGCATCGAGAATCGAGTGACCAGGCCGAGCGACCAGGCACACCTCGTCGCGGTAGACAGGCTCCATGGACAGGTCGGATGCCCGACGGCCCTCAGGCAATCCATCGCTGGGCAGCCGCCCGATCACGCAGTCCAACTGACCATCCAACAGCAAATCGAGCAACTGACGTGCCGTGCCTTCCTGCGCACGCAGCGCACCGCCTCCGCGCGCTCGAAAAATCTCGATGGTCTGGGGCATGTATGCCACAAAGGCCTGAGGCACCACGCCCACACGCAACACCACATCACGACCTTCCGCAGCACGACCCACTGCCGTGGTGAAGTCGTTGAATTCGTTGAGCAGCGTGCGGACTTTGGCCAGCAGCGCTTGCGCGGAGGGTGTGGGCGCGACACCCAACCGGCTGCGGGTGAAAAGGCTGATGCCGAGCAGCTGCTCAAGGTCGTTGAGCATGCCGGTGGCAGCGGGCTGACTGATGTTCAACAAACGTGCGGCCTTGTGCAAGGTGCCGTGTCTGACCAGAAATTCCACCAGCATCAAGTGGCGGAACTTCAGATGAGACAAGGACATGGGCGAGGGCGTTTTCATGATAAGCAATACATATCAAAAACACAGAAAAAACGATTATGCGGTTGTCACCCCGGTTCGTACACTGAACTTCAGTTTTCAACATCGAGGCCTCCACCATGCTGTTTATCAACCCTCTCCATCGCCGGCTTGCACGCCTTGCCACGCTGCTGATTGCTCCTGCAATCACAACCTCGCTGGTGCATGCGGCCTGGCCCGATGACCAGGCGATCCGCATCATCGTTCCGCAGGCTGCGGGAGGCACCAACGACATCGTGGCCCGTCTGGTGGGCAACGAGCTGGCCAAGTCGCTCAAGCAGAGTGTGGTGATCGAAAACCGTCCTGGCGCCGCAGGCGCCATCGGGATGCAGCAAGCGGCTCAGGCCAAGCCTGATGGCTACACGTTGGCGCTGGCGTCCGACTCGGCCGCATTGCTGGACGCGCTGCGCCCCACGGCCACCTGGAAGTTCAAGCGCGACCTTGTGGGGATTGCGATGGTGGGCGATCAGCCGATCAGCCTCGCGGTACCCGTTGCCTCACCGTTCAAAACCCTGGCGGACGTGGTCAAGGCGGCACGCGCCAAACCCGCTGAGCTGGCCTATGGCACGTCGGGCCCTGGCTCCTCTCAGCATGTGGTGGGCGAGTGGTGGGCCAAGGTAGCAAACGTGCAGCTCATTCACATTCCCTACAAGGGCGGCGGCCAGGCATCCACCGATCTGGTGAGCAATCAGGTACCGATGGCGGTACTGGGTCTCGCGCCGATGCTGGCCCAGCACAAGAACGGCAAAGTGCGCGTGCTTGCGGTGACATCCCCAAAGCGCAACGCCGCGCTGCCCGAGGTGCCCACGTTCACAGAAGCTGGTTTTCCGCAGATCGCGCTGACACAGTGGGCTGGCCTCGTAGCGCCGACCGGTTTGCCTGAGCCCATCGCACGGCGACTGGCCGATGAGATTGCGCGCATCGTCCAGATGCCCGACATCCAGAAAAAGCTGGTCGAAGGCGGTATTACCCCGCAAAACATGAGCGGTCCAGCTTTCGACAAGTTCCTCAAGGACACCGTGAGCCATTGGGAACAACTCGTGCCCACACTGGGCATCAAGCTCACGGATTGAGCGCGACCCCGTCACAGATCTCATTACACAACACCATGCAAAGTCACATGCCAGAGACCCTTGAAAGCACCGCTCCGCACCGCCCGCCCAACATCGTTCTGGTGCTCGCCGACAACCTGGGTTGGGGAGAGCTGGGCTGCTATGGCGGCGGCGCCCTGCGCGGCGCGCCCACACCCCGCATCGATGCCCTCGCCAAGCAAGGAACGCAGTTCCTGAACTTCAATGTGGAGAGCGATTGCGTACCGACGCGGTCTGCACTCATGACAGGGCGTCACCCCATCCGCACGGGTGCGCTGCAGTCCGTGCCCGCAGGTCTGCCGCAAGGCATCCACCCGTGGGAGGTCACGATCGCAGAGCTGCTGTCTTCGCGCGGCTATGCCACCGCGATGTACGGCAAGTGGCACCTCGGGGACAAGGAGGGGCGGTATCCGAAAGACCGGGGATTCGATGAGTGGTACGGCATCCCGCGCACCACGAACGAGAGCATGTTCACCGAACAAGTCGGCTTTGACCCAGGGGTGGTGGACGTGCCACATGTCATGGAAGGCCGGCGCGGTCAACCCGTCGAACTCAGGGAGCCTTACGACCTGGAGATGCGGCGCAACATCGACGCCGAACTCACCCGCCGCAGCTGCGCGTACGTGAAGCAACAAGCCACGAAGGCACAGCCGTTCTTCCTGTACGTGCCACTCACACAACTTCACTACCCCACGATTCCCCACCGGGACTACGAAGGGCGCTCAAAACACGGCGACTTCGCCGACTCGCTGATGGAGATGGACGCGCGCGTGGGCCAGATCATGGACGCGGTGAGCGAATGCGGCCTGGAGGATGACACCGTGTTCATCTTTGCCAGCGACAACGGGCCGGAGTACCGGCGTCCGTGGCGCGGCAGCGCTGGCACCTGGACAGGCACGTATCACACCTCCATGGAAGGCGGCTTGCGCGTGCCACTCATCGTGCGTTGGCCCAACCGGATCCCCGCAGGGCGAACCACAAACGAGATCGTGCATGTGGTGGATCTGTTCCCGACGCTGGCCGCCATCGCGGGCGCAGAGCTGCCGGCGGACCGGCCCATTGACGGCGTGGATCAAGGAAGCTTCTGGCGCGGCGAACAGCAGAAGTCCGCACGCGAAGGCTTTGTGTACTACATCAAGAGCGAGCTGCGTGCCGCCAAATGGCGCGACTGGAAAATGCATTTCGTGTGGGAGGTCGAACCCAACGCAGGCGCCAACCATCTTGAAACGCCCTACCTCTTCAACCTCGTGCAGGACCCCAAGGAAGAGAGCGATGTGAATGCCGTGCAGGGATGGGTGCGTGGCCCCATACGCAAGATGATTCACGCCTTCCAGCAGTCGCTCAAGGAACACCCCCCCATTCCACCAGGCGCCGAAGACGACTACCAGCCCGTCACCGGAACACCGGCCCGCTGACACCCCTGCGGCACGCATGAGGCCGCTCGATGGTGTCTGTGCGTCAAGGCACCGACGCCACCGGCTTCTCCGGCCATGCTTGAGCGCGCAACCGCGCCCCAACGGAGAACCCCATGACCGCAGAACACACACCCCTCGACATCAACGAACTGCGCAAGACCGCGCGCCAGCACATGGAGGAAGGCGCCGTCACGGCCGGCTACAGCGCCGACCGCCAGCAGGTCATTGACCTGCTCAACGGCGCACTTGCCACCGAACTGGTGTGCGTGCTGCGCTACCGCCGCCACCACTTCATGGCCAGCGGTATCCACTCGCACGCCACGGCCGCCGAGTTTCTGGTGCACTCGAACGAAGAGCAGGGCCACGCCGACCAGCTCGCCGAGCGCATCGTGCAGCTGGGCGGTGAGCCCGACTTTTCGCCCGATTCGCTCTCCCAACGCAGCCACGCGGAGTACGTCGAAGGCGTGACGCTGGGCGACATGATCCGCGAGAACCTGGTGGCCGAGCGCATCGCCATCGACAGCTACCGCCACGCCATTGAAGCGGTCGGCGCAGACGACCCGACCACGCGCCGGCTGTTGGAATCGATCCTTGCGGTGGAAGAAGAGCACGCCGACGAACTCGCCGACCTGCTCACCCAGGTGCCCCCGGGCGGCAAGCCCTGAGCCTGCGCGGCTACCAGTCAAAGCCCTCGCGCTGCGCGACGGACTTCGGGTCGCTGCTCCACACGTTCAGCACGAAGTCCGCCTCGCGCACCTCGCACAGCTGGGGCAACTGCAGGCCCTGCGCCAAGCGCGCGTGCACCGCATCGCCATCCATCGCGCAACCCTGAATGGGCCGGCGCCAGTGGCAGGCCAGCACGGTGGCCGCAGGCAGCAGGCACGCCAGGGTGTGCGCGGCCATGGCATCGAGCGAGGGCCCATCCACGAAGTAGCCCAGCTCGCTGATGACGACCAGGTCAAACCGGCCGCGTGGCCATTGGTCGGGCAGCAGGGCCTGCACCACCTCGACATGCGGCAACGACGCCAGCCGCGTGCGCGCCAGTTCGACCGCGCGCGGTGACACATCAGACGCGAGCAGCCGTTCACACCGCCCGGCCAGCTGCGCGGTGAGCTCGCCGTTGGCGCAGCCGGGCTCAAAGCCGCTGGCGTAGCGCGCCTGGGGCAGGCAGGCGAGCGTCATGGCGCGTTTGCGCGCCTCGTACCAGCGGGTGCGAAACCCCCAGGGGTCTTCGTTGTGGCGAAAGAGCGCGTCAAAGCCGGGCGGGGTGATGTCGTTCATGCGGTCAGACGAAGTAGTACTCATGGCGCCACGCGGCGCGCTCCAGTGCATGGGCGCCCAGCACCGGGCCCACCACGGGGCTTCGTGGCGTGAGCTGGCTGACGTGGGCCGCCAGTGCCGCCTGTTTGCGCAGGCGTGCGTCGTCGCTCAGCGTCAGGCGCTGCAAGCGGTGCCAGGGCACCCGCGCATCGCCGGTGGCGGCCCAGTGCCACATCCAGACCGGTGCGGCCAGCCAGCGGCAGCCGCGTTGCAGACACGCCTGGCGCGTGGCGTCGCCGGTGGCGTCGTGATCGGGGTGACCATCGAAGGCGCAGGTGCTCACCACGACATCGCCCGGGCACAGTGCGTCCAGCAGGCCGCGCAGCAGCGCGCCTGCGTGCGCCTGCACACGGCCATCGGGCAGGGCCAGCGCGTGCACCTGCGGCGTGCCAACGCCCAGGTGCGCGAGCCCCTGCAGGCGCTCGGCGCGCCGGCGCACCGCAAGCTCACCCGGGCGCAGTGCGGACACCTCTGCGTGGCTGGCCTCTCCGTCCGTTACCGCCACCACCAGCACCTCGCCGCCTTGCCGGGCGTGCATCGCAATGAGGGCGCCGCAGGCCAACACTTCGTCGTCCGGATGGGGTGCCACCACCACGAGCCGCTGCGCAGGCAGCAGGCCGGCCACGTGTGCCATGTCGGCGCATGCCAGTGCCGGCAGCCAGGCTTGCCACACCCGCCCACTGGTGCCCTCGCCTTGAATGCGCGGGCGCGCCGCTACAGCGCCCATGGCGTCTCACCGGCAGCCGCCACGCGCTCGCCCAGCGCAGCGAAATCGCGCTGGGCGTGGCTCTGCCGCAAGAACACCGGCAGGTCTGCCGCCATCCGGGCAAAACGCTTGTCGCGGCAAAACGGTGTGGCGCCCAGCGCGCGCCCGGCTTCGTCCAGCACCAGCGTGGCGCTGCACTCGGCAGCCAGCCGCACGCGCAGGGCCACCGCGCTGGCGTCCTGCGTGGGGTGGTCGTCGATCCATTGCGCGGCCTCGCGCAGCAAGGCGGCGGTGGACTGCAAGCTCATGTCCACCTGGCCCAGCGCCGCACACCGGAAAGGCTGGCGCTGGGCCGGCGCAGTGTCTGCCACGTGGCGCCTCAGGGCATGGGCCAGTTGCAGGGCACCGCCATACCAGCAGGCGGCGATGCCGGCCCCGCCCTGCCAGAAACCCGGGCGCTGCAGGTAGGCCCCTTCGTCACCCACCAGGTGGGCCACGGCGTTGTCGAAGTGCACGTCCAGGCTCTCGCTGCCGGCCATGCCCACGGCATGCCACCCGGCGCTGGACACCGTCACCCCCGGCTGTTGCATGGCCACACGCACCAGCTGCGGGCCGCGCCCGTCCGATGACCACGCGGTGAGCAGACCATGGCTCACGTGGGCGGCGCCCGAGCACCAGGCCTTGCGGCCGTGCAGGCGCACTTCGTCGGCGTCCATGGATTCGAGCCGGGTGCGCTCGCCCGGCGCCTCTGCAGCCCACATGCCCCAGGTGGCGCCGCCCACGCGGTCGGCCCAGGGCGCCACCTCCGCCTGCACGGCGAGTGCGTCGACGTGGCCCTCGTACAGCTTGACCAGCGACAGGTCGTGTTCGGCCACCACGCTCAGGGCCTGCCACCGTTGCCAGGTGGCGCCGTGGGCCGGCAGTGGCAGCTGGTCCAGGCCCTGGCGCACCAGTTGTGCCAAGGCCTGGGCAGGCCCTTCTCTGGCGTCCAGCTCGGCCAGCACCCGGGCGAGCTTGGCGGGTTCAAACGCCGTCATGCGCCGAACTCCTGGCCGGTGGACAAGCCCGGGTTCAACCCGAGCAAGGTGGCACCAAACCCGCCGGGCGCCCGGAACACATGGCGGGCGCTGGTGACCACGCGCGGCGCCGCCGACCACGCGATGCGCGCACCCACAGCCTGCAGGGCACGAACGAAAGCCACGTCCTCGCTGGACGCCAGCGGCGCGAACCCTCCGGCCCTGTGATACGCCTGCGCACTGACGCCCAGGTTCGCGCCGTGAATGTGCTGGTGGCCGTCTGCGTCGGTGTAAGTGGCATTGAAGTGCCGGCGCATGGGTTCGCCGTGCACGCCCCAATCGGTCACGCTCACCGTGCCGCACACCGCGTCGCTGTCGAGCGACACCTGCTCGTGCAGCCATTCGGGGGCCACGGTGGTGTCGGCGTCGGTGAAGGCGAGCCAACGCGCGCCCATGGCCAGTGCCATGCGGGCGCCGGCGGCGCGCGCCATGCCCACGTTGTGCGCGTCCACCGCCAGGGTCAGCGCGCCGCACTGGCGGGCAATGGCGGCGGTGCCATCGGTGCAGGCATCGAGCACCACGATGGTGAGCACGGGCTCGCCGTTCAGCGCCGGGCAACACGCCGCAGCCTGCGCCGACTGCACGCACAGGCCAATGACCGCCTCTTCGTTGTTCGCCGGAATGATGATGGCCAGCAAGGTTCGCTCCTTGTGCCACCGGGCACGCTGGCCATTACATCGGGCGCGCCGGATTCGGTCTGTTCGCTGTCGCGCCAAATGCCCGCTCGTCTTGCTCAGCAGCCCGTGGGTGGCGACGCGTCAAGTTCATCCGCCAGCGGCCGATACACCAGACAACCTGTTTTGAAGAGCAACCCCATGGACGTCTCCCCCATCGCCCTCGTTCAAGCCGTCGCCGAGATGAAGCGCGATCAGACCTTCAGCGACGTGCAGATCCAGGTGCTGAAGAAGGTGCAGGACATCCAGTCCGCTGGCGCCATGGCCATGCTCAACGCCCTGCCGGCAGACCTGCCCCTGGCCGCCGATGGCTCGCTGGGCACGCAGGTGAACGCGCTGGTTTGAACGCGCCCATCTGACCGCGCGGCTCAGCCCGCTGCGCTGGCGGCCTGGCGCATGAGCTCGATGAAGCGCTTGGCACCCAACCCCATCGGGCGGTCGGTGTGCCACACCACGTCCACCCACACACGCAGCTGGTTGCTGATGTTGCCGAAGCGGATTTCGGTGAGTGTGCCGGCGGCCACCATCGGCTTGATGAGGCTGCGCGGCAGGTAAGCCCAACCCAGCCCGGCCTGCACCAGGCTCAGCGTGGCCAGGTGGCTGTCGGTGCGCCAGATGTGGCGCGAGACCAGCAGGCGCGGATCGCGCCCACGCGGGTCGCGGCTCACCACCGCGATCTGGCGGATGTCGATCAGGTCGTTGAGCTGCAGCTCGCCCTGGCGCGCCTGCGCCTCGGGGTGCGTGGGCGAGATCACCGCCACCAGAATTTCCTGCCCCAGCTCCTGAAAGCCTTCGCGCTCGTCGGTGCCCGGGCGCTCGAACACCAGGGCCAGGTGCGCGTCGCCCGCGTGCAGCATGCGCAGCGCGTCGGACTGCGGCGCGGACAGCACCTCGACGATGAGCGCCGGGTATTCGGACGCAAGCACGGCCAGCGGTTGGCTCCAGGGTGCTGACAGCAGCTCGGGCGCAATCGCAATGGTGAGCTGGCGCTCCAGCCCCTGGTGCAGGCCTTCGGCGTGCGCCTGCAGCTGGCGCAACTGGCTGGCGAGCTGGCGCGCCTGCGGCTCCAGCGCGCGCGCCACGTCGGTCGGGCGCGGCTCGCGCGTGCTGCGGTCAAACAGCGTCAGGTCGAGCTCGGCCTCCAGGTTGGCGATGGTCATGCTCACGGCCGAGGGCACGCGGCCCAACTGGCGCGCGGCGGCCGAAAACGAGCCGCTGTCGAGCACCGCCAAAAACACCCGCACGTTGTCGCTGGAAAAGGCCATGGGCCGCAACTTATCAGAATTTCTGAAACTATCTGACTTTTATCGTCAGACAGACCGCCATACGATGCCCCCATCGCCCCGCCAACCCGGCCGGGCCCCGTTCCCTGGAGCCGTGCCATGCAAGGCATCAAACGCAAAGTCGTCTACATCACCCTGTACGAAATCATCGCCATCACCATGTCGACCGCCGGCCTGGCGCTGCTGTCGGGCGCGAACATGGGCCACGCCAGCGTGGCGGCCGTGGCCGCCTCGGCCATCGCCGTGGTGTGGAACCTGGTCTACAACACCTTGTTCGAACGCTGGGAAGCGCGCCAGGCCACGCGCGGGCGCAGCCTGCTGCGCCGCGCGGCGCACGCCATCGGTTTTGAAGGCGGTCTGGTGGTGACGCTGGTGCCGCTGTTTGCCTGGTGGCTGGAGATCTCGCTCTGGCAGGCCTTCGTACTCGACCTGGGCCTGATCGTGTTCTTCCTGGTCTACACCTTCGTGTTCAACCTGCTGTTCGACCGCATCTTCGGCCTGCCCACCTCGGCACAGCCTGCACCGCAAGCCGGCTGAGGGCGCAGGCCTGCGGGCTCACATGATGTGCAGCCCGCCGTCGACCATGAGCGTGGTCCCGGTGATGAAAGACGCTTCGCTCGACGCCATCCAGAGGATGGGCCAGGCGATTTCTTCGGGCGAGGCCCAGCGCCCGATCAGCGACGTGTCCTTGCGCTCGGTCTTGAGCTGCTCCACGCTCTTGCCCTTGTCCAGCGCGCGACCGACGTGGAAGTCGGTGAGCGTGGAGCCCGGGCAGACCGCGTTGGCGCGCACACCGTGCGGCGCCTCCTCAAACGCCAGGCTGCGCGTGAACGCGAGCTGGGCCGCCTTGGTGGCGTCGTACAGCGCCATGCCCTTGCGGCCGGTGACCGCGTAGCACGACGACACGTTGACGATGCAACCGGCACCCGACTGCCGCAGCGCCGGCAGGGCTGCGCCGCAGTAGTTGGACATGCCCACCAGGTTCACGCCCACCATGGCCTGCCATTCGGCGGGCGTGGCATTCGCAGCGGGGGTGTAGTTGCGCATGGCGGCGTTGTTGACGAGGATGTCCAGCCCGCCCCACAGTGCGGTGCACTGCTGAACCGCGGCCACGGCCGCAGCGGCGTCGGACACGTCGGCGCTCACGCTGGCCAGCCGCGCATCGGGCTGCGCCTGCAGGATCGCGGCCTGCGTGCGCGCCAGCGCCTGCGCGTCGGCATCCACCAGCAACACGGCCGCGCCTTCGCGGCAGAAGAGGCGGGCCGCGGCCGCGCCAATGCCGGCGCCGGCACCCGTGATCAGCGCGGTCTTGCCCGCCAGGCGGCGTTCCGGTTGGGATTCGCTCATGTCACCTCACTCCGCTTTTGCACCGGTGTCCTTGATGACCTTGCCCCAGCGCACGATCTCGGTGCCGATCCAGTCACTGAACTGTTTCGGTGAGCTGGCCACGATTTCAAACTCCATGTCGTGCAGGCGCTTCTGGATGTCGGGTGAGTTGAGGATGCGAACCATCTCGTCGTGGTAGCGGTTGATGATGGCCGGCGGCGTGCCGGCCGGCGCGAGCAGTCCGATCCAGGAGGTGGCCTCGAAGTCCTTCAGACCCGACTCGGCCAGCGTGGGCACGTCGGGTGTGCTGGGGAAGCGCTTGGGGCCGGTGGAAGCCAGCAGCTTGAGACGGCCCTCCTTCACAAAGCCCTGCACATTGCCGGGCACGAAAAAGCCCGCCTGCACACTGCCCGCGATGAGGTCGGTGACGGCCGGGCCCGCGCCCCGGTAAGGAATGTGGGTGGCGTGGAAGCCGGCCGCCGACTTCATCATTTCCATGGTGAGGTGCGAGGCACTGCCCATGGCCACAGAGCCGTAGCTGTACTTGGTGGGCTGAGCCTTGGCCTTGGCGATGAAGTCCTTCACGTCGGTGAAGCCGGCCGCCGGGTTGACCACCAGGTACTGCGGCGACTTCACGGCCAGCGTGATCGGCGCGAGCTCTTTCATCGGGTCGTAGGGCATCTTGTCGAACAGCGTGACGTTGATCGCCAGCGGCCCGTTGTAGCCAATGAGAAGGGTGTGTCCGTCGGGTGCGGCACGTGCCACTTCCAGCGCGCCGATGTTGCCCCCGGCCCCCGGCTTGTTCTCGACAACGAAGGGCTGGCCCAGGGCCTTCTGCAGCTCGGGGCCGATGAGTCGGGCGAGCACGTCGTTGGTGCTGCCGACGATGGGCACGATGATGCGCACCGGTTTGCTCGGGCGCCAGTCGGACGCGCCTTGCGCCCAGGCCGATGTGGCCGTGCAGGCCGCGAGTGCCACGGCCGCTGCGAACTTGAAGGGGGTTGTCATGGATGTCTCCTGTGGGGTCTGTTGTGGGGGTGAGAAAGCCAGCCCGTCAAAGGCTGAAGACCGGTTTTTTGGTGGCGTCGGCCAGGTGCTCCCGCGCCCACGCGACCGGGTCCTGTTCCTTGGGCAGCAACACGCCGGCGGGCCGCACGTGCTGTGCGCTGGCGTCCAGAGCGGGTGGCGTCTGTCCCTGCTCCAGGGCCACGGCCGCCTCGTGCAGCATGCGCCGCGCCATGACGATGGCCTTGTCGGTTGGCAGCAGCTTCTCGGCCTCGTGGTCCTGGATGGTGCCCATGCTCTCCTGCAGCGAATAGTCCTGCGCCGAGAAGCCGAACACGCCGCTGTACGCGCGCTGCTCGCGCTGGGCCCGGCGGTCCATGCCGTAGTCGTTGTCGCGGTTGGCCTTCGGCACAAAGCTGCCCGGGGCCTCGTACTCCACGTGGATGCCCTTGCCCTCTTCCATGGCCGTGCGTTCTTCGGCGGTGAGCGGCTGGCCCGGCTGCCAGTTGATGCTCCAGGCCCAGCAGCTGTGGTCGTCGATCGGCACCCACACGTGGCCGCCCAGCGCATGGTCGCCAAACGGCGCGATCAGCGTGAACCACGGAAACAGCCACTGCGTGACGCGCCAGTAATAAGAGTCCGGCTCGCCATTGCGACGACCAAACAGGCTCAGGCCAAACGGTGTCTGCTCGATCTCGAACTTCACGTTGCCGTCGGCCTTGATGTAGTCCAGCGCCTTCACGCCCTGGTGCATCGGGTCGGTGTCCACCTCGTAGCGGTGCACATACGACACGTGCGCGGTGTCGATGCCGCCTTCCATGGCCTGCAACCAGTTGCTGTACTGCAGGCGCTTGGAGACAAACACATGCTCGGACGGCAGCGTGCACCACTCCAGCTCGGGCGGGGCGGGCTGCTGGTCGGCCGGGCCCATGTAGGCCCAAACGATGCCGCCGCGCTCCACGCAGGGGTAGCCCTTGATGTGCATGCGCGCGCACGCCTGCGGCGCTGAGGGCACGTCCACGCACTGGCCGTTGCCGTCGAATTTCACGCCGTGGTACGCGCAGCGGATGCCGTTTTCCTCGTTGCGGCCGAAATACAGCGACACGCCCCGATGCGAACAGAACTCACCGATCAGGCAGGCCTTGCCGTCGGTGTTGCGAAACGCGAGCAGCTTCTCGCCCAGCAGCTGCACGCGCACCTGCGGCCCATCGGCCTCGGGGATTTCACTCGACATCAACGCGGGCACCCAGTAGCGGCGCATGAGGTTGCCCATGCGCGTGCCGGGACCGACGCGGGTGAGCGTTTCTGACATTTCCTTGTTCACTCGTGGGACTCCGTGGTTTTGACTTGTACGCCAGATGAGACGTTTGTCCATTTTGAGACTGGGTTTGATCTGCGTCAAAGAATATGAGCCATGTGTCCATCAGACGGACGCATTTCATACAATGCCGGCTTCGCGACCCGAAGAGATGACGATGAGCACCGACAAGAACAACGACGGCGTGCGGGCGGTGGACCGCGCGCTGGACATCCTGATGGCCTTTCGCGCCGGCGATCCGCGCCTGAGTGCCAGCGAACTGCTCAAGCGGGTGGACCTGAGCCGACCCACGCTGTACCGCCTGCTGCGCACCCTGGAGCAGCGCGGCTTCATCGTGTCGGTGGGTGAGCCGCAGCGTTTTCAGCTGGGGCCGTCGGTGGCCCACCTGGCGCGCATGTGGACGTCAGGGCTCGACCTGGCCACGCTGTCGCAGCCCATGATGCGGCGCCTGTGGGAGCAGACCGGCGAAACCGTGGCGCTGCTCGTGCACCATGGCGAAGAGCGTGTGTGCGTCGCGGAAATGCCGAGCGCGCAGCCGCTGAGCTTCAAGCGCGGCGTGGGCCACAGCGAGAAAGTGATCCTGGGTGCCAGCGGGCGCGCCATCCTGGCGTTTGCCGACGACGCCTCGCGCTACATCCACGGCAAGATTCCGAAAGCGCGGCAGAAGGACTACCTCGACGAACTCGCGCGGATCCGGCAAGCGGGCTATGCGATCAGCCGCGACGAGCTGATCCAGGGTGCGGTGGCCATTGCGGCCCCGTTCTTTTCGGCGGGGTCCAAAGTCATGGGGTCGCTCGCGGTGTACGGCCCCAGCGCGCGGGTGGATGCGCCGCAGGTCAAGCGCATTGCACAGTGGCTGAAAGAGGCGGCGAGCGAGCTGTCGCTGCAGGCCGGCGCTGACCCCGCACAGCTCGGCTGACGACGGCGCCGCCGCCGCACGCTAGACGGTGGTTTCCATCAGGCTGCGGCTCACGCGCGGTGGTTCGCTGCCGACGTGAAACGCCAGCTTGCGGTCGCGCAGCGTCACGTCGGCCGCCGTGACGCGGTCGAAGCGGCGCAGGTGGTCCGTCCACGATTCGTCGACGATCACCTCCACAAAGCGGCCGGGCTCGTTGATGTCGTGCAGCAACTCCCATGACAGCGCGCCGTGCCGCAGGCGGCTGCGCCGGCTTTCGTTGAGCATGAGGAAGCGGAATTCTTCGGCCCGCGCCGGGTCGACGCGGTACTCGATCTGCACCATCACGTGGCCGTGTTTGGGGGGCTCGGGAATCGACGGAGCGGGGAAGATGCGCTTGGGCGTGAGGTCGTCTTCCAGCCCGGCATCGGGCATCCAGCGGTTCACCGCGGCCATGGCGGTGATGCCGCTGACCGCCGCGATCCCCAGGCAGACCGGCACGCTGGTCCAGGTGGCCACCTGGCCCCAGATGGCGGCACCCGCCGCGCTGCCGCCCATGATGGACATCTGATAAATCGACATGCCGCGTGCGCGCACCCAGTCGGGCAGGCCCATCTGGATGGAGACGCTCAGCGTGTTGGCCACCGTGATCCAGGCGGCGCCCCCGAGGAACATGGCGGGCACCGCGATCCACAGCTGGTGGGTCACGGCCATCACCGCCATGGCCAGCGCCTGCACGGCGGCGCCGCGCAACACCAGGCCGTCGCGCGCATAACGGCGGCGCAGGCGCGGCAGAAACGCGGTGGAGGCGATGGCACCCGCCCCCATCGAGGCCAGCAACACGGTGAACGTGCCCGCGCCGCCGTCCTGCATGCCGCGCGCCACCAGGGCCAGCAAGGCCATCAGCGCCGTGGAGTGGAAGAAGAAGATGGAAATGCGCAGCAGCACACCCTTGAGCAGGTACGACTGCTTCACATACTGCAAGCCCACGCGCATGGCAGAACCCAGCCGCTCGCGGCCCAGCGGGTTCGGAATGTGCTCGCGCTTCCAGCGGCTGATGATGATCGCAGCCCCCACCGACAGCACGGCATTGAGCACGAACACCCACGCGCTGCCCGCGCTGGCAATGAGCGCGCCCGCCACCAGCGGCCCGATGATGCGCGAAGCGTTCATCGACACGCCATTGAGCGCCAGCGCCGCCGGCAACTGGGTGCGCGGCACGAGCTCGGGCACGATGGCCGAGAACACCGGCCAGCGCATCGCCATGCCAATGCCGTTGGCAAACACCAGCACCAGCAGCAGGGGCGGTGACATCACGTCCAGGAAGATGACCACGCTCAACAGCGTGGCCACCGACGCCACCCAAAGCTGGGTGAACAGGAAGTAGCGCTTGCGGTCCAGGTTGTCGGCCAGCGCGCCGCTGGGCAGGCCCAGCAGAAACACGGGCAGCGTCGCGGCCGTCTGCACCAGCGCCACCCAAAGGGGCTTGGTCGTGAGCGACGTCATCATCCAGGCAGCCGCCACCTCGCTCATCCACATGCACACGTTGGCCATGAGCCACGTCGTCCACAGCATGCGGAACACGGGCCGGCGCAAGGGCGCGATGGGCGAGAGACTGTCGTCGCTGGAGGGGTGGGTCACTGGGAACGGGGCGGCTGTTGGCGCGGTATCGAGGCAGCGAGTGAGGTAGCAAGCGGGGCGGTGGGTGGGTGGCCGTCATCCACGCCACACCGCGAAGGCGTCATTGTGCCGGGCTCAGGCCGGTCGCGTGCTGACCGGCTCGGTGGCCAGCAAATGGTTGGTGAATGCGCCTTTGGTCTCGCACCGCCACGTGGTCCACAACTTCGCCCCGCCTGCAGTGCCGCCCGGGGTGTCCAGCTCCAGCGCCAACCAGTTTCGGGCCGCCAGCACGTAGCGGTTCGATCCGGGAAACAGCATCATTTCTGCCGTCAGGTTGACATCCAGTGCCTGCCTGGACTTGGCCACCGCGTTGAGCACATGAAAGAACAGGCGCTCGGTCACCGATACCAGCGACGGGTGCACCACGGCCGTCGAGGTGAACTGCTGAATCTGCGCCCAGTTGTCCTGCGGCCCCACATCGCTTCGGTACGCGGTGCCCCAGGCCGCCACGTGCACGTCGCCCGACAGGATGGAGACGCGCAGCCGTTTGTCCCGGGCGGTTTTCAGCAGGGTTTCGATCAGGCGCTTGCGCTCGCCTTCGTGGTCATCGTTGGTCCAGTGGTCTTTCAGGTCGTCGGCGCTGCTGTCCAGCACATGGTCAGAGCCAAAGCCGTCCATGAACGCCTCGGCCAACGACAACTTCGGGTGCACCACCGGCACCGATGACATGAACAACAGGTGCTGACACGCGGAGGCAGCCGCTTCGCTGCCAGGCAGGGCACCCAGGCTGCCCTGCAGCGCGCGCCAGGTTTCGGGGCCGAGCACCTGCTCGTGTGAGCGCTCGGTGCGCAGGTCGGCCACCACCAGCTGCAGCGGCCCCAGCGCGTGCACGAACGAAAACCCGGGCTGCTGATCGAGCAACGGCAAGGCGAGCTTGTCGGGCTTGAGCACTTGCTTCCAGGCGATGGGTTCGAACAGGGGATCGTTGGATCGCACGCGGATGTCGCTGCGGTGGGTGAGCTCCGGCAGAAGCCCCACCGCATGCTGCATCTGAAACACCCAGAACGCCTTGCGCGCGTGGTGGAACAGCCGCTGAAAGAGCGGACTGCGCTGCATCTCCACGCTGTAGGAGCCCCAGCCGTCAAAGATGTCGTGGTCGTCCCACATCATCACCGTGGGCATGCTGGCCATCGCCAGCGCCGCGTCCAGCGTGGGGTCATGGCTGCCCCACGCGTGCCGCTCAGCCGGCAGCCAGCGCGAGCTGTAGAGCTGCATGTAGTAAGCCTCGATCTTCCTGTCGAGCGCAGCGCTCACTGGAAAAACCAACTGCTCATCCCTGGGCAGACCGATCCAGCCTTTGAGTTCCTTGAGGTCTTCCCAGATCGAGTCGAAGTAGATCTGGTCGCCCCCCATCAGCAGCAGATGGAAGCGCTGCCGGCCTTTGTCGTGTGTGCGTGCCTCATGCCAGAGCTGTTCCTTGTCGAGCTCGTACCCTGGCGGGCGGACCGTCCTGTCGTGGTTGCACAGCAGGTCTTCCCACACCGCGTTCTCGGCGCGGATGAGTTTGCGAATGCCACTGGGGTCCGAAAAGCCGTTGCAAGACACATAGGCCATGCGCGGCGCATGGCCCTTGCCGGGCACGGTAAAGCTCCATTGGCCGTCGATCCCCTCCAGGTGGTAGTCCACGCGGCGCTCTTCCTGGCCCTGCTTGCAGGTCAGGTCATAGCGGAAGTAGCTTCGCCCGCCGTATTGCAGCAGCAACACCGGCGGCTTGACCGCCCGACCATCCAGGTTCAGCGATGGAACGCCTGTTTTGTCGTCCACGCCAACGAGCGCGCTCACCCGCCACGCGCCATCGGCGCCGCCCCCACGGTAAGAAAGAACGGGCCCCAGAATCAGCTTTGCCATGCGTGGTCTCCCAGATCGGACGTCGGCCACAGGGCGCAACGCCGGCCCGCATGATAGGCGTGAGCTCGATCGCATCAGGCCCATGGCAGCCCGCGGATGACACATCCTGGGGATGCCTGGACGGTGCCGGAAACCTGAAAGACCTCCTTCACCGGACATGTCCACCTCGATTGACATATTGATATGTACATATGTCAAAAATCAGGTGGCCTGTGCCATACTGAATTCCATGGCACATGCGTTCCCCTTCTCCGCGATCGTGGGTCAGGAAGAGATGAAGACGGCGATCCTGATCGCCGCCATCGACCCCCACATTGGAGGCGTGCTGGTGCTGGGCGACCGGGGCACCGGCAAGTCGACCGCCGTTCGGGCGCTGGCGGCGCTGCTGCCCAGCATCAAGGCGGTGGTGGGTTGCCGCTATGGCTGCGACCCGCAAGACAAGGCCGGCCGCTGCCCCGACTGCGAGCGGCTGCGCCAGGGCAAGCCGCTCAAGTCGCACGCGATCCCGGTGCCGGTGGTCGACCTGCCCCTGGGCGCCACCGAAGACCGCGTGGTGGGCTCGCTGGACCTGGAGCGGGCCCTGTCGCAGGGCGTCAAGACCTTCGAGCCCGGCCTGCTGGCCCAGGCCAACCGCGGCTTTCTCTATATTGATGAGGTCAACCTGCTGGAAGACCACCTGGTGGACCTGCTCATTGACGTGGCCGCCTCGGGCGAAAACGTGGTCGAGCGCGAAGGCCTGAGCGTGCGCCACCCCGCGCGCTTTGTGCTGGTGGGCAGCGGCAACCCCGAAGAGGGCGAGCTGCGCCCGCAGCTGCTGGACCGCTTTGGCCTCTCGGTCGAGGTGAAGACGCCCGACCAGCTGGCCGAGCGGGTCGAGGTGGTGCGCCGGCGCGACGCGTTCGAGCAGGATGCCGAGGCCTTCGTGGCGCGCTGGAAGAAAGAGGACGAACGCATCCGCCGCCGCCTGCTCGCCGCGCGCACGCGGCTGGCCGAGGTGGAGCTGCCCGAAGCCGCGCGCGAGCGCGCTGCCGCGCTGTGCATGGCGCTGGGCACCGACGGCCTGCGCGGCGACCTGACCCTGATGCGCGCCGCCCGCGCCCTGGCCGCCTGGGACGGCGACGCCGCGGTGGGCGACGCCCACCTGCGCCGCGTGGCCGCACCCGCGCTGCGGCACCGCCTGCGCCGCAATCCGCTGGACAACAGCGGCTCGAGCGCGCGGGTCGAACGCGCCGTGGCCGAACTGCTGGGCCCATGAACCCCTTCGACAGCGCCCGCCTCAGCGCCCGCATGGCGCTGGCAGCGGCGCTGCTGGCCGTGAACCCCTCGGGCCTGGGCGGGGTGGCCCTGCGAGGCTGCGCCGGCCCGCTGCGCGACCAGTGGCTGGCACTGCTGCGGCGGCTGCTGCCCGCGGACTCGCCCTGGCTGCGCGTGCCCTCGCACGCCGGCGACGCCGCCCTGCTGGGTGGCCTGGACCTCACTGCCACGCTGGCCGCCGGGCGCCCCGTGGCGCAGCAGGGGCTGCTGGCGCGGGCCGATCAGGGCGTGCTGCTGCTGCCCATGGCCGAACGCGTGTCGGCGGGTGTGGCGTCTCACCTGGCTGCGGTGCTCGACAACCGGCAGGTGGTGCTCGCGCGCGAGAGCCTGCCCAGCACCTGCAGCCCGGCGCGCCTGGCCCTGGTGGCGCTCGACGAAGGTGCTGGCGACGACGAACGCATGCCCGCCGCGCTGCTGGACCGCCTGGCCCTGCACCTGCTCGCAGAACCCGCGCCCGACGGCGAGACCCCGCCCGATTGGGACGCTGCCGACATCGAGCGCGCGCGCGCCCGACTGCCCCACGTGACCCTGCCCGATGCGGTGCTGCAGGGCCTGTGCGCCGCGGCACTGGCCTGGGGCATCGACTCGCTGCGCGCGCCCCTGATGGCGGTGCACGCGGCACGGGCGGCGGCCGCGCTGGACGGCCAGGACGAGGTTGGCGACACACACGCCCAGCTGGCGGCCGCGCTGGTGCTGGCGCCGCGCGCCACCCGCATGCCGGCGCCCGCTGCCCAGGAAGAAGCCGAGCCGCCCCCGGCCCCCGCCGAACCCGCCCCGAACCCGCAGGCGCAGGCCCCCGAGCCCCCACCGCCGCAGACCGACGAAGGCCAGGCAGACCGCGACACCGCCGAAGCCGATCGGCCACCCGAAGCGGCTGCGCTGGAAGACCGGCTGGTCGATGCCGTGCGCGCGGCCATCCCGCCCGGGCTGCTGGCGGCCCTGCAGGCGGGCCAGGCCCGCCAGGCCCGCGCCAGCGCCGCCGGCCGGGTGGGCGCTGCCACGAAACACCCCCACCGCGGCCGACCCGTGGGCAGCCGGCACGCCGAGCCGCGATCCGGCGCCCGCCTGCACGTGCTCGACACCTTGCGCGCGGCCATGCCCTGGCAACGCTTGCGGCAGGAAGCCGCCGGCGGGCCGGCGCGCCTGCGCGTGCGCCGCGAAGACTTTCACGTGGTGCGCTACCGCCAGCACCGGCCCACCACCACCGTGTTTGTGGTCGACGCTTCCGGCTCGGCGGCCCTGCACCGGCTGGCCGAAGCCAAGGGTGCGGTCGAGCTGCTGCTGGCCGAGTGTTATGTGCGGCGCGACCGGGTCGCCGTGCTGGCGTTTCGCGGCAGCGGTGCCGAGCTGCTGCTGCCGCCCACGCGTTCGCTCACGCGCGCCAAGCGCAGCCTGGGTGCCTTGCCCGGCGGGGGCGGTACACCGCTGGCCAGCGGCATCGCCGCGGCGGCCGACCTGGCCAGCCAGCTCACCCGCGGGGGCGACTCGGCCACGGTGGTGCTGCTGACCGACGGCCGCGCCAACATCGCGCGCGACGGCTCGCCGGGACGCGCGCAGGCCCAGCAAGACGCGCTGGCCGCCGCGCAGCGCTTTCGTGCCGAAGGGCTGAGCGCCCTGCTGATTGACACCTCGCCGCAGCCCTCCGACCCGGCCCGTGCCCTGGCCGACGCCATGGACGCGGCCTACCTGCCGCTGCCGCACGCCGGCGCCGAGGGCCTGGCGCGGGCGGTGCAACTCGCCGCCGGCCCAGCCCGCTGAACACCATGCCGCGCCGACTCGACTGGCGACGCGACGGCCCCCGCTGGCCCCACCACGAGCACAGCCGCTTCGTGCAGGCCGGAGGCCTGCAATGGCACACCCAATGGTTCGACGGCCCGGGTGCCGAGGCGCCCTGCGCGCTGCTGCTGCACGGCACCGGCGCTTCCACCCATTCGTGGCGCGCGCTCGCGCCGCTGCTGGCCACCCGGTGCCGGGTGCTCAGCCTGGACCTGCCCGGCCACGCCTTCACCGGCCGCCCACCCGGCGGCATGGGTGCGCCCCAGCTCTCGCTGCCCGGCATGGCGCGCGCGGTGCATGGGCTGCTGCGCACGCTGGACTGCCAGCCAGACCTGGTGATCGGGCATTCGGCCGGGGCGGCCATCGGCATCCGCATGTGCCTGGACGCGCTCATCGCACCCCGTCTGGTGGTCGGCATCAACGCGGCGCTGCTGCCGCTGGCCGGGCTGGCCGGGCCGCTGTTCGCCCCGGCGGCCAAGCTGCTGGCCGCAACACCCGGGGTGCCACGCCTGTTTGCCTGGCGCGCCCGCGAGCCCGCGGTGCTGCAGCGCCTGCTGCAGGGCACCGGCTCGGTGCTCGACGCTGAAGCCACCGCGCTGTACCGGGCGCTGGTCGGCTGCCCGGAACACGCGGCCGGGGCCCTGGGGATGATGGCCAACTGGGACCTGCAGACCTTCGCCCGCGACCTGCCCCGGCTGCACACCCCGTTGCTGCTGCTCGCGGCCACGCACGACCGCACCGTGCCGCCAGCCCAGGCGCTCGACGTGCTGGCGCGCCTGCAGCCGCCGGCACAGGCACGGGTGATCGAGCTGCCCGGGCTGGGCCATCTGGCCCACGAAGAACAGCCCGCGCTGGTGGCCTCGCACATCCTCGCGGCCATCGGCGAACCCGCTCCCGCCCCCACCCCCGCCCCCGCTGCCTGCGCCTGAGCCGGGGCCTGCGCCCCGGGCGCTGCGGCCCGCGCGGCACCCTCTTTCCCCCACCGCCCACCTGCCCCAAGGGGCGACGGGTGCGCTTCGCCGGCCGCCACTAGGGGATTACCCGTACGCCGGACAAATACCGTCACTTTCCATTGACAAATAAATGTGTCATGTTAGATTGACACCGTGTCTGTCGCATGTGGATGACAGACACCCCACCCGACGAGGGGCTCCATGGACATGTTGGCACGCATACAGCAAGCGCTCGACCAGGAGCTCACCTGTGCGCTGAGCCCCAGCGCACCGCCACGGCTGATGGCCGCCATGCGCCATGCCGTGTTCCCTGGCGGCGCCCGCATCCGTCCGCAGCTCTGCCTGGCCGTGGCCCAGGCCTGCGGCGACGACGCCCCCGAACTGACCGACGCCGCCGCGGTGGCCATCGAACTGCTGCACTGCGCTTCGCTGGTGCACGACGACATGCCCTGCTTCGACGACGCCGACCTGCGCCGTGGCCTGCCCACGGTGCACAAGCTGCACGGCGAACCGCTGGCCCTGCTCTCGGGCGACGGGCTGATCGTCATGGCGTTCCAGGCCATGGCCCGCGTCGGCGCCCGCCACCCCGCCCGCCTGGGCGGCCTGCTCGGCACGCTGTGCTCGGCCGCCGGCGCGCCCGACGGCATCGTCGCTGGTCAGGCCTGGGAATGCGAACCCCGCGCCTCGCTCAGCCGCTACCAGCGCGCCAAGACCGGCGCCCTTTTTGTGGCCTCCACCTGCGCTGGTGCGCAGGCCGCCGGTGCTGACCCCTCGGCCTGGCGCCAACTGGGCGAATGCCTGGGCGAGGCCTATCAGGTGGCCGACGACATTCGCGATGTGATGCTCGGCAGCGACGAACTGGGCAAGCCCAGCGGCCAGGACGTGCAGCACCACCGCCCCAGTGCGGCCGACGACCTCGGTCTGGCAGGCGCCCTGGGCTACTTCCAGCGCCGCATGCAGGAAGCCGTGGACGCCGTGCCCGACTGCGAGCACCGCGACGCCATGCGCGCCCTCGTGCTGCAGGAATCCGCGCGGCTCATTCCCCCCGACACACGCCAACGCATCGCCAGTGCGCGACCGCAGGCGCCCGGGTCCCGCGCCACGCCGCTGCGCGGCACCGTTGCCTGAGGCCACCCCATGGACGCCGTACACAGCCACTCCTCCCTGTCGCTTCCGGTCGCCACAGGCGGCTGGCGCGATCGCCTCGCCGCCCAGATCGACCGCTGGAGCACCAGCCCGGGCCTGCACCGCTGGGCCGTGGCTTCGTCCCTGACGCGCTGGCTGGTGCGCCGCCGCTCGGCCAAGCTGTTTGCCTGCATGGCCGGCTTCGTGCACACACAGGTGTTGCTGGCCTGTGTGCGGCTTCGCTTGCTGGAAACGCTGTCCGAAGCCCCGCGCACGCTGGACGAACTCGCCCACCTCACCGGCCTGCAGGCGGCCAGCCTGCAGCGCCTGCTCGACTCCGCCGTGGCCATGGGCCTGATGGACCGCCGCAGCCGTGGCCGCTACGGGCTCGGAAGCCTGGGCGCGCCGGTGGCCACCCACGCCGGCATCCGCGAAATGGTCGAACACAACGCCACGCTGTACGAAGACCTGCGCGACCCACTGGCCCTGCTGCGCGACCCGAACCAGGCGCAGATGCACACCTACTGGCCCTACACCCCGCACCAGCAGCGCGAAGGCGCCAGCGCCGACAGCTTCGGCCGCTACTCCGCACTGATGTCGACCTCGCAGCGCTTCGTGATCGACGAGCTGCTCGCCGCCTACCCCTTCGTTGACCACCAGCGCGTGCTGGACATCGGCGGCGGCATGGGCGGCTGGGTGGGTGCGCTGGCGCAGCGCCACCCCCACCTGCAATGCACCTTGTTTGACCTGCCGCCCGTGGCGCAGCTGGCCCGCGAGCAGCTGGACCGCCAGGGCCTGGGCGAGCGCATCACCACCCAGGGCGGCAGTTTCATCACCGACCCGCTGCCGCGCGGCGCCGACCTGGTGACGCTGGTGCGTGTGGCCCACGACCACGACGACGCCACCGTGCTCCAGCTGCTGCGCGCCATCCACGACAGCCTGCCGCTGGCCGGCGCGCTGGTGCTGGCCGAACCGATGGCCAACGCCGAAGGCCAGAGCCCGATCGACCCGTACTTCCACTTCTACCTGATGGCCATGGGCAGCGGCCGGCTGCGCACACCGCAGGCGCTGTCGGAGCTGATGGCGCAGGCGGGCTTCACCCACATCGAACTCGCACCCAACCCCATGCCACTGCACGCACAGGTGCTGGTGGGGCGCAAGTCGAGGGCGCAAGGCGCGCTGTCCCACGCCAGCGGAAACGTCACCCCATGAACGCCGACGCCATCGTCTTCCAGAGCCCTTGCCAGCTGTCGGTGCAGCCGCTGCCGCTGCGCGCCATGGTGCCGGGCGACATCGAGGTGCAGGTCGAGTACAGCGGCATCAGCACCGGCACCGAGCGCCTGCTGTGGGACGGCAGCATGCCGCCCTTCCCCGGCATGGGCTACCCGCTGGTGCCGGGCTACGAAACCGTGGGCCGCGTGGTGAACACGCTGGGCGACGTGCCACTGGCCATCGGCGACCGGGTGTTCGTGCCCGGCTCCTACAGCTTCGAAGGCGTGCACAACCTGTTTGGCGGCGCTGGCCAACGGCTGGTGGTGCCCGCCGCCCGCGTGGTGCGCGTCAACGAGCCAGGCGCGCAAGCGTCGGGCGCCGACGCCGTGCTGCTGGCCCTGGCCGCCACCGCTTACCACTCCGTCACCTTCGGTGGCACCCGCGACCCGGACACCCCACCCGACCTCATCGTCGGCCACGGCGTCATGGGCCGCCTGCTGGCGCGCCTGACGGTGGCCGCTGGTGGGCCCGCGCCAGTGGTGTGGGAAACGCAAGCGCTGCGCCAGGACGGCGCCGACGGCTACACCGTGCTGCACCCCGATGACGACGACCGCAAGAACTACCGCGCGATCTACGACGTGAGCGGTGACGCCCGCATCCTGCACAAGGTCATTCCCCGCCTGGACAAGGGCGGCGAAGTGGTGCTGGCCGGCTTCTACCACCAGGACATTTCGTTCGCCTATGCGCCGGCCTTCATGCGCGAAGCCAGCATCCGCGTCGCCGCCGAATGGAAGCGCGCCGACCTGCTGGCCGTGACCGAACTGGTCAACACCGGGCGCCTGTCGCTCGACGGCCTGATCACCCACACCCACACGCCCTCACAGGCGCGGGATGCCTACGAGGTCGCCTTCGGTGATCCCCTCTGTCTGAAGATGGTCCTTGACTGGAGTCACTGATGAACGCCCCTGAAATCAAGAGCAACCCGGTTCACTTCCAGGCCATGCTGCGCCAGGAAGCCGCCATCGAACCCGATCCGGTCCACACCGGTGAAGTCAAGAAAGAAACCCAGATCATTGCGATCTACGGCAAGGGCGGCATCGGCAAGAGCTTCACGCTGGCCAACCTCAGCTACATGATGGCGCAGCAGGGCAAGAAGGTGCTGCTGATCGGCTGCGACCCCAAGAGCGACACCACCAGCCTGCTGTTTGGCGGCCGCGCCTGCCCCACCATCATCGAGACCTCCTCGAAGAAGAAGCTGGCCGGCGAGCCCGTGAAGATCGGCGACGTCTGCTTCAAGCGCGACGGTGTCTACGCCATGGAACTCGGTGGCCCGGAGGTCGGCCGCGGCTGCGGCGGGCGCGGGATCATCCACGGCTTCGAGCTGCTCGAAAAACTCGGCTTCCACGAATGGGGCTTCGACTACGTGCTGCTCGACTTCCTGGGCGACGTGGTCTGCGGCGGCTTCGGCCTGCCGATCGCTCGCGACATGTGCCAGAAGGTCATCGTCGTCGCCTCCAACGACCTGCAGTCGCTTTACGTGGCCAACAACGTGTGCAGCGCGGTCGAGTACTTCCGCAAGCTCGGCGGCAACGTCGGCGTGGCCGGCATGGTGATCAACCGCGACGACGGCACCGGCGAAGCCAAGGCCTTTGCCGAACAGGTCGGCATCCCGGTGCTCTCGGTCATTCCGGCCGACGACGACATCCGCCGCAAGAGCGCCAGCTACGAAATCATCGGCCGCCCGGACTCGGTCTGGGGCCCCATGTTTGCCCAGCTCGCCGCCAACGTTGACACCTCATCTCCCATGCGTCCGTCCCCCCTGACGCAAGACGGTCTGCTGGGCCTTTTCTCTGCCTCATCGGTCGGGCGCGACGTGGTGCTGGAGCCGGCCACCGAGTTCGACATGTGCGGCAAGACCGAGACCGTCAAGCCCACGCTCGAAGTGGTTTACGACGAGGTCTGAGCCTCACGGCCACCCACCATGAACACCACCACCATCCCGATCATCCCCGTCCCGGCAGGCCAGACCGCCATCGAAGGCGATGGCATGGGCTGCCATGCGGGCGGTGAAACCTTGCTGGCTGCGGCGAAGTCGGCAGGCAAGAGCGAGGTGCTGGCGCAGTACGCACAGGACTACCCCAAGGGCGAACACAACGGCCCGCACGACCAGCCCCAGAGCATGTGCCCGGCCTTCGGCTCGCTGCGCGTGGGCCTGCGCATGCGCCGCACGGCCACCATCCTCAGCGGCTCGGCCTGCTGCGTGTACGGCCTCACGTTCACGTCCCACTTTTACGGCGCGCGCCGCAGCGTCGGCTACGTGCCGTTCAACAGCGAATCGCTGGTCACCGGCAAGCTGTTTGAAGACATCCGCGAGGCGGTGCACGCCCAGGCCGACCCGGCGCAGCTCGACGCCATCGTCATCATCAACCTCTGCGTGCCCACCGCCAGCGGCGTGCCGCTGCAGCTGCTGCCACCGTCCATCAACGGGGTGCGCATCATCGGCATCGACGTGCCGGGCTTCGGTGTGCCGACCCACGCAGAAGCCAAAGACGTGCTGACCGGTGCGATGCTGAAATACGCACGGCAGGAAGTGCTTGCCGGCCCGGTGCCCGCCCCGCGCCAGGCCCGCAGCGACAAGCCCACCATCACCCTGCTCGGCGAAATGTTCCCGGCCGACCCCATGCTGATCGCGCAGATGATCGCGCCCATGGGCCTGGCCGTGGGCACCACGGCGCCCACCCGCGAATGGCGCGAGCTGTACGCCGCGCTCGACGGCAGCGCGGTCGCCGCGATCCACCCGTTCTACACCGCCAGCATCCGCGAATTCCAGCTGGCCGGCCGCCCTGTCGTGGGCTCGGCACCGGTGGGCGTGGACGGCACGCACGACTGGCTGGGCGCCATCGGTGAAGCCACCGGCGTGTCGCAGGCCCTGATCGACACGGCACGCAACGCCACGCTGGGCGCGATCCGCGGCGTGCTGTCGCAACAGAAGATCAACGGCCGCATCACCCTCAGCGGCTACGAAGGTTCCGAACTCCTGGTGGGCCGCCTGCTGGTTGAATGCGGCGCCGACCTGCGCTACGTCGGCTCGGCCTGCCCGGCCACGCCGTGGAACGAACACGACGCCGCCTGGCTGCGCGCCAAGGGCGTGCAAGTGCAGTTCCGCGCCTCGCTCGAAAACGACCTCGATGCGCTGCACGAATACCAGCCGCAGCTGGCCATTGGCACCACGCCCGTGGTGCAGGCCGCCAAGGAAGCCTGCGTGCCGGCGCTCTACTACACCAACCTCATTTCCGCGCGCCCCCTCATGGGCGTGGCTGGCGCCGGTTCGCTGATCCAGGTGGTCAATGCCGCCATGGGCAACCAGCACCGCTTCAACGCCATGAAGGAATTCTTCGGTGGCGTGGGCCAGGGCGACGATGCCGGCGTGTGGCAAGACGTGCCCAAGCCGTTCCCGAACTTCCGCAAGGAAATGCGCCGGCTCAACGAGAAGGCTGCGAAGAAACGGGAGGCACAAGATGTTGGTGCTTGACCACGATCGCGCCGGCGGCTACTGGGGCGCCGTGTATGTGTTCACGGCCATCAAGGGCCTGCAGGTGGTCATTGACGGCCCGGTGGGCTGCGAGAACCTGCCGGTCACAAGCGTGCTGCATTACACCGACGCACTGCCCCCGCACGAGCTGCCGATCGTGGTGACCGGCCTGGCCGAAGAACAGCTGGGCCGCGAAGGCACCGAAGGCTCCATGAAGCGCGCCCACGCGGTGCTCGACCCCGAGTTGCCCGCGGTGGTGGTCACCGGCTCCATCGCCGAGATGATCGGCGGCGGCGTGACGCCCGAAGGCACGAACCTCATGCGCTTCTTGCCGCGCACCATCGACGAAGACCAGTGGCAATGCGCCGACCGCGCCATGTTCTGGCTCTGGAGCGAATACGGCATGAAGAAGGTGCCGGCGCGCAAGCCCATGGCCGAGCGCCCCGCCGGCGAAAAGCCCCGCGTCAACATCATCGGCCCGAGCTACGGCGTGTTCAACGGCCCCAGCGACCTGGCCGAAATTCGCCGCCTGGTGCAAGGCATCGGCGCCGAGATCAACCTGGTGTTTCCGCTGGGCAGCCACCTCTCTGAAGTCTCGCGCCTGGTCGAAGCCGACGTGAACATCTGCATGTACCGCGAGTTCGGCCGCATGCTCTGCGAAGCGCTGGACCGCCCCTACCTGCAGGCGCCCATCGGCCTGCACAGCACCACCAAATTCCTGCGCACGCTCGGCGAGCTGCTGGGCCTGGACCCGGAGCCCTTCATCGAGCGCGAGAAGCACACCACCATCAAGCCGGTGTGGGACCTGTGGCGCTCGGTCACGCAAGACTTCTTTGCCACCGCGAGCTTTGCGGTGGTGGCCAACGGCACCTATGCGCGCGGCCTGCAGCACTTCCTGGAAGCCGAGATGGGCCTGCCCTGCCGCTTTGCGGTCTCGCGCAAGGCCGGTGAAAAAACCGACAACGCCGCGGTGCGCGAGCTGGTGAAGACGCAGACGCCGCTGATCCTGTTTGGCAGCTTCAACGAGCGCATGTATCTGGCCGAAGCCGGCAGCACGGGACCCATGCGCGCCGCGTTCATTCCGGCCTCGTTCCCCGGCGCCATCATCCGCCGCCACACCGGCACCCCGTTCATGGGCTACAGCGGTGCCACCTACCTGATCCAGGAGGTGTGCAACGCGCTGTTTGACGCGCTGTTCCACATCCTGCCGCTGGGCACCGAGATGGACAAGGTCGACCCGACGCTGGCGCGCGGCGCCGCCGCCGGCCTGGCCACGCCTTGGGAAGACAGCGCCCAGACCCGCCTGCACGCCCTCATCTCGAACCAGCCGGTGCTGGTGCAGATCTCGGTGGCCAAGCGGCTGCGCGACTCGGCCGAGCAGCGCGCGCGCGACAGCGGCGACGAAGCCGTGAGCGAAACCCACGTGAACACCGCAGGCCGCGAACTCGGCCTGGGAGAGCCGGCATGAGCACGCGGTTCACACCCCATTCGGATTCCGGCGAGCAGGCCGGGTCACCCCCACGTCGTGGCATCTCGCCGCGGCTGCCCAGGTTGCGCGGGTCGGGCGCAACGCAGGCCTCACGGCCTTATTGAGAAGGAGCATTCGTATGGCAACGCGGACATCGATTTCCGGCCTGACCGACGAGGAAGCTCAGGAGTTCCACCAGTACTACATCCAGGGCTTCATTGGGTTCACGGCGATTGCCGTGGTCGCCCATGCGCTCGTGTGGTTCTGGCGGCCCTGGCTCTGAGTCAAGACCGGCTTCACTTTTCATGATTGGAGAACTGCCATGAACGTCGTGTCTTATGAGACCCATAAGCCCACTCACCGGGAAGACAAGCTTTCGTTTGTCCTGATCTTTGTTCCGTGCTTTCTGCTGCTGCTGTCGGCTGCCATGTTTGGCCAGCTGGTGGGCATGCACTGGCGGGAATGGCTGCCTGGCGCAGAACAGAAGACCAGCATTTTCTCGGGCGTGCATGCCGCGGTTTACACGGTCATGTCCCAACTGATCTAAGGAGAAAACATCATGTGGAGAATCTGGCGTCTTTTCGACCCCCTCCGTACCATGGTCGCGCAGGCAGTGTTCCTGTTTGCACTCGCAGCCATGATTCACCTGATCCTGTTGAGCACCAACAAGTTCAACTGGCTCGACGGCCCGAAAAAGGCCCCGGCAGCATCGGCGCAACTCGCACCGATGCCCGCAGCAACGCCTTCGAAGACGTCCTGAACGTCGCACGAGGTGTGCAGATGCTGCGACCGCGCCCATCGGGCGGCGCAGCATCTGGGCCCCTCCCCCCATTCGCTTTGACGTCATAACTCCACCTGAGTCAGGAGGGCCGCACCATGGCCATGCTCAATTTCGAAAAAAAATACCGCGTACGCGGCGGCACCCTGTTGGGCGGCGACCTGTTTGACTTCTGGGTGGGTCCGTTTTACGTCGGCTTCTTCGGTGTCACCACGCTGTTCTTCGCGTTTCTGGGCACCGCCATGATCCTCTGGGGCGCCTCGCAAGGCCCCACCTGGAACCTGTGGCAAATCAGCATTGCGCCGCCCGACCTGTCCTACGGCCTGCGCTTCGCGCCACTGATGGAAGGCGGCCTGTGGCAGCTCATCACCGTCTGTGCCATCGGCGCCTTCGTGTCGTGGGCGCTGCGTGAAGTGGAGATCTGCCGAAAACTCGGCATGGGCTACCACGTGCCCGCGGCCTTCGGCGTGGCCATCCTGGCCTACGTGACGCTGGTGGTGATCCGGCCGGTGCTGCTGGGGGCCTGGGGCCACGGCTTCCCCTACGGCATCTTCAGCCACCTCGACTGGGTGTCCAACGTGGGCTACCAGTACCTGCACTTCCACTACAACCCGGCGCACATGATCGCGGTGAGCTTCTTCTTTGCCACCACCTTCGCGCTGTCGCTGCACGGCTCGCTGATCCTCTCGGCCACCAACCCCAAGAAGGGCGAAGTGGTGAAGACACCGGAGCACGAAGACACCTTCTTCCGCGACACCATCGGCTACTCCATCGGCACCCTGGGCATTCACCGCCTGGGCCTGTTCCTGGCGCTGGCCGCCGTGCTCTTCAGCGCGCTGTGCATCGTCATCAGCGGACCGTTCTGGAGCCGGGGCTGGCCCGAGTGGTGGGGCTGGTGGCTGAACATGCCGATCTGGGCCCAGTGGCCCCTCAAATAAAAACCGAGGAGAACCACCATGGCGCAATACCAGAACCTCTTCACCACCGTGCAGGCCACCGGCCCGCTGCACCACGGCGTGCCGCTGCCGCACGGCAACAGCCCGCGCACCGGCAAGGAGCCGGCCATCGTTCACCTGTTCGGTCGCCTGGGCAACGCCCAGATCGGTCCGATCTACCTCGGTGGCCTGGGCATCGCCTCGCTGATCTTCGGCGTGCTGGCGTTCAACATCATCGGCTTGAACATGCTCGCCTCGGTGAACTGGGACCCGATCCAGTTCGTGCGGCAGTTGTTCTGGCTCGCGCTGGAGCCACCGTCTGCGCAGTACGGCCTGTCGCTGCCACCGCTCAACGAAGGCGGCTGGTGGCTGATCACAGGCGGCTTCCTCACCGCCTCCGTGCTGCTGTGGTGGGCGCGCACCTACACCCGCGCACGCCAGCTCGGCATGGGCACGCACGTGGCCTGGGCCTTTGCGGCCGCCATCTGGCTGTTCCTGGTGCTGGGCTTCATCCGCCCGGTGCTCATGGGTTCGTGGAGCGAGGCGGTGCCCTTTGGCATCTTCCCGCACCTGGACTGGACAGCGGCCTTCTCGCTGCGCTACGGCAACCTCTTCTACAACCCGTTCCACGCGCTCTCGATCGCGTTCCTCTACGGCGCCACGCTGCTGTTTGCCATGCACGGTGCCACCATCCTCGCGGTGAGCCGCTTCGGTGGTGAACGCGAGATCGAGCAGATCGTGGACCGTGGCACCGCCAGCGAACGCGCTGCGCTTTTCTGGCGCTGGACCATGGGCTTCAACGCCACCATGGAATCCATTCACCGCTGGGCCTGGTGGTTCGCCGTGCTGTGCCCGCTGGTGGGCGGCATCGGCATCCTGTTGAGCGGCACCGTGGTGGACAACTGGTACCTCTGGGCCATCAAGCATGGCGTGGCACCACCGTACCCCGACGTGTTCCCTGCCGTGATGGACCCAGCCCTGACCCCGGGAGGCGCGAAATGAACCCCAAGCACATCACATCCAGCCGCTGGCTCCGGCTCCTGGCACTGGGCTCCCTGGTGCTGCTGAGCGCCTGCGAGCGCCCGCCCATGGACACGGTGCAGACCGGCTACCGGGGCACCGGCATGGTCCAGGTCTACAACCCGCGGATCATGGAAGGCGTGATCGAGGCCAACCAGCCTCCCGCCCCGCCACCGCCCGCATCACCCGAAGGCCCCAAGGCCGGCGACGTGTACCAGAACGTGAAGGTGCTGGGCCACCTGAGCGTGGGCGACTTCACCAACCTGATGGCGTCCATGACCAACTGGGTGGCGCCCGACAAAGGTTGCGTGTACTGCCACAACGCCGGCAACTTTGCCGACGACAGCCTGTACACCAAGCTGGTGGCGCGCGACATGATCAAGATGACGCAGACCATCAACGCCGACTGGAAGAACCACGTGTCGACCACCGGCGTGACCTGCTTCACCTGCCACCGCGGTGAGCCGGTGCCCAAGTTCGTCTGGTTCAAGCCCGAGCCCCAGAAAGCCGGCGCGGACTTCATCGGCAACAAGATGCGCCAGAACACCCCCGGGGTGAGCGCGGGCCTGAGCTCACTGCCCTACGACGCCTTCTCGTCGTACCTCCTGAGCAAGGAACCGATCCGCGTGGCCTCGACCAAGGCGCTGCCCACCGACCACACCGCCAGCATCGCGCAGACCGAAAAGACCTATTCGCTGATGACGCACATGTCGGCCTCGCTCGGGGTGAACTGCACCTTCTGCCACGCCACCCAGTCGTTCGGCAAATGGGAAGGTGGCCCGCCCCAGCGCGTGACGGCGTACCACGGCATCCGCATGGTGCAGGCGCTCAACAACGAGCACATGGTGCCGCTCACCGACACCTTCCCGGCCAACCGCAAGGGTGAGCTGGGCGACGTGGCCAAGCTCAACTGCGCCACCTGCCACCAGGGTGCGTACAAGCCCGTGTTTGGCGCCCCGATGCTGAAAGACTCGCCGGGCCTGGCCTCGTTGCGCACGGCCTTCGAGAAGATGGCCACCGCCCCCACGGACGGCCCTGCTGCAGCGCCCGCCGCGGTGGCCCCCGCCACCCAGTGATGCGGTAACGCAAGTGAGCGCCCCGGCCCACCACCTCATCAAGCTCTCCGGGGTGGTGACGGTCGTGCTGGCCAATGTGCGGCGGCCGCACCAGTCCTGGGCCTGGCTGCGCCTGGTGCAAGGGCCCAGCCCGCTCAAGGCCACCCCCGGCATGATGTTCTGCAAGGTCATGGGCAGCGGCGCGGGTGGCGGCTTCGGGCTTCGGCCCAGCCCCAGCCACCAGGGCCTGATCACGCTGATGGACCACGCCGACCACGCCCGCGCCTTCCTCTCCAGCCCCGTGGTGGAGGCCTACCGCGAACGCGCCGCCGACTTCTGGTGCGGCATGCTGGAAGTGGTGTCGGCCCGCGGCGCCTGGGATGGCGAGGCCTGGGGCGTCACGCCCGCCACGCAGCTGGGCGCACACGGCATTGCCGCCAACGACGACCCTTCGTTCACCGACCCCAGGCCCCTGGCCGCGCTCACCCGCGCCAGCATCCGCCCGGGCAAGGCAGTGGCCTTCTGGCGCAATGCGCCGGCCACCCATGCGGCCATGCAACAGGCACGGGGTTGCACGCTGGCCATGGGTCTGGGCGAGATACCGCTGATCCGGCAGTGCACCTTCAGCCTGTGGCAAGACACCCCCTCCATGCTCGCCTACGCGCACCAGGGCGCGCACCAGCAGGCCATGGCAGCGGCCTACAAAGACCAGTACTTTTCCGAGTCCCTGTTTGTGCGCATGCGCCTGCTGGAGCAGCAAGGCCAGTGGCCCCGGCCCAACGACCTGGGCGATGGCCCCGCCGACGGCGGCAGCGTGCACCAGCTGCCCGTGCAACACCGACAGGGTCACCGGTCATGAGCGACCACCGCGTGGTCGTGATCGGCGCCGGCATGGGCGGCCTGGCCAGCGCGCTGCGCCTGGCGCAGCAAGGCTTGCAGGTGACCGTGGTCGAAGCCGGTGCGGCGCCCGGCGGCAAGCTGCGCCAGCTGCAGGTGAACGGCGCACCGGTCGACAGCGGCCCCACGGTGTTCACCATGCGCTGGGTGTTCGACCAGCTTCTGGCCGCCGTGGGCACCACGCTGGAGGCCGAGCTGCGCATCCGGCCGCTGCAGGTGCTGGCCCGCCACTGGTGGGACGACGGCAGCCAGCTCGACCTGCACGCCGACCCGGCCGCGTCGCTCGACGCCGTGGGCCGCTTCGCCGGCGCGGCCGAAGCGCAGCGCTTCGCCCGCTTCTGCTCGCGAGCCCGCGCCGTGTACCAGACGCTGGAAACCCCCTACATGCGCCAGCCCCAGCCCCACCCGGTGCGCCTGACCCGCGACATCGGCCTGCAGGGGCTCGCCACGCTCACCGCGCTGGGCCCCCTCACCAGCCTCTGGAGCAGCCTGGGTCGCCAGTTCACCGACCCGCGTCTGCGCCAGCTGTTTGCGCGCTACGCGACCTACACCGGTTCGTCACCCTGGCAGGCCCCTGCCACCTTGATGCTGATCGCCCAGGTGGAAATGGACGGCGTGTGGTCGATCGACGGTGGCATGCACGCCCTGGCGGCCTGCCTGGAGCGCCTGGCCCGCGCACGCGGTGCCGTGTTTCATTACGGGCACCGCTGCGAGCGCATCGAGTTGCACCAGGGCCGGGTGTGCGGCGTGCGCCTGGCCAACGGCGAGACCCTGCGCGCCGACAGCGTGGTGTTCAACGGCGACGCAGCCGCCCTGCGCACCGGCCTGCTGGGCGAGCCGGTGCAGCGTGCGGTGCCCGCGCGGGCGCCGCAGCGCTCGCTGTCGGCGCTCACGTGGAGCCTGAACGCGCCCACCAGCGCGCTCGCGCTGGACCGGCACAACGTGTTTTTTCAGCACCCCGGCAAAGCGCCGTACGCCCAGGAATTCAGCGACGTGTTCACGCACCATCGCCTGCCCGCTGCGCCCACCGTCTACGTCTGCGCACAGGACCGCGGCACCTCGTCTGCGCCACACGACGGCACCCACGAACGCCTGCTCGCCCTGGTCAACGCGCCCGCCACGGGCGACCAGCACACCATCACCACCGAGGAACTTGACCGATGCGAGACTCAAGCCTTTCAGCTGCTGAGCCGCTGCGGCCTGCACCTCTCTCCCCACAGCGCGGGCAGCCTGCGCACCACGCCGGCGGACTTCCACCGCCTGTACCCGGCCACGGGTGGAGCGCTCTACGGCCAGGCGAGCCACGGCTGGGGCTCGGCATTCGCCCGCCCGGTGGCGGGCACGCCGGTGCCGGGCCTGTTTCTGGCGGGGGGCAGCGTGCACCCGGGGCCCGGGGTGCCGATGGCGACCCTGTCGGGACAGTTCGCGGCCGAGGCCCTCTTGGCCAGCCCCGGTTTGACCAGGCGGTTGCACCCGGTGGCTACCTCTGGTGGTACCTCGATGCCCTCAGCGGCGACGGCCAACACGGCCTGAGCCTGATCGCTTTTGTCGGCAGCGTTTTTTCGCCCTACTACGCGTGGGCGCGCCGCAAGGGCCCCGGCAACCCGGACGACCACAACGCACTCAACGTCGCCCTCTACAGCCCCGGCGCCAAGCGCTGGAGCATGACCGAGCGCGGCGCGCCGCACTGCCACCGCGCGCAGGACCACTTCACCATTGGCCCGAGCCGGCTGCACTGGGACGGCCACGCGCTGAACATCGACATCGACGAAGTGGGCGTGCCCCTGCCACGCCGCATCCGCGGCACCGTGCGGGTGGTGCCCGAACGGCTGTTCCACTTCAGCACCGCGCTCGACACCCAGGGCCGACACCACTGGGGCCCGCTGGCGCCCGCCGCCCGCATCGAGGTGGATCTGCAGCACCCGGCCCTGCGCTGGAGCGGCCATGCCTACCTGGACAGCAACGAAGGCAGCGAGCCGGTGGACCGCGCCTTCCAGGAATGGGACTGGTCGCGCAGCCCGCTGGCCGACGGCAGCACCGCCGTGATCTACGACGTCGAACCCGGCCAGGCGCATGGCCGGCGGCTGGCCCTGCGCTTTCACCCGGACGGCAGCGTGACCGAGTTCGAAGCGCCCCCCCTGCAGCGCCTGGCGCGCACCGGCTGGCGACTGCCCCGGCGCATGCGCAGCGACGGGCCGGTGAGCGTCGTCCAGCAGCTCGAAGACACGCCCTTCTACCAGCGCGCCGTGCTGCGCAGCCAGTTGCTGGGCCAGGAGGTCACGAGCTTTCATGAAACGCTGAACGTGCCGCGCCTGGTGTCCCCGGCCGTGCAGGCCATGCTGCCCTGGCGCATGCCGCGGCGAGGCTAGCGCCCGGCCTGTGGTGTGATGGAGGGTCACGCACGACCCCACACAGAGCCCCGCCATGCCCACCCCACTTGAAGCTGCCCTCAACGGCGAGCGCCTCACCGTCCAGAGCGCTGGACACGACGTGAACCTTTACACGGCGGGCAGCGGCCCCGCGCTGCTGCTGATCCACAGCGTGAATGCGGCCGCCTCGGCGGCCGAAGTGCGCCCCCTGCACGAGCACTTCCAGCGCACGCGCACCGTGTTCTCCATCGACCTGCCCGGCTACGGCTTCTCCGACCGCAGCGACCGGGACTACACACCCCGCGTGATGACCGACGCCCTGCACGCCGCCGTGGCACTGATCCGCGAGCGCACGGGAAGCAAAGCCGTCGACGCGCTGGCCGTCTCCTTGTCCACCGAGTTTCTGGCGCGCGCCGCCACCGAAGCGCCCACGCACTTTCGCAGCCTGGCCCTGGTCAGCCCCACCGGGCTGGGCCGCAAAGACCACCGCCGTGGACCGCCCGGCAGCACGCTGGCCATGCCCTGGCTGCTGGCGGCCCTGAAGGGCCCGGGCTGGGGTGGCGCGCTGTTCAGGGGGCTGACGCGCCCGGGTGTGATCCGCTTCTTCCTGAACAAAACCTGGGGCTCGAAAGACATCGATGAGCGCATGTGGCGCTACGCCGTGGCCAGCGCTCAGCAGCCCGGGGCCGAGCACGCGCCCTTGCGGTTCATCTCGGGCGGCCTCTTCAGCCGCGACATCCAGAACGTGTACGAACGCCTCACGCAGCCTGTGTGGTTGTCCCACGGCGTGCGCGGGGACTTCACCGACTACGGCCAGAAGTCGCTGCTGACTTCACGGCCCAACGCACACGGCAGCGTGTTCGAGACCGGTGCCCTGCCGTACTTTGAAGTGACGCAGGCGTTCTGCGCGCAATACCAGGCGTTTCTGGACGGGGTGTGACCCCGCCTTGCGGGCCGTTCAGGGCGGGTCGCGTTCGGCCGCAGCCGCTTTTTCGAGCGCAGCCCGGCGGGCCTTTTCCTCACGGGTGCGGGCCTGCGCTTTCTTCACGTCGCGCAATTGCCAGAAGCCCCAGAGCAGGACCACGATGAAGATGCCGAGTTCGAGCCAGATACCCATGCTGCCGATCCTTGTACAAACCCTGCGCTGCGCCGCTGCAACGGGGCGTCAGTGCGCCACCCGCCCGCGGGCCGCTTCGTCCATGCGCTGTTGCTCCAGGCGCTCCATCAACTCCAGCATCCAGCCCACGCGGCCGATGTCGCTGCGCCGGCGCGAGGCGCTCACGGGTTCCATGCCATCGGCGCTGCAACCGCAGTGTTCCACCAGGTAGGCAATGGCCGGCAGCGGTGGCGTGACCGGGCCCGGCCGCGCCCGCCAACCCGACTGCACACCCGCGCAAGCCAGCAGCACCAGCTTGCGTGAGGTGGGCACCACGGCGCGCCGGCTCACCGGGTCCAGGCCATCGCGGCGCAGCTGTTGTCCGATTTCCGCGTAGATGTGCCGCGCGGCTAGGATGGCCGAGCGGCAGTCGCGCGGCAACAGGGCCACGCCGGCGGTGGCCTGCTCGTAGAGGCGGTCTGCCTCCTGGAGCAGGCGCTCGATCACGCCCTGCAGCGCGGGCGTGCACACAGGTTGCCGGAGCCAGGCGTCGGCGTCGATGCCGGCTTCGGCCAGCCACTGGCGTGGCAGGTACAGGCGGCCGTTGCGGGCGTCTTCGCCCACGTCGCGCGCAATGTTGGTCAGCTGCATGGCCACCCCGAGCTCGCAGGCACGGGCCATGGCCTGCTCGTGGCGCACGCCCATGATCCAGCACATCATGGCGCCGACGCTGCCAGCCACCCGCGCGCCGTAGTCGTGCACGGCTTCAAGGGTGTCGTAGCGGCGGCCCTCGGCGTCCCAGGCGAAGCCGTCGAGCAGCGCATCGAGCAGCGCGCGCGGCAGGGCGTGGCGTTGCACCACCACGGCCAGCGCGCGGTCTTCCACCGGGTCTTGCGGGTGGCCGGCGTAGATCGCGTCCAGCCGTTGCGACAGCAGCGCCATGGCATCGGCCAGGCTGTGCCGCCCGCCATCGACCATGTCGTCGGCCACACGGCAGAAGGCATAGAGCGCGATCGACGAGGCGCGCACGCGGGCGGGCAACAGCCGGCTGGCGGCAAAGAAGGTCTTGGAGCCGGTGCGCATGAGCGCGTTGCAGGCTTCCAGGTCGAACGCGCCTGCGGCCCCTGGCGGCAGGCCCACGGGCGTGGTGCGCACGTACGGCGAAAGCGGGTCAGCGGCCAGTTCGTTCATGGGCGGTCCTTGCGAGAAAGGTGGCGGCGTCGGGCACCACCGAGTCGAGCGCCTTGGCCGACATCAGCACACCCGGCACACCCGCACCGGGGTGGGTGCTGGCGCCGACCATGTACAGGCCGTCCACGTCTTCGCTGCGGTTGTGCGGGCGAAACCAGGCGCTCTGCATCAGCAGCGGCTCCAGCCCGAAGGCGGCGCCCTTGAAGCTGAGCAGGCGGTCGTGGAAGTCCTGCGGTGTGGTGATCAGCGAGGCGCTGATGTGTTGCTCGAAGCCGGGCAGCACGGTGCGGTCGAGCACCTCGGCGATGGCGCGGCGCATGGTCGCGGCCTGGATGGACCAGTCGGTGCCACTGTCCAGGTGGGTGACCGGTGCCAGCGCGTAAAAGGTGTCGTGCCCGGCGGGCGCCATCGAGGGGTCGCTGGCCGTGGGGCGGTGCAGGTAGAGGCTGAAGTCGTCGGCCAGCTTGTGCCGGCGGAAGATGTCGGTCAGCAGTTCCTTGTAGCGCGGGCCCAGCAGCATCATGTGGTGGGGCACGTCGCTGTACTGCCGGCGCGTGCCGAAGTACCAGACAAACAGGCTCATCGAGTAGCGGCCCTTGTCGATGCGGTGGTTGGTCCAGTGGCGGCGGTGCTGCGGCTCGACCAGGTGGCGGTAGGTCCAGGCGGTGTCGGCGTTGGAGATGACGATGTCGGCGGCGATGCGCTCGCCGCTGGCCAGCGTGACGCCGGTGGCGCGGCCCCGGTCCACTTCGATGCGGCGCACCTCGGCGTTGCAGCGCAGCGTGCCGCCCTGCCCTTGCAGCAGCTTGGCCAGGCCTTTCACCAGCTTGCCCGTGCCGCCCACCGCCCAGTGCACGCCCCACTGCCGTTCCAGCGCGTTGATGAGGCTGTAGATGCAGGTGACGGCAAACGGGTTGCCACCGATCAAGAGGCTCTGCAGGCTCATCGCCATGCGCAGCTTGGGGTGCTTGAGGTGGCTGGCCACCATCGCGTGCAGGCTGCGCCAGCCGCGCATGCGGAAGATGGCCGGGCTGGCTTTCAGCAGGTCGCCCACGGTGTCGAAAGCCTTGGCACCCAGCGCTTCAAAACCCAGCCGGTAGCAATGGTCGGCCTCGGCCATGAAGCGCTCGTAGCCGGCCGCGTCGCCCGGGCTGATGCGGCGCACCTCGGCGCGCATCTTGTCGGGGTCGCCGCTGTAGTGAAAGACGTCGCCGTCGTCAAAACGGATTTGGTAGAACGGGTCGAGCGAACGCAGCTCTACGTCGTCGCTCAGCTTCTTGCCGGCCAGCGCCCACAGCTCGTCGAAGAGAAACGGCACGGTGATGATGGTCGGGCCGGCGTCGAACACGTGGCCGTTCTGCTCGTGCACATAGGCGCGGCCACCGGGCGCGTCCAGCTTTTCCAGCACGGTCACGCGCCAGCCCCTGGCCGAGAGGCGAACGGCCGACGCCAGCCCGCCAAAGCCGCTGCCGATCACGATGGCGTGCGGCGCGTGCGCGTGGCGGCGCGAGGCAGGGCCCGGGGGTGGTTCGTCCGAAGGGCGCGGCGGCCAGAAGTCGTCGGACGTGCGCAGGGTACCGGTGGCGATGTTCATGAGGGCGTTCAGGCGGCGGGCGCCTTGTCCGGTTGGATCGCTCCTGGTGCCGGCTTGATCGCCGTGGCCACGGGAAGTCGATCACTCGCCGGGCTGCGCGACATGGCCCAGCCCCAGAGTTTTTGCATGGGCGTGGGAAACGCCATGATCACGTGCTCGACGATGGCCAGCCCGAGCAGGCTGGCCAGCAGCACCCAGCCGGTAGAGACAACCCCACGGCCGCTCACCACTTCCCAGACGATCCAGGCCCACACGGCGCACGAGGCGCTCACGCTCAGATAGAAGAACGCGCTGAGGCGGCCTTTGCGAAAGTAACTGCCGAGGTAGGCCAGGTGGCGCGGCAGGTACTGCTCGCCCACCTCGGGCACGCCGAAGAAAAGATTGAGCTTGGCCGAGAAGCGCATGCACCAGAGCACGGCGAAGGTGCACAGCGCCACATGGCTGGGCTGGCCCTGCTGCATCCAGAGCAGCACACAAAAATTCAGCAGCAGCGCCAGCTCGTGCCAGATCACCACCTGCGTGGACTGGCTGAACCGCTGCCAGCCGCGCGCCCCCTGCGCCAGCGGCACGCGGCGCGGGCCGGTGAGCCAGCCGGTGAGAAAGGCCAGCTCGTGCCAGCCCCACATGACGATCACGCTGGCGAAGCCGAGGTAGGCGTTGCCCACCGTCTGCGCCTGCATGCTCAGGTGCGTGGTCCAGAGGCTGAGCGCCAGCAGCACGCTGCACACCACCAGGCTGCGGCGAAAGGCCGCCGGCGGACGCCGCACCAGCCACAGGATGGCCCCGGTGCCAAACCACCAGCACAGCAGCGCAAACAGCGCAGCCGCGGCGATGGAGCTGGACAGGCCGGTCGTCACAGGGCGATCACCAGACGGGGTCGAGACGGATGTCCTTGGGCAGCTCGTGCTGCTTCACCGGCACCAGGAACAAGCGGCCGAAGGTGAAGAAAGCCTTGGCCGCGCACACGCCGCGCTGCACCGCGCCCACCACGCCCCCGCGCGCCACGGCCCGGTCGTTGGCCAGCGAAATCGCCAGCAGCTGGTCCATGCAGGCGCGGAAGGTGGGGTGGTCGATGTCGACCTCCACCGGGAACACCTGGCGGCAGATCTGGCTGGTGATGCGGAACACCTCGTAGTCATACTCGGTGGACTTGAAGCCCATGGCTTCGTGCAGCATGGGGCGCGTGTGGTCGCGCACGTACATGGTGGCGTACACGGCGAGGATGAAGAAGCGGATCCAGAGCTTGTTCACACCGGCGAGCAGGTGCGGCTGGGCGCGCATCATCAGAGCGAAGGATTCGCCGTGGCGAAATTCGTCGTTGCACCAGCGCTCGAACCAGCGAAAGATCGGGTGGAAGCGCTTGTCGGGGTGGCGCTCCAGCTGGCGGAAGATGGTGATGTAGCGCGCGTAGCCGATCTTCTCGCTGAGGTAGGTGGCGTAGAAGATGTACTTGGGCTTGAAGTAGGTGTAGGCCTTCACGCGCTTCAAGCTGCCCAGGTCGATGCCGAGGTTGAAGTCTTTAAGCGACTGGTTGATGAAGCCGGCGTGGCGCGATTCGTCGCGCGCCATGTAGGCCATCAGCTGCTTGATGTCGGGGTTGCTGACGTTCTTGCGGATCTCGTTGTAGAGGATGCAGCCCGAAAACTCCGAGGTGCAGGAGCTGATGAGAAAGTCCATGAACTCCTGGCGCAACTCGGGCGAGAGCTGGGGCATCAGCACCTTGAGCTCTTCGCCAAATGCGGCGTCGCGCTTGAAGTGGTCCTGGTTGTTGTCGCCTTCGTACTCGGCCATCATGCGGTCCCACTCGGCGCGCACGGGCGAGACGTCCAGCGCGTCCATGGCCTTGAAGTCGGTGGTGTAGAAGCGCGGCGTGAGCATGGTGCTCTTGGCCGCGCGCTCGGTGGCGGTTTCGGTGTTCTTCATGCCATCCATCAGCAGCGCGACGTGATCGGTCTCGACGTCGGTGCGGTCTTCGGTGGTGGTGCTCATGGCGGTGCTCCTGAAGAAAAACGGGGGTTCACTGGGCCCACTGCAGCTGCGAGAACACAGCCGAGTTGGTGGGGCCAAACGATTCAAGGGCGATGCGCTGCCCGGTCGCCGTGTCGCGCAGGGTCAGGCGGCCATCCACGTGGCCGGTCAGTTCAAACGGTGCCTGCGGTCCCATGCCGCTGCGCTGGCGCTCGCGGGCCAGTGCGCGCAGGCTGCCGCGCAGAAAGCCCTGCTCGCCCTGGAATCGCGCCACTTCGCGCTGGCTGGCGGCGTCGAGCACGGCAATGTCGCCGTTGGGCCGGTCTTCAAAACGCAGGCTGCGCTGCCACTGCACCGAAGGCACTTCGTCCTTCACGGGCCCGCCGCCGACCTGGCTCTGCCAGGCCACCACGGCCAGCGTGAGCAGCAGCAGGCCGCCCAGCGCCCAGATGGGCCAGGGTGTGCCCTGGCCGAGGGGGGAGTCGTTGTGGGTGTGCATGGCGAAACCTTCAACGGAGATGAGGAATCAGGCAGCGCTGGGCATGCCGCGTTCGCGCACCGGGCGCGCCACGGGGGTCGACACGGGGGCCGACACCGGCGAAGCCAGCGGCGCCGCCTCGGGCATGCCCACCAGGGCCGGTGCCTGCGGGTTGGCGGCGAGCCAGGCTTGCTGGATGCGTTCGCCCACGCCGGCGGCACCGGGCAGGCAGCGCAGGCTGGGCTGCGGGTTCTTCAGCTGCCAGGGGCGTGCGTGCGGCCACAGGTTGAGGAAGGCAATGCGGTCCTTGCCGGCCAGGCTCAGGGCCACGTCGCCATGGCCGCCGGCCTGTGGCTTGAGGGCCGCACCCGCAATCTGCTTGAGCGGCAGGTTCAGCGTGAGCGTGAGCACCACACCGATGCGCATCACGATGCGGCGGTCGGTGAGCGTGTAGAGCGTGGTGCGCGCGGCGAACCAGGCGGTGGCGGTCAGCAGCGTGAGCGCCAGCAGCGCCATCACCGCGCTGGTGAGCAGCGGCTTGAGCAGCGCGGCCTGCGGGTCGCCCAGCAGGTAGAGCCATTGCAGCGCCAGCATGGCGGTGAAGTAGATGGCGAGCTTGCGCACATGGAACGCGTGAATGGCGAGCTGCACAAAGTCGGGGCTGCCCTGCCAGATCAGGCGCTCGCCGCGCGGCAGCGGTTCGGGCAGGCCGGGCGCGGCCTCGAACTCGTGCTCGTGGTGGGCGTTCACAGCAGCGGCTCCTGGCGCTGGGGCGTGGCGTACAGCGTGCCGGCGCCGTAATAGGCGGTGATCTTTTCTTCTTCGAGCATGGTCACTTGCTCGGGGTGGCGGGTGGTGGGCACCAGGGTGAATTGCCCGGCCAGCAGCGCATCCACAAACACGCCGTGGCGCTTGATCACCGAGAAGGTCATGGGCAGCAGCACCGTGGCGCCGCTGGGCAGGCCCACTTCAAGGTAGCGGAACATCATTTCCGACTTGTCCACCCACAGGTCGCGGACCGTGCCCGCCTGTTCGCCATCGGCGCCGATCACGGGCAGGCCGCGCGGATCGGTGTCCTGCACCGCCACGCCATGGTCACCGGCCACGCGAAGCGGCACGATCTTGGCTTCGCCCTCGTGGGTCATGTCGGGCACATCGGCCCGCTTGGCCCAGGCGCCCGGGCCGACACCGGCCAGCAGCGGGTTGCCCACCGGCTCCAGCGGCGCGCCGATCCAGCCGTGCGCGGGCTGGCCGTTGTAGTCGCCGTCGGCGCGCTCAAGGTCGGGCGAGAGCACCTCGTGGCCGTTGGCGAGCTTGTAGACCTTGGGTTTGGGCACGGCCGGCCAGCCGTCGGTCTTGGGACCGTTTTCGCGGCCCGGGGCCATGGGGTAGCCCTCGCGGTGGTTCTCGCGCAGCAGGTAATAGATCAAGCCGGCAAAGAATGCCCAGAAGGCGTACAGCACGAGCTGTGCCACGTCGACGTATTGGGTGATGGCGCCTGTTTCCATGGGGTTCTCCTTCGGTGAGGGACGGGCAAAAAAAGTGCAGGTTCAGCCGGGCAACTCGGCCAGGCCAATGGGGTGGGCGGAACGGGAAGCGGTGGTGGTGCTGCGCCGGACCAGCGGGCCCAGGGCGATCAGCACCACGAAGAGCAGGTAGATCTCGAGGTGGAACACGAAGCTGTATCCGGTGACGGGCGAGTTGAGCGCCGAGCCCAGCCAGCCGCCGGTGGCCAGACCACCGACCAGGTCGCGCAGCACGCCGCCGATGGCCATGGACACGCCGGCCGCGGTGGCCTGCACCGCGCCCCAGGCGCCCAGCACCAGGCCGGTGAGTTCACGCTCGGGCAGCTCCATGGCGGTGAGCAGCATGCCCACCGAAAACAGGCCGCCCGAAAAGCCGATCAGTGCGGCGCCGGTCTGGAACAGCCAGGGCGCGTCCAGCGGGGCCGAGAAGATCACGCAGGCAAACGCGGGCAGGCCCAGCAGCGCGCCAGCGGCGGCCAGGCGGATGGTGTCCATGCCGCGAGAGAGGATGCGCGAGGACAGCGCAAACGCCAGCAGCGCGCCGCCCGCGCTCATGGCGGTGAGCGAGCTGGTCAGGCCCACGTTCATGCCCAGCACTTCGCCACCGAAGGGCTCGAGCACCACGTCCTGCATGCTGAAGGCCACGGTGCCCAGGCCCACGGTCCAGAGGAAGCGGCGGATCTTGGGAATCGCCATCAGGCGGGCCCAGCTGCGGCTGAAGCCGTCGGGCGCCCGCGCACCGCGCTTGGCGCCGCGCGCTTCCTGCTTCCACAGCGAGGTGATGTTGAGCAGCGCCACCACCACGGCCGAGCCCTGCACCACCTGCACCAGCCGCGTCGGGCTGAATTCGGTGAGCACCCAGCCCAGCAAGGCACTGCCCACGATCATGCCCAGCAGCAGCGTGCTGTAGAGCAAGGCCACCACGCGCGGGCGCTTGTCTTCGGGCGAGATGTCACTGGCCAGCGCGAGGCCGGCGGTCTGCGTGATCTGCATGCCCGCGCCCACCAGCAGGAAGGCCAGCGCCGCGCCGATGCGACCGGCCCAGACCTCGACGCCGTGGCCCGCCGGCAGCGACAGCAGCAGCAGCGCAAACGGCATGATGGCCAGGCCGCCAAACATCAGGATGGTGCCGATCCACATGTAGGGCATGCGCTTGAGGCCCAGTGCAGACGGGTGCGTGTCGCTGCGGTAGCCGATCAGCGCACGCAGCGGCGCAAACACCAGCGGCAGCGCCACCGAGAGCGCCACCCACCAGGCCGGCACCCCCAGCTCGACGATCATCACGCGGTTGAGCGTGCCCACCAGCAGCGCCATCGTCATGCCGATGGACAGCTGGAACAGCGACAGGCGCAACAGCCGGCCCAGCGGCAGCTCGCTCGACGCGGCGTCGGCGAACGGCACATACCGCTGGGTGATCTTCATCGCCCAGGCGGGGGACAGCAGGCGCTGCAGGTTCACTGGGTCCACTCCCAGGCTTGCGAGGTGTAGAAGCCGCGAGACACGCGCTGGCTGCGGCCTTCGCGCCAGCTGGTACCGCTGAAGCCCTGCACCAGCGACGCCCGCAAGCGGGATTGCGACACCGGTGTGAGCGCGGGCGAGCGGTCGCTGCGGGGGAAGAAGCGGCCCATGGTGTGGGCCACGCTCAGCAGCGGGCCGTTGGGGGCAATGGTGAACAGCACGCTGCCCCGGGTGCGGGCGGCGAGGCGCTGGATGGCGTTGGCGATGTCGGGCGTGTCGTAATGGATCACCGAGTCCATCGCCACCACGTGGTCGAAATGGCCCAGTGCGTCATCGAGCATGTCGCCCGAGAGGTACTGGATGCTGCCACCACGACCGTTGCGCTGCAGCGTGGCGTTGCGTTCGCGGCCCAGCTGCACCAGCGTGGGCGAGAGGTCGATGGCCACCACCTCGGCGCCGCGCTGCATGGCTTCCACAGCCAGCGCGCCCGTGCCACAACCCGCGTCCAGCAGGCGCAGGCCTTGCATGTCCTGCGGCAACCAGCTCAGCAGCGTGTTGCGCATCTCGTCGCGGCCGGCCCGCACCGAGGCGCGGATGCGACCCACCGGTGCGTTGGAGGTGAGCCGCTCCCAGGCTTTGGCGGCCGTGCGATCGAAGTAGTTTTCGATCTCGGAGCGGCGCTCGATGTAGTTGGCGTTGGACGTTTTCATGGATGTGCCTCCGATCAGTCGAACCCGAGCAGGTCGAAGATGTCGCGGTCTTTCATGGGCACGGCCGCCAGCGGCTCCACGCCCAGCCAAAGCGATGCGGCCAGGCGCATGTACTCGGCCTTGACCAGCTCCAGCTCGGGCGAGCTCTCCATCTCGAACAGCGTGCTTTTCTTCAGGCGGCTGCGGCGGATCACGTCGAGGTCGGGGAAGTGCGCGGCGAGCTTCAGGCCGATCTGGTTGTTGTACTTGTCGATCTGGTCGGTGGCGGCGCTGCGGTTGGCGATCACACCGCCCAGGCGCACGTTGTAGTTCTTGGCCTTGGCACCGATGGCCTGCACGATGCGGTTCATCGCGAAGATCGAATCGAAGTCGTTGGCGGTGACGATCAGCGCGCGGTCGGCGTGCTGCAGCGGGGCGGCAAAGCCACCGCAGACCACGTCGCCCAGCACGTCGAAGATCACCACGTCGGTGTCTTCGAGCAGGTGGTGCTCCTTGAGCAGCTTCACGGTCTGGCCCACCACGTAGCCGCCGCAGCCGGTGCCGGCGGGCGGGCCACCAGCCTCGACGCACATCACGCCGTTGTAGCCGGGGAAGACGAAGTCTTCAGGCCGCAGCTCTTCGGGGTGGAAGTCCACGGTTTCGAGCACGTCGATCACCGTGGGCAGCATCTTCTTGGTGAGCGTGAAAGTGCTGTCGTGCTTGGGGTCGCAGCCGATCTGCAGCACGCGCTTGCCCAGGTGCGAAAACGCAGCGGAGAGGTTGGAGCTGGTGGTGCTCTTGCCGATGCCGCCCTTGCCGTAGATGGCGAACACCTTGGCGTTGCCGATCTTGAGCGAGGGGTCCAGCTGCACCTGCAGACTGCCCTCGCCGTCGGTGCGCGAGGGGCGACCGGCCGCGCGCCTCAGGTCGGTCAGGGGAACACTGGTTTCGGTGATCATGCGGGAGCTCCTTCGAATACGCCTTCGAGCCGGTCTTCCAGCTCTTCGCTGGCTTCGCGCAGCGCCTTCAGGACCGAAGGATCGGGTTGCCAGAACTGGCGGTCGGACGCTTCCAGCAAACGGCTGGCCACGCGCGCCGACGCGGTGGGATTGAGCTCGGCCAGGCGCCGTCGCATCTCGGGGTCGAGCATGAAAGCCTGGGTCAGCTGTTCGTAGACCCATGGCTGCACTTGGCCGGTGGTGGCCGACCAGCCCATGGTGTTGGTCAGGTGCACCTCGATCTGGCGCACGCCCTCGTAGCCGTGCTTGAGCATGCCTTCGGTCCACTTCGGGTTGAGCATGCGGGTGCGCGTCTCCAGCGCCACCTGGTCGGTCAGCGTGCGCACGGTGCCGCCCCCGTGGCTGTCGCGCGTCTGGTCGCCGATGTAGACCGGCGCCATGCCCGCCGCACTGCCCTGCTCCACCGTCTTGGCGCGCTGGATGGCGCGGCTGATGCCGCCCAGGGTGTCGAAGTAGGTGTCCACCGTGGTCACGCCCAGCTCCACCGAGTCGAGGTTCTGGTAGGCCAGCTGCACGCCCGCCAGCACGCTCTGCAGCAGCTGGGGTTGTTGCATCGGGCGGCCGGCGCGGCCATACGCAAAGCCCTTGCGCCGGCTGTAGGTCTCGGCCAGCTCGTCGCCGTCTTCCCAGCGGCTGTTGTCCACCAGGCTGTTCACGTTGGAACCGTAGGCGCCCTCGGCGTTGCCGAACACACGCAGGGAGGCAGCTTCCAGATCGCCACCGTGTTCGGCCATGAAGGCCTGGGCGTGCTTGCGGATGAAGTTCAGGTGTTCTGGCTCGTCGGCACCGGCGGCCATGAACGCGGCTTCGGCCAGCAGCTTGATCTGCAGCGGCAGCAAGTCGCGGAAGATGCCCGAGAGCGTGATCACCACGTCCACCCGGGGGCGGCCCAGCGCTTCAAGCGGGATCAGCTCCGCGCCGGCCAGACGGCCGTAGCTGTCGAAGCGAGGCCGGGCACCCATGAGGTACAGGGCCTGTGCAATCGGGCCGCCTTCGCTCTTGAGGTTGTCGGTGCCCCAGAGCACCATGGCGATGGACTCGGGGAAAGCGTGACCATCACCCAGGTGCTTCTCCAGCAGGCGTTGGGCTTGCCGCGCGCCGTCCTTCACGGCGTAGGCGCTGGGAATGCGGAAGGGATCAAAGCCGTGCAGATTGCGCCCGGTGGGCAGGATGGCCGGCGTGCGCAACAAGTCACCCCCAGGGGCTGGGCGCAGGTAGCGGCCATCGAGCGCGTGGACGATGCCGTCCACCTCGTGGTCCTCGGCCATCAGTCGGTCGGTGGCGGCCAGTTCGGTCAACAGCGCCAGCAGGTCGGCACCGGCGGGCTGAACCGCGTGGGCCAGCGCAGCCTCCGGGGAGACCCCGTCCACCAGAGCTTCGATGACGGCCCGCTCCGGGCGCATGCCATGGGTTGCCTCGGCGCAAGACAGAAGCAGGTCGACCCGCTCGGCCGCGCTCGGGGCCTGGCCCACCACATGCAGACCGTGGGGGATCAGCGTGTACTCGACCTCCAGCACCGCCTCGTTGAGCTTTGCAATGCGCGCTTCGGCGTCGCCACCCCACACGGGCTCCACGTCGGCCAGGTCCAGCTCGGCGGCCTGGGCCTGGATCATGGTGGCGAGTTCTTCGCGCTCGATCCGGGCTTCGGGCTCCAGGCCGCGGTAACGATCCAGCGCGTCTTTCAGATCGATCAGCCCCTTGTACAGACCGGCCTGGGCCACCGGCGGCGTGAGGTAGCTGATGAGCGTGGCGACGGCGCGGCGCTTCGCGATGGTGCCTTCGGACGGGTTGTTCGAAGCGTAGAGGTAGAAGTTGGGCAGGTCACCAATGAGGCGGTCGGGCCAGCAGGTGGCCGACATGCCGCTCTGCTTGCCGGGCATGAATTCGAGCGCGCCGTGGGTGCCAAAGTGCAGCACGGCATGGGCGCCGAAGTCCTCGCGCAGCCAGCGGTAAAAGGCTGAAAACGCATGGGTCGGTGCAAAGCCCTTTTCAAACAGCAGGCGCATCGGGTCGCCTTCGTAGCCGAAGGCGGGCTGGATGCCCACGAACACATTGCCGAAGCGCTCGCCCAGCACGAAGATGCTGCTGCCATCGCTTTGCTGTTGGCCGGGTGCTGCCCCCCAATGGGCCTCGATCTCCTTGAGGTGCTTTTCGCGCCGCACGTGGTCGTCGGCTGCGATGCGCGTGTGCACATTGGCCATGGCGCCAAAGGTGGCGGCGTTGCCGGTGATGATGCGTTCGCGCAGTTCGTCCACGGTGGCGGGCATTTCGATGGTGTAGCCCTCGCGCTGCATCGCCCGCATGACGTTGAACAGCGACTCGAACACCGACAGGAAGGCCGCCGTGCCGGTGGCGCCGGCGTTGGGCGGGAAGTTGAACACCACCGCCGCCACCTTGCGGCCAGAGCGTTCGCTGCGGCGCAGATCCACCAGCTTGCCAACGCGGGCGGCCAGGGTGTCGGCGCGCTCGATGCAGCTGTGCATGTCGTGCGCGTCCGGCGACTGTTCAAACTTGCAGCCGTGCGAGCAACCGGTGCACGTGATGTGGGTGGCGCTGCCGCGACCGCCGAACACCATGGAGCCGGTGGCGCCATCCAGCTCAGGGATCGCGACCATGATGGTGCTCTCCACCGGCAGCAGGCCCCGGCTGGATCCGCCCCACTGGTCCAGCGTCTGGAACTCCACCGGGTGCACGGCCAGGTAGGGCACGTCCAGTCGGGCCAGCATGTCCTCGGCGGCTTTGGCGTCGTTGTAGGCAGGTCCACCCACCAGAGAGAAGCCGGTGAGCGACACGAGCGCGTCAATGGTCGGACGGCCGTCTGCAAAGAAGTAGGCTTCGATCGCCGGGCGCTGGTCCAGCCCGGTGGCAAATGCTGGCAGCACCCGCAGCCCGCGCGCCTCCAGCGCGGTGATGACGCCGTTGTAGTGGTCGGCATTGCCTGCCAGCAGATACGAGCGCATCAGCAGCAGGCCCACCGTGCCGCGCTTGCCGGTGGTGGCAAAGGTGGGCAGGGCCAGCAGGTCGGCCGACATGCCGGAGACCGCGCCGGGATGTTGCATCTTGGGGTGGTAGACGCCGACCTCTGGGTACTCGACCGGCTCCTGTGTTTGCACCTGCCCGCGCAAGCCCTTGCGGGGACCCGCGGCGTAGCGGTCCACCAGGAAATGGACCATGTTGGCGATGTTCTGCTCCGAACCGGCCAGCCAGTACTGCAGCACCAGAAAGTAGGCGCGCACGTCCTGCGCGGTGCCGGGAATGAAGCGCAGGATCTTGGGCAGCATGCGCAGCGTTTTCATCTGCTGCGCGCCGGCAGTGCCCTTGTTGCCGTCGTTGGCGCCCGGTGGCTTGCCCCGCAGGCGCTTGAGGAAAGCCATCGCGCCGCTGACCGGGGCCGACATGTCGAACTTGCCCATGCGGGTGAGCTTGGTCACCTCGGCGGCCGACATCGCGCACACCATCGCGTCGCAACGGTCGCGCCGGGCCTGCAGCGCAGGCAGGACGGGCATGAAATGGTCTTCCAGAAACAGCATCGTGGCGATCACGATGTCGCCCTCGGCGATGTCGGCCTTGCAGCGATCCAGCGCGCCCGGATCGTCGCCCCACTCGGCTGCCGCATGGACCTGCAGCGAGAGCCCTGGCATGCTGCGCGCGAGCGAACGGTGGGCGCGTTCGGTGGCGCTGGCCGAGTGGCTGTCCATGGTCACCAGCACGACGCGCATGCTGGGTGACAGCGGCCTGCTGTCAACGACTGAAATGGGCTTTGGCATCGTAGAGCGTCTCCAGAGTGATCAAGGGCAGGCCTTTGTCCCTGGCATAGGTTTCGGTGTTGCGGCGGGCCTTGCCGCGAACAAAAAATGGAATCTTGCGAAGCTCTTTCTCGGCCTCGGCGGCCCAGGTGGCGACCACCTGTGCGGAACTGCCGGCGGCGGCAGCGATGGCGGCATCGGCCTGCGCGGTGACCGCCTCGGGCATCTCGGTTTCGGTGGCTTCAGCAGCCGTCGTCGCTGCGGCCGGGCGCGACACGCTGCCGCCCAGGTGCGACGGCGCGGCGTCTTCGTGGAACTCGGCGTCGCCGCGGAACATGCCGATCAGGTGCTCTTCGAGCCCCATCATCAGCGGGTGCACCCAGGTGTCGAAAAGCACGTTGGCGCCTTCAAAGCCCATCTGCGGCGAGTAGCGCGCGGGGAAGTCCTGCACGTGCACCGGCGCCGAGATCACCGCGCAGGGAATGCCCAGGCGCTTGGCCATGTGGCGCTCCATCTGCGAGCCCAGCACCAGCTCGGGCTGCAACTCGGCGATGCGCGCTTCCACGTCAAGGTAGTCGTCGCTGATGAGGGCTTCCACGCCGTAGAGCGCCGCGGCTTCGCGCACTTCGCGGGCGAACTCGCGGCTGTACGTGCCCAGGCCCACCACGGTGAAACCCATCTCGTCCTGGGCGATGCGCGCCGCGGCCACCACATGGGTGGCATCGCCAAACACGAACACGCGCTTGGCCGTGAGGTAGGTGGAGTCGACGGAGCGCGCGTACCAGGGTGCGCGGGCATGGGGGCCTTCGCATCGGCTGAGCGCCTCGTCCGGATCGAGGCCGGCCAGGGCGGCCACTTCGCGGATGAAGTCGCGCGTGGCGCCGCTGCCAATGGGCACCACCTTCGTCGAGGGCTGCCCGAAGGTGCGCTTGAGCCAGCCGGCCGCAACCGACGCGATCTCGGGGTAGAGCACGACGTTGAAGTCGGCGTCACCGATGCGCGCGAGGTCGGCCGGTGTGGCGCCCAGTGGCGCCGTGACGTTGAGGTCGATGCCCATCGCCATCAGCAGGCCGCTGATCTCGCGCAGGTCGTCGCGGTGGCGAAAGCCCAGCGCGGCCGGGCCGAGGATGTTGCAGCGGGCGCGCTGGCCGGCTTCGCGCGGCGCGCGGCGCTGCGTGGTGTCGGCCAGCTGGCGCACCATCTGGTAGAAAGTTTCGGCCGCGCCCCAGTTTTCCTTGCGCTGGTACGAAGGCAGCTCCAGGGCCACCACCGGCACCGGCAGATCCAGCGCCTTGCACAGGCCACCCGGGTCGTCCTGAATCAGCTCGGCGGTGCACGAAGAACCCACCATCATGGCTTGCGGTGCAAAGCGCTCAAAAGCTTCGCGCGCGGCGTTCTTGAAGAGTTCGGCGGTGTCGCCGCCCAGGTCTCGCGCCTGGAAGGTGGTGTAGGTCACGGGCGGGCGCTGGGCGTCGCGCTCGATCATGGTGAACAGCAGGTCGGCGTAGGTGTCGCCCTGCGGAGCGTGCAGCACGTAGTGCACGCCTTTCATGGCGGTGGCGATGCGCATGGCGCCCACATGCGGCGGGCCTTCGTAGGTCCAGAGCGTCAGTTGCATGGCAGAGCCTCCGTGCGGGCAGCACCCGCAGGCAAAGAGGGCTCGGCGCGGGCAGATGCGGCGCCCACCGACAGACGCGCACGGCGCACCAGCGGACGGGCAAACAGCTCGGCCAGATCGGGCGCCTGCTCGTAACCCTGAATGGGGGTGAACACCAGCTCGATCGCCCACTTGGTGGTCATGCCTTCGGCCTCCAGCGGGTTGGCCAGCCCCAGGCCACACACCACGATGTCGGGCTGCGCGGCGCGGCAGCGGTCGAGCTGCTTTTCCACGTCCTGGCCTTCGCTCAAAAACGTGCCTTCGGGCAGCAGCGCCAGCTCGTCGGCCATGTGGGTGCGGTGCAGGTAGGGCGTGCCGACTTCAGCCAGCGCCATGCCGAGTTCGCGCGAGAGAAAGCGCGCCAGCGGAATCTCGAGCTGAGAGTCGGGGAAGAAGAAGATGCGCTTGCCAGCCAACTGGGTGCGCTGGCGGGCCAGGGCGGCCGCAGCGCGTTCGCGGGCCGGTGCGGTCACGTCGGCAAAGGTTTGTTCTTTCACACCGAAGGCGCGGGCGGCGGCCTGGAGCCAGGCGGTCGTGCCCTCCACGCCGAGTGGAAACGGTGCCGCCAGGCGCTGCGCGCCACGCGCCTCCAGGGCCGCTGCGGTATCGGCCAGGAAAGGCTGGGCCAGCAGGAAGCGGGTGTTCGGGCCCACCGGCGGCAGATCGTTGGCCTGGCGCGGCGGGAAGAAGCGCACCGGGCCCAGGCCCAGCTGCTTGAACAGGCGGGCGAACTGGTCTTCGACCACGTCGGCCAGCGTGCCGACCACCATCAGCTCGGCCGGGGCATCGCTGGCAGGCGCCGGCAGGCTGGGCACCAGCGAGGCGAGGCAGGCGTCTTCACCCTGGGTGAAGGTGGTTTCGATGCCGCTGCCCGAGTAGTTGAGCACGCGCACGCTGGGGTTGAACCGGGTCGACAGGCGCTGCGCCGCGCGCGAGAGGTCCAGCTTGATCACCTCGGACGGGCAGGAGCCGACGAGGAACAACAGCTTGATTTCCGGCCTGCGCTGGATCAGGCGCGTGACCACGCGGTCCAGCTCTTCGTTGCAGTCGGCCAGGCCCGCGAGGTCGCGCTCGTCGATGATGGCCGTGGCGAACCGGGGCTCGGCAAAGATCATCACGCCGGCGGCGCTCTGGATGAGGTGTGCGCAGGTGCGCGAGCCGACCACGAGGAAGAAAGCGTCCTGGATCTTGCGGTGCAGCCAGATGATCCCGGTCAGGCCGCAGAACACCTCGCGCTGGCCGCGCTCCTTGAGCACCGGCGCATCAGAGCACCCGCGCGAAGCGGCCTGGATCGGGATCACGGTGGTGGTGCTCATGCCGTGGCTCCGGTGGGCGACAGCCTGGACTGGCCGTGCAACCGCGCCATGCGCAGCTTGTAGAGGAACTGCCCCGCGTTCACGACGTAGGTGGCGTAGGCCGCCAGGGCCAGCCACATCAGGCCGCGTGCATCGAGCCAGCCGTTGAACAAGGCCAGCAGGTAGGCGGTGTGCAGCGCGAGCACCGCCATGCTGAACACGTCTTCCCAGAAGAAAGCCGGCGCAAACAGGTACTGGCCGAACACGACCTTTTCCCAGATGCAGCCGGTCACCATGATCGTGTAGAGCGTGAGCGTCTTGACCACGACCGACAGCGTGGCGGCCTGCTCCCCTTCGCCGGTGAGCAGAAAACGCAACACCAGCGCCAGGCTCACCAGAAACACCAGAAATTGCACCGGGGCCAGGACACCCTGCACGAGCGTCCACACCGACGCATCGCGGCGCTGGCGCTGCAGCGGCGTGTAAAGCGGTGGGCGCTCAGGTGTCAACCTGGGGTTCTCGGCAAGCATCGGTCATGTCTCCTGGTGGCTGCGGAGCCCAATTTAGAACTTCCGGGTGGAAGTGTCAATTTAAATTGACGTATATTTTTCTTGACACAAAAACGGCGCTGGCTAAAGTGCCTGCAGGTTTCATCAAAAATGTTTTGACGATCGCAGCGGCCAGCAGTACAAACGCAGACAGTCGGAAGCGCCCGGACTTGAAAAAGATGCCTTCCGACTCGGAAATGCCCCGACGCAACTCATTTGCGTGGCGTAAGAAAGCACCGGCAAAAGTACCGTGGCCCCTGCGTGAACCGGCAGTAGCGCACCAGCGCAAGGAGACATGGATGGGCTCATATTCAAGGCAAAGGTCTCCCCACGAGACCGATGCCCCTGCCGGCCGTTTTGCCGACGATTGGACCGAGGAAAATACCCCCGTGGGTGTTCCGCCGGGCATTGAGGAACTGCTGCGATCCTCGATCGACATGCCGGTCAGTGAGGACGGCCTGCGCGCCGTGCTGCTGTCCAAGGCGGTCGAGTACGAGATCATTCCGCGGCTCATGCTGGCCCACCGCGTTCCCGAGGAATGCGCCTCTTCGCCCATCGCCACCAACCCGCGGGTCACGCCCGAAGACGTGGCCGTGTTCGCGGAGCTGGTGCTTCACGAAGACGACCGGGCGGTGCGCGACTGCGTGATCACGCTGCGCGACCGCGGCGTGCCGACCGAGGCCATCTTTCTCGAACTGCTGTCCCCGGTCGCCCGGCATTTGGGCGAGATGTGGGAGCGCGACCTGTGCAGCTTTTCCGAGGTCACGGTCGGTCTGGGCCGCCTTCAGAAAGTGCTGCGGGAAAACAGCTCGACGGCCAGCCAGTTCGGCTTGAGCGCCCAGAACGAGAAGCGCCAGCGCATCCTGCTCATGCCCTGCCCCGGCGAGCAGCACACCTTTGGCCTGTCCATCGTGGCAGAGCTGTTTCACCGGGCCGGCTGGGACGTGGTCACCTGCTTCCTCGCCACCGATTCGGCGGCCACGATGGTGCAGAACGACTGGTACGACGTGGTGGGGTTTTCGCTGGGCAGCGAGGCCGGCGTGCCCAGGCTGCGTGCGGCCATGGAGCTGGTCCGCCAGGTCAGCCAGAACCCCCGCCTCCCTATAATCGCCGGCGGGCCCATTTTTCAGTTGCACCCCGAGTTCGGGGAACAAATCCAGGCCGACGCCATCATCACCAACGGCGCGCACGCTCCAACGCAAGCCGAAAAACTGGTCGCCACCAGCCGCTTGCGCCCCTAGGCCACTGGCAATAACGAGACGCTATTGCTTTCAATCACCGGAAGGTACAGATGACCCAGGGCATTCAAGCGATGGTGAAGGGGCAGTTTCTGAACCCCGTCCCGCTCCTGGCCGACATGAGCGGGGATGCCGTCGCTGACCTGATCACCGCAGCTGCGGATGTGGTGCTGATCCTCGACCACGAGGGCATCATCCGCGACATGGCCCTGGGCAGTGAAGACATGCTTGAGAGCGGCTGCCAGCACTGGCTGGGCAAATCGTGGGTGCAGACCGTTTCTGCCGACAGCCAGCCCAAGATCGAGGCCTTGCTCAAGACCCAGGGCGCAGTGACCTCGGACGGCGTGCGCTGGCGCCAGGTGAACCAGCGGCTCAACGACGGCGGAGATCTGCCGATCGCCTACTCGGTGGCCCCCATCCGCAGCGATGGCGGAGGGGTTCGCAGCGTCGCGTTTGGTCGCGATCTGCGCCCGCAAGAGGTGCTGCAGCAGCGCCTGGTCACCGCTCAGCAGACCATGGAGCGCGACTACTGGCGCCTGCGCCAGATCGAAACCCGCTACCGCCTGCTGTTCCAGCTCGCCTCCGAGCCGGTGCTGATCTTCGAGGGCGACATCGACAAGCTGGAAGAAGCCAACCCCGCCGCCTACGAACTGCTGGGTGAGGCTGCACGCCAGCCAGGCTGGTCGCTCACCGACAGCCTGCACCCCGACAACCAGGCCGACGTGCAAACCATGGTGGAACGCTTGCGCGCCACCGGCCGTGCCGACCCCTGCCCGGTGCGCCTGATGGGCAGCAACGAACCGATGTTCATCACGGCCACGCAGTTCCGCCAGGACAACCGCTTGTATTTCCTGGTGCGCGTGACCCGGCAAGGCGCGGCCGAGCTGAGCATGCCCGCCGCGCGCCAGCAGCTGATGCAGGTGATGGAATCGGCACCCGACGCGTTGGTGGTCACAGACACCGAGGGGCGCATCCTCAGCGTGAACCGTGCCTTCCTGGACATGGGCCAGCTCAGCACCGAAGAGCAGGCCCGCGGCGAGATGCTCGACCGCTGGCTGGGACGCACGGGCGTGGACTTCCGGGTTCTGCTGTCCAACCTGCGCCAGCACGGCACGGTTCGGCTGTTTGCCACGCAGCTGCGTGGCGAATTCGGCTCGCACTCGGAGGTGGAGGTGTCGGCTGTGTCGGTGGTGGGTGGCGCCCACCCTTGCCTGGGCTTCACCATCCGCGACATGGGCCGACGGCTGAACAACGACCCGCGCGCCAGCAAGGAACTGCCCCGCTCGGCGAGCCAGATGACCGAGTTGGTGGGCCGCCTGCCGCTCAAGGACATCGTGCGCGAAACCACCGACCTCATCGAGCAGCTGTGCATCGAGGCAGCGCTGGAGCTCACGGGCGACAACCGCGCGTCGGCGGCCGAGATGCTCGGTCTCTCGCGCCAGAGCCTCTACATCAAACTGCGCCGCTTCGGCATCATCGAAGGCACCAGCGACGACGTGCACTGAGTTCGTTTCGGCACACCTGGTAAGCAAATGATCGAGCCCCTGGAGGGCTCGATTTTTTTGGGGCGAGCAACGTGCATCGGGGTGGAAAGAACGCGACCATCGGACAAGGCAGCGGGGAGTGTCAATTTCTATTGACATAGCAAAGTGTCAGGCGTACAACCCATCGGATGCAACGCCCCGCCCTGTCGGCCGTCACCGAGCTGTTCAAGCCCATCACCTGGTTCCCGCCCATGTGGGCTTTCGCCTGCGGGGTGGTGGCTTCCGGGGTGTCGCTGCAGGATCGCTGGTGGATGGCCATTGTGGGCATTGCCTTGGCCGGCCCGCTGGTCTGCGCCACCAGCCAGGCCGTCAATGACTGGTTTGACCGGCACGTCGACGCCATCAACGAGCCACAGCGCCCCATTCCCTCAGGGCGCATGCCCGGCCAGTGGGGCCTGTACCTCGCGATCGCCTGGACGGGTGTGTCCTTGCTGGTGGCGCTCGCGCTGGGCCCCTGGGGTTTCGGCGCCGCCGCGCTGGGCCTGTTGCTGGCCTGGGCGTACAGCGCACCGCCGGTGCGTCTGAAGGAAAACGGTTGGTGGGGCAACGCGGCCTGCGGTGTCAGCTACGAAGGCATCGCGTGGGTCACAGGCGCAGCGGTGATGGCTGGCGGCGCCATGCCCGGCGGGGAGTCCCTGGCGCTGGCGGCGCTTTACAGCGCAGGCACCCACGGCATCATGACCCTCAATGACTTCAAGGCCGTGGCCGGTGACCGCCAGATGGGCGTGCGTTCGCTGCCGGTGCAACTCGGCGTGGACCGGGCCGCGCGCGTGGCCTGCTGGTTCATGGTGCTGCCGCAAGTGGCGGTGATCGGCCTGCTGCTGCATTGGGATCAACCAGCCCACGCCGCGGGTGTGGCAGCCCTGCTGGTGGCGCAAGGTGTGCTGATGCGCCGCTTCCTGGCCGACCCGTCGGCCCGGGCTCTCTGGTACAGCGGGTTTGGCGTGCCACTGTTCGTGGCCGGCATGATGGTCAGCGCCTTTGCCTTGAGGGGGATGCCATGAAACCTTTTGGATGGGCCAGCATTGCCCGACTGGGTCTTGTGCAGGCGTCGCTGGGCGCCATCGTGGTGCTGACGACATCGACCCTCAACCGCGTGATGGTGGTCGAGCTGGCGTTGCCGGCACTGCTGCCCGGCTTTCTGGTGGCGCTGCATTACCTCGTGCAGATGGCCCGGCCCCGCATGGGTCACGGCTCGGATGTCGGCGGACGGCGCACACCGTGGATCGTGGGCGGCATGGCGGTGCTCGGCGTGGGTGGCGTCGTGGCCGCTTTGGGCACCGTCTGGATGGCGACCCACCGTCCCGCGGGCATCGCGCTGGCCGTGCTCGGCTTCACGCTAGTCGGGCTGGGCGTGAGCGCCAGCGGCACGTCACTGCTGGTAATGCTGGCCAAGCGCGTGCCCGATGCACGCCGGGGCGGTGCCGCCACATTGGTCTGGATGATGATGATCGCGGGCTTTGCCATCACCGCCGGCCTGGCCGGCAAGTGGCTGGACCCCTACTCACCCGAGCGCTTGCTGCTGGTGACTTCAACGGTTTCCCTGCTGGCCTTCGGGGTGACGCTGCTGGCGTTGCGTGGCCTGGAGGGCCATGTCACCCATGCCGCGCAGGCACAGGCTGGCCACGTGGCGAAACCAGACTTTCGTCAAGCCCTCTCCGAGGTCTGGCGCGAACCCGTCGCTCGGCGCTTCACGGTGTTCGTGTTCGTGTCCATGCTCGCGTACAGCGCGCAAGACCTGATCCTGGAGCCATTTGCCGGTACCGTGTTCGGCTACAGCCCAGGCGCATCCACCCAGCTCTCTGGCGTGCAGCACGGAGGTGTGCTCTGCGGCATGCTCCTGGTCGCCCTCTCGGGCGCGTTGGCCGCCCGCTTTACCGCCTTGCGCTGGCTTGGTTCCCTGCGCGGCTGGACCATTGGCGGCTGCATCGCGTCGGCCTTCGCGCTGTTGGGTCTGGTGATGGCGGGCGTCAGCGGTCAAGGTGACGCGCTCAAGGCGCTCGTGTTCGGTTTGGGGGCAGCGAATGGCGCTTTCTCCATCGGTGCCATCGGCTCGATGATGCGGCTGGCCAACGAGGGACAGGGCTCGCGCGAGGGTGTGCGCATGGGCCTGTGGGGCGCAGCGCAGGCCATCGCATTCGGGCTCGGCGGTCTCGTGGGCACGGGCGCCAGCGACCTCGCCCACCTTCTCATTTCGGCCCCGGGAACCGCGTACGCATTTGTCTTTGCGCTTGAAGCGCTGACCTTTATCGCCGCGGCTCTTCTGGCCTGGCGCATCTCCGCCCCACCGCCACGATCGGCGGCGGCCTCACCCAGCCGCACCGTGGGTGTGGCCATCGGAGCCCCACGCGGCTGAACGCATGAACACCAGCAACGAAATCTTTGATGTGGTGGTCGTTGGCGGCGGCCCCGCTGGCGCCACGGCTGCGCACGAACTGGCACGCCTGGGCCGCTCAGTGCTGCTGCTGGACCGGGCCGGGCGGGTCAAACCCTGCGGCGGCGCGATCCCGCCCAGGCTGATCAAAGACTTCGAGATTCCCGACGAACTCCTGGTGGCCAAGGCGCGGTGCGCGCGCATGATCGCGCCATCCAGCCACCGGGTGGACATCCCCATCGACAACGGTTTTGTCGGCATGGTCGATCGCGACCGCTTCGACGAATGGCTGCGGGCCCGTGCGCAGGCGGCGGGTGCCGTGCGGCGCACCGGCAAGTTTGTCTCGCTGGCCCGCGATGCCGAAGGCCTCACCGAGGTTCATTACACGGTGCGGGAACGCCGTGCGCAGAGCGACGGCCTTCCCTGCATGGTTCGCGCGCGCTGTGTGGTCGGCGCAGACGGCGCCCGCTCGGAAGTGGCCCGCCAAGGCGGCGTGCCGGGTGCAGAGCGCACACGCTACGTGTTCGCGTACCACGAGATCCTGAAGGCCCCGGCAGCAGCACAACGACCCGTCGACTACGACGACAGCCGTTGCGACGTCTACTACCAAGGCCGCTTCTCACCCGACTTCTACGGCTGGGTCTTCCCCCACGGCGACACGCTGAGCATCGGCACCGGTAGCGCCGACAAGGGGTTTTCACTGCGAGGCTCTGTGCAGCACATGCGGGATGTGTGCGGACTCGCTGGCGCCGAGACGCTGCGGCGCGAAGGTGCACCGATTCCGATGAAGCCGCTCCCGCGCTGGGACAACGGCCGCGACGTGGTGCTGGCCGGTGACGCGGCTGGCGTGGTGGCGCCGGCCTCTGGCGAAGGCATCTACTACGCCATGGTCGGTGGTCAGCTTGCGGCCGAGGCCGCGCAGACCCTGCTCGTGAGCGGAAACCCCGCCGCATTGCGCCTGGCACGCAAGAAATTCATGAAGCTGCATGGCACCGTGTTCCGCGTGCTGGGCGTGATGCAGTGGTTCTGGTACAGCAGCGAACGGCGACGCGAACGCTTCGTCAAGATCTGCGAAGACCGCGACGTGCAGCAGCTCACCTTTGACTCCTACATGAACAAGCGGCTGACCCGCAAGAAGCCGATGGCGCACGTGCGCATCTTCCTCAAGGACGTGGGACACCTGCTCGGTCTGGCGCGGGTATGAAGTTCAGAGTCGAGCCAGGCATCGAGGGCTGAACGTGGCATCACTCTGGAGCAGCGCGTGGCTGGTGGATGTCGCCATTGCCATCACCTTGGCAGAATGGCTGGCCCTGGCGGTTTACCACCGGGTCACGGGCCAAGGAATCGCACCCAAGGACTTTCAGTGGAACCTGCTGTCCGGCTTGTGCCTGATGTTGGCCCTGCGCTGCGCGCTCCAGGAAGCCGCGTGGCCCTGGGGAGCAGGGTTCCTCGCCGCCTCAGGCGCCGCGCACATCACATACCTCGGGCAACGCTGGCAAAAACGGCGAAAGGCCACTCAGGCCTTTCTTGTGTAGCTCGTTCAGCACCTGCGCTTCCGCTATCGGCACCCCAACACCTGGCGCAGGGCGAAGATCTTCATCATCAAGATCTGTGAAGGCCGCAAAACAAAAAAGCCCTCGTTTCCGAGGGTTATGAGCTTGATCCTTGCTTGTAGGTTTGTAACTTTGGCCTTTGGTTCAGGTCGGGCACAAAAGGGCTGTTCCAGAGGGAAAAATGGCCGATAAAGAGGACCCCTCTTCTCGCGAGCCACCCCAGTTGAAAAGACCCGACCCCGCCGAAACCCAAACGCACCCAGCCGCTAGCCCAAGCCCAGCCACCGCGGGAGTGACCATTGGGTACACCGAAGTACCCTCTGCAGCAGAGATTTGGGCTCGCCAACTCGGCCTGGAACAACCGCTCGGGTTGATCCAGTATGCCCTGCGTTCCGATGAGTATCTCGGCACAGCGCTGAACTATCTGGGTCAAGAAGGCCCCCGCGAGCGGCTCCAGCGCTGGGCTCCAGAGGTCGATTTTGTCGACGATTTGCTCGCCCTCGGCGACGCCTACGCAACCTCGCCACTGATACAAAAGCACTACCGGCCATTGCGCATGGACACACCGATTCTTCAGCAGATGAAGGACGGCGCCATGTCAAAACACCCCTTGGCAGCTGTCATGGTTCGCCGGATTTCCACGAATACCCCCGCCAACGACGCCTGGCTGGAGACCCTGCGTGCGTGGTGGGTCCTCCAATATCTGGAGGCAAAGGCCCGTGGAGACAAGCTTGGCAGACGCAGAACCCGCATCGGATTGGCCATCCGCATGTGCATTCGGGAGACAACCGGAACGGGCCGCTGGACGCCTGTGATGCGGGAGCTGCTGGGGCCCGATGAAGACTACAGAGCGCTGCACGAGCACCTCGTTGACTATGCCCGCAGAACCTACAAGCAGCCAGGTAGTGAAAGCAGTCGCAGGGACTTCTTGCGCGCATTGGCCCATATCGATGCGCCGGACGACGAGGACCTCGAAGTCCTCTCGCGCGACAGCGAACCAACAGTTGCCGTTCCAGTTGCTCCTTCCCCCTACTCGGCCTTGCCCCCACGCTCACCGGCCTCGGTCGCGGGGCAACTGAGCGCCCATTGGCTGGAAGACCTGGACGATCTGCCGACCGATTGGGAGGCCGAAATGGAGCACGGAAGCACGGAATCCCGGTCCACGGACTTCGAATGGGTCGCTGTTGACAAGAACCAATCGTCCTTGCAGCAGGCAAAGCAGACCACCGTCCTCCAATTGCTCTCGGTGGAAGAACAGCAGCGCCTCCCCTATTCCTGGAGCAAACCCAACCCCCACGAGCGCGAACTTCTCAAGAACTGGTGGAAAAGCCTTTGGCGCAAACCTGAGCACCCCGATCACGACCTCGCTGTTCTCACCTACCTGGCTGCGCAGACCTGCTTGTCTGTGCGCCTGGTGCTGCGCCTGGAGATTTCTAGCGAATCCACAGACGATTGGCGCTGGGACCCGCAAGGGAGATTTCTTCACCGCCTTCGGCCACGTCGTGATCGAAGCGCCGAGCCTGGTTCGGCCGCGCTTGCCCATATCCAGCCTCTGGCCGAGCGTCTCGTCCTTCAGACGGGCGCGGCGGTTACCGCCTTTCTCGCCCAGCGTGCACAGCCAGACCCCGCGGCGACGAAGTTGGAAGGCTGGTTCGGCACGACACTGGACGTAGAGAGAAGGGTGAAAGAAGCCCTGACAAGCGTCACGCCGCGGATCACTCCGGCCATGTTCGGCGGCTGGGCTGCCCAGCTCGTGTTCGAGGACTCCGACGACCCCGTGCTGACTCATTTGTTGAGCAGCAACTCTCGCAGCGCGCTTCCCGGTGCTTGCGCCTATGCGGCTTACGACCAATCGGCAGCGTCCCGGCTCGCCCGGCTTGGCACGGGCGCCAAGCTGACGGCTCAGCATGCAAGCGCGACGGGTGCTCTCAACAGCGTGGGCAGTGCCCTCCACGTCAAAGACGAATGGATCAAAGACCGCCTTCAATTCCTTCTTGATGGCGTCAACAGTCTGGCCAACGAGCCGAACATGTGGCTGGAGCATCACAACGCCATGGCGACGTACGTCGTCGTGGCACTGCTGAGCACGAGCGGTGCCCGACCCGTGAACTCACCGTTTCAGGCGCCCAGTGACTTCGACCTCGAGCAAGGCACGGTCTACGTCGAGGACAAGGTCTCCAGTCTGATGCACGCCGGTCGCTTGATCCCGATCGATCTCACAGTCGCAGGCCTGATCCGGACTCGCTACCTGAAACACCTCAAAGGGCTCGCGAGCATCGCGAAGACGCTTGACTTGGATTTGAGCGCAGAAATCGACCTGCTCTCTCAAAAGCGAGACAGCTCCCAGATTCCGTTCTTCTTCTACCTGCTCAAAGAAGAGAACAGTCTGCGCACCGTTGAGATCGGGGAGAAAACCCTAGAAACCCTGGGAGGATTCACCCTTGAAATGCAGATCAACGTGCTGCGGCATCGTCAGTCAACCTGGCTCAAAAGCCAAGGAGCGGACCACGAAGTGATCAACGGGCTTCTGGGGCACGCCGAGTCTGGCACCGCCACCTGGGGGCCCTATTCCGCGAGAACTTGGCAGGCCGACGTTGATACCGTCCGAAAACTGCTGGCCGAATCTGTCAAAGCGCTCGGCGTTTCAAAACCCAGGCTCTTGGTCGCCCCTCCACAGATCGCCGCGCCTCCAGCGCCCAAGCTATCCAGGCCCAAGGATGCAAAAGCCCGCTATGGCCGAGAAGCCCGTGCTGCCCGCACGCTGCGCGCCAACCTCGTTGCACGCGAGAAGGCCCGGCAAGACATCGACCGGTACCTGAAGGAGAGAAACAGGGAGCACAACAACCTGCACCTACTGGACATGGGCGACGTCGAGCGACTCGAGCAACTCGTGCTGCGACGGCGCACCGACCTGCCGAATCGCCAGCGAGGTGACGATTTGCCTCACCCACGGGCCGCACTGCGCTACGAAGTGCTCTGCGAATGGATCCAGCGGGTCCGCGATGTGCACCAGTTCGTCCTTCCCGTGAAGCGGCGCTATCTGCCGCGGCTTGAAGAACCCTCACCGTTTACAGCCGACTCCGCGGGTGCCAGAGAAAGCTTCATGCAGGTCTCCGAGTGGCATTCGAACTGGTTCATTACCTTGGACCTCTCCAGCCTGGACGTGCGTGAGTGCATGGCGGCCGCGATCGCTGGCGTGATTGTCGAATCACGAGTGGCCAACATGGCTGTGGTGCGCTCGCTTCTGACCAGTCAGGATGTCCGAGTGGTTCGCCTGGAAGGAAACTGGTATTTGGAACACACCAGGTTCCTGGACAAGTTTCCGACGGCCCCCTGCACGCGCTTCGCGTTGTCCACCGCTACCGCCAGCGCCCTTTTGCGGTCTCTGACACCGGACGACGGCCCGAAGCTCCAGAACCGGGTGATCAGGAATGAGTTCAAGAAGCTCGCTGGGCTCCTTGAACTGAACAGCAAGTCTCTCACCTACGAACAGCTCTTCAAGCGGCTGTGCGCCCTTGTCCAACAGGTGAATTGGCAGCAGCTCCCAGGCCTGTCTGCCGGCTACCTAGATGGTTCATTGGTGAGCGTCGGCCTGGATCACCCCAGCTGGTATCGACTGCACAGAAAGCAGGCTCTGATTCACCTGTCCATCCAGGCCCCGGATACCAGCGCAGAGAAATCGGAAAGCCGGGATGACTCGGACGATCGCGCCATGGAACTTGGTGCGGCCCAAACCATCGCGTTTGAATCCCTGTCAACCGAGGGCATAGCAGAGACTGAATTCACTCCGGTCGTACTAGATTCGCGGTTCTCCGCGCCGACCGGCGTCAAGGTCAAATCTCAGGCGTTAAGGCGGAGAAACTCGCGCCGCGAGGCCGCTGCATCAACGACAGTCACCGACGGCATCGCGGAACCAGAAGCGACACCGGCAAAGATTACCTTGCAGCGGGAGGCTCGCTCGCTGATGAAAGCGACTTATGCCGCCATCAATAGTGCCAGTCTTAAAAGGACCAGTGTGCGGCGCGACTTGGACGCGGAGCTTCGAAGCATCCTCGAGCACAGCTCTCAGGCCAGTGTCACTTGCCGGATCTTCGTCGACTGGATTCGCTCGTTGCTCGCGATGTCAACGAACGGCCGCCCCCTGGCAATCAGCTCGATCAGTCGGTACTTCGTCGCTCTGAGCGCTTGCTTCGAACAAATGGCGTACGAGATTGACCTCACTAAGTGCGAAGAAGAGGAAGTGACCGAGCTCTACGCCAACATCATGCAAGCACGTCGCCAGCTGAAGGTCGACATGCGGGACTCTGAAACGTCGAACACGGAACCGCCCGGCGATCGCGGCGTTGTCGACGGGAGTCCCAGTCGGTATCGGACCTGGAACCTGGCACTTAGCCTGCTGCGCAAGTTCCATCGCTTCGCGCTTCGTCACTACTCCATCGAGGATGCCGACTGGTCCGAGATCGGGTCGGCGGAAGAGACGCTTTCCATCTCGCCAAGAATCATTCTTGAGCGCGAATACCTGAATGCCTTGTCGGTTCTCGTTGGAAATGCCGAAGATGCTTCACTCGACGAGACACAGGCAGGCCTGCTGATTTTGCTGAGCTACCGCTTCGGTCTTCGCGCAGCGGAGGCCAGCAACTTGACCACGGCGGATTGGCTTGATGGTCCCGAGGAGGCCCTTAGATCCGGACCAAAGCGGTCCCGCTTAGTGCTTGTGCGAAACAACCGCCACAGGAAGCTCAAGACCGACAACGCGCGTCGGCAAGTTCCGTTGCTCTTCGCTCTCACGGAGTTCGAAGATCGTCTGATCGAACGACACTGGAACCTCCTCGACACAGTGGGCATTCGGGGCAGCGTCGCCGCATTGTTTCCAGACCTCGCGGGCAAAGAGCGTCTGGGCGCCAACATGAAAATGCGCGCACATGTGGCGCATCAACTCAAGCTCTCCTGTTCCGACGCCAGCGTGAGCCTTCATACGGCTCGCCACGCGTTTGCCAATCTGGTTGCATCGATGCTCCTGGATGGAATCGAAACGCTCAGGGGCGCAATGTTTGAGACCGCACCCAGTGGGGAGTGGGTGGACCATGTGCGAGCAACCGTGCTGTGCCACACCAAAACGACTCGCCGCAGCGTCTGGGGTTTGGCCAGGCTCATGGGACACAGCCATCCACGGACAGCGCTGCGCAGCTATATCCACCTCATTCCTGAACTCACTTACGCCCGCATTCCTCTGCATCGCGGAGCGGCGCAGGTTGAGCAGACGCTGCCGGCCCGACGGTCGATTGATCTCGACGCGCTTGAATCCATCGAGGACTATTTGGCGCCTCCGGCGACTCGAGCAGCGAAACCAGACCACCTCAAACCGACATCGGCCAAGGCACTGTTTGCGCTCAGCATGATCGCCAAGGGAATAGCGGTACCACTGGTTGCCCAGAAGTGCGATCTCAGTTTTGAACACGCACAAGACCTCGCCTGGCTCGAACAGGAGGCCGTGAAGGCCTACGGCACGCTGAAACGAACCCAGCAGACGAAGGATCGACTGCACCCGTTCGCGCAGCAAATTCGAGATGAGAAGCTGCAGCGCTTTCGCGATCGCGCATCGTCAGATGTATTCGACTCAGTCCCCTGGGATTCATCGCTTTTGTCCGAAAACTTGCTCCCTGCGACCATGATCGGCCCATCAAGGCAGATCGTTCTTTTTCGGCCAGAGCACTTCCTGTTCCTGCAGAGCCTCATGCGCCAATGGGGGATAGATCGCCAGCACCTGAAGATCCTCAAATCGCCCGATCTGGCTCCACCGGTTGTGGAATGGGCAAACAGCGCTCAGCTTCAGCTGACGGAAGCACCCGTACCGCTGCGGCGTGAACCCACGACCTCCAAAAAGAAGGGCGCCCCTCCCGCACGGCTGAAGCCGAACTACCAGTTGGACACCGTGAAGGCGGCGCTGTCCAGGAGCCTTGCTCTGCACCGCTGCGTGGCTGTTCCAGCGGAAAACACCGGGGCCCTGGTGGAGACAACGTACGAGTTGATTGCCCTGCTCACTGTTCACCTGTTCATGCTGCGTGCCAGCCACCCAGAACTGGCACGCGAAATGACAGCGAAGGCTTTAACGCGGGTGGAGGCTCACCAGCTCGTTGTTTAGCTTGCCAGACGGCAGCGTGGTCGTGTCGACTTCGGCCGTGACCACGGTTCTGCTATTCATCAGATTCCCCAGTTGCACGGCGTCCAATGAGCCCACTTTGGCCCTGATTTCATGATTGCGCCCCGACATCTCTTCGAATTCGACCCAACCCTTCTTGATCGAAAATCCGACCACGTAGCCCTCAATCCGCTTGCGCTCGGGTGCAAGGTTGCCGCTCTTGGGTGATGCTGCGAACCTGGATCGCAACGAGCCCAAGGCTTCATCATCGACGATGACTTCGATATCTTCGGGAATCGTTCTTCCGCCACAGGTCATCAGAATGGCATCCACGACCCCTTCGACCTGGGCAAGCTCGGTAGGCGACAAACACGCCAACGACGCTGCTGATCCTGCCCCATTCATCACCAGCGTCGGCACTGCGGCCATCAGACCTAGGGTCTTCTTCAGACGATCGTCACTCAACCCAGACGCCTGGACGACAAAGCTTGCCATCGGGCGATGCTCGCCATCCTTAACATAGAGACCCACCTCTGAGCGCAGATGTTTCCGTTCGACGGCGAGAACCTGCAAAAACAGCTTCTCAACGAGTTCAACCACCGGCTTCAGATTGCGACTCTTGGAACTGGACTCGGACCACGCGAGTGTCGTTACGCCCGCATGATGCGTTGTCGTCACGCGCATGTTCGAGCGAACCACCAAGCAAATTCGCAAGTCTCGCTTGACACGGATTGGATGGATATCATCACCACCGGATTCTTCCTTCGCATTTAGATGCGTCCCCCTTGAGTCTTCGAGCATTTCACACTTCCCAGATAGGTGAGTCAACGATTACGTCTGTCTATCGACATCGCCTAGACCCATCGGCGGCAAACCCGAAATAATGAGGGATTTCCGATGAATGGAATTTTGTGATATCACATACACCGCCTCATCATTGACTTCGTGCAATCACCCTCTGAAGTCAGGCGAAACTTCGTTATTGAAGACGAACTCCGAGAATTCGGCGATTCGAACGCTCTAGGTGTGATGTTGAGAAGTGGCCCCGCTTCTCTGAACAGTTTTACCCCGAGAGATAAAGAGACTGCGTGCGGGTTGAAGAGGTACAGAGTTGTCCACGGCGGCGGTGGTCGCTGTGCGACGAACCGACCGACGCGGTGGGCAACTCGGGGCGCACCGGGAT
>CALRUK020000020.1:0-88454 GCA_943371335.1 Synechococcus sp. UW140 | reverse complement strand
AGAACACATTGATCGCAATGCGCGGCAGCTCCACCGGGTGGGGCAGGTACTTCAAGCCAAAGGGCTGCACCATGCGCTCGGCCAGCCGTTCGGGCACGGTGGCGATCAGGTCGGTGGACTGAAGCAGATGGCCGATGGCCACGAAGTGCGGCACCTTGAGCGTGACCCGGCGCCTGGGTGTGTGGTTGTCCAGTATCTCGTCCACCTGCCCGTGCCCGGTGCCGGCCGACACCACGGCCACATGCTCGGCCGCAAAAAAATCGGCCACCTTCATGCGCTTGCCATCCAGCCGGTGCCCTTGGCGGAAGAGGCACACGTAGCGCTGATCGAACAGCCTGCGCTGAAAGAAGCCCGACTTGAGCTGCGGCAGCAGGCCGATGGCCAGGTCCACCTGGCCCGCCTCCATGGCGTCGCGCAGGTGCAGTGAGGTGTTGCGCACGGTGCTGATGGTCACGCCGGGGGCCAGCTGCTGGATGCGCTGCATCAGGCGCGGCAGGAAATAGATCTCGCCAATGTCCGTCATGCCGACCGAAAAGCTGCGCTGGCTGGTGGCCGGGTCGAACGAGCTGCGCGCGTTCACCGCGCTGTGGATCATGCCCAGCGCATAGCCGATCGACTCGGCCAGTTGCTCGGCAAAGGGCGTGGGCTGCATGCCCTGGGCGGTGCGCAGAAAGAGCTCGTCGTCAAACAGTTTGCGCAGCCGAGCCAGCGCATTGCTCACGGCCGGCTGGCCCAGGCCGAGGTTCTCGGCCACCTTGGACACCTTGCGCTCGGTCAACAGCTGGTTGAATACCACCAGCAGGTTCAGGTCGATCTCTTCAAGCTTCATGGGCGTGCCTTGCAATCCGGTTTGCGTTATTGATCTGAATGATACGGTTCATCGATCTCATTGCATTGACTGATTGTGGTGCGGCCGTGATCATGGCCGCCGTTCCCCCACACCACATCAGAGACAACGCCGATGGACCTCCACATACGCCCGCTCGAGCGCACGCTTCGCGTGGAAGCTGGCGTGAACCTGCTGGAGGCGCTGCGCGCGCACGACATCCCGGTGTCGTACAGCTGCCTGGCGGGGCGCTGTGGCACCTGCCGTTGCAAGGTGGTGGCCGGCCAGGTGCTGGAGGCGGGTGGCGAGCAGCGGCCCCCGCAGGCGCTGGAAGCCGCCGACACCGTGCTGGCCTGCCAGACCTTCATCACCGAGGACTGCACGGTCGAAATTGCCGAGCCTGACGAAGTGGTGGTGCACACCGCGCGCATCGTCAAGGCCACGGTGGTGGGCATCGATGCGCCCACGCACGACATTCGGCGGCTGCGCCTCAAACCCGCCAAGCCGCTGGACTTTTCGCCCGGGCAGTATGTGCAGCTGCAATTCACGCCCGACCACATCCGCCCGTATTCCATGGCCAGCCTGTGCACCGATGGCGAGCTGGAGTTTCATGTGCGCTGCGTGCCCGACGGGCTCGTGAGTGGCTACATCGCCAACGACCTCAAGCTGGGCGACACCGTGCGCGTGACCGGCCCGCTGGGTTCGGCCTACCTGCGCCGCAAGCACACCGGGCCCATGCTGTGCGTGGCGGGTGGCACGGGGCTGGCGCCCATCCTGTCCATCGTGCGGGGTGTGGTGGCCGCCGGCATGCAAAACCCCATCCACCTCTACCTGGGCGTGCGCGCCGAGCGCGACGTGTACGGACAGGGCTGGCTGGCCGAGCTGCAATCGAATTGCCCCGCGCTACAGGTGCACACGGTGGTGGCCTCGGGCCGCGCGCCGGGTTGCCGCAGCGGGCTGGTGACGGACGCCATCGAACACGACTGGCCCAGCCTGAGTGGCTTTCGCGCCTACCTCTGCGGTGCACCGCCCATGGTGGAAGCCACTTCGCGGCTGGTGAGCCGCCTGGGTGTGCTGCCCGAGCAGATTTACGCCGATGCGTTCTACGCCAGCGGCACTTGAAAAAGGAGACCCCATGACCACCCCCACCACCCCGCAGGGCGAAGGCACGTTCCCGCAGCAGATCCGCTGGGAGAGCGAAGGCACCAGCCGCATTCCCTTCATGGCCTATACCGACGACGGGCAGCACAAGAAGGAACTGGAGCGGTTCTTCTACACCCGGCACTGGAACTACGTGGGCCTGGAAGCCGAGGTGCCGAACGCGGGCGACTACAAGCGCACGGTGGTGGGCGAGCGTTCGGTGCTCATGGTGCGCGATGCCGACGGCAGCATCAGCGTGGTGGAAAACGTGTGCGCGCACCGCGGCATGCAGTTCTGCCGCGAGCGCCATGGCAACAAGAAAGAGTTTGTCTGCCCCTACCACCAGTGGAGCTACACGCTCAAGGGCGATCTGCAGGGCGTGCCGTTTCGCCGCGGTGTGAAGCAGGACGGCAAGGTCAACGGCGGCATGCCCGCTGATTTCAAGACGGCCGACCACGGCCTGAACAAGCTCAAGGTGGCCACGCGCGGTGGGGTGGTGTTTGCCAGCTTCGACCACGAGGTCGAGTCGCTGGAGGACTTCATGGGGCCGACCATCCTGGGCTACTTCGACCGCCTCTTCAACGGCCGCAAGCTCACCATCCTGGGCTACAACCGCCAGCGCATTCCGGGCAACTGGAAGCTCATGCAGGAGAACATCAAGGACCCCTATCACCCGGGCCTGCTGCACACCTGGTTCGTCACCTTCGGCCTCTGGCGCGCGGACAACAAGAGCGAGCTGAAGATGGACGCGCGCCACCGACACGCCGCCATGATTTCCACGCGCGGCCAGTCGGGCAAGGCCGAGCAGGTGACGCAGGTGTCCAGCTTCAAGGAGAGCATGCAACTGCACGACCCGCGCTTTCTGGACATCGTGCCCGAGGCGTGGTGGGACGGCCCCACGGCGGTGATGATGACGCTGTTCCCCAGCGTGATCCTGCAGCAGCAGGTCAACAGCGTGTCCACGCGCCACATCCAGCCCGATGGCCACGGTGCCTTCGACTTCGTCTGGACGCATTTCGGCTTCGAAGACGACACCCCCGAGATGACCCAGCGACGCCTGCGCCAGGCCAACCTGTTTGGCCCCGCCGGTTTTGTGTCGGCCGACGACGGCGAGGTGATCGAGTTTTCGCAGCAGGGCTTTGAGCAAAAGCCGTATCACCGCGCGCTGGCCGAGCTGGGCGGGCGCGAGGTAGGCGACACCGATCACATGGTCACCGAAACGCTGATTCGCGGCATGTACGCCTACTGGCGCGAAGTGATGGAGGCCTGAGCATGAGCGAACCCCAACACACCACCAGCCGCCTGAGCTTTGAAGACCACATGGCCATTGCGCGGCTCTATGCCGACTACGCGCAGGCGGTCGACTCCGGCGACTGGAACCTATGGCCCGAGTTCTTCATCGAGGACTGCGTCTACAAGCTGATTCCGCGCGAAAACCACGAGCGCGGCTTTCCGCTGGCCACGCTGTCCTTCGAGAGCAAGGGCATGCTGAAGGACCGCGCCTACGGCATTCAGGAAACCCTGTTCCACGACCCGTACTACCAGCGCCATGTGGTCGGTGCGCCCCTGGTGCACAAAGCCGAGGGCGACCGCTTCGAGGTGGAAGCCAACTACGCCGTGTTTCGCACCAAGCTCTCGCGCGAATCGACGGTGTTCAACGTCGGGCGCTACATCGACGTGATCGTGCGCACGCCCGAAGGGCTCAAGTTCGCGTCGCGCCTGTGCGTGTACGACAGCGAAATGATCCCGAACTCCATCATCTATCCCATCTGACATGTCCACTCCATCCCACACCGAGCCCGGCACAGAGCCCGAACCCCACGGCGCGCCGTTGCGCCGCTTCCGCGACCCGGCCTATGTGCCGCTGTGCGACAACCTCGCGCAGGTGCGCGAGCGCATCGATGCGATCGACGAGCAGATCGTGGCCCTGCTCGCCGAGCGCGGCCGCTATGTGAAAGACGCCGCGCGCTTCAAGCGCGATGCATTTCAGGTGTCTGCCCCGCAGCGCCAGCAGCAGGTGTTCGACAAGGTGAAACGCCTGGCCGAACAGACCGGCGCCTACCCCGAAGTGGTGGACGCCTGCTACCGCGCCATGGTGGCGGGCTTCATTGCGCGCGAGCAGCGCGATCACCTGGACATGGAAAACACCGAGGAGAACCCATGAAACTCATCCGCCCGATGGCCTGCGCATTGATCGCGCTGCTCGGCACCGCCGCCCATGCGCAAGACTGGCCCGCGCGCACCGTGCGCATCGTCGTGCCGTTTGCGGCCGGCTCGTCGCCCGACATCCTGGCGCGCGTCATCAACGAAAAGCTGGCCACCCGCCTGGGGCAGGCCGTGATCGTGGAGAACAAGCCGGGCGCAGGCGGCAACAGCGGCACCGACCAGGTGGCCAAGTCCACGCCCGATGGCTACACCTTCCTGCTGTCGGTGAACGCGCCGCTGGTCTACAACACCGTGCTCTACAAGCGCCTGCCGTACGACCCGTTTCGCGACCTCACGCCCGTGACCCTGGCGGCCACCACGCCCAACGTGTGTGCTGTGTCCAACAGCATGGGCGTGGACTCCGTAAAGGGCTGGCTGGAGGCGCTCAAGCGCAACCCGGGTCAGTACAACTTTGCGTCCACCGGCAGCGGCTCGATTGCGCACCTGGGCGTGGAGCTCATCAAGCTCAGAACCCAGTCGTTCGCGGTCCACATTCCGTACGCGTCCTCTGGCCAGGCGGTCACCGCGCTCATCGCGGGTGACGTGCACTTTGCGTGTCTGCCGCCGGTGGCCGTCATGCCGCAGGTCAAGGCCGGCCGCCTCAAGGCGCTGGCGGTCACGTCAGCCCAGCGTTTTGACCTGCTGCCCGAGCTGCCCACCTTGCGCGAGTCCGGCATCCCCGACATTCAGGCCGAACCCTGGTTTGCCTACATGGCGCCGCAGGGCACACCGCCCGAGGTGGTGCAGCGCATGAGCCGCGAAATTGCCGCCGTGCTCAAAGACCCGGAGACGCGCCAGCGCTTGCAGGGCGCGTACTTCAACCCCGTGGGCAGCACACCGCAAGAGCTCAACAAGTTCATGAACGACGAGCTGGCGCGCTGGAAGCCCGTGATCCTGCGTGCCGGCCTCAAGCCCGAAAACTGAAGCGAGACGACCATGAGCACCCATTCCCTGCCTGGCTGGACCGATGCTTCCGCCATCGACGATGTGCCCGACGACGACGTGATTGGCGTGGAAGTGGCGGGCCGCGACATCGCCCTCTACAAGGTCGATGGCAGCGTGTTTGCCACCGACAACCTCTGCACCCACGGCCACGCCCGCCTGTGCGACGGTTTCCTGGAAGGCCATGAAATCGAATGCCCCCTGCACCAGGGCAAGTTCGACGTGCGCGACGGCAGCCCCACGTGCGCGCCGGTCACCGAGGCCGTGCGCAGCTACCCGGTGCGCATCGAAGCGGGGCGGGTGTTTCTGCAGCTCGAGGGCTGAGCGCCGCCGCGCTTCAGATCTGCCGGTTGCGCGCCAGCGGCGGGTTTTTGGAGAAGTAAGCGACGATGCCGCGCAGCAATGCGTCGGCCAGGTCGTCCTGGTACTTCGGGTCGTTCAGGCGCTTCTCTTCGTCTGGGTTGCTAATGAACGCCGTTTCCACCAGCACGCTGGGGATGTCGGGCGCGCGCAGCACCGCAAAGTTGGCCTGCTCCACCTGCGGCTTGTGCAGCTTGCCGATGCGTTTGACGTGGCCCAGCATGGCAGTGCCCAGCTTCAGGCTGTCGTTGATCTGCGCGGTGGTGCTCATGTCTAGCAGGGCGCGGCGCACGTTGGCGTCGGCCGCTTTCGTGTTCAGGCCTCCCACGAGGTCGGCCGCGTTTTCCTTGTCGGCCATCCAGCGCGCCGCAGCGCTGCTGGCGCCGCGTGTGCTCAGCGCATACACGCTGGCGCCCTGTGGGCGTGGAGTCAGGAAGGCGTCGGCGTGCAGGCTGATGAACAGGTCGGCCTGTACTTTCTGTGCCTTCTGCACACGCACCTGCAGCGGTACGAAGAAGTCTTTGTCGCGCGTCATGTAGGCGCGCATGGGGTTGCCATTGACGCGCGTGTCGTTGATGCGGTCGCGCAGCTTCTGCGCAATCTGCAGCACCACTTTTTTCTCGTGTGTGCCGCCGGGGCCGATGGCGCCGGGGTCTTCACCGCCGTGGCCCGGGTCCAGCGCGACGATGATCAGGCGCTCCGTCTTGCCCTTGCCCGTAGGCGGCTGTTTGGCCGGGCTGCCTTTGCCACTGCCCGCCACCTTGGTGTCTTCAGTGTCGGGCGCGCTGGGCGTCTTGTCGGCGCTGGTGGGCGGCTTGGGCTGCTCGCGGCCTGCGATCAGGTCGCCCAGCGGGTCGTCTGCGCGGGTGGCCGGCTTGGTGACCTTGTCGGCCTCCAGGCCCAGCAGGCGCGCGGCGCGCTCGCTGGCGGCGTCCATGTCTTTGATGCGCTGGGCGATCAGCTGCTCCAGCGGGTCGGGCGGGTTCACGGGGTACAGATCGAACACCAGCCGGTGCTGGTAGGCCGCCACTGGCTCCAGGTTGAACACCTGCGGCTTGATCGGCTTCTTGAGGTCGATCACCAGGCGCACCACGTTGGGTGCGTTCTGCGCCGCGCGAATGCCGGCGATATTGGGGTCGTCCGACTTGAGCTTGCCCACCAGCTCGCGCAGGCCGGGCAGCAGGTCGATGCCCTCGATGTCCACCGCCAGGCGCGGCGGGTCGGTGACGAAGAACTGCTTGGCCTGCAGCGCCCCGTCGGACTCGATGGTCACGCGGGTGTAGTCCTCGGCCGGCCAGATGCGCACGGCCACCACGCTGGCACCGCGCGCGAGGTGCTGCGCGCCCAGCAGCAGCACCAGCGAGCCGGTGCGCAAGATCGTGCGGCGGGTGAAGGCCCCGCTCATGCGAGCGCCTCCAGCAGGCGCTGGCCGGTGGGGGTGAGCGCCGTGGCCTGCACGGTGCGCTGGGTGTCCTGTTCCGGGTCGGTGGGTGGGGAGGTCGTCATGTCGTCGGGTTGGATGTCGATCTGCAGATCGATCACCGGGAGAAATTCGCCGGCGCGTTCGGGCCACTCCACCAGCTTGAGACCGGGGCTGGCGAAAAGTTCGCGGAAGCCCGCGTCTTCCCATTCGCGGGGGTCGTTGAAGCGGTAGAAGTCAAAGTGCCAGATGTGCAGCGGCACGCCAGCGGGCATGAGTGGGCAAGCCACGGCACTGTGGGGCTCGACCACCGCATACGTGGGGCTCTTGATGCGCCCTTGCACACCGAGCGCACGCAGCAGGTGGCGCACCAGCGTGGTCTTGCCGGCGCCCAGGTCGCCTTGCAGCGTGAGCGTGGCGTGGGTCATGGCGGGGGAGCTGGCCAGCCGGCGCGCAAAGGCTTGCGTGTCATCCTCGGTGGCCCAATGCCCCTGCCAGCGGTGGGCCGGGGGTGCGGTGCCCGCAGGCACCGGTTCGGTTCCTACAATGGGCTTCACATGAAGTTCGCTTTGGATGCCGCTCAACTCGTCTCGCAGATACAGGCCTGGGGCCAGGAGCTCGCATTTTCCCAAATTGGCGTGGCCGGTGTGGATTTGTCGGCTGCCGAGCCGGGTCTGCAGGCCTGGTTGTCGGCTGGATGGCACGGTGACATGGGGTACATGGCCTCCCATGGCATGAAGCGTGCCCGCCCTGCCGAGCTGGTGCCCGGCACGCTGAGCGTGGTCACCGCGCGCATGGACTACCTGCCGCGCGACACCCCTGAAGACTGGCAGGCCCGTGAACTGGAGCGCCTGCAGCGCCCGGGCGAGGCCATTGTGTCGGTGTACGCCCGGGGGCGGGACTATCACAAGGTGCTGCGCAACCGCCTGCAGACGCTGACCGAGCGCATTCAGGCCGCGGTGGGGCCGCTCGGGCACCGCGTGTTCACCGACTCAGCGCCCGTGCTCGAAGCCGAACTGGCGCAGCGCAGCGGCCAGGGCTGGCGCGGCAAGCACACGCTGCTGCTCAACCGCGAAGCGGGCTCCATGTTCTTTCTGGGCGAGATCTACCTCGACATCGCCCTGCCACCCACCGACCCCGTGACCCCGCACTGCGGCGGCTGCAGCGCGTGCATCGACATCTGCCCCACGCAAGCCATCACCGCGCCGCACCGGCTGGATGCGCGCCGTTGCATCAGTTACCTCACCATCGAACACGCCGGGCCCATTCCCGAGGCCATTCGCCCCCTCATGGGCAACCGCATCTACGGCTGTGACGACTGCCAGCTCATCTGTCCCTGGAACAAGTTCGCACAACGCAGCCCCTTGCCCGACTTTGACGCCCGCGAAGGCCTGAGCGGCGCCACGCTGGCGGCGTTGTTCGCTTGGAGCGAAGCCGAGTTTCTGCGCCGCACCGAAGGCAGCCCGATCCGGCGCATCGGGCACGAGCGCTGGCTGCGCAACATCGCCGTGTCGCTCGGCAATGCCCTGCGCGCGGGCGCTGGCGAAGAGGTGCGGCAAGCCCTGCACACCCGCGCTGAGCACCCCAGCGTGCTGGTGCGCGAGCATGTGGCCTGGGCGCTGGCCCAGGGCTGAAGGGCTGGCGCCACGTCCAGGCGAAGCCGCACCTGCGGCAGCGATTCCGTGCGCATGGGTGGCGAATCCCACGGCGCGTGTGGACAAATAGCGGCCAAAACGCCGTTCCTGCGGAACAATGTGCGATCGACGCATTGCGGAGGAACCGGCTTATGGCTGACAGTGTCCAGATGGCTCCCCAGGAAGTCCTGAGCACCCGCACGCTGCCCTTTGAGCAGCTGGCCGAATTCGTCCCGGGCGCACTGCTGTGCTACCGCGTCTTCCCTGACGGAACGGACCGCATTGAACACGTGAGCAGTGGCTGCGTGGACATCTGGGAACTGTCGGTCGCGAACATTCTGGACAACGTCGGCGCCACCTGGGGCATGGTCGACCCGCGCGACCTGCAAGGGCTGGCCGAATCCATTGCGCACGCCGGCAGGATGAAGATGAACTGGTCGTACCAATGGCGCATCGGCACGCCTTCAGGTGCGCGCAAATGGCTGCACGGTGTCGGCAGACCTGTAGACCAGGGCGATGGCAGCATCTTGTGGCATTCGTTCGTCATGGACGTGACCAACAGCGAGCAGGCCAAAGAGAGCCTTCGCTCCAGCGAACAACGCTTTCGCGAGCTGCTCGACGGCATACCCAACGTGGCGGTGCAGGGCTACGACGCCAACCTGGTCTGTCGGTACTGGAACCAGGCATCGGAGCGCCTGTATGGCTACAGCTCGCAAGAAGCCGTCGGCACCAACCTGCTCGACCTCATCATTCCGCCCGACATGCACCAGGCGGTGCTGGCCGCCACCTCCGAGATGCTTCAGCGCAACGAGGCCATACCCTCGGGTGAACTCGTGTTGCAGCGCAAGGACGGGTCTGCCGTGCCCGTGTATTCCAGCCATGTGCTGCTGCAGCGCGACGACCATGGCAAGGAGTTCTTCTGCATCGACTACGACCTGACCGAGCGCCAGGCGGCCGAGGGCACCCGGCTGCAGCTTCAGGCGCAGCTGCGGGAGTCGCAAAAGATGGAAGCGCTGGGCACGCTGGCGGGCGGTGTGGCGCACGACTTCAACAACATCGTGGCGGCCATTCTGGGCAACGTCGAACTCGCGCTGGACGACGTGGCGGAGAAGAGCCCGGCCCGCACCAGCCTTCACGAGATTCGCAAGGCCGGCAGGCGCGCGCGCGACCTGGTGCAACAAATCCTGGCCTTCAGCAGACGGCAGGACAGCACACGCGAGCCCACGTGTTTGCGCACCGTCGTCGCAGAAACACACCTCATGCTCAGGGCCACACTGCCCGCAGAAATCACACTGGACGTGCACATGGCGCCCACCCTGCCGGCGGTCATGGCCAATGCCACACAGCTCCAGCAAGTCGTGCTCAACCTCACCACCAACGCCCTGCAGGCCGTGCAGGGCAAGCCCGGTGCGAGCGTTCAGATCCGGCTCGAGCACATCGAACAACCCGAGACCGTGTGGGAAGGCGACGGCCTGCAGGCCTTGCCAGACCCCAACCCGTGGCCGGGCACCGGTGTCTGCCTGAAGGTGATGGACAACGGCAGTGGCATCGCGCAAGACACGCTCGGGCGTGTGTTCGAACCCTTCTTCACGACCAAGGCGATTGGCTCGGGCACCGGCTTGGGCCTGGCTGTGGTGCACGGCATCCTGCGCGAACACGGCGCGGCCTTGCGGGTGAGCAGCCAGCCCGGTGTGGGCACGGTTTTCACGGCGGTGTTCCCGGGGCTGAAAGATGCCGTTCCCGACGCTCTTCCCGCGCCCGTTCCCCCAGCGCCCGCACCCGTCAGACACTGGGGGAGCGGCCCGGCACCCCACGTGATGTACGTGGACGACGAGAAGGCGAACACCTTCCTGGTCAAGCGCTTGCTGGAACGGGATGGGTACCGCGTGAGCGTGTACAACGACCCGCAAGCGGCGCTCGATGCGTTGAGGCAAGGGCTTCAAGGCGTTGCGCTGTGCATCACCGACTTCAACATGCCGGGCATGTCCGGGCTGCGGCTCGCACGGGAGATAAAAGCCCTGCACCCAACCCTCAAGGTGGCCATCGCATCAGGCTACATCAACGACGAACTGCGTTTGGGCGCGCCGGGCGCGGGCGTTGATGAAGTGATTTTCAAACCCGACACCGTGGAGGCCTTGTGCACGGCCATTGAGCGCCTGCTCAAGCCCTAGAAGCGTGCCGGCGCCTGTTCGGCAGGCAGCATGGTATCGATAGCCGCCGAGGGCTCCCCGGGTTAAGCGCTGCCGCTCGCGCAGCGTGGCCCGACGTCGCGTACCCTGTGGAGGCACGGCCAACGACGGAGACTCTGACATGCCACCCCTTAAGCCCCAGCCACGCCGCTTCACGATGATCCGCGGCTTTCACCTGGCCGACTTCATCACGCTGGGCAATGCCGCCTGCGGCGTGTTGTCTGTCTTCTTGGCGATGATGTTCATGGCCAGCGGCTCGCTCACGCACTTTCTGCTGTCGGCCGCCATGACACCGCTGGCCTTCGTCTTCGACGTTTTCGACGGCAAGGTCGCGCGCTGGCGCCACCAGCATTCACCGCTGGGCCGCGAGCTGGATTCGCTGGCCGACGTCATTTCATTCGGCGTCGGACCGGCAGCGCTGGGCTTTGCCGCCGGGCTGCAGGGCGGTTGGGACATCGTGGTGTTGTGCTACTTCGTCTGCTGCGGCGTCAGCCGGTTGGCGCGCTTCAACGTCACGGCCGAACAACTGACCACCGACTCGGGCAAGGTCGCCTACTTCGAAGGCACACCGATCCCCACCAGCGTCATCCTGACGGCGGTGCTGTCATGGGCCGCCTGGCAGGGTGCGCTGGGTGCGCAACTGTGGGGCGGCGTGTGGCAACTCGGGCCCTGGCAGCTGCACCCCATGAGCCTGCTGTTCGCGCTGTCGGGCACGGCCATGATCAGCAAGACCTTGCGCATCCCCAAGTTCTGAAGGCGGCAGGCCATTCAGCGCGGGATTCGGCGTGCAGAGAGCTAGGCTGATGCGTAAAGTTTCGCTGAAGGTGGGACGGGCAAGTGCGAGGCTGGCTAGACTTCGGGAATCGGCCATGAGCAGACATCGTCCCGCAGCTTGGCCATGAATTGGCAGCTACATGCACCCCCCTAAAGTTGTTCTCGTCGCTAGTCGCGACTACATCGCCCAATCCGACCGCGCATTCCTGCTCGAACTTATCAATGCGAAGGTCGAGTTGTTCTGCGCGGTTGGTCACAGCGCCCAGAACTGGGAGGACGAGATGGACTGGCTTTTTATTGAAGTTGAAGAAGCTGGTTTGGCAACGCAGTTTGTTGTTACGACAGCGCACACGGACGAGTCAGTTGAAGAAGTCATTGCATTCGCAGAACACTTTGATTGCTCCAGGCCGTGCTCAGTGGAGGTGCTTTATCTCCAAGGCCCATGTGTGCCGTCAACCAGATGATCCGAACTTCCGCTTCGGGCCCAAAGCGGACATCTCGGTTTCCTAGGAGACAAGTCGTAAGCGCGATGTTCTAACTGCTTTGAGGCTTGCCCAATTCCGCGGTTGGCTTCAAATGCTCGAAGTAGTACGCCCATGCCATCGGATGGTCACGCTTCGGTATCGGTTCATGGCTCGATCCAAACATTACCTCTAGCCCCTCGGTTGCCGCTCGTCCGGAAACAAATGCGTGCACGAAAGCGCCGACACACGAACTGCAGTAAGCAAATCTCTGAGCCGCTGCGGTCACATCGCGCGTCACCATTCTCTTGATCTTCGCGAACCGGCCGGCCCAATCTGGCGGGACAAGACATGCCCCATAGCTACGCGAGCGTGGGCCGTTGTCGCCTCCAAAAACCACTTCTTCGGCGCCCATCAATTGGTGTGAGTGAGCAATGAAGTTTCGCATGTCGACCAAGCTCTCCAAGTCGTCTATCAGGGAGTGGCCGTAGACCTGATATTGCGCAGGGCACCCATCAGAAACTATCACCCTCAGTGCTCTCAAGCGGTCGAAGTTGTTCATGTCATAGAACTGCTTGATCGCCGCCATATCTCGGCGAGCACATTGATACCAGTGGGCGAGCGCCGTCTCCAGTGCCACGTATTCCTTTATTGCCAGGCCGCGGGCCAGCGTGAGTTCGTGGACGTTTGCATCCGGCGGTAGCATTTCGGAAGGCTTCATAAGCGCTCTCGTTCGATGTGCCGGCCGCTCAGGCTGACAGCCTGATCAGGCTTTTCAGGCGCGCTCGTGCAGAAATGAAGCCCTGCATACAGCGCTCGGAAAGCCGGAAAATGTCCGCTTCTGGCCGATAGCAGCCATGCTAGCTGAGGTCTGCTTCGAGCCCCAAGCACGACCCCAGGTTACGCGCCCGTCGGCCCCCGCCTCAAAGCCAGAAAGCTCCAACTCACGTCCGCGCGCCCCAGCATGTCCTCCCGCTCGGCCCGGTGGCTGCAGCTCAACCCATGCCCGGCTGCCAGGCGAATCGTTTCTTCGGCCGAGACGCCAAACATTCTTCTGCCTTCGGGGATCGGGCCGTGCCGAAGCGACATGAAAACCTGGCCGTGTTCGGCCGTCAGTTCGGCGATGGCCTGCATGGCAAGCTCCCGTTCTTGAAGGTCCAGGTGCATCCACACGGCGGTGAGCAGCACGACATCGAAGCGCCGCTGGGCCTGCCGCAATGCATTCAGGTGGGGCAGATGGTCGTCCACCCATTCAATGGCCAGTGCGCCATGCAGGCGCTGCCCTTCATGGCGCAGCTCGGTGGTGGGCTCCACCGCCACCACAGGGTGACCCCGGCGAGCGAGCGCTGCGGCATCGCGGCCTGAACCGGCGCCGATGTCCACCACCGTGGCGGGCTGTGCCGGGAACAGGTGAATGAGGTCGCGGTAGACCTCGGCGAAGGTGATGCTCTCGTACTGCGCCGCCAGGGCGCTGGCGTTCGCGCCGTAGCCGGCTGCGCCGGGGACTTGTGTGGTCATGCTGGGTCCTCGCCCACGTTGTCCTGCAGCCGGCCCAGCAGGGCGAGCAGGGTGGCGCGCTCGGTGTCGCTCAGGCCGGCGGTCATGGTTTTTTCAAACCGCACGCGGTGCTGGTGCAGCTTGCGGTGCAGCGCCTGGCCTGGGGTGGTCACGCTCACGCGCTGGCTGCGGCCGTCGTTCGGGTCCGGCTGGCTTTGCAGCAGGCCGCGTTCGTGCAGGGCTTTGACGATGCGGGCGATCTGCGCCTTGTCGCGCCCGGCGTGCTGCACCAGGTCGCTTTGCGTTGCGCCGTCGTGCCGCATGAAGTAGCCCAGGCAACGGATCTCCATGTGCCCCAGGCCTTCGCCGTCCACGCGCGCGGCTTCCTGCAGATGACGGCGCAGGCCGTGCATGAGGGTGTGAATGCGGTCGAGCACGTCGGTGGTGGTTTGTCGGGTCATTGTGGGGTGCAATTGGTTGACACTGTCATCTAGTCGTGACATGATGGTTGTTATTATCAACCAAATAGCAACATGAACACTTCAACGACTTCTTCCCTGGCTGTGGAGCGCGTGCGCCACACCCTTGAGGTGCGCCGGCTGCGGGTGCAGCGCATCGAACCGGTGAGCGCGCATTTTCTTTGCGTGCGCTTTGCCGGCGATGCCTTGCGCGATTTCGTGAGCGCCTCGTTTGACGACCACGCCAAGCTCATGCTCCCGGCGCAGCCCGGTCTGCCGCTGGTGTTGCCCGAGCCCGGACCGGACGGCCTGGCCTTGCCGCCAGGCGCCGAAAAGCCCGCCATGCGCGACTACACGCCGCGCCGTTTTGAACGCGCTGCCGGCACGCTCGACATTGAATTCATGCTGCATGGAGAAGGGGTCGCTTCGAGCTGGGCGCAGGCCGCCAAGCCGGGTGACGAAGTGGGCCTGGGCGGTCCGCGGGGTTCGTTTGTGGTGCCCACCGGGTTTGACTGGCACCTGCTGATCGGCGACGAGACCGCCTTGCCCGCCATTGCACGGCGGCTGGAAGAGTTGCCCGACACCGCACAGGCCATCACCGTGATCGAGACCCAAGACCCGGCCGATCGCCGCACGTTGGCGTCTCGCGCGCGGCTGCAAACGCATTGGGTGCAGACCGGCGCCACCGACGCGCTGGCCCAGGCCGTGGCGGGCTTGCGGCTGCCGGCGGGCGAGGGCTTTGCCTGGGCGGGCGGGGAGGCTGTCAGCATCGCGGCGGCCCGGCAAGAGCTGGTGAACCGCCACGGGCTAGACAAGGCACGCGTGCGCGCCTCGGCCTACTGGAAGCGCGGCAGCGTGGGGCATCACGCTGCCATTGAAGGATGAGCTTCAGCCGGTGTAGCGCTGGCGCAGTTCGCGCTTGAGCAGCTTGCCGCTGGGGTTCTTGGGCAGGCTGTCGGTGAACAGCACGCCCTTGGGCGCCTTGAAGGCGGCCATGTGCCGGTTGCAGTGCTCGATGACCTCGGCTTCGGTCAGCGTGTGCCCGGCCTTGACGACGATCACCGCCGTGACCGCCTCCACCCACTTCGGGTCCGGCAGGCCCACCACCGCCACTTCGCTCACGGCGGGCAGGCGGTAGACCATTTCTTCCACCTCGCGGCTGGCCACGTTTTCGCCGCCGGTCTTGATCATGTCCTTCTTGCGGTCCACCACGGTGATGTAGCCCTCGGCGTCGATCACCGCCAGGTCACCGCTGTGAAACCAGTCGCCGTCAAACGCTGCCTGGGTGCGTTCGGGGTCGTTGAAGTAGCCCAGCATGAGGTGGGGCGAGCGGTGCACGATTTCGCCGACCTCGCCCACGGCCACGTCCTGCATGGTGTCGGTGACCACGCGGGTTTCCACGTTGAGCACGGCCTTGCCGCACGAGCCGGGTTTGCGCAGCTGGTCGTCGGGGCCGAGCATGGTGGCCAGCGGGGCAATCTCGGTCTGGCCGTACAGGTTCCACAGCCGCACGGCGGGCAGGCGCGAGGCCAGCTCCTTGAGCACCTCCACCGGCATGATCGACGCGCCGTAGTAGCCCTTGGCCAGGCTCTTGAGCTTGGTGGCGTCAAGCAAGGGCGAGCGCAGCAAGGCGATCCACACCGTGGGCGGTGCGAAGAAGCTGGTGATCTGGAATTTTTCGATCAGCGCAATGAGGTGTTCGGGCACGGGCTTGGCCGTGATCACATTGCTGCTGCCGATGTAGATGGCGGGGCCGAAGAACACGTCCAGCTGGGCACAGTGGTAGAGCGGCAGGGCGTGCAAGGCGTGGTCGTGCTCGGCAATTTCGGCGTTCACCACGCAGCTCACGTACTGCCACAGCACGGCGTCGTGGGTGAGCATGGCGCCCTTGGGCGTGGACTCGGTGCCGCTGGTGTAAACGATCTGGGCCAGGTCGAAACTGCCCAGCGTCACCTCGGGCAAAGGGTCGGTGCAGGCGGCGAGCTCGTCGAAGCGGTGCATGCCGGGCACGGGCTCGCTCGGGTCTTCGGAAGGCAGCCACACGTATTGGCTCACCTGCGTGTCTTGTGCGGCCGCAGCGCGGGCCAGCTCGGCCAGCCCGCTGTCGGTGGCGAGCGTTCTGGCACCCGCGTGCCGCAGGATGTAGGCGACTTCGTCGGCCTTGAGCATGAAGTTGATGGGCACCATCACCGCACCCCGGCGGGCGAGCGCGAAGCGCAGCGCGGCAAAGCCGTGCGAGTTGCGCGCGAGCACCGCCACCTTGTCGCCTTGCGCCACGCCGATGCCGGCCAGCCCGGCCGCCAGCCGCGTGACCAGCGCGTTGAATTCGGCGTAGGTCCATTGGGTGGTGCCACAGACCACCGCCGACTTTTGGGGGAGGCGCTGGGCGGTGCGGTGCAGCGCGTCGGCAATGGTTTGCCGGCGCACCACGGGGTGAACAGAAGCGTGCATGGGTTGTCTCCTCATGGCGAATGAACTCGGCGGATTCTGGCCGCAGCGTGGCACGCATGCTGTCACATTTGCAGGCTCTCAAGGGGATGGCCCCGTGCAAACCCACGGCTATCATCGGTCGATGCACCCCGTGAACGCCGCACACGACACGCTGGTCCGCTGGGCCCGCAGTGCGCGTGCGAGCTGGGACGCCTGGTGGCACACGCTCTTTGTGGGCGCGCAAATTCTGGTGCTGGCGCTTTCGCCGGCGAGCTACCGGGCCGGTACGCACCGCCAAGCCGTGCTCAGCAGCCTGTACCGCGCCACCGCGCCCTTGCTCACCTGGTTCATGGTGCTCTCGGCGCTGGTGAGCCTGGTGCTCATTCGCATCGTCGTGGCCACCGCGTACAGCTATGGGCTGTCGCAATACGCGCTGGAGGTGCTGGTGCGCACGCTGGTGCTCGAACTCATTCCGCTGTATGTGGCCCTGTTTGTGGCCGCTCGCTACGCCATGCCCGGTGCGCAAGAGGTGCGCAAGCACCTGGCGCTGCAGCAGCGCGAAGGCGTGTTGCCGCAGCGCCAGGCTTTGCTGGTGGACCAGCTGTTGCCGCGCGCGCTGGGCAGCCTGTTTTCGGTGCAGCTGCTTGCGGCCCTGAGCTCGGTGGTGGCGCTGGTGCTCACCTACCTCACCGTGTACGGCTTCTCGCCCTGGGGCTTTCCGGGCTACACGCGCGCGGTGGGTGGCGTGTTCACGCCGGCGGTCACGCTGATCTTCGGGCTCAAGACGCTGTTCTTCGGGCTGGCCGTGGCGGTGGTGCCGCTGGCGGCAGCCGCCCAGCCCGACCGCCTGGGCCGCTACACCCGGCGCAGCGACATGAGCGAGTTCGCGCGCCTGTTTTCCGTGGTGCTGCTGATCGAGGTCGTGTCGCTGGTCGGCAACTACTATTGACGAACCCATGAACCCCACGCCCGCACCCCCTCCGTCGCCCGACGCGCCACCCGTGAAGAACCTGGAGTTCAAGGCGGGCCTGCTGCTCATGCTCATGGCCGTGTTGCTGGTGGGCTCGGCGGCTTACATCCTGTATGCGCGCGGCGTGCTCGAACCCACGCAGCGCCTGGTGCTGATTTCCGACGACTCCGAAGGCGTGGTGGTGGGCATGGACATCACCTTTGCCGGCTTTGCCATAGGCCGCGTGGCGCGCATCGAGCTGGGTGACGACGGCAATGCGCGCATTCTGATTGATGTGCCGCGCAAGGACGCCAAGTGGCTGCGCACCTCCAGCATCTTCACCATGGAGCGAGGGCTGGTGGGTGGCACGCGCATTCGCGCCTACAGCGGCGTGCTCGAAGACCCGCCGCTGCCGCCCGGTGCCGAACGCCATGTGCTGCGGGGCGACACGGCGGCCGAAATTCCGAAGCTGGCCGCGAGCATGCGCGAGGTGCTCGACAACCTGGCCGCCCTCACGGCTGCAGACGGCGCGGTGGCTGGCACCCTGGGTGGCGTGCAAGTGGCCACCGAGCGGCTCAAGGGCCCGCACGGCGGCCTGGGCGTGCTCATGGGCAACGACGACGACGCGAAAAAACTCGTGCTCACCATCGATCGCACCAACGCGCTGCTGCTGCGCGCCGACGCCGTGGCCAAGCGGCTGGACAGCCTGGCCGCCAACGCCGACCGCCAGGTGTTTGGCCAAGGCGTAGCGCCGGGCGAAGCCGGCCTGGTGGGCGACGCGCGCGCCACGGTGCAGCAGCTCAACGGCCTGCTGGCCGAAACGCGCACCAGCTTGAAGAAGGTGGACGCCGTGCTGGTGGAGGTGCAAGGCATTGCCGGCAACACGCGCGAGGCCACGAGCGACCTGGGTTACCTGCGCGGCGAGGTCGAGTCCAGTCTGCGCAAGGTGGACACCATGATCAACGACATCAACCGCAAGTGGCCTTTCAAGAGCGACCCGGAGATCAAGCTGCCATGAAGAGGCCCACCCCTGCGCCGGTCCCTGCGGTCCCGTCACCCCCTCAAGGGGGCAGCACCTGCGGCCCGGCGAAGCCGGTTCCGCGGTGCTTCTGGTCGCGCGTGTCTTTGCTTGTTGCCTGTGCGGCGCTCACCGCCTGTTCCAGTGCGCCGCCGGCGCCCGAATGGCAGATGAACGCCAAGGGCAGCGCCGAGCGCGCGGCCGATGCCTGGCTGGCGGGGGACGCGCGCGTGGAGGCGGCGGAATGGGCCCGCGTGCGCGCCGAGCTCACCCGCACCGGGCGGCCGGATCTGCTGGCGCGTGCAGAGCTGCTGCGCTGTGCCACGCGCGTGGCCGCGTTGGTGTTTGAACCCTGCGCAGGCTTTGAAGCGCTGGCGCAAGACGCTGCGCCGGCCGAGCAGGCTTATGCGCGCTACCTCGCCGGTACCAGCCAGCCTGGCGACGCGGCGCTGTTGCCCGAGGCAGCGCGCGCGGTGGTGGCCGGTGGTTCGCCCGATGCGGCGCTGGCCGGGCTGCAAGATCCCTTGTCGCGCCTGGTGGCTGCCGGCGTGTTGCTGCGCAGTGGGCGGGCCACGCCGGGGGTGCTGACGCAGGCCGTGGACACGGCTTCTGCGCAAGGCTGGCGCCGGCCGCTGGGCGCCTGGCTCACGCTGCAGCAGCAGCGCGCGCAGGCCGCAGGCGCCAGCGACGAGGCCGCGCGCCTGCAAAGGCGCATCGACCTCGTGCTGGGCACCTCGCGCTGATCAGTTGACCTTGCCGATCTTCTGCACCACGGTCGCCATGGCCTTGGCATCGGCCTGCACGAACTTGTCGAAGTCGGCCGCGTCCTGGAACTGGAACGAGGTGCCGGCGGTGGTCATCACCTGCACCGTGCGCGGGTCCTGAGCGGCCACGCGTGCGGCTTCGCGCAGCTTGTTCACCACCGCAGCAGGCGTGCCGGCCGGCACGAAGATGCCCGACCACTGCGAGTAGCTGATCGGCACGCCCAGCTCCTTGAAGCTGGGCACATCGGGCAGCAGCGCCAGGCGGCCTTCACCCCAGTGCGCCAGCGCGCGCAGCTTGCCCGCCTTGATCTGCCCCACCGCGCTGGCCGGGCCGGTGGCCACCGCATCGACCTGGCCGCTGAGCATGCCCAGAATGGCCGGGCCGGCGCCCGTGTAGGGCACGTGCAGCATGTAGCTGCTGGTGGCGGCCTTGAGCTGTTCCATGGGCACGTGCATGGTGCCGTAGTTGCCCGACGAACCAAACGTGATCTGGCCGGGGTTGGCCTTGGCGTGGGCGATGAACTCGGCGTAGGTCTTCCAGGGGCTGTCGGCGCGCACCACGAGCACCGTGGGGTCGGCCGTCATGCGCGCAATGGGGATGAGCTGGTTGAGCTCGAACATCGGCGCGCGGCCCAGGATCTTGTCCGCCTCGGGCAGCACCACGATGGACGACAGCGCCATCAGCACGTTGTAGCCGTCGGGCGCGGCCTTGGCCACTTGCGCCATGCCGATGCCGCCACCCGCGCCCGCACGGTTGACCACCACCACCGGTTGATTCAGGTGGCGTGCCATGGCTTCGGCCACCGGGCGGCCCACCACATCGGCCACGCCGCCGGGCGGGAAGGGCACCACCATGGTCACGGGCTTGCTGGGGTAGGCGTCTTGTGCGTGGGCGGCGCCCACGGTGGCGGCCAGCGCCAGGGCGAGGCTGCACAGCTTCAATGCGGTTCGGTTCATCTTTGTCTCCTGTCGTTGTGGGTGTTGAAAGCCGCGCGGGCGGTCAGACGAAGCGGTTCTGCAGCGTGCCGATGCCATCGATCTCGATGCGCACCACGTCGCCGCTTTTCAGGAAGGTGGGCGGCGTCATGCCCAGACCCACACCGGCGGGCGTGCCGGTGGCGATCACGTCGCCGGGGTAGAGCGTGATGCCGCGCGAGATCGTTTCGATCAGCGTGGGGATGTCGAAGATCAGGTCTTCGGTGCGGCCGTCCTGGCGCGGCTGGTCGTTGACCCAGCAACGCACGCGGGTGTGCTGGCCATCGAGCTCGTCGGCCGTGACGATCCAGGGGCCCATGGGGCAGAAGGTGTCGAAGCTCTTGCCCATGTCCCATTGCTGGTGGCGCATCTGCACGTCGCGCGCGGTCACGTCGTTGACGATGGTGTAGCCGTAGATGTGCTTCATGGCGTCGGCCTTGGCGATGTTCTTGCCGCCGGTGCCAATGACCACGGCGAGTTCGGCCTCGTAGTCGATCTGCGGCGAAACCTCGTCGCCCGGCAGCAGCACGTCGGCCCGGTCGGCCACCACGCACTCGGGCACCTTGGTGAACACGATGGGCCACACGGCCGGGTTGCTGTTGTTGTTCTTGAACACCGAGCCCTGCAGCTCCTTGGCGTGCTCGTGGTAGTTGCGGCCCACGCACCACAGGTTGCGCCGTGGCAGCGGCAGCGGGGCTTCGAGCGTCACGTCGGCCAGCGGGAGCGCCGCACCGGCGGCGGCGGGCAGCGGCTGGCCCTGGGCGGCGGCTTCGATCAGGGGCAGCACGCCGCGCTGTGCCGCGGCTGCGTCCAGCGCGAGTGGGGCGACGGTCTGGCCGTCCGATGAAACGATGCCGACCCGGCGTTGACCCTGGTGAACGAAAGTGGCGAGGCGCACGCAAACTCCTTGTTGAAACAGTCCAGATGAAGTACCAAAAAATACCAATTGGTACCAGTTGGTTGATCGTAGGGCAGAGCACCGATTTTTGGACTGGGGAAACCACTGAGTCGGCATGCGTGCCGGCAATTGGTCTGCTTTGGTACAGTCGTCAGCCATGAGCCTGTCCAACCCGCTTCGCGATGCCATCCTCGACCGCTTGCAGTCTGGCCACTGGCGCGCGGGCGACCGCCTGCCCACCGAGCGCGAGCTTTCCGAGCGCTTTGGCGTGAGCCGCACCACGGTGCGCAAGGCGCTGCTGGAGCTCAAGCAGCAAGGGCTGATCGAGCAGACCGTGGGCAGCGGCACCTTTGTGGCCGAGGATGTGGGCTCGCGGCTGGGGCGCCGGGTGCAGCAGGACTCATCGCAGCACACCAGCCCGGCTGAGCTGATGGAGGCGCGCCTGGCCATGGAGCCGGCCATCATCGACATGGCGATTCGCAACGCCAACCAGGCAGACCTGCAGCGCATGGACGCGTGCTGCGCCAACGCCGAGGGCGCGCAAACGCTGGAAGATTTCGAGCACTGGGACGCGGAGCTGCACCAGGCCATTGCCGACGCGGCGCACAACAGCTTTGTGGCCAACGTGTTCAACCTGATGAAGACCGTGCGTGCGCAGGGCGACTGGGGGCAGCTCAAGAAAAAGAGCGTGACGCCCGAGCGGCGTGTGGCCTATCAGCGGGAGCACCGCGCGATCGTGGAGGCCCTGCGCGACCGCGACGCGGCACGCGCCCGCGAGCTGACCCTGGCGCATCTGCTGCATGTGCGGCAGAACCTGCTGGGGTACTAGGTCACAGCGAAATCAGGGGAGGTTGCCGAGCACGCCCAGTGCAAACGGCAGGCTCACCATGCCCAGCAAGGTGGAGAGCGTGACCAGCCCCGCCACATACGGCCCGTTGTAGCCCATGCGCGCAGCCAGCACATAGCAGCTCGATGCCGTGGGCACGGCCGAAAACGTCAGCAGCACGGCGGTTTGCAGGGGGTCGAGCTGGAACAGCCGGGCCAGCACAAAGGCCATCATGGGCACCACCGCGTGTTTGAGCGCCAGCACGGCCACCGCCAGCGCCTTGGCCGAGGCCATGGACGCGAACTGCATGCCCGCGCCTGCGGCCATCAGCCCCAGCGCCAGCGACGCCTGCCCGATGCGGTTGACCGTGGGCTCCAGCCAGACGGGCATGGAGAACCCCAGCAGGTTGGCCACCAGGCCCGACGCCGTGGCCACGATCAGCGGGTTGCGGATGAGCTCGCGGGCAAAGCCCCGGTTGGCGTGGCGCGCCATCGGCCACACGGCACCGATGTTGAAGATCGGCACACAAAAACCAATGATCACCGCCACCAGCAGCAGCCCTTGCGGGCCGGCCACGCGGTCGGCCAGGGCCAGCAAAATGAACGAGTTGAAGCGAAACGCCACCTGTGCACTCGCGGCATGCAAGCGCACATCGATGCGCTTGCCCAGCCAGGGCCAGTGCGGCAGCGAGTAAGAGAGCGCGATGGCACACACCGCCAGCGAAATGGCCGCACCCACCAGGCTGGAGGCCGCAGAGAGATCGAGCGGGCTCTTGACGATGCTGTGGAACAGCAGCACCGGGAAGAGGAAGTAGTACACGAGACTCTCGACCTGTTCCCACACCGTGCGGTTGAGCTTGGTGAAGCGGCAGACCAGGTAGCCGCAGAGAATGAGGGAGAAATCCGGGAAGAGCAGTTGGGCGAAATTCACCGTGCGAGCATAGCCGCTGGCGGTCGCGGCTTTCGGGTTAATACGTATGTAGTCTCCCCATGTTCATGCACCCCCACCCCGTCTACAGTGCGGTGCTGGTAGGGGTATGCTGCGACCCCTTTATTCTTTCGATGTTTCAACGCAAGGAGTACACGTCATGGTTTCTCGTCGTCAGATGGTGGCGCTCGGTCTGGTCACCGCTTCAGTGGCTGCGGCCGGCGGTGCGTGGGCCCAGGCTTACCCCAACAAGGTTATCCGTTTGCAGGTGCCCTTCGCACCCGGCGGCACCACCGACATCATTGCGCGTGTCATGTCCGACTCCCTGGGCAAGGCCCTGGGCCAGAGCATGGTGGTGGAAAACAAGGCCGGTGGCGGCGGTGTGGTGGGTGCCACCGAACTGGCGCGCACACCAGCCGACGGCTATGTGCTCGGCATGGCCACGGTGTCGACCACGGCGGCCAACCCGGCCATCAACGAAAAGATTCCGTACAACACGCTCACGGACTTCACGCCCATCATCAACATCGCGGCCACGCCCAACGTGATCGCCGTGCACCCCAGCTTCCCGGCCAAAGACTACAAGTCCTTCGTGGCCGAGATCAAGAAAAACCCCGGCAAGTACAGCTACGCCAGCTCCGGCACGGGTGGCATCGGTCACCTGCAGACCGAGCTGTTCAAGAGCCTGACCAACACCTTCATCACCCACATTCCTTACCGTGGCGCGGGCCCTGCGCTCAACGACACCGTGGGTGGCCAGGTGCCGATCATTTTTGACAACCTGCCTTCGGCCCTGCCGCACATCAAGTCCGGCCGCCTGGTGGCCATCGTGGTGGCCGCACCGCAGCGCCTGGCCGTGCTGCCCGACATCCCGACCTTCAAGGAAGTGGGCCTGGAGCCGGTGAACCGCATGGCCTACTACGGCCTGATCGGCCCCAAGGGCTTGCCGCAGGACGTGGTGGACAAGGTCTACAACGCCACCAAGCAGGCCCTGACCGACCCCGCCGTGAAGAAGCGCATTGAAGACACGGGCTCGCTGATCGTGGGCAACACGCCCGCCGAGTTCAGCGCGCAGATCAAGGCCGAGTTCGAGGTCTACAAGGAAGTGGTCGTCAAGCAGAAGCTCAAGCTGGAGTGATGGACCCGGCCCTGGCGTCGGCCAGCGAAGGCCTCGCCGGGGCCTTCGTGGACAGCCTCTGGCTGGAAGAAGGCCTCTCGCGCAACACGCTCGATGCCTATCGGCGCGATCTGGTGCTGCTGGGCCAGTGGCTGGCCGGCCGCGGCAAGACATTGCCCGAGACGCAAGAGGCCGACCTCAACGCGTATTTCAGCGAACGCCACGCCCAGACGCGCGCCACCACCGCCAACCGGCGGCTCACGGTGTTCAAGCGCTACTTTCGCTGGGCGCTGCGCGAACGCTTCATTCACACCGACCCCACCTTGCGCCTGGTGCCTGCGCGCCAGCCCCTGCGCGTGCCCAAGACCATGTCGGAGGCGCAGGTCGAGGCGTTGCTGAATGCGCCGGACGTGGGCACACCGCTGGGCCTGCGCGACCGCTGCATGCTGGAGCTGATCTACGCCAGCGGCCTGCGCGTGAGCGAACTCGTCACGCTCAAGACCTGGCATGTGGGCATGAACGAGCACGTGCTGCGCATCACCGGCAAGGGCAACAAGGAGCGCCTGGTGCCCTTTGGGCAACTCGCGGGCCAATGGCTGCAGCGCTACATGGCGCAGGCGCGCGGCGAGATTCTGAACGGCCTGCAGAGCGAAGACCTGTTCGTCACCTCGCGCGGTTCGCGCGCGGGCGAGGCCATGACGCGGGTGATGTTCTGGCAGCTGGTGAAAAAGTACGCGCTGCAGGCAGGCATCACCTCACCGCTGTCGCCGCACACCTTGCGCCACGCGTTTGCCACCCACCTGCTCAACCATGGCGCCGACCTGCGCGCGGTGCAGATGCTGCTGGGCCATGCCGACATTTCCACCACCACGATCTACACCCACGTGGCGCGCGAACGCCTCAAGACCATCGTGGCGCAGCACCACCCGCGCGGCTAGTGCGCCAAGCGAACGAGCGTTACGGTTTGCCCCACAGCTGTTCCAGGCGCGCATCGCGCCCGCAGCTGGTGCGGTAGTACTTGTAGCGAACCGGGTTCTTCAGGTAGTAGTCCTGGTGGTAGTCCTCGGCCGCATAAAACGGGCCGGCCGTCACGATCTCGGTGACGATGGGCTCCTTGAACGGCTTGCTCTTTTCGAGCGCCTGCAGCGAACGCCGCGCCGTTTCCAGCTGCGCGGCGTCGTGCGCGAAGATCGCCGTGCGGTAGGGGTTGCCGGTGTCGCAGAACTGGCGGTCCTTGGTGGTGGGGTCGATGGTGCGCCAGAACTTTTCCACCAGCGTGGCGTAGCTCACCTTGGCGGGGTCAAACACAATTTCCACCGCCTCGGCGTGCCCCGTGCTGTTGCGCGAGACCTGCTGGTACGTGGGGTTGGCGACGGTGCCGCCGATGTAGCCCGAGGTGGTGGACACCACGCCGGGCACCTTGTCGAAGTCGGCCTCCACACACCAGAAGCAGCCGCCCGCAAATGTGGCCTTGGCGGTGGCTTGAGCGTGGGCCGGCAGGGCACCGGTGGCGAGCAGCAGCGCGAGCAGCGGGGCCAGGCGGCCAGGCAGCAGGCGCGCCATCATGCCGCCGCTGGCGCAAAGCGCAGCGCCACCCCGTTGTTGCAGTAGCGCTGGCCGCTGGGTTTGGGGCCGTCGTTGAACACGTGGCCCTGGTGGCCGTCGCAGCGCACGCAGTGGTATTCGGTGCGCGGCAGGATCAGCTTGTAGTCGGTCTTGGTGGCCACCGCGCCGGGCAGTGGCGTGTGAAAGCTGGGCCAGCCGGTGCCGCTCTCGTATTTGGTGTCGGACGAAAACAGCGGCAGGTCGCAGCCCGCGCAGTGGTAGGTGCCCTTGCGCTTTTCGGCGTTCAGCGGGCTGGTGCCGGCGCGCTCGGTGCCTTCGTTGCGCAGCACGTCGTACTGGACCGGCGTGAGGCGCTTCTTCCACTCGGCGGCGGACAGTTTCCAGGGGTCGGTGGCGGCCATGGCAGAGGCCACAGGCGCAGCGGCCTGGGCGCCCAGGCCGAAGAAGGCGAGCAGTTTCACGGTGTGGCGTCGATTCATGGTGGTGGGTCTCATGGGTGTGGGTCGGGCCGGGTGGCCAAACCTTACACCGCTGGCAGTGGGAGCCGGGCGCGCCCCACAAGTTCAGTCTGGCGCTAGAGCGGCTTGAGCACCAGGCCGACCACCAGGCCGGTGCTCGTCACCGTGATCGCGCCGGGCTGCATGCCCATGGCATCCACGGCGCGCAGGTCTTGCGCCGTGAGTTCGTGCACCACCACTTCGCGCAGCGACTGGTCGGCCAGCGTGGGGGCGTAGAGGTTGATCATCTCGGTGGCGCGCGCGGGCAGGGTGGGGAAGGTCAGGCGCGCCAGGCGCAACTGGTGGGCGCGCAGGGTGCGGTCGCTGGGCTCATAGCGCAAGGCAAAGTCCACGTCGAAGCTGCCCTGGTGCACCCGGTTGAGCGCCGGCCCGGCGGCCGCCACGGCCATTTCGGCGCGCAGGCGGTTCTGCTCGGGGAGCAGGTGCAGGCGCGGGGTTTGCAGGTCCAGGTCCAGCAGGCCCTGCACGGGGTAGCGGCGCGGAAATCGCTTCGCAACCGCCTGTTGCATTTGTGCCAGCGACACCGGGTAGCCCTTGGGCTGCTCGGGGCGGTCTTCGGTGTCGGTGCCGGCGGCCAGCCCCAGGGCGGGGCCGCCCATGGCCAGGGGGAGGGAGAGGAGAAGGGTTCTGCGTTGCATGGTTGCCTCTTTCGAGCTGGTTCTGCGCGGCAGGTTCGCGACCAAACGTCTCTATTTGTAGAACGCTTCGACGGTGCCCTTGAGCTGGATGAGCAGCGGGTTGCCCTTGCGGTCCAGTGTTTTGCCCGAAGGCACCTTCACCCAGCCTGCGCTGATGCAGTACTCGGTGACGTCAAAACGCTCCTTGCCGTTCAGGAGGATGCCGATGTCGTGCTCGAACACGGCGGCCACGTGGTGCGGGCTGCGCGGGTCGATGGACAGGTGGTCGGGCAGGGGCGGGCGGGAGGGAGAAGAGGTCGTGTCGTTCATGCCTGAATTGTCGGCCAGATCGGGGCGCGCTCAGCCGCCCAGGCCGGCAAACACGTTCTGCACGTCTTCGTTGGCGTCGAGTGCGGCGAGAAAGGTTTCCACTTCTTCCAGCTGCTCGGCGTTGAGGCTGCCGGGGTCGATCGGGTTCTTTGGCAGGTAACCCAGCCGCGACGACAGCACGGTGAAGCCCTGCGCGGGCAGGGCGCGGCTGACCAGGTCGAGGTCGGTGGGGTCGGTCTGGAACAGCGTCACGCCGTCTTCGTCGCCGGGCTGGAAGTCTTGTGCGCCGGCTTCAATGGCGGCGAGCTCGGGGTCGGCACCCGCCGTGGTGGCTTCGGCTTCGATCAGCCCCACGTGGTTGAAGTCCCACGACACGCTGCCCGAGGTGCCCAGCTGCCCCTTGCGAAACAGCACGCGCATGTCGGAGGCGGCGCGGTTCACGTTGTCGGTGAGGCACTCCACCATCACCGGCACGCGGTGCGGCGCAAAGCCTTCGTAGATCACGTGTTCGAAGTGCACCGCTTCACCCGTGAGGCCCGCGCCCTTCTTGATGGCGCGGTCCAGCGTGTCTTTGGGCATGGAGACCTTGCGCGCCTGTTCCACCACCAGGCGCAGGCGCGCGTTGGAGGCCGGGTCTGCGCCGTGGCGTGCGGCAATCATGATGTCTTTCGCCAGCTTGCCGAACAGCCGGCCCTTGGCGTTGGCGGCGAGGTCTTTGTGCTTGGCTTTCCACTGTGCACCCATGGTGATGGTCTTTCGTGATGTTGAGTTTCGGGCGGCTCAGAGGCCGGCCGCGGTTGGCAGCGCTTCAGGCGAGCAGGCTCAGGAGTGTAGGGGGCCACCCCGGCGCAGGCCGCGGCGCGCTGTGGGGACAGTGGGGCCCATGTCGAGCAGGTGCCCCGCAAGGCAGCCATAGCGCGCCTGTGCGCGCTCCACGAGCTGGCCGCCCGTGAAGAGGGAGAAGGCGGGCAGCACGAGTTGCTGGTCGATCAAGGCGAAGGCGGGAAAGCGGCCGCGAAAGCCAGGCACCCGCACCACCGGATGCACATGGCCGCAAATGGCCAGGCGCGCGCCGTCCGGCAGGCTTTTGCTGGGGGCGTGGGCGAACGTAAATGGCCCGTCTTGCACGTGCTCGCCTTGCAGCAGCAGACCCAGCGCGGCGTGGGTGGCCGCGCGGTCGTGGTTGCCTTCGATCAGCCGCATGTCCATGCCGGCGTGGCGCGCCCGAAAGGCCTGCCACTCTTGCGTCCACAGGGTGTCGACGTGGCGGCCGTGCAGCAGGTCGCCCAGGCACCACATTGATTCGGCGCCGCTGCGCTCGATCAGCGCGGTGAGCCGGTCCAGGTCGTGGCGTGCGCCGCCGGTGGGCAGCGCGATGCCTGCAGCGCGAAAGGTGTCGTCCTTGCCCAAGTGCACATCGGCCACGAGCAGCCGGCGGCGCGCCGGCCAGTAGAGGGCTCGATCGGCGAAGAGGCGCATGGGCTCGCCGGCGAGCACGATGTCGAGCGCGTCATCCATGGCGGGCCTGCAACTGTTCGGCCGCGCGGCGCACGCGCTGCGCCCAGTCTTCGGTGCTGAGCTCGCCGCGCACCGTTTCGGCCCACAGCGGGAACGACAAGGGCGTGAGGGTGCGCGGGTGGTGCAGGGCCAGGCGGCGCGCGGCGCAGCGCGCCAGCGTGGCCGCCAGGGCTTGCACGTCCATTTGCGCGTCGAGCACTTCGCGCGCTGCCTGCGCCAGCAGCAGGTGCTGCGGGTCGTAGCGCTGCAGCACGTCAAACAGCAAGCCGCTGGAGGCCTGCAGCTGGCGCTGGCTGCGCTGCGCGGCACCCGGCAGGGAGGGCGTGAGCATGCCGGCCACGCGGGCAATGTCGCGGAACTGCCGGCGCGCCATTTCGGTGAGGTTCATGCCGGCCTGCAGGTCTTCCATCAGCGCTTGCGGAGCCAGCAAGCGCTGGATCAGGTCGGCGTCGACCGGGGTGGGCGTCTGCGAGGTGAGCACAAAGCCGTAGTCGTTCACGGCGTACACAAAGGTGTTGGGCGCCTGCCTGGCCCAGCGCAGGGCAAACAAGGCCGCCATGCCTTCGTGCACGGTGCGCCCGGCGAACGGGTACACAAACAGCGAGCCGCCGCGCCGCGTGTTGACCGACTCCACCAGCAAGGTGTGTGGTGTGGGCAAGGCCGAGTCGCGTGCCTGCAGGTCGAGCATGGGCGCCAGGGCGCGCAGCTCGGGCTCGTCGCGCGGGCCCGAAAGCGCCGCCTCCACCGCCGCGCCCAGCTCGGTCGACAGCGGCATGCGCCCACCCTGCCAGCGCGGCACGGTGGCGCTCACGCCTTTGGCGGTGCGCACATAGGCCGTCATCTGGTCGACCGTGACCAGCTCCAGCGTGCGCCCCGCAAACTGGAACCGGTCGCGCGGCTTGAGCCGGCTGATGAAGCTTTCTTCGACGCTGCCCAGCGACGCGCCACGCAGAAAGCGCACCTGGACAGCACCGTCGGCGGTGATGGTGCCGATGGAGAGGCGGTGGCGCAGGGCCACGCGCCGGTCGGTGACGCGAACCAGGCCGTCGGCGTCGCGCACGGTACGGTGAAAGTCGGGGTAGTGCTCCAGGGCCTGCCCGCCGCGTTCGATGAATTGCAGCACGCCCGCCCACTGCGCATCGCTCAACGCGGCGAAGGCGTGTGTGCCGCGCACCTCGGCGAGCAGGCGCGTGGGTTCAAAGCCACCGCCCAGGGCCAGCGTGACGCAGTGCTGCGAGAGCACGTCCAGCGAGAGCTGCAGCGGCTTGCGGGCTTCGATGTGGTCTGCGGCCACGGCGCGCCGCGCAGCGGCGTACTCCACCAGCTCCAGCGCGTGGGTGGGCACGCAGTGGATCACGCCGGCTGCGCCGGGGCGGTGGTGGGCGCGGCCCGCCCGTTGCAGCAGGCGGGCGATGCCCTTGGGGCTGCCGATCTGCAGCACCAGGTCCACCGCTGGAAAGTCCACGCCCAGGTCGAGGCTGGAGGTGGCCACCACGCAGCGCACGCGGCCTTCGCGCAAGCCTTGCTCGGCATCCAGGCGCAGCGCCGTCTCCAGCGAACCATGGTGCAGGGCCAGGGACTCGGGCGCCTCCAGCCAGATCGACGAGAGGGCGCGGTGCCACAGCTCGGCCTGGGCGCGCGTGTTGGTGAACAGGATCGCCGTGCGCGCGCCCGCGATCAGCTGCATCACCCGGTCGAGCTGCGAAAGGCCCAGGTGGCCTGCCCAGGAAAACCGCTCGCCTGCCGCAGGCATGAGAGTTTTGAGGGTCAGGCGGCGGCGGGGCGCGTTGCGCACCAGGGGCGCATCAGGGCGGTGGGGCAGCAGCACCGCGCGGGCCTCCTCCAGGTTGCCGATGGTGGCCGAGAGCCCCCAGGTGACGGCTTGGGGGGCCAGCGCCCGAATGCGGGCCAGGGTCAGCTGCAGCAGCACGCCGCGCTTGTTGCCCAGCAGCTCGTGCCACTCGTCCACCACCACACCGCGCAAGCCGGTGAGCTGCGCCGCCGTCTCGGGGTAAGACAGCAGCAGCGAGAGCGATTCCGGCGTGATCACCAGCACCTCGGCCTGGCCTTGACGGGCCAGCCGCCGGTCGCGCGAGGTGGCGTCGCCGGTGCGCTTGGCCACCGTCCAGGGCAGGCCGAGTGCGTCTATCGATGTCTTGAGTGCGTGGGTGGTGTCGGTGGCCAGTGCGCGCAGCGGAGTGACCCACAGCACGCGCAAGCGCGAAGCGCTCGTTTGCCGCCCTTGGCCCGCCACCCCTGCGCCCTGTTCACGAAGGCCTTCGAGCAGCGCACCGCCAAAAGCGGCGAGCGTCTTGCCGCTGCCGGTGGGCGTGACCAGCAGACCCGACTCGCCCCGCAGCCAGTGGCGCCACACCTGACGCTGAAACGCCGCCGGCCGCCAGCCCTGTTGCTGAAACCACTGGAGCAGCGCGGCATCCGCCTCGCGGGCGGTGGTGGCTTGCACGCCTGAAGTCACGGTCGGCTGCGCGTGTGGGTGGACGGTGTCGGCGCTCAGTCTTCGAGCACCCGCACCTTCACGCTCTTGCCCTTGATGCGCCCGGCGTTGAGGCGGCTGGCGGCTTGCTGGGCAATGTCGCGGTCGACCGCCACGTAGGTCGACCACTCGTTCACGTTGATCTTGCCCACCTGCTCGCGGGTGTAGCCCAGGTCGGCGGTGAGCGCGCCCAGCACATCGCCCGGGCGGATCTTTTCCTTGCGCCCGCCCTGAATGTGCAGCGTGACCATGGGCGGCACCAGCGGCCCCTGGCCGGTGGGTGTGAGTTCGCTCAGCGGGCGCCAGGCGGATTCGCGGCCCTGCAGGTGTTCGATCTTGCCGACGCTGCCCATTTCGTCCAGGCTCGCCAGGTTCAGCGCCAGGCCGCTTTCGCCGGCGCGCCCCGTGCGGCCGATGCGGTGGATGTGCACTTCGGGGTCGGGCGTCACGTCCACGTTGATCACGGCGGCCAGGCTGGCAATGTCGAGCCCGCGCGCGGCCACGTCGGTGGCCACGAGCACCGAGCAGCTGCGGTTGGCAAAGCGCACCAGCACCTGGTCGCGTTCGCGCTGCTCCAGTTCGCCAAAGAGGGCGAGCGCGCTGATGCCCTGCGCCTGCAGCACAGCCACCAGATCGCGGCACTGCGCCTTGGTGTTGCAAAACGCGAGCGTGCTGGCCGGGCGAAAGTGCGCGAGCAGCTGGCTCACGGCGTCCAGCCGCTCGTTTTCGCTCACCTCGTACCAGCGCTGCTCGATCTGCGCGCCTGCGTGCTGGGCCTCCACCTTCACCGTGACCGGCTCGCGCATGAACTGCGCACTCAGCTTGGCGATGCCCTCGGGGTAGGTGGCGGAGAACAGCAAGGTCTGGCGGGTCTTGGGGCACTGCCGCGCGACGGTGACGATGTCTTCGAAGAAGCCCATGTCGAGCATGCGGTCGGCTTCGTCGAGCACCAGCATGTTCATGGCGTCGAGCTGCAGGCTGCCGCGCTCCAGGTGGTCCATGATCCGCCCGGGCGTGCCCACGACGATGTGCGCGCCGTGCTCCAGCGTGGCCAGCTGTCCGCGCAAGGGCACGCCGCCGCACAGCGTGACCACCTTGATGTTGTCTTCGGCGCGCGCAAGGCGGCGGATCTCCGTGGTGACCTGGTCGGCCAGCTCGCGCGTGGGGCAGAGCACCAGCGTCTGCACGGCAAAGCGGCGCGGATTCAGGTTGGTGAGCAGGGTGAGGGCGAAGGCGGCGGTCTTGCCGCTGCCGGTCTTGGCCTGCGCGATGAGGTCTTTGCCCAGCAAGGCGGGGGGCAGGGCAGCCGCCTGGATCGGCGTCATGGCCGTGTAGCCCAGCTGCTCCAGGTTGGCCAGCATGGCGGGCGAGAGGGGCAGGGTGTTGAAGGCGGTGGGGGATGCGGAAGTCATCCCCGATTATCGGCGCCGGTGCTGTACCCGGCGCCTGCGTGCGGGTTCAGCCCGAGAGCGTGAAGTAGAACGTGGCGCCTTCGTCGGGTGCTGCCTGCACCCACACGCGCCCGCCGTGCCGCGCCGCGATGCGCTGGACAATGCTCAGGCCGATGCCTGTGCCTTTGAACTCCGCTTCACTGTGCAGGCGGCGAAACGGGCTGAACAGTTGATCGGCCATGGCCATGTCGAACCCGCAGCCGTTGTCGCGCACGAAAAACACGTCTTGCCCGTCGCGCGTCTCGCGGCCCAGCTCGATGCGGGTCACCTCCCGCCGGGCGCAGAACTTCCAGGCGTTGCGCAGCAGGTTGTCGAGCACGCTGCGCACCAGCACTGCGTCGCCGCGGGCCTTCAAATGGGGGGCGATGTTCACATGGGCCACCCGGTCCGGTTCGGCTTCCATCTGCTGCTCGATGATCTCGGCAGCGATCGCGCTCAGGTTCACCTCGGTCAGCTCGGGGGTGATTTGGGACAGCCTCGAGAGATTGAGCAGCGCATCGATGAGGTTGCTCATCTGGGTGCTCTTGGCGGCAATGCGGGCCGCCAGCTGGACACCTTCATCGCCGAGCTGCGCCCGGTGCTCTTCCAGCAGCACAGCGCTGAGACCGGAGATGGCGCGGATGGGCGAGCGCAGGTCGTGTGCCACCGAGTAGCTGAACGTTTCCAGCTCCTTGAGGCTTTCGCGCAGCTCGTTGGTGCGTTCGGCCACCCGCATTTCCAGTTCTTCGTTGAGCCTGCGCAGCCGGGTCTCCACGTGTTTCCGCTCGGAGATGTCTTGCAGCACACCGCTGATGCGCTGCGGGTTCACCGCGCATGCATCGATCTTGATCCACCGGTCCCGGGGCTGATCGCTGGTGAGGCGGAACTCTTCGCTGAACTGCTGGAGCGAGGTCAGCGTTGCCTTGAAGTGCGCTGCCACCGTTTCGCGGTCGCGCGCGTCGACACCGGTCAGAAAGTCGTCGAGCGTGAGCTTTTGGCCATCGGGCTGGGTGAGCAAAGCGGCCGAACGCGCGTTGATGGTCATGGCGCCCGTCGTGGCGTCCAGCTCCATGATGCCCAGGCTGGCTGCGTCCAGCGCCTGTTGCAGCAGGCGCCGGTTCTCGATGAGCGTTTCCTCCACGGCACGGCGTTCCAGTGCCATCTGGATCGTGGCGTGCAGTTCGCGTTCCGAGAAAGGCTTGATCAGGTAGCCGTAGGGTTTGGTCTTGCGCGCACGCTCCAGGGTGGAGTCTTCGGAATAGGCGGTGAGGTAGATCACTGGCACCGAGCTGCTTTCGCTCAGCCGGGAAGCCACTTCAATGCCGTCCATGGCCCCTTCGATGTGGATGTCCATCAGCACCAGATCGGGCCGGGATTGCGAGACCATGTCCAGGCTTTGCTGGCCGGAGACGGCGACGTGCGGTACGTCGTAGCCCAGTTGCGACAAGCGTTGCTGCAGGTTGAACGCCACGATGCTTTCGTCCTCGACGATCAGGATTCTGGCGGCATGCTTCATGAGGCAGTGCCCACTTGGAACCGAAGTGAAAAGCGGGTGGGCTTGGCCCGCTGGATGTCGAGCTGGCCATGCAGCTGTTGCGCCAGCAGGTTGACCAGCTGCAGGCCGAGCGAATCGGTTCGCGCGATGTCCAGGTCCTGGGGAATGCCTTCGCCGTCATCGCTGATGGACAGCTCCACCCAGTTGTCTTCGTGCTCGCGAATGTTCACCTCCACCTGGCCGGTCTGCTGGCCTGGGAAACCGTGTTTGAGCGCGTTGCTGACCAGCTCGTTGACGATCAGTCCGCAGGGAATGGCCTCGTTGATCGGCAGCTTGACGTCGTGCGCATTGATGGTGATGCGCACTTGGTTCGACATGGATGCGTAGGCCTCGGTGAGGCGCGGTAGCAGCTCGCCGAGAAACCGCTGAAAGTCCACCTGCGCGAAGTTCTGCGACTGGTACAGCGTCTGGTGGATCAGCGACATGGAGCGCACGCGGTTCTGGCTGTCGCGCAGCATGCCCACCAGCTCGGTGTCTTTGCTCTTGAGTGCCTGCAGGTCCAGCAGGCTGTGGATCACCTGCAGGTTGTTCTTCACGCGGTGATGCACTTCGCGCAGCAGCAGGTCTTTCTGCTGCAGGGCGTCCTGGATGCGCTTTTCGCTCTGCTTGCGCTCGCTCAGGTCCAGGATCACCGAAAGAATCATCGGGCCTTCGCCCGTCTGCACCGGGTTGATGCCGATCTCCACCGGGAACTCGCTGCCATCCTTGCGCAAGCCACTGAGGTCCCGGCCTGCCCCCATGGGGCGGGCGTTGGTTTCGGCGAGAAAGCCCTGTCGGTAGCCGGGGTGGGCGGGGCGGTAGCGCGAGGGAATGAGCATTTCCACCTGCTGGCCGATCAGCTCGATGCTGGTGTAGCCGAAGGTGGTTTCTGCCAACTGGTTCAGCCGCGTGATCTCGCCTTTCTGATTCACAACGACCATGGCCACCGGGATGCGATCGAACGCTTGTCCCAGGTATTCGTCCAATCCGATTCGCTGCTCCGCCATGGCTTGCATCCTAGGCTTGCAGGCGTCGCATAGCCATGCTTATTTGCGGTGGCGGAGCCCTCACGGCGGTTGAGGCTCCTATTGGTGCATTGCGTCACGCCAGGGCTCCCCACACTGGGGGATGGGCGGGCACGTGCGTGCCGATGGGTAGGCGCAAAGTAGCAGCGGGTTTACCCTGCATGCCGCCAGGCGCGGCGTGTCAGGGCGTGAGCAGCTCGGCGAGCTCGGCGGCGCTGAAGCCGGCAGCCAGGCGCGCCGCATCGTTGAATGGTGGCTTGAGGCGTGGTGCGCTGTGGGCGCGCGCCAGCTGGCGGTAGTGCGACAGCGGCTCGAACCCATGCTGCTGACAGAGCCAGCCATACCAGCGGTTGCCCACCGCCACGTGGCCGATCTCGTCGCGCAGGATCACGTCAAGGATCTCCACCGCCCGTTGTGCCGCGGGCGTGCCCACCTTGCGCAGGCGTGCCTGCATGGGCGGCGTGGCGTCCAGGCCGCGCGCTTCCATGGTGCGGGGCACCAGCGCCATGCGCGCGGTGACGTCGTGCTGTGTTCTCACGCACATCTCCCACAGGCTGTTGTGGGCCGGGAAGTCGCCGTAGTCGTGGCCCAGGCTTTGCAGGTGCGTGCGCAGCAGACCGAAATGAATGGCTTCTTCGTGGGCCACGCGCAGCCAGTCGGTGTAGTAGGCCTCGGGCATGTCGGGGAAGCGCCATACCGCGTCCAGCGCGAGGTTGATGGCGTTGAACTCGATGTGCGTCACCGCGTGCAGCAGCATGGCCAGGCCCGGCGGCGTGAAGGGCGAGCGCTGCGGCACTTCCTTCGGGGGCATGAGCACGGGTTGCGCCGGGCGACCGGGCAGGGGTTGCTGTGGCAGCGGCGTCAGCTGCTCGGCGGGGTCCAGCAGAACGCGACCAACTTCCCAGGCGTCGAACAGCGCGTGGGTGGCCGCAACTTTCCCGGTCGGGTCAGTGAGGGCCAGTGCGTGCAAGGCCTGTGCGCGCAGCGACGGCAGTGGCGGTGGTGACAGGGGCGCAGGGGCTTGCATCCCTACAATTCTAGGTTTCAAGCATGAAGGGCAGCGGCATGGCAATTTACGAACTCGATGGCGTGGCGCCGCGCGCGGCCGAATCGGCCTGGGTGGCGGACAGCGCGCAGGTGATGGGCAATGTGGTGCTGGAAGAGAACAGCAGCGTGTGGTTTGGTGCGGTGCTGCGCGGCGACACCGAGACCATCACGGTGGGCGAGGGCAGCAACATCCAGGACGGCAGCGTGATGCACGCCGACCATGGTTTCCCGCTCACCGTGGGCAAGCACGTGACCGTGGGCCATCAGGTGATGCTGCATGGCTGCACGATCGGCGATGAATCGCTCATCGGCATCGGGGCCACGGTGCTCAACGGCGCGAAGATCGGCAAGAACTGCCTTGTGGGCGCAGGCGCGCTGGTGACCGAGGGCAAGGAGTTCCCGGACGGCAGCATGATCATCGGCAGCCCGGCCCGTGTCATGAAGACGCTGACGCCCGAACAGATCGAGGGCTTGCGCAGGAGCGCAGCGCACTACATCGAGAACGCGCAGCGCTACCGACAGGGCTTGAAAAAAATCGGTTGAGCCCGATGTGTTGCGTTTCGCCCTTTTGACCCGATCCTGAAAGTTTTTTGCGTGTCCGAACTCCACAAATTCGTCTTTGAAGGCCTGCCGGTGCGCGGCATGCTCGTGCGCCTGACCGACGCCTGGCAGGACATCCTGCAGCGCCACCGCGAGGGCGGCGGTTACCCCACGGCCGTGACGGAGTTGCTGGGCGAAATGACCGCAGCAGCCACGCTGATGCAGGCCAACATCAAGTTCAATGGCGCGCTCATCATGCAGATCATGGGAGACGGCCCGGTGAAGCTGGCCGTGGCCGAAGTGCAGCCCGACCTGAGCCTTCGCGCCACCGCCACGGTGGTGGGCGAGGTGGCGCAAGACGCGCCGCTCTCGCACATGGTCAACGTCAACAACCAGGGCCGCTGCGCCATCACCCTCGACCCGAAGGACCGCCTGCCGGGCCAGCAGCCCTACCAGGGCGTGGTGCCGCTGTTTGGCGACCAGCGCGAGAAACTGGAAAAGCTCAGCGAGGTGATCGAGCACTACATGCTGCAGAGCGAGCAGCTCGATACGCGGCTGGTGCTCGCGGCCGACGACAAGATAGCCGCCGGCCTGCTGATCCAGCGCTTGCCGCTGCAGGGCAGCGCCAACCTGGCGGGGCAATCGGGTGCGCGTGATGAAGACCAGATTGGTGTGAACGAGGACTACAACCGCATCGCCATTCTGGCTTCCAGCCTCAAGCGCGAGGAGCTGCTGACCCTGGACGCCGACACCATCTTGCGCCGCCTGTTCTGGGAAGAAGATGTGCGCCGCTTTGAGCCCCTCACCGGCGAGCTCGGGCCGCGCTTTGCCTGCACCTGCTCGCGTGAGCGCGTGGGCGGCATGCTGCGCAGCCTGGGCCGTGACGAGGTGGAGTCCATCCTGGCCGAACAAGGGCAGGTGGAGGTGGGTTGCGAGTTCTGCGGTGCGCAGTACCGGTTCGACCCCGTCGATGCCGCCCAGGTGTTTCTGGCCCCCACGCAACAAGCCCCGGCGAGCGACCAGAAGCACTGAGCTTCAGGGGCGTGCGAGCAGGCCGGTGAAGAGCCGGTGCTCGCAGTCGGGGTCGCTGCAGTTGTCACAAGTCCACTGACCGCGACCCATGGTCAGCGCGGGGTCGTCCGCGACCAGCTCCCGCCCCATCTGATTTCCGATGGCGCGCAGCGCCTGTTGCACACGCACATCATCTTGGCCATGCACGATCTGGAACGCGACGCCAGCCTGTAGCAAAGCACTGCGAAGCTGCGCATCGGTGGCCGCGTCAGCGGGGTTGTCGGACGGATTCGGCGCCAGGAGCAGGGTGAGGTCGTGGCGGCATTCTTCGGCCCGTGTTGCGGTGTGGTCGATCACCACTGCCACGCCGGGTGCCAGCAAGGCCAGCGCCTGGTGCAGCGCGCTGGCCAACCGGGTCTTGCCGCTGGACTCGCCACCGAGCAGCGCCACCGTGATAGCCGCCATCGCCGTCAGCGCTTGTTTTGCGCGATCTGCACGAAGATTTCGTTGGGCTTGACCATGCCCAGCTCCTGGCGGGCGAGTTCCTCGACCATGTCCAGGCCTTCCTGGAGGTCGCGGACCTCGCTGAGGAGCTGGTCGTTGCGCAGTTGCGCATCGCGGTTGGCCTGGTCCTGGGTGGCGAGCTGTTGCTTCATGCTCGCCACCTTGGGCACGCTGCCCCGCCCGAACCACAGCTGCGCATGCACCACAAACAGCAGCGCAATCAGCAGGGCAGGGATGAGGCGGCGTGCCATGTTCACTTCAGGTTGTAGAACGCATCGCGACCAGGATACACGGCCACGTCACCCAGGTCTTCTTCGATGCGCAGCAGCTGGTTGTACTTGGCCATGCGGTCCGAGCGCGAGAGCGAACCGGTCTTGATCTGGCCGGCGTTGGTGCCCACGGCAATGTCGGCAATCGTGCTGTCCTCGGTCTCGCCCGAGCGGTGGCTGATCACGGCGGTGTAGCCGGCGCGCTTGGCCATTTCAATGGCGGCGAAGGTTTCGGTGAGCGTGCCGATCTGGTTGATCTTGATCAGGATCGAGTTGCCGATGCTTTTCTCGATGCCTTCCTTGAGGATCTTGGTGTTGGTGACGAAGAGGTCGTCGCCCACCAGCTGCACGGTCTTGCCAAGGCGCTCGGTCAGCACCTTCCAGCCGTCCCAGTCGCCCTCGGCCATGCCGTCTTCGATGCTGATGATCGGGTACTTGTCGACCCAGGTTGCGAGCATGTTGGTCCAGTCTTCGGCGGTGAGCACCAGGCCTTCGGCCTCCAGGTGGTACTTGCCGTCCTTGTAGAACTCGCTGGCGGCGCAGTCCAGGCCCAGGGCGATCTGCTCGCCGGCGGTGTAGCCCGCGTTGGCAATGGCTTCCAGGATCATCTGGATGGCGGCCTCGTGGTTGGCCACGTTGGGGGCGAAGCCACCTTCGTCGCCCACGGCAATGCTCATGCCCTTGTCGTGAATGATCTTCTTGAGCGCGTGGAACACTTCGGCACCCCAGCGGATGGCTTCACGGAAGCTCGGCGCGCCCACGGGAATGATCATCAGCTCCTGCAGGTCCAGGTTGTTGTTGGCGTGCGCGCCGCCGTTGACCACGTTCATCATGGGCACGGGCATTTGCACCGCGCTCATGCCGCCGAAGTAGCGGTACAACGGCAGGCCGGCTTCTTCGGCGGCGGCGCGGGCCACGGCCATGGAAACCGCCAGCATGGCGTTGGCGCCCAGGCGGCCCTTGTTGTCGGTGCCGTCGAGGTCGATCAGGGTTTTGTCGAGGAAAGCCTGCTCGGAGGCGTCCAGGCCCAGCACGGCTTCGCTGATTTCGGTGTTGATGTTCTCCACGGCCTTGAGCACGCCCTTGCCCAGGTAGCGGCTCTTGTCGCCGTCGCGCAGCTCGATGGCTTCACGCGAACCGGTGGAGGCGCCCGAGGGAACGGCCGCACGGCCCATCACGCCGGACTCCAGCAGCACGTCGCACTCGACGGTGGGGTTGCCTCGGCTGTCGAGGATTTCGCGGCCAACGATGTCAACGATTGCACTCATGGATTCACTACCTTTGGGTCAGAAACAGAAATGGGAAATCAGGCGTTGAAGTGGTCTTCGAGGAAACCATTCTTCTTGGTGACGGCGTCGAGGGCGAGCAGGGTTTCCAGCAGCGCCTTCATGTGCTTGAGCGGCACGGCATTGGGGCCGTCGCTCAGGGCTTTGGCCGGGTCGGGGTGGGTTTCCATGAACAGCCCGGCCACGCCCACCGCCACGGCGGCTCGGGCCAGCACCGGCACCATCTCGCGCTGGCCGCCGCTGCTGGTGCCTTGCCCGCCAGGCAACTGCACGCTGTGCGTGGCGTCGAACACCACGGGCGCACCGGTCTCCCGCATGATGGCCAGGCCACGCATGTCAGAGACGAGGTTGTTGTAGCCAAAGCTGGCACCGCGCTCGCAGGCCATGAAACGGTCTTCGCTCAGGCCGGCTTCCTTCGCCGCGGCGCGCGCCTTGTCGATCACGTTCTTCATGTCGTGCGGCGCGAGAAACTGACCCTTCTTGATGTTTACCGGCTTGCCGCTCTGGGCCACGGCGCGGATGAAGTCGGTCTGGCGGCAGAGAAAGGCGGGTGTCTGCAGCACGTCGCACACCTGCGCGGCATCGGCGATGTCTTCTTCGCTGTGCACGTCGGTGAGCACCGGCACACCCAGTTCGCGCTTGACCTTGGCGAGAATTTCCAGGCCCTTGTCGCGGCCGGGGCCGCGGTAGCTGGTGCCGCTGCTGCGGTTGGCCTTGTCAAAGCTGCTCTTGAAGATGAAGGGAATGCCCAGGCCGGAGGTGATTTCCTTCAGCTGCCCGGCCACGTCCATCTGCAACTGCTCGGACTCGATCACGCAGGGGCCGGCGATCAGGAAGAAGGGCCGGTCCAGGCCGATGTCGAAGTCGCAGAGTTTCATGGGGTCGTCTTCAAAGTGGGTCTGTCAGGCGGCCACGGGCTTTTTGGTGGCCGGCTGGCCCTGGTGCGCCAGCGCCGCCTTGACGTACGCATTGAACAGCGGATGCCCATCCCACGGCGTGGACTTGAACTCCGGGTGGAACTGCACGCCCACGTACCAGGGGTGCACCTGCTGCGGCAGCTCCACCATTTCGGTGAGCTGCTCGCGCTGCGTCAGGGCAGCGATCACCAGACCCGCTGCGCGCAGCTGGTCGAGGTAGTGCACGTTGGCTTCGTAGCGGTGGCGGTGGCGTTCGGTGACCACCGGGCCGTAGATCTGGTGGGCCAGGGTGCCGGCGGCCACGTCGGAGCTTTGCGAGCCCAGGCGCATGGTGCCGCCCAGATCGGAGCTGGCGCTGCGCTGCTGGATGCTGCCGTCGGCGTCTTTCCACTCAGTGATCAAGGCGATGACCGGGTGCGGCGTATCGGGCTCGAACTCGGTGCTGTTGGCGTCTTTCAGGCCGGCGACATGGCGCGCGTACTCGATCGTGGCCACCTGCATGCCCAGGCAAATGCCGAGGTAGGGCACCTTCTGCTCACGCGCATAACGGGCCGCGCAGATCTTGCCTTCGATGCCGCGCTTGCCAAAGCCGCCCGGCACCAGGATGGCGTCGAAAGCCCCCAGCGTCTTGGCCACATTGCCCGGGTGGATGGTTTCGGAGTCGATGTAGTCGATCTGCACCTTGGCGTGGCTTTTCATGCCCGCATGGCGAAGGGCTTCGTTCAGGGACTTGTAGCTGTCCGACAGGTCCACGTACTTGCCGACCATGGCGATCTTCACCGTGTTCTGCGGGTGCTCGACCTCGTACACCAGATCGTCCCAGCGCTTGAGCTTGGCCGGCGGCGTGTTGATGCGCAGCTTGTCGCAGATGAGGCCATCGAGCCCCTGCTCGTGCAGCATGCGGGGCACCTTGTAGATGGTGTCCACGTCCCACATGGAGATCACGCCCCATTCGGGCACGTTGGAGAACAGCGAAATCTTGGCGCGTTCGTCGTCGGGGATCGGGCGGTCTGCGCGGCAGAGAAGGGCGTCGGCCTGGATGCCGATGGCGCGCAGTTCCTTGGCGGTGTGCTGCGTGGGCTTGGTTTTCAGCTCGCCGGCGGCGGCGATCCAGGGCACGTAGCTCAGGTGCACGAAGGCCGAATTGTTCGGGCCCATGCGCAGGCTCATCTGGCGCACGGCTTCGAGGAACGGCAGGGATTCGATGTCACCCACGGTGCCGCCAATCTCGACGATGGCGACGTCCACGGCATCGGGCGTGCCGATGCCGGCGCCGCGCTGAATGAATTCCTGGATTTCGTTGGTGACGTGCGGGATGACCTGCACCGTCTTGCCGAGGTAGTCACCCCGGCGTTCCTTCTCCAGCACCGACTGGTAGATCTTGCCGGTGGTGAAGTTGTTGGTTTTCTTCATCCGCGTTTCAATGAAACGCTCGTAATGCCCCAGGTCCAGGTCGGTTTCGGCGCCATCGTCGGTGACGAAGACCTCGCCGTGCTGGAACGGGGACATGGTGCCCGGGTCCACGTTGATGTACGGGTCGAGCTTGATGAGGGTGACTTTGAGGCCGCGGGACTCGAGGAGTGCGGCCAGTGATGCGGAGGCAATGCCCTTGCCCAGGGAGGACACCACACCGCCGGTGACGAACACAAATTTGGTCATGTCTCGGGCGAGCCAGTTGCTCGCAGGAGGTGGAAATGGCGATTATAAAGGCCGGCCTTTTGCCGTCCTTCTTCGGGGCCGTGGCCAGGGCTTGCGGACTCGACTGCTACATTGCGCGCATGAACGACCTCGCTGGAAAACACATCGTCCTGGGCCTCTCGGGAGGCATCGCCTGTTACAAGGCCGCCGAGCTGTGCCGCGCGCTGGTGAAGGACGGTGCCACCGTGCAGGTGGTCATGACCGAGGCGGCCGAGCAGTTTGCCACCGCCGTGACGCTGCAGGCGCTGTCGGGGCGGCCGGTGTTCACCTCCCAGTGGGACCCGCGCACCTCGGGCGGCTTGGACAACAACATGGCCCACATCAACCTCAGCCGCGAGGCAGACGCGATTGTGGTGGCCCCGGCCAGCGCCGATTTCATGGCCAAGCTCGTGCATGGGCGCGCGGACGACCTGCTCAGCCTGATGTGCCTGGCGCGGCCCCTGGACCGTGTGCCGTTGATCCTCGCGCCGGCCATGAACCGCGAGATGTGGGCGCACCCGGCCACCCAGCGCAACGTGGCACAGCTGCGCGACGACGGCACCACCGTGCTCGACGTCGGTGCGGGTGATCAGGCCTGCGGCGAGACGGGCGACGGCCGCATGCTCGAACCTGAAGAGCTGCTGTACGACATTGCGCGCTTTTTCCAACCCAAGGTGCTGGCCGGTCAGCATGTGCTGGTGAGTGCCGGCCCCACCTTTGAAGCCATCGATCCGGTGCGCGGCCTCACCAACCTCTCCAGCGGCAAGATGGGCTTTGCGATTGCACGGGCGGCGCACGAGGCCGGTGCCCAGGTCACGCTGGTGGCCGGCCCGGTGGCGCTGGCCACGCCGCGCGGCGTGGGGCGCGTGAATGTGAAGTCGGCACTGAACATGCAGAAGAGCCTGGAGCTGCTGGTCTCCAACGCCACGGTGTTCATTTCGGCGGCGGCGGTGGCCGACTGGCGCCCGGCGCAGGCGGTGGAGCACAAGATCAAGAAAGACGGCTCGGGCCAGGTGCCCACGCTGTCCTTCGTGGAGAACCCGGACATCCTGGCCGGCATTGCGGCCTCGCCGCGCGCCAGGAGCGGCGAGCTCTATTGCGTGGGTTTTGCGGCCGAAAGCCACGACCTGGAGGAGCACGCCCAGGCCAAGCGGGTGCGCAAGGGCGTGCCGCTGCTGGTGGGCAATATCGGCCCCGCCACCTTTGGCCAGGACGACAACGCGCTGCTGCTGGTCGACGACAAAGGCATGAGCGAGTTGCCGCGTGCGTCCAAGCTGGTGCTGGCGCGCCAGCTGATTGCCGAAATTTCGCGACGATTGCCGACTTGAGGTGCCACGCTGCCTCGGCGCTGCATCTCGCGCAAGTGACGTGCCGTGGACACGCGTTCACGGTACCCTGTTTCCCCTCTGAAAGGACCCCAACAATGACCTCCATTTTTCAACGCGTTGCCCGTCGGGCGCTTTTGCTGGCCTCGGTGGCCACGCTGACCGTCTGCGTGACGGCCCATGCGCAAGCCACCTTCAAGGTCACCACCATTCCGGAAGAGGCCGCCTCCGAGCAGATTCGCAAGTTCGGTCCCATGGTCAAGTACCTCGAGCGCACGCTGGGCACCAAGGTCGAGTTCGTGCCCGTGAGCGACTACCCTGCGGCCGTCGAGGCGCTGGTGAACAAGCAGGTCGACATGGTGTGGTTCGGGGGCTTCACTTTCGTGCAGGCCAAGCTGCGCTCGGGCGACAAGATCATTCCTCTGGTGCAGCGCGAGGAAGACACGCAATTCCGCTCGGTCTTCATCACCCAGAAGGACTCCGGCATCAAGACGCTGGCCGATCTCAAGGGCAAGCAGGTGAGCTTTGGCTCGGCCTCCAGCACCTCGGGTCACCTCATGCCGCGCAGCTTCCTGCTCGAAGCCGGCCTGGAGCCCGAGCGTGACTTCAAGCGCGTGGCCTTCTCGGGCGCGCACGACGCCACCATCGCTTCGGTGGTCAGCGGGCGCGTGGATGCGGCTGCGCTGGACATCACGGTGTGGCGCAAGTTCGTGAGCGAGAACAAGGTCGACACCAGCAAGGTCGATGTGTTCTACACCACACCACCGTACTTCAACTACAACTACTCGGTGCACGCCGACATGCCCGCCGCCCAGCGCGAGAAGATCACCCAGGCCCTGCTGGCCCTGAACACCAACGACGCCGAAGGCAAGGAAGTGCTGGGCCTGGCGCGCGCCACGCGCTACGTGCCCACCAAGGCCGACAACTACAAGGGCCTGGAGGCCGCCGGACGCAGCGCAGGCCTGATCAAGTGACGGGCATAGCCCTCTCTCTGGCCGGGCTCCACGTCCGGCACCCGGCCGCCGGCGAGGGCGCGGCACCTGCACTCGCCGACGTGGGCCTGCAGGTGGCGCCGGGCGAGCAGGTGGTGGTGATTGGCCCTTCAGGCGCCGGCAAAACCACGCTGCTGCATGCGCTGGCCTGCGCGTTGCCACCGACGCAGGGCAGCCTGCGCGTGGACGGGCAGGACCCCTGGTCGCTGGGCGAGCGGGAGCTGCGCCGCCTGCGCGGCCGCCTGTTCCTCGCCCCCCAGACGCCGCCGCTGCCGCCGCGCCAGCGCGTGGTCACGTCGGTGCTGGCCGCGCGCCTGCCGGCCATGGGGCTCGGTGCGAGCCTGGCGTCGTTGTTCAGGCCGCGCGGTGCGGGCGACGCCCACGCGGCGCTGGAGCGTTTCGACCTCGGCGACAAACTCTGGGAGCGCGTGGACCGGCTCTCGGGTGGCGAGCGCCAGCGGGTGGGGTTGGCCCGCGCGTTGCTGTCGCCGGCAGCGCTGTGGCTCATCGATGAACCGCTTTCCGCACTCGACCCGACGCGCGCGGCGCAGGCCTTGCGCGCGCTGACCGACGTGGCGCGCGAGCGCGGCGTCACCCTGCTGGCCACCTTGCACCAGGTGGATCTCGCGCTGGCGAACTTCCCGCGTGTGCTGGGCCTGCGCGAAGGGCGGCTGGTGTTCGATTGCCCAGCCGCTGAAGTCACACCGCAGCGCCTGGCCGATCTGTACGCCAGTTTCGAGCACGAGTTGAGCGGTGGCGCTGCGCTGCCTTCGCCCTTGGCTGGCGGGGCGCAGTTGCCCGAGCGGCGGGTGATCCACTGCTGAGCCCGCATGCCATGACCACCGCACACCCCGACACATTCCAAGACCCCGCCTGGCGCGGTCGCGTCTTCTGGATGTTGGCCGCGGCCGCCTTGCTGGCACCGGCGCTGGTGGCCGTGGAGTTCAAGGTGTGGCTGCTGTTCGAGCCCGACAACCTGCGCATCACGCTGCGTTTTCTGGGCGACTTCCTGCCACCGGCCACCTCTGCCGAATTTCTGACGATGGTCGCGCGCGAAACCTGGCGCACCGTGGCCATTGCGTCTGCCGCGATGGTACTGGCCCTCGTGCTGGCGGTGCCGCTGACCCTGCTGTCGAGCGCGGCGCTGTCGGTGTCGTCGCTTTCGGGCCGCATGCACCCGCTGGCGTTCGCGTTTCGCCAGGCGGTGCGTGCGCTGCTGGTGGTGCTGCGCAGCGTGCCCGAGCTCGTGTGGGCGCTGGTGTTCGTGCGCGTGGTGGGCCTGGGCCCCAGCGCCGGGGTGCTGGCCATCGCGCTCACTTACGCGGGCATGCTGGGCAAGGTGTATGGCGAAATTCTGGAGAGTGGCGACCTGCACCCCACCCGCACGCTGATGCGCAACGGCAGTGGCCGGCTGCAGGCTTTTCTGTATGCGCTGCTGCCGGGCAATTCGCGTGAGCTCACGAGCTACACGGTGTACCGGTGGGAATGCGCGATCCGGTCTTCTGCGGTGCTGGGCTTCGTGGGCGCGGGCGGGCTCGGACAACAACTGGACGCGTCGATGAAGATGTTCAATGGCGGCGAGGTGGCCACCATCCTGCTGGCTTTTGTCCTGCTGGTGGCACTGGCCGATGCAGTGAGCGCTCAGCTGCGCAAGGTGATCGGGTGAGCGCACGATGAGCCGGACATTGCCACCCCACCCACCGCGCAGCTGGAGCGTGCCCCTGTTCCTGCTCGGCATGGCCGTGCTCGCCGTGGCCAGCTTTGTGGAAGTGGGCCTGGACTGGCGGCGCCTGCTGTCGATGGACGCGGCCAGCCGGATGGGGCGCTTCCTGGCCGAAATGACGCAACCGGCGGTGGAGCCCGCCTTCCTCAAGCGCCTGGCCGTGGCCACGCTGGAGACGCTGGCCATGTCGGCCGTGGGCACCTTGCTGGCGGCGCTGTTCGGCCTGCTGCTGGCGCTGCCGGCCAGTCGTACGCCCGGGCAAGCGGCGGGCTTCTGGCGCGTGCCCACGCGGTGGCTGCTCAACCTGCTGCGCTCCATACCCGAGCTGGTGTGGGCTGCGCTGCTGCTCATTTCCGCCGGCCTCGGCCCGCTGGCCGGCACACTCGCGCTGGCGCTGCACACCACCGGTGTGCTGGGGCGCCTGTTTGCCGAAGTGATTGAAAACGCACCCGATGGCCCGGCCTTTGCGCTGCGCGTGCAGGGCGTGCCGCGCGGGCGCGCTTTCCTGTATTCCACCTTGCCGCAAGCGCTGCCGCAGCTGCTCTCTTACACCCTGTACCGGTGGGAGAACAACATCCGCGCGGCGGCCGTGCTGGGCGTGGTGGGTGGCGGCGGCCTGGGACAGATGCTGTCGTTCCACATGGGCTTGTTTCACATGCGCGAGACCGGCTCCATCTTGCTGGCCACCATCGTGCTGGTGGCGCTCGTGGACCTGCTCTCCAATGTGGCCAGAAGGATGCTGAATCCATGACTGGCTTTGCTCCGCAGGCTCCTCACAACGATCTCCTTTCCGGCCTGCTGCAGCGCTATTCGGTGGGGGCCAAGCACCTCGGCGAGCCTGCGCCGTCCATGGACGACCTGCTTCGCATGACAGAGGCGGCGCTGCGCGCCCCCGATCACGCGGGGCTTGTTCCGTTTCGCTTCGCGGCCATCCGTGGTGTGGCGCGCGAGCGGCTGGGCGACCTGTTTGAAGAGGCCGCCCTGCAGGCCGGCAAGAACGCCGAAGACGCGCTGCGCGACCGCCACCGCGCGCTCGACGCACCCATGCTGTTGGCCGTCATCGCGCGCATCGACACTGGCCACCCGCAGGCCACCGTGCACGAGCAATGGATGGCCGTGGGCGGCGCACTCACCAACCTGCTCAACGCAGCCCACGCCCTCGGCTACGGCGGCAAGATGCTCTCGGGCTCCAAGGTGCGCGCCGCATCCGTGGTGGCCGCCTTCTGCGAACCGGGCGAGCAACTCGTGGGCTGGGTGGTGCTGGGCACCGCACGCAAGGCCGGCTCACCCAAATTCCACAAACCCGACCCCACCCAAGTGACACGCGACTGGTGATGCGCGGCGGAGCGTGGGGGCAACGCTACAGGGCCAGCCGCCGGGCCGCCCCAAGGCAGGCCCAGCCCCCTCGGGGGGCAGCGACCCGCGCAGCGGCGGAGCGTGGGGGCAACGCTACAGGGCCAGCCGCCGGGCCGCCCCAAGGCAGGCCCAGCCCCCCCCGGGGGGCAGCGACCCGTGCAGCGGCGGAGCGTGGGGGCAACGCTACAGGGCCAGCCGCCGGGCCGCCCCAAGGCAGGCCCAGCCCCCTCGGGGGGCAGCGACCCGCGAAGCGGCGGAGCGTGGGGGCCTCTTCAATCCCACCAGGGCAGCAGCCGCTTCATGGCCGCCACTTCGCCGCAGTGGTCCGTGGCGTAGCCGGGCAGGGCGTTCAGGCGTTCCTGCCAGGCGCGGTTGCGCAGGCGTTGCAGCAGGCGCTGCATGGCGGGTTGTTCCAGTGCGCTCTTCAGGCACACCAGCAGGTAGCGCTCTTCAGTCAAAGGCACGAAGTCCAGGCCCTGCGTGCGCGCCGCGTATTCGGTGCCCAGGCCCACGTCGGCACTGCCGTTGGACACGGCCTGCGCCACGGCGGCATGCGAGCTCTCCACGTTGTGATAGCCCACCACGTCCATCGGCAGCAGCGCGGCCTGTGCCAGCAGCTCGTCTAGCAGCAGGCGCGTGCCGGTGCCGATGGCGCGGTTCACGAAACGTGCCTGCAGCCGGGACACGTCGGCGATGTCTCGCAGGCGCAGCGGGTTGCCCGGTGCCACCATCAAGCCTTGCGAGCGGCGCGCAAAACCAATGATCTTGTGCAGCCCGGGCTTGAGCAGCGGGCGGTAGGCGCGGGCGCTCAGGCTGCCCGCAGCGGCAAACGGCTGTGTGTGAAAGCCCGCGAGCTCGCAGCGGCCTTCGTTCAAGGCCCGAATGGCGTCCACGCTGCCGCAGAAACGGATGTCCAGGTGCAAGGGTGGCGCGGCGTTGCGGCCCGCGGTGGCCATGCCCGCGTGCTGCTGCAGTTCGGTGAGCGCGTGGTCGTGGCTGGCGTAGAGCGTGATCACGTCGCCGGCGCCGGTGGGCTCACCGTCTTCGAAGGCCATGGCAAAGGCGCGCTCGAGTTCCGCGCGCAGGCTCTCCATTTGCGGGCCCAGGCGGGCCTGGGCCAGGCGCTCGGCCATCAGCAGGCGCTCGCCAAACGGTGTGAGGCGCGCCGCCTGCCCGCGCTCCCAGAAGATGAGTTGCTGCCCGAGCCCGGCTTCCCATTCCTTGAGCTGGCCCCACACATGGCGGTAAGACAGGCCGAGCTCGCGCGCCGCCCCCGATATGGAGCCGCTGCTGCGCACGGCGTGAAGCACATCCATCATGGGGTTGCGCAACAGCGCGGGGTGGGACGAGCGCTCTGGCGTTGAAGCGGTCAGCGTGTAGGAGAGCTCGATCTTTCGCATGGACGCCGAGTGTGCCCGAAACGGGTTTGGCAACGCGCCACACCGATCGTATGCATGCCAATTCATATCGCGTCATTACGTACTCCCAATTCCGGAGCGCCCCCGTAAGCTCGTCCGCAACTTATGAATACCTTTTCCGATAGCCTGGTCACCGCGCTGCGTCTGATCCTCTCGGGTGACCCTGGCCTTTGGACAGTGGTCATGCGCTCGCTGGCGGTCAGCGCCACGGCCTGCCTGCTCGCCTGCGGCCTGGGGCTTTTGATGGGTGCCTGGCTCGCTGCCGCCCGCTTTCCTGGCCGTGGCGCCGTGCTCACCGTGCTCAACACCTTCCTCGCGGTGCCGTCCGTGGTGGTGGGCCTGGTCATTTATCTGCTGCTTTCGCGCTCCGGCCCGCTGGGTTTTCTGGGCTGGTTGTTCAGCTTTCAGGCCATGGTGCTGGCGCAAACCGTGCTCGTGCTGCCGCTGGTGACCGCGCTCACGCGCCAGGTGGTGGAAGACGCCGACCGCAGCCACGGCGAGCAGCTGTCTTCTTTGGGCGCTGGCAGCACCTTGCGCAGCCTGTTGCTGGCCTGGGACGAGCGCTACGCGCTGCTCACCGTGTTGCTCACCGCCTTTGGCCGCGCCGTGTCTGAAGTGGGCGCAGTGATGATCGTGGGCGGCAACATCGAAGGCTTCACCCGTGTCATGACCACGGCCATTGCACTGGAGACCAGCAAGGGCGATCTGCCGCTGGCGCTGGGCCTGGGGGTGGTGCTGTTGTTGGTGGTGTTGCTGCTCAATGCCCTGGTGTCTCTGCTTCGGCGCTGGCGTGAGCGTGCTGACGGCGCGGCCAGCGCGGCGGCGCCCGCACTGGTGTCGGCATGAGTGGGTTGCCCATGACGACCCACCACCCGGTGGTGCCCGCCGCCTGCTTTGACCTGCGCGGTGTGCAGGTGCACCTGGGGCCGGCTGCGCGGCTGCAGGCGCTCACCGATGTGTTCCTGCGCATTGAAGAGGGCGAACGCGTCGCGCTGGTGGGCGCCAACGGCAGCGGCAAAAGCACGCTGCTGCGCACCCTGCACGGCCTGCAGCGCCCCAGCGCCGGCGAGGTGCACACCCCCGCACACCAGCGTGTGGCCATGCTGTTCCAGCGGCCGCACATGCTGCGCATGAGCGCGCGGCGCAACATCCAGCTGGGTTTGTGGCTGCAGGGCGTGCCGCTGGGCCAGACGCACGCGTTGGCTCTCAAGGCCATGGAGCGCGTGGAAATGGGCCATCTGGCCGAGCGCAACGCACGCGCGCTCTCGGGCGGGCAGCAGCAGCGGCTGGCACTGGCGCGCGCCTGGGCGCTGCGCCCGGCGGTGTGGCTGCTCGACGAGCCCACGGCCAGCCTGGACCCGCACGCCAAGCGCGAGGTGGAGTCACTCATTGCCGAATTCACTGCCGCTGGCCAGCGCGATGCCGCAGGCCAGCCCACTGGGCGGCCGACCACGCTGGTGTTCAGCAGCCACAACCTGGGCCAGGTCAAGCGCCTGGCCAGCCGCGTGATTTACCTGGAGCAGGGCCGCCTGCTGGCCGACCTGCCCACGCACGATTTTTTCAACCACGACCTCCTGCGTTCCCTGTGTCCGCAGGCCCATTTGTTTGTTCAAGGAGAAAGCCTGTGAAAACCACCTTCCGTCAACTCACCCTCACCGCCGTGCTCGGCACCGCCGGCCTGCTGGCCAGCGCAGGCGCCTTCGCGCAGAGCATCGTGGTGGCGTCTACCACCTCCACCGAGCAGTCCGGCCTGTTCTCGTTCCTGTTGCCTGAATTCAAGAAGGCCAGCGGCATCGATGTGAAAGTCGTCGCACTGGGCACCGGCCAGGCCATCGACATGGCGCGCCGCGGCGACGCCGACGTGCTGTTCGTGCACGACAAGGTGGCCGAAGAGAAGTTCGTGGCCGATGGCTTCTCGGCCAAGCGCCAGGAGGTCATGTACAACGACTTCGTGCTGATTGGCCCGAAAGGCGACCCCGCCAAGACCAAGGGCAACGACATCGTGGCCGCGCTGAAGAAAGTGGCCACCGGCAACAACGAGTTCATCTCGCGCGGCGACAAGAGCGGCACCCACGCGGCCGAGCTGCGCTTCTGGAAGATGACCGACACCGACGCCAACAAGGGCACCGGCTACAAGGAATGCGGCTGCGGCATGGGCCCGGCCCTCAACATCGCAGCCAGCAGCGGCGGCTATGTGCTGGCCGATCGCGGCACCTGGCTCAACTTCAAGAACCGCGCCGACCTCGCCGTGCTCGTGGAAGGCGACAAGCGCCTGTTCAACCAGTACGGCGTGATGCTGGTGAGCGCGGCCAAGCACCCGCAGGTGAAGACGGCTGAAGGCCAGAAGTTTGTGGACTGGGTGACGGGCCCGGCCGGCCAGGCGGCCATTGCCAGCTACAAGATCGGCGGCGAGCAGCTGTTCTTCCCGAACGCGACGAAATAATGCCCACCCCCGTTGCTTGCTCACTGCGTGTAGCCGCATCCCCCCTCAAGGGGGCCGTGCCTGCGGCCCGGCCAAGCCGGTTCCGCGGCACCCCTGGACGGGCGCTGCTGCTTTCGACGCTGACAGGGACTTTGTTGATGCTTTCGGCTTGCGCCACACCCGCTGTTGCTCCCATGAAAGAACCTCTTCAGGTCTACGCCGCTGGCAGCTTGCGCGAGGTGCTGACCGAGATTGCGCGGGCGCATGAAGCCAGCACCGGGCAGGCAGTGGCCTTGACGTTTGGCGCCTCGGGCCTGCTGCGCGAGCGCATTGAAAAAGGCGAGGGTGCGATGGTGTTTGCTTCGGCCGACACGCAGCATCCGCAGCGGCTGGCCAGCGCGGGCGCCTGGGCGCCACACACCGTGTTCGTGCGCAACAGCCTGTGTGCGCTCACGCAGGCGAGCGTGAACACCACGCCCGACACCTTGCTGGCCACCCTGCTCGACCCTGCGGTGAGGCTGGGCACCTCCACGCCCAAGGCCGACCCTTCGGGTGACTACGCGTGGGAGCTCTTCCGCAAGGCAGAGTCCGTGCGCCCGGGGTCCTATGCGGCGCTCAACGCCAAGGCGCTGCAGCTCACCGGCGGCCCTACCTCGCCCAAGCCACCGGCCGGGCAGGGCACTTACGCCTGGGTGATGGACCAGGGGCAGGCCGATGTGTTTCTCACCTACTGCACCAATGCCGTGGCCTCGCAGAAAGAGGTGCCTCGGCTGAAGGTGGTGCAGGTGCCGCCCGCGCTGCAGGTGGGCGCTTCTTACGGGCTCACGGTGCGGCGCGGTGCGCCCGCGCAGGCCGAGGCGTTTGCCCGGGCCCTGCTGGCACCACCGGCACAGGCCGCGTTCGCGCGGTACGGGTTTGGACAGCCTTGAGCGCGTCTTGCTGCGCCGGCGCGAACTGCTGATCGCGTCGGGGCTGGGCGCCTGCCTGCCCGCGCGGGCGCAGACGCGCAGCGTCACCGACAGCGCGGGCCGGCGCGTGAACGTGCCCGCACAGGTGCAGCGCATTTTTCCGGCGGGCCCGCCGGCGGCCATCTGGCTCTACACGCTGGCGCCCGATGCGCTCATGGGCTGGCCGCGCGCCAACCGCGGGCCCGAGCTGGAATTCTTGCTGCCGGGCGTGGGCAACCGTCCCGAGGTGGGCCGCCTCACCGGGCGCGGCAACACCACCAACCTGGAACAGCTGCTGGCCAGCAAGCCCGACCTGATCGTGGACGCGGGCTCCACGCGCCAGACCTTCGTCGAACTGGCCGACCGCGTGCAGGCGCAGACCGGCATTCCCTACGCCTTGCTGGACGGCCGGCTGGAAGCCACCGCCCGCGGCTACACGCTGCTTGGCGAGCTCACCGGGCGGGTAGATCGCGCCGCCACGCTGGCGCGTTACGCCCAGGACACCTTGCGCACCGTGCGCGAACGCGTGGCCCGGGCCACGTCGCAGCCCCGCGTGTACTACGCCCGGGGCCCCGAGGGTCTGGAGACCGGGCTGGGGGGCTCCATCAACGTCGAGATGTTCGAGGCCATGGGCATCCGCCATGTGGCCGCAGGCCTGCAGGGCGGGCTGGCCACGGTGTCGATCGAGCAGGTGCTCGGCTGGGACCCGGAAGTCATCGTCACCATCGATCAGACTTTCGCGCAGACAGTGGCCACGAACCCGCTGTGGCGCGGCGTGAGCGCCGTGAAAAGCGCTCGCGTGCACCTCTCGCCCAAGCTGCCCTTTGGCTGGATCGATTTCCCGCCCAGCGTGAACCGCCTGCCGGGCCTGTGGTGGCTGGGCAGCAAGGTGTTTCCGTCGCTGTTTCCTGAAGACCTGGCCACGCTCACGCGCGATTTCTACAAGTTGTTCTACCAGGTCGATCTGTCCGCTGCGCAGGTGCAGCGCGTGTTGGCCGGAAGGTCGTGACACACCCCCGCCGCGCTGCGCGCGACCCCCTCGAGGGGGCGACACCTGTGGTACGGCCAAGCCGGCCCGGCGGTGTCTTGTGGGCGGTGCTCGTGCTGCTCGCCGGCGTGCTGCTGGCCCTCACGCAGGGCCGCATCGACATCCCGTTGGCCGACCTGTGGCAGCTGGCGTGGTCGGTGTTGCAGGGCGCGCCCGCGCCCAACGAGCAGGTTCAAACCATCGTGCTGCAGGTGCGCGGCCCGCGCGTGCTGGCCGCCATCGCGGTGGGGGCGGCGCTGGCGGTGGCGGGGGCGGCGTTCCAGGGCCTGTTTCGCAACCCGCTGGTGTCGCCCGACATCTTGGGCGCGTCGGCCGGTGCGGCGCTGGGCGCGGTGCTGGGCATCTTCTTTTCGTTGGGTGTGTTCGGCATCCAGATGGCGGCGTTTGCCGGCGGCCTGCTGGCCGTGGCGCTGGTGTATGGCGTGGGTTCCACCGTGCGCCATGGCGACCCGGTGCTGGTGCTGCTGCTGGCGGGCATCGTCATTGGCTCGCTGCTGGGGGCAGGCATCGGGCTGGTGAAGGTGCTGGCCGACCCCTACAACCAGCTGCCGGCGATCACCTTCTGGCTGCTGGGCAGCCTGGCCGCCTCGCATGCAAACGACGTGCTGCCACTCATCGTGCCGGTGGGCCTGGGTGCGGGTGTACTGCTGTTGCTGCGCTGGCGCATGGACGTGATGTCGCTGCCCGAAGAAGAGGCCCGCTCGCTTGGCGCGCGCACCACTGTGCTCAGGCTGCTCATCGTGGCCGCGGCCACGCTGGTGACGGCGGCGAGCGTGGCGGCCGCCGGCATCGTGGGCTGGGTGGGGCTGGTGGTGCCGCACCTGGCGCGTTTTCTGGTGGGGCCTTCCTTTGTGCGGCTGCTGCCCACGTCGGCGGTGCTGGGCGGCGGCTTGCTGCTGCTCATCGACACGCTAGCGCGCACCGTGGCGCCGGTGGAGATTCCGCTGGGCATCCTCACCGCGCTCTTGGGCTCGCCTTTCTTCATCGTGCTGCTGCAGCGCGCGTCGAAGGGGTGGACGTGAACGCCATGCTGGAGGCCAGCGCGCTGAGCGTGGGTTACCCCGGCCGCGTGGTGGGCTCGGACCTGTCGCTCACGCTGCAAGCCGGTGAAGTGCTCGCGCTGCTGGGCCCCAACGGCTGCGGCAAAACCACGATGCTCAAGACCCTGCTCGGGCTGCAGCCGGCGCTGGCCGGTGCGGTGCAGCTGCAGGGGCGTGCGCTGTCGGCGTGGCCCACGGTAGAGCGCGCGCGCGTGCTGGCTTACGTGCCACAGGGCCAGGCCAGCACCTTCGGTTTCACCGCGCTGGAGATGGTGCTGATGGGCCGCACCGCGCACCTGGGCCTGATGGCGCGGCCTGGGGCGAAGGACCATGCCATCGCCCACCAGTCTCTGGAGCGCCTGGGCATCGCCCATCTGGCGCCGCGCTCGGTGCACCGCATCAGCGGCGGCGAGCGGCAGCTGGTGTTGATTGCCCGTGCGCTCGCGCAGCAACCGCAAGCCGTGCTGCTGGACGAACCCACCGCCAGCCTGGACTTCGGCAACCAGGGCCTGGTGATGCGCGCCATTCGCACGCTCGCCGACCAGGGCCTGGCCGTGCTGTTCACCACGCACGACCCCAACCAGGCGCTGCGCTGTGCCGACCGCGCCCTGCTCATGCGGGATGGCCGCGTGCTGCACAGCGGCGCGGTGGCGAAGGTGATCGAGGGCAGCCGCTTGCGCGAGCTTTACCGCGCGGGTGTGCACGAAGTGGCGGACGCCGCCGGGGGCGCGCCGGTGTTTCTGCCGGCCTTCGACGCCTCCAGCGCAGCCACCACCACTGCCGCCCCAAGCGACTGACCGCGTCACGCGTCTGTCATCGCCCTGCCAACGGGGCGACACAGGCGGCTTGCAGCATGGCTTCCAACCAACGGAGGACGGCCATGAAGATCGCAGTGGTGGGTGCGGGGTATGTGGGGCTGGTCACCGCGGCCTGCCTGGCGGAGCTGGGCAACGACGTGGTGTGTGTGGACCGCGACCATGGCCGCGTGGCCATGTTGCAGGCCGGGGGGGTGCCCATTTTCGAGCCCGGGCTGGACGACGTGCTCCAGCGCAACCGCCACGCCGGGCGTTTGCACTTCACCACCACCATGGCCAACGCCGTGTCGCATGGCGAGGTGGTCTTCATTGCGGTGGGCACGCCTCCGCAGGAAGACGGATCTGCCGACCTGCAGCACGTGCTGGGCGTGGCCGAACAGATTGGCCAGCACATGAACGCGTTCAAGGTGGTGGTGAACAAGTCCACCGTGCCGGTGGGCACAGGCGCGCGCGTGGAGCAGGTGCTGCGCAGCGCGCTGAACGAGCGCGGGCTGCACGCGCTGGACTTTGCGGTGGTCTCCAACCCCGAGTTCCTGAAGGAAGGCGCCGCGCTCGAAGACTTCATGCGGCCGGACCGCATCGTGATCGGCCTGCCACCGGGTGAGGTGGGCGACACCGCTCGCCGGCTCATGGCGCGCCTGTATGCGCCCTTCAACCGCCACCACGAGCGCAGCCTGTGGATGGACGTGGCCAGCGCCGAGCTCACCAAATACGCGGCCAACGCCATGCTGGCCACCCGCATTTCGTTCATGAACGAAATGGCGCTGCTGGCCGATGCGTTGGGCGCCGACATCGACGCCGTGCGCCGGGGCATCGGCTCGGACAGCCGCATTGGCCACAGCTTTCTTTACGCGGGCACGGGCTATGGCGGCAGTTGCTTTCCCAAAGACACGCGCGCCCTGATCCACACCGCCTCAACGCATGGCGTGGGCATGCAGATTGTGGAAGCCACCGAAGCGGTGAACCGGCGGCAGAAGCACGTGCTGGTGGACCGCGTGCGCGCGCACTTCGGGGCCGATTTGCGCGGGCTGCGCCTGGCCGTGTGGGGGCTGGCCTTCAAGCCCAACACCGACGATATGCGCGACGCACCCAGCCGCGTGGTGATCCCCGAGCTGCTGCGCCGGGGCGCCGAGGTCGTGGCACACGACCCGGTGGCGCAGAGCGAAGCGCAGCGTGCGCTGTGCGCAGACCTCGGCGGCACGGCGGGCCAGGTGCCCCGCCTGCGCTTTGCCGACACCGCGCTGGACGCGCTGAATGAGGTGGATGCGCTGCTGGTGCTCACGGAGTGGAAGAGCTTTCACCACCCGGACTTCACGGCCATGCAGCGCCGCATGCGCGGACACGTGATCTTCGATGGCCGCAACCTCTACGACCCGGAACTCATGGACGCACAGGGCTTTGTGTACCAGGGCATTGGCCGCCGCGGCGAGCTCAAGGTGGCGCAGCGGCCACTGCAAGCCGTGGCGCCCGTGGCCGAGCGCGCGCTGAGTCCGCTGGCGATCTGAGCGGTCGCTTCAGGCCACGAACCGGTAGCCAATGCCGGTTTCCGTGACCAGATGGCGCGGCATGGAAGGCTGCGCCTCGATCTTCTTGCGCAGGTTGGCCATGTGCACGCGCACGTAGTGCGAGTCTTCCAGATGCCCCGGCCCCCACACCGCCTTGAGCAGCTGCGCGTGCGTGATCACGCGGTCGGGCTGTGAGGCCAGGTGGGTGAGCAGTTTGTATTCGATCGGGGTCAGGTGCAGCGCCTGGCCGGCGCGCTCGACGACGCGGCGCACGAGGTCGATGCGCACCTCGCCAAAGGTGATCTGCGGTGCGCCGCCCGGCGTTTGCTGCTGGTGGCGGCGCAGCTGTGCGCGCACGCGGGCACCCAGCTCGCCCGAGCCAAAAGGCTTCACCAGGTAGTCGTCGGCGCCGGCGTCGAGCGCGGCGATCTTGCTGGCCTCGGTGCTGCGGGCAGACAGCACGATCACCGGCATGGGCGACCACTGCCGCAGCTCGCGAATGAGGTCCACCCCATCGCCATCGGGCAGGCCCAGGTCGAGCACCACGAGGTCGGGGCGGCGGGTGCCGGCTTCGATCAGGCCGCGCTGGTAGCCGTCGGCCTCGTGCACGGTATGCCCCTCGGCTTCCAGCGTGAGGCGCACGAAGCGGCGGATGTGGGCCTCGTCTTCAACGATCAGGATCTGGCTGCCGGCGGCTGGGCTCATGGCGAGGTCGTTTCCGGTGGTGTGGCGGGTTCGCCGAGGTCGGCAGGGGGTGTGCCCCGGGGCAAGGCGATCACGAAGCGCGCGCCCTGCACGCTGCCTTCGTGTTCGCGCGTGTGGCCTTCAATGGTGCCACCGTGCGTCTCGACGATGGCGCGGCAGATCGCCAGCCCCAGGCCCACGCCGGGCGTGGCGCTTTCGCGCTGGCCGCGTTCGAACTTCTCGAACACGCGGGCTTCGTGCCCCTTGGGCAGGCCAGGGCCATGGTCGTCGACGAACAGGCACACGGCATCGCTGCGCTCGCGGGCCGTGAGGTGAATGGCGCTGCCTTCCGGGGTGTACTTGGCGGCGTTTTCCAGCAGGTTGACCAGCACGCGCTCGAACAGCACGGTGTCCAGGTGCAGCAAGGGCAGGGCGTCGGGCAGGTTGACGCGGATTTCGCGCCCCTGCAGCACCGGGCCGCAGGCCGCCAGCGCGCTGCCCACCACTTCTTCCAGGGGTTGCCAGGCGCGGTGCAGCTGCACCGCCCCGGCTTGCAGGCGCGCCATGTCGAGCAGGTTGTTGACCAGTGCGTTCATGCGCTGGGCCGACTGGCGCATGGCCAGGGCCACCTCATGCTGGGCGGAGCTGAGCGCGGGGGGCGTGAGTTCCAGCGCGTCGGCCAGGCCCACGAGCGAGGCCAGCGGCGTGCGCAGGTCGTGCGAGATGGCCGAGAGCAGCGAGTTGCGCAGCCGCTCGGACTCGATCTGCACGGTGCTGCTTTGCGCCACCTCGATGTAGTGGATGCGTTCGAGCGAGATGGCCAGCAACGAGGCGCAGGTCTGCAGCAGGCGGCGCTGCTCGATGCCCCAGGCGCGCTGGCCGGGCGGCTCGATCACCAGCACGCCGCGCACGCGCATGGGCGCCTTCAGGGGCAGCACCAGGCAGGTGCTGGCCGGCAGGGTGTGGGTGCCGTGCCCGGCTTCTTCGCCGCGCTCGAAGGCCCATTGCGCCACCGCCATGTCCACCGGCGCGCTGCCGCCTTCGATGGCTTGCAGTTGCTGGTGCGCATCGGCCACCAGCAGCGCCGAGCGTGCGCCGAATTCGCCGGTGATGAAGCGCGCGCCGATCTCGGCCACCTGCGTGTCCACCAGCGCGGCCGAGAGATCGCGCGACATGTCGTAGAGGCTCTTCACGCGGTGCTCGCGCTGTGTGGCGGCTTCGGCCTGCTGGCGCAGGCCGGCCGTGAGCTGGCCCACCACCAGCGCCACCACCAGCATCACGCCAAAGGTGATGAGGTACTCCACATCGCTCACGGCGAAGTTGAAGCGTGGCGGTACGAAGAAGAAGTCGAACAGCGCCACGCCCAGAAACGCGGCCAGCACCGCCGGCCCGCGCCCCAGCACCAGCGCCACGCCCACCACGGTGAGCAGGAACAGCATGACGATGTTGCTCAGCTCGATCACGTCGACCAGCGGCGTGGCCAGCAGGGCCGTGAGCCCACACGCGGCCAGTGCCCAGGCGTAGCCGCTCCAGCGCACCTCGCCCTGCGGGATCAGCGTGTATTCGGCCTCGGCGTTCGAAGAGGGGGCGACGGGCTGCCCCACCTGCACCAGATCCAGGTCGTTGGCGCGCTGGGCAATGCGCTCGGCCAGGCTGCGTGGCCAGGGCCAGCGGCGGGTGCGCCGCCCCAGCACCAGCCTTGAGAGGTTGTGTTCGCGCGCGTGGCGCACCAGCGCGGCGGCGGCGTCGGGGGCCGACAGCGTGGCGGTGGTGGCGCCCAGGGATTCGGCCAGCCGCAAGGCGCGCTGGGGGGGCTCGCCCATGGGGCGGCCGGGCATTTCCACGTGCACGGCGTGCCAGGGCACATCGAGCTGCGTGGCCATGCGCGCCGCGCTGCGCACCACCTTCTCGGCGGTGGCGCCGGCGCCCACGCCCGCCAGCAGCGCTTCGCGGTTGGGCCACACGGGTTTGTCGGCGCCGCCGCGCCGGTAGGCGCGCATTTCGTCGTCCACGCGGTCGGCGGTGCGGCGCAGGGCCAGTTCGCGCAGCGCGAGCAGGTTGCCCTTGCGAAAGAAGTTGGCCGCGGCGCGTTCGGCGCGCTGGTCGTCGCCCTGCGGCAGGTACACCTTGCCGGCTTTGAGGCGTTGCAGCAGCTCGTCAGGCGGCAGGTCGACCACGACCACTTCATCGGCCTCGTCGAAGAAGCGGTCGGGCACGGTTTCCCACACGCGGATGCCCGTGATGCCGCTGACGATGTCGTTCAGGCTCTCCAGGTGCTGCACGTTCATGGTGGACCACACGTCCACCCCAGCGGCCAGCAGCTCTTCGGCGTCTTGCCAGCGCTTGGGGTGGCGCGAGCCCGCCAGGTTGCTGTGGGCCAGCTCGTCGAGCAGCACCAGCGCGTGCCCGTGCTGCTGGCCAAAGGCCAGTGCCGCATCGAGGTCGAACGCCTGCAGCTGGTGGCCCTTGTAGGGCACCGCCTTCAGTGGCAGGCGAGGGAGGCCGCGAGCGAGCGCCTCGGTGTCAGGCCGACCGTGGGTTTCCACCACCCCGATGGTGACCGGCGTGCCCTGGGCCAGGGCCGCATGGGCCGCCGAGAGCATGGCGTAGGTCTTGCCCACGCCGGCCGAGGCGCCGAAGAAGATCTTCAGGCTGCCACGGCGCGCCTGGGCGGCTTCCTGCTGCAGCTGCGCGAGCAGGGCATCGGGGTCGGGGCGTTCGGGTTCTGACATGGGGCGACCGTATTGTCACCCGCCCTGCGCGGGCGTGGGTGGCGTGGCGTCGAGCGCGAGGTTGAGGGCCAGCACATTCACGCGCGGCTCACCCAGAAAGCCCAGCCACACGCCCTCGGTGTGCTGCGCCACCAGCGCGCTCACCGCGTCTGCCGGGAGGCCGCGCGCGCGGGCCACGCGGGGCACCTGGTACTGCGCGGCGGCCAGGCTGATATGCGGGTCCAGGCCGCTGGCCGACGCGGTGACCAGGTCCACCGGCACGGTGGCGGTGTTGCCGGGGTCTGCCGTGCGCAGCGCCGCGATGCGCGCCTGCACCGCCTCGGTCAGCGCCGGGCTGGTGGGCCCGAGGTTGGAGCCGCCCGAAGCCGCTGCGTTGTACGGCGTGGGGCTGGTGGCCGACGGGCGACCCCAGAAATGGCCGGGCTGCGTGAACGCCTGCCCGATCAGCGCGGAGCCAACGACTTTGCCGTCGCGTTCGATCAGGCTGCCGTTGGCTTGCTGCGGCACAGCGACCTGGGCGACGCCCGTGACGAGCCACGGATAGAGCAGGCCCGTGACGACGCTGAGCAGCACAAACAGCACGAGCGCCGGGCGCAGCACCAAGACGGCGCCCGAAGGGGTGGAAGGGGTCTTGTTCATGGGATCTCCTGGGGTTCAGGCCAAGCCAGCGGCCGAGATGAGCACGTCGATCAACTTGATGCCGATGAAAGGCGCCACGATGCCGCCCAGGCCGTAGATGGCCAGGTTGCGGCGCAGCAGCGAAGCGGCGCCCACGGCGCGGTAGCGCACGCCCTTGAGGGCCAGCGGGATCAGGAAGACGATGATCAGCGCGTTGAAGATCACCGCCGAGAGGATGGCCGAGTCGGGGCTGGCGAGCTGCATCACGTTGAGCGCGGCGAGCTGCGGGTAGGTGCTCACAAAGGCCGCGGGCAGCACCGCGAAGTACTTCGCGATGTCGTTGGCAATGCTGAAGGTGGTGAGCGCGCCGCGCGTCATCAGCATCTGCTTGCCGGTCTCCACGATCTCGATCAGCTTGGTCGGGTTGCTGTCGAGGTCGACCATGTTGCCGGCCTCCTTGGCCGCCTGTGTGCCGGTGTTCATGGCCACGGCCACATCAGCCTGCGCCAGCGCGGGGGCGTCGTTGGTGCCGTCGCCGGTCATGGCCACCAGCTGGCCGCGCGCCTGGTGGTCGCGGATCAGCTGCAGCTTGGCCTCGGGCGTGGCTTCGGCCAGGAAGTCGTCCACGCCGGCTTCGGCCGCAATGGCGGCGGCGGTCAGGCGGTTGTCGCCGGTGACCATCACGGTCTTGATGCCCATGCGGCGCAGCTCGGCAAAGCGTTCCTTCATGCCGCCCTTGACCACGTCCTTGAGCTCCACCACGCCGAGCACGCGGTCGCGGTCGCTCACCACCAGCGGTGTGCTGCCGCGGCGCGACACCTCTTCCACGCTCGCCTGCACGGCCGCAGGGAACGAGCCGCCGAGCGCATCGACATGGCGGCGGATGGCATCGGCCGCGCCCTTGCGCAGCGTGCGGCCCTGCGGCAGGTCAACACCGCTCATGCGCGTCTGTGCCGTGAAGTGCACGAACTGCACGCCACCTGGCACATCGCCCGGTGCGTCTGCCGCCGTGCCCAGTGCCGCCAGATCGCGCTCGCGCAGCTGAAACTTCTGCTTGGCCAGCACCACGATGCTGCGGCCCTCGGGCGTTTCGTCGGCCAGCGAGGCCAGCTGCGCGGCATCGGCCAGATCGGCCGCCTTCACGCCCGGCGCGGGCAGGAAGGCGCTGGCCTGGCGGTTGCCCAGCGTGATGGTGCCGGTCTTGTCGAGCAGCAACACGTCCACGTCGCCCGCGGCTTCCACCGCGCGGCCCGAGGTGGCGATCACATTGGCCTGCATGAGCCGGCTCATGCCGGCCACGCCAATGGCGCTGAGCAGGCCGGCAATGGTGGTTGGGATCAGGCACACCAGCAAGGCCACCAGCACCACCAGGCTCACGGGCTCGCCCGCGCCGCTGGCCTGCACACTGAACACCGAGAACGGCAGCAACGTGATCACCACCCCGAGGAACACGATGGTCAGCGCCACCAGCAAGATGGTGAGTGCGATCTCGTTGGGCGTGCGCTGGCGCCGCGCGTTTTCCACCATGGCGATCATGCGGTCCACGAAGGTTTCGCCCGGGTTCACCGAGACGCGCACCACGACCCAGTCGGACAGCACGCGGGTGCCGCCTGTAACGGCGCTGAAGTCGCCGCCCGACTCGCGGATGACCGGGGCCGACTCGCCGGTGATGGCGCTTTCGTCCACCGAGGCCACGCCGTCGATCACTTCGCCGTCGGCGGGCACGGTGTCACCGGCCTCGACCAGCACCACATCGCCCTTGCGCAGCGCATCGGCCTCCAGGGGCAGCCACTTCATGGCCGTGCGCGGCACCGAGCGTTCGTAGGTGCCATCGAGCTTCTTGGCCCAGGTCTGGCGCTTGAGGCCGCGCAGCGAAGCGGCCTGCGCCTTGCTGCGGCCTTCGGCCAGTGCCTCGGCGAAGTTGGCGAACAGCACGGTGAACCACAGCCACAAGGCCACGGCGATGGTGAAGGCATCGGGCCGCTGCCAGGCGAGCACGGTGGTGAAGGCGCTGCCCAGGTAGACGACGAACATCACCGGGTTGCGCCATTGCGTGCGCGGGTCGAGCTTGCGCAGGGTATCGACCAGGGCGGGGCGCACCAGCGCCGGGTCAAACAGGTTCAGGGTTGTGCGGGTCATGGTGGTCTTTCAGCGTGCCCACAGCATCAGGTGCTCGGCCACCGGGCCCAGCGCCAGCGCAGGCACATAGTTCAACAGGCCCACCAGCAGCACGGTGCCGATCAGCAGGGCCACAAACAGGGGGCCGTGGGTGGGCAGGGTGCCGTCGGTGGGGGCGGCGCGCTGCTTGGCTGCCAGCGAGCCGGCCATGGCCAGCACCGGCACGATCACGCCAAAGCGCCCGAACACCATCGCCAGACCCAGCAGCACGTTGTAGAACGGCGTGTTGGCCGACAGCCCGGCGAAGGCGCTGCCGTTGTTGTTGGCGGCCGAGGTGAGTGCGTACAGCACCTCGCTGAAACCGTGCGCCCCGGGGTCCTGGATGCCCAGGCGACCCGCCTCCGCCATCACCGCCACGGCCGTGCCTGAGAGCACCAGCAGCGGCGTGACGAGGATGGCGATGGCCACCATCTTCATTTCGTGCGCCTCGATCTTCTTGCCCAGGTAGGCCGGCGTGCGCCCGATCATCAGGCCCGCAATGAACACGGCCATGATGGCAAACACGAGCATGCCGTAGAGGCCTGTGCCCACGCCGCCAAACACCACTTCGCCGAGCTGCATCAGCACCAGCGGCACCATGCCGCCCAGCGGGGTGAAGCTGTCGTGCATGGCATTGACCGCACCGCAGCTGGCGGCGGTGGTGACCACGGCAAACAGGCTCGATGCGTCGATGCCGAAGCGCACTTCCTTGCCTTCCATGTTGCCGCCGGCCTGCAGCGCACTGGCGGTCTGGTCGGCACCGAGCGCGGCCAGCGCCGGGTTGCCCTGCTGCTCGAAGGTGGTGGCCGCCACCACCGCAGCCACAAACAGCACCACCATCGCCGCGAGCACGGCCCAGCCCTGGCGGCGGTCACCCACCATGCGGCCGAACACGTGGCACAGCGCGGCGGGAATCAGGAAGATGGCCAGCATCTGCACGAAGTTGGCCAGCGCCGTGGGGTTCTCGAAGGGGTGCGCGGAGTTGGCGTTGAAGAAGCCGCCGCCGTTGGTGCCCAGCATCTTGATGGCCAGTTGCGAGGCCACCGGCCCCATGGCCAGGGTCTGCGTCGCCACGCCGTCGGTGGCGGCTTCCAGCGTGTGCACGGTGGCGTAGGGCGAGACGCTCTGGATCACGCCCTGGCCCGCGAAAAACAGCGCCAGCACCAGCGACAACGGCAGCAGCACCCACAGCGTCACGCGGGTGAGGTCGACCCACACGTTGCCAATGGCCTGCGCCGAATGGCGCGAGAAGCCGCGCACCAGCGCGATCACCACCACGATGCCGGTGGCGGCCGACAGAAAGTTCTGCACGGTGAGCCCCAGCATTTGCACCAGGTAGCCCATGGTGGATTCGCCGCCATAGCCTTGCCAGTTGGTGTTGGTCATGAAGCTGATGGCGGTGTTGAAGGCCGAGTCGGGCGTGACCGCTGCGAAGCCCTGCGGGTTCAAAGGCAACGCGTGCTGCAGCCGCTGCAGCGCATACACCGCCAGTACGCCCAGCGCGTTGAACACCAGCAAGCCCAGCAGGTAGCGCAGCCAGCCCGATTCCTGCGCGGGGTCCACGCCCGCCAGGCGCCACACCGGCGCTTCCAGCCGCTGACCGAGGGCGAAGCGGCCGGCCATCACCGCTTCGATGGCGCGCGCCAGCGGCCAGGCGAGCGCCAGCAGCAGCGCCAGAAACGCCGCCAGCTGTAACCAGGCGCCGCCGCTCATGAGCGCCCCCCGCCAGTGGGTTGCAGGCGCTGGCACAGGCAGGCCAGGCCCCAGATGGCCAGGCCGCATGCTGCGGCCAGACCGAGGTAGATGAAGTCCATGGGGTTCTCCGTTCAAGACAGTGAACCGATGCTAGGAACAGCGGTGTCAAGACGTGCGCAAGACCCAGGGGCCGGGCATCAAGAAAGCATCAAGATCGCCGGGCGGCCCGTCATGTTTATGGCCTATGCTTGTGCGGCGCGGCCCACCGCACACGCCGGTGGGCCTTCTTCAACGAAACCAGGAGAGAACCATGGGATTTTTCAGCAACATCCTCGAAAAGCTCGGCATGTCATCGGCCGCCGCCGCACCCGTGATCACCCCGCCGGCCGTGCCCACCGCCGCCGCCGCTGCCCCCGCCCCGGTGGCTGCGCCTGCGGTGGCCTCCATCACCATGGTGGACGTGATGGCCCTCATGGAGAAGAAGGCCGCGGCCAACCCGCAGAAGCTCAACTGGAAGACCTCCATCGTCGACCTGCTCAAGCTGCTGGAGCTAGACAGCAGCCTGGCCGCACGCAAGGAACTGGCCAAGGAGCTCTACTGCCCCGACGAGCTGATGAACGACTCCGCCCAGATGAACATGTGGCTGCACAAGAACGTGCTGGCCCACATCGCCGCCAACGGGGGCAACGTGCCCAAGGAACTGTTCAGCTGAACAAGTTTTGATTTAACCGGCCAGGTTCCTGAACAGGTACCTGGCCAGTGCGGCCCAGAAGTCGCCGCCGGCGTGCTGCTGCCACAGCAGCGAGATGTCGACAAAGGCCTTGTGAAAGACCATCGACAGCAGCCCCACCAGGCCGAGGATGCCGACCACCTGCAGGGCAGTCTTGAAGCGGGCGTCAGGGTCTTGGGGCATGGGTGGATTGTGGGGGGGCGCCTAGCGCACCATGGCCACGCCCTTGATCTGCGCGAACACCGGCACACCCGGTGCCAGCGCCAGCCGGCGCGCCGACAGCTGGCTGATGCGCGAGAGCAGGCGCACGCGCTGCTCGCCGTCTCCCAGTTGCAGGCCCACCAGCACCTGGCCGGGTGTGTCGTCTGCGATGTCGACCACGGTGGCCGGCAGGATGTTGAGCACGCTCGTTTGCTCCGGCATCTGCAACGACAGGCTCACGTCGCGCGCCTGAATGCGGATGCGCACCGGCGCCTGTGCTGGCAAGGGCGCGATACCGGCTTGGGGGAGCAACAAGCGCCCGCCGCTGAACGCCAGCTCGCTCAGGTGATCGGCCGGTGAGAAGCCGACGGCGCGCGCGTCGATCAGCGAGGCGGCGGCGTCGCCGTGGGCCAGGGGCAGGTCCAGGCGCGTCATGAGTTCCACCACCGGGCCTTGCGCGCGCACGCGGCCGGCCTCCAGCAGCACCAGGTGCTCGCCCAGGCGCGCCATCTCGTCGGGCGAGTGCGTCACGTAGACCACCGGAATGTCCAGCCGTTCGTGCAGCTGTTCCAGCCAGGGCAGGATCTCGGCCTTGCGCGTGGTGTCGAGCGCAGCCAGCGGCTCGTCCATGAGCAGCACGCGCGGGCTGGTGGCCAGTGCGCGCGCCATGGCCACGCGCTGGCGCTCGCCCCCCGAGAGTTCGTGGGGCATGCGCTGCAGCAGGTGCTCAATGCCCAGCAACGCCAGCCCGTGGTCCCAGCCGTGGCGGCGTTCGGCCGCGGGCGTGCGCTGGAAGCCGAACATCAGGTTGCCCTTCACGCTGAGGTGATCGAACAGGCTGGCCTCCTGGAACACATAGCCCAGCGCGCGGCGGTGCACAGGGCGCAGCAGCCGCTGCGCGCTGTCTTGCCAGACCTCGTCGCCCACGCGCACCACACCGGTGGCCTGGGGCTCCAGGCCGGCGAGCACGCGCAGGCAGGTGGTCTTGCCCGAACCCGACGGGCCAAACAGCACGCTCACACCGCGCGCGGGCAGATGCAGGTCCACATCGAGCAGGAAGCCCGGGCGCTGCAGGCATGCCGTGAGTTGAATGCCCGTGTGTGTCATGCGGCGCTGGCGCATTGGCGCCGGTTGTACAGCTGCAGCGCGAGCAGCACCACGAACGAAAAGCCCAGCATCACCGCCGCGAGGCGGTGGGCGTCACCGTATTCGAGCGCCTCCACGTGGTCGTAAATCTGCACCGACACCACACGCGTCACGCCCGGGATGTTGCCGCCCACCATGAGCACCACACCAAACTCGCCCACGGTGTGTGCAAAGCTCATGATCACGCCCGTGACCAGACCCGGTTTGCACAACGGCAACACCACCCGAAAGAAGGTGTCCAGCGGCGAGGCGCGCAGGCTGGCGGCGGCTTCCAGCGGGCGCGAGCCCAGGGCCTGCATGGCGTTCTGCACCGGCTGCACCATGAACGGCAGCGAATAGAACACCGAGGCGATCACCAGGCCCGGAAAACTGAAGGTGAGCACGCCCAGGCCCAGCGCTTCGGTCCATTGGCCCACGGGGCCATTCGGCCCCATGAGCACCAGCAGATAGAAGCCCAGCACCGAAGGCGGCAACACCAGTGGCATGGACACCAGCGCGCCCACGGGGCGGCTCCAGGGCGAGGGGCTGCGCGCCAGCCACCACGCCAGCGGCACCCCCACCACCAGCAGGATCAGCGTGGTGAGGGTGGCGACTTGCAGCGTGAGGCCGATGGCCTGCAGGTCGGACGGGGTGAGCAGCATCGGGGCAGTGTGTCAGATGCCGTAGCCGTAGGACCGGATCAGGTCCTTGATGTTCGGGCTCTGCAGCAGCTTCATGAGCGCCAGGGCGGCTTCGTTGCGGGCAGCGCGCTTGAGCAGCACGGCGTCCTGCTGGATCGGCGCGTACAGGCTCTGCGGCACCACCCACATCGAGCCGCCTTTGAGCCTTCCGCCTTCGAGCACCTGCGACATCGCCACGAAGGCGATCTCGGCGTTGCCGGTGTAGGCGAAGTTGTAGGTCTGGCCAATGCTTTCGCCCTGCACCAGCTTGGGCGTGAGCGCGGCGGTGAGGCCCAGCTTGTCCATCACCTCCATGGAGGCCGCGCCGTAGGGCGCGGTCTTGGGGTTGGCGATGGCGAGTTTCCGAAAGCCACCGGTCTTGAGCACGGCGCCTTGGCCGTCTACCTTGGCCGCGTCGGCCGACCACAGCACCAGCTTGCCGGTGGCGTAGGTGAAGCGGCTGCCGGCTTGCGCCAGCCCGTCGGTTTCCAGCTGGGCCGGGGCGCGGGTGTCGGCTGAGAGCAGCACGTCAAACGGGGCACCGTTCTTGATCTGCGCATAGAGCCTGCCGGTGGCGCCCACGGTGATCTGCAGCGTGTGGCCGGTGGTTTTTTCCAGCACGGCGGCCACGGCCTTGATGGGTTCGGAAAAGTTGGCGGCCACGGCCACCTGCGCTTCGGCGGCATGCAGGGTGCCGGCCATCGCGGCCAGGGCCAGCAGCGGCCAGCGCATCAGAGATCGTGCGAACATCGGGGCGCTCCTTTGCATGACATGTCGCTATTCCCATTTGGAATAGCGGTGAGTATAGACCGCGCATCTGCACACCATGGCTCCCAGACCACATCACCCTTCGCAGGCCACCGGCCTGCCCCATGCCCTGGCCGATGCCAGCGCCGACAAGCGCCTGGACGTGCTGCGCCACGTGGCCGCCGGCTGCTCGATTTCGCAAGCGGCGCGGCAGGTGGGCATCAGCTACAAGGCCGCGTGGCAGGCCCTGGACACCTTGAGCAACCTCAGCGGTGAGCCGCTGGTGGAGCGCATCGTGGGCGGTGTGGGGGGCGGCGGCGCGCGCATCACGGCGGAGGGTCTGCGGCTGCTCGCGCTTGCGGCCGAGCTGGCGCGCGCACGCCAACAGGTGCTGGCGCGCTTTGCGGGCGGTGCCATGGGCGAGGGTGGCCTGGGCCTGCGCACCAGCATGCGCAACCAGTTGCGCTGCCGGGTGCTGCGCTGCGCACCGATGGCCCCGGGCGACCCGATGGTGGCGGTGACGCTGGTCACACCGGGCGGTGCGGAACTGGTCTCCAGCATCACGCAGGAGAGTGCAGACCTGCTGGGTTTGGCACCCGGTCTTGCGGTGCTGGCCTTGTGCAAGGCCACGGCGGTGGCGGTGTCGTTGGCAGGGCCAGCCGCGGCCACAGGCCGTCTGGTCGGCCGCATCGAGCGCCTCTCACCCGGTGCCGGGCAAGACGAGGTGGTGCTGGCGCTGGAAGGAGGCGGGCACTGGGTAGGCTTTGCACCGCACCCTTTTCAAGGTGGGGTGGGAGACGCCGCCGTGGCCTCGGTGCTGCCGGCGGCGCTCGTGATCGGTCTGGCGGGCTGAGCGGCCAGCTGGGCTTGCCGGCTCAGGGCCTTTCATTCAGAACGATTCCCACTCTGCGCCACCGTCGGCGTGCGCGGGCTCACGGCTCACTGCAGGGGTCTTTGTGGCTGGCTTGGCGGCTGGCAGTGCCGCACGTGCTGCGGGCCTTTTGAGCACGGGCGCTGCGATGGTGCGCATGGGTGCATGCACCGGGGCGCGGACCACGGGTGTCACGGCGCTGAAGCCCATCGGGGTGCCCGAGAGGCGGAACACCGCCACCGCCTGCACGAGGTCGGTGGCCTGACCGCGCAGGCTGCTGGCGGCAGCGGCCATTTCTTCCACCAGCGCGGCGTTTTGCTGCGTGGCCTGGTCCATCTGGGTGACGGCTTCGCCGATCTGCGCCACGCCGTCGCTCTGCTCTTTGCTGGCCGAGCTGATCTCGCCCATGATGTCGGTGACGCGCCGCACGCTGTCGACCACCTCATTCATGGTCGTGCCGGCCTTGTCCACCAACGCCGTGCCGCTTTCCACGCGCTCCACGCTGTCGTTGATGAGCTGCTTGATTTCCTTGGCTGCGGCGGCGCTGCGCTGGGCGAGGTTGCGCACTTCACCGGCCACCACCGCAAAGCCCCGGCCTTGCTCGCCAGCGCGCGCGGCTTCCACGGCGGCGTTGAGCGCGAGGATGTTGGTCTGGAAGGCGATGCCGTCGATCACGCTGATGATGTCGGCGATCTTCTTGGAGCTGTCGTTGATCTCCTTCATGGTGTCCACCACCTGGCTCACCACCTGACCGCCTTCCATGGCCACGCGCGATGCACTTTGCGCGAGCTGGTTGGCCTGCAGGGCGTTGTCGGCGTTCTGGCGCACGGTGGAGCTCAGCTCTTCCATGGACGCAGCGGTCTCTTCGAGCGCGCTGGCTTGCTGTTCGGTGCGCGAGCTCAGGTCCTGGTTGCCCTGCGCGATCTGTTCACTGGCGGTCGACACCGATTCGGAACCGTTGCGCACCCGGCCCACCACCTGCACCAGGCCGGTCTGCATGTCGGCCAGCGCCTGCATCAGCACACCGGTTTCGTCGGTCGACTTCACCTCGACCACCCGCGTGAGGTCGCCAGCGGCCACGGCGCGCGCCAGGTCGACCGCGCTGTTGATGGGGCCGGTGATGCTGCGAATGATCCAGGTGGCCACCACAGCGGCAATGGCGGCAGCGAACAGGGCGGCCAACCCGATGGTGACGATGAGGTTCTGCACCGTGTCCTGGGCCGCCTGGCTGGCGGCTTGCGCACCTTCGGTCTGGAAGACCACGGCGTCGTCGATGGCCTTGAAGTAGGCCAGCTGCGCGGGCCGCACGGTGTCAAACAGGTAGGCAATGGCGGGCTCGCGCTCGCCGGCGGCGATCATGGCCATGAACTTGTCCACCGATTCGCGGAAGGGCTTGCGCAGTTCGGCCAGCTTGCCCTGCAGTTCACGGCCCTTGGGCGCCACGAGCAGCGGGGCGAGTTTGGTGTCAAGTTCGTTGATTTTGGTGCGCGACGCGGCGATGGCCTGCTTTTCTTCCGCGATCTTGGCGGGGTCGGTGAACAGGGCGATGTTGCGGATGGCCCGTGCCTGGAAGTTGGCCTCGTCGCGCAACAGTTCCATGTCGGCAATGATGGTCATGCGGCGCTGGGTGATGTCGACCAGGTCTTTTTCCACGGACACCGTGCGCAGCACGCTGATGCCGCCAATGGCCAGCAGCATGGCCACCAGCAGCGTGAAGGCGCCCACCAGGCGCGTCGAGATGTTGAGGTTCTTGAACATGAGGTTCCTGTTGGAGCTGAGAAGGGGTCACGCGCACTGAGGTGCCGACTGCGCCAGGAACTTGCGGTTCACTTCCGGAGAAAAGCAGGCGTGCGGCACTGGTCAACCGCTTACCGGAACAATGTAAAGACATCGCGCGAGCGTGAAGGACCGATAAGCGCTGGATTGCGCCGGTTTCTGCGGCGTTCGACGGGCTGGCGCGTGGGCCGGTGCGTGGCGGCTGGTTGCCGCCGAGGTCAGCCGCGGTCGCGGTGGGCGCCGAGCTTGCGGTACACCGTGGCGCGGCTGATGCCGAGCGCGCGGGCGGCTTCCTTCACGTTGCCGCGTGCATCGTCCACCGCCTTGCGGATCATGGCGGTCTCCACGTCCTTGAGCGGCAGGCCGTGACTGGCGCTGTGCACTGGGCCGCGTTCGCCGCCCTGGTTGAGCTGCGCCAGCACGCTCAGGCGCAGGCCCGACCACAGCGGCACCTCCAGCGGGCCGCGCTGCAGGCGCGCGGCATCAAAGAGGCTTTCCACCGGCACCGCAAACACCTCGCTGCAGTGCCCGGGCGCCATGCCCGCCACGATGCCGAGCATGTCGGCGGCGGGGCGGTTCAGGGCGGTGATCTGGCCGTCGGCGTCCACGCACACCAGGCCATCGCTGGCGTCGCCCGGCACACGGCCGGGCCAGCTCAGGCAAAGCAGCAGGCGGTGAGGCTGGCCCAGGGTGAGCGCGTTTTCGATGCTGCGCGCCGATTGCGTGACCAGGTGCTTCAGCGCGGGTTGTTCGATGACATTCACCCCCGTGAGGTCGAGCATGCCCATGCATTGCCCGTGCGGCCCCCAGATGGGTGCGCCGGCGCAGCTGTAGACGCTGGTGTCGTCAAAGAAATGTTCGCCCCGGTGCAGCCACACGGGCTGCAGGTCGGCCAGCGTGGTGCCGATGGCGGTGGTGCCCACGGCGCGTTCGGAGAGGTCGACCCCGATGCGCGCGATGTTGGCCGCGTGCGGGTCGTGCCGGTCCACCGGGCCATTGACATCGATCACCAGGCCGCGCGCGTCGGTAAGGATGGCGAAGTAGCGGGTGTGCGCCATGGCGCGCGAGAGCGACTGGATGACCGGCGCGGCCGCGCGCAGCAGGGGCTGGTTGGCTTCCAGGGCGTGGTGCGCAGCGCTGGATGAAACGGCGTCGAAGGTGATGTGCTGGCGGGGTTCCAGGCCCAGGTCCAGGCAGCGCCGCCACGAGCGCTCGACCCAGGGTGCGAGCGTGGGCTGGCCCATGGGCGCGCGCGATTCGAGCACCGCCTGGCGCGCCTGCTCGATCAGCGCAAGCCGCTGCTGCTGGGGAACCGTGGGATGGGACTGTGGGGTCACGATCGACAGGGGGTTGGCTGGGCAGAAACCGGGTGGGGAGTCGGCTGGCTCGCCTGTCATTAAAGCAGCGTTTGCGCGGCGGCGCACCCCCTGAAGGGGCGGGGTTAACCCGGCCAGCGCCAGCTCCAGCGGGTCTCTCGCACCAGGGCTTCGAGATCGGCCGGGGTGTCCAGGTCGCGCGTGTAGTGCGCGTTGTCCGTCGTCCACAAGCGCACCGCCTCGGGGTGCGCCGCGCGCCATTGGCGCAGGCTGGGCTGCAGGGGCGTGCCGATCAGGGCGGCGCGCACCTGGGCGTCAAAAATCACCGGGTGGCCAGGCTGGCCATGCACCATGGGCACCTGCACGCGAATGCCTTGGCCCCGCGCCTTGAAGGCGTCCAGCGCGGTCTGCACATCGGGCCCGTCGATCAGCGGCTGATCGGCCAGCAGCACCACCACCTGTTGCACGTCTTTGGACAGGGCGCGCAGCCCGGCGCGCAGCGATGAAGCGGTGTCGTCTTCGGGGCGCGGGTTGATCACGCACAAGGGCGCGATGCCGCTGGGCAGCTGGGCCACATGCGCCTGGATGTCTTCGGCATGGTGGCCCAGCACCAGCACGAGGTCGTGCCGGGCCTTGCCGCGCAGGGGCTGCAACTGCGTGAGCAAGCGCTGCAGCAGGGTATGGCCTTCAAGCTCCAGCAGGCATTTGGCCACGCCGCCCATGCGCCGGCCAGCACCGGCTGCGAGGATGACAAAGCCGGTTTTCACGGTGCGACAAAACAGACAGGGGCCGATGGCTCGGCCGCCGACAGCGTGTTCTTGGCCGTGGCCACTTCCATGTCGCGTGGCAGCGGTACACCGTTTTTCACGGCCAGCACCTCGGCCATCACGCTCACGGCGATTTCGGCCGGCGTCTTGCTGCCGATGTAGATGCCGATGGGCCCGCGCAGCCGCGCCAGGCGCTCGGGCGTCTGCCCGAAGTGTTCGATCATGCGGGCGTGGCGCGCTTCGTTGTTGCGGCGCGAGCCAATGGCGCCGACGTAGAACGCGTCGGTGTCCAGCGCTTCGAGCAGGGCCAGGTCGTCCAGCTTGGGGTCGTGGGTGAGTGCGATCACGCAGCTGCGGCGGTCCACACGGAAGTCGCGCACCACGTCGTCGGGCATCTCGGTGACGATGGTGACTCCAGGCACGGCCCAGGCGCTGCGGTATTCCTCGCGCGGGTCGCACACCGTGACGGCAAAGCCGTTGAAGAGCGCCATGGTGGCCAGGTACTCGGTGAGCTGGCCGGCTCCGATCAGCAGCATGCGGTACTCGGGGCCGAAGGTGTTGCTGAGCCATTGCCCGTCGTCGGCCAGGGCCGTGGGCGCGGCGGCGGCGCGCAGCTCCACGCGGCCGGTGGCCAGCTCGGTGCGCCGCTCCACCAGGTGGCCGCTGGAAAGCGTGCCCACCAGCTCGCCCAGCGAGGTGGCGTCGGGGTTGAATTCGAGCACCAGTTCCAGCGTGCCGCCGCAGGGCAGACCGAAGCGGTGGGCCTCGTCGGCGCTCACGCCGTACTTCACGCGCTCGGGCGCGCCGGTGGGGATTTCGTGCGTGATGCCCTCGGGCGCGCTGCTGCCTTGCACCGCGCCATGCGCGCGGCTGTAGCGGTAGATGAGGTCGTCTTCAATGCAGCCGCCCGACACCGAGCCGACCACGGCACCGGTTTCGCACAGCGCCATGACCGAGCCCACCGGGCGGGGCGACGAGCCCCAGGTGCGCACCACGGTGGCGAGCAACGCACGCCGGCCTTGCGCGCGCCAGCCTTGCAGCGTGCGCAGGACGGTGACATCCAGGTTTTCCACTTTTATCCCTTCGAGCCCAGGTAAATCGCCACCGCCACCACGGCGGCGATGGCGGCCCACGCCCAAGAGGGCATGCCGCCACCGGTTTTGGGCATGGGCTGTTGTGCGGCCGAGTCTGTCACAACCGGTGCGGCGTTCGGGTAGCGCTGCTGCAGCGCTTCGTCGAAGCGGCGGAAGAAGTCTTCGGCGAGCGACTTGGCCGCGCCGTCGATCAGGCGCTGGCCGAGCTGCGCGATCTTGCCGCCCACGGTGGAGTGCACCGTGTAACTGAGCTCGCAGCCCGTGCCCGCGGGCGTGAGCTTCACGGCCGCCTCGCCCTTGCCGAAGCCGGCCACGCCGCCCTGGGCGTCAAAGCCGAGCTTGTAGGACTCGGGCGGCACGATGTCGGAGAGCGTGACGCGGCCGTTGAAGCGCGCGGCCACCGGGCCGATCTTGATGGCGGTGGTGACCGCGTAGACGTTGGGCTCGGTGAGCTCGAACTTCTCACAGCCCGGAATGCAGGACTTGAGCATCTCCGGGTCGTTGAGGGCCTCCCAGGCCTGTTGCTGTGTCACGGCCAGCGGCCGGCTTCCTTGCATGTCCACGTGGGGTTCTCCTGTCGGGTCGAAATGGTGAATGAAATCGGGGCGATCAGCCGCGCTGCAGCAGCGATGCCATGGAGCGCGCGAGGTCTTCCAGGCGGCTGAGGTTGTGCACGGCCAGCATGCCGTGGGCGTGGCGGTGCAGCACGCTGGCGCCGGTGGCCAGCGGGGCGTAGCCGTCATAGCGCAGCAGCGGGTTGAGCCAGAGCAGCTTGCGGCTGTGGCGGCCAAGCCAGGTGAGCTCGGCGTCCAGTTCTTCGGGGGTGCCTGTGTCCAGGCCGTCGGTGATGAGCAGCACCACGGTGCGCCGGCCCACCAGGCAGCGGCGGTGCTGGGTGCGCAGCTGCGCCAGCGAAGCGCCCAGGCGCGTGCCGCCGGCAAAGTCGGCGATCGCGCCGTTGGACAGCTCCAGCATGGTGTCGGTGTCGCGGTGGCGAAAAGCGATGCGCAGGTCGGTGAGTTCGGTGCCGAAGGCAAAGGCCGTGCGTGGCGTGCCTTGCGTGGCCTGGTGCAGAAAGGCCAGCAGCAGGCGCGCGTAGCGCTCCATGGAGCCCGAGATGTCTACCAGGATCAGCAGCGGCAGGGGCTGCGGCCTGCGGGTCATCATGGGGATCTGCAGCAGCTCACCCTCGTGCCGGCGTGCCTGCTGCAGGGCACGCGACCAGTTGGGCCGGTGGCCGCGCGTGCCGGCGCGTTCGCGGCGCGAGCGCACGGGCGGCAAGGGCAGGGGGATTTCGCGCACCAGCTGCTCCACCAGGCGAAATTCGCTGGCCGAGAGGCCGGCAAAGTCGGCGTGGCGCAGGCGCTGCTGGTCGCTGGCGGTCATGGCCGCGTCGAATTTCAGTTCGGTCTCGCCCTGGTTGGGCGTGCGCGCCTTCAGGCCCGCCACGCTCAGCGCTTCCTGCACGCGCGCCTTGCGCCGCACCGGATGCGCCTTGGCAGATTTGGGCAGCATCTGCGAGAGCAGTTGCTGCGCGAGCTCGGGGTTGCGAAAGAACGCCTCGAACATTTCGCCGAACACGCCGATGTCCTGCTGGCGGCTGACCATCACGGCTTCGAGCGCGGCGCGCAGGTCTTCGCGCTGGTCCACCCCCACGGCCTGCGCGGCGGTGATGGCGAGCACCACGCGGCTGCTGTCCACCGGCACACCGGCTCGGCGCAACGCGCGGCCAAAGGCGGTGATGTGGTCGGGGAGTTTGCCGCTCCTGGCGTCGCCGAGGATCATGTTTGTTGTGCGGGCTTTTTTGTGCCTGCACCTCGCGCTGACGGCTGGCGTGGTCCGCGTTCTCCGGCGCACGGTCGCGGGCGTCTGCCTGGGTAGGCCTGCATCGCTTCGTTAACGCTGCGGCTGGCGCGCACGCTCTGTGGCAACCGCGAATGGCGCCTGCGCCCGCGAACCCCACCAGCCATCGAGAGTGGCAGGCTGGCGCGCAAATACGTGTGTTTCTCGTGGCGTGGTGGGATGCGGTTGGGGTCGCTGGGGTGGGTGTCCGGGCGCAGGCGCCATTCGCGGTTGCCACAGAGTTCGTTCTCAGACGCAGTTGTTGACGAAGTAGCGGACCGCGCGCCAGCCCAGACGCCCGCAACCGTGCGCCGGAGAACGGGCACACGCACCAGCGGCCCTGAAGAAACCTGAGCAAGGAAGGTATTCACCCCGGCACCACAAGTCACGCAGGCTCAGGAGCCAACAACTGATCCAGCATCGGCAACAAGGCAGCCACGTCCTCACGCTGCTTGAACAGGATGCCGGCCGTGTCCTGGATGACCTCGGGGTCGAGGGTGAGGGTGTCCAGGGCCACGAGGGCCTTGGCCCATTCCACGCTCTCGGCAATGCCGGGGCTGCGCTGGAAGGCGTTGGCAAAGGGCTGGTTGCGCAGGCGCGAGACGAAGCGCGTGACCTGCTCGGTGAGTTCGGCGCTGGCCTGCGGCACCTGGCTGCGCACGATGGCGAGCTCGCGTTCGCGCTCAGGGTAGTCGAGCCACTGGTACAGGCAGCGCCGTTTCACCGCGTCGTTGAGGTCGCGGGTGCGGTTGCTGGTGAGGATGGTCAGGGGTGCGGCCACCGCGCGAATGGTGCCCAGCTCGGGGATGCTCACCTGGTATTCACCGAGGTATTCCAGCAGGAAGGCCTCGAAGGGTTCGTCGGCGCGGTCCACTTCGTCGATCAGCAGCACCGCGCCGGGTTCGGGCGTCTGCAGTGCCTGCAGCAGCGGGCGGCGAATGAGGTAGCGCGCCTGGTACACCTCGCGCTCGATTTCATCGGGCGTGGAAGTGGCTTGCGCCGCGCGCATGTGCAGCAGCTGCGCGGTGTGGTTCCACTCGTACAGCGCTTCGCGCTGCTCCATGCCGTCGTAGCACTGCAGGCGCAGCAGGGGGCGGCCCAGCACATTGGCCAGCGCTTTGGCCAGCTCGGTCTTGCCCACCCCGGGTTCGCCTTCGAGCAGCAGCGGGCGCTGCAGCCGCATGGCCAGAAACACGGCGGTGGCCAGCCGCCGGGGAGCGTGGTAGCCCACGCCCTCCAGGGCGTGGGTGAGGCCGTCGATGGTGCTGGTGTCGGCCGGCACCCGGCTCATCCGTTCGCCTGGCGCACCGCGGCCTGCGTCTGCACCTTGATGAGGTGCGCACGGTAGGCGCTGCTGGCGTGCAGGTCGCTGCTGATGTCGCTCGCGTCGATCGCCACGTCCTTCACCGCGTCGGGCGTGAAGCTCTTGGCCAGCGCGGCTTCGAGACCGGCGTGGCGGAACACGCCATTGCCGGTGCCCGTGACGGCCACACGCACGCCACCGGCGGTCTGGGCCACGAACACACCCACCAGCGCAAAGCGCGAAGCCGGCTGGCGGAACTTGGCGTAGGCCGACTTGGCGGGAATCGGGAAACGGATCGCGGTGATCAGCTCGCCCGGCTCCAGTGCCGTGGTGTACAGGCCCTGAAAGAAGTCATCGGCGGCAATCTGGCGCCGGTCGGTCACCACCGTGGCGCCCAGACCCAGCACCGCGCTGGGGTAGCAGGCGGCCGGGTCGTTGTTGGCGACCGAGCCCCCCAGCGTGCCGCGTGCGCGCACCTGGCGGTCTCCGATGCCGTTGGCCAGATCGGCCAGGCCCGGGATGAGCTTGCGCACATCGGCGTGGTTGGCCACGTCCTGGTGGCAGGTCATGGCGCCCACGACGAGCGTCTGCCCATCGACCTTGACACCGCGCAGCTCGGCCACGCCGCCCAGGTCCACGAGGTTCTCTGGCCGCATGAGGCGTTGCTTCATCGAGGCGATGAGGGTCTGGCCGCCTGCCAGCGCTTGCGCGCCGGCCGAGGCCAGGGTCTTGGCGTCTGCCAGGGTTTTGGGCTGTTCGAGAGTGAATGCGTACATGGTGTGCTCCTTACTTCTGGGCCGCGCGGATGGCTTCCCAGACGCGGCTGGGGCTCGCAGGCATGTCGAGTTCTTTCACGCCCAGGGGCGCGAGGGCGTCGAGCACGGCGTTGATCACCGCGGGCGGTGAGCCAATGGCGCCGGCTTCGCCGCAGCCCTTGGTGCCCAGCGGGTTGGTGGTGCAGGGGGTCACCACATGGCCCAGGCGGAAGTCGGGCACGTCGTCGGCGCGCGGCATGGCGTAGTCCATGAACGAGCCGGTGACGAGCTGCCCGGTTTCGCGGTCGTACACGCAGTTCTCCATCAGCGCCTGGCCAATGCCTTGCACCAGGCCGCCGTGCACCTGGCCTTCCACGATCATCGGGTTGATGATGGTGCCGAAGTCGTCCACCGCGGTGAAGCGGTCGATGCGCACCACGCCGGTGTTGGGGTCGATCTCGACCTCGCAGATGTGCGTGCCGGCCGGGAACGTGAAGTTGGTCGGGTCGTAGAACGCGGTCTCGTTAAGGCCCGGCTCCAGCTTGTCCAGCGGGTAGTTGTGCGGCACGTAGGCGGTGAGCGCCACCTGCCCGAAGGTGACCTTCTTGTCGGTGCCTTTCACGGTGAATTCGCCGTTGGCGAAGTCCACGTCGGCATCGCCGGTCTCCATCAGGTGGGCCGCGATCTTCTTGGCCTTGGCTTCGATCTTGTCGAGCGCGCGCATGATGGCCGCGCCGCCCACCGAGATGGAGCGCGAGCCATACGTGCCCATGCCGAAGGGCACACGGCCGGTGTCGCCGTGCACGATGTCGACCTGCGAGGGGTCCAGCCCCAGGCGCGAAGCCACCACCTGCGCGAAGGTGGTTTCGTGGCCCTGGCCATGGCTGTGCGAGCCGGTGAACACCGTGACGCTGCCCGTGGGGTGCACGCGCACCTCGCCGCATTCAAACAGGCCCGCACGCGCACCGAGCGCACCGGCGATGTTCGATGGCGCCAGGCCGCAGGCCTCGATGTAGCTGCTGTAGCCCACACCGCGCACGAGGCCCTTGGCCTTGGACTCGGCCTTGCGGGCCTCCAGGCCGGCGATGTCGTGCAGCTCGTTGGCCTTCTGCAGGCACTGCGGGAAGTCGCCGGTGTCGTACTGCAGGGCCACCGGGGTCTGGTACGGGAACTCGGTGATGAAATTGCGGCGGCGGATCTCGTCTTGTGCCAGGCCCATGTCCCACGCGGCGCGGCTCACGATGCGCTCCAGCAGGTAGGTGGCTTCGGGTCGGCCGGCGCCGCGATAGGCATCCACCGGTGCGGTGTTGGTGAACCAGGCGTCCACCTCCACATACACCTGCGGCGTCTTGTACTGACCGGCCAGCAGCGTGGCGTACAGGATGGTGGGCACGGCGGTGGAGAAGGTGGACAGGTAGGCGCCCAGGTTGGCGTCGGTGTGCACCCGGAAGGCCAGGAACTTGCCATCCTTGTCCATCGCCAGCTCGGCGTGCGTCACGTGGTCGCGGCCGTGCGCGTCGCACAGGAAGGCTTCGGAGCGGTCGCAGTTCCACTTGATGGCGCAGTTGAGCTTCTTGGACGCCCAGGTCAGGCACACGTCTTCGGCGTAGAGGTAGATCTTGGCGCCGAAGCCGCCACCCACGTCGGGCGCGATCACGCGCACCTTGTGCTCGGGCAGGCCCATCACGAACGCCGTCATGAGCAGGCGCTCCACGTGCGGGTTCTGGTTGGACACATACAGCGTGTAGTCGTCGCCTGCGCGGTTGTACGAAGCAATGGCCGCGCGCGGCTCCATCGGGTTGGGCGCCAGGCGGTTGTTGGTCAGGTCGATCTTGGTGACGTGGGCGGCGTTGGCAAACGCGGCGTCCACCTGGCCCTTGTCACCAATCGCCCACTTGTAGCAGTGGTTGTCGGCCGCTGCCTCGTGCAGCGAGGGCGCGCCCGACTTCATGGCATCCAGCACATTCACCACAGCCGACAGCGGCTCGTAGTCCACGTCGACCAGCTCGGCCGCGTTCTTCGCGTTCTCCAGCGTGTCGGCAATCACCATGGCCACGTGGTCGCCCACATAGCGCACCTTGCCAAACGCCAGGATGGGGTGTGGCGGCTCCTTCATGGGCTGGCCATTGACGTCGGTGATGAGCCAACCGCAGGGCAGGCCGCCGATCTTGTCGGCCGCCACATCGTTGCCGTCAAAGATGCCGATGACACCGGGCGCCTTCAGCGCCGCGGCCTTGTCGATCTTGCGGATGTTGGCGTGCGCGTGCGGCGAGCGCACAAACACCGCGTGGTGCATGTTGGGCAGCACGATGTCGTCGGTGTACTGGCCCGCGCCAGTGAGGAAACGGTAGTCTTCCTTGCGCAGCAGCGATTCACCGATGTGCGGAAGCTTGGAAAAGTCGGATGCACCCATTTCATTTGCTCCTGTGAGCGCCGAACCGTGTACGGCGCGAGAAATTCTTGAATCCAGGGGCGCCGCGGAACTGGCTTTGCCAGGCCGCTGGAGCCGCCCCCTTGAGGGGGTCGCGCGAAGCGCGGCGGGGGTGGGTCACTTCATCGCGGCAGCGCCTTGCTGCACGGCCTTGACGATGTTCTGGTAACCGGTGCAGCGGCACAGGTTGCCTTCGAGCAGCTCGCGAATCTCCGTGCTGCTGGCGCCCGGGTTCGACTTGCACAGGCTCACCGAGCTCATCACCATGCCGGGCGTGCAGAAGCCGCACTGCAGGCCGTGGCATTCCTTGAAAGCCGCCTGCATCGGGTGCAGGGTGCCGTCGGCCTGGGCCAGGCCCTCAATGGTGGTGACTTCGGTGCCTGCGGCCTGGGCCAGCAGCATGTTGCACGACTTCACCGCGCGGCCGTCGAGCATGACGGTGCAGGCGCCGCACTGGGCGGTGTCGCAACCCACGTGGGTGCCGGTGAGCTTGAGGTGTTCGCGGATGGCCTGGACCAACAGCGTGTGGGGCGGCGCGTCGATGGTCACCGGTTTGCCGTTGACCTTGAGTTGAACCTGCATGGCTTGTCTCCTTGTTGTGATGGGGCACAACAAGTTGAGCACGCAGGCCGCACGCCGATTTGCGGGTTAACCCTGAAATCGCCCGCCCGGCGCCAATCATTCTCAAATTGAGACGTGGCGCAGGTGGGCCGTTCAGAGCGGGCGGTTCGCCGAACGGGGAATGTCGGGCCGGTAGCGCAAGCTCACCAGCGTGCCGTCGAGCACCTGCAGGTGCAGGCTGGTGCGGCGGTAAGACCACTTGCGGTCAATGCCGACCGTCAGCGGGTCCTGACGGCTCTTGGTGCTGATCTCCAGCCCGTAGCGCGAGCGCAGGGACGCGGTCACGCGCTGGGCGATGGCCATGGCCTCCTGGGGCGAGCTGGCTTGCGTCTGCAGCACCACGCTCTGCAGCTGGTTGTTCTCGAAGCCGAAGGCCACCTCGAATGGGGTGCCTACGAGCTCCTGGGCCGCAATCACCAGCAGCACGCGGCCATCGGCGGGGGTGCTGCGGTCGGCCGGCTGCGCCTCGGGCACCAGCGCGCTCACCTCGGCCGGCGTGGACCCGGCGGGAACGCCACGCCAAAGGGCCTGCGCCGAAGCGCCCGAGACACACAACAGCAGGGCAGCGCAGACGAGGATGGGTTTCATGTGGGCAGTTGGACGCATAACCGGCCGCAGAGTTCGCGCTGCGGTCATCTCGCGGCGCGCGGCGCTCAAGCCGGCGTGAACCAGATGGCCGCCGTGCGCATGCCCAGCCAGGTGAGCAGCAGCGAGCCGAACAGGTGCAGGCTGGCCGTGCCCACGGCCAGCATCACGCGGCCGTGTTGCAGCATGGACATGACTTCCACCGAAAACGTGGAGAAGGTGGTGAGCGCCCCCAGGAAGCCGGTGATGATCGCCAGCCGCCAGGCCGGGTCAATCTGCGTCTGGCTCTGGAAGAACACGACCGCCAGGCCGATCACATAGGCGCCGATCCAGTTGGCCGCCAGCGTGCCCCAGGGCAGTACGGCGGCGCCATGGTTGAGCCACAGGCTCAGGCGCCAGCGCGCCAGCGCACCGAGCACGGCCCCGAGCGAGATGGCGATGACGCTGTGCATGGCGGCGGGCGTGGGTCAGGTGCGTTCAGAACGGCGGGCCGTCGTCGTCCGCGCTGGCGGCCACCGGCTCGCGCGGCGCGGCCCCGGGTGCCGGCTGTGCGTCGGCTGCTGCGCCGAAGGCCATTTCACCGCCCAGCGCCTCGATCAGCTCGGGAATCAGCTTCTGCAATTCGCCGGTGGAGAGCGCCACGTCGGCATCAAAGCCGTTCTCGCCTTCATCGGGTCGGCCGTCGAACACGCCTTCGAGGAAGTTGATCTTCTTCACCTGCAGCGATTCGGTGAGCACGAAGCCGATGCGGCCTTCCCAGCTCATGGCCAGCCGGGTCGGCAGCTTGCCTTCGGTGATGTGCTTGCGCACCTCGTCGGTGGCCAGGTTGTGGCGGGTGAACTTCACGACCGACTTTTCTTCATCGCCCGACTTGAGCTCGCACTCGCGCTCCACCGCAAAGCCGCCCGGCCATTCATCGGGCGTCGTTGCGGAGAGCCATTGCGTCATGGCGGTCTGCGGCGTCACCGCCGTTTGCATCAGCGTGATGGCCAGGCCTTCGAAGGCCCGCACGAGCGCGGTCACCACTTCGTCGAGCTTGCCCTGGCTGCTGGCATCGGTGATGAGCCAGCCATTCTCCAGGTCCATCCACACCCAGACGTTCATCTGACGGGCAAACGCCTGTGGGAGCAGGGCCAGCAGCGCGTCTTCGCGCAGGGCTTTGGTTTCCTTCTTGCCCGGTTTGCGGCCAGTGGTGGCCTCGATGTGGTCGGCTTCTTCCTGGGCTTTCTTTCGCACCACCGAGCCGGGAACGCCCTTGGTTTCGATCTGCAGCTTGAGGATGCGCTGCCCCGCCACCGACTCCACCAGCGGGCCATGCGCCTCACCGCGAGGCTCCACCCAGCCCACCGACTTGTCCTGCGTGGCACCGCAGGGCACAAAACGGGCCGCATCCAGCGCAGCCTCCATGTCTTCCAGCGTCGCAGCCCAGCCGGGCGCGATGCGGTAGATCGTCACATTCTTGAACACGGGAATCCTCGTTGATCTGCAAAAAAAGGCCCGTCACAGCGGCTGTGACGGGCCTTGCATCTTAGGTGATCGGAAGCGGGCGCTTCACATGCGCGAAGGCAACCAGTTCACGATCTGCGGGAACCACCAGAGCAGCAGCACAGCCAGCACCATGATGAAGAAATAGGGCATGCAGACCTTGGCGATCCAGGTGATCTCGCGCTTGGTCATGCCTTGCAGCACGAACAGGTTGAAACCCACAGGCGGCGTTATCTGCGCCATCTCCACCACGATGACGATGAAGATGCCGAACCAGATCAGGTCGATGCCGGCGGCCGTGACCGTGGGCAGGATCACACCCATGGTGAGCACGATCATCGAAATGCCATCCAGGAAGCAGCCAAGCACGATGTAGAACAGCGCCAGCGCCAGCAGCAGCACACCCGGCGAGAGGTTCAAGCCGGTGACGAACTCGGCCAGGTGCCGCGGCAGTCCGATGTAGCCCATGGCCAGCGTGAGGAAGGCAGCGCCGGCCAGGATGAGCGCGATCATGCAGTACAGGCGCGTGGCACCGAGCAGCGAATCGCGAAAGGTCGCCCAGTTCAGCGAGCCCTGCGCCGCCGACAAGATGAGCGCCCCCACCACGCCCACCGCCGCCGCCTCGGTGGCCGTGGCAATGCCGGTGTAGATGGTGCCGATCACACCGCCGATGAGCAGGATCACCGGGATCAGGTGGCGCGATTCACTGAGCTTCTGCAAGAAGCTCAGGCTCGCATCGCTGCGCGGCACCTTGTCGGGGTTGAGCAGCGCCCAGACCATGAGGTGGCCGCTGAACAAGGCCGCAAGCATCAAGCCAGGCAGCACACCGGCCACAAACAGCTTGGCGATCGACACCTCGGCCGCCACACCGTAAACGATCATGATGATCGAAGGCGGGATCAACAACCCCAGCGTGCTGGCGCCGCCCAGCGAGCCCACGATCTTCTCGGGCGGGTAGCCCCGCCGGGTGAGCTCAGGGATGGTCATCTTGCCGATGGTGGCGCAGGTGGCCGCCGACGAACCGGAGACCGCTGCAAAGATCGTGCTGCCCAGAATGTTGGTGTGCAGCAGCCGGCCGGGCAGGGCATTCACCCAGGGGGCCAGTCCTTTGAACATGCTCTCGGACAGCTTCGTGCGAAAGAGAATTTCACCCATCCACACGAACAACGGCAGCGCCGTCAGCGTCCAGCTGCTCGCCGAGCCCCAGATGGTGATGGCCATCGCATCGCCCGCCGGGCGGGAAGAGAACAGCTCCATGCCGATCCAGGCCACGCCCGCCAGCGTGAGCCCGATCCACACGCCACTGCCCAGCAGCACAAACAGCGAGACGATCAGCAAGCTGGTGATGACGACTTCATTCATGGCGCGTCTCCACACTGGCGTGCGATCGCTTGCGCTGGAACTCCAGCACCCACTCGTCAAGGAAGGCAATCAGCAAGACGCTGGTGCCCAGGCCCATGAGGATCTGCGGAATCCAGAGTGCAGTGCCATCGGCCGAGGTGGAAATGTCGTGGAACTCGTGCGACTGCCAGGCCAGACGCCACGCGTAGAAGGCCAGCAGACCGGCCAGCAGCACGGCCACGGACAGCGACCACAGCTCCATGCCGCGCCGCGCGCCGCCGGTGAGCTTGTCAATGATCAGGGTCACACGGATGTGTTCCCCTGACTTGAGCGTGTGCGCCAGTGCCAGGAACCCGGCACCGGCCATCGCATAGCCCGCATACGCGTCGGTACCGGGAATGTAGAACTGGAACATGCGACCCAGCATGGACAGCAGCACCATGACCAGCACGCCGATCATGAAGAGCGCCGCCAGCCAGATCGAGCCGGTGTAGAGGGCGTTGAGCAACTTCCTCATTTACTTGCGGTACGCGTCCAGCATGGCCTGGCCATCCGGGCCCGCTTTCTCCAGCCACTCCTTGACCATCGTGTCGCCCACCTTCTGCATGTCGGCCTTGAGCGCCGCAGAAGGCGCTTCCACCGCCATGCCATTGGTCTTGAGAATCGCCAGGGTGTCGGTGTTGACTTTCTGCGATGCGGCCCAGCCACGCGCCTCGGCGTCCGCGCCCGCTTTGATCAGCGCATCCTGCGTGGGCTTGTCCAGCGCATCGAAGGCCTTCTTGTTCACGATCACAGCATTCTTTGGCAGCCAGGCTTGCACGTCGTAGTAGTACTTGAGGTGTTCGTAGAGCTTGCTGTCGACGCCGGTGGCGCCCGAGGTCATGTTGGACTCCACCACGCCAGTGGCCAGCGCTTGCGAGAGCTCGGCGGCTTGCACCGTGACGGGTTGAGCGCCAACGAGTTCTGCGATGCGCGAGGTGGCCGGGCTGTAGGCGCGCCACTTGCTGCCCTTGAGATCGGCGGCACTCATCACGGGCTTCTTGCTGTAGATGCCCTGCGGTGGCCACGCCACGGCGTACAGCAGCGTCATGCCCTGTTCGGCCAGCTTCTTTTGCAGGATCGGCTTTTGCGCGTTGTACAGCTTCATCGAGTCTGCATAGCTGGTCGCCAGAAAAGGCAGGCCATCGGCGCCAAACATCTGCCATTCGTTCTGGTAAGCCGCGAGCAGGATCTCGCCAATCTGCGCCTGACCACCCTGCACGGCGCGCTTGATTTCAGGCGCTTTGAAAAGCGAAGCACCGGGATGCACCGTGATCTTCAGCTTGCCCGCCGTGGCTTTGTCCACGTCGGCGGCGAATGTCGCCAGGTTGACGGAGTGGAAGTTGGTCGCGGGATAAGCCGCAGGTAAGTCCCACTTGGTTTGCGCCTGTGCGGCAGAACTGAAGAGGAGGGCGGCGGCAATCAGTCCAAAGGTGTGCTTCATGGAATCTCCGGGACAATGATGGAATGAAGAGGCTACGCAGCATAAATGCAAGTACCAGGCCAGGTGCCAGAGTGTTTTCCCCGGGGTCACTGCCATGAACCTTCGTTTCGTCGAAGCCTTTTATTGGGTCGCCTCACTCAAAAGCGTCACGCGCGCGGCGGACAAGCTGTTCCTTACCCAGTCCGCCATGTCCAGTCGCATTGCCGCGCTGGAGGAGGAACTGGGCGTGCTGCTGCTCGACCGACGGGAGAAGCAGTTTCGGCTCACGATCGCGGGCGCTCGCTTTTTCACTTATGCCCAACGCCTCCTGGAGTTGCAGCGTGAAGTGAAGGCCGAAATGGGTTCAGGCGCGGCATTGGCCGTCTCGCTGCGCATCGGCGCCATTGAATCGGTGCTGCACTCCTGGCTGATTCCCTGGATCGAGAAGCTTCGCGCGGACCATCCTTCGTTGGCTCTGGAACTCACCGTGGAAACCACGCCCATCCTTGTGGAACAAGTGCAGCGCGGCACACAGGACATCGTCTTTGCCGCCTTGCCTGCATCTGCGGATGGCGTGCGCAGCCGCAGCCTGCCCCCCATGGAAATGGTGTTCATCGGAAATGACCGTCTGCATCGCAAGCGCCGGTATGCGCTGAGCGAGTTGGGTGCCTTGGAGCTGCTCACGTTTCAACGGGGCTCTCACCCGCACGTGGCGCTGCTCGATCTCTTTCGCAGTGAGGGGCTGGAGCCAGGGCGCGTGCACACGATTTCTTCCATCTCCGCGATGGTGCAACTCGTTCAAGGGGGCTTTGGCGTTGCGACCCTGCCGCTCAAGGCGGTGCGGCGCATGCAGAACTACCCGTTTCTTCGTCCTCTGGCGTGCACCAGCAAGCTGCAGCCGTTGCCCATTCACGCCAGTTATCGGACAGATCCGACCAACGATGCGATCGAAACCGTGCTGAAGTCGGCGCTTGCCTTCGTCGAAATGGAGTTCAAAACCAAGAAATCTCCTGCGAGTGCACCAACAAAGCGCGCAGCGCCCCGTTCGTGATCATCGAAAAATTCGATGATGTAAGCGAAAAATTTTGAATTTGAATTCCTCCTGACCGAGCTCCAGAATTCGCCCCACGTCGTCACGGCGACATGGATAACGAATAAGGAGACGTGGTGGGAACAGCTTCAGATCAAGCACTGCAGGTGTTTGGGCAGCACGGCGCACACAGCGCCACGCATGTTCGCTCACTCATTCGCCAAGGTCGCTGGACGTCGCACACCAGTGGCCTTGCGGACCAGCATGTTCAGGGCAACATCGTCATCTTGTCCCAGGCGCTGGCGATGGACTTCCTTCTGTACTGCCAGCGCAATCCCAAGCCCTGCCCGTTGCTGGCTGTTTCCGAACCCGGGCAAAGCCTCCTGTCCACGCTGGGCACGGATATCGACATCCGGTCTGATCTGCCCCGCTACCGCGTCTGGCTCAACGGCGAGTTGAGCGAAGAGCCCACGGACATCACGCACCTTTGGCGCGACGACCTGGTGACCTTCGTCATCGGGTGCTCGTTTTCCTTTGAGCAAGCGCTCATGGCCGCCGGTATGTCCTTGCGCCATGTCGACGAAGGGCGCAACGTCGCCATGTACCGCACCAACATCGCTACCTCTGCAGCGGGTCCCTTCCACGGCTCGATGGTGGTGTCCATGAGGCCCCTGAAGGCGGCCGATGTGGTTCGTGCCGTGCAGATCACTTCACGCTTTCCTGACGTACATGGCGCACCGGTGCACATCGGTGATCCATCCCTGATCGGCATTCACGACCTGTCGCGCCCGGATTTCGGCGACGCCGTGGTGGTGATGCCCGATGAACTGCCGGTGTTCTGGGCCTGTGGCGTCACGCCGCAGGCCGCGATCCAGCAGGCCCGCCCCGCGTTCTGCATCACGCACGCCCCAGGCGCGATGCTGATCACCGACCTTCTCAACCACCAGCTAGCCAGCCTTTGAACAGGAGTACCCGATGAAAAAGATGTTGTTCTGCCTTTCCGCGCTCACCTTTGCCGGTCTTGCCGCTGCACAAACCAAGTGGGACCTGCCCACTGGCTACTCTGCCAACAGCTTCCAGACCCAAAACGTGCAGCAGTTCGCCAACGAAGTCGAGCAGCTCACCGGTGGCAAGCTCAAAATTACGCTGCATCCCGGCGGCTCGCTGTACAAGGCCAATGAAATCAAGCGCGCAGTTCAAACCGGCCAGGTGCCTGCCGCGGAGTTCATCCTGTCGGGTGCCGCCAACGAAAACCCGATGTTCGGCGTGGATTCCATTCCCTTCCTTGCCACCAGTTACTCCGCAGCGCGCCGCCTGCACGACGCGGCCAAGCCCGCCCAAGCAAAGCTGCTCGCCGCGCAAGGGATGAAAGTGTTGTTCTCGGTGCCCTGGCCGGGGCAGTCGCTGTACTCGGTGAAGCCGGTGAACTCGCCCGCTGATCTTGCCGGTTCGAAGATGCGTGCTTACAACCCAGCCACGACCCGAATCGCTCAGTTGCTCAAGGCGCAACCCGTGACGATTCAGTTGGCCGAGTTGCCCCAGGCGCTGGCCACGGGTGGCGTCGAGACGTTCCTCACCTCCAGCGCGAGCGGTGTCGAGAGCAAGCTCTATGAGCAGGTGAAGAACTTCTACACGGTCAACGCCTGGTTGCCGCGCAACGCGACGGTGGTCAACCAGAAGGCCTTCGACGCGCTGGACAAGCCCACGCAGGACGCCGTGATG
>CALRUK020000019.1:0-91600 GCA_943371335.1 Synechococcus sp. UW140 | reverse complement strand
GCTTCGGCGCGGTCTTTCTCGGCGCGCAGGCCGGCGATGAGTTCGTCGATGCGGGCCTGGGCCTGGCGGCGGTCGCGGATGTCGCGCAGGATCACCATGCGCAGCCGCTCGCCGTTGCGCAGCATCGTGCGCCCCGTCACCTCCACCGCGATGCGCTCGCCCTGTGCGTCCAGTATTTCGCTCTCGCAAGTGGCATCGCCCCGCTGGCGCACCACGTTGGCGACCGACGCGCGGTTGTCGGGCGTGAGGAAGTCCATGAATTGCCTGCCCTTGAGCTGCTCAGGCGGTCGTCCCAGCATGTCGCAGGCCACGGGATTGATGTCGGTAATGACACCGTCCTCGTGAAAGACCAGACCTTCGGCCGTCGCCTCCATGAATTTGGACAAACGAACCTCTGATTCGCGAAGCGCCCGCTCGGCGGCATACCGCTCCGTGATGTCCATCATCAGGACGAAGGTGCCCTGCCGTCCGCTTTCCCGGTCCTTGCCCGGGACCATCGAGACCTCCAGGCGCATCCATGTCCCGTCCCGTTTGCGCAGATCGCACGGCTGCACCACGGAGACCCCGCGCTCGAGCCGTGATCCGGCCTCTCGAAGGACTTCCCTCATCCGCGTGTTGCCCAGAATCTGACGGGCGGGCATGCCGATGATGGCCTGCGGATCCAGTCCAAACAGCTCGGCGTAGCGGCGATTGGCGAAGAGGCAGCGTCCCGACGCGCCAGGGCCGTGGTACGCCACCATGACCGGCAAATGCTCGAACGCCAGCTCAAGCCGCTGGCAAAAAGCGACTGCCGTGCGCCGCGAAGCCTCGAGAGGGGTCGTCTCGGCGAAGAAGCAGGTGTGGCGCCCCGTGTCGGCTGTCCACCAGCCTGAGCACACCAGTGCGATCTCGGCCTGCTGTGGCGATGCGCCCCCCATCGTCAGCGGAAGGTGGAAGTCCTGTGGGAGCGCAACCGCCTGCAGGAAACGGTTCCTTGATGTGGCCGTGAGTGTTCCCAGCCAACCGTCTGGCGCTGAGCCAGCGTCCCGCAGCAATTTCGAAAATGCAGCGGTCGCTTGAGCCATTGACCCATCGGAGAGTACCTCGGCAGCCATGCCGGGAAGGCTGGTCAAGGCGGGCGTGTTGAGCTGAGTCACGCCGCCCGCCCTCCGGTCGCGAGACCCGACACAAGCCAGCACCAACACCTTGCGCTGCATGCGCTCAAAAGTTCGTCACTTCCCCCCAGTCTTGGCCGCCGGGCGGCGAAAAATAGTGCAATGGTGTTATTGGTCCGGTGGGCGAGCGCTTCGAAACTGCGCTTGGGAGAGGCAATGTTCGCCTTGCAAGACACCGAGCGCAACGAGCGCCGGAAGGTCGTGCGTGAAGACCGATACAGGGCGGCGCAGTTGCCAGTGGCTCGTACAACAGTTCGTCTACAGAGAGGCATCGGCATGCTTGGGGTGTTTGGCAACGTGGAGAGCAAAGGTGCCGTGAGGGCCTTGGTGCAAGAGCCCGTCGAAGCGGTCAAGCCGTCGGCCAGGACCTCCCTCGCCAGCGCCTTTTCGGCGATCGGTGCGCCAACGCGGATGGCCCTGGGCGACGTGTTGCAGCGCATCCGCCAGCGCGAGCAACTGGGCGCAACTGGCATCCCCATGGATCCGTGGCGACTCAATGAGCAACTCCTGGCGGTGGTGACGGCCTGCCATGGCCTCGATGTCGCTCGCCGCCAGCTGCTGAACGCGCTGAACACCCGAAAGAAGCTCGAGAACGTGTCACACATCGTGGGTGCGCGGGTTGCTGCGGGTCTGTCGGGCTCTGCAGAACAACAGCAATTGGCCGAATTGCTGACCACTTCCAGTCGCCTTGTGGAGGTGGCCTCCGAAGCCTGGGAAACCGCCAGTCGCCATTTCACGCGGCTGACGCGCTTTCTTCCTTCGCAACTGGTGGACGGTGTGGAGGGGTTTGTCCCGGTCGACCCAGCAGAGGTCGATCGGTTGGCGCAGGCCAGCCTTCTGGCTTGCCCGAACACGCAGGCCCAGCTGAAGCAGCTGGCGTTGGAAGGCGCGCGCCGGCGTGACGCTTCGCCAGACTTGGTGGCTCCCACGGCGGATGAGTTGTCGGCATGGATCTTTCGACTGCACCAGGCTCGCGCCCAAGCCGTGAGCCGGTTTTCGCAAGCCAGAGAGTCGTACTTGCAGGCCGAGATGGCGTGGGGTTTGGCAAAGACCCGCGTGAAAGGGGCTCGAAGCGCGCGACAAATCGCCGAAGCGCAGTTTCGTGTCGGCGTTCGCGGTGTTGCGGAGTTTGCGCAGGCGCTCATCGATTTGGTCCAACTGCGCAATGAGTTCCTGCAACGGGAGTCGGATGCTTGTGTGGCCCGCTCGGCCATGTACGCGATGGCGCTGCAGTTGCCCGAGCAGTTTGGGTTGCGCTGACGGCGTTCCATGGAAGAAGTCACCTGCTCGCGCAGCGTTGCTCGGGAGTGCGGTCAGTGCATGTTGATCGCGAGTTCGTGTTGTGCCGGCGGCGAGCGAAACCAAAGCCCTGCGAAGCTGCTGTAGCGCGCCATGCTGCTTTGCCTGATGAGACGATCGATCTTTTTCTCGATCAAGGGCATCTTGCTGAGCATGTTGATCACCGCCTCGTCCCATCGAGTCACTTTGACGAAGGCTGCGTAGACCTCAAGGCCTGAGGACCGAATCCCCACGGGGCGCACCTGGATGCTGATCTGATCAGCGGGCAGTCCCATCAGGCAGAAGCATTGCGCGATGAGCTCCTTGTAGTCGTCCGGGATGGAGCTGGGATTCATCTCCGAGTCGATGTCCTGGTCTTCGGGGCGCATGGGGGTGGGCGGCTTGAACCCCAGGCGTTTGATGACCTCTTGCGTCACTGCATGCATCCTCATGATGGTCCCCATTTGACTGCTTTGACATCTATTGCAAAGTCCGGACTTTTTCGCCAGAACCATCGCAATCACCGTGAGGAAAGTATCGGTTTGCATGGAGTCGCTCTCCATAATGCATGAGCACTATTTTGCTGAGAGCCGGAAAACACCGACCGATTTCAAGCGCGTTGTGCGCGTTCGCCTACAGGTTGCTGCCTACGTCCGGGGCCTCAGCCAGTCCCGATTTGATCGCATAGGCCGCGATCTCCGCACCGTTGTGCAGACCGAGTTTGAGCATTACGTTCTGACGGTGTTTGCGCGCGGTAAGAACGCTGATGTGCAACGCATCTGCAATGTCTTGATTGCTGCCGCCCTTGGCAATCATGCGGACGATCTGCTGCTCGCGGCTGGTCAGGCTTTGCGATGTGTCTGACCCCAGGGACTGGCGGTTGGTCGATGGCCCCAAGGCTTTGGCGACCTGTGGGCTGATGTAGCGACGGCCAGCGAGCACGGTGTGGATGGCTTCGAGCAAATCGGCACCCTGTTCGTGCTTGAGCACGAACCCGTCAGCCCCTGCGGCAAACGCGTTTGCCACCGAGCCGGGGTACACGTTGCCGGTCACGACCAAAATGCGGGTTCGAGGCTCGGCCCGTTTGACCTTTCGTGCGACCTCGATGCCGGAGCTGTCGCTCAAGGCCAGATCGAGCAACAGCAAATCGGGTCGGTGGTGTTGCACCAGCAACTCGACTTCGCTTCCCAATGCCGTTTCGGCCACGAGCTCAAAGCCCCCGCTGGCCCCAAGAAGCAGGCCAATGCCTTGCCGGACCAAGGCGTGATCTTCAGCAACAACGACTTTGACCATGTGCAGCAACCGGGGGAGGGATAAGTCATCATGCCTCCAACAAAGTGTTGATTGAGTAACAAATTGCAACTTAAGCGTTGAATTTTTGTCTCAATCGACTTTGGGGAGGCGAGCGGCCCGAGCGACTCAAGCCGTGGTGTGCCGCCGGTGAGTTGGACAGCGCGCAGGCGCTGCCGGAACGCTGAACGGGGCGGGGCAGGCCATCTTGGTGCAAGACGGCCGCAGAGACGGCCTCAGAACGGAATGTCGTCGTCCATGTCGTCAAAACCGCTGGACTGGCGGGCGGGCGCTGCCGCGGGTGCCTGCCGGGCTGCAGGCGCAGGTGCGCGCGGCGCGGCCGCAGGGCGCGAGTAGCCGCCACCACCGCCGCCTTCGTCGCTGCCGCCCATGCCTTCACGGCCGCCGAGCAGCTGCAGCTCGGTGGCAATGATGTCGACGGTGTTCTTCTCGACGCCGGACTGGTCGGTGTACTTGCCGTACTTGAGGCGGCCTTCCACGTAGATCGGACGGCCCTTCTTGACGTATTCGCCGGCGATCTCGGCAAGACGATCGTAGAAAGTCACGCGGTGCCATTGGGTGTCTTCGATCATCTCGCCGCTGTTCTTGTCCTTGCGACGGCTGGAGGTGGCCACGCTGACGTTGGCCACGGCCTGGCCAGAGGGCAGGTAGCGGATTTCAGGGTCGCGGCCGCAGTTGCCGACGAGGATGACTTTGTTGACGGATGCCATGGTGGTGATGTCCTGAAGAGAGAGCCCGGAGGCGTGCCCGCGCGCGGCCGCGAGACGGTCCGACATTGTGCCGCAACTGGTCTGCATGCGACCCGGCGGGCGAAGGCGACCGGGTGAGGTCTATACACTGACCGCTCATGAAAGGCGAACCCGACTTCTTCCAGAACCTGCGCGACGAAATGGGCGGCGGCAGGCAATGGCTGGACCGGGCCATCGTCATGGTGTACGCGGTGCTTGCGGGTCTGGCGGTAGTGGTGTTCACCTTGCTGGCCGATGGCGCCTTTGCGCTGTACAGCCAGCTTCGCAGTGGCTGGTGGTGGGCGCCGCTGCTGTGGACGCCCGCTGTCACGGCGCTGGTGGTCTGGGCGATCCGCCGCTGGGCGCCAGGGGCTGCGGGTTCGGGTGTGCCGCAGGTGCTGACCGCACTGGATCCTGCCACCCCGCTGCGCGAGCGCTCGCGCTTTGTTTCGTTGCGCCTGAGTGCCGTCAAGATCCTGGCGGTGTCGGGCGGCATGCTGGCGGGTTTGTCGATCGGTCGGCAGGGCCCCTCGGTGCAGGTGGCGGCCGGTGTCATGTTGCACGCACGCCGCTGGCTCTCGCCGGCGTCGGGCATCAGCCACCGCGAACTGCTGGTGGCCGGTGGCGCAGCGGGTATCGCGGCGGCGTTCAACACGCCGCTGGGTGGCATTGTGTTTGCCATCGAAGAGCTTTCGCGCAGGCTGCAGGACCGCAGCAGCGGCTTGATGCTTGCGGCCATCGTGATTGCTGGCCTGGTGGCGGTGTCGGCATTTGGCAATCTGTCGTACTTCGGTCGGGTGCGCGCCGAGGTGTTGTCATGGAGCTTGCTCTTGCCGGGCGCGCTGGTGGCGCTGGCCTGTGGCCTGCTGGGCGGGCTGCTCTCGCGCCTCATGCTGGCGTCTTTCACGGGTTTGCCGGACCGCTTCTGCGCGTACCGCCGAAAGCGGCCGGTGACCTTCGCCGCCATTTGCGGCTTTGTGGTGGCGGTGATTGCCGTGGTGAGCGATGGCGCAGCGGTGGGGGTGGGGCACGAGCACACCAAGGGCTTGCTGGACCATGCCGGCACCACTGACACCGCGCATCAGCCGCTGCTGTTCACAGGCCTGAAGTTTGTGGCCTCCTGGCTTTCGGCGTGGGCGGGTGTGCCGGGTGGGATTTTCGGCCCGAGTCTGTCGCTGGGTGCCGGGGTGGGGGCGGACGTGGCGTGGCTGCTGAGTTCGCCGCACGGGGCGGCCCTCATCGCGTTGGGCATGTGCGGCTTTCTGGCCGCCGTGACGCAGACACCGATCACCGCCATGATCATCGTGATGGAGATGACCGATGGACACAGCATGGTGCTCAGCCTGATGGCCTGTGCGCTGCTGGCCAGCCTGGTCTCGCGCATGATCAGCCGGCCGCTCTACAGCACGATGTCGCAGCTGATGATGCGCTCCATTCGGGAGGGCGCTGCGGCGCAGGATGCGCCAGGCAAAGACGACTCAGCGCCGGGCCGCTGACGACGGCGCCTGCATGGGCCAGGCCACAACGAGCCACACCAGCATGGCCACGCTGCAGACCGCAAAGAGTCCTTGTGCGCCGTGCGCATGTGCCAGCCAACCGCCCACAACGCCACCGACGAACAGCCCGACCGATTGAAGCGTGTTGTAGACGCCGAGCGCTGCGCCCCGGGCGTGAGCCGGCGCCAGACGGGACACCAGACTGGGCAGCGTGGCTTCGAGCGTGTTGAAGCCGATGAAGAACACGAACAGCAACAGGCCCAGCGTCCACAAACCGGGCTTCGCATCGGCCAGCGCCCACAGCGCGAGCTGCACCGCACCGATCAGTGCGACGGCCATCAGGAATGCCGCGCGCAGCCGACCGCGGCGCTCCATGGGGAAGAGCACACCGCCCATCACCACCAGCGAAGCCGCCACGGCGGGCAGGTAAATGTGGCCGTGGCTGGACTTGGCCAGGCCCGCGGAGACCAGCAGGGCGGGCAGCGCCATCCACATCGCAAGTTGCACCGCATGCAGCACAAACACGCCAAGATTCAGCCGCATCAAACCGCGGTGGCGAAGCACCTCGGCCATGCCGGCCCGCAGGTGTTGCATGTCGGATGGTCGATGTTCCTGTGGTTCGGCGGGTGCGACCCAGATCACCATGGCGATGGCCAGCATCGCCAGAACGCCCGTGAGCGCGAAGATGCCCGAGAGACCTACCCAACCCGCCAGCGCAGGTGAGAACACCAGTGACAGCGCGAACATGAGCGCAATGCTGCCGCCCACCATGGCCATGGACTTGGTGCGCACCGAGTCGCGGGTCACGTCGGCCAGAAATGCGGTCACGGCCGCCGAGATGGCGCCTGCGCCCTGCACCGCGCGGCCGAGCGCGAGCCAGGTGAGGTCGGGCGCCCAGGCCGCAATGCCGCTGCCCAGCGCGAACACCAGCAAACCCGCGACGATGACCGGCTTGCGACCGAAGCGGTCGGAGGCCAGGCCCAGCGGAATCTGCAGAAACGCTTGCGTCAACCCGTAAAGGCCCATGGCCAGGCCGACCCGTGATGCGTCGTCGCCACCGGGCAGGCGCGCAGCTTCCAGCGCGAACACGGGCAGGACGATGAACAACCCCAGCATGCGCAATGCGAAGACCAGCGACAGCGATGCACTGGCGCGCCGTTCGGCCGGGGTCATGCGGTCGTCGGCAAGGGGCGCGCTCGCTGGGCGGGTGGAAGATGGGCTCAGGGTGGACAAGGGGCGCAGACCGGCAGGTGGGGCAGGGAGGCCGTATTGTCCGCGAAAGGGGGATGCCCGCCGGGCGGAGGGGCGCAAAACCGTGTGGCGGCTTATCATGTCGGGTTGCCCTGAACACGTCTGCCGCGCCTTGAACCAGAACCTGCCCCCGGACCTGAAACTGCCTGGATCGACCGGCGCCGACACGCCCTCCTTGCCACCCGAGGGCGATGCGCCGCCTCGCCATCCGGCGCCCGGCGCGCGGGCGCCGAGCACGTTCTTGTCGGTGCGGGGTGCGCGCACGCACAACCTCAAAAACATCGACCTGGACATCCCGAAGCACGCGCTGGTGGTGATCACCGGGCTGTCGGGGTCGGGCAAATCCAGCCTGGCGTTTGACACGCTGTATGCCGAAGGCCAGCGCCGCTACGTCGAGAGCCTTTCGGCCTACGCACGACAGTTCCTGCAGCTCATGGACAAGCCCGATGTGGACCTGATCGAGGGCCTGTCACCCGCGATTGCCATCGAGCAAAAGGCCACGAGCCACAACCCGCGCTCGACCGTGGGCACGGTGACGGAAATCCACGATTACCTGCGCCTGCTGTTCGCCCGCGCTGGCACGCCGCATTGCCCTGATCACGGTCTGGCGCTGACCGCGCAAAGCGTCTCCCAGATGGTGGATGCGGTGCTGGCGATGCCCGAAGGCACGCGCCTGATGATCCTGGCACCCGTCGCGCGCGAGAAAAAGGGTGAGTTCACCGATGTTTTCGCCGATATGCAGGCGCAAGGCTACGTGCGCTTTCGCGTCGATGGCGCTGTGCTGGAGGCGGAAGCGCTGCCCATGCTCAAGAAGACCGAGAAGCACAACATCGACGTGGTGATCGACCGCATCAAGGTGCGCGCTGACGCCGAAGACGAGGGTGTGAACCCGTTGCGCCAGCGCCTTGCCGAGAGCTTTGAAGCTGCGCTGCGCCTGGCGGATGGCCGTGCCATCGCCATGGAGATGGACGCGGACGATGCACCCGGTGCCGCGCCACGCGAGCACGGTTTTTCTGCGCGGTTCGCCTGCCCGCTGTGCCACTACACCGTGGGCGAACTCGAGCCACGCCTTTTCTCGTTCAACTCGCCCATGGGCGCCTGCCCCACCTGCGACGGTCTGGGCCACACCGAATTCTTTGATCCGGCACGCGTGGTGGCCTTCCCCACGCTGAGCCTGGCCAGTGGCGCCATCAAAGGCTGGGACCGTCGCAATGGCTACTACTTCGCCATGATCGAAAGCCTGGCGGCCCATTACCGCTTCGATGCCGAGGCACCTTGGGAGAGCCTGAGCGCGCCGGTCCAGCAGGTGTTGCTCTACGGCTCGGGCGAAGAAGAAGTGAAGTTCAGCTACGCGCTCGAATCGGGCGAGCGCGCGGGCAAGAAGGTGAGCAAGAAGCACCCCTTCGAGGGCATCATCCGCAACTTCGAACGCCGCTACCGCGAGACCGACAGCGCCGCCGTGCGCGAAGAGCTGGCCCGCTACCGCGCCGTGCAACCCTGCCCCGACTGCGGTGGCTCACGGCTGCGGCGGGAAGCGCGCCACGTGTTTGTGGGTGAAGGCGATCAGAAACAGCCCATCTACAAGATCAGCCACGTCACGCTGGGCGAGGCGCTGGCCTATTTCCAGAAGCTGGAGCTCAAGGGCGCCAAGGGCGACATTGCGGCGCGCGTCATCAACGAAATCCGCCAGCGCTTGAAGTTTCTCAACGATGTGGGCCTGAACTACCTCAGCCTGGACCGCAGCGCCGACACGCTCTCGGGCGGCGAGGCGCAGCGCATCCGGTTGGCCAGCCAGATCGGCAGCGGCCTGACCGGTGTGATGTATGTGCTCGACGAGCCCAGCATTGGCCTGCACCAACGCGACAACGACCGCCTCATTGCCACGCTGCAGCACTTGCGCGACCTCGGCAACACGGTGTTGGTGGTCGAGCACGACGAAGACATGATCCGCACCGCCGACCATGTCATCGACATGGGGCCTGGCGCCGGTGTGCATGGCGGGCGCGTGATGGCGCAAGGCACTTGCGCCGAGGTCCTTGCGTCGCCGGATTCGCTCACGGGGCAATACCTCAGCGGCGCGCGCCGCATTGCGGTGCCCGAGCGCCGCACGCCCTGGCTGCCGGTGAACAAGGTGGCCGAGGCGGCCAAGGCCGCGGCGTTCAAGCCGCGCGTGGCGCCCAGCCCAGCGGCCGAACGCCGCGCAGCGCGCGAAGCCGCGCACCAGGCCACATTGGGCACGCTGCAGGAGATCCGCGTGGTCAATGCCACCGGGCACAACCTCAAGGGCGCCAGCGTGGCGTTTCCGGTGGGGCTGCTCACTTGCGTGACAGGTGTCTCGGGCTCCGGCAAATCGACCCTGGTCAACGACACGCTGTACGCCGCCGTGGCGCGCACGCTGTACCGCTCGCACGACGAACCCGCCGAGCACGATGCCATCGAAGGCATCGAGCATTTCGACAAGGTCATCAATGTGGACCAGTCGCCGATTGGCCGCACGCCGCGCAGCAACCCGGCCACCTACACGGGCCTGTTCACCGGCATTCGCGAACTCATGGCCGAGATGCCCACCGCACGCGAGCGCGGCTACGGGCCGGGCCGCTTCAGCTTCAACGTGGCCGGTGGCCGCTGCGAGGCCTGCCAGGGCGATGGCGTGGTGAAGGTGGAGATGCACTTTCTGCCCGACGTGTACGTGCCCTGCGAGGTGTGCCACGGTCAGCGCTACAACCGCGAAACGCTCGACGTGCAGTACAAGGGCCGCAACATCGCGCAGATCCTCGACATGACGGTCGAGCAGGCCTATGCATTTTTCAGCGCGGTGCCCACACTGCACCGCAAGCTGCAGACACTGATGGACGTGGGCCTGACCTACATCCAGCTCGGGCAGAGCGCGACCACGCTATCGGGCGGCGAGGCGCAGCGCGTCAAGCTGGCGCTGGAGCTTTCCAAGCGCGACACCGGTCGCACCCTCTACATCCTGGACGAGCCCACCACAGGCCTTCACTTTGCCGACATCGAGCTGCTGCTCAAGGTGCTGCACCAGCTGCGAGATGCGGGCAACACCATCGTGGTGATCGAGCACAACCTTGATGTCATCAAGACGGCCGACTGGGTCATCGACATGGGTCCGGAGGGTGGCGCGGGCGGTGGCACGGTGGTGGCACAGGGCACGCCCGAGACCATTGCCGCACACGCCGACAGCCACACGGGGCGTTACCTGAAGCGCTTGCTGGCCATCACGAGCGACTGAGCGCCGCCAAGCGGCGCGCCCTTGTCGGGCGCAAGGCGGCCAGCGTCAGAACCGACCCAGGTCCTCGATGGCGTCCACCACCAGGCGCGTACCCACCGCGATCATGAGGATGTCGGCCGCCACGCGCACGTACTGATAGCCCGCCGGAGGCAGACCTATCTGCACCGACACGCTGTTGGGCACGGGGTAGTAGACGACATCGCCCGGCAGCGCATGGCCCATGCGCCATTTTTTGGCCTGGCCCGGTGGCATGCACCCGTTGTGCTTTTTGGCCAGGCCCGGCGGGCAATTGCCTGCTTTGAAGCGCGGCTCGTAGTACGCCTGCGCAGCATGCCGCTGGGGCTCGCCGAAGTAGCCGCCAATCTGAATGTTCACCGACACATTCGGCGACGAGGAGGCGCGTGGGCGCTCGCTGCGGTCGTCCCGATACCGGTCGTCGCCGCGGCGGTCATCGGCTCGCCGATCGTCCTCGCGCCGATCGTGCTTTTCATGCGGGCGACCGGGCTTGCCGGCCCAGTCGGGCTTCTCTGCCTGGGCGGGCAGGCCGCCCCACAAGGCGAGGGTCATCAAAAAGGCGGGGGCGAGCTTGCGAAGGGAAGGCGTCATGATTTTTCTGTGGACCTTGGGGGTGACTTGCAGCGAACACCGCGAGCGTGCGGCGATTCTGGGGCTTGGCGCTGGGCCGGGCGTTACGAGGCGTAACCGGACAGCGGGTGCCGCGGTGCGTATGGCGCGGTAGATGAATCCAGCGTGAACTGGCAGACTCGCCGCTCCTTCCGCGCCCGTTGTCTTTTCTCCCCATGCCCCAGGAAACCGAACTCAAGCTCGAGCTGCATCCCGAAGATCTGCCTCAGCTGCTCACGCACCCGCTGCTGAGCGCGCAGCCGCCGCGCCGCGAGCGGCTGTTCAACACCTACTTCGACACCTCGGCGCTGGCCCTGCGCGCGCAGCGCATGGCCGTGCGCGAACGCCGCGTCGGCCGCCGCACCCTCCTCACGGTGAAGACTGCGGGTACCTCGGTCGGCGGTCTGTCGCGCCGGGGTGAATGGGAGGCCGCGTGCCGCCCGGGCCGCTTCGACTTTGCGACCTTGGTCGACGACGAAGCGCTGGCGCAGCAGCTCACCCGCGTCGCCTGGCAACTGGTGCCGGTGTTTCGCACCGACTTCACACGCCGCAGCTGGCAACTGAGCCATGGCGGCGCCGTGGTAGAGGTGGCGCTGGACGAGGGCGCCATCACCACCGGCAATGCCCAGGGCAACCACCGCCAGGCCATCCTGGAGCTGGAGCTCGAGTTGCTCAGCGGGCCGGTCGACGCGCTGCTCGACCTGGCCCACACGCTGGCGCTGGGGCCACAGGGCCAAGCTGGCGGCGCGCTGCGGCTGCTGCCCGCGCAGCAGAGCAAGGCCGAGCGCGGCTATGCCTTGTTCACCGGTGAGCGACCGAGGCCCCTCAAAGCCGCCGAGCTCACGCTGGAAGCGTCATGGCACCCCGTGCAGGCGTTTCAGGCGGCGGCGCTCAGCTGTCTGACGCACCTGCAGGCGAACGAAGCAGGGGTGCGCCAGCGGGGCGCCGATGGCACCACGCCCGACCCCGAATTCGTGCACCAGGCGCGCGTGGCGCTGCGGCGGTTGCGCACCGGTCTGCGGTTGTTTCGCCCGGACCTCCCACCGCGCTTTGCAGCGCATTGGGCGGCCGAGTGGAAAGCGCTGGCCGCCGAGCTGGGGCCCGCGCGCGACTGGGACGTTTTCGCCACAGAGCGCCTGCCCCACTGGGGGCCCGGCGCGGGCACGGTGCCACCCATGGTGGCACCTTCGCAGGCGCTGGTCCACTGGCTGGTGCAGCAGCGCCAGGCCGCCCACCGGCGCGCGGCCGAGGCCGTGAACGGCGCTGCCCATGCCTTGCGGCTGCTGGCCTTCACGCGTGCGGTGCTGGCGCTGCCCGTGCCCGCCACCCACAACGCAGACCTCGCCGCTTGGGCGCGCAACACCTTGCGCGCGCGCCACGCGGCGCTGCGCCAGGAAGCGCGGCGGGCACAGCGCATGGGCCCCGAAGGCCGACACCAGTTGCGCATTGCGCTCAAGAAGCTGCGTTACGCACAGTCGTTTCTGGCCAGCGTATTGCCGCCTCGGGGGCTGGCGCGCAGCACGGCCATGCTGGCCGATGCACAAGAGCTGCTCGGTCAGCTCAACGACCTGAGCACGGCCCAGGGCATGCTGGCCAGCGTGCCGGCTGGCCTGGCCGATGACTGGGTGACCCACTGGCAAGCCGAGCTGGCACAGCAGCTGGATACAGGCCTGCTCGCGCTGCCCGGGATGGAGCGCGCGCTGCTGCGCACACCCACGCCCTGGCGCTGAGCCGCGCGCGGCTCAGACCAATGCGCTGGGCCGTGCGGCCACGCGGTCGCGCCAGGCCTGCAGCGCATGAAAGCCTTCTTCGGCGGGCTTGAAGCGCATGAGGCGGGCGAACTCCACCGTGCAGAACGCGGTGATGTCTGCGATGGTGAAACGCTCGCCGGCCACCCAGGGCTGGCGCTGCAACTCGGCGTCCAGCCAGGCGGCGGTCTCGCGCGCCTTGGCCACCTGCGAGTGGCCGAAGTCCGGGAACTGCGGCTGCTCCAGCGGCGCCAGGCCAGGATGCGTGTGGCGAATGGCGTTGGCCATGGGCAGCATGAAATACCACTCCATGCGCCGGTCGGCCATCTCGATGAACGCGCGCTCCTCGGCGTTGTGCCCCATCAGGTTGGGCGTGGGGTAGCGGCCTTCCATCCAGGTGCAGATCGCGCGCGTTTCGGTGAGCACGCGCCCGTCGTCCAACTCCAGCGCCGGCACGCGCGACAGCGGGCTTTTGGCGCGGTAGTCGGCGCTCTTGTGCTCCTGGGCGTTGAGGTCGACGTTGACCAGCTCCAGTCCGTTGATGTTCTTTTCGACCAGAAACATCAGCACGCGGCGCGGGTTGGGCGCGCGCGGCGACACGTACAGCTTCATGCAGTCCCCTTGTCGGCCTTGAGGCTCTGGCCGGTTTCCATCAAGCGCCTTGCTTCCACCGAGAAGCGCTGTGCAGCAGCGTCGCCATCGCGCGAGAGATCCACCTTGGATGCGGGCTGCTCGATGCCGCGCTGCACCGCCGGCCGCGCGCGGATGGCGTCGCGCCAGCGTTTGAGGTGCGGCAGGTCGTCCAGCTCGACGCCCGACCAGCGGTGCGTGCGCACCCAGGCCCAGTTGGCGATGTCGGCGATGGAATAGTCGCCCGCCAGGTATTCGCGGTCGGCCAGGTGGCCGTCGAGCACGCGAAACAGGCGCTTGCATTCGCCCTGGTAGCGGTCGATGGCGGCGGGAATTTTCTCGGGGAAATAGCGGAAGAACACGTTGGCCTGGCCCATCATCGGGCCGATGCCACCCATCTGGAACATGAGCCACTGCAGCACGCGCGAGCGACCCTTCACGTCGGCCGGCATGAGCTGCCCGGTTTTCTCTGCCAGGTAGATCAGGCACGCACCAGACTCGAACACCGCGAAGCCATCGGCCTCGTGGTCGACGATCGCTGGAATGCGACCGTTGGGGTTGATCTTCAGGTAGTCAGGCTGGCGCTGTTCGCCTTCGGTGAGGTTCAGCACCTTCAGGCTGTAGGGCAGCCCCAGTTCTTCGAGCGCAATGGACACCTTGTGCCCGTTGGGCGTGGCGGCGGTATAGAGATCGATCATGCAGAGGCCCGCTGGAGAGGTGGGCCATCTTAGAGTCACTTCACCCGCGCGGGGTGTCAGGTCCGGCACACGGCGGCACCGGCATTGCCGGGCCGCAGCGGCGCCCCGTCAGGCCATGAAGCCGAGGTTGGTCGGGTAGTCCGAGCTGTTGAAGTTCACCAGGTTGGGCAGGATGCCGTTCATCTCGGCGCCCTCCACCCCAAACCAGGTGGCCATGGTGCCGGCGTACTGGTCGACCGAGGTGCTGGGCAGCAGCCGGCCCTGGCCGACGTGCCACTGGTCGTTGGCGTCGGTCGTGGAGTTGCCCACGCTCACTGGCGGCGCCTTGCCGTAGAAGGCCTTGCCTTGTACCGCGCCACCCACCATGAAGTGGTGGCTGCCCCAGCCGTGGTCCGAGCCGTCGCCGTTGGACGTGAGCGTGCGGCCAAAATCCGAGGCGGTGAAGGTGGTCACCTTGTCGGCAATGCCCAGCGCCGCCGTGGCTTCGTAGAAGGCGGTGAGCGCGGTGCTCAGGCGCGTCATCAGCGTGGCCTGCCCGTTGATGAGGTTGTCGTGCAGGTCGAAGCCGCCCATGGAGACAAAGAACACTTGCCGGCGGTTGCCCAGGTCGTCGCGCGCTGCGATGAGGCGCGCGACCATCTTGAGCTGGTCGGCCAGGTTGTTGCCGGTGGGGAAGCTGCTGAAGGCGGCGTGGTTGGCGGGCCAGGTGGTCAGCGCCGCGGTGATCGCGCTTTCTGCGCCCACGGCGCGAGCGGTCACGAGGTTGTATTCGTTCTCCAGCACATGGGTGCGTGTCTGCAGTGCCAGCTGCGTGATGGCGGCACGCACGTTGGCCGAGTTGTAGACGTTGTTGTTGACCGCGTTGATCTTCACCGCGCCGCCGGTGCTTACCTGGTAGGAGAGCGCCTGGTCGCCCGAGAGGAACACCGTGTTGCCCGTGACGGACACGCAGGTGAGCACGCGGTTGGTGTTGCTCGAGAGCGCGAGATCGCCGATGTGACCGCCCCAGCCGGTGGTGGCGCCTTCGGGTTGGGACGACTGCCACACCGACTGCTGGTCGTTGTGCGAGAACAGCTTGGGCGGCTTGGGATAGGCCGCGTTGTTGCTGTTGTACTGCTGGCGCGTGAGCGGCACCACCAGCGGTCCCACGTTGAGCTGGACCGCCGCCTGACCGTTGTTGAAGAGATTGGCCAGGCCGGTCATGGACGGGTGCAGCGCGTATTCGCGCCCGTTGGGCAGCGCCACCGTGGGCACCAGCCGCGTGGGGGTGAGCGCGGCCTGCGCCAGCGCAATGCCGCCAGCCGTGCGACCCGCGCCGCCTCCGCGTATGGCGCTGTACTGGTCGTAGCTGGCGTTGTCGTAGTTGATGACGGTGTTGGCGTAGTCGTTGCCCCCATTGAGGAACACGCAGACCAACGCCTTGTAGTCGGTGGCGTTGAAGGCCGCGGCCTCGCCCATGGCGGCGAGGTTGAGCGCGGTGGGCAGGGCCGCACCGGTGAAGGCGAGCTGGCCGGCGCGGCGCAGGAAGGCGCGGCGCGTGTGCTTGTCGGGCTGGATGAAGTGCATGGTGGGCCCCTTACTTCTGGATCAGGTACTCGGCCGAGGCCATGACCATGAGGATGGCGGCCCAGACGCGGCGCAGCTTCACGGTCTGGGTGCTGGCGGTGGTCACGGGTGTGGCGTTGAGTGCCGCCACCATGGTGCCGCGCGACGCGCTCGAAATCTGACCGGCAGCGAGCACCAGGCAGACGTGGTTCACCAGCGCGTTGGCGTCGGCCACCAGCGAGAGCTCGGTGGCGTAGTTGGCCTGCACGTCGTAGGCGTAGTTGTCCCAAGCGGCTTGCGGTACGGCCGGGTTGGGGCAGTTGATGCCGCGCTCGATCACGCCCTGCATGAAGTTCAGGTACCCGCCCACGGTGGTCTCGTTGACCAGCTGGAATTCGGGCGCGGTCGCGCCAGAGGCCGAGAGCGCGGTACCGGGCGGTACGTACCCAGGGCGGAAGAAGTTGAACACCGAGGGCGATCGCAGCGGGCTTTGCCCGAGCTGCGACGCGGCGTTGTTGAGCTCGAAGATCTTCCAGCTGCCGGCTGCGGACGTGACGCCGAAGGTGCGTGCCCACTGGACGAAACGCAGCATGGGCTCGCGCAGCTTGCCGAAGGTGGTGCTTTGCAGGGAGCCCGGGCCTCGCGCTTCGTCGTCGAGCAGGATGGCGACCCACACGGCCTTGAGGTCGCCGCGCACGCCAGCGCCGTTGTCGTTGAAGCGCGCGGCCACGCGGGCCACGTAGGCGGGGCTGGGGTTGCTGGTCACCAGCCGCTGGATCATCTGGCGGGCAAAGAAGGGGCCCGCGTTGGGGTGGTTGAACAGCGTGTCCAGCGCCATCTTGAGCGCCGTGGCGCCCGCGGTGTTGGCGGGTACGGTGGTGCCCAGAAACCGCGCTTCCAGCATCGAGTGCCGGCTGGCGTTGAACGACATGCGCTTGCTCGCGAAGGTGCGCGATTCGATGGTGTAGCTCTGGCCGGGCGGCGTGTGGCGCACGCCGTCGGAAGTGTCGAAGTCGTAGCCCGTGAACACGCGCGCCAGACCGGTCACGTCGGCCTGGGTGTAGGTCTCCAGCGGCACGCCGCCGCTGGTTTTCACCGTGCCGTCGAGGTTGAGCTCGTACACCCCGAGGGTGAAGAGCTGCATCACTTCGCGGGCGTAGTTTTCATCGGGCACGCGGCCGGCGCTGTTCTCTTTCTGGTTGCCCTTGGTGTTGAGGAAGTACCCCATGGCCGGGTGCAGCGTCACGTCTTCAAGCAGGGTGCGGTAGCTGCCAAATGCATTGCGCATCAGCATGTCCCACCAGCTGGCGTACGCGTGTGCGCGCCAGGTGAATTCGGCCGACGCGAGGGACGACACGAAAAACTCCGAGAGCGCCAGCGCGATGCGCTTGCGCATCATGTCGGGGCCGCTCAGCAGCTGGCTCCAGATCATGAAGTCAGCGGGGTAGTGGTTGAAGAAATAGCTGTTGTTGTCCACGGCGCCATAGCCGCGCGACTCCAGCCAGTTCCAGCCGGTGATGCCCTGGTAGCGCACGAACTGGTTGGCCAGCCACTGCGCGTAGCTCATGCCGCGCAGCTCGTTGATTTCTGCCGTGGTGGAGGAGAACTGCGCCTGCTGCAGAAAGCGCGCGGCGTCTTCGTTGGTGGCGGCCGCAGGGTGGCTGAAGCCGGCGGTGGAGAAGTCGACCACGCCCACCGGTGGGGGTGCCGCCGCATTGCTGCTGCTGTCGCCGCCCCCGCCGCCGCCGCAGGCGGCGAGCAGCGCCGCCGCCGCCAGGGGTGTGAGGGCGTGCGCTGGCGACGACGCAGGGCTCTGCGTGGGCGCTACGGTGGCCGGGTGTGGTGCTTCGGCGCTTGTGGCCGCAGCGGTTTCAGGCGCTTCGATGTCCGTCATGGCGATCCCTCCTCGGTTCGACGAGCGCGAGTTTAGGGAGCGGCTTTCAGCGGATCGGGCCGAATTTCAAGTCGTTACAAGTGCCTGTGGCGCCGCCACTGCATCCGCCGAACGGCCGTACCGCCGGGGGGTATTTCGGCGGCCATTCGTCGAAATTCAGCTGCGCGCAGCGTGCAGTTCGTCTCGCGTTTTCTGTGCCACGCGGCGCGCTGCGTCGGCAAAGTCGGCGCCTGCCGAGGCATACAGAATGGCGCGCGACGAGTTCACGATGATGGGGCCGGTGGTCTCAGAGCCCGAGGTGCGCAGGCCGGCTTTCACGGTGGCCACGGCGTCGCCACCTTGTGCGCCCACGCCGGGAATCAGCAGCGGCAAGGTGGGGGCGATGTCGCGCACGCGTTCGATTTCTGCGGGGTAGGTGGCGCCCACCACCAGACCGAGCTGGCCATTGAGGTTCCATGGCCCTTGCGCGAGCCGGGCGACGTGTTCGTACAGGCGCGGCTCACCGTCGATGGTGGCCAGGCGCTGGTTTTGCAGGTCGTCGCCGCCGGGGTTGGAGGTGCGGCAGAGCAGGAAAGCGCCCTTGCCGTGGTACTGCAGATAGGGCTGCACCGAGTCGAAGCCCATGAAGGGCGAGAGCGTGACCGCATCGGCCCCGTAGCGCTCGAAGGCTTCAATGGCGTATTGCTGCGCGGTGCTGCCGATGTCACCTCGCTTGGCGTCCAGGATCACGGGCACCTGCGGGGCGGTGCGGCGCATGTGCGCCATGAGCCGCTCCAGCTGTTCTTCAGCGCGGTGCGCAGCGAAGTACGCAATCTGCGGCTTGAAGGCGATGGCCGTGTCGGCCGTGGCCTCGACGATGGCAGCGCAGAAGTCGTAGATGCGGGAGGCGTCGCCCTGGAGGTGAGCGGGGAAACGGGCGGGGTCCGGGTCCAGGCCCACGCACAGCAGGGAACGGTTCACGCGCTCGGCGTTGCGCAGCATGTCGAGAAAGGTCATGGCGCGATTTTAGTTGGCGCCCCGCCACGAAGCCTTGGCGCCCTGGCGACGAAGGCACCTGCAGTGCCCGCCTAAGATCGTTGGCATGCACACCTTGACCCGACAACAACTGATCATGCTGGTTCTCATCACCCTGGTTTGGGGCACCAACTGGCCCATCATGAAATTCGGTGTGACGGGCTTTCCGGCACTGACCTTTCGCACGCTGTGCATGTGGATCGGCCTGCCCTTGCTGGGCTTGTTCCTGTGGTGGCGGCGTGTACCGTTTCGCATTGGCCGCGAGCACTGGCCGGCGCTGGCATGGCTCACGGTGTTCAACATGCTGTTCTGGCACACGCTGGCCATTCTGGCGATCCAGACGCTTTCCAGTGGGCGTGCGGCGATCCTGGGCTACACGATGCCGGTGTTTTCGGCGCTGGTGGGCGCGTGGTGGTTTGGCCAGCGGCTGGCGGGGCGCGCCTGGATCGGTGTGGCAGCGGCGGCGCTGGCGGTGCTGCTGCTGCTCTGGTACGAGCTCACGAACCTCAGCGGAAAGCCGGGGGGTGTGGTGATGATGCTGGTGGCGGCAGCCACCTGGGCTTTGGGCACGCAGATGATGCGCCACACCCGCATTCCACAGCCCACGCTCACCATTTCTTTCTGGCTCACGGCCATCACCACGGTGTGGATGACGGTGCTCTCGGTGGCTTTCGAGCGCCACGCCTGGACCTGGCCCTCCACCGGCATCTGGTGGGCCATCGTCTACAACGCGGTGGGCATCTTCGCCTTCGCGCAGGTGGCGTGGTTGTCGCTGGCGCGCGACCTGCCGCCGATCGCCTCCACGGTGTCGGTGATGTTCATTCCCGTGCTGGGTGTCTTCACCGGAGCCTGGTGGCTCGGCGAGGTGCTGCACTGGCAGGACTGGGCCGCGGTGGCGCTGGTGATGGTGGCGATTGCCGCGGTGCTGTGGCCCCCACGCTCCGCCGCTGCGCGGGTCGCTGCCCCCCGAGGGGGCTGATCCGGCTTGGGGCGGCCCTGCGCCGGATCGTGTGGCCCCCACGCTCCGCCGCTGCGCGGGTCGCTGCCCCCTGAGGGGGCTGATCCTGCTTGGGGCGGCCCGGCGCCGGATCGTGTCGTCTGCTCAGCCTGGCTGTACGGTCTCCATGGCCAGGCACAGGTCGGCCCAGGCCTTGCCCTTGTCGGCGGGCGTGCGAAGCAGGTAGGCGGGGTGGTAGGTGACGATCACCGGCACGCCTTCGTACTGGTGCACGCGCCCACGCAGGCGGCCGATGGGCTCCGAGGTCTTGAGCAGCGACTGCACGGCAAACCGGCCCATGGCCACGATCACACGGGGCTTGACCAGCGCCACCTGACGCGCCAGATAAGGCTCGCAGCGCGCGACCTCATCGGGCTGCGGATTGCGGTTCGCCGGGGGACGGCACTTGAGCACGTTGGCGATGTAGGTGCCCTGGTCTGCCGTGCCGCTGCGGCTGCGGCCCACGGCGCGCAGCATCTGGTCGAGCAGCTGGCCCGCAGCGCCCACGAACGGCTCGCCCTGCAGGTCTTCGTTTTCGCCCGGGGCTTCGCCCACGATCATCCAGTCGGCCTGCGGGTCGCCCACGCCGAACACGGTGTTCTTGCGGCCCTGGCAAAGGCCGCAGGCCTGGCAGCTGCTCACCGCCTCGCGCAGCGCCGGCCAGTCCATGTGGTCGACGGGGCTTGGCGGCGCGGGCTGAGCCGCAGGCGCTTGCGCCACCTCGGCTGCCATGGCTGGGGCTGGCGCGCGCACTGGCGCTGCCACTGTGGCCGCTATGGGGGCTGCCATTGGGGCCGCCACAAGAGCTGCCTTGGCAGCGGGCGCAGTGACTTCAGTGTCGGTTGCCCTGGCTGCCTCGGCGGGCGGCTGCGGCTTGGGCGCCCAGACGCGAACGCCCATCTCGGCCAGCATGGCGCGCTGGCGCGCATCGAGTTCGGGCACGAAAGAGGTGCGGGTCACATCGTTCATGCCGCCGCCTGTGCCGAACGGGGTGCCACCAGGTTCAGGCTCATCACCACCGCGTCTTCGCGGTGCAGGTGCCCGGCGGGGTAGTAGCCCTTGCGCAGGCCAACCTGCGAGAACCCGTAGCCCTCGTACAGGCGGCGCGCGGCGGTGTTGCTCTGGCGCACTTCCAGCCAGAGCCATTGCGCGCGCTGGCCGCGCGACCACAGCACCAGCGCATCGAGCATGAAGCGCGCCCAGCCCCGGCGCTGGTGCGCGGGTGCCACGGTGATGTTGAGCAGGTGCACCTCGTCCACGCCCGGCATGGCGACCAGATAGCCCAGCAGCACGCGGCCATCGGCGCGCACGGCCTGCGGCGGGTCACTCGGGAGGGTCTCGCCGAGCAGCATGACCGACGGGTAGCTCGCCAGCAGCGAGTCGTGAAAGTGCTTTTGCGACCAGGGGTGCGCGTAAGCGGCCACCTCCACCGCACGCACCGCGTCCAGGTCGGCCGCGGTCATGGGTGCGAAGGCGATGCGACGTTCCGAGCCCCGGTCAGGCGGCATGGGCCACGCGCTGGCCTGCTCGCCCGTTGAGCTGGCCACGCGCTGCGCCAAGGCGCCGAGCATGTCGTCCACCGCCGTGTCCATGGGGCGCTGGCTCACGGGATGGCGGCTGCGTTCACCCGCAGCCGTTCGCGTTCGTCGGTGGTCTGCGCAACCTTGTCGCGCACGTAGAGCGGCAGCGCGTCGCGCGCAGCCACCGCAGCACCCTGGGCGAGCAGGGTGGGTGCCAGGCGCAGCAGGGCGGCCGCGCAGGGCACGGCGGGCTGCCGTGTGCCGGGCAGGTCGGCGAGCTCAGCCGCGTAGGTGTCGAACACATTGCCAGCGAGCATCGCTTCGCCGCCTGCGGGCAGGTGCTGCTGCCACTGCGTTTGCAGGTGGGCCTGCACATCGGCCGGCGCGCACAGCCGGGGAGGTGTGAGGGCCAAAAGGCCGGTGGACGTGCAGCTGTAGGTGGCCACGTACAGCTCGCTCATGCGCGCATCGAGCAGGGCTGCGATGGCGGTGGGCGCAGGGCGTCCGGTGTGCTCGCGCGTCCAGCGCGCTTCCTCGGCGAGGGCGAGCAAGGTGTCCACGGGCAGCACCGGCAGGCCTGCTGGGCGCTGCGCGCTTTGGGCGCCGTAAGCCAGCCCCTGGGCCACCGCGCAGGCGGTGCGCAGGCCGGTGAATGAGCCAGGTCCGCGACCGAACACCACCGCATCGAGGCTGGCGAGCGGCCAGCCAGCCGCGTCCAGTGCCTGCTTCACCAGCGGGAGCAAGGTCGTCGAGGCCATGGCGCCGCCCGGGCCGCTGTGCTGCCACACCACGCCGTCGGGCGCGCCTGTGCCGAGCGCGACCGACAGGGTGTCGGTGCTGGTTTCCAGGGCGAGCAGGCGCAGGGCAGAGGGCATCGGGCGATTATCGGGCACGGGGTGCTGGGGCCTGCGGTGTGGGGACAGGATGCCGGCTGTCTTGCCAGTGGCCCATTGGCCTCGCGTCGGCACCAGCGGTTGCAGGGCCGTTTCATAATCCACCACCATGCGCGACCTCGCTGCCCCCTTGCTTTCATCTGCCCCGCGCTGGGTGCGCGGGCTCGCGTTGTGTGTGCTGGCCGGCCTGACGCTGCCCGCCTGTGCCCAGATGGCGGGCCGCAGCGGCTCGCTGCCCCCTGCGGTCATGGAAGCCCTGAACCGGGCGCAGGTGCCCGCCAGTGCGCTGTCGGCGCTGGTGATCTCGGTCGACCCCGACGCCCACGAACGCCTGCGCCACCGGGCCGGCACGCCGGTGAATCCCGCCTCGGTCATGAAGCTGGTGACCACCTACGCCGCCATCGACATGCTGGGCAGCGACTTCACCTGGAACACCCGGTTCTATACGGACGGTGCGGTCGAGAACGGTGTGCTGCGTGGCAACCTGTACGTGCGCGGCGGCGGCGACCCCAAGCTGGTGCTCGAGCGCATTCAGGCTGCCTACCTGGCGCTGCAGGCCAAGGGCGTGCGCGTGATCCTGGGCGACATGGTGCTCGACCACAGCGCGTTTGAGCTGCCCGTGATCGACCCCGGCGCGTTCGACGGCGAGGCCCTGCGCCCCTACAACGCCACACCCGATGCGCTGCTGGTCAACTTCAAGTCGGTGATCCTGACCTTCCAGCCCGACCTCGCCAATGGCGTGGCTTATGTGGTGAGCGAGCCGCCGATGGCAGGCCTGGCGGTGGACGCCTCCGTGCCCCTTTCGCGCACCGCCTGTGGCGACTGGCGCAGCGCGGTGCAGGCCCGTTTTGACGACCCCGACCGCATCCGTTTCGAAGGGCGCTACCCGCAGAGCTGTGGCGAACTCAAGTGGCCCGTGGCGTACCAGCAGCCGGCCAGCTACGCCGCGCGCGCCATGGAGGGACTGTGGCGCGCCAGTGGCGGTGCCATCACCGGGCGGGTGCGCGATGGCGTCATGCCGGCCGAGGTGCAGCTGCTGCACGAAGCGCGCTCGCTGCCGCTCTCCGAGATCATCGTGGACGTGAACCAGTGGAGCAACAACGTGATGGCGCAGCAGGTGTTCCTCACGCTGGGCCAGCTGGCGCTGCCGCAGACCGCCACACCGCAGCTGGCCTTGATGGCGCCGGGCTCGGCGGCTGACCGCATGGTGCCTTCGCGCCCGGCGCGCTTCGAGCTTTCGCGCGAGGTGGTGACCGACTGGTGGAAGCGCACCTTTGGCCCGCGGGTGCCCGGGCCGGTGCTCGACAACGGATCGGGCCTGTCGCGCGAAGAGCGCATCACGCCCGAGGCGCTGGCGGGCTTGCTGCGCCATGCGGCGCGCCACCCGCAAGGCAGCCAGTTTGTGCAGTCGCTCTCGATCGCCGGTGTGAACGGCACCGCTGCGCGGCTGGCGCGCGGCAGCCAGAGCGCCGCGCGCGGCAATGCCTGGGTCAAGACCGGCACCCTGCGCGACGTGACCGGCATTGCGGGTTACGTGAACGCGGTCAATGGCGCGCGGTATGCGGTGGTGGGGTTCGTCAACCACCCCAACGCACCCGCCGCCCGCCCCGCACTGGACGCCCTGCTCGAATGGACGGCTTCGCAGCCCGACTGACCCGTGACCCTGGCGTTTGGTGACCTCATCGGCTTTGCCGCCGCTTTCCTGACCACGGCCAGCTTCGTGCCGCAGGCCTGGCTGACGTTTCGCACGCGCGACGTGAGCGGCATCTCGCTGGGCATGTACAGCGCGTTCACGCTCGGTGTGGCGCTGTGGCTGCTGTATGGCTTGAGCCTGGGCGCCTGGCCGGTGGTGGTGGCCAACGCCATCACGCTGGCCCTGGCACTGGCCATCCTGGTGATGAAGCTGCGCTTCGGGCGCCCCTCGCGCCGCTAAAGGATCAGGCCGCAGCGCGCTGCAGCCGGTCGCGCACCCCGTCCCATTCCACACCCTCGGGCGGTGTTTCCACCCAGATCAGGCGAACGCCGGTGGCGTCGAGTTCGCGCAGCACCGCAAAAAGTTCGCGGGCGGCGGCTGCGGCGTCGTCGGGCATGCGGCGGCGTGGCACCTGGCGCGCGGGTTCCATGGCGCTGCGCGCGTACAGCGCAATGCCCTTGGCATCGTTGCCCAGCACCTGAAACGCAGCGCGCAGCTGGCGGGCGTCCATCAGCCGCACTTTGGCGCGGGGGGCGTAGTGCGACTCGAGCGTGCCCGAGGCGCGCGGTGCGGCCTCGTCGCGCTCGCGCACGGGTTGGCCGCACGCGGCTTCCAGCTGGGCGGTGGTGACCATGCCGGGGCGCAGCAGCACGGGATGCGGTCGCGTGCAGTCGACGATGGTGGATTCGATGCCCACGGGGCAGGCCCCACCGTCCAGAATGAGCAGGTCGGCGTCGGCCAGTGCGGTGAATTCTTCGGCCACGTGCGCGGCGGTGGTGGGGCTCACCCGGCCAAAGCGGTTGGCGCTGGGCGCGGCCACGCCATTCACGCCGCGCGCCGCTGCCGCCTTCAGCAGCGCCTGCGCCACCGGGTGCGCCGGGCAGCGCAGGCCGACCGAGTCCTGCCCGCCGGCCGCCACGGCCGCCACGCCCTCGCGGCGCGGGAGGATCAGGGTGAGCGGTCCGGGCCAGAAAGCCTGCATGAGCGCGGCGGCGAAAGCCGGCACCTCGCGCGCGTAGTGGTCCACGCCGTGGCGCCAGCCGCCGGCGCCGCTGCCCGCGGCCAGGTGAACGATCAGCGGGTGATCGGCCGGGCGGCCTTTGGCTTCAAAGATGCGGTGCACCGCCGTGGCGTTGTCGGCATCGGCTGCCAGGCCGTACACGGTTTCGGTGGGCATGCCCACCAGCGAGCCCTCGGCCAGGCGCTGCGCTGCGGCGTCGATGGCAGCGGGGTCTTTCGCGGACAGCAGCAGCGGCATGGCGCGAATCAGGCGCCCAGGGGTGGCAGGCCGAGCAGGGCCAGCACTTGCGCCGTGGTCTCACGCACCTGCGCCACGCTGGCGCCCGTGATGTTGAGGTGGCCCATCTTGCGGCCCGGACGCGCGCCGAGCTTGCCGTACAGGTGCAAGTGGGTGCCGGGCAGACCGAGCACCGCGCCCCACGGCGGCGACTGCGGCTGCGGGCCGGCCAGTGCGCGCACGGCGTTTGCCTGAAACCACAAGTCGCCGAGCAGGTTGACCATGATGGTCGGGCTGTGCTGGCGAGGTGGCGTGAGCGGCAGGCCGGCGAGCGCGCGCACCTGGGCTTCGAACTGCGAGACGTCGCAGGCGTTCTGGGTGTAGTGCCCGCTGTTGTGGGGGCGCGGCGCCATTTCATTGACCACGAGGTCCAGCGCGCCGCCAGCGGTTTCCACCACGAAGTACTCGACGCACAACACGCCCACGTAACGCAGGTGGTTCGCAATGGCGACCGTGCTGGCCTGCGCGCGCTGCGCCAGCGTGGCGTCCACCGCACCGTCGAAGACTTCCGTCAGGGCCAGGATGCCGTCGTGGTGCGTGTTTTTCTGCACGGGGAAGGTCACCACCTGGCCGTCGGCACCACGCGCCACGATCACCGAGCATTCGGCGCGCAACGGCAGCATTTTCTCCAGCACGCAGGGCACCTTGTCCAGGTCGTCCCATGCGGCGGCCAGGGCTTCGCGCGTGGTCACGCGCACCTGGCCCTTGCCGTCGTAGCCCATGCGCGCGGTCTTCAGGATGCCGGGCAGCAGGGCGTCGGGCACGGCGCGCAACGAGGCGTCGGTGGTGATGACCGCATGCGGTGCCGGCGCCACGCCGCTGATAGGCGCGCACTGCTCGAAGTGCGCCTTTTCCTTGATGCGGTCCTGCGCCACGGCCACGCACGCGGCCGAAGGCGCGACCGGCCGCTGTGCGGCGAGCGTGGCCAGCGCCTGGGCCGGCACGTTCTCGAATTCGGTGGTGATGGCGTCGCAGCGCTGCATCAGCTGGGCCAGGCCCTGCTCGTCGTCGTAGGCGGTTCGGATGTGGTGGTGGCTGACGAGGCCGGCGGGGCTGGCCGGATCGGGATCGAGCACCACGGTGACATAGCCCATGGCCTGCGCCGCCTGCACAAACATGCGGCCCAGCTGGCCGCCGCCCATCACGCCCAGGGTGGTTGGCTGGCCATTGACGGAGGTGCTCCCGGGGAGAAGGGTCTTGAGGTTCATGCGGGCAAGGTCATCGCGCGGGCCGCAGCGGTCTGCTGTGCGCGGAAGGTGTCGAGTTTGTGGCGCAGTTCGGGGTCGTGGCTGGCGAGCATGGCCACAGCAAACAGCGCGGCGTTGGCGGCACCCGCCGCACCAATGGCGAAGGTGGCCACGGGCACGCCCTTGGGCATTTGCACGATGCTGTGCAGCGAGTCCACACCACTGAGGTGCTTGCTCGCCACGGGCACGCCGAGCACCGGCACCGTGGTCTTGGCCGCGAGCATGCCCGGCAGGTGGGCGGCGCCTCCAGCGCCCGCAATGATGGCCTTGAGCCCGCGCGGGGCGGCGGCCTCGGCGTAGGTGAACATGTCGTCGGGCATGCGGTGCGCGGACACGACGCGCGCTTCGTGCGCGATGCCGAAGTCCTGCAGGATCTGCACGGCGTGCTGCATGGTGTCCCAGTCGCTGCTGGAGCCCATGAGCACACCCACTTGGATGGAGTTCATGAAGGTGCCTCTGGCCGATGGGCCCCCGGCGGGGGGCTGAGCCGGTCGCGCGCGCCGCGGGGCGGGGCGTCTCCGGTAAAGTGTCGATTTTACGTTTGCCGACCGCCGACCCTGCGCGGTTGGCCTTGCCCAGGCACCCTCTCATGATCAACGTCACCGTCGCCAACTTTGAAGCCGAGGTCATCGAGGCCTCGATGCAAACCCCCGTGCTGGTGGATTTCTGGGCTCCGTGGTGCGGCCCCTGCAAGGTGATCGGCCCGTTGCTGGAAAAGGTCGAGACCGAATACGCCGGGCGCTTCAAGCTGGTGAAGATCGACTCCGACCAGGAGCAGCAACTCGCCGCCGCTTTCGGCATTCGCAGCATTCCCACTTGCGTGTTGCTCATCAACGGCCAGCCCGTGGACGGTTTCATGGGCGCGCTGCCGGAGGGTCAGATCAAGGCCTTCCTCGACAAACACTTGCCCACCGCCGATGAAATGCAGGCCGAAGAAGTGGAGGCCGAGGCGCAGGATGCGTTGGCCGAGGGCGACCTGGAAGGCGCGCTGGAGAAGCTTCAGCAAGCCGTGCAGACCGACCCGAACAACGACGACGCGCGCTTTGACCTCGTCAAGCTGCTGCTGGACATGGGTCAGGACGACGACGCCAAGGTGGCGTTTGCGCCGGTGATTGCCAAGGCGGCGGGCGTGCGCCGTCTCGATTCGCTGCAGCGCTGGATGGCCGCACGCGACGCGCAAGCGAACGTGACCGATCCCGACGCCCGCGCCGCCGAACTGCAGGCGGCCATCGCCGCCAACAAGCGCGACTTCGACGCGCGGTTTGCGCTTGCGCAGCTGCTCATGGCCTACGGCCAGTGGGTGCCCGCCATGGACGAGTTGCTGGAGATCCTGATGCGCGACAAGGCGTGGAGCGAAGACCTCGCGCGCAAGACCTTCATCGCCATCCTCGACATCATCGACCCGCCCAAGCCCAAGGTGGCCGAAGGCCAGGTGCCGCCCGAAGACCCGACGGTGGCAACCTACCGCCGCCGGCTGTCGAGTGTTGTGCTGAGCTGAATCCGGCGCCGGGCCGCCCCAAGCCGGATGGGCTCCCTGGGGGGCAGCGGCGGAACTTGGGGGCGACGTTCAGCCCATCAGGCGCGTCAAGGCTTCCTGGTACTTGGCCGAGGTCTTCTCGATCACCTCACGGGGCAGGCGCGGCGCGGGCGGCGTCTTGTCCCAGGGCTTGCCGCCCACCTGGGCGGTTTCCAGCCAGTCGCGCAGGAACTGCTTGTCGTAGCTGGGCGGGTTCTGGCCCACCACGTAGCTTTCGGCGGGCCAGTAGCGCGAACTGTCGGGGGTGAGCACTTCGTCCATCAGCACGAGCTGGCCGGCCTTGTCCAGGCCAAATTCGAACTTCGTGTCCGCGATGATGATGCCCTTCTTGAGCGCAATCGCAGCAGCGGCTTTGTAGAGCTGGATCGACACATCGCGGATCTGCGCAGCCAGATCGGCGCCGATCATGTCCACCGTGCGCTCGAAGGTGATGTTTTCGTCGTGCTCGCCCATGGCCGCCTTGGCGGCCGGGGTGTAGATCGGCTCGGGCAGCTGCGAGGCGTTTTGCAGGCCTTCGGGCAGCTTCACGCCGCAGACCGAGCGGCTCTCCTGGTATTCCTTCCAGCCGCTGCCGGCGAGGTAGCCGCGCACCACGGCCTCCACGGGGATGGGCTTGAGGCGTTGCACCAGCATGGAACGGCCTGTGACCTGTGAGGCTTCTGCCGCGGAAACCACGCTCTCGGGCGCCTCGCCCGTCAGGTGGATCGGGCAGATGTTCAGGCCCTTGGGGCCGAGCTGGTCGAACCAGAACAGCGAGAGGCGGGTGAGGAGCTCGCCTTTGCCGGGAATCGGCTCACCCATGATCACGTCGAAGGCGCTGATGCGGTCACTGGCCACCATCAGGATGCGGTCGTCGCCCACGGCGTAGTTGTCGCGCACCTTGCCACGTGCCAGCAGGGGCAGGGAGGTGAGGGCCGAGGTGTGCAGGGCAGAGGTCATGGTCGGATCGGGGATAAGCGGGACAAGAAAAAAGCCCGTTGAACAGCCAACGGGCTTTGAACCATTCCGGGCGATTATCGCAAGTTGGCGGGGGCCCCGGGGCGAATGCCTGGCCCGCTCGCCCCGCGCTTATTTGGCCGCCAGTCCCAGCCGCTCGATCAGCGCCTTGTCTTTGGTGTAGGTCTCGGCGGCCCACTTGCGGTAGTCCTCGCCGTTGCGGTACCACATGGCCTGGTTGAGCTGGCCCAGCACTTCGATGTGCTTGGGGTCTTCCATGGCCTTCTTGAAGGCGTCGTGCAGCACCTTGGTGATGGCGGGGTCCATGCCCTTCGGGCCGGCCAGGCCGTAGGGCGAGGTGGAGACCACGTTGTAGCCCAGCTCCTGCGCGGTGGGCACTTCGGGCCAGCGCTGGGTGCGCTGCTCACCAAAGGTGACCAGCAGGCGCATCTGGCCGCCGTCGACGTATTTGTCCCAGCCGCTGGCATCGCTTTGTGCCATTACGTGGCCGCCGAGCAGCGCAGCCTGCAGGTCGGCATTGCCCTTGAACGGTACGTGCGTGAGTTGCACCTTGGCGTTGCCGGCCAGTTCTTCCATGAGCAGGTGCGGGCTGCTGCCGGTGCCGGTGGAGCCGTAGTTGATGGCGCCCGGTTGCTTGCGCGCGGCTTCGATGTATTCCTTGAAGGTCTTGTAGGGCGAGTCGGCTTTCACGGTGAGGCCGAAGGTGTAGCCCGAGACACCAATGATGTAGGTGAAGTCGGTCAGCGGGTCCCAGTTGGTCTTCTGCATGTGCGGCATGCGCAGCAGGCCGAGCGGGAACTGGGCGATGGTGTAGCCGTCGGGCTTGGCGGTTTGCGCCATGGTGCTGGGGCCGAGCGTGCCGCCAGCGCCCGGGCGGTTTTCGATCACGATGGGCTGGCCCAGGTGCTTGCTGGCGATCTCGGCCAGTGCGCGCAGGTGGCGGTCGGTGGAGCCACCGGCTGGCCACGGAATGATCAGCGTGACCGGGCGGCTCGGGTAGGCCTGGGCTTGCGCCTGGGCCACGCCGAAGGGGGCCACGCCGGCGGTGGCGGCGGCCGCCGCCAGCAGCAGTGCGCGGCGGCGCTGCGAGGGGGGTGTCGTGTTTTTCATGGTGCTGTCTCCTTCTGGGTGTGCCGGGGTGGCGGTCTATGCGGCGCGGGGTGGGCGCTGCGAGGTTGCTCTGGTGGGTCAGGGGGTGTGGGCGGCATCGCGCGCGGCTTGCTGCTCCTGCAGTTCGCGCCACATCACCTTGCCGCTGCCCGAGCGGGGCAGCGCTTCCACGAATTCAACGATGCGGGGGCTCTTGTATGCCGCCATGTGGGTGTGCGCCCAGTCGATCACGTCCTGTTCGCTGACCTGGCCGCGCTGCCCGGGGCGCAAGACCACCAGCGCCTTGACGGATTCGCCACGGCGCGCGTCGCGCACGCCGATCACGCACGCTTCCTGAATGGCGGGGTGGTGGTACATGAGCGCCTCCACTTCGGCCGGCCAGACCTTGAAGCCGCTGGCGTTGATCATGCGTTTGAGGCGGTCGGTCATGAAGAAGTAGCCGTCTGTGTCCACGTGCCCGAGGTCGCCGGTGCGCAGGAAGCGCTGGCCGTCGATCTCGACGAAGGACTCGCGGGTGGCCTGGGGGTTGCGCCAGTAGCCCTGCATGACCTGCGGACCGTGCACCACGATCTCGCCGGTTTCGCCCGGCGCCAGCTCAACGAGCGTCTCGGGGTCGACCACGCGGGCGTCCACATCGAACACCGGGATGCCCAGGCACTGCGGCTTGGGCCGGTGCAGCGGGTTGATGTGGGTCGCGGCCATGGTTTCGGACATGCCGTAGCCCTCGATGTAGTCCAGGCCCGTGAGCGCCTTGAGGCGCGCGGCCACCGCGTCGGGCATGGCCGCGCCGCCGCCGCGAATGCACGCGAGGCTGGCGAGATCGACCTGTTCGATCTGCGGGTGGGCGAGGAAGTCGATCACCATGGTGGAGATGGCCTGCCACACCGTCACGCGGTAGCGCTGCATGCAGATGGCGGCCACTTCGCGGTCCCAGCGCGCCAGCACCACCAGCGTGGCGCCGGCATACAGGGGGCCGTTGAGGCTGCCCGCAAGGCCCGTGACGTGGAAGAACGGCAGCACGGCCAGGCACACCGTGTCTTGCGAGGTGCCGAACCAGCGCGCGCCGCCCACCAGCGTGCTCATGACGCTGCGGTGGGTGTGCATGCAGCCTTTGGGCAGGCCGGTGGTGCCCGAGGTGTAGGGCATGGTGCACAGGTCGTTCGGACCGGTGATGACGGGTCCGGGCGTGTGTTCGGCGGCAATGGCGTCGGCCCATGCCACCATGCCTTCGCCCGCCATCGGCACGCGCGGTGCGGCCACGAATTCGGGCACGCGCAGGTCGGTCGGGCCACGAAGGTGGTCGCTGTAGGTGGCCACCACCACGTGGCGCAGGCCCTCGGCTGCGCCGGCGGGGGCGAGCAGAGGACGCACCTGTGGCAACAGGTCCTGCGCCACGAAGGCCACCTGCGCGCCGCTGTCGGTCAGGCAGTGGCGCAGTTCTTCCACGCGGTTCATCGGGTTCACCGGCACCGCCACCGCGTTGGCGCGCAGGATGCCGTAGAAGGCCAGCGCCCACTGCGGGCTGTTCTGCATGCACAGCAGCACGCGGTCGCCCGGCTTGACGCCGCACACCTGCTGCAGGTGGCCGGCGATGTGCTCGGCCTCGCGCAGGAAGTCCGCGTAGGTGAGCGGCGTGTCGTAGAAGACGATGAAGGGCTTGTCGGGGTAGCGACGGGCCGAGACCTCGAGGTTGTGGAAGACGTGCGTCTGCGGCAGCGTCAGGTGGCGCGGCAGGCCGGGCGGCCAATGGGCCGAGGGGGAGGACGTCATGCGACTGGATTCAGGGTGTGTTCGGCATTCCGCTGGGCGGAAAACCGTGTGATCACAACCAATATACGGCGCGGCTCCCGGGCGTGTAAATGCTCATCAGGGAAAGCGAGCATCGAACCTGACCGGGTGAACGTTGAAAATTCCGATCTGCGGAATACGAAGGGCTACCCGGGTTCGCAATATTCCGATCTGCAGAAAAAGGACACTCGCCTTGGGACGTCAGCGCCACACACCTTCCATGCCGCTTGTGCAGGCGGACCCGTCTGAAGACCGCCGCTTCGTCACGGCGCTCGCGCGCGGCTTGACCGTGTTGCGCAGCTTCGGGCCGTCGGACCGCTGGCTCGCGCACCAGGAGCTGGCGCGGCGCACCGGCTTGCCGCAGGCCACGGTGTCGCGCCTCACCTTCACCCTCACCAGCCTGGGTTACCTGCGCCACCGCGCGGCCACGGGCGAATACGCGCTGAGCCCGGCCGTGCTTTCGTTGGGGTTCAGCGTGCTGTCCAACTTCGAGCTGGGGCGCATCGCCCGCCCTTTCATGGAGACACTGGCCGAGCACACGCAGGCCGCCATTTCGCTGGGGGTGCGGCACGACACCTCGGTGGTGTACGTGGCGCACTGCCGCAGCACCGCGCGCCTCATCCTCGGGCTGGACGTGGGCACGCGCCTGCCGTTTGCCGAAACCGCCATGGGCCGCGCCATCTGGTGCGCAGCGCCAGAAGGCAGCCGCGCCTTGATGGCGCGGCGCCTGCAGGCGCAGGACGCCGCACGCTGGCCCGCCCGCGAAGCCGGCTTGCGGCGCGCAGAAGCCGATTGCGCCGAGCGCGGCTACGCCACGTCCGAGTCCGAATGGGAGAGCGACATTGCCGCCATTGGCGTGGGCATTGACCTGGGCGACGGCCGCGAGCCGCTCGCGCTCACGGTGGGTGGGCCGGCTTCGCGCTTGCAGGGCGCGCTGTTGCACGACGACTTCGGGCCGGCGCTGGTGCGCACGGGGCGCGAGATCGTGGCGGCGATTCAGGCGGCGGGTTGGGAGGATTGAACACGCCCGCCGCGGGCGCGCCGCCATGAAAAACGCCACCTCAAGGGTGGCGTTGGCAGAGGCGGGTGGCGGTCAGTTCACGACCTGGGCCAGTTCGCCCTTGGCGTACTTGGCCGCGATCACCTGCAGGCTCTCGCCCTTGATCTTGCTGCCCTGGCCTTCGCATCCGAACTCGAGGTAGCGCTGCTTGCAGATCTGCTTGGCGGCTTCACGGGCAGGCTTGAGCCATTCGCGGGCGTCGAACTTGTCCGGGTTTTCGGCCAGGAACTTGCGCACGGCGCCGGTCATGGCCAGGCGGATGTCGGTGTCGATGTTGATCTTGCGCACGCCGTGCTTGATGGCTTCCTGGATTTCCTTGACGGGCACGCCGTAGGTTTCCTTCATCTTGCCGCCGTACTGGTTGATGATGGCCAGCAGATCGGCCGGCACGGAGGACGAGCCGTGCATCACCAGGTGGGTGTTGGGAATGCGCTTGTGGATTTCCTTCACGCGGCTGATGGCCAGGATGTCGCCGGTGGGCGGGCGGCTGAACTTGTAGGCGCCGTGGCTGGTGCCGATGGCGATGGCCAGCGCGTCGAGCTGCGTGGCCTTGACGAACTGGGCAGCCTCTTCGGGGTCGGTCAGCATCTGGCTGTGGTCGAGCTTGCCTTCAGCGCCAATGCCGTCTTCTTCGCCGGCTTCGCCGGTTTCCAGGTTGCCCAGGCAGCCGAGTTCGCCTTCCACCGTGACGCCGACCTTGTGCGCCATGTCCACCACCTTGCGGGTGACTTCGGTGTTGTATTCAAAGGAGGCGGGCGTCTTGCCGTCTTCCATCAGGGAGCCGTCCATCATCACCGAGCCAAAGCCCAGGTTGATCGCGCCTTCGCAGACCTTGGGCGAGGTGCCGTGGTCCTGGTGCATGACCAGTGGAATATGGGGGTAGGCCTCCATGGCCGCCAGGATCAGGTGCTTGATGAAGGGCTCACCCGCGTACTTGCGGGCACCGGCGCTGGCTTGCAGGATCACCGGCGCGCCCACTTCGTCGGCGGCGGCCATCACGGCCTGCACCTGTTCGAGGTTGTTGACGTTGAACGCCGGAATGCCGTAGCCGTTGGCCGCGGCGTGGTCGAGCAGTTCGCGCATGGAAACGAGCGCCATGAGATTCCCCTTAATCAGTTGGTAACCGTGGTGTAACCCGGCATTTTAACTTTCGACCTGCATCGGGGAAGCCGGGGGCGCGTGTCATTTCACACGGCCTTAATGTTCGCGAACCAGACTGCGCGAAATCTCAAGGTTTCCCATGACGCGCATCGACACCTGGCTCTTCCTTTCCATCAATGCCACGGCCGACACACCGAACTGGCTCATCGCACTGGGCCGCTGGGTGTCCACCGATCTGCCCTTGCTGGCCATCGTGGCCCTGGTCCCTCTGGTCCTGTTTGGCCCGGGTTCGCGGCGCCAGCTGCTGGGCGTTGGTCTGGCCATGGTGCTGGCCTGGTTGACGGTACGCGGCATTCGCGAGGCGGTGCACGTTGCGCGGCCGTTTGAGCTGGGGGTGGGTCAGCAGTGGCTGGCGCATTCGGCCAGTGCCAGCTTTCCCAGCTTTCATGCCGCCGTGGCATCGGCCTGGGCCGCAGGCCTGGTGCTTTTTGCACCGCGTCACCCTCGGGTGTGGCTGCTGGTGGCGGGAGCGCTTGCAGTGGCCATCGCCTGGAGCCGCGTGTTCCTGGGTTTGCATTTCGTCTCGGACATTGCAGCAGGCGTGGTCCTGGGCGTCGCCAGTGCCGTGACGGCGCAGCAATGCCTGGCCTGGGTGGGCCGTCGACGCGTCGCGCCCGCGCTCAGGCCGATGGCGGGTTCAGAAACCCGCTGACGCGCTCCAGCACGGGCGCCAGCCCGCGCAATGGGCGGGCCATGGCGCCGATCAGGGTGGCGTGGTTCACGCGCTCGAACAGGGTCACATCGACGGCAGCGCCCTGCTGTTGCAGCGCCTGCGCGAGCGCCACGGTGTTGCGCTGCGGGTTCACCAGCAGGTCGCTTTTGGCCGCCAGCAGCAGCGTGCGCCCGGGCTTGGCATGGCCCGCGCGGGCGTGAAAGAGGGGTTGAGAGTCGGCAGGCGTCTTGGGCCACTCAAACGCCACCTGCACCTCGGGGATGCCGATGGGCAGGAAGTCGTAAGGCCCGGCCAGACCAACCCAACCCGCGAGCTGGTCGGGCGAGAGGTTCACCTCGCCCAGCCAGCGCGGGTCGAGCGCCAGCATGGCCGCGTTGTAGGCCCCGGCACTGTGGCCCACGATGAACAGGCGATCGCGCGAGGCGCCGAACGAGGCGGCCCGTTCCGCCGCCCAGCGCACCGCTTGCGCGCTGTCTTGCAGGAAAACCGGGTAGCGCACCTCGGGGCTGAGGCGGTAGTCGGCCACCACGGTGACGACGCCGCGCGAGGCGAGTGCTTCGCCCACGAAACGGTAGTCGCCCCGGTCGCCGCTGCTCCAGCTGCCGCCATAGAAGAACACAGCGATGGGGGCGTTGCGGGTTGTCACGGCCGGCAGGTAGACGTCGGCGCGCTGGCGGACTTCGCTGCCATAAGCCAGATCGCGCTGCACCGTGTGGGTGCCGCTGGCGACGGTGGCATTGATCAGGCGCAAGGGCGAACAGGCCTGCAGCAACGGCAGCAGGCCCAGCGCGGCGAGCCAGCGGCGGCGGCGTGACATCGGGGTGGCGGAAGCGGAAGAGGTCGAGGATGAGGACGACTGGGGCATTTTGAACATACGCAGGTGCGCTGCGCCTGGATTCAGCGCTTGGGGCACTGGGGATACGAATCGTCACAAAACCCGGGGAACTGTGACGGGGCCAAAGGGAGTCCTTCAATGTGAACCCGCCATTTCGTTGCACAACAAGGAAGGATTTTCATGCCCTGTCGCACCCTGATCGTGACGCTGTCCTCTGCCGCCGGTCTTCTCTGGCCGGCGCTGTCCCCGGCGCAGGTCACGCTCAAACCCGATGGCCAGTGGCGCTACCTGTTCACCGCAGGTGCCAACGTTTCTTCCGGCAACAACAATGCCGGCACGCTGAACCTCGCGGCCGAGGGCGCGAACCAGTCCACCTACGACAAATGGACCTGGAACGCCAAGGCCGACTACGCGCGCAACGACGGTGTAAACACCACCGAGCGCTACGCGCTGCGCAGCCAGTACAACCGCGACTTTTCCACCGACTGGTTCGGTTTCGGCTCGGGTGAGACCTTGCGCGACAAGCTGGCCAACATTTCGGCGCGGTATTCGGTGGCCAGTGGTGTGGGGCGGCACGTCTGGGCCAGCGATCAAGGGTACTTCGACGTGTCCGCCGGTCTGGGTTACACCTACGACCGCTATGTCAACGCCACCGACATTTCGGGCGCGCTGCGCGACCGCTACGGCCGGCTGGAGCTGGTGCTGGCGGAGGAGTCCAGCCACAAGCTCACCGAGACGACGAGCCTGCGGCAGAAATTCGCGCTGTACCCCGACCTGCGCGATTCGGGCAAGTACCGCGCGGTGTTCGACACCGGGCTGACCGTGGCCATGACGCAGTCCCTCAACCTCTCGGCGGGTTTGAGCTACCGCTACGACAGCGACCCGGGTGGCACCCTGCGCAAGGGCGACGCGATGTTTGTCACCGGCGTGTCGCTGCGGCTCGACTGAGGCCCGCCGCGACCGCCGGGCGAGGCTTCAGGCCGCCTTGCAGATCTTCAGCGTGTTGGTGCCGCCGGGCTGGCCCATGGGCTCGCCCACGGTGATGGCATAGACGTCGCCGGTCTGCACGATGCCGCGCTTCTTGAGGTGGGCCTCGGCGTCCAGCAGGGCCGAGTCGCGGTCGGTGCTGTTGTCCATCAGCAGCGGGCGCACGTTGCGGTAGAGCGTCATGCGGCGCTGCGTTGAGAGGTTGGGCGTCATGGCGTAGATCGGCATGCGCACGTTGTGCCGGCTCATCCACAGCGCGGTGGAGCCCGAGTCGGTCAGTGCCACGATGGCTTTGGCGCCCAGGTGGTGCGCCGTGAACAGCGCGCCCATGGCAATGGACTGGTCGATGCGCTTGAAGGTCTTGCCCTGGAAGTCGGCGGAGAGCTCGCGGTACTCCGCCTTCTCGGCCTCCGAGCAGATGTTGGCCATCTCCATCACGGTCTCCAGCGGGTAGCGGCCGGCGGCGGTTTCGGCGCTCAGCATCACCGCGTCGGTGCCGTCGAGCACGGCGTTGGCCACGTCGCTCACCTCGGCGCGTGTGGGCACCGGGTTGACGATCATCGACTCCATCATTTGCGTGGCGGTGATCACCACCTTGTCCATCTCGCGCGCCAGCCGGATCATGTGCTTCTGCAGGCCCGGCACGGCCGCGTTGCCCACTTCCACGGCGAGGTCGCCACGCGCGACCATGATGCCGTCGGACACCTTGAGGATGTTGGCCAGTTCGGGGATGGCTTCGGCGCGTTCGATCTTGGCGATCAGGGCGGGTTTATGGCCCAGCGCTGCGCCGGCCACGTTGCACAGCTGGCGCGCCAGCTCCATGTCGGTGGCGTTCTTGGGGAAGCTCACCGCCACGTAGTCGGCCTTCAGGCCCATGGCGGTCTTGATGTCGTCCATGTCCTTGGCGGTGAGCGCGGGCGCGGTCAGGCCGCCCCCCTGCTTGTTGATGCCCTTGTTGTTGGAGAGCTCGCCACCGAGCTTGACGCTGGTGTGCACCGCCGGGCCCACCACCTTGTTCACGGTGAGCACGATCAGGCCGTCGTTGAGCAGCAGGGTGTCGCCGGCGGCCACGTCGCGCGGCAGTTCCTTGTAGTCCAGGCCCACGCCTTCGATGTCGCCCAGCTCCGTGCGCGAGGCATCCAGCACGAACGGCATGCCCGGCTCCAGGAACACCTTGCCTTGTGCAAACTTGCCAACGCGGATCTTGGGGCCCTGCAGGTCGGCCATGATGCCGACCTCGCGGCCGGCGCGCTGGGCGGCGGCGCGCACCAGTTCGGCACGGTCGATGTGGTCTTGAGCGGTGCCGTGAGAGAAATTGAGCCGAACCACGTTGACACCAGCGCGGATCATCCGCTCGAGCAGGTCGGGGTCGCTCGATGCAGGACCCAGGGTGGCAACGATTTTGGTGGCGCGCATGATCTTCATTGAAGGTGTCTCCGGGAAGGCCGCAGGGGCCGGTTTGTAATTTGGTTTCAATTATCTGTGAAACCAGTTACGGGTCGGTTACGGAGCCTGTGCATGCCGCCCTTCGATGTAGGAATGCGCTGACGCCGCGAGTGGATTTTGTCCGGTGTTGAAGCCAGGCCCGCGTCCCTACAGTGGTCCCATGCGGCCAGGAACGCCCTCCGCTAAGTCCCTGTACCGGAGGAGTCATGCATCTACCTGCCCGCGCTGTTGTCGGTTATGTCGCCACGCTGCTGATCGCCCTGTCTGCGGCGGCGGTGCACCCCTGGTTCGATGTCGAGGCCCACTTTGTGCGCGCGGTCTCGGGCCTGGGCGCGGCGGTTGCGTCCATGTCTTTCACGCTGTCGCCCTGAGTCTTCGCGCCTTCAACGGCCGGCGCTGGCAAACACGTTGACGGCCGTGGCCAGCACCACCAGGTTGAACGCGAAAGAGAGCAGGGCATGCACCAGCGTGAGGTGGCGCATGGCGCGGCTTCGAATGGACACGTCGGACACCTGCGAGGTCATGCCCACCACCGCGCTGTAGTACAGCAAGTCCAGGTAGTCCGGGTCTTTGCGGTCGGGGAAGGCCAACCCCCGCTGGGGCTCACCGCCCTCCACCTCGCTGCGGTAGTACACCCGCGCATAGTGCAGCGTGAACACGCACTGGATGAGGAGCCAGGCGCCGGTCAGCGACAGCCCCATCAGCACAAGCCCCAGGGCCCTTGACCAGCCCTGTAGCGCCTGCGTGGCGTTCACGTTCATGGCCACCGCCACCAGGCTCGCGCAGGCGGCCGCCGTCACCAGCACGAACAGCATCACGGCGCCCGGGTCTTCGCGCTGCGCGCGGTGCCGCGTGGCCGCGGCGTCCAGCCTGGAAGCGAGGTGCCACACGAGGCCCACATACGCCAGGCCGTATGCGACCCACGCCATCAGCCAGGGTGCTGCAGCCCCCGCAGCGGGGGCCCAGATGGCGCCCGCCAGGCCCGCCACAGCCGCCGGCAGCAGCGCCACGGCCTGGCGTTGCCAGGCCGTGAGGTGGGTCAGGCGATGGTGGGCGGGTGGTGGGGACACGATGCCCTGCAGTGTGCACCCATCAAGCGGCCACGGCGTTCGGGGTTTCGCGCGCGGGCAGCTCGGCTTCCACACGTGTGCCGTCGCGCGCGTTGCTGCGGATGTTGAGCTGGCCGGCATGCGACTCCACACGCACCCGCATGCCCAGCAGGCCGTGGTGGCCCGACGGCACGCTGTCGATGTCAAAGCCGCGCCCGTCGTCCTGCACCGACACGCGAACCGTGTCGCCTTCCTGCTCCAGCACCACGTGCACCTCGTGGGCCTTGGCGTACTTCTGCACGTTGGTCAGCGACTCCTGCACCAGCCGGTACACCGTGAGCTCGGCGTCCTTGTCGAGCGTCACTGGCGCCAGTTGCGTGTTCACGGCAATGCCCAGGCGGCCAGCCGCGTCTTCACACAACATGTCCAGCGCAGGAATCAGGCCGAGTTGATCCAGCGAAGAAGGGCGCAGGTGCTCGATGATGCGGCGCTTGACGGCAATGCCTTCGTTCAGGCGCAGCTCGATGCTGGCCAGGCGTTCCATGGCGGCGGCTGGCACGTCGGGCACGCGGCGCAGGCGCGCGATCTCCAGCTTCATGGCCGTGAGCAGGCCGCCCATTTCGTCGTGCAGCTCGCGCGCCACGCGGCCGCGCTCGTCTTCGCGGGCGTGAACGTGGTGGCCCGCCAGGTTGCGCAGGGCGGCGGTGCGCAGCGCCACTTGCGTGGCCAGGCGCTGGTGTTCTTCGGCCTTGCGCGCATCGCTTTCGCGCAACTGGCGCATGAACAGCACCAGCGCGACCAGCGCCACCAGCACCAGCAGGTGGATGGCCAGGCGGTTGATCATCATGGCGTCGTAGAGCGACACGCGCGCCGTCTGCTGAATCGAAGCCGCGCGTTCGAGCACGAACTCGAACGCCTGGCGCAGCTCGGCGTAGCGCAGCCGGCCCTGGTCGCTCACGGCGAGCGCCTGCGCATCGGTGCGGCGGCCCTGCTCGGTCATGCGCACCCATTGGTCGAGCGTGGCCTTGCGCTCTTCGATGCGTTTGCGCACATCGTCCACCGACACCGTGCGCTGGGGATCCAGCTCGGTCAGGCGCTGGAAGGCGTCTTGCTGCACACCCTCCATTTCGTTGATGGCTTCGCGGTAGTTCGCCAGGTCGACTTGTTGCGCACCCAGCATGAAGGCGCGCGCAGCCGATTCGGCATCGGTGAGCGCCTGCAGGGTGCGCGCGGCCTTCTGGCGGGCGTCGCTCAGCGTGATGCCCTGCGCCAGTGTGGAACGCGAGTGCTGGTAGCTGCTCTCGTTGACCACCACCATGATCAAGGCCAGCGCCAGGATGATGGGCATCCCGTAGCGGTTGCGCGCCACGCGTTCGATCGACGACTTGATCATGGGTTGTTCACCGCGATGTGGGGTGTGGAGGGAGGCGAGCCGGGGTGACCCGGCACGCGCGCTTCGATGCGGGTGCCCGAGCCGGGAACGGAGCGCACCAGGAACTGGCCGCCCAGGGATTCGATGCGGTGACGCAGGTTTTTCAGGCCGTTGGCGGCGGTGGATCCCGTCTGCCCGTCAAAGCCTTGGCCGTCGTCGATCACTTCCACCAGCACCTGCGTGCCTTCGGGTGCCAGCCGCAGCGACACATGCGCGGCGCCGGCATGGTGTTCGACATTGGAAAGCACACCCTGCACCACAGAGAACAGCGCCTGCGCGGCGGAAACGTCCACAAGCACAGCTTGAATGGCACGCTCCACCGGCACGCCGGTGCGCTGCTCGAACTCGTCTGCCTGCTGCTCGATGGCGGCTTGCAGGCCCAGGTTGTGCAGCGTGGAGGGCATGAGCTCTTCCATCATGCGCCGCTTGGTGCCGATGCCGTCATCCAGCGCCACGCTCAGGTGGTCCAGGCGCTCGGCCACTTCGGGCTCGGTGTTGCGCAGCGCGTGGCGCAGGCGGGTGAGGTCGAGCTTGGCGGTGGTGAGCAAGGCGCCCAGGTCGTCGTGCAGGGCGCGTGCAAGCCGGCTGCGTTCGCCATCGCGCAGCTCCTGCAGATGCAGGTTCAGGTGCGCCAGTTCTTCGGTGCGCTCGCGCACCTGTCGCTCCAGCGAGTCGCGCTCGGTCTGGAGGTGGCGGGCGTGTTCGGCCTGGCTGGTTTGCAGGGCAGCGTTTTTGCGCAGGAAGAAGACATAGGCCAGCAGGCTGAGCAGCGCCAGGCTGTGCACCCCCACCCGGCCGATGGCCAGCGTGCGGTACACCTCCGCGCGCTCGCTGGCCACGCGGCGCTCTTCGGTGACCAGCAGCACATCGGCCACGCGGCGCACGCCTTCCATCTTTTCGCGCCCGATGTCGGTGAGCAGCAGTTCGCGCCAGGCGGATCCGGCGTTGTAGAGCGCGATGGTTTCCGTCACTTCGGAGCTCTTTTCGAGCACGCGCGTTTCGAGGTTGTCGACGAGCGCCAGCAGTTCCTTGTCGTTGCGGTAGTGCTCCCGCAGCCGGCTGATCGCGTGCGCGATGTCGGACTCGGCCGCGTGGTAGGGCGCGAGGTACTGCGCGCGGCCGGTGAGCAGGTAGCCACGCTGGGCGGTTTCCACATCGAGCAGACGGCGCATCACGGTCTGAATGGCGGTGCGCGCCGTGTCGCGCGCGCCAACGCTGGCCAGCGATTGCAGCGCGCGCTGATAGGTCCATTCCGAGCCGATGACCACCCCCAAAGCCAGCGCTGCCGCAAGGAACATGGCCAGCGGAGTGCGCCACGGCGCACCGCGCCAGGGGAGGGTGGAGGGCATCGGTGGCGGGTTTGCAGTACCTGGGGTCGGGCGTTTATTGCAGGCTGCCCGGCTGGCTGGCCGAGCCATCTGAAATGCGTTCGCAATAGGCGATCAGGTCTTCGAGTTCGCAAGACTTGTCGAACACCCGATCGGCACCGAGCAGGGTGCAGCGCTTGCGGATGTCCGCGGTCGCGTAGTTGGTGAGCACCACGCGCCGCGCAGGCACCTGGGCGTCTTGCGCGGCTTTCAGGACGCCCAGTCCCGAGCCGCTGAGCAGGAAGATGTCGACGATCATGAGATCGAAGCGATCGCCCTGGCTCAGCCATTGCACCGCGCCCTGTTCGTCCACCGCGTGACCAATCACCTCGACATTGGCCAGCTCTTCGAGCGTGGACACGAGGTTGTCGAAGATGACTTTGTTGTCTTCGACGATGAAGGTACGGAGCGGCGACATGGAGAGCGGGGGGCTTTGGACGGTCAGGGAATCCGGTGCTTGATTCGGGGCAAAAGCCTTCGCTGCAGCACAAACGCGGCCATCATGCCGCGTTTGTGCGCATCTGCGCCTTCAGAACATCTGATTCTCATGTAGGAGTTGTCCTACAAGGGTGGCGCATGCCGGGTCAGCGCACCACGATGTCATTGCGCACCGCCTTCACGCCGTCCGTGCTGCGGGCCAGGCGCTCTGCCGTGCTGCGCTCCGCATCGGACTTGGCAAAGCCCGAGAGCTGCACGGTGCCTTTGAGCGTTTCCACGTTGATGGACGTGGCGGCCACCACCGGGTCCTTGGCGTAGGCGGCTTTCACGCGGGTGGTGAGCGTGGCGTCGTCGATGTAGGAGCCGACGGTCTGTTGGTCGCGGGCCACGGCGCAGCCGGTGACTTGAACCAGGGTGAAAGCGGCGGCGGTAGCGAGCAGGGCGTGAGCGATTTTCATGGGATTTCTCCTCCAGGGGATTGTTCGGGCTGCCGCGCAGGCGGGTCGCTGGGGTCAGCGCCCGCCCGGCTGGGCAGAAATCATGTTGTCAACTGGGCATCAGCGCAGGGCTTAGCCCTTGGCTTCCACGGTCAGGCGGTTTTCCACCTTCACCACACCCTCGACGGCCGCGGCCAGAACGGTGGCGCGGTCACGGGCGGCGGGGTCGGGAGCGGTGCCCTTGAGTTCGACCATGCCGTTGGTGGTGTCCACGTCAATCTTGAGTGCGCTGAGCTGCGAGTCGCCAGCCAGTGCGGCATTCACTTTGGCGGTGATGGCGACGTCAGCGGCGCCCATGGCCATTTTGTCGGCGGCTTCGCTGCCGGCGGCCTTCATGTCCTGTGCGGCGTTGTTGGCGTCGGCACGGATTTCAGCGCTGGCGGTCTGGGTTTGTTCCACCGCGCCGTCCAGGCGCTGGCCCACGGTGTCTTCTTCACGCTGGCCACAAGCCACGATGAGCGAGGTGGCCATGGCGGCGGCGGCGAGGGCGGCGAGTCGGGTGTTGCGTTTCATGGTGTGTGTCCTTTCAAGGCACCGGCCGGGGCCGGCGCTGGATGATGAGGTGTAGGGGAAGTGAAAGCGGCTTAGAGCGGCTTCTTGCTGTTGGGCTTGTCGAACCAGTCGTCCGTCACGCGGCGCTCCCAGTCGGCCACCTGGCGCTCGGCTTCGTCCTTGGCCACGCCATAGCGTTCCTGGATCTTTCCGGAGAGCTGTTCGCGGCGGCCTGCGACGACGTCGAAGTCGTCATCGGTGAGCTTGCCCCACTGTTCGACCATCTTTCCCTTGACTTGCTTCCAGTTGCCTTCGATGCGGTCCCAGTTCATAGTGACTCCTTGAATGGTTGGGTTGCAGAGTGCCGGTCGGGAGACTGGCAGCGGCTTGAACGCTGGTTGCGTTGTGCCGTGAGGTCACTGTAGGAAATCCAGGCCCCGCAAGATGTCGGGCGGATGGCCGCCCGCTTGTAGGACATCGCCGATGCGCGGGCCGCGTTTGTAGGAACCGTCTGACGGCCCCCGCGGGGCGTCCCTGTTAAATTGCGGCGGCCCCCATTTCACCGAGCGCCAAGGACACCATGATCAAAGTAGGAATCGTTGACGACCACGCCATCGTGCGTTCTGGCCTTCGCCAGTTCCTCGGCGAGCACGTGGACATCCGGGTCACCGGGGAAGCCAACAACGGGCGCGAAGCCCTGGAGCTGGTGCGCGCCGGTGAGGTCGATGTGCTGTTGATGGACATCTCCATGCCCGACCACAGCGGCGTGGACGCACTGCAGGCCATCAAGGCGCGTTTTCCAGACCTGCCTGTGCTCATCCTGAGCGGCTTTCCTGAAGCGCAATACGCCACCACGCTCTTGCGCTATGGCGCCAGCGGTTACCTCAACAAGGACTGCGCGCCCGACGACATCGTCAATGCCATCCGCACCGTGGCACGCGGTCGGCGCTACATCAGCCCGGCGGTGGCCGAGCTGCTGGCCGACAACGCCGCTGGCGATGCCGAGCGCCCGGCGCACGAGCTGCTGTCCGAGCGTGAGCTGCAGGTGTTCCTGCGCCTGGCCAAGGGCGAGACCATCGGCAACATGGCCGAGGCCATGTTCCTGAGCATCAAGACGGTGAGCACCTACCGCACGCGCGTGCTCGAAAAGCTCAAGCTCACCAGCAACAGCGACCTCACCTACTACGCGCTGAAGAACGGGCTGATCCAGTAACGCCAGCCAAGGGGTGTCGGCCTTCTCCTACGCGGAGTCGGCACGCTGGCCGGCAGTGGCCGCAGGGAGGCGTCCCTACAGTGGAGCCATCACAACGGTGGTCGTTGTGAACAAACCCAAAAGGTCGGTCCACCGACCCGCTCACAGGAGCCCGCCATGCTGCACTACGCCGTTGTTTTCTTCGTCATCGCCTTGATCGCTGCCGTGTTGGGCTTTGGCGGCATCGCCGCCAGCGCTGCAGGCATTGCCAAGCTGCTCTTCGTGGTGTTCCTGGTGATGGCCCTGGTGTCGGTCGTCATGGGCCTGATCCGCAAGCGCTGACGGTTACCGGGCGGGGGTGCACAGGTCCCTCGCCCGAGACCGCCGTGCCCGCCTGCCCATGCGCTCCCTCGGAGACACCCCACACCGCCTGCACACCGAAGAAGACGAACTGCTCGTGCTCGTGCTCGCCACCAGCGTGCACCGGCGCGACCAGTTGCGCGATTGTGTGACGCAGGAGGCGCCCCACTGCCACGTCCTCATGGTCGACTCGTACCTGGACGCGATGGCCCAGGCGCCCAATTTGCCGACCCACCTGTTGATCCTGGACATGTCGATGGACAACCTTTTGGTGCCGGCTTTCGAACGCTTCCTCGCGCGCGCCGCACCGCAGGTGCGCCTGCATGTGTTCGACGACGCGCAAGACCCACCCTACTCACCCGTGCACGCGTCCGCGGGGCTGGCCGAGCCGCTTTCGCTGGTCGCGCTGCGCACGGCGGTGCGCTGCTTCGCCAGCAGGGTTCGCGGGCGGGGCGCCGGCTGAATGCTCAGGCGCGGGTTGCGCCCGTTTCTTCCCGCCAGAGTGGCCACAAAGCCCACAAGCCCAGCACGGGGCCCATGGCGAGCCAAGGCAGGAGCTGCCCCAGCGCAACGTGCTCGGCCAGCGACACAAACAGCAGAATGCTCACGATCGAGATCGCAAAGCCGATGCTGTTGGTCAAGGTCAGCACGCTGCCCACGGCTTGAGGCGGTGCGTTGCGCGCGGTCAGGGTGGAGAACTGCGGCGAGTCACCCGACACGGTGATGCCCCAGAGCACCAGCCACACAAAGAACCACCACCCCGGCGCGCCGATAGCCCAGGGCGCAGCCAGACAGCACAGCCCACTGATCGCCAGCTGCGTGCCCGCCACACGCGCACTGCCCCAGCGCTGCGCCACCCAACCGCCACCCGCACAACCGATCACCCCCGCGCCCAGCACCAGGAAGGCCGCCCATGAAAGCGCCGTGCCCTGCAGCCTTGTGGCCAGCACCAGCGGCACCAGCACCCACATGGTGTAGAGCTCCCACATGTGGCCGAAGTAGCCCAGCACCGAGCTGCGCACACGGGCGTCGGTCCACAGCGTGGCCAGTGCGCGCCATTGCAACGTGGTCACACGCGCCTGCGCGCCCGGCGGGTCCCCGGTGCCGAAGAACAGCAACAGGCCACCGGCGGCGGCCAGCGCCGCCACGCCCAGCATCAACGTGGGCCACGGCAGGGCGCCACTGAGGGCCCGCAGCGCATGCGCACTCGCCGAGCCCAGCACCAGCGCGCCGATGAGCAGGCCCAGCGCCGCACCCAGGCCGCGCGTGTACCACTGCGCGGCGATCTTCATGCCCACGGGGTAGATGCCGGCCAGAAAGAAACCGGTGGCGAAGCGCCAGCCCAGCAAGGCCGTGAAGTCGCGCACCATCCACCACGCGCCCACCGTACAGGCCGCACCCGCCAGCGCACACACCAGGAACACGCGGCGCGGCGCAAAGCGGTCGGCGATCGCCAGCAACGCAAACACCAGCGTGCCCAGGATGAAGCCGAACTGCAGCGCCGACGTGAGCGTGCCCACCGCGCTGGTGGGCCAGCCCAGCTCGCGCTGCAGGTCGGGCATGACGGCATTGACCGCGAACCACAAAGACGTGCCCATGAACTGGGCGAGCACCAGCAGCGGCAGGATGTGGCGGGGAACGTGGTTATCCATGGGGGTGGGGCGCAATGTAAGGCAGAACGCGTTGGCCTGATGGAACCTCCAGGACAGACCAGACCTCTATCGCTGAGACTTCACCGATCGAGCCGATCCAACGCCCTTCACCCATGTACTCCCGCCGCCTTTTCCTCGAATCCACTTCCCTGAGCGGCCTTGGCGCCGCGCTGGTCTCACTCAGCGCGGCGGTGCCTGCCGCCCACGCAGCGGGCAAGCCGCAGCGCCAGCCTGTCCTGTTCATCGGCCATGGCAGCCCGATGAACGCGATTTCGGACAACCGGTTCACCCGCGCGCTGGCGGCGTGGGGGCAGCGCCTGGGCACGCCGCGCGCGATCCTGGTGGTGTCGGCCCACTGGCTCACGCGGGGTGCCACAGGCGTGACGGTGAACGAGGTGCCGCCCACGATCCACGACTTTGGCGGCTTCCCGCGCGAACTGCACGAGATGCAGTACCCCGCCAAGGGCCACCCCGCGCTGGCCCGTGCAGCAGCTCGGCTCATTCGCAGCAACCCCAGCGTGCCCACCACCGAATGGGGGCTGGACCACGGCACCTGGACGGTGCTGCACCACCTGTTTCCCCAAGCCGGTGTGCCGGTGTTCCAGGTGTCGATCGACTACGACAAACCGGCCGCGTTTCATTACGCGCTCGGGCGCGAGCTGCAGGCGCTGCGGGAGCAGGGCGTGCTGATCATCGGCAGCGGCAACATCGTGCACAACCTGCGGGCCACCGACCGCGACACGCCCGAGCAGGCGGCGGCCAGCCGGCCTTGGGCGCAGGCGTTTGACGACCGCGTCAAGCGCGCGCTGGACCAGCGCGAAGACCGGTCGCTGCAGGACTACCTCGGGCTGGACATGTCCGCGCGCATGGCCGTGCCCACGCCCGACCACTACTGGCCCTTCCTGTATGCCTTGGGCGCGGCCGATGCGGGCCAGGTGCCCCGGCATGTGTTCGAGGCGTTTCACAGCGGCACGCTGAGCATGCGCTGCCTGCAGTTCGGCTGACGTCCTGCCGCGTGGCAGGACGGGGCTCAGTCGCTGACGATGCCGGGCGTTTCCCAGTCTTCGGCAATGCACTTGATCAGCAGGCCCGTGCTCACGTACGGAATGAGCGAGCGCAGGCTGTTGGCCACCGTGCGCGTGACCTTGATCGCCAGTTCCGTTTCGGGGTCCGGATCGAGCAGGCTGGCCATGGCCAGCAGGCTGTAGATGGCGTGGCTGAACCCTTGCAATGACGGCATGGCCAGCAGGCTGCGCCAGTAGTCCAGGTCGGTGTGGTGGCGGGGATTCAGGTTGGTGTAGCTCACCGCAATGGTCACGTTGCTGATCAAGGTGAAGAAGCCCGCGAAGAGCGATTCGCAGGTGGCCATGGCGGCAGCAACCGATGGGGGCACAGGCTTGCCGCGCCAGGCGCCGACGAACTCGATGACATCTTTGGGCCGGCTGCCGAAGCCCTGCAACACCAAGCCGATCACCGACAGCAGGTACGACGCCGAGTTGTTGTTGCTGCGGATGCCGCAGATGGCACTGGCCCAGCCCAGCGAGACCAGCCACGACAAGGTGTCGGCCAGGGTCTTGACCTTGGTGATGCCCGCGCTGCCGGTGCCCCAGGCGTCTGCGTACCAGGCCACGAGGTAGACCGTCTTGCTGCCCGAGGCCACCAGCGTCAGCATGGCGTTGATGATGGATTGCTGCTCGGCGGTGACGGCGCTCGTGGCGGGTGCCAGCAGGTCGTCGAGACGGGTCGCCGCCATGATGAGGTCGTACAGGTCGGGCGGAATGAGGCTGTGTCCGGTGCCCGCCTTGCTGGCCACATTGCCTGCCAGCGCCGCGGCCAGCGTGATGGCGTCCAGCAGGCTGAGCGTGTGGCCTGGCGCGAGCCGCTGCTCGTACAGCGCCGTGAGCACGGGCAGGTCGATGCGCTGGTCCAGCGCGTCGAGCATGAGCGCTGCCATGCGTGCGAACAGCGCCAGCAGCGCTTCCACCAGGTGTTGGGCCACGTCCAGCGTGGCGGTGCCGATCAACGCAAAGAGGTCGTCCACGATCTGTTGCAGCGACATGTCGTCGACATCGCTGGCGGCGTCCCAGTCGGCCAGTTGCAGCGCCAGCGTCTTCAGGGGTGCGGTCACTTCGCTGACGATGTGGCCGAGCTCGTCGGCCAGACCGTCATCGACCGTTCCGTTCGCCAGCTCCGCCACGGGCAGGTAGTTGGCAAAGGTTTGCGTGACCCAACCCGCCTGCGGGCTCGCCGTGCCGTTCCCGGATGTGGCGATCTGCGGGTCTCCTGCATTCGCCTTGCGCTGCAGCAGCGCGCGCGTGCGCTCGTCCAGCGCCGGGAGGTGAGAGAGCTGGGCCTTGACCTCGCCAAACCGCTTGGCCACCTCGGTGGGCAGGGTGTGGGTCAGCCAGTCCTGCCCGGCCGCGCACAAGAGCTGTTGCACGTGACGCATGGCCTTTTGCGTGCGCAGGATGTCGTCCCAATCGAAGACCCAGCCCAGCCAGTTGACGAGGTCCTTGAGCTCCACGCCCATCGTCTTTTGCAAGGTGAAGTCGATCAACTCGAAGGCCTGAGCCGCCACATCGACGATGGCGCTCCAGACCGTGCTGCCCAGCGGCACCAGGATCCGGCACAGGCCATCGGCGAGCCACTCCAGCGTGATCTCCACGTCCTGTTCCAGGTCGGTCCACAGGTAGCTCAGGATGTCGCCCATCGCATCGTCGGGGCCATCGCCTTCGGTGGGCGCGGGCTCGGCCAGCCACTCGTGTTCAACACTGAGCTCGCGCCCGCGCCAGCGCAGGCGCGTGCGGCGCACCACCAGGGTGGACGCGTGGCCCTGGTGCCGGGGTTGCAGTGCGCTGTCGTAGGCGTGGAGCCATTGCGTCACACCTCGCAGGGCGTTGTCGCAGCGCGCCAGTGGCACATGGGCGAAGGGATGGCTGCCGTCCGATGCCACGGCCCGCTGCAAGGCCGCGGCATCGGGCACGGCGCGCAGCCGGGTCGCCAGCCGGGCCATCGGGTTGTGCTGCAGCGTCTGGCCCAGAGCCACCGCCTCGATGTCGATGCGGGGCGCGCCCAGGCTGTCCACCGGCAGCACCAGCGTCACCTCGCCATGGGCCTGGGTCTTGACCACCGTGGGCGCCAGTGGACTGAAGTGGGTGGCCCGACCGTTGAGCAAGCCATAGCACGGGTACTCGACCCGCAGCTCCAAGGGCGAGTCGTGCAGCGGCGCCCATGTGTCGTTGAAGGCGCGGATGCGCACGGTGTGGCTCTGCACTTCGTGAACGCCGGTCTGCACCCGGTCGTCGGCCACGGTGTAGCGCTGCCACAGCCCGCTGACGCTGTCTTGCGAGAAGAGTTCGATGCCGCCTTCTTCGTAGGCCAGCAACACGTGCAGCACGTTGTGCCCGGCGTCGTGATCCACGCACTCGCACACGGCGTAGGCCGACACGTCGGCAGCGATCCAGGTGGACTGGCCTTCCCGGCCGTCGGGATGCGTGCCCCGCGTGCAGCGCAGCCGTGAGCGCTGGGTGGGCGTGGCCTTGAACAGGGTGTAGCGAAGCACCTCCGCGGGGGCATTCACGCGGCTTGTGGTGCGCACCGAAAGGCCTTGCGGCGCCTGCACATGCCGTGCGTCGTGTTCGGCGCTCAGGCTGTCGTACGTGGGCACGGGCCGGGCGTCCCACACGTTCAGACCCACGACCATGCCCTGGATGTCCGGATCCCCCGACAGGCGCTGCATCGTGAAATACGCCAGGCCGTTGCCGCCCAAGGCATCCACCGTGAGCGGTGTGCTCCAGTTGGACACGGGTCCCCAGTCATCCACAAAGCCGTGGGGTGAGACCAGGGCGCGTGTATGCAAGGGGTCGAGCCCCAGCGCGGGCTGGGTGAATTGCACGCGGAAGCCTCCCGCGTTCGAATGGAACGACAGCAAATAACTTTCGCGTTGCAGCGCAGGCTCGCCAGACGGCGAGCGCATGTGGGTGCAGGCCATGGACACCAGCGATTCAAACCCCTGCGGCAGCGGCTGCTTGGCCGGGCGCCATGACCCGTGGTCGTCGGTGGCCGTCCACCACAGATGCGGCCGGCCATCGTCGCGGCTGCGTCCGCACATCAGCGTGGAGCGGCGCGGGCTGTTGGCTGCGCCCCAGCGCGCGTGGGTGACGTCGCAGCCGTGGTCATCGGCCCGTTCTGCGCTGGCGAGGGTGTATTCCCAGTAGGCCGGGTCGTTGCTGGACAACAGGCCGTGCCACACGAGCCAGGCGGTGGTCCCTTCGGTCGTGTCCACCATCAGCATGAGGTCGACCGTGCCGTCTCGTCGACCCTGGCCGTGGTTGCTGACGATATCCATGTCGCGGACCCGGGGTGCAGCCATGCCGAGCAACGACGGGCGAATCTGTCGCCAGCGGGTATAGCCATCGGGGCTGCTGAGCCAGACGGTCAGGTGCTGGTGGTCGTCGAGTGTGAAGAGCAGCACCTGGCCATTGCTGGCGGGCACCATGTGGACGCGCTGAACGCCCCGGGCGTTGGCGCCAGGGAGGTACTGAGGCATGAGCTCGGTGTGGATTTCGATGGGCATATGGGGATGGAGCGGGGGGTTGTCGCTGTGGCAACGTGCCGATGCGGTGTGTCCCGCCCCAAACCCAATGTAGGCATCAATGTTTGTTTTTTGATGACATACGGTGACCAGGCTAATTCTTAAGCGCTATCTGTTCTGGTGGGCTTCGTCCTGGCCATCCGAGATGCTTCAGGCCGGCGCGCCGGGCCTGCGCTGCCAGCCGTTGGGCGGATCAGGAGAAGCGCTGGGGCAGGTAGGGCGAGGGGTCGACGATGCAGGCTTTCCCGTCCATCTGCTCGGCCAACAGGCGTGCGCTGACCGCGCCCATGGTGAAACCCTGGTGGCCGTGGCCAAAGTGGAACCAGAGACCGGGGTGGCGCTGCGCGGGTCCGATCACGGGCTTGAGGTCGCCGGTGCAGGGGCGGGCACCGCGCCAGGGCGTGGCTTCGACCGGTTCGGGCAGGTCCATCAGTTCGCGCGCCAGCGCTTCGGCGCGCGCCATCTGCACCGGGGTGGACGGCGCGTCCAGACGCGCGAACTCCGCGCCTGTGGTGATGCGCACGCCGCGCTTCATGGGCACCATCACGTAGCCGCGTTCGGCGTCGAACATGGCGAGATCGGGGCCACTGCCGCCTGTGTAGTGGCGGTGGTAGCCGCGTTTGACGAACAGTGGCAACCGGTAGCCCAGCCGACGGATCAGCTGGTCTGACCAGGGCCCCAGCGCGACGACGGCCCGGGCGGCTTCGATCGGGCCGTGTTCCGATTGCACTTGCCAGCCCGCGCCGCTGGCGCGCAGCGACATGGCGTCTGCGTGCACGATGCTGCCGCCGCGCTGCACGAACGCATCGGCATAGCGCTGCACCAGCTCGCCCGGGTCTGCCACGGACCACGGGTCCGTCCAGTGCACGGCGCCGGCCAGGCGCTGCCGCAGCGCAGGCTCGGCCGCCGCCAGCTGCTCTCCCGTCATGGCGCGGAAGTTCACACCCGCCTCGCGGTGCAGGCGCTCGGCGTTGCGCACGGCTTCCTCCAGGCCGGCCTGGGTGCGAAACACCATGCGGTAGCCGTCGCGGCGAACGAGGTCGCTGGCACCCGCCATGTCGATCAGGTGCGCGTGTTCAGTCACGGAGCGGCTGCTGAGCCGCCCGTATTCGATCGCGATCTGCTGGTAGCGCTCGCCACGCGAGTTGGCCCAGTACTGGCCGAGTGGAGAGGCCAGCGAGGGCATGGCGCCCAGGTGGTAGTTCACATCGGCACCGCGCTTGAGGGCCACGCGCAGCAGCATGGCCGGGTCTTGCGGGAAGGGGTAGGGCTCCACCGCCTCGCACTGGATGAGGCCGGCATTGCCGTAGGAGGTTTCCCGCCCGGGTTCGCGGCGATCGAGCAGCGCCACCGAGTGACCGCGCAGCGCAAGCTGCAGCGCGGTGCAGGTGCCGATCATGCCGGCGCCGAGCACCAGGACATCGGGCTTCATGGGCGTTCGGCCGCGACCACCGTGAGCTCCACCCGCGCACCCGGCAGCATCAGTCCGCAATGCACGGTCGTGCGCACCGGGCGCGGTTCGTTGAAGCGGGTGGCGTACACGCGGTTGAACGCCGCGAAGTCCGAAGTTTCTGTGAGATAGGCGCAGACCGACACCACGTCATCAAGGCCCAGGCCCTGGCTCTTGAGCGTCGCTTCGATGCGGTCGAGCGTGAGCGCGGTCTGCGCCTCGATGCCCTCGGGAATGCTGCCGTCGGCGTGCAGGGGCAGGTCGCCGGAGAGAAACAGAAAGCCGTTGGCGCGGCGGAACTTCGAGATGGGCGGGGAGGTGTTTGCGGTCATGGTGGGGGGCTTGAAAAACGGGATTATCGGAAGCATTGCCGTTTCTGCCATCGCCGCAAACTGAAAGTTCAATTGCAGAAAACGCAATCTTCAGCCCGCTGGCGGGCGCAGCCCAAGCCGTTCCTCTTCCACAATTTGCTCGCGCAGGAACGAGACGAAGGTGCGCACCGCCTCCGGGAGGTGGCGACCGGCCAGGGTCTGCACCTCGAAGTGACGTTCGTTCATCTCGCGGTCGCGCAGCGGCACCGCGGTGATGCGGCCTTCCACCAGCCGCCTCCGCAAGGCGGCCTCGCCGCAGAAGGTGACGGCGTGGCATTCCGAAACGTAGTTGATCAGCGGGTAGAGGTGGTTGCTGGTGATGACGGCGTCGCACTGCAAACCCTGGCGGCTGCAGCTGATGTCGAGCAATTGCCGCAGGGTCGAGGCCTTGGATGGGAGCGCGAGCGGATAGGCCGTGACCTGCGCGAGCGAGACCAGGCGCCGCGAGGCCAGCGGGTGGTCCAGCGCCATCACCGCCATGATGGGGGAGGGGTGGCGGTGTTCCACGTTGAGACCGCGCTCGGACGACAGGCTGACCGTCACACCGATGTCCACCTCGCCGTCGCGCACGCGGCGGGCCACCTCGGCTTGCACGAACATGTCGACCGCAAAGTGGATGCCGGGCCACTTTTTCTGGAACTGGATGACCATCGACGGCAGGAACTCGTACGCGAAGCCCTCGGTGGCGGCGATGCGGACCTCGCCGGTGCGCAGGCCCCGCAGCGCCAGGATCTCGTCGGTCACGCGTTCCACGTCCAGCCAGGAGCGGCGCGCGTGCGCGGCGAGCAGTTCACCGGCGGCGTTGGGCGTCATGCCGCGCGCCCGGCGCTCGAAGAGCAGGGTGTCGAGTTCGCGTTCCAGGCGCCCGATCTGCCGGCTCACCGCCGAGGGCGCCACGTCGAGGCGGCTGGCCGCCTCGGTCACCGAGCCGGCGCGCACCACCTCCATGAAATACCGCAGCGCCACTTCTTGCAGCACGCGCTGGTTGATGGGCTTGCGGCCACCGGATTTGGCGGCCTGTGCGGGGGTTCTGGCGGGTCTTTTTGTGCTCATGGCGAGGTCTTTCAGCGTTGCCCAAATCGCAATGAAAAGTTCTGCACATTGCTATTGCTGCATTGTGTCCATTTTTTTACGATGGCCCCAACCACACCCCGGAGCCCGCCATGAACCCCACGTTTTCGACCGCTTTGCCCGTGCACCGCCGCGCCGCCGTTCTGATGATGGCGGGCGCCGCACTGGCCGCCTCGCTGGGCGCCACGTCTGCACTGGCGCAGAGCGATTACCCGAGCCGCCCGATCACGCTGGTGATTCCGTTTCCGCCCGGTGGCAGTGCCGACACCATCGGCCGCCTGGTCGCCAAGCGCCTGTCGGACAAGCTCGGTCAGCCGGTGGTGATCGACAACCGCGCGGGCGCCGGCACCATCGTGGGCGCAGGCTTGGCGGCCAAGGCCCCGGCCGACGGCTACACGCTGTTGCTGAGTTCGGGTTCCACGTTCACCGTGAACCCGGCCATCCGGCCCAACCTGCCCTACGACCCGATCAAGAGCTTCGACCCCATCGGCATCGTGGGCCGCATTCCGCTGATCCTGCTGGCCAACAAGGACGTGCCGGTGAACACCGTTCGGGAGTTCGTGGCGGCGGTGAAGGCGGCCCCCGACAAGTACTCGTACGCCTCCTTTGGCGCCGGCACGACGTCGCACTTCACCGCCGAAATCATCCTGCAGTCGATCGGCGCCAAGTTGATGCACGTGCCCTACAAAGGCAGTGCGCCGGCGATGACGGACCTCATGGGCGGCCAGGTGCCGTTTTCCGTGGACACCGTGACGGCGGCGATTCCGCAGGTCAAGGCCGGCAAGGTCAAGGCCATCGCGGTCACCACGGCCACGCGCTCGTCCCAGTTGCCTGGTGTGCCCACCTTCGCCGAGGCGGGCTACAAAGACGTGAATGCCGACACCTGGATCATGCTGGTCGGCCCCAAGGGCATGCCGCCCGCCGTGCTGGCGAAACTGGAGAAAACGCTGGCTGGCGTGAGCAACGAGCCCGAGTTCAAGAAGTCGCTGCAGGAGCAGGGCGCTGAGCCGACGGTGGCGAGCAGCGCCGCAGCGATCGACCAGATCGAGAAGGAATTGCCGTTGATGCGCGCAGTGGCCCGCCGCGCCAACATCCAGCCCGACTGACCCCGACGCGCCCCTCTGAACATTGCTTCCCATGCCCTCCACGCCGACCTCTTCCCTTCTGGTGGAAACCCCGGCCGTCGAATTGCGGCGCCTGATCGGTGCCCGACAACTCTCGCCGGTCGAATTGCTGGATGCCTGCATCGCGCGCATCGAAGCGCTCAACCCGTTCGTCAACGCGGTCACGGCCACCTGCTTCGAGCGGGCCAGAGAGGAAGCGCTCAAGGCCGAGCAGGCGGTGATGCGGGGCGATGCCCTGGGGTTGCTGCACGGGCTGCCGCTCGGCGTGAAGGACCTGGAGCCCACCGCCGGCCTGCTGTCCACCTCCGGCTCTCCGCCGTTGCGCAACCACGTGCCATCGCGTGACATCGAGCTGGTGGCGCGCCTGCGCCAGGCGGGCGCCATCGTGGTGGGCAAGACCAATGTGCCCGAGATGGGCGCGGGCGCGAACAGCCGCAACCCCGTCTGGGGCGCCACCGGCAACCCGTTCAACCCCGATCTGAACGCGGGCGGTTCCTCCGGCGGATCGGCCGCGGCGCTCGCGCTGGACATGCTGCCGGTGTGCACGGGCTCCGATACCGGTGGCTCGCTGCGCATTCCCGCCGCGTGCTGCGGGGTGGTGGGGTTCCGGCCCTCGCCCGGCGTGATCCCCAGTGTGCGCAAGTCGTTGGGCTGGTCGCCGATCTCGGTGGTGGGGCCGATGGGCCGCACCGTGGACGACGCCTGCCTGCAGATGGCGGCTTCTGCCGGCATGCACCCGGGCGATCCGCTGAGCCATCCGCTGGACCCGCTGTCGTTCCTCGACCCGGGTGCCTGCGACCTGTCGCGCCTGCGCGTGGCCTACACGGAGGACTTTGGTGCATGCGATGTGGACCCGGTCATCCGCGCCGCGTTCCGCGAAAAGATCGCGGCCATGAAGCACCTGTTCGCCGCGTGCGACGAGGTGAGCTTCGACCTGGGTGATGTGCACCGTTGCTTCGACGTGCTTCGCGCCGAGGCGTTTGTGGCGGGCATGCGCGCCACCTACGAACGCGACCCCGGCAGCCTGGGCCCCAACCCACGCGCCAACTATGAGATGGGCACCCGCATGAGCCTGCTCGATTGCGCCTGGGCGCAGTCGGAGCAGACCCGCATCGTCGGCCGCTTCCAGCCTGTATTTGCCGGCTACGACCTGGTGCTGTCGCCGACCACGCCGGTGTCGCCGTTCCCCTGGACGCAGCCGCACGTCGATGTGATCGACGGGCGCCAGCAGGAGAACTACTACCGCTGGCTCGCGCTCACCTACGTGGTCACGCTCACCACACACCCGGCCATCTCGCTGCCCTGCGGCACCGATGCCCAGGGCATGCCGTTCGGCCTGCAGGTGGTGGGCCGCTTCCGCGCCGACCGCAGCCTGCTCGCCGCCGCCCGCGCCCTGGAGCAGGCCTTTGCCGGCAGCGCCTTGCTGCGCCGCCCGCGCCCCGATGTCGCCATGCTGCGTGCGGCCCAGCCGTCACTGCACTCCATCGTGACCGCCGCACCCGACGACGCGTTTGCCCACGAGCCCAACGACGGTACGTCGGTGTCGGTCGTGTAACCCCTGCCGTCTGGCTAGACCCCGCGCGCGCGGTCTGCCTTGAACTGCGCCTGGAAGGCGCTGAACGTGCCGGCGTCCAGTGCTTCTCGCACTTCGCGCATGAGGTTCAGGTAGTAGTGCAGGTTGTGGATGGTGGCCAGCATGGGGCCGAGCATTTCGCCGCAGCGGTCCAGGTGGTGCAGGTAGGCGCGGCTGAAGCCGTCGCGCCCGCCATCGGCCCAGCTCACACCGCTTTTGCCGGCGCAGGCCATGCAGGTGCAGGTGGCATCCAGCGGCTGGTGGTCGGTCTTGTGGCGGGCGTTGCGGATCTTCAGGTCGCCAAAGCGCGTGAACAGCGTGCCGTTGCGCGCGTTGCGCGTGGGCATGACGCAGTCGAACATGTCCACGCCATCGGCCACACCCTGCACCAGGTCTTCGGGCGTGCCCACGCCCATGAGGTAGCGCGGCTTGTGCGCGGGCAGACGGTGCGGCGTGTGCGCCATGATCTGCAGCATTTGCTCTTTGGGCTCGCCCACGCTCACGCCGCCAATGGCGTAGCCGGGGAAGTCCATGTCCACCAGCGCGTCCAGCGACTCCTGGCGCAGGTTTTCAAACATGCCGCCCTGCACGATGCCGAAGAGCGCGTTGGGGTTTTCCAGCCGCGCAAATTCGTCTTGCGAGCGCTTGGCCCAGCGCAAACTCATCTCCATGCTCTTGCGCGCCTCGGCTTCGGTGGTGAGGTGGCCGTTGGTTTCGTATGGCGTGCATTCATCGAGCTGCATCACGATGTCGCTGTTGAGCCCGGTCTGGATCTGCATGCTCACCTCGGGCGACATGAAGAGCTTGTCGCCGTTGACGGGCGACGCAAAGGTCACGCCCTCTTCGGTGATCTTGCGCATGGCGCCCAGCGACCACACCTGAAAGCCGCCCGAGTCGGTGAGGATGGGCTTGTGCCACTGCTCGAAGGCGTGCAGGCCGCCGAAGCTCTGCATCACCTCGCGGCCCGGGCGCATCCAGAGGTGGAAGGTGTTGCCCAGGATGATCTGCGCGCCCATGTCGTGCAGGCTTTGCGGCATCACGCCCTTGACGGTGCCGTAGGTGCCCACGGGCATGAAGATGGGGGTTTGCACCACGCCGTGGTTGAGCGTGAGCTGGCCGCGGCGCGCGTGGCTGTTCGGGTCGGTCTTGAGCAGGTCGAACTGGAGCATGGTGGGACTCTCGGGAAAAGGGTTCAGGGTTGGCGCGGGGCCACGACGATCACGCTGCGGTTGCGGTCTTCAACGATCCACAGGCGGCCATCGGTATCGAAGGTGGCGCCTGCCGGTGTGCCCAGCGGGCGCACACCGGCCTGGGCCTGCCAGCCGCTCACGAGGTCTTCGCGCGGGCCACTGGGCCGGCCTTGTTCGTCGAGCCGCCAGGCCACGATGCGCTGGCCGTTCTTGCGGTAGCCATGCCACACCGCCAGCAGCCGGCCTGCAAACGGGCTGCTGGCGGCCAGGTGCGCGGGGGCGGTGAGCAATTGCAGCGGTGCCACATGGGCTGGCCACGCGGCGTGTGCTGCGGTGTGGCTGCCACAGCGTGCACGGCCTTCATAGCCGCGCGCCGGCACGGCCTTGCCGCGGGCGTCGCTCACGCAGGTGGGCCAGCCGTACGAGGCGCCGTCCTTGAGGGCGTTGAGTTCTTCAGCGGGCAGGTTCGCGTCGGTGTAGTCCACCGAGTTCTCGGCCTGCCACAGGTGCACCGTGCCGTCGCGCGCGGTGGTGCTCGCCAGGCCGAGCGAGTTGCGCAGGCCAGTGGCCAGCGGCTTGAAGCTTTGCAGGGCGAAGTCGGCCCCTGCGAAGGTGGCCACGTACACCGCCGCGCGCGGCTGTGGGCCGGCGAGCTCGGGGCAGGGGGCGGGTTGCTGCTGGTCGTCGCCGCGGCAGGCGTCTGTGACCGAGCCCATGTTGACGAGCAGGCGGCCGTCGGGCGTGAAGGCGAGTTCCTTGAGTGGGTGTGCGCCGTCGGCAGGCAGGCCGGTGATCACGTCCTGCCGCTGCACGGCGTCGCCCACCGGCGTGCGCCACACGGTGCCGGCTTCGCCAATGTAGAGGCGGTTGTCAGGCCCTTGGGCCAGGCCGTGCGGGCGGTCCAGGCCGGTGGCGAGCACCCGCATGCGCCCGGGCTGGCCGCGCTCGATGTCGGTGCGCAGCTCCAGCAGGCGGCCGCGGCGCGGCTCCCAGTTGCCCATGTCCACGATCCAGAAGCGGTGCGGCGCCACCTGCAGCAGGCGGCGCGGCATGCGCAGGCCGTCGCGCGCGTCGGCCACCAGGCCCGCACACCAGCCCGCAGGCACTTGCAGGGCCAAGCCGGGGTGGCCGCTGCAGCTGCCTTGCTCGGCGTACAGCGGTCCGGCAGCGTGCGCGGTGGCGGTGGCGAACAAGGCCGCGAGGCCTGCGAGGGCAGGGCGCAAAGTAAAGGGGCTCATGCGCGTTGCAGCAACATCGAGTCGCCGTAGCTGAAGAAGCGGTAGCGCTGAGCGATGGCGTGGTCGTACAGCGCGCGGATGTGGTCGTAGCCGGCGAAGGCGCTCACCAGCATCATCAGCGTGGACTGCGGCAGGTGGAAGTTGGTGACCATGAGGTCGACCACGCGGAAGTCGAAGCCCGGCGTGATGAAGATGTTGGTGTCGCCCTGCGTCTGGCTGGAGCGGGCCCAGCTCTCCAGCGTGCGCACGGTGGTCGTGCCCACGGCCACCACGCGGCCGCCGCGCGCCCGGCAGTCGGCGATGGCCTGCAGCGTCTCGGGCGGGATCGCGTAGCGCTCGTGGTGCATCACATGGTCTTCAATGCGCCCGGCCTTCATGGGCGCAAAGGTGCCCGCGCCCACGTGCAGCGTGACGCTGGCGCGCCGCACGCCACGGGCTTCGAGCGCGGCCAGCACGGCCTCGTCGAAATGCAGCGCAGCGGTGGGGGCAGCCACGGCGCCGGGCACGCGCGCAAACACCGTCTGGTAGCGGCGTTCGTCGTCGGCCTCGTCGGCGTGGGTGATGTAGGGCGGCAGCGGCACATGGCCGTGGCGGGCCATCAGCTCGTAGGGCGTTTCACCGGTCGGGCCGTGCAGGCGGAAGCGAAACAGCTGGCCTTGTTCGTCGGGCCAGCGGCCCAGAAACACGGCATCGAAACCGCCCGCCGTGACGCCGCCAGCCATGTGCAGCCGGCCGCCGGGCTGCGGCTTTTTGCTCACGCGCAGGTGCGCCACCACTTCGTGTGCGCTGCCGTCCATGGCTTCATGGGGCAGCAGCACGCGCTCGATCAGCATTTCCAGCTGGCCGCCACTGGCCTTCTGGCCAAACAGGCGCGCCTTGACCACCTGTGTGTCGTTGAACACCAGCAGGTCGCCGTCGCGCAGCAGGGTGGGCAGTTCGCGGAACACGCGGTCCACCGGCGCAGTGCCGGTGCCATCAAGCAGGCGCGAGGCGCTGCGCTCGGGCGCGGGGTGCTGGGCGATCAGCTCGGGGGGCAGGGGGAAGTCGAAGTCGGCGACGGTGAAGGAGCGCGCGACGGTGGAGGCAGAAGAAGTCATGCTGCTTGAGGGCCGAACAAGGCCCGTGCCAAGTGAAAAAAGGACGGATGGGAACCGGGCAGAATTGTCCCATGCCTGAAGCCACCCCCGCACGCAAGCCCCTGTCTGCCCCGCAGAAGGCCTTGCACAAGCTCGGGCTGGTGCGCGACATCGACCTGGCGCTGCACCTGCCGCTGCGCTACGAAGACGAAACCCGCATCGTCACCCTGCGCGGCGCGCGCGACGGCCAGCTGGCGCAGATCGAAGGCACCGTGACCCACACCGAGGTGAGCTTTCGCCCGCGCCGCCAACTGCTGGTGACGCTGGACGACGGCACCGACACCTGCGTGCTGCGCTTCTTCACCTTCTACCCGGCGCACCAGAAAACCCTGGCCGAGGGCGCGCGGGTGCGGGTGCGCGGCGAGCTGCGCGGCGGCTTCATGGGCTGGACCATGGTGCACCCCGCGTTCCACGCGGCGGGCGATGAGCTGCCCGACGCGCTCACGCCCGTGTACCCCACCAGCGCGCAGCTGCCACAGGCTTACATCCGCAAGGCGGTGGCCAGTGGTTTGAAGCGCGCCGACCTGAGCGAGACACTGCCCCCCGCGCTGCTCGGCGGCCTCCAGGCCGTGGTGCGCGGCACCTGGACGCTGCGCGACGCACTGCAGTACCTGCACCACCCGGGGCCCGACGTGTCGCTGGACGCGCTGGAAGACCGCAGCCACCCCGCCTGGCAACGCCTCAAGGCCGAAGAACTGCTGGCCCAGCAACTCTCGCAGTGCACCGCCCGGCAGGAGCGCGCCGAGCTGCGCGCCCCCGTGCTGCGCGCCGCGCCCGGCGGCTTGCACGAACAGCTGCTGGCCGCGCTGCCGTTTGCGCTGACCACCGCACAGCGCCGGGTGGGCGAAGAGATTGCGCGCGACCTGCTGCGCCAGATTCCCATGCACCGCCTGCTGCAGGGCGATGTGGGCTCGGGCAAAACGGTGGTGGCCGCACTGGCTGCCGCCATTGCCATTGACGCAGGCTGGCAGTGCGCCCTGATGGCGCCCACCGAGATCCTGGCCGAGCAGCACTTCGCCAAGCTGATCGGCTGGCTGGAGCCCCTGCTCACCCCACGGGGCAAGTGCGTGGCCTGGCTCACCGGCAGCCAGAAAAAGAAGCAGCGCACCGAAATGCTCGCGCTCATTGCCAGCGGCGAGGCGGCGCTGGTGGTGGGCACGCACGCCGTCATCCAGGACCAGGTGCAGTTCAAGAACCTGGCGCTGGCCATCATCGACGAGCAGCACCGATTTGGGGTGGCGCAACGGCTGGCACTGCGCAGCAAGATGGGATCTGCAGCGCGGGAAGACACGCCAGTTCCAGAACACCGCGGAACCGGCTCTGCCGGGCCGCAGGTGTTGCCCCTTGAGGGGCGGAGCGGCTACGCGCAGCGAGCAAGCGATGGGGGGGAGCCCCATTTGTTGATGATGACGGCCACACCCATTCCGCGCACGCTGGCCATGAGCTACTACGCCGACCTCGACGTCTCCACCATCGACGAGCTGCCGCCCGGGCGCACGCCCATCGTCACCAAGGTGGTGGCCGACAGCCGCCGCGCCGAATTGCTGGAGCGCATCCGCAGCCAGCTGGCGCAGGGCCGGCAGGTGTACTGGGTGTGCCCGCTGATTGAAGAGAGCGAGGCGATCGACCTGTCCAACGCCACCGCCACCCATGCGGAACTCACTGCGGCGCTCAACAGCCCCCAAGCCCCTTCCCGGCGAGACGTGCCCCTCTCCAGGGCGCCCGAGGGTCCGGCTCCGCCGGCCCCAGGGCGCGTCCCCCCTCCCGGCGCCGAAGGCGCGCCAGAGAGGGGGGACGCCGCGTCAGCGGCGCAGGGGGGAACGCCTGTCCTGGTCGGCCTTTTGCATTCGCGCATGAAAGTGGCCGAGAAAAAAGCGGTGATGTCGCTCTTCACCGGCGGGCAGATGGGGGTGCTGGTCTCCACCACCGTGATCGAAGTCGGCGTGGACGTGCCCAACGCGTCGCTGATGGTGATCGAGCACGCCGAGCGCTTCGGCTTGTCGCAGCTGCACCAGTTGCGCGGCCGGGTGGGGCGAGGAGCGGCCGCGTCAGCGTGCGTGCTCATGTACACCCCGCCCGAAGGTGGGCGCCTGGGCGAGACCGCACGCGAGCGCCTTAAGGCCATGGTCGACACCAGCGACGGCTTCGAGATCGCGCGCCGCGACCTGGAAATACGGGGCCCGGGCGAGTTTCTGGGCGCGCGGCAGTCCGGTGCGCCGCTGCTGCGCTTTGCCGATCTCGCCACCGACACCCACCTGCTCGAATGGGCGCGCGAGGCCGCGCCCGTCATGCTGCGCCAGTACCCCGAACAGGCCGAGCGGCACATCGCGCGCTGGCTGGGTGGCAAGGCCGAGTACCTCAAAGCCTGATACTTTTGGCGTAAGCGCCGCGCAAACCGCCGGCCGCAGGCGCAAAATACCGCCCCATGACGCTCACCGAACTCAAGTACATCGTGGCCGTGGCGAGGGAGAAACACTTTGGCAAGGCCGCCGAGGCCTGCTACGTGTCGCAGCCCACGCTGTCGGTGGCCATCAAGAAGCTGGAAGAAGAGCTCGAGCTCAAGATCTTCGAGCGCAACGCCAGCGAAATCGCGGTCACCCCGCTGGGCGACGAGATCGTGCGGCAGGCGCAGACCGTGCTGGAACAGGCCGCGGCCATCAAGGAAATTGCCAAGCGCGGCAAAGACCCGCTGGCCGGGCCGTTGCGCCTGGGCGTCATCTACACCATCGGCCCCTACCTGCTGCCCGACCTGGTGCGCCACGTCATCGACCGCACGCCGCAGATGCCGCTGATGCTGCAGGAAAACTTCACCGTGCGGCTGCTGGAGCAGCTGCGCCTGGGCGAGATCGATTGCGCCATCCTGGCCGAGCCCTTCCCCGACACCAACCTGGCGATTGCGCCGCTGTACGACGAGCCGTTTCTGGCCGCCGTACCGCACACGCATCCGCTGGCGCGGCAGGACCACATCACCAACGAAGCGCTCAAGCGCGAGACCATGCTGCTGCTGGGCACGGGCCATTGCTTCCGCGACCACGTGCTGGAGGTCTGCCCGGAGTTCGCCCGCTTCTCCAACGACGCCGAAGGCATCCGCAAGAGCTTTGAAGGCTCGTCGCTGGAAACCATCAAGCACATGGTGGCGGCCGGGATGGGCGTGACGCTGGTGCCGCGCCTGTCGGTGCCGTCGTCTGCGCTGGAAGGCGCGGCCAGCCCCGGCCAGGACTTCGGCGACTCGGCCTATGTGCGCTACCTGCCGTTCAAGGGCGATCCACCCACGCGCCGCGTGGTGCTGGCGTGGCGCCGCAGTTTCACCCGCTACGAGGCCATTGCCGAGCTGCGCAACGCGATCTACGCCTGCGAACTGCCCGGCGTGCAGCGCCTGTCGTAGCGTCCCGTTTTTTCAACCTCGTTCAGGAGTTCACCATGGCCAAAGCCGCCACCAAGACCAGTGCACCGTCCATCAACATCGGCATCGGCGAGAAAGACCGCGCCGCCATCTCCAAAGGCCTGTCGCAACTGCTGGCCGACACCTACACGCTGTACCTCACCACCCACAACTTCCACTGGAACGTCACCGGGCCGATGTTCAACACGCTGCACGCGATGTTCATGACCCAGTACACCGAACTCTGGGGCGCGGTGGACCCGATCGCCGAGCGCATCCGCTCGCTGGGCCACCCGGCGCCCGGCTCTTACGCCCAGTTCGGCAAGCTCGCCTCGGTGCCCGACGCGCCAGCCACGCCGCCCAAGGCGCTGGAGATGGTGCGCATCCTCGTGACCGGCCACGAAGCCGTGGCGCGCACCGCGCGCAGCCTGTTCCCGCTGGCCGACAAGGCCGGTGACGAGCCCACGGCCGATCTGCTGACCCAGCGCCTCACGGTGCACGAGCAAACCGCCTGGATGCTGCGCTCCCTCCTGGAGGAGTGAACTGACCCACCCCCGCGCCGCGCCTGCGGCGCGTCACCCCCTCAAGGGGGCGACACCAGCGGACTGGCGAAGCCAGCTCCGCGGTGCCACTTGAAGCGTGACCACACCCCGACCTTCTGCCCGCGTGCCCGCATGCCGACACGGCTTTCTCTGTATCTCGACCTGATCCGCTGGAACCGGCCCGCCGGCTGGCTGCTGCTGCTCTGGCCGTCGCTGGCGGCCTTGTGGGTGGCGGCGGGTGGCTTTCCGGGCTGGCACCTGCTGGCGGTGTTCGTGCTGGGCACGATCCTCATGCGCAGCGCCGGTTGCTGCGTCAACGACGTGGCCGACCGCGAGTTCGACAAACACGTCAAGCGCACCGCGCAGCGCCCGGTCACGTCCGGCAAGGTGTCCACGCGCGAAGCGCTCGCCGTGGGCGCGGTGCTGGCGCTGGTGGCGTTTGCGCTCGTGCTCACGACCAACCTGCTCACGGTGTGGATGTCGTTTGCTGCCTTGGCCATCGCGCTGATCTACCCCTACGCCAAGCGGGTCGTGTCCATGCCGCAGGCGGTGCTGGGCGTGGCTTTCAGTTTTGGTGTGCCCATGGCCTTTGCAGCCGTGCAGTCGCAAGTGCCGGTGCTGGCCTGGGTGTTGTTGGTGGGCAACCTGTTCTGGGTGCTGGCCTACGACACCGAATACGCCATGGTCGATCGCGACGACGACCTGCGCATCGGCATGAAGACCTCGGCGATCACGCTGGGTGCGTACGACGTGCCGGCCGTGATCGCGTTCTACCTGATCTACCTCGCCATCTGGAGCGTGGCACTTTGGGCCGTGGTGAACCCCGTGGTGTGGGTGGCCATGCTCGTGGGGGCACTCGCGCAGGTGGCCTGGCACTTCCAGCTCATCAAGGACCGCGGGCGCGAAGGCTGCTTCAAAGCCTTCCGGATCAACCACTGGCTGGGCTTCACGGTGTTTGCGGGCGTGGTGTTCGGCTTGCGCTGACGCAGGCCGCGCACCGCGCGCCCATCAGACCGCAGCCGTGGCCTGGCTGGCCAGCACCGCCAGCAGGTTGTTGGCGGCACCCACCCCCATGTTCACGTAGGCATCGCTGGTCACGCCACCAATGTGCGGGCTGAGCACGATGCGGGGCTGACCCTGGAAGGGGTGGCCCGCCGTCATGGGTTCGACGGCAAAACTGTCCAGGCCGGCGCTGCCCACCTGGCCTGATTGCAAGGCCGCCAGCAGGTCGCCTTCGTCGATCAGGCCGCCACGCGCGGTGTTCACCACGATCACGCCGCGCTTGCACATCGCCAGCGTCTGCGCGTTCAGCAGGCCCCGGTTGTCGTCGGTCAGCGGGCAATGCAGCGACACGGCGTCGGACTCGCGCCACAACGTCTCCAGATCCACCGCGGTCACGTACGCCGGCAGGTGCTTTGCAAAGGGGTCGAAGCCGATCACGCGCATGCCCATGGCGTCTGCCATTCGGGCGAAGCGCAGGCCGATGGCGCCCAGGCCCACCAGGCCCACCGTGCGGCCGCCGAGCTCCAGGCTTTTGTGGGTGGCCTTGTCCCAGTGGCCGGCGTGCATGCGCGCGTCCAGCGCCACCACGGATTTCGCGCAGGCCAGCAGCAGGGCCAGCGCCTGTTCGGCCACGGCCGCCGCATTGGCGCCTGCCGCCGCCACCACCTGAATGCCGCGCGCTTGCGCCTCGGTCTTGTCAATGGTGTCGGTGCCACTGCCGTGCTTGGAGATGACCTTGAGCGAGGGCGCCGCGTCCATCACGCGGGCGCCGACCTTGCCGTAGCGCACGATGATCGCCACCGGGTCGTGCCGCTGGCACAGTGCCACCAGGTCTTCTTCGGTCGGCGCCTTGCCGGCGTAGATGATCTCGAAGTCCTGCAGCAGCTGCAACGCCTGGGGCGCGAGGTCCGCACCGGTGATGACGATGGCGCTCACAGCGTTTCCCCTTCCTGGAGCACGCCGGCAGCGCGCAGCGCAGCCGGCAGCCATTTCGACGCCGTGTCGCCGCGTGCAATGGCGTCTAGCCGTGCGGCTTCGTCGGCCACCTTCTTGTCGGCCAGCGCCAGCATGGCGGGGGCTTTGAGGCGCTCGATCACCACCACGCCGTCGGCGTCGCCGACCACGAGGTCGCCGGCGTTGACCGTGGCGCCGCCCGCCGAAATCGGGTGGTTGATGCGACCGGGCACGTACTTGGTCGGGCCCGCCGGGTTGAAGCCCGCGCTGAACACCGGGAAGCCCAGGTCGAGCAGTTCCACGCGGTCGCGGATGGCGCCATCAATGATCACGCCGGCAATGCCGAGCTTCTTGCACGCACTCAGCATGAGCGTGCCCATCAGCGCGGCCGTCAGGTCGCCCTTGCCGTCCACCACGATCACGTCGCCCGGCTGGGCCAGGGCAATCGCGGCGTGGATCATCAGGTTGTCGCCAGGGCGAACCTCCACGGTGAAGGCCGGGCCTGCGACCGTCATGCCGTGGTGCACGGGCGCCACGCGGGCATGCATGGTGCCGCGTCGGCCGGCCACGTCGGCCAGGATGGCGGCCTGGAACGTGGCCGCTTTGGCCACCACGTCGGCGGAAACGCGTTCGAACTCGCGAACGATATCGGGGAGCTGGCTCATGGTCAGGGCTTTGAAACGGTGGAGGTGTGGGTGATCAATCGATGGTGGCGCCCGAGTCCTTGACGATCCGGCCCCAGCGCGGGATTTCCGTCTTGATCAGGGCCGAGAACTGCTCCGGCGTGCCGCCGATCACGTCGCCACCGTCGGAGCGCAGCTTGGCGGCCACGGTGGGGTCGCGCAGCGCCTTGTTGAATTCGGTGTTGAGCGTGCGCACCACATCGGCCGGTGTGCCGGCGGGCGCGAGGATGCCGAACCAGGTGACGGCGTCGAAGTCCTTGTAGCCCGACTCGGCCAGCGTGGGCGTGTCCGGCAGTTCACCCGAGCGCTTGATGGACGTGACCGCCAGCGCGCGCAGCTTCTGGTCGCGCACATGGCCCAGCAACGTCGGCACCGAGGACATGTACAGGTCGACCTGACCGCTCATGACATCGGTCATGGCCTGTGCTGCGCCCTTGTAGGGGATGTGCTGGAGCTCGATGCCCGCGGTCTTCTGTGCCAGTTCGCTCGACAGATGCGCGACTGTGCCATTGCCCGAGTAGCCCAGGGTGATGGTCTTGGGCTTCTTCTTCGCGGCCGCCACCACATCGGCGAAGGTCTTGAAAGGCGACTGGGTGGCCACCGCGATCACGATCGGTGACGAGGACAGCACCACCACGGGTGCGAAGTCCTTCACCGGGTCGTAGGGCAGCTTGGGGTAGAGCGTGGGATTGACCGCGAGGTTGCTGGTCTGGCCGATCACCAGCGTGTAGCCATCGGGTGCCGCCTTGGCGACCGTGTCCACGCCGATGTTGCCGCCAGCGCCCGGGCGGTTGTCGATCACGATCGTCCACTTCAGGGAGTCGGTCAGCTTCTGCGCCACGGTGCGCGCGATCAGGTCGGTGCCGCCGCCGGGCGGGAAGGGCACCACCAACCGGATGGGCTTGGTGGGGTATGCGGCTTGCGAGAAGGCGGTGGTGCCGGTGACGGCAAGGGCCAGCGCGAGGATGGCGCGGCGGGTGTTTCCGTGAGGGAAGCGCATGGGTTTGTCTCCTGGGTTTTTGCATTCGCCAGCCGTGCTGGCGGGCGGATCGGACTGTAGTCAGGGGTTTCGACGAATACAATGCCGTTTCGTCAATCGAAACGCGTACTGACATGCGAAACACCAAGCCAGCGACACCTGCACGGGGTGAGGCACGCGATGAAGAGGCCGAAATCAGCGGCCCGAGCACCGGCAGCGTGGTGGCTGTGCAGCGTGCGATGCAGTTGCTCGATGCGTTTGCGTTGGGCGAATCCAAGCTCTCCCTGGCCGACATCAGCCGGCGCTGCGCCATGCACAAGACGACCGCCTTGCGCATCCTGCGCACGCTGGCCGCCTCCAGCTATGTGGTGCCGTGCGAAAACGGTGCGTGGCGCCTGGGGCCGGCGGCGGGCTGGCTGGGCGCGCGCTACCAGTCAGGCTTTGACGTGCAGGACGTGGTGGAGCCAATGCTGCGCAAGCTGTCGAAGTCCACCCGCGAGAGTGCGGCCTTCTACGTGCGCGAGGGCGACATGCGCACCTGCCTCATGCGCGTCGAGGGCGTGCAGCCCCTGCGCCACCACGCGCGCATGGGTGAGGCGCTGCCGCTGGACAAGGGCTCGCCCGGTCGGGTGATCCTTGCGTTTTCGGGCGAACGCGGCGCCGCCTACGAGCGCATCCGGCAGCAGGGGTACTGCCTGTCCATCGGCGAGCGCGAGAAGGGGGTGGCCACGGTGTCGGCGCCGGTCTTTGGTGCCCACTGGAAGCTGCTGGGCTCCGTGTGCATTTCCGGCCCGGCCGCCCGCCTGACCGAAGACGTGCTCGAGATGCACGCGAAGGCGGTGATCAATGCGGCCAATGCGTTGTCGTATGCGCTGGCGGGCAGTGTGTCGGCCAGCACGCCCACCGTGGTGTCGACCTGGCATCCGCCGTCATGACACGGGGGTCGGCGGCGGCTACTCCAGCTTGGCGCCCGAGGTCTTGATGGCCTGGCCCCACACGCCCATGTCTTCCCGCAGCTGAGCGGCGAACTCGGTGGGGGTGTTGCACACCACCTGCACGCCCAGGCTTTCCAGCTTCTTGATGAAATCCGGCTCCTTCGACAAAGAGGCCAGCTCACCGGCCACGCGCTCGACGATCGCCTTGGGCGTCTGGGCGGGCGCGCTCAAGCCGTTCCACGTCGCCGATTGAAACCCCGCGTAGCCGGATTCCGCCACGGTGGGCACGTCGGGCAATTGCGGCAGCCGTGCCTTGCTGGACACCGCGAGCACGCGGATCCGGCCGCTGCTCACTTGCGACAGCACCTCTGGCACGTTGGCAAAGTAGACCGGCATGTGGCCGGCCATCACATCGGCCAGAGCGGGTGCGCCGCCCTTGTAGGTCACATGCACCATGTCCAGTTGCGCGCGCTGCGCGAACATCGCCATCGAGAGGTGGCTCACGCTGCCATTGCCCGCTGAGGCGTACGACATCTTGCCCGGTTGCGACTTGGCTGCGGCGACGAATTCAGCGAGGGATTTGGCCGTCGAGCCCGGCCCGACGGTCAGCGCGAACACGTTGCTGGCAATGATCGAGATAGGTTCGAAGTCCTTGACCGGGTCGTACTTGGTCTTGGTCAGTTGCGGCAGGATCGCCATCTGCGGTGCGGTCGCCATGAATAGGGTGTAACCGTCGGCGGGCGCGCGCATCACGGCTTCGGCGGCGAGCGCGCCGTTGGCCCCCGGCCGGTTCTCCACGATCACTGGTGTGCCCAGCTTGCGCGCGAGCGCTTCGGCGGTCACTCGGGCGATGCTGTCCGTGTTGCCGCCTGCCGCGAACGGCACCAGGATGCGGATGGGTTTGTTGGGCCAGCTCTGTGCGAACACAGCCGAACCGAGGAGCGCGAGACAGAGGAAGGTGCCAACGGCACGTAGGCTTGACATGGTGGTTTCCTTTCGGGACTTGCGTGGGTCATTTGGCTTTCGCCGCTTCTGATGTCTCCTCGAACGAACTGCGGGCGGCTTCGCAGGCTTTTTGAACGTGATTGACCGCGGCCGCGCGCGCGGACCTCGCGTTTCGCGCTTCGATCGCCGCGAACATGTCGGTGAGCTCGGCCAGACTGTGACGAGCGCGTCCGGGCGTCGACATGGACCGCGCCCGAAGGAAGTTGATGCGGGCGATCAGACCCTGCAACATCTCCGCAATGATCTGGTTCCCGCACCCCGCCAGGATCACCTGGTAGAAGCGGGCGGTTGAGGCAAGACGCTCCAGCGCATCGCCTTTTCGGACGGCGCGTTCGAAGTCCTTGAGCGCCAGGCGCATCTGTTCGATGCCCGCTTCGTCGGCCCGCGACGCGTACAGGTAGCAGGCCTCGCCTTCGAGCATCGCCCGCACGTGGTAGATCTCCAGCGCCTCCTCCAGACTGATGTCTGCGATGAAGGGACCACGATTGGGAATGATGGTGACCAGCTTCTCGGCGGCGAGCTGGCGCAGCGCCTCCCGCAGCGAACCCCTGCTGATGCCGAGCAACTCGCACAGGTTGGCCTCGACCACTTTTTCGCCCGGCTGGAACACGCCGCGCATGATGGCTTCGCGTAATTTCTGTACCGCCTGTTCCTGCACGCTCTGGCTTTGAATCTTCAAGTCCATGGGGATGTCTCCTGTTGTGGTGTCATTCGCTTGCCGTGCGCGCGGCCATGTGCCGCGAGCCCTGTCGCGCGAACAACAGGTAGTGCGCGTTGAACCAGGGCTCCCTGGCCAGGCGGGCACGCCATGGCGTCGCGCGAGCCCGTTCCCTTTCGGGTGAGTTGAGCGCGTCTTCTTTGGCGAGGTAGTGCAGGGCGAGGTGGGTCCACTGGCCCGGCTCGCCGTCGCGGATGCGGAACCGCCGGCACATCAACCAGTCCTGGCACCCGAACAACAGGGGCACGTGGTCCTGCTCGTACCAGTCGTTGAAATCCTGCTCGCGGGCTCCCGGCACGTTGAAGAACACTGGGTAGAGCACCGCGGCGTCGATGGCGGCTGCGCTGGCGTGCGGTGCCTGGGCCTGCCAGATCTCGTCGCACAGGTAGCGCGTGAAGCCCGAGACCGAGCCCAGCATGTGGCGCGTGAGTTCGCTGGGTTGGCCCTTGACTTGCTGGTAGGCCGGCGAGTTCAGCGTGTCCAGGGACGCCATTTCATAGACCGCCAGATAGCTGGCGTCCTTGAGCGAGCGGTACCGCTGGGCTGAGCGAAAGCCCGGCACCGCCATGCGAAGCGGGATGTGCTCGTCGTCGTACCAGCGGTTGAAGGCCGACACCTCGTCCGTGGGCGGCGTCATTTCGGAGAACAGGATCGAGTGGCCTTGCATATTTTTCACCTCATTCGAGAAATTGTTTGACAATTCTACAGTTCTACAAAAATAATTCAACACCTTTTCAAGTGGAAATCAGGAGATGGACATGAAGCTGCAAGTCAAACGCACGATGACGGTGATCGACAACCAACTCATTGATCACCACGGACAGATGGCCGAGCCACCCTTGGTCAGGGCGGCCATCGTGGTGGTGGTGGACAACCCCTTTGCGGGCCGCTACGTGGAAGACCTCACGCCCTACATCCGGGCCAGCGTCGAGATTGGTGAGCGCATGGGCGCCATGGCCGCGCAGGTGATGGGGGACCATGGTGTGGAGAGCTACGGCAAGGCTGGCCTGGTGGGCATCCACGGCGAGCAGGAGCACGCCAACGCCTTGTTGACCAGCGACTTCGCGGAGCCGATCCGGCGTGCCATTGGCGGCGGCAAGGCCTGGATTTCGTCCATGACCAAGGTAGTGGTGCCGGGCACGCCGATCGATGTGCCGATGAACCATCGCAACGCGATCTACGTTCGGTCGCACTACAACGGCATGACGCTCACCCTGCACGAAGTGCCGGGTCCGGACGAGATCGCGATGATTTTCTGCCTAGCCAGCCGAGGACGTTTGAACGCCCGTGTGGGTGGCATTGCTTCCGCCGACGTCAAGGGCCTTGACGGCCTCGTTTGAAACCTCACGAAGGAAAGATCGCCATGAAAATAGCCATAGTGAACCTCGGAACCATTGTCTCTGGTGACTGGCGCGAACCGTTCTGCGCGGGCGACACCATCATCACGGAGGGTGGGCGCATCGTGTCCGTGGGCACGGCATCAAGCGAAGCGGTGAACGCTTGCGATGTCGTGATCGACTCAGGCGGTGCCACGGCCATTCCTGGCCTCATCGACTCGCAGATCCACAACACGTTTGGCGATTACACACCGCGCCAGAAGACGGTGGGCTTCCTGGAGAGCTATGTGCACGGTGGCACCACCACCTGCATCAGCGCATCCGAGGTGCATGTGCCGGGTCGGCCCAAGGACCCGGCGGGCGTGAAGGCGCTGGCGGTGGCGGCGAAGAAATGTTTCGATGACTTTCGCCCCGGTGGTATGAAGGTGCACGCCGGCTCCATCATCCTGGAGCCGGGACTGACCGAGACGGACTTCGCCGACGTGGCGGCGCAGGGCGTGTGGTTGGCCAAGGCCGGGTTTGGCGGTGTGATGACGCCGTACGACTACGTGCCCATGATCGCCTGGGCGCGTCAGCACGGCATGGTCACGACCGTTCACACAGGCGGCTCGTCCATTCCGGGCTCTTCCGGTATTTGGGCCGAGCATCTGATTGCCATGAACCCGCACGTGTCCTTTCACGTTAACGGCGGACCGGTGGCCATGCCCGACGAGGGTTTCCCGCGCATGGTGCACGAGAGCCAGATCGCCCTGCAGGTGTGCACCGCTGGCAACCTGCGAACCACCTTGATGCTCGGTGAGATGACGATGAAGGCCGAGCAGTTCGACCGCTTCCTCATCGCCACCGACACGCCCACCGGCAGCGGCATCATGCCGCTGGGCATGATGTACACGATCACCCACCTGGCCAGTCTCGGGAACATGCCGGTCGAATGGGCGATTGCTGCGGCCACCGGCAACAACGCGCGGGTCTATGGCCTCAACAACGGGTTTCTTCAGGCCGGCAAGGATGCCGACATTGTCATTCTCGACGCGTGCGTCGGGGGCTCCAAACACAACGCGCTCGACGCCCTTAAGAACGGGGATATCGCCGCAGTGGCGGCGGTTGTGACCGACGGCATCCCCCGCTTTGTCGGCCGCAGCCGCAACACACCGGCCGCCATGAAAACGGTGCGCGTCGCCCGCAATGAAATCCGGCACGACTATTCTGGTGGAGGTCATTGATGAGCACACTTCAACATGTCATCGTGGCCGGCGCCGGGCCGGTGGGCGTGGTCACCGCCATCGCGTGCGCGCAACGCGGATTTCGCGTCACGTTGCTCGAGGCGGCGGAACGCATCGACGACAACCCTCGCGCGGCCACCACCCATCCTTCGACGCTGGAGTACCTGAACCAGGTCGGCGTCATCGACACCTTCATCGCCCAGGGGCTGGTGGCGCGCCATTTCCAGTTCTGGGACCGCGACACCCGCACGCGGGTGGCGGAGTTCGATCACGACTTGTTGAAGGACGAGACGGCGTTTCCATTCGTCGTGCAGACCGAGCAGCACAAGCTGGTGCGCATCGGGCTCGACCGGTTGGCAACCTTTCCCGACACCGTGTTCCGTTCGGGCACGCGCGTCACCGCCGTGGAGCAGGACGGCCGTTCCGTGACGGTGACAGTGGCGTGCGGCGATGAATCGGAACGCATCACCGGGGACTTCCTGGTGGCATCGGATGGTGGGCGCAGCGTCATTCGCAAGTCGTTGGAGATTCCGTTCGAGGGATACACCTGGCCCGAGCGTTTCACGGTGCTCACCACGCTGCACGACTTCGAGAAGTCGCTCGGCTGCTGCTACCGCAACTACCTGGCCGGGTCGCAGGAGTGGGCCAACCTGTTCAAGGTGGCAGGTGACGACATGGCCGGCCGCTGGCGAGCCGTGTTCCCGACGCTGGAACGGGAGAGCGACGAGCAGGCGCTGAGCGACCAGGTGGTCAGCGCGCGGCTGAAGGGCATCGACGAAAGCTGCTCGCTGGACGATGTCGTCCACCGCAACATCTACAACGTGCACCAGCGGGTGGCGGCGCGCTTTCGCATGGGGCGGATCTATCTGGCCGGCGACGCGTCCCATCTCAACAATCCCATCGGTGGCCTGGGCCTGAATTGCGGCATCCACGATGCAATGGAGCTGGCCGCCACGCTGGAGGCCGCCCGGGGGGGCGCGTCCGAAGAGGCGCTCGATCGGTACGACCGCCGGCGGCGCAAGCTCAACGTCGACTTCATCCAGGAGCAGACGATCTCGAACAAAAAGCGCCTGGAGGAGCGAGACCCAGTGGCGCGAGCGCAGCGGCTGGACGAACTCCGTGCGATCGAATCCGACCCGGTGCGCCAGAAACAGTTCCTGATGCGTTCCTCGCTGCTGGCCAGCGCGCGACAGGCGAACGACATCGCCTGACCCCACCGACCGCCTCACCTTGCAAGACCCGCTCAAATGACACAGCTTTTCCCTGGACGGTTTCCCCTGCGCGACCCGAACGTGCTCCGCACCCGTTGCCTCATCAACGGCGAATGGCTGGAGGCGGACGACGGGCAGCGGATCGCCGTGAGCAACCCGGCCGATCAACAGGTCTTCGCTTCTGTGCCACGCATGGGGGCGGCCGAAACCCGCCGCGCCATCGAAGCGGCGCACGCGGCACTGCCGGCATGGCGTGCGCTCACGGCCCAGGCGCGCGGCTTGAAGCTGCGGCGCTGGTTCGATCTCATCCTTCAGCACCAGGAAGACCTGGCCACCATCATGACTGCCGAGCAGGGCAAGCCGCTGTCGGAGGCGCGGGCGGAGATCGCTTACGCGGCCTCGTTCCTGGAGTGGTTTGCGGAAGAGGGGCGGCGCACCTGTGGCGACGTGATTCCCGGCCACCAGCCGGACAAGCGCATCGTCGTGCTGAAGGAGCCCATCGGCGTCTGTGCCGCGATCACGCCCTGGAATTTCCCGGCCGCAATGATCACGCGCAAGGCGGGACCCGCGCTCGCTGCGGGGTGCACGATGGTGGTCAAACCCGCCAGCGTCACGCCGCTGACCGCATTGGCCCTGGGATGGCTGGCGCAGCAGGCCGGCATCCCAGATGGCGTGCTCTCGGTGGTCACCGGGGGGGCGGGCGCAATCGGTGGCGAGCTGACGCGCAACCCGCTGGTCCGCAAGCTGTCGTTCACCGGGTCGACAGAGGTGGGGCGCGAGCTCATGGCCCAATGCGCGCCGACGCTGAAAAAGCTGTCACTCGAGCTCGGTGGCAATGCGCCCTTCATCGTGTTTGACGACGCGGACATTGAAGCGGCCGTCGAGGGCGCTCTGTTGTCCAAGTTTCGCAACAACGGTCAGACCTGCGTCTGCACCAACCGCCTGCTCGTGCAGGACGCGGTGTACGACGCGTTCGCCACCAAGCTGGCCGAGGCCGTGCGCCACCTGCGGGTGGGAAACGGCCAGGACGACGGCGTCGCGCTGGGCCCGCTGATCGATGCTGCAGCCTTGGCGAAAGTCGAGGAGCACATCGCGGACGCCACGGGCCAGGGCGCTCGCGTGCTCACCGGTGGCCAGCGCCATGCGTTGGGTGGGCACTTCTTCGAGCCCACCGTGCTGGCCGACGTGACGCCATCCATGCTGGTGTCTCGCGAAGAGACGTTTGGTCCCCTCGCGCCGCTGTTCCGCTTCAGCGATGAGGCCCACGCCATCGCGCTTGCCAACGACACCGAGTTCGGCCTAGCGGCGTACTTTTACGGCCGGGACATCGCGCGTGTGTGGCGTGTGGCCGAGGCCCTGGAGTACGGCATCGTGGGCGTAAACACCGGGTTGATCTCGACGGCCGAAGCGCCGTTTGGCGGCATGAAGCAATCCGGCTTCGGGCGCGAAGGGTCCAAGTACGGCATCGAGGACTACCTCGAGGTCAAGTACGTATGCTTGGGCGGTATCCGCTGAAGCCGGCTGTGTGGTTCAGCGGCCGAACTCGCGACCGAGTTCTTCGGCGCGTTTCTGCGCCGCGAACAATGCCGCTTCAAACTTCGCTTTCACGCCCGCTTCGTCCATCGACGTGAGCGCCGCATACGTGGTGCCGCCCTTGGAGGTCACACGCTCGCGCAACACCTGCGGTGGATCTTCCGAGCGCTGGGCCAGCGTCGCCGCCCCGACGAAGGTGCCCACCGCCAGCCGGTAGGCCACCTCGGGCGGCAGACCCATGTGGGCACCCGCGTCGCGCATGGCTTCCAGGAAATAGAACACGTAGGCCGGGCCCGAGCCGGAGAGTGCGGTGACCGCGTCCAGCTGGGGTTCGGCGCTTACCCACACCAGCTCGCCGGTGGTCTTCACCACGGCTTCGACCAGCGCGCGGTCGGCGTTGCTGGCACCTTCGCGGGCGAAGAGGCCGGTCATGCCCAGGCCCACCAGCGCCGGCGTGTTGGGCATGGCTCGCACGATGCGTTGCGTCTGCAGCCAGCCGGCCATGCTCTCGCTGGTGATGCCGGCGGCCACGCTCAGGTGCAACGCGTTGGACAGATGAGGCTGGCTGGCGAGCGCGGCTTCCTTGAAGGTTTGTGGCTTCACTGCCCAGACCACGAGGTCTGAAGGGCGCAGATCCGCGCTGGCCGCTGCCAGCAGCGACACGCCGGGGAACTGCTGCGCGAGCCTGGTGCGCTGTTCGTCCCAGGGTTCGACGATCTGCAGGGCGCTGGCCGGGTGGCCCTGGCGAAGCAGCCCGCCAACAATGGCGCTGGCCATGTTGCCGCCGCCGATGAAGGTGATGGTGGGGTGGGTGGGGGAGTTCATCGCGCCATTGTCGCGCGCCGCCGCACGGCGCTTCAGGGTGCGACGGTCTGTCTCACCGCGTGCTCCCACTGCGCCATTTTTTCTGCAGCCCGCTCGCGCGAGAGCGTGGGGTGGAAGGTGCGTTCGGCGCGCCACTGTTTGGAGAGTTCTTCCAGCCCGTCGTACACGCCGCTGTGCAGCCCCGCCAGATAGGCGGCGCCCAAGGCGGTGGTTTCGATCACCGCCGGCCGCACCACCGGAATGCCCAGCAGGTCGGCCTGGATCTGCATCAGCAGGTTGTTCACGCAGGCGCCGCCGTCCACGCGCAGCTCGCTCACGGGCACGCCGCCAGCGGCCACGGCATCGCGGCTCATGGCGTCGAGCAGAGCGGCGCTCTGGAAGGCGATGCTCTCCAGCGCCGCGCGCGCGATGTGCGCAATGGTGGTGCCGCGTGTGAGGCCGGTGATGCTGCCGCGTGTGTCGGGCTGCCAGTACGGTGCGCCCAGGCCGGTGAAGGCGGGCACCAGCACCACGCCGCCCGCATCGGGCACGCTCTCGGCAAGCGACTGCACCTCGCTGCTGGACTCGATGGCGCGCAGGCCGTCGCGCAGCCACTGCACCACCGCGCCGCCAATGAACACGCTGCCTTCGAGTGCGTACTGTGACGGGCCCGATGGCTGTGCCGTGGCGGTGGTGATCAGCCCGTTCTGGCTGACCTGGAAGCGCTCGCCGGTGTGCATCAGCATGAAGCAGCCCGTGCCGTAGGTGTTCTTGGCCATGCCGGCGGTGAAGCAGGCCTGGCCGAAGAGGGCGCTTTGCTGGTCGCCGGCCACGCCGCCAATCTCCAGCGGCGCACCCAGCCACTCGGCCTGGATCTCGCCAAAGTGCGCGCTCGATGGCAGCGCTTCGGGCATCAGGCTTTTCGGGATGTCGAGCAGGGCCAGCAGCTCGTCGTCCCACTGGCGGGTGTGCACGTTGAACAGCATGGTGCGCGAAGCGTTGCTCACGTCGGTCACGTGCCGCTGGCCACCGGTGAGCTGCCAGATCAGCCAGCTGTCCACCGTGCCGAAGGCGAGCTCACCGCGCTCGGCCGCCGCGCGCGCGCCGCTCACGTGGTCCAGCAGCCACTTGAGCTTGGTGCCCGAAAAATACGCGTCGATGCGCAGGCCGGTCTTCTGCAGCACGGTATCGGCGTGGCCGGCTTCGCGCAGCGCGGCGCAGGTGCCTTCCGCGCGGCGGTCCTGCCAGACGATGGCGTTGTAAATCGGCTCACCGGTCTTGCGGTTCCACACCAGCGTGGTCTCGCGCTGGTTGGTGATGCCCACGGCAGCGATCTGGTCGGCGCGCAGGTGGGCCTGCTTGAGGGCTTCTCGCGCCGTGGCCAACTGGGTTTGCCACAAATCACCCGGGTCATGCTCCACCCAGCCTGGCTGCGGGTAAATCTGGCGGAACTCGCGCTGCGCCATGGTCACGACGCGTCCGGCGCGGTCAAACACGATGCTGCGGGAACTGGAGGTGCCCTGGTCCAGGGCGAGCAGGTAGGTCATGGCGGTGCTCGTAAAAAGGTTCAGGCAGAAGCGATGGCGATGGGATCGTCGTCGGCGCGCACGCACTCGACATTGGCGTGGGCCAGCAGGTCGGCAAACGGGGGGGGCGGAGGCAGATCGGTGAAGACCACATCAATGTCGTCCAGCCGCGCGAGCTCGACCATGGCGGGCCGGTTGAATTTGCTGTGATCGGCCGCCAGCCACACCTCGCGCGATTGATCCACGATGGCGCGCGCGACCTTGACTTCTCGGTAGTCAAAGTCGCGCAGCGTGCCGTCGGCCTCGATGCCGCTGATGCCGATCAGCCCGATGTCGACCTTGAACTGGCGCATGAAGTCCACCGTGGCCTCGCCCACGATGCCCTGGTCGGCGCCGCGCACCAGGCCACCGGCCACGATCACCTCGCAGTCCGGGTGGGTGCTCATGAGCGAGGCGATGTGCAGGTTGTTGGTGATCACGCGCAGGCCACGGTGGTGCTGCAGCTCGCGCGCGACCGCTTCGATGGTGGTGCCGATGTTCATGATCAGCGAGCAGCCGTTCGGCACACGGCGCGCCACCGCCCGGGCGATGCGGGTCTTGGCATCGGCCTGCATGGCCTGGCGCTGGCGGTAGGCAATGTTCTCCGTGGTGGAGCCGGGCAGCCGCACGCCGCCGTGGAATCGCGAGAGCAGGCCGGCTTCGGCCAGCCGCTGCACGTCCCGGCGCACGGTCTGCAGCGTGACGCCAAACTGATCGGCCAGTGCCTCGATCGTCCTGGGACCGTGTGCGCGCACTTCGTCGAGCAGCTGCGTGTGGCGGGGGTTGAGGTTCATCGGTGCGCAGGTCGTCGGCAGAAAGACGTTTTGAACATAACGGAATTCCTCTCGCGCCCGATCAGGGAAAGCGCCCGGCGAAAAGGAACATAAACGAACAATATAATCGGTAAAACGAAAATCCACACCTGCTGGTACCTGCCTGCGTCTCCACGGATCGACTCTTGGAACGAGTGGGCCTCCAACAAAACCAGAGCCATTCCATGAAACGCGCAGAACTGATTGAATCGCTGACCCGCCACGGTGTGTATGACCTGGCCGTCGTCGGCGGTGGCGCCACCGGCCTCGGCGTGGCGCTGGACGCCGCACTGCGCGGTTTCTCCGTGGTGCTGCTGGAGTCGCACGACTTCGCCGGTGGCACGTCATCGCGCTCCACCAAGCTGTTGCACGGGGGTGTGCGCTACCTCGCCCAGGGCAACCTGTCGCTGGTGCGCGAGGCGCTGGCCGAACGGGCCACCGTGCTGCGCATCGCGCCCCATCTGGCGCAACCCTTGCCGTTTGTGATGCCGTCCTACCGCTGGTGGCAGACCCCTTTCTATGGCCTGGGTCTCAAGCTGTACGACCTGCTCGCCGGAGCTGCCGGTTTGGGGCGCACCGAATTCCTCAGCCGCGCCGACGCGCTGCAGGCGCTGCCCGGCGTGAACCCGGACGGTTTGCGCGGCGGCGTCAAGTATTGGGACGGCCAGTTTGACGATGCGCGCCTGGCGCTGGCGCTGGCCCGCAGCGCAGAGGCTGCTGGCGCCCGTGTGTTGAATTACGCCGAGGTGACGGGGGTGCGGCAGGTCAGCGGCGGCGACCACGCCCTGTCTACCCTGGACGTCAGAGACCGGCGCGCCGACGCCGCCTTCCAGCTGCAGGCCCGCTGTGTCGTCAATGCCACCGGTGTCTGGGTCGATGCCCTGCGCGACCGCTCCCAGCCATCGACGGCCCAGGGCGCGCCCTCGCGCATGGTGAGCCCCAGTCAGGGCGTGCACGTGGTGGTGGACCGCGACTTCATGCCCGGCGGCCATGCCTTGCTGGTGCCCAAGACCCGCGATGGCCGCGTGCTGTTTGCCGTTCCGTGGTTGGGCAAACTGGTGCTCGGTACCACCGACACGCCGCGGCGCGATCTGCCCCGGGAGCCCGACGCCTTTGCCGAAGAGCTGGAATTCATCCTCAGTGAGGCCAGTCAGGCGCTCAGCCGGCCCGTGCGACGGGAAGACATCCGCAGCCTCTGGGTGGGCCTTCGCCCGCTGGTGGCCGCACCCGAGGCGGCCGAAGGAGGCACCAAGGTGTTGTCCAGAGAGCACACCATCGTGGTGGATGCAAATGGCCTGGTCACGGTTACCGGCGGCAAATGGACCACCTACCGCGCAATGGCCGAGGATGTGCTCGAGCGCTGCTTCGATCACCAACTGCTGCCGCGCCGCGCGGGTGGCCAAAGCGCTCACCATGTGCTGCTGGGGGCGGGGGCTGTCAGCAGCCCCGCCGTGCCGCTGCATGCCGCTCCTGGCCCGCACCTCTACGGCACCGAGCAGGCTCGGGTGGCTGCCTGCCCGGGACAGGCTGTGCCCCTTGGCGCGGGCCTGACCGAGGCCATGGTGAGGTACGCCGCCCGCTTTGAGCATGCGCAGACCGTCGAAGACGTGCTGGCCCGTCGTTGGCGTGTTCTTTTCCTGGACGCGGCCGAAGCGGCCCGCATGGCGCCGGCAGTGGCCGCCATCCTGCTCGAAGAGCTCGGCGCCGACCCGGATCTGGCAGCGTTTCAAGGCCTGTGCGCCCGGTATCTGCCCTCGTCTTCAAAGGCTGGTTGACGCGCGCTTAGAGTTCATGCCATAATTCGCGGCTTCGCTTGAAAAGGCGAAGAGCTATCTGCCCACCGAAGCGGGCTTGCAAGGCGTTCTGTCTGGCAAGACTTCAACGACGGGCCCAAGACTGATCACTCCCGGCCGTGGTGGCTGGGGGGATTCAAGTTGGGACTTAAATCAAATGATTCAAACGCAATCTCGACTCGATGTTGCTGACAACACGGGTGCGAAGTCCGTGATGTGCATCAAGGTGCTCGGCGGTTCCAAGCGCCGTTACGCCAGCGTGGGTGACGTCATCAAGGTCACCATCAAAGAAGCTGCGCCCCGTGGCCGCGTCAAAAAAGGCGAGGTTTACAACGCTGTGGTGGTTCGCACCGCCAAAGGCATCCGTCGTCAGGATGGCGCCTTGATCAAATTCGACGGCAACGCAGCTGTGTTGCTCAATGCCAAGCTGGAGCCCATCGGCACCCGCATCTTCGGACCGGTCACGCGCGAACTGCGCACCGAGAAGTTCATGAAGATCGTGTCGCTGGCGCCCGAGGTTCTCTGAGGAATCATCATGAACAAGATTCGTAGTGGCGATGAAGTCATCGTGATTGCCGGTCGCGACAAGGGTAAGCGCGGCAAAGTTGTGCTGCGCAGCGACGACAGCCGTTTGGTTGTCGAGGGCGTGAACCTCGTCAAGAAGCATGCCAAGCCAAACCCCATGAAGGGCATCACCGGCGGCATCGTGGAAAAAACCATGCCCATCCACCAGTCCAACGTCGCTATTTTCAATGGCGCCACGGGCAAGGCAGATCGCGTGGGCATCAAGCTCCTGGCTGACGGCAAGAAAGTGCGCGTCTTCAAGTCCAGCGGCGAAGAAATCAAGGCGGCATGACCATGGCACGTTTGCAAGAAATTTTCCGCGACACCATCGCTCCGGACCTCATGAAGAAGTTCGGCTACAAGTCGACGATGGAAGTTCCGCGCATCACCAAGATCACGCTCAACATGGGTGTGAGCGAGGCGGTTGCTGACAAGAAGGTCATGGACAACGCCGTGGGCGACCTGACCAAGATCGCCGGGCAGAAGCCTGTGGTGACCAAGGCGCGCAAGGCCATCGCTGGTTTCAAGATCCGCGAGCAGCAAGCCATCGGTTGCATGGTCACGCTGCGTGGTGCCCGCATGTACGAATTCCTGGACCGTTTCGTCACCGTGGCCCTGCCCCGCGTGCGTGACTTCCGTGGTATCTCTGGTCGTTCGTTTGACGGCCGCGGCAACTACAACGTTGGCGTGAAAGAGCAGATCATTTTCCCTGAGATCGAGTACGACAAGGTCGATGCCTTGCGCGGTCTCAATATCAGCATCACGACGACCGCCAAGAACGACGAAGAGTGCAAGGCTCTCCTGGCTGGTTTCCGTTTCCCGTTCAAGAACTGAGGTGGCGCGTGGCTAAACAAGCACTACTCCAACGTGAACTCAAGCGCGAAAAGCTCGCGGCCAAGTTCGCCAAGAAATACACCGAGCTCAAGGCGACGTCCAGCGACGCCAAGAAGAGCGAAGAAGAGCGCGATGCCGCCCGTCTGGCTCTGCAAAAGCTGCCCCGCAACGCAAACCCGACCCGCCAGCGCAACCGCTGCGAGATCACGGGTCGTCCGCGTGGCACGTTCGCCCACTTCGGTCTGGCTCGCGCCAAGGTCCGTGAAATGGCGTTTGCCGGTGAGATTCCCGGCATCACCAAAGCCAGCTGGTAAGCACTAGGAGAACCACAAATGAGCATGAGTGATCCTATTGCCGACATGTTGACCCGCATCCGCAACGCACAGATGGTCGAGAAGGCCAGCGTGACGATGCCGGCATCCAAGGTCAAAGCCGCGATCGCACAAGTCCTGAAGGACGAAGGCTACATCGACGGATTCCAGGTCAAGAGCGCCGACGGCAAGAACGAGCTTGAAATTTCGCTCAAGTATTACGCCGGCCGTCCCGTGATCGAGCGCATTGAGCGTGTGAGCCGTCCTGGTCTGCGTGTGTACCGTGGCCGCAACGCCATCCCTCAGGTCCAGAACGGTCTGGGTGTGGCCATCGTCACCACGCCGCAGGGCGTGATGACCGACCGCAAGGCGCGCGCCACCGGTGTGGGTGGCGAAGTCCTGTGTTACGTCGCCTGATGCGGGCATTGAGGAGAAATTAATGTCACGTATTGGAAAACTGCCCGTTACCGTCCCAGCCGGGGTGGAAGTCGCGGTCAAAGACAACCAGATCAATGTCAAGGGCGCCCTGGGTGCTCTGGCTTTGACGCAGAACGCACTGGTCAAGATCGAAAACAACGCGGGTTCGCTGACTTTTGTACCTGTGAACGACTCGCGCGAAGCCAATGCCATGTCGGGCACCATGCGCCAGCTGGTGAACAACATGGTCAATGGCGTGAGCAAAGGTTTCGAGAAGAAGCTGACGCTGCTGGGTGTGGGTTACAAGGCCCAGGCACAGGGCACCAAGCTCAACCTGACGGTTGGCTACTCCCACCCCGTGGTGATGGACATGCCAGCTGGTATCAAGGTGGAAACCCCGACGCCGACTGAAATCCTGATCAAGGGTTCCGACCGCCAGCGTGTGGGCCAGATTGCTTCCGAGGTGCGAGCTGTTCGCCCCCCTGAGCCCTACAAGGGCAAGGGCATCCGTTATTCGGATGAGAAGGTCGTGATCAAGGAAACCAAGAAGAAATAAGGATCAGGATCATGTTGACCAAAAAAGAGCAACGTCTCCGCCGCGCCCGCCAAACGCGCATCCGTATTGCGCAACAAGGCGCAGTGCGCCTGAGCGTGAACCGCACGAACCTGCACATCTACGCCACGGTCATTTCCGACGACGGCGGTCGTGTGCTGGCAGCCGCCTCCACGGCCGAAGCCGAGGTGCGCGCACAAATTGGTGGTGCCGGCAAAGGTGGCAACACCACCGCTGCTGCCTTGGTGGGCAAGCGCATTGCTGAAAAGGCAAAGGCCGCTGGCATCGAAAAGGTGGCGTTTGACCGTTCCGGTTTTGCTTACCACGGCCGGGTGAAAGCCCTGGCAGATGCGGCCCGTGAAGCCGGTCTGCAGTTCTGATCAGGCGGGATACACAAAATGGCTAAATTTACGGCAAACATCAAGAACGAAGCGAACGAAGACGGTCTGCGCGAGAAGATGATCGCGATCAACCGCGTGACCAAAGTGGTCAAGGGCGGTCGCATTCTCGGTTTCGCAGCGCTGACCGTGGTTGGCGACGGCGATGGTCGCGTTGGCATGGGCAAAGGCAAGGCGCGTGAAGTGCCGGTGGCCGTACAGAAAGCCATGGAGCAAGCCCGTCGCAACATGATCAAGGTTTCGCTCAAGAACGGATCGTTGCACCACAGCGTTCACGGCGAGCACGGCGCATCCAACGTGATGATGCTGCCTGCGGCCAAGGGTACCGGCATCATTGCGGGTGGTCCGATGCGCGCAGTGTTTGAAGTGTTGGGTATCACCGACGTCGTTGCAAAGAGCCACGGTTCGAGCAACCCGTACAACCTGGTGCGTGCCACGCTGGATGCGCTGAAGAACTCGACGACCCCTTCCGATGTGGCGGCCAAGCGCGGCAAGTCTGTCGAAGAAATTCTGGGTTGATTGGAAAGATCATGACCACTCAAAACACCGTCAAGGTCCAACTGGTGCGCAGCCCCATTGGTACCAAGCAATCTCACCGCGACACCGTCCGTGGTCTGGGTCTGCGCAAGCTCAATAGCGTGAGCGAGCTGCAGGACACCCCGGCCGTGCGCGGCATGATCAACAAGATCAGCTATCTGATCAAAATCGTCTGATCGGAGTCCCTGACATGCAACTCAATACCATCAAGCCCTCTGAAGGCGCCAAGCATGCCAAGCGCCGTGTCGGTCGCGGTATCGGCTCGGGTCTGGGCAAAACGGCCGGTCGCGGCCACAAGGGTCAAAAGTCGCGTTCTGGCGGCTATCACAAGGTCGGCTTTGAAGGCGGTCAGATGCCCCTCCAGCGTCGCCTGCCCAAGCGCGGCTTCAAGTCGGCGCAGCTGCAGTTCAACGCAGAAGTGACCTTGAGCGATCTCAATTCGCTGACGGTTACCGATGTCGACATGCTGGTGCTGAAGCAGGCCGGTCTGGTTCCGCACCTGGCCAAGCGTGTCAAGGTCGTCAAGACCGGTGAAATCTCGCGCGCCGTGACGCTCAAGGACATCGCAGCGACTGCTGGCGCCAAGCAGGCGATCGAAGCAGCCGGCGGTTCGCTGGCGGCCTAAGCCCACACGAACGGAAAAACCTGTGGCAACTGGTTCAACGTCCCTGGCCAAAACCGGAAAATTCGGCGATTTGCGTCGCCGACTTGTTTTCCTGTTGCTGGCTCTGGTGGTCTACCGTATCGGGGCGCACATCCCTGTGCCCGGTATCGACCCCGCGCAACTGGCTCAATTGTTCCAGGGGCAGCAGGGTGGCATTCTGAGCCTGTTCAACATGTTCTCAGGTGGAGCGCTGTCGCGTTTCACTGTGTTCGCGTTGGGCATCATGCCGTACATCTCCGCTTCCATCATCATGCAGCTGATGACTTACGTGGTGCCCACGTTCGAGCAGCTGAAGAAGGAAGGCGAGGCGGGTCGTCGCAAGATTACCCAGTACACCCGTTATGGCACGCTCGCTTTGGCCATTTTTCAATCCATGGGCATTGCCCTGGCTTTGGAGGGTTCGCCAGGTTTGGTGATCGATCCGGGTATGGGCTTCCGCTTGACCGCCGTGGTCAGCTTGGTCGCCGGCACCATGTTTCTGATGTGGTTGGGTGAACAAATCACCGAGCGCGGTCTTGGAAACGGTATTTCCATTCTGATCTTTGCTGGCATTGCCGCCGGCCTGCCGAGTGCGGTGGGTGGTTTGCTTGAGCTGGTGCGCACTGGTGCGATGAATATTCTGGTGTCGATATTCATCATTGCGCTCGTGATCCTCGTGACGTACTTCGTGGTGTTTGTCGAACGCGGCCAGCGCAAGATTCTCGTGAACTACGCACGCCGCCAAGTGGGCAACAAGGTGTACGGAGGCCAGTCTTCCCATCTGCCGCTGAAGCTGAACATGGCCGGTGTGATTCCCCCGATTTTCGCCTCGTCGATCATTCTGCTGCCGACGACGGTGGTGAGTTGGGTGAGTACGGGTGACTCCACTCGGTGGCTCCGAGACATCGCTGCTGCTTTGTCGCCTGGCCAGCCGATTTATGTCGCGCTGTACGCTGCTGCGATCATCTTCTTCTGCTTCTTCTACACGGCGCTTGTGTTCAACAGCCGGGAGACAGCGGACAACCTGAAGAAGAGCGGTGCGTTCATTCCCGGTATTCGGCCTGGTGACCAGACGGCGCGATACATCGACAAGATTTTGCTCCGGCTGACACTTGCGGGTGCTGTGTACATCACCGCGGTTTGTCTCCTCCCCGAGTTCCTGATCCTGAAGTACAACGTGCCCTTCTATTTCGGTGGCACTTCCCTGTTGATCATTGTGGTGGTCACCATGGACTTCATGGCGCAGGTTCAGAACTACATGATGTCGCAGCAATATGAGTCGCTGCTCAAGAAGGCCAATTTCAAAACCGCCCCTTGAACTTCGCTTATGGCCAAGGACGATGTGATCGAGATGCAGGGCGAGATTGTAGAAAACCTTCCCAACGCGACCTTCAGGGTCAAGCTCGAAAACGGTCATGTGGTCCTTGGGCACATCAGCGGCAAGATGCGGATGCACTACATCCGAATCCTGCCGGGAGATAAGGTCAAAGTAGAGCTCACGCCCTACGACCTCACTCGAGCTCGAATCGTGTTTCGCTCGAAGTGAATGGTCAGTTGTTGAATGTTTTAGGAATTTCTAGGAGAAGACTATGAGAGTTTCGGCTTCGGTCAAGAAAATGTGCCGCAACTGTAAGATCATCAAGCGGCATGGCGTTGTGCGAGTCATTTGCACCGACCCGCGTCACAAGCAGCGTCAAGGCTGACTGGTTAGTTAAGAGGACCCAACATGGCTCGTATTGCAGGCATCAACATTCCGCCGCACAAGCACGCTGAAATCGGCTTGACGGCAATCTTCGGTATCGGTCGCACCCGCGCTCGCAAGATCTGCGAGGCATGTGGCATTGACTACGCCAAGAAGATCAAGGATCTGAGCGACGCAGAACTCGAAAAGGTGCGTGACCAGGTCGGTACGTTCACGATCGAGGGTGACCTTCGTCGTGAGACCACCATGAACATCAAGCGTTTGATGGACATTGGTTGCTACCGTGGCTTCCGCCACCGCCGTGGTCTGCCGCTGCGTGGTCAGCGCACCAAGACCAATGCCCGTACGCGCAAGGGTCCCCGCAAGGCAGCCCAGTCGCTGAAGAAATAATCGGTTAGAAGGACCCTCATGGCCAAGTCTCCCTCCAGCAGCGCATCTGCTCGCGTCCGCAAGAAAGTTCGCAAGAACGTGTCCGACGGCATTGCGCACGTCCACGCTTCGTTCAACAACACGATCATCACCATCACCGATCGCCAGGGCAACGCCTTGTCGTGGGCTTCGTCTGGTGGTCAAGGCTTCAAGGGCTCACGCAAGTCGACGCCTTTCGCTGCGCAGGTCGCATCGGAAGTGGCAGGCCGTGCTGCCATCGAGCAGGGCATCAAGAACCTGGACGTGGAAATCAAGGGCCCAGGCCCTGGTCGTGAATCTTCGGTGCGCGCACTGGGCGCCTTGGGGATCCGCATCAATTCGATCGCCGATGTGACGCCAGTCCCGCACAACGGCTGCCGTCCCCAGAAGCGCCGTCGCATCTGACGCGCTACCGCTGAACGCGGTACAATCGAAGGCTTTTTCGAGCGCCACCGCAGTCGCCTGCGGTGGCATTTTTGCTAAGCCCACCGCCACCCTCAAAGCAAGGTGGCTCCCGCAACATCTGGTTGTGGCAGTGAAACAAGGAACCCAACGTGGCACGTTACCTCGGCCCCAAGGCCAAACTCTCCCGCCGTGAAGGCGCTGACCTGTTGCTCAAGAGCGCCCGCCGCTCGATCAGCGACAAGGCAAAATTCGACTCCAAGCCTGGCCAACACGGCCGCACTTCTGGCCAGCGGACCTCCGACTTCGGCGTCCAGCTGCGCGAAAAGCAGAAGGTGAAGCGCACCTATGGCGTGTTGGAGCGTCAGTTCCGTCGCTACTTCGCTGAAGCCGACCGTCGTCGCGGCAACACGGGTGCCAACCTGTTGTTCCTGTTGGAAGCACGTCTGGACAACGTCGTGTTTCGCATGGGCTTTGCATCCACCCGAGCCGAAGCCCGCCAAATCGTGTCGCACAAGGCCATCACGGTGAACGGCAAGGCCGTCAACATTCCTTCGTATTCCGTGAAGGCTGGTGACGTGATTGCCGTGCGTGAGAAATCCAAGAAGCAAGGGCGCGTGATCGAGGCCCTGGAACTGGCGAAGCAGATTGGCTTCCCCGCTTGGGTTGACGTGTCTGCCGACAAGGTCGAAGGCGTCTTCAAGAAGTCGCCTGACCGTGACGAGTTCGGCTCCGACATCAACGAATCGCTGATCGTCGAACTGTATTCCCGTTAATTTCGTTCCCGGCCAACGCCCTCAGGGCGCGGTCGGGCCATGCTCCGTCTGCCTTATCGGTGTAACGAGCCGAGGGTCCTGAAGGAAGTTTGAATGCTGAACAATCTGCTGAAGCCCAAAACCATCAACGTCGAACAGGTTTCGACCAACCGTGCCAAGGTTACGCTTGAGCCCTTCGAGCGTGGCTATGGCCACACGCTGGGCAATGCTCTGCGTCGGGTTCTGCTGTCTTCGATGACGGGCCACGCGCCCACCGAAGTCACCATCGCCGGCGTCGTGCATGAATACTCCTCCATCGACGGGGTGCAGGAAGACGTGGTCAACATGCTTCTGAACCTCAAAGGCGTGGTCTTCAAGCTGCACAACCGCGATGAGGTGACGCTGAGCTTGCGCAAGGACGGCGAAGGTTTGGTCACTGCCGCAGACATCCAGACGCCTCACGACGTCGAGATCGTCAACCCAGGGCATGTGATTGCGACCCTGTCGCACGGCGCCAAGCTGGACATGCAGATCAAGGTCGAGAAGGGCCGCGGCTATGTGCCGGGGAGCTTGCGTCGCAATGACGACCAGACGCGTTCCATCGGTCGCATCGTGCTCGATGCATCGTTCTCGCCGGTCAAGCGTGTGAGCTACACCGTCGAAAGCGCCCGCGTGGAGCAGCGTACCGACCTGGACAAGCTGGTGCTCGAGATCGAAACCAATGGTTCCATCGGCCCAGAGGAAGCGGTCCGCGCTTCCGCCAAGATCCTGGTGGAGCAACTGGCTGTGTTTGCGCAGCTCGAAGGTGTTGAGCTTTCGGCATTCGATGCACCTGCACAGCGCAGCTCGCAGCAGTTTGACCCGATCCTGTTGCGTCCTGTGGACGAGCTCGAACTCACGGTTCGTTCGGCCAACTGCCTCAAGGCGGAGAACATTTACTACATCGGCGACCTGATTCAGCGCACGGAAAACGAGCTGCTCAAGACGCCGAACCTGGGCCGCAAGTCGCTCAACGAAATCAAGGAAGTGCTCGCCTCGCGCGGCTTGACCTTGGGCATGAAGCTTGAAAACTGGCCGCCTGCAGGCCTGGACAAGCACTGACCGCAGTGTCTGGCCATCCAGGCCAGACCCGGACGAACTCCCAGTACCTGATACGGCTGGGAGCAAAACATTGAAAGGATCAAAAAATGCGTCACGGACACGGACTTCGTAAACTCAACCGCACCAGCGAGCACCGCCTGGCGATGCTTCGCAACATGATGAACTCGTTGCTCACGCACGAAGTCATCAAGACCACCGTGCCCAAGGCCAAAGAGCTGCGCCGCGTGGTTGAACCCATGATCACGCTCGCCAAGGAGCCCACGCTGGCGAACCGCCGTTTGGCGTTTGACCGCCTGCGCGACCGCGACGTGGTGGTGAAGCTGTTCAACGAACTGGGCCCGCGCTTCAAGGCTCGCCCAGGTGGCTACACCCGCATCCTCAAGATGGGCTTCCGCGTGGGCGACAACGCGCCGATGGCGCTCGTCGAACTGGTGGATCGCGCAGAAGATGCGGCCCCTGCCGCCGACGCTGAGAAAGCGTGATAGAATATAAGGCTTGACGCGGAGTGGAGCAGCCTGGTAGCTCGTTGGGCTCATAACCCAAAGGTCGCAAGTTCAAATCTTGCCTCCGCAACCAACTAAATCAAGCACTTGCTTGTCATTCAAGCCCACGGAAACGTGGGCTTTTTTGTTTTCTGGCTTCGTAGCCCATCTGTAGCCCGTTCATAGCCAACCTGTAGCCATGCAATTTTGCTAGGGGCTCGTTGTGACCATTGGGCGCATTGATGGTAGCCATCGATAACTTTGGCCATCGAAGTTCGTCCAGGTGGCTCTGTTGCCAATGCACGCGGCATGCACCACCACTCGATAGCGCGCTTCCGTTGTCGGCCAGGAATCGCTGGCCGGTTTAGTGGCAGGTCGGACAGCTTCAGACTGAACCGGTGCACTGGTTCTCGAAAACTGAAGGACGGCTGCGCAGCGAATGCCGCCGGCCACCGCCTCAAAGTGAATTCACGCCAAGCGCCATCAAGCAGTCATTGAGGTTCTGGATCTCGACCAGACAGCAGGCATCGACCAAGATGGCGATGCCTGCAACAACGCTAGCGGCCGTGTCGTTTCACCAACATATAGGTGCGCGCCGCGGGGCTCACGGCCGCACCCACTTAGGCGGCCTAGGGCGCGCCTGGCAGCGCCTTAGCCACCGTCGCCAGACGGACCCGCGTGGACAGGGCATGCAGGGCGATGGCGTGCAGCATGGGGCTGACCGTCGTGCAGGCATCGCTCAGCACCGTGACCTGGCGGTACTGGTCGGCCTGGCGCGAGAGCGCGGTGTGCGTCACGCAGTTCTGGGTCATCATGCCGCACAGCAGCAGCTCGTTCACCTGCAGCTGCTGCAGGGTCTCGTGCAGCGTGGTCTGCTCGAAGCTGTCGGCAAAGTGTTTGACGACGATGGGCGCATCGGGAGCGGCATCCAGAATCTCTGCGTGGATCGCGACACCGTGGGTGCCCGCATTGAAGAAGGGTGCCAGGCCCTGGCTGCGATCAGCGACGTGCTGAACGTGAATCACGGGCATACCCATCCTTCTGGCACGCAGGATGGCATTGAAGACGCTGGAGAGCGTCTCTTCGGCGTTGTGCTGGGGGAATGCGCCCCCGGGGAAATAGTCGTTCTGCAGGTCGATGACGATCAGGGCGGGCCGGTTCATGCTGTTGTACCTTTTTTGAATGGGTCTGAGCCTGCATTCTTTGAGCGCGTCGCCGATCCGCCCATTGGCCTGAACAATGGTTTGCGGCAAGATCGGGCCATTCGATGGCAGGTTCTTGATGGCGAAGAAAGAAAGCAAGCAACTGGCGGCAGGTGCTGCGGCGCCCCCCGCGATCCGGGTCGCCGTGATCGCCTTCCGGGGTGTCAGCCCCTTTCATCTGTCGATTCCAGGCGTGGTGTTCGGTGAAGCCTTTGGGCTGTCACCGGCCTTCGAGGTGTTTGTTTGTGCCGCGGACCCCCAACCCTTGCGCACCAGCATGGGCTATGAGCTCACGCGCCTGCGCGAGCTGGCGCAAGCGGCCTCAGCCGACGTCATCGTGGTGCCCAGCTGGCACGACGTGGAGGAGCGGCCGCCCGAGCCGCTGCTCAAGCTCCTGCGCCAGGCGCATGCGCGTGGTGCGGACGTGATCGGCCTGTGTCTCGGCGCTCATGTCCTGGCGGAGGCGGGCCTGCTGGCCGGCAAGCGCGCCACCACGCACTGGGAATACGCCAAGCGCATGGCCGCGCGCTACCCGGAGGTGGAGTTGCTGCCCGATGTGCTGTATGTCGAAGAGCCTGGCCTCATGACCTCGGCGGGTACGGCGGCCGGCATTGATGCATGGACTGCTCCCGGTCTAGTAGACACCCCCACGCCTCAAGCCGAGGCGCGTTCAAACGCCTCGGGGCTGATGCCGCCCAGATGACTGTGGCGACGGGTACGGTTGTAGAACGCTTCGATGTAGTCGAAGACATCGGCGCGCGCCAGGTC
>CALRUK020000018.1:0-103572 GCA_943371335.1 Synechococcus sp. UW140 | reverse complement strand
CGATTGCGCTGGGTCGCCCGCTCGCGGGCCTGGCATTGCTGCTGCTTTCGCGCCTCATGGACGGCCTGGACGGTGCGGTGGCGCGCGCCACGGCGCCCACCGACCGCGGCAGCTTTCTCGACATCACGCTCGACTTTCTGTTCTACGCGTCCATTCCCCTGGCCTTTGCCCTGGCCGACCCCGGCCAAAACGCCTTGCCCGCCGCAGTGCTGCTGGCCAGCTTCATCGGCACAGGCAGCAGCTTCCTGGCCTTTGCCATCGTCGCGGCCCAGCGGGGCCTGCAGTCCCACGACTTCCCCGACAAGGGCTTTTACTTCCTGGGTGGTCTGACCGAAGCCACCGAAACACTGGCCGCCTTCATCGCCATGTGCCTGTGGCCAGCCTGGTTCCCGCAGATCGCCTGCGGCTTTGCGGCCCTGTGCGCGATCACCACCGCCCTGCGCATCGCCTGGGGCTACCAGCGCTTTCGCTGACGGGGTGGCCGGGGTGAGCACTGCCTATACTTTGCCCACCATGCACCACCCGAAGCACCACCCATGAGTCCCGCCACCGCCTGGCTTGAAGCCGCTTTCCTGGGGCTCATCCAGGGCCTCACCGAATTTCTCCCCGTTTCTTCCAGCGCGCACCTGCGCATCATTGGCCCGCTGCTGCCTTCGGGCGGCGACCCTGGCGCGGCCTTCACGGCCATCACGCAGATCGGCACCGAACTGGCGGTGCTGCTGTACTTCCGGCACGACATCGCGCGCATCTTCCTGGCCTGGTGGGCCTCGCTCACCCAGCCGGCGCGCCGCCAGGACCCGGACGCCCGCATGGGCTGGCTGATCATCATCGGCTCCGTGCCCATCGTCGTGCTGGGCCTGCTGTTCAAGGACGCCATCGAGGGCTCGCTGCGCAACCTCTACATCACTGCCACCATGTTGATCGTCTTTGCGGTCATCCTGGGGCTGGCCGACCGGCTGGGGCGGCGCGAACGCACGCTGGACCAGCTCACCTGGCGCCACGGGGTGTTGTTTGGTCTGGCGCAGGCCATGGCGTTGATCCCCGGCGTGTCGCGCTCGGGCGGAACCATCACCGCCGGCTTGCTCATGGGCTACACGCGCGAGGCCGCAGCGCGCTACTCGTTCCTGCTGGCCATCCCCGCGGTGATGGGCTCGGGCTTCTACCAGCTGCTGCGCAGCTGGCAACACGGCAGCCCCGTGGCCGCCGGCCCCACCGCGCTGGCCACGCTGATTGCCTTTGGCGTGGGCTACGGCGTGATCGTGCTGTTCCTGAAGCTGGTGTCCACGCGCGGCTACATGGCCTTCGTCTACTACCGCATCGCACTGGGCCTGCTGGTCTTTGTGCTGCTGGGCGCGGGCGTGCTGAGCGCGCATTGAACGCACCCGGCACCCACCGAGGCTACTGGTCGCTGCGCTGGCACGGCCAGGCCCCCTGGCGCCTGCTGTTCTGGCGCGACATGCTCGGCGTGGGCAGCGCCATCAACCTCTTCACCGGCTTTGTCGCGCTCTGGTTGCTGTCGCAAGGCCATCCCGTGGCCTGGGCGGTGGCGGTGCATTTCGCCCCGCTGCCGTACAACGCCTTTCTGGTGCGCTCGCTCTGGCGCAACGCCGCCAGACCCGCCTGGACGCTGCCCTGTGCAGCGGCTTGGCTGGTGGCGATGCTGGTGGTCTGACACAGACGCCTCACATCGCCCCAGCGCGATCACTGCATCAACGCCCTCGCAGCGCTTGCCACCGCTGCCAGTCGGCCGGCTCATCCACATCCCACAAGGCGGGCAACAGCCGCCACGACGCACCCGCTGCGCGCAGTTGCGCCTCGGTCTGGGCCAGCACGCGCGGCGTGCTCCACGCCACCCCCTTGAACACCTCGGGCAGGGGCCGGCGCAGGCCGATCAGCACGTAGCCGCCGTCTTCGGCCGGGATCAGCACCGCGTCGTGTGACTGCAGCGCGTCGGCCGCTTGTTGCAGGTGCGCCGGGGTGAGCACCGGGCAATCGGTGCCCACGATCAGGAGCGCCTGACGGGGCGTGCGGGCGAAGTGGGCGAGCATGACGGTGGCCATGCGGTGGCCGAGATCACCCGGGGGCTGGTTGGCCAGCGCCACACCCTGGCGCTGCTGCAGCGCCCGAAAGAAGCGGTGGCCCGCATCGGGCGCGCACCACAGCGTGAGCGCGCCCGTGCTGGCGGCGCGCGCGGTGGCCAGCGTCTGCAAGGAAAAACCGCGTTGTGCGCGGGCAGCCCCCACCGCGCCGAGCGCCGGCATGAGCCGGGTCTTGGCCAGGCCGGGCACCGGCGCCTTGGCCAGCACCGCCACCGCCGCGCTGGCGCGCGGGGCGTAGCCGTAGCGCCGTGCCAGGCGCTCGGCGTCCACACCCAGCGCCCAGGCCGCGCGCAGCCGCCACATCAGCAGCACGGTGCGCCAGAAGCCGTGCTGGTCCCAGCGCCGCCCGGCGGTGACCACACGTTCGCGCAGGCAGGCGGGCGGGCCCACGCGGTTCAGGCGCTGGCTCAGCTCGATGTCTTCCATCAAGGGTAGCGGCGCAAATCCGCCGAGCGATTCGAACACGCGGCGCCGCACGAAGATGGCCTGGTCGCCCGTGGCGATGCCGCTCCAGCGCGAGCGCCAGTTCATCAGGCGGGCCACCACAGGCAACCACCGGTGACGGCCCTCGATGCGCACATCGAAACGCCCCCAGTCGTGGCCGGCAGCCAAGGCTTCGTGAATGTGGCGATCGGCCTCGGGCGGCAGCTGCGTGTCGGCGTGCAGAAAGAGCAGCACCTCGCCGCGGGCGGCGCAGGCGCCGGCGTTGAGCTGCGAGGCACGGCCCCGTGGCGCCCGCAGCACACGGTCGGCGTGCGCCTGCGCAATGGCGGGTGTGCCGTCGGTGCTGCCACCGTCCACCACAATGAGCTCGGCACCGCGCGCGCGCCATGGGGCGAGCGACTGCAGGCGCGCGGCCAGGGTGGCGGCCTCGTTGAGCGCGGGCACCACGATGGAGAGCGCCTTCATGCGGACAGCTCGCGTTCGAGGCGGGTGAATTCGTCCACCACCGTGCTCACCACCGCCTCGCTGAGGTAGTGGTCCACGCGCTCGCGCACGTGCGCCACCAGCGCAGCCTCGCTGTGTTCGCTGGACCAGTCCTCGCCATCGGGCACAGCGCTGGCGCGCGCACCCGAAGTCACGCGCCATTTGGCACACCACGTGACCGACCACAACCACATGGCGCGGCGCAACGGCAGGTGCCAGGCCTGCGCGCCAGCGGCCACCGGCCCCACCGCTTGCGCCCACTCGCGGTAGAACGCGACCACCTGCCCGGGCGTGAGCACTGCATGGCTGTCCACGTCCCAGGTGGTCGAGGTGTAGAGCGTGGCGTGGGCGAGATCGAGACCCGGGTAACCGTAGCGGCATTTCTCCAGGTCCACCAGCAAGGCGCGGCCATCGGGCTGCACGATGAAGTTGCCCGGGTGGGCGTCGAAGGCGATCAGGTGCACGCCAGGCCGCCCGGGCTCGGCCCACAGCGCCTGCAGCCGCTGCCACTGGGCTTCAATGGTGCGGGCCACCGGCGGCGTCAGGCCGGCTGCAGCCAGGTGGCCGGCCTGGGTGGCGATCTCTTCGCACAGCGCGTGCAGCGGGTCGGGCGGGTCCAGCAAGGGTGCGCGTTGTGCAGACTCGGGCACGGGCAGGGCGTGCAGCGCGGCCAGCGCGCGGGCCACCGCACCCAGGTCGGCCGGCAGGCGGGCCGTGCGGCCTTCGACCTCCTGCACCAGCAGCGCGCCGCGCGGCAGCGGCGCCGACGGTGGCAGAACACCATGGCAGACCGGGGCATGCCCGCCGACGGCGGCGCGCTCGAAACACGCGCGCTGGTAGGCCAGGTTGTCGGCCGCCGTCCAGCCCATCTGGCTCTGCTTGGGCATGCGCGCGAGCACGCCGCTGCCCGCCAGGCGCACATGGTCGTGGGCCAGGCCTTTGTCGGGCAGGCGCTCCAGCGCCGCCGTGGCGCCAGGGTGGCCGGCGGCCTGCAGCGCTTGGCGCAAGCGGGGGATCACATCGACATGGGTGCTCAAGCGCGGGGTCCTGGGTGGTGCGGGCGTATCGGAAAAAGGAACGGTGTAAGAATGCCCGAGATTGGTCGACCGATCAGCAAGCCCTCCACTGGAACTGTCGTGAACCTTCGAAAAATCTTGCTGCTCGCGTTGGTGATTCTGGGCATTGCGGCCTTCTTCGCCTTTGACCTGGGCCGCTTCCTCAGCCTGGCCTACCTGAAGCAAAGCCAGGCGGCGCTGGCCGACCTCACCGCGCAATCCCCTTTGACCGTGGCGCTGGCGTATTTTGCGATCTATGTCGCGGCCACCGCGCTCTCGTTGCCGGGGGCAACCCTCATCACGCTGGCGGGTGGTGCCCTCTTTGGCCTCTTCTGGGGCACAGTGCTGGTGTCGTTTGCCTCCAGCGTGGGCGCCACGCTGGCCTTTCTGGTGGCGCGCTACCTGTTGCGCGACGGCATCCAGGCGCGCTTTGGCCAGCGCCTGGCCGATGTGAACAAGGGCATCGAGAAAGACGGGGCGTTCTACCTGTTCACGCTGCGGCTCATTCCTGTGGTGCCGTTCTTCGTGATCAACCTCGTGATGGGCCTGACCACCATGAAGGCCCGCACGTTTTACGCGGTGAGCCAGCTGGGCATGCTGGCGGGCACGGTGGTGTACGTGAACGCCGGCACCCAGCTCGGGCGCCTGGACTCGCTGCAGGGCATCCTGAGCCCTGCGCTGCTGGGTTCGTTTGTGTTGCTGGGGCTCTTCCCGCTGCTGGCGCGCTGGGTGATCCACTTCGTGCAGCGGCGGCAGGTGTACGCGCGCTGGCGCGGTGCCAAGCCCTGCTCGTTTGACCGCAACCTCATCGTGATCGGAGCAGGCGCCGGCGGTCTGGTGTCGGCCTACATCGCGGCGGTGGTGAAGGCCAAGGTGACGCTGGTGGAAGCACACAAGATGGGCGGTGACTGCCTGAACTACGGCTGCGTGCCGAGCAAGGCACTGATCCGCAGCGCCAAGCTGGCCCACCAGATGCGCCACGCCGGGCAGTTCGGCCTGAGCGCCACCGAGCCCGCGTTCAGTTTTCGGGCCGTGATGCAGCGCATCGAGGCGGTGATCCGCGCCATCGAACCACACGACAGCGTGGAGCGCTACACCGGCCTGGGTGTGGAAGTGCTGCAAGGCCACGCCCGGCTGACCAACCCCTGGACGGTGGAGATCGCGCTCAATGGAGGTGGCACGCAGGTGCTCACCGCGCGCAGCATCGTGATCGCCGCGGGCGCACGGCCGCTGGTGCCCCCGCTGCCGGGCCTCGAAGACAGCGGCTACGTGACCAGCGACACCCTGTGGGAACGCTTTGGCGAACTCGACCGCGCCCCCCGACGACTGCTGGTGCTCGGTGGCGGGCCGATCGGCTGCGAACTGGCACAGGCCTTTGCGCGCCTGGGCTCGCAGGTGACGCTGGTGGAGATGGCGCCGCGCCTGATGCTGCGCGAAGACGAAGACGTGAGCGAAGCGGTGCGCCGGGCCCTGCAGGCCGACGGTGTGGACGTGCGCACCGCCCACCAGGCCCTGCGCTGCGAGCGCGAGGGCAACGGCGACCGCGAAGACAAGGTGCTCGTGGTGAACCACAACGGCGTCGAACAACGCATCGTGTTCGACGAGCTCCTGTGCGCGCTGGGCCGCAGCGCGCGCCTGAGCGGCTACGGCCTGGAAGAACTCGGCATCCCCACGCACAAGACGGTGGACACCAACGAATACCTGCAAACGGTCTACCCCAACATTTATGCCGCGGGCGATGTGGCAGGCCCTTACCAGTTCACCCACGTCGCGTCGCACCAGGCCTGGTACGCCACGGTCAACGCCCTGTTTGGCGAGTTCCGCCGGTTCAAGGCCGACTACCGCGTGATTCCCTGGGCGACCTTCGTCGACCCCGAAGTGGCGCGCGTGGGGCTGAGTGAACAGGACGCGAAGGCGCAGGGCGTGGCCTTCGAGGTGACGCGCTACGGCATCGACGACCTGGACCGCGCCATTGCCGACGGCGAAGCGCGGGGCTTCGTGAAAGTGCTCACGCCACCGGGCAAAGACACCATCCTCGGTGTGACCATTGTCGGCACCCACGCGGCCGACCTGCTGGCCGAGTACGTGCTCGCCATGAAACACGGCCTGGGCCTGAACAAAATCCTCGGCACCCTGCACACTTACCCCACGCTGGCCGAAGCTAACAAGTACGCGGCCGGCGAATGGAAGCGCGCGCACGCACCACAGCGGCTCCTGGCCTGGGTGCGCCGCTACCACGACTGGAAACGCCAATGAACGCGCCCCGCACACTCGCACTGGTGCTGGCGCTGAGCGCTGCGGCGGGCCTGCAGGCGCAAACCCCGCCTGCGCTGGCGCCACTGCTGCAAGCCGACGGCGCGCTCAACCCGGCGTGGCGCTTCGTGGGCTTTCCGAAACAGCAGGCCCGCATTGCGCCCACCCACTTCGAAGCCGGCGTGATCGATGACACCCGCGCCGTGCAGGTGCGCACCGAGGCCAGCTACGGCACGCTCGTCCAGGACTGGCGCGGCCCCGCGCCAGCGCGGCTTCAGTGGCGCTGGCGGCTGGACAAGCCGCTCTCGGGCGGCACCGCCCCGGCCGACATCCTCACCAAGGCGGGCGATGACGCCGCGCTCAAGGTCTGCGTGATGTTCGACCATGCGCTGGACCGTGTGCCCTTTGTGGAACGCTCGGTGCTGCGCATCGCGCGCAGCGTGAGCGGTGAAGCGCTGCCTGCGGCCACGCTGTGCTACGTGTGGGACAGCACCCACCCCGCCTTCACCCAGGGCACCAACCCCTACACCCAGCGCGTGCGCTACATCAGCCTGCAAGGACGCGGTGCGCCACTAGGGCGCTGGGTGAGCGAGTCGCGCGACGTGGCACAAGACATGATCGACCTCTTCGCCGATGAACTGCCCCAGGGCCGCGCGACCCCGAGAACCAGTGCGCCCCCGGTCACGCGCGTGCTGCTGGGGGCAGACAGCGACAACACCGCCAGCGCGAGCCAGGGCTGGGTGACCGACATGCGCTGGGCGACAGGCGCCGCAGCGTCCACCCCGTAACATCGGGGCATGCACCACGGCATCCAGAAACTCCTGCTGCTCGGCGCGGGCCATGCGCACTTGCACGTGCTCGCCAGCCTGGCCCGGCAACGGCCCGCCGATCTGGACGTGACGCTGCTCACGCCCTACCCCCACCAAACCTACAGCGGCATGACGCCGGGTTTCGTGGCGGGCCACTACAGCGAAGACGAGGGCCGCATCGCGCTGGAGCCGCTGGTGCGCGCGGCCGGCGTGCGCTGGGTGCAGGGGCGCTGCAGCGGCATCGACGCCGGCACGCGCACCGTGCAGGTGAGCGCCGCCCAGGGCATGCCGGGCGTGCCCGCCAGCCTCAGCTACCACCTGCTGTCCATCGACACGGGCGCCACCCTGGACCGCACGCGCCTGGAAACCGACATGCCCGGAGCCGCCACGCACGCACTGGCGATCCGGCCCATCGAAGCCTTCACCGCCCTCTGGCCGCAAGTGATGGCCATGGCCAGACGCCAACCTGTGTCGCTCGCGGTCGTGGGTGCGGGCGCGGGCGGCGTCGAGCTGGTCTTTGCGGCCGAGCAGGCGATCCGCCGCAACGGCCAGCAGGGCGCCAGCTTTACGCTCGTCACCGGTGGGCAGGAGGTGTTGGCCCACTACAGCCCGGGCGTGCAGCGCCGCGTGCTCCACCAGCTCAAGCGGCGCGGCATCACTGTGCTGCGCGAGGCCTGCACCGGCATCTCGGAAGGCGAGGTGCACCTGGGCAACGGCGCGCGCCTGGCCTGCGACGTGCCCTTGCTGGCCATCGGCACGCACGCGCCTGCATGGCTGCAGACCAGCGGGCTGGCCCTGTCGGAAGGTGGGCATGTGCTGGTGAACGCCTGCCAGCAAAGCACCAGCCACCCCGAGGTGTTTGCGGCAGGCGACGTGTGCACCCGCGCCGACCAGCCCCACGCCAGGAGCGGTGTGTACGCGGTGCGCGCCGGCCCGCCGCTGGCGCACAACCTGCTGGCCGCCCACAAGGGTCAGCCGCTCAAGCCGCACATGCCACCGCGCCACACCCTCAACCTGCTCTCGTGCGGCACGGGCCACGCCATTGCCACCTACGGGCCACTGCACGCCGAAGGCGCCTGGGCGTGGTGGTGGAAAAACCGGATCGATCAGGCCTTTGTGACGCGTTACCGGCCTGGCTAAGCGGGCGTGGCCCGCCATAGACTAGGGGGTATCCCACGGATCCCCGCCATGAACCCAAAACGCTTTTGCCGCACCCTGGCGCTGGCCAGTCTGCTGGCGACGGGCGCCACCCAGGCCCAGACCCCTGACCCAGCCGACAAACCCCACCCCTGGCAAGCCGCCGCGCCGCGGCTCACCGCCGAGGCCTACTTCACCAACCTCAAGGACGGCGACCGCATCGAAACGCCGTACCTGCTCAAGTTCGGTCTCTCAGGCGGCTGGGGGCTTGCGCCCATTGCGCAGCCGGGCCGCGCCAAGAGCGGTCACCACCACCTGCTCGTCAACCGCGACCTGCCGCTGAACTTCAAGCAGGCGCTGCCGTTCAACGACCAGTACATCCACTTCGGCAAAGGCCAGATGGAAACTGTGCTCACGCTGCCCCCGGGCACCTACACGTTGCGCATGCTGCTGGCCGACCAGCAACACCTGCCCCATTTCGTGTACAGCAAGCCGGCGACCATCACCGTCACGAAGAAGAACGCGACCGATCCCAAAACCCTCTCGGTGCCCGGCGTGAGCCTGGCGCTCGAAGGCCCGGTGGTGAAGACCCCGTTTCGCGTGCAGTTCCACGCCTCCGCGCTCAACGTGGCCCACCTCGCGCAGCGCCTGCCCGACACCGGCCACTTCCGCCTGACGGTGACGCCCGCTTCCGGCGCACCGGCGGTCATGGAGTTTGTAGAGGGGCAAACCGAGGTGTGGCTGGCACCGCCGGCGGGCAGTTACACGCTCAAGCTGGAACTGCTGGACAACGTGAAAGCAGGCCAGCCGCTCGCGGCTGCAGCCACCGCGAGCGTGCGCGTCGAATAAGCGGCGCTCAGCAGCCGAGCTGATCGGCCAGGTGCAGGAAATCGCGCGCGTGCCAGGTGTTGGCCGCGTCGGGTGACACGTCCTTGGGGCGCGCCGTCCCGAATTCCAGCGGCCGCTCCACGTAGGCCGTGGACAGACCGCAAGCGCGGGCAGCGGCCAGGTCGTCCTGGTGGGCGGCCACCAGCATCACCTGCGACGGCGCCACGCGGAACACCTCGGCCACGCCGAGGTAGGTGCGCGGGTCGGGCTTGTAGGCGCGAAACACCTCGGCCGAAAGCACGCAGTCCCAGGGCAGGCCCGCGCGCTTGGCCATGTTCGTGAGCAGGCCAAGGTTGCCGTTGGAGAGTGTGCACAGCGTGTGCCGAGTCTTGAGCCGGGTCAGGCCCGCCACCGTGTCGGGCCACGGGTCAAGCCGGTGCCAGACGCGGTTGAGGTGATCGCGCTCGTCTTCACCCAGATGGGCCAAACCGAACTTGGGCAGCAGGCCGTCCAGCACGATGCGGTGCAAGTCGTCGATCAGCGTCCAGCCCAGCTCGCCCGAGCGCACGCGCTGCATGGCAGGCTGGTAGCCCGCGCGCCACGCGGTGGCAAAGGCGTCGGCATCGACCTGCGGGTACAGCGCCTGCACCTCGCGCACGATGCTGCCGTGCCAGTCGACCACGGTGCCGAACACATCAAAGGCCAGGATGGGTGTGGGGTGCATGGTCCAGGCTCAACGCGCCTTGAGCGCGGTCACTTCGATTTCGATCTTCATGCGCGGGTCCAGCAGGCCCGCCGAGATCATCATGGCCGCCGGGCGAGCCCGCCCCAGGTACTTGCGCAGCACGGGCCAGCAGGCCTCGAACAATGAAGCGTCGGGCAGCACGTAGTTCACGCGCACCACGTCGTCCAGGCTGGCGCCTGCCTCTTGCAACGCCGCCTCGATGTTGAGGAAGCACTGCTCGGCCTGCTGCACGACATCGTCCGAAATCTGCATGGTGGCGTAGTTGAACCCGGTGGTGCCCGAGACCAGCACCCAGTCGCCCGCGACCACGGCGCGCGAGTACCCAATCTGTTCTTCGAACGGGGAGCCCGAGCTGATGCGTTGGCGGTTCATGCGAGGCCTCCGAACATTCAGTCCACCAGCAGGCGCACGCCATCGGCCTGCGCCGGCACGATCTCGCCGATTTCGGTGGCGCCCGCAAAGCCGTGCCGCTGGAACACCGCCAGCACCTCGGCCACGGCTTCGGGCGCACAGGCCACCAGCAGACCGCCGCTGGTTTGCGGGTCGCTCAACAGCGCCTGGTCCACCGGTTGCAGGCCGGCGCCCAGACGCACTTCATGGCCATAGGCCGCCCAGTTGCGGCCAGACGCGCCCGTGACCATGCCGGCGCCGGCCAGGCCGCGCACGCCTTCGATCAGGGGCACACGCGCCATGTCCAGGCGCACCGTAGTGGCCGAACCACGCGCCATCTCCAGCACATGGCCTGCGAGACCGAATCCGGTGATGTCGGTGAGCGCGTGCACGCCATCGATGGCGGCCAGGTCTGGGCCGGGGGTGTTGAGTTGGGTGGTGGTCGCGATCATCTGCGCGTAGCCCTCGGGCGCGAGCGCATCCTTTTTGAGCGCAGCCGACAGCACGCCCACACCGAGCGGCTTGCCCAGAATCAGGCGGTCGCCCACGCGCGCGTCGGCGTTGCGCTTGACGCGCTTCGGGTGCACCAGGCCCAAGGCCACCAGGCCGTAGATGGGCTCCACGGAATCGATGGTGTGACCGCCCGCAATCGGAATGCCCGCAGCCTCGCACACGCTCTGGCCGCCCGCCAGGATCTTGCCGATGGTCTCGGTGGAGAGCACATTGATCGGCATGCCCACCAGGGCCAGCGCCATGATGGGCGTGCCACCCATGGCGTACACGTCGCTGATGGCGTTGGTGGCGGCGATGCGGCCGAAGTCGAACGGATCGTCGACGATGGGCATGAAGAAGTCGGTGGTGGCGATCAGCGCCTGCTCGTCGTTGAGCTGGTACACCGCCGCGTCGTCGGCCGTCTCGATGCCCACGAGCAGCGCCTTGGGGATGGGCATGGCGCTGGTGCCCTTGAGGATTTCGCTGAGCACGCCAGGGGCAATCTTGCAGCCGCAACCCCCTCCGTGCGAGAGGCTGGTGAGGCGAGGCTGGGTGGCGGCGGAGGTCAGGGGTGCGTTCATGGGGTCCTCTGGAAACGTCGGGTGGTTCGCGCAGTGGTTGCGTTCACGGAAGCAATTCGGCCAGCAGCGCCAGCAGGGCGGCCTTTTCGGCCAGCGGATCGAAGAGCGGGGCTCTGGCTGTGCATTGTGCTTGCAGCGCCTCCAGCCTGCCAGCGGGCGCGGCAAGCCCGTCACGGCATTGGCGCAGCAGCGCTGCCAGTGCGTGCGCATCGCCCCCCGGGAAGTAACCGCCATAGCCCTCGCCCAGCATGCCCACGTTGCCGGGGATGCGCGAGGCCAGCACCGGGGTGCCGCAGCGCACGGCTTCCAGGATCGCGTGTGCACCCCCTTCCATGCGGCTGGTGTGCACCAGCACGTGTGCGCGCTGGATGCGCTGGCGTGTGGCGGCGTGCGGCAGGCCGCCCAGCCAGCGGTAGTGCGGGCAGTCAAGCGCGGTCTGGCGCGCGGCCTCGCCCAGCGCAGGCTCCAGCGTATGGCCGATGTGGTCGATGCGGATGCCCTCGTCGGCGCGCAGCAGGCGGGCGGCCTCGAACAAAGTTTGCGGCCACTTTTCGTCGCGCAGATGGCCCACCATCACAGCGCGCAGGTGCGCCCTGGTCTTGCTCAGGGTCTGGCGGCTCGGGCTCGACTGAAACACCACACGGCATTTGGGTCGCAGGGTGGGCGGCAGGTCCAGAGGCCCGTGCTCCTGCAGGACCACCAGCCGGTGCGCCAGCCCCAGCGAGCGCTGCGCGCTCGCATCGTGGGCGATGTCACGGTAGAGATCGGTGCCGGTGAGCACCACCACCAGCCCACGCCCCGTTTCGCTCCAGGCTGCCACGGAAGGGGCGGATCGGCGCGCGTGCAGCGCCAGCAGCAGATCGGCGTCGGGCAGGTGCGCGTCGGGCCATTGCCGCGCCACATGCACCCGATAATGACTTGAGAGCAACCGCGCCCAGCGCTGTGCGGTCTGCCAGTTGCCGTTGTTGGCGTCGGCCAGCGCAGGCGTGACGATACACAGGGAAGGTTTGGACATGGGTGCCACCAGAGGCTGGATTGTGTCCGATGGCCTGGCCCGCCAATGGAGCGAGGCCGACCAAGCCCGTTGTGGCGACCGGGTCACCATCGCGCGGTTGCTGGTGGACGCGCGAGCGCGCACGCTGCGCCAGTTCGCTGCGTTTGAAGCCGCGCTGGACCCAAGCTTGCAGGTGCCCTGCACGCCCGAGCTGAACCCTCCCCTGTGGGAGCTGGGCCACCTGGGCTGGTTCGCCGACTGGTGGCTGGTGCGCAACACGCAACGCAGCATGGGCACCAGCGCCCACCCCGATGCACCGCGCTACCCCGCCCGCCAGGCCACACGCGGGCTGGACGCCGACGCCCTCTACAACTCCAGCACGGTCGCTCACGGCACCCGCTGGCACCTCAACCTGCCAGACGCCGACGCCGTGCGCGCCGACCTGGAGGCCAGCCTGCGCGACACGCTCGCGCTGCTGGCGCAGGCCGAAGACACCGACGACGCTTTGTATTTTTTCCGCCTCGCGCTGTTCCACGAAGACATGCACGCGGAGGCCGCCGTGTTCATGGCGCAAACGCTGGGCATCGACCCGGGTGACACACCCATCGCGCGGCCTGCACCGCTGGGTGGAAACCTCTCCCTGCCTGCGGGCACCGTGGCGCTGGGCCACGGCGGTCCGGGCTTCGCGTTCGACAACGAACTCGGCTTGCACCGCGTGCCGGTCGACGCGTTCGAGATCGATGCGCGCGCGGTGCGCTGGTCAGACTACCTGCCGCTGGTGGAGGCGGGCGGTGCCGCGCCGCCGCGCCACCTGCGCCGCGCCAGCCTGGGCTGGGAACACCATCGCTTTGGCCGCTGGCAGCCGCTGGACTTGCAGGCACCGGCCTGCCACCTCAGTGCGCACGAGGCGCAGGCCTGGTGCCTGTGGGCGGGGCGGCGCTTGCCCACCGAAGCCGAGTGGACACACGCCGCGCACACGCAACCGGGCTTTGCCTGGGGCGAGGTGTGGGAATGGACCGCGAGCGCTTTCGCGCCCTACCCCGGGTTCGTGGCCCATCCTTACCGGGACTATTCCGAGCCCTGGTTTGACGGCCGCCCCGTGCTCAAGGGTGCCGGCCCGGGTACCGCGCCGCGCATGCGCCACCCGGCGTACCGCAATTTTTTCAGCGCCGCGCGAACCGACATCCACGCGGGGTTTCGCAGCGTGGCGCTGTGAACCTCAGGCCGGCGCCCAGAACACACTGAACCAGTTGTTGGCGTCGGTCCAGTGCCGGGGTGGTCCGAAGCCGGCTTCGCGCAGCAGGGCTTCGAAGTCTTCCGGGTCCCATTTGTAGGAGTTCTCGGTGTGCAGCCGCTCGCCGTCGGCAAAGGTGCGCGTGCCGCCGTCCCAGCGAACGGTCTGCGCGCCATGGGCCTGCAGGTGCATCTCGATGCGCGATTCTTCGGCGTTGTACAGGCCCACGTGCTGCCACGCGGCGGGCGCGAAGTCGGCGCCCAGCAGCCGGTTGACGTGGCGCAGCAGGTTGCGGTTGAACGCGGCGGTGACGCCGAGTTCGTCGTCGTAGGCCGGTTCGAGCACGGTGCGCGGCTTGACGCGGTCCACCCCGATGAGCAGGCCGCCCCCGCTGCCACCGGCCTCACACACCGCGTGCGCCTGGCACAGCAAGGCCAGCGCTTCGTCGGGCAGAAAGTTGCCAATGCTCGAACCAGGGTAGAACACCACGCGCGCCTGCTCGGCCAGCCCGCGATCGCCCAGCCATTCGGTGGCGGCCGCGCCCAGGGCGAAGCGGGTGGAAAAGTCCATACCCAGGCCGAGCATGGGCAGCTCGGTGTGGCGTTGCTGCAGCTCGCCCAGCGTGTCGCGCAGGTAGTCCACCGAAATGTCCACCGGCACGTAAGCGGCCGGCTGCAGCACCGGGAACAGGCGCGCTGCCTTGGCGCAGCTGCCAGCCCCCAGATCGATCAGCACCGCGCCAGCGGGCATGTGGCGCGCCATGTCGGCGCCGTGCTGCGTGAACAGGGCGGCCTCGGTGCGGGTCGGGTAGTACTCGGGCAGTTCGGTGATGGCGTCAAAGAGGCGCGAGCCCAGCGCGTCGTAGAGGAACTTGGGCGCAATGCGCGCCGGCGTCTCCAGCAGCCCGGCAATGAGCTCGGGGCGCACGGCGCCGGGCACCGGGTGGTGCAACTGCACGAACTGAGGGGCTTGGTCGGTGTATCGCATGGGGTGGCCCTGGGTGAGGTGGGAACTACGCGCCGCGCGCCAGGCGCAGGCCACTGAACTGCCAGCGCGCATCGGTCGGGAAGAAGTTTCGGTAAGTGGCGCGCAGGTGGGACGCGGGTGTGGCGCACGAGCCGCCGCGCAGCACGGTCTGGTTGATCATGAACTTGCCGTTGTACTCGCCCACCGCGCCTTCGGCGGGCTGGTAACCGGGGTAGGCGCTGTAGCTGCTGCTGGTCCATTCCCACACGTCGCCGTACATCTGCAACAGGCCGCCGGCGGCCGAGGGGCGTGCGGGCAGCGGGTGCAGGGCGTTGCCTTCCTGCAGGTTGCCTTGCACCGGCAGGCGCGCGGCGGCGGCTTCCCATTCGGGCTCGGTGGGGAGGCGCGCGCCGGCCCACTCGGTGTGGGTGGCCGCGGCCCAGCGCGCAAAGGCATCGGCCTCGAAGTGGCTGATGTGCGTGACCGGTGTGTGCGGGTCCAGCGGGGCTTCGCCATGCAATGTGAACACGGTGGGCAGCGCATGGGCGTCTTCGGGCAGGTGCCAATACAGCGGCGCACGCACGCCTTGCGCGCGCACCCAGTCCCAGCCTGCCGCCAGCCACCAGCGCGGTTCGTCGTAGCCTCCGTCCTGCACAAAGGCCCACCACTCGCCGTGCGTGACGAGCCGGTTCATGAGGGCGTAGGGTTCGAGCCACTGGCGGTGGCGGGGCAGTTCGTTGTCGAACGCGAAACCCTCGCCCGCGTGGCCGACTTCGACCAGGCCGCCGGGTTGCTCCACCCAGCTCGGCGCGACCTGTGCCACCGACACCAGCGGCCAGTGGCGCTGGTAGGCCGGGCGCAGCGGGTTGATGGAGAGCAGGTGTTTGGCATCGGTGAGCAGCAGCTCCTGGTGTTGCTGCTCGTGGTGCAGGCCGAGCTCGATCAGGCGCAGCGCGTCGGTGCTGTCGGTGTGTTCGATCAGGTGCGCCATGCGCGCGTCCACCTGCTCGCGCCAGCGCCACACGGTGGCGAGATCGGGTCGCGTAAGCAGCCCTCTAAGAGGCCGCGAAAACTGCTCACCCACGCCCTGGTAGTAGCTGTTGAACAGCATGCGAAACGCCGGGTCGAACGGCTCGAAGCCGGGCTCGAAGCGTTCGAGCACGAAGGTTTCAAAAAACCACGTGACGTGCGCGAGGTGCCATTTGGTCGGGCTGGCGTCGGGCATGGACTGCGCCTGGCTGTCCTCTGGCGAAAGCGGCGCGGCCAGCGTGCGGCTGCGCTCGCGCACCGCCTTGTAGTGGCGGGCGAGCCCCGCGCGGTTGTCCAGGGGATGCGGGAAGTGCGCGGCAACCGGTCGGGGCGTGGTGGTCATGGTGTCAGGGTCCGGGTTTGAGGCGCAACAGCTGGCCGTCGCGGTCGTCGGTGAGCAGGTAGATGAAGCCGTCAGGGCCCTGGCGCACGTCGCGGATGCGTTGCCCCAGGTTGGGCAGCAGTTTGTCTTCACGCACCACGCGCTCGCCGTCCATCACAAGGCGCGCCAGGTAACGAAACTTGAGCGATCCCACCAGCAGGTTGCCCTGCCAGTCCGCACCATACCGCGCGCTCTTGACGAATGCCATCCCCGAAGGAGCGATGGAAGGCGTCCAGTGCAGCAACGGCTGCTCCAGGCCGGCTTTGCGGGTGAGGCCTTCGCCCACCTTGCCACCGCCGTAGTTTTCGCCGTAGGTGATGACGGGCCAGCCATAGTTTTTACCGGCATCGGTGCGGTTGAGCTCGTCGCCGCCTTGCGGGCCGTGTTCGATGGTCCACAGACGCCCATCGGGCCCCAGGGTCGCGCCTTGCACATTGCGGTGGCCCAGGCTCCAGATCTCGGGCAGCGCGCCGGCGCGGCCCACAAAGGGGTTGTCGGGGTGGGCGCTGCCGTCCGGGCGCACCCGCACGACCTTGCCATGGTGGGTGTCCAGCGTCTGTGCGTCGGCCATGCGCTGGAAGCGGTCGCCCAGCCCCAGGAAGAGGCTGCCGTCTTCGGCCTGCACGATGCGGCAGCCAAAGTGCAGCCGGCTCGCCACCTTGGGTTTTTGCGTGAAGACGACCTGCACGTTTTCCAGCGCGGTGGCGTCAGCCGACAGCCGTGCAGACGCCATGGCGGTGGAGTTGCCGCCCATGCCCGGTTCGGCGTAGCAAAAGTGCACCGTGCGGTTGCGCGCGAAGTCGCGGTCGGTGACGACATCGAGCAGACCGCCCTGCCCCACGGCGTCCACCGCCGGCACGCCCTTGAGCGGCTCGCCCACACGACCATCGGCGCCGATGACGCGCATGCGGCCCGGCCGCTCGGTCACCAGCATGCGACCCTCGCCGATGAAGGCGAGGCCCCAGGGGTTTTGCAGCCCTTTGGCGACGAGTTCGGTCGAGACATTGGACGTTTGCGCATGCGCAGCTGCGGCAAACAGCGTGCCTGCCACGGCGAGCACGGTCAGAGAAATGGCGTTGGACGGGCGTGTCGGGTTCATTCGCAAAGTGGTTGAGAAGTGGAACAGCCCAATTGGTGCGCGTGCACCACGCAGGGTTCCCCTGCGTGTGTCGATTTCAGCCCATCGGCCTTACACCCAGCAGCCAGGCGTGCAGCCAGACGACGGTGAGCGCGTACAGCGCAAGCCCGCCCACCACGGCAATGGCATCGTTGATGGCACGCCCCTCCATCTGCGGTGCGGCACGCAACAGCCCGGCGGCGGCCCGGCGCTTCACCGAAATGCGGTCGGCCACCGCCCAGGCCAAAAAGCCCCCGAACAGCAGCACATCGGCCAGCGTGCCGTTGGCCAGCAGGTGCGCCAGCGCCCAGAGCTTCACGGCCAGCAACATGGGATGCTTGGCCGCCCGCTGAATGCGACCGGGCAGGTACGCCGCGAGCAACAGCACGAACACCGGCAGCATGAGCAGGGCCGCCAGATGCCGAAAACCCGTAGGGAGGCTGTACAGCGGCACAGGCGCCTGCCGCGCGAGGCCATAGCCCCAGACGATGAGCGCAAGACCCGCAAAAGACACCAGCGTGTACACGCCCTTGTAGGCGTTCTCACCCATGCGCTGCGCCAACGCATTCCGCCCCAGCGGCGAGACGATGGACACCGAGTGCACGCCCAGAAACAGCACCAGACCGACGATCAACCACAGCATGACAACCCCTTGAGCCCATGCCTGGCCGAACCGCCGGCAGCCCATGAGCAGACGGACACTGTAGCGCCGGGGAACGCACCTCGGCAGTGGCGGGGAATGCCCCTGTCGGGCGCTGAAGGCGAAGTGCCGCCGAGGTCCATGCGCCGGGCGCTGCAAATCTGGGCTTGATGGGCGCATGTTGCTGCAACGGGCATGCGCGGGATGGACCCGACCTAGACTATGGGCGGCTGCAATCGGCCAGAAGCGGACATTGCGCGTTCTTCAAACTAGAGGCTCAATCGAGCAGAAACGAAAGTGAAACTGACAGTTACACCTGTTCTCACGCAGATCGAGAACGCCTTTCCTTCAAGCACCACAGTAGATGTCGAATCTCTTCATTTCGACACGCACGATGGACTATCGGTTTTCGTGGCGTCGAGGGAATGGGCTGTTGAGATTCATTTCAGTCAGACCTATGGCTTCCGCGTACTCGACGAACTTGACTTGGCCGAGCTTTTGCCGCTCGGTAGTTTGAAAAATGGCTGGCTCTACGAAGTCAGGGACGGTGGATGGAAGGCCTTGGAAGCAATACGACCGAGCTTCTCTTCAGGACGACTGTCGTGGGTGCATGAGTACCTCATCGTAGGGCGCAATGAGTGCGTCTCGGTGCTCACGAAAGAGTCATTCACTCTCATTAAAGCTAACCAATCTGAGATTTGACTTTAGGATTTTCAGCACTGCCACTGGCGAGTTTTCGCTCGTCGTGTAGCTGTCCGCTTCGGGCCCGCTGCGGCCGTTCAAGCACCCAGCGCGAAGTGGACGCTGTTAAGCAGCTACGCGAGAGGGCTTCAAAAAAGGGAGGTTTTGGTGAGCCTGCAGATGACGCGCCAAAGAGTGCTGCGGACCGTGCCAGAACCAGTCAATCTTGCGGACAACCGCTGCGCGTGCGCCGCAAATTTCAACGTTAGGACGCATAACCGATGCTTCGCGCAATTCCCAACGCCCTGTTCGGCACCGTGCCCGTTGAGTTTCACTCGCCGCTGCCTGTGTCCGAATCGATCACCAGGCTTCAGAACGCAACGGAGTCATCCCTTCTGGGTGCGTTCGTCGGGCAAGTGATGACTGGGAAAGTAACCGAGGAGAAGGTGAAGCTTGTGCGCAGCATTCCCTTTGTCCAGAACTCGTTCAAGCCAGTTTTCTTGGGCAGATTCGAACCAGCCTCGCGTGGGTCAGTGCTCCGCGGAGCATTCGGACTGCCCTGGCCCGTCAAAGCGTTCATGACTTTCTGGTTTGGGTATTGCGTCCTTTGGACAGTAGAAGCTGCCGTCGCGGTTGCAAAAAAGCCAGAGGTTTGGTTCTTCCCGCTGGCCGGCATTGGATTAATCGTGGTGAGCTACGGTATGGTTCGCTTGATCCAATGGTTCGCGCGAAACGACCGCGAGTATCTGGAGCACGCCATCAAAAGAGCACTCTCGCAAGGTGGGGCCTAACCCCTCACCATCGAAGGTATACCCAACCGGCTGAACCGGTCGGTCACCCCTCATGCCAAAGGTTGAACGTCCGCTTCCGAAATACCCCATCGACTGATGGTGGCCGATGACCGTCATATTGCTCAGGCGCGACCGGTCCCAATGCCGTCTCTTTCAGAGGTCTCTGTCGATGTAAGGCTTACTGAGTCGAGGTTCAGCCTGTTGCCTTCCAACGGGCACTAGCCGCGCCGCAACGAAACCACTCACTAGTCCAGATGCCATAGATAAGCCTGTTATGACCCCACCCATATCACTTGGCTTGGGCATGAACATGTAGGAAAACGCTGTAGCGGCAATGCCTCCGGCCACAAAGCCGACCGCTGATCCAAAGCCCCTGCCCACGATCAGGTTGGGAAACAAGGACACCAGCGTAAGGGTGATGCAGCAATACAGGAGACCGGCGACGAAAGCTGGCAGGCCTCCTATCGTGAACGCCCCGATGATTGCAAAGGGGTTAAGGGTGAGCGCTAGCGAGCCTTTTGTATCGGAGTGAAGTGCGAACATCACGAGCCCAATCACAGGCCCTGCCAAAAGGAATATGGGGATTGACTGCGCCGCATGACGTAGCTTTGGTTGGCCTGAAAAGACAGGAGGCCGAGTTCTCGTTTCCTTCTCCGACGACACCGGTTTCCAACTGCTTTCTGCGGTGAAGTCTGCATCACAAGAGGTGCAATGAGCGGCAGGTTCAGCGACGTTGCTGTTGCAATTTGGACAGTACATGATGGTGGAAGTCTGCTCCTGGCCGATTGCCGACATCCTAGTTGAGAGATCGCGTCGCCAAAAGCCTGCTCTAAGCGTGCGCACTACCGCAGCAACTTCGACCGCCTGGTAGGTCCGTCACGCCAACCCCGGTGCACGCCTTTCCATCATCGCGGAACAACAATCGGGAGGATTGAGGGCTGAGGCCTGCGTAAGGCCTAATTCCCTGCCGCCCAACGTATTGGCCGGTGCAGCTGCGACCCCGAACCACTCAGTTCGGCTGCGCGCGGCGCAGCCGCTCGCGGCTGTTGGCCAGGTGGGTGCGCATGGCCAGGCGTGCGGCGTCGGCGTCGCGTGCGTGGATCGCCTGGTAGATCTTCTGGTGCTCACCATGCACGCGCTGCAGGTAGGCCAGGCGGCCTTCGGGGGCGCTGTTGGCGGTGTTGATGCGGGTGCGCGGAATGATCATGGTGCCCAGGTAGGTCATGAGGTCCGCGAAGTGGCGGTTGCCGGTGGCGCGCGCCACCTCCATATGGAACTGGAAATCTGACGGCACGGCATCGGACGACTCGGCAATGGACGACTCAAACGCGGCCAGCGCCGCCGCCATGTTCTGCAGGTGGACCTCTTCGCGCCGCTGCGCGGCCAGGCTGGCGGCCTCGCTCTCCAGGCTGATGCGCAGCTCCAGCAGCGACACCACATCGGCCACGGTGGCGAAGTCTTCGGGCGCAATGCGGAAGTTGCTCTGCTCGGGCGGCGCCATCACAAAGGTGCCGATGCCGTGCCGCGTTTCCACCAGGCCTGAAGCCTGCAGCCGCGAAATGGCCTCGCGCACCACGGTGCGGCTCACCTCAAAACGCGCCACCAGTTCCGATTCGGTGGGCAGCTTGTCGCCGGTCTGCAAGCGGCCTTCGCGCATGTCAGCGGCAAGGGTGTCGACGATTTCAGGCACCAGGCCGCGCGGGCGGCGCGCTCTGGGCGGCGGGGCGGCCAGGGCCGTGGTGTCATCACCTAGGGTATTCACGGGGGGCATGGTTTTTTCCTTGACACGCCATTGTCGCGTTCACACAATTCGCCCAAGTTGTCTGACGACCGACAACAGACAACACAAGATGGGCGCACTGTAGCAAAGCCCCCGCGAAAGTCCAAGCCCCTTGCCCTTCGAGACATCACCGCCACCCGCCATGCCCGCCACGCTCAAGACCCATCACCGTTTGTTGCTCACCGGCGCTGCCGGCGGCCTGGGCACCGCCCTGCGCGAGCGCCTCAAGGCCAACTGCGACGTGCTGCGCCTGTCCGACAAGGCCGAGGTGGGCGCCGCCAAGCCCGGCGAAGAAGTGGTGCAGGCCGACCTGGCCGATGCAGCCCAGGTGGATGCGATGGTGCAGGGCTGCGACGCGATCGTGCACATGGGCGGCATCTCGGTGGAAGCGCCGTTTGCCGCCATCCTGCAGGCCAACATCGTCGGGGCGTATCACCTGTACGAGGCCGCGCGGCGCCATGGCGTGCGCCGCATCGTGTTCGCCAGCTCCAACCACGTCACCGGCTTCTACAAGCAGAGCGAGACCATCCACGCCGACCACCCTGCCCGGCCCGATGGCTTCTACGGCCTGAGCAAGGCCTTTGGCGAAGACCTGGCGCGCCTGTACTTCGACCGCCACGGCATCGAAACCGCGTGCGTGCGCATCGGTTCTTCGTTCCCCGAGCCCAAAGACCGCCGCATGCTCGCCACCTGGCTGAGCTTCGACGACCTGCACCGCCTCATCACGGCCTGCCTGAGCACACCGGTGCTGGGCCACAGCATCGTGTTCGGCATGTCCAACAACGCCGTGACCTGGTGGGACAACAGCCGCGCGCGCCACGTCGGCTTTGTGGCGCAAGACAGCTCCGACGTGTTCCGCGAGGCGGTGTACGCCCGCACCAGCGCGCCCGACCTGAACGACCCGGCCGCCATTTACCAGGGCGGTGCCTTCGTCAAGGCCGGCCCGTTCTGAACACCATGAACACCGCGGCCGAACTCGTGATTGACGCGCGCAACGGCGTGGGCGAAAGCCCCGTGTGGGACGCGCAGCGGCAGTGCCTCTTCTGGGTCGATATCCCGGGGCAGGCGCTCTGGTGCTGGAACGCTTCCACCGCCCAGGCGCGGCACTGGCCCACGCCCGAGATGACCGGCTGCATCGCCCTGGCCACCGGCAGCGAAGCCACGCCACATGGCCGCTGGGTGGCGGCCATGGAAACTGGCGTGGCGCTGCTCACGCCGCACGAAGACGGCACCCTCACCCACGACGCCATCGCCCCCGTGCAGCACCCGCAAGGCGGCATGCGCTTCAACGACGGCCGCTGCGACCGCCAGGGCCGCCTGCGCGCCGGCACGATGGTGATGGACATGTCGCTCGGCGCAGGGGCCGGCAGCCTGTACGCACTGGAAGCCGGCGCTCTGCGCAGCTTGCACAGCGGCTTCATCACGCCCAACGGCATGGCGTTCAGCCCCGATGGCAAGACCATGTACCTCTCGGACTCGCACCCGAACGTGCAGACCATCTGGGCTTACCCGTACGACACCGACACCGGCACACCCCACAGCCCGCGCGTGTTCGTTGACATGAGGCCCCTGCCCGGGCGCCCCGATGGCGCGGCGGTGGACACCGACGGCGGCTACTGGATCTGCGGCAACGACGCCGGCCTGGTGCACCGCTTCACACCCGACGGCCGCCTGGACCGCTCACTGCCCGTGCCCGTGAAGAAGCCGGCCATGTGCGCCTTCGGCGGCAGCGGGCTCGACACCTTGTTTGTCACCTCCATCCGGCCCGGCGGCGATCTGTCCGACCAGCCGCTGGCGGGAGGTGTGTTCGCGCTCCACCCCGGTGTGCGCGGGCTGCCCGAATCAACCTGTCACACCTGATATCCCCATTCCGACAAGAGGCCCCAGGCCCGCTCCAACTGTTCCCTACCACCCAACCCAACGCGCTGAGGAAGACATGAACTTCAAACCCCTGCTCACCATCGTGGCCGCCTGCGCCGCGTTCTCCGTGCAAGCCACCGAGTTCCGCTCGGCAGACACGCACAACGCCGACGACTACCCCACCGTGGCCGCCGTCAAGTACATGAGCGAGCTGCTCGAAAAGAAGAGTGGCGGCAAGCACAAGATCAAGGTCTTCAACAAGCAGGCCCTGGGCAGCGAGAAGGAAACGATCGACCAGGTCAAGATCGGTGCGCTCGATTTCACGCGCGTGAACGTGGGCCCGATGAACGCCATCTGCCCGCTCACGCAGGTGCCGACCATGCCCTTCCTGTTCAGCTCGATCGCGCACATGCGCAAGTCGCTGGACGGCCCGGTGGGTGACGAGATCCTCAAGAGCTGCGAGTCGGCTGGCTTCATCGGCCTGGCGTTCTACGACAGCGGTGCCCGCTCCATCTACGCCAAGAAGCCCATCAAGACCGTGGCCGATGCCAAGGGCTTGAAGATTCGCGTGCAGCAGTCTGACCTGTGGGTCGCGCTGGTGAGCGCCATGGGCGCCAACGCCACGCCCATGCCCTACGGCGAGGTGTACACGGGTCTGAAGACCGGCCTGATCGACGCGGCGGAAAACAACATTCCTTCGTTCGACACTGCCAAGCACGTCGAGGCTGTGAAGATCTACTCCAAGACTGAACACTCCATGGCGCCCGAGATCCTGGTGATGTCAAAGGTGGTCTACGACAAGCTGCCGAAAGCGGAGCAGGACATGATCCGGGCCGCCGCCAAGGAGTCGGTCGCGTTCCAGCGGCAGAAGTGGGACGAACAGGAAGCCAAATCGCTGGCCAACGTGAAGGCCGCAGGCGCCGAGATCGTCGAGGTGGACAAGAAGTCGTTCCAGTCCGTGATGGGCCCGGTGTACGACAAGTTCATGACCACGCCCGACATGAAGCGTCTGGTCAAAGTGGTGCAAGACACCAAGTAAGCCCCCCTCCCTTCGTCACCCCCGCCCTCTTGCGTGTTCGCGCAAGAGGGAGCAAGGCTTCCCATGTTCACCAAATTCTGTGCGGGCCTCTCCAAGCTGTGCCTGATGCTCGCCGTGATCGGACTGATCGCGGTGGTGCTGTGCGTGCAGTGGCAAGTGATTGGCCGCTACGTCTTCAACGACACGCCCACCTGGGCGGAGGCGCTGGCCATGTTGCTGGTTCTGTTCGTCACTGCCTTCGGCCTGGCCGTGGGCGTGCGCGATGCCGGGCACATCGGTCTGGAGTCGCTGGTCAGTCTGCTGCCTCTGCGCTGGCAAAGGCGCATCGAGTTCCTCATCCACTCGCTGGTAGGGGTGTTCGGCGCGCTCATGGTGCAAAGCGGATGGCTCTGGATGAGCGCCAAGTGGGGTGAGAAGAAACCCATGCTGCCCGTGCCCGACGGCATCGACTACCTGCCCATCGTGATCGCGGGCGCACTGATCGTGCTGTTCTCGATCGAACACATCGTCGCGCTGGTGCGCGGCACCCTGGTGGAGCCCGCATGGAACTGACCGTCTTGGGGTTGAGCTTCACCCTGTTTCTGATCCTGGGTGTGCCCGTGGCGTTTGCCATTGGCCTGTCGTCCGTGGCCACCATCCTCGTGGCTGGCCTGCCCGTGGCTGTCGTCTTCCAGAAGATGGTCGGCGGCATGCAGGTCTTCAGCTTCCTGGCCATCCCGTTCTTTGTGTTTGCGGGCGAGCTCATGCTGTACGGCGGCATCGCGGACCGCATCGTGCGCTTCGCCAACAGCCTGGTGGGCCACGTGCGCGGCGGCCTGGGCATGAGCAACGTGGTGGGCTGCACGCTGTTCGGTGGCGTGGCGGGCTCGCCGCTGGCGGACGTCTCGGCCATTGGCTCGGTAATGATCCCGCTGATGAAGAAGGAAGGCTACGACGCGGACTACGCCGTCAACGTCACCACCCATGCCTCGCTGGTCGGCGCCATCATGCCGACCTCTCACAACATGATCATCTTCACGCTCGCCACTTCAGGCATTGCCTCGGTGAGCGTGCTCAGCCTGATCCTGGCCGGCCTTATTCCCGCGTTGATCCTCACCCTGTGCAACCTGGGTGCAGCGTACTACGTGGCCGTCAAGCGCGGCTATCCCACACGCGGCAAGTTCCTGGGCTGGGGCGAAGTGCTGCGCTCGTTCGGCGCTGCATTGCCCGGTCTGCTGGTGATCGTCATCATCCTGGCGGGCATTCTTTCGGGTGCGTTCACCGCCACCGAATCGGCGTCGATTGCGGTGGCCTGGGCGCTGGCCATCACGGTGCTGGTGTACCGCACGCTGTCGTGGCACAACTTCCTCAAGGCCTGCGCCAAGGCTTGCAAGACCACGGGTGTCGTGCTGCTGCTCATCGGCATCTCGGCCGCGTTCGGGTACTTCATGGCGCTGTACGAAGTGCCGCAACTCACCGGTGAGTTGATGAAGTCCGTGTCGGACAAACCGTGGGTGATCTTCCTCATGATCAACCTGCTGCTGTTCGTGCTCGGCACCTTCCTGGACATGGCCGCCACGATCCTGATCTGCACGCCCATCTTCCTCCCGATCGCCATGCAGTTCGGCATGGACCCCACGCAGTTCGGCATCGTGATGCTGATCAACTGCGCGCTCGGCCTGAACACACCACCCGTGGGGTCGGTCCAGTTCGTGGGCTGCGCCATCGGCGGCATCTCGGTGGGTCAGGTGATGCGCACGATCGCGCCGTTCTACGGTGCGCTCGGCATCTGTCTGCTGCTGGTCACCTACGTGCCCGCTTTCTCGCTGTGGCTGCCCGGCCTCGTCAAATGAAAACCCAAGGAGACCCCATGTCCATGAACCGCCGCCAACTGCTTGCCTCCACCGCCGTCCTGGTCACCGTGGGGCTGCCCGCGCACGCGCAGGCGTTCCCCAGCAAGCCCGTGAAAATCATCGTGCCCTACCCGCCCGGGGGTTCGTCCGACATCATTGCGCGCGCCATCAGCCAGGTGCTCTCCGAAAACATGGGGCAGCCCGTGGTGGTGGAAAACCGCCCCGGCGCCAACGGCAACCTGGGCGCCGATCTGGTGGCCAAGTCCGCACCCGACGGCCACACGCTGCTGCTGTGCGACGTGGGCGCGCTGGCCATCAGCCCGGCCGTGTACACCAAGCTCTCCTTCGACCCCAGCAAAGACCTGCGCGGCGTGACCATGCTGGCTTACTCGCCCCACATGCTGGCAGTGCATCCGTCGGTGAAGGCCAACAACCTCAAGGAGCTGGTGGCGCTCTCGAAAACCACCGACATCAACTTCGCGGTGACGGCGGTGGGCAGCGCGCCGCACGTGGCCGGCGTGGCCGTAGAACGCGCCACGGGCGCCAAGTGGACCTACGTGCCGTACAAGGGCGGCTCGCAAGCCGTCACCGACACCGTGGCAGGCCAGACACAAGTGATCATGAACGGCATGCTGGCCACGCTGCCGCATGTGCAGAGCGGCCGCCTCAAGGTGCTGGGCATCTCCAAGAAAACGCGCATGCCGCTGGTGGGCGACGTGCCTACGCTGGCCGAGCAAGGCGTGACCGATTTCGAATCGGGCACCTGGCAAGGCGCGCTGGTGGCCAACGGAACGCCGGCGGCCATCATCGCGCGCCTGAACGCCGAGCTCATCAAGGCCATCCGCAGCCCCGACGTGCGCGCCCGCCTCACGGGGCAAGGCGCCGAGGTGGTGACCATGCAGTCGGCCGAACAAGACCGCTTCTTCGAAAGCGAGCGCAAGCGCTGGGGTGCGGTGGTGGCCCAGGCCAACATCAAGCTCGACTGAAGTCCGCCAACGAAGAGGACCCCGTGAACCCCCAGGCACTCAAATCCATCGTTGGCAGCGGCCTGCTGTCGTTTCCCGTCACCGACTTCGACGCCCAGGGCGACTTCAACCCCCGCGGCTACGCCGAGCGGCTGGAGTGGCTCGCTCCCTACGGCGCCAGCGCGTTGTTTGCCGCGGGCGGCACGGGAGAGTATTTTTCGCTGGCCGGCGCGGAATACGCCGACGTGATCCGCACCGCCGTGAACACCTGCCGCGGCAAGGTGCCGATCATTGCGGGCGCGGGCGGCCCCACGCGCACCGCCATCGCGCACGCCCAGGAAGCCGAGCGGCTGGGCGCGCACGGCGTGTTGCTGCTGCCGCACTACCTGACCGAAGCCGGACAAGCCGGTCTGATCGCGCACGTGGAGCAGGTGTGCAAGAGCGTGAAGTTTGGCGTCATCGTCTACAACCGCAACGTTTGCAAGCTCACCCCCGCGTCACTCGCCACGCTCGCCGAACGGTGCCCCAACCTCATCGGCTTCAAAGATGGCGTGGGTGACATCGAGCTGATGATGTCGATCTACCTCAAGCTGGGCGATCGCTTTTCCTACCTGGGCGGCCTGCCCACCGCAGAGGTGTACGCGGCGGCCTACAAGGCGCTGGGTACGCCGGTGTATTCGTCGGCGGTGTTCAACTTCATTCCGAAAACGGCCATGGACTTTTACAACGCCGTGCGCACCGACGACCACGCCACCCAGCACCGCCTGCTGCAGCAATTCTTCATGCCCTACCTCGACATCCGCAACAAGGGTGCCGGTTATGCGGTGAGCATCGTGAAAGCCGGCGCGCAACTGGTGGGCCACGGTGCCGGCCCGGTGCGAGCGCCCCTGACCGATCTGCAACCCGCCGAGCTCGAACAGCTCGACCAACTCATTCGCGCGCTCGGACCACAATAAGGGGCATGACCCCAACGCCCTTCCCCCATCTGCTCGACCCCGCCCGCTTTCAGGGCGACGTGGACGGCCGGCCCACCGCCCTCTACCTGCTGCGCAACGCGCGCGGCATGGTGGTGGCCATCACCAATCTCGGCGCCAAGGTGCTGCAGATCGTGGTGCCCGATCGCCATGGCGTGCTCGACGACGTCGCCCTGGGTTACGACCAGCTCTCTGACGTCATCAGCGGCTCGCCTTCCATGGGCGCTTTCGTCGGCCGCTTCGCCGGGCGCATCGGCGGCGCACGCTTCACGCTGAACGGGCGCGAACACCGCCTCACCCCCAATTCGGGCGCCCACTGCATCCACGGCGGCCCTCGCGGCGCGCGCCACCGCGCCTTCGAAGCCTCTCAGCCCGACGCACAAACGCTGGTGCTGCGCCACCGTTTCCTCACCGCAGAAGACGACTTCCCCGGCACGCTCGACCTGCAACTCACCTACCGCTTGAGCGACGACAACGCGCTGGTGCTCGAACACGAAGCCACTGCGCTGGACGAACCCGGGCCAGCGAGCTTCACCAGCCACATTTACTTCAACCTCGATGGTGTGCGCCTGGGCCAGCGCATCGACAGCCACGTGCTCCAGGTGCCTGCCCACGACGTGCTCGCCACCGGAACGGATGGCATTGCCACCGGTGGGCGCGTATCGCTCGACGGGCATCCGCACGACCTGCGCCAGCCGCAACGCCTGGGCGCACTGTCCGACATTGATCTGAGCTACCCGCTGCCCTCCCACACACCAGAGACCCTGCGCCAGTGCGCTCAGCTGCACAGCGAGACGAGCGGCCGCACGCTGAGCGTGTGGACCACCGAGCCCTTGCTTCAGGTCTATACCGCCGGCCAGCTCGGCGCGGCCGCCAAGCCCGACGTGGGCAAATGGGGCGTGCAACACCGCCCGCGTGCGGCCGTGTGCCTGGAGCCTCAACATTTTCCCAACGCCCCGAACTGCCCCGAGCTGCCCCAGAACATCGTGGCGCCCGGGCAGCCCTACCGGGCGACCACGGTGTACCAGTTCGGCGTGATCGGCTGAATACGGGACAGCGCCCCGACAAAAGCCTCTGTCTGTGGCCAGCCGGGAACCGCCCCTCGGCCCTGAGGTCGCTGGGCCATCACCTCGTTGGGGGCATGCTGGCAGATTGGGGTGCCCGATTGGCGAGCCGCTTCACAGCAAGGCAGCCAAGCCGCCCTCCGGTTCAAAACGGTGGTTGCGGTGCATCAGCCGCGTCGGGCCAGGCCACACGCGCTCGCTCACGCGGTGCGCCGGGTCGCCGGGGTAGCAGATGACGCGGCAGCCGCCTTCATCGAACGGCTCGGGCTCGATGAGCACCGGCGGGCGACTGCGCGCAGCGGCCATCACCTCCGCAACGCCGGCACAGCGGTGCAACTGGCTCAAGCTCATGATCTGCGGCGGCGCCAGATCGATCTCGCCTGCCCAGTAGCGCTCCAGCGCCACCCGCGGCGAGAGCCATACGGCCTCGGTGGCCTCGCGCGCGCAGTGCTCCACCGACTGGCCTTCGGGCGCCACGGCCACAAAAAAGCGGGTGTCGAAACGCTTGTTGGTCACCGATGGCACGCGCGGCGTCACCCAACGCGACCACGGCTGCACACAGGCCGTGTTCAACGGCAGGCCCAGGTCATGCAGCACGGCCGCGAAGGCCGCACCGGCAGCGGTTCGTGCGCGCACTGGCTGCAGATGAGCGGCGCCGTCGGCCAGACCGAGCAACAGGCCGCACTCTTCAAAGGTCTCTCGAAGGGCGGCAACGTGCAGGCCCACGGCGGTGTCCAGACCCAGCCCCGGCTCGCCCAGACTTTCCAGGCAGACAGCAGCGGGCCGGTCGAGGGCGGCGGGGTCGACCAGGCGGTCTGCCGCGTCGAGTTTGCCGCCCGGGAACACGTGCACGCCGCCGAGCACCCCCGAATTGCCATGCCGGCGCACCAGCAGCACTTCCAGGCCCCCAGGCCCGTCGCGCACCACCATGACCGTGGCCGAGGGCACGGGCGGGGTGAGCACCTCTTCAGAATTGATTGCGATCGCCATGGGGCTGGATTGTGCTTGTGCGCACGTTCGCCAGCAGTCGCGCCGGGTACGCAGGCGGGGCTGAAATCACACTGTGTATTTATCCATGCCACCAAGACCGTACCCCGACCAGGCCCGGAACTTTCGCCTTAGCACTCACTCCCAGAGAGTGCTAATATTCTTGGCAGACCACCTTAGGAGGGTTCATATGTCCCACACACTTGCCCCAGTTGCCACCGCCGCCAATGGCTCGCTCGCCGTGGCCAACCCTTGGGCGCTGGTGCCGCCCCTGGGCAACCTGGACGCCTACATTTCTGCCGTCAACCGCCTGCCGCTGCTCACCCTGGAGCAGGAACAGCAGGCCGCTCGCCGCCTGCGCGACGACAACGACCTGGACGCCGCCGGCCAGTTGGTGATGTCCCACCTGCGCCTGGTGGTGTCGATCTCTCGTCAGTACCTGGGCTACGGCCTGCCCCACGGCGACCTGATCCAGGAAGGCAACGTCGGCCTGATGAAAGCCGTCAAGCGCTTCGACCCCGACCAGGGCGTGCGCCTGGTGAGCTACGCCATGCACTGGATCAAGGCCGAGATTCACGAGTACATCCTGAAGAACTGGCGCATGGTCAAGCTGGCCACCACCAAGGCCCAACGCAAGCTCTTCTTCAACCTGCGCTCGCGCAAGCAGGGTTTCCGTGCCGAAGCGGTTGATGGCGACACCCACCGCGAAGTGCTGTCCGACAGCGAGGTGAGCGTGATGGCACGCGAGCTGAACGTGAAGCCCGAAGAAGTGCGCGAAATGGAAACGCGCCTCTCGGGGGGTGACGTGGTGCTGGACCCGGCCCCCAGCGACGACGGCGAAGAGAGCTTCGGCCCAATCGCCTACCTGGCCGATGCGACCCACGAGCCAACGGCCGTGATTGAGTCTGCTCAACGCGATGCGCTGGCCACCGAAGGTGTGGCGCGCGCCATGAGCGAGCTCGATGAGCGCTCGCGCCGCATCGTGAGCGAGCGCTGGCTCAAGGTCAACGACGATGGCTCGGGCGGCATGACGCTGCACGAACTGGCCGCGGAGTACGGCGTGAGCGCCGAGCGCGTGCGCCAGATCGAAGTGGCGGCCATGAAGAAAATGCGCAAGGCGCTGTCCGCCTACGCCTGACAGGCGGCAACGCCTTCCAGAAACACCGCGGAACCGGCATTGCCCGGTCGCAGGTGTTGCCCCAATGGCAGGTCTGGCGCCCGACAGCGCCGCAAACCTGGTTTATTGCTCGCGACGCAGCGCCGGGAACAGGATCACGTCCCGGATGCTGGGGCTGTCGGTCAGCAGCATCATCAGGCGGTCAATGCCGATACCGCAGCCGCCCGCGGGAGGCATGCCGTACTCCAGCGCGCGGATGTAGTCCGCGTCGTAATACATCGCCTCTTCGTCGCCACCGTCTTTTGCCGAGGCCTGCGCCTGGAAGCGTGCGGCCTGGTCTTCAGCGTCGTTGAGCTCGGAGAATGCGTTGCCGAACTCGCGCCCGGTGATGTAGAGCTCAAAGCGTTCCGTCACTTCCGGGTTGCTGTCGTTGGCACGCGCCAGCGGCGAGATCTCGGTGGGATGGTCCATGATGAAGGTCGGGTTCCAGAGCTTGTCCTCGACCTTCTCTTCAAAGTACAGCACTTGCAGGCTCGCAAGGCTGCGGGCGGAGAGCTGGTGCTTCTCTTCGCTCAGGCCCAGCTTCTTGAGCTGACCCTGCAGCCACCCCGCATCGTCCACGCTGTTGCCGGCATCGGTGTACTTGACGATGGCTTCGCGGATCGTCAGGCGCTCAAACGGCGACATCACATCCACCGGCTGGCCCTGGTAGGTCAACGGTTCGTCACCGCGCACTTGGCGCACCACGTGGCGAATGAGCTGCTCGTTGAAGTCCATCAGGTCCTGGTAGTTCCAGTACGCCGCATAGAACTCCATCATCGTGAACTCGGGGTTGTGCCGGACGCTGATGCCTTCGTTGCGGAAGTTGCGATTGATTTCGAACACCCGGTCGAAGCCACCCACGAGCAGTCGCTTCAGGTACAGCTCGGGCGCAATGCGCAAGAACATTTCCTGGTCGAGCGCGTTGTGGTGCGTCTTGAAAGGCTTGGCGTTGGCGCCGCCCGGAATGGGGTGGAGCATCGGTGTTTCCACTTCCAGGAAACCGTTGCTCACCATGAAGTCGCGAATGCTGGAGAGCGCCTGGCTGCGCGCCACAAAGCGCTTGCGTGCCGTCTCGTCCGTCATCAGGTCGACATAGCGCTGGCGGTACTTGATCTCCTGGTCCGCAATGCCGTGGAACTTGTCGGGCAATGGACGCAAGCTCTTGGTGATCAGGCGGATGCGGTCGGCATGGATGGTGAGTTCGCCCGTTCGGGTGCGCATGACCACACCCTCGGCGGCCACGATGTCACCAAGGTCCCAGTGCTTGAAGGCGCCATGCAAAGCCTCGCCCACGCTGTCGTTGTTCAGGTAAATCTGGATGCGCCCCGCCGAGGGGCCGAACGAAGCGTCCTGCAGCGTGGCGAAGCTGGCCTTGCCCATCACGCGCTTGAGCATCATGCGCCCGGCCACACTGGCGCGAACCGGCTCGGCCTCGAGCGCTTCCTTGGTGCTGTCGCCATAGCGGGCAAACAGGTCGGCGGCTTTGTCGGCCGGTTTGAAGTCGTTGGGGAAGGCCACACCCTGCCCCTGTTTTTGTGCCTCGCGCAAGGCCTTGAGCTTTTCGCGGCGCTCGCCGATGAGCTGGTTTTCGTCTTGCGCAGGCGCGCTGGCGTCGGAGGTGTGGGCTTGTGTCATGAATGAAAAATGGGTTGGGCACCGAAGTGCGCAACCCATGATTGTAGGTTTCGGCCGATCCCGCGTGGAAGCCACGATCCGGCGCCGGGCCTCCCCACGCCGGATCTGCCCCCTCGGGAGGCAGCGACCCGTGCAGCGGCGCAGCGTGGGATGTGCCTTATTCGCCCAGGTAAGCGGCGCGCACCTTGGGGTCGTCGAGCATGTCGCGGCCCACGCCGGTCATGATGATTTCGCCCGAATCCATCACATAGGCGCGGTCTGCAATCTGCAGCGCGCGGCGCGCGTTCTGCTCCACCAGCAGGATGGTCACACCCTGGGCCGACACATCGCGCACCACCTCGAAGATCTTGTCCACCATGATGGGCGACAGACCCATGGAAGGCTCGTCCAGCAGCAGCACCTTGGGTTGGCTCATCAGCGCACGCGCCATCGCCAGCATCTGCTGCTCGCCGCCGCTCATGGTGCCGGCAAGCTGGTCCTTGCGCTCGCGCAGGCGCGGGAAGATGCCGAACATCTTCTCGATGTCCTGCGCAATGCCGGCCTTGTCGTTGCGGATGTAGGCGCCCATCTGCAAGTTTTCCGTGATCGTCATGCGTGTGAACACGCCACGGCCTTCAGGCACCATCGCCAGGCCTTGCTTGACGAGGTCCCACGCGCCCTTGCCCTTGATGCTCTGGCCCAGGTATTCGATGTCACCGGCTTCGTAGGCCAGCGACCCCGTGACAGCCTTCATGGTGGTCGTCTTGCCTGCACCGTTGGAGCCGATCAGGGAAATCAGCTCGCCTTCGCGCACCTCGAGATCGATGCCCTTGACCGCCTTGATGCCGCCGTAAGCGACCTTCAGGCCGCTGACTTTGAGGAGTGTGTTTGCCATTTGCGTCAATCCTTGATCAGTGGCCACCGGTGCCGAGATAAGCCTCGATCACTTTGGGGTCCTTCTGCACGTCAGCAGGTGTTCCGGAGGCGAGCTGCTTGCCGTAGTCGAGCACCGTGACGCGATCGCACAGGCCCATCACGAGTTTCACGTCGTGCTCGATCAGCAGAATGGTGCGGTTGTCCTTGCGGATCTGGTCGATCAGCTCGCGCAGCTGGATCTTTTCTGTGGCGTTCATGCCGGCAGCGGGCTCGTCCAGTGCAATCAGCTGAGGGTCGGTGGCCAGCGCGCGCGCAATCTCCAGGCGGCGCTGGTCGCCGTAGCTCAGCGTGCGCGACTTGTAGTCGGCAAACTTCTCGATGCCCACATAGGCCAGCAGCTCGCGCGCCCGCGCGGTGATCTCGGCCTCTTCGCGTTTGAAGCCGGGCGTGCGCAGCACCGCACCAATGAGGCCCGAGTGCGTGCGCACGTGGCGCCCGACCATCACGTTTTCGAGTGCGGTCATCTCGGCAAAGAGACGGATGTTCTGGAACGTGCGCGCAATACCGGCCTTGGCCACTTCGTGCACCGCGCTGGGGGTGTAGGTCTTGCCAGCGAGCTCGAATGAGCCGCTGTCGGGCGTGTACAGACCGGTCAACACGTTGAAGAACGTGGTCTTTCCGGCGCCGTTGGGGCCAATCAGGCCATACACCTGGCCGCGCTTGATTTCAATCCCCACATCGCTCAGGGCCTGCAGGCCACCAAAGCGCTTGGAGACGTTCGCCACTTTGAGAATCGTGTCAGTCATCTGGATTCTCCGTTTACTTGGACAAGGACTTGCCGTGCTCGGGCGCGGGCCACAAGCCTTTGGGGCGAATCAGCATCACGACCACCATGGCCAGCGCGATCAGCAACTGGCGCAGGATCTCGGGCGCCAGGCGGCCATCGGTCATGGCCGTGAGCGGGTGCGCCACGTGGCGCAGCAATTCCGGCAGACCCGCCAGCAGCAAGGCGCCGAGGACCACGCCAGGGATGTGTCCGATACCGCCGAGCACCACCATGGCCACCACCATCACCGACTCCATCAGTGAGAACGACTCGGGCGATACAAAACGCTGGAACGATGCGAAAAGCACGCCGGACACACCACCGAAAGAAGCGCCCATGCCAAAGGCCAGCAGCTTGAGGTTGCGGGTGTTCAGGCCCATGGCCTTGGCAGCAATCTCGTCTTCGCGAATCGCCATCCAGGCGCGACCGATGCGCGAGCCCTGGAGGCGGTACGAAATGATGATGGCCAGCACCACGAAGAAAAGGAACAGGTAGTAGTACAGCGTGACTGGCTGAAGGGTGTAGTCGCCAATGGTCAGGCGTTTGCCCAGGTCCAGCCCGAAGACCGAGATGGTGTCGATCTGGCTGATGCCCTTGGGTCCGTTGGTGATGTTCACCGGACGGTCCATGTTGAGCAGGAAGATGCGGATGATCTCGCCAAAGCCCAGCGTGATGATGGCCAGGTAGTCGCCACGCAGCTTGAGTGTGGGAGCACCCAGGATCATGCCGACCACGCCGGCGATCACCGCCGCCAGAATCATCACCCACCAGATGCTGTAGTGCAGGCCGTTGGGGAACATGGCCTTGATCGCCGGGAAGGTGTCGGCCAGATGGGGCGAGCCCAGCAAGGCAAACACGTAGGCACCGACCGCAAAAAACGCGATGTAGCCCAGGTCCAGCAGGCCTGCATAGCCCACCACAATGTTCAGCCCGAGGGCCAGCAGCACATACAGCAACGCAATGTCGACGATGCGCACCCAGGAGTTGCTCCCGGTGGATTGCAGGATGAGGGGCAGGGCCAGCAGGGCCACTGCAGCCAGCACGAAAACGATCAGCTTGCCGCTTTTGGTGTTCATCATGAGATTTCTCCTACCGGTCAGGCGCGGTCTGCCACACGTTCACCCAGCAGGCCCGAGGGGCGCAGCGTGAGCACAACGGCCAGCACGATGAAAGCAAAAATGTCGGTGTACTGGCTGCCCAGCACGCCACCCGTGAGCTTGCCCAGGTAGCCGGCTCCCAGCGATTCGATCAATCCAAGGGCAATGCCCCCGACCACCGCGCCGGCCAGGTTGCCGATGCCGCCCATCACCGCAGCCACGAAGGCCTTCAGACCCGGCATGAAGCCCATGGCGTGCTGCACCGTGCCGTAGTTGGAGGCCCACATCACGCCGGCAATTGCGGCCAGCATGGCGCCGATGATGAAGGTGGCCGAGATGACCACGTCGGGCTTGATGCCCATCAGTGCGGCCACTCGCGGGTTCTCGGCCGTGGCGCGCATGGCACGACCCAGATTGGTGCGGTTGACCAGCCACATCAGGAAAGCCAGCGTGATGGCCGTGGTCGCCAGGATGACCACCTGCGTCACAGAGATGACCGCCCCACCCAGTGCGATGGGCTCACGGGACAGCATCGAAGGGTACGACTTGGGATTGGGCGCCCAGATGATCATGGCGAATGTCTGCAGCAACAGCGACATACCGATGGCCGTGATCAGCGGCGCCAATCGGTTCGAGTTGCGCAGCGGCCGGTAGGCCAGCTTTTCAATGCTGAAGTTCAGCGCCGCACAAACCACCATGGCGATGATGGTGGCCAGCAGGAGCACCAGCCAGGTGGGCATGCCCGTTGAGGCGTCCATCATCCAGCCGATAACGGTCCAGCTGGTGAGCGCACCCACCATGAGCACGTCGCCGTGAGCAAAGTTGATCAAGCCGATGATGCCGTACACCATGGTGTATCCAAGAGCCACCAGCGCGTACATGCTGCCCAGCACCAGACCGTTGATGATCTGCTGTAGCAAAACTTCCATGAGAGATTCTCCGTGTGTGTGAAAGGCCGGGAGGCGCTTGTGGCGCTGGCCCACTTGAACCTAGCAAAAAACCCGCCAGACATGACCTTGAAACAGGACCGACTGCGGGTTGGTGGACGGATTGTAATGAGGCGCTTTTGGGGCCCGCATGCGTGTAAGCCCTTAGCGGACGCGGGTTTACCCTCGCTTTAGATGCAGCTCCTTAGGGCGCATCAGCGCGTTTGGTGATTCATTAGTTTTTTTGATTGTTCAGTTTTTTGAGCTCGCGCAGCTTATCTGCGATGCGCAGCTCCAGTCCGCGTTCCACCGGCCGGTAAAAGCCAGGCTCGGGCATGCCGTCGGGCAGATAGCGCTCGCCCGCCGCGAAACCGCCGTCTTCGTCATGGGCGTAGCGGTAGCCCTTTCCGTAGTCCAGCTCTTTCATGAGCTGGGTGGGCGCATTGCGCAGGTGCATGGGCACGGGACGCGTGCCGTCTTTCTTGACGAAGGCTTTGGCCTCATTGAAGGCCTTGTAGACCGCGTTGGACTTGGGTGCGACCGCGAGATACACCACGCACTCGGCCAGAGCCAGTTCACCCTCTGGGCTGCCCAGGCGCTCGTACACCTCGGCCGCATCCAGCGCCAGCCGCAACGCGCGAGGGTCGGCCAGGCCGATGTCTTCGCTGGCCATGCGAATGAATCGGCGCGCCATGTAGCGTGGGTCGGCGCCGCCGTCGAGCATGCGCACGAACCAATACAAGGCGGCGTCCGGGTCGGACCCACGCACGCTTTTGTGCAGTGCGCTGATCGTGTCGTAGAACTGCTCGCCGCCTTTGTCGTAGCGGCGCATGCGCTCACCGAGCACCTTGAGCAGCCAGGCATCGGTCACCTCGGCTAGCTTCTCACGCTCGGCGGCCACGGCCAACGTCTCCAGCGTGTTGAGCAGCCGTCGCGCGTCGCCATCGGCATAGCCAATCAGGCGGTCAATGGCTGCCGCCTCGATGCCGGGCACCGCATCGATGGCCTGAGCCTTCACCACAATCTGGCGCAGATCGTCTTCCGAGAGGGGTTGCAACACGTACACCGCGGCGCGGGACAGCAGCGCGGAGTTGACTTCGAAAGACGGGTTCTCGGTGGTCGCTCCGATGAAAGTGAAGAGGCCGCTTTCCACATGTGGCAAAAACGCGTCCTGCTGGCTCTTGTTGAAGCGGTGCACCTCATCGACAAAAAGAATGGTGCGCTGCGGCGACAGTCCACTGCGCGCCACCTCAGCACGTTCAACGGCCTCGCGGATGTCTTTCACACCGCCCAACACAGCGCTGATGGTCAGGAACTGCGCGTCGAACGCATCGGCCATGAGTCGCGCGATCGTCGTCTTGCCCACGCCTGGCGGGCCCCACAGGATGCAGCTGTGGGGTTGCCCCGATTCAAACGCGAGCCGCAACGCCATGCCTTCGCCCAGCATATGCTGCTGACCGATCACCTCAGCCAGCGTGCGAGGGCGCAGGCGCTCGGCCAGCGGCACGTGGGAACTGGCGGTGGCCACAGCGCGGGATCAGGGCTTGATGACGGCAGCGCCAGCCGGTGGCTGGAACTTGAAATCGCCAGCCTTCAGGGGTGCGTTGACCTGCCAATTGCTGAAGGTGAGCGCCGAGCGCTGACCGAGGCTGTCCTCAATGTCCAGCGCAGAGAGCTGACCCTGGCGAAAGCCGACCCGCACCACCTGCAATTGACCGTTGCGGTCCTTCGGGCGCGCCTCAAGCCACTCCATGCCATCGCGTGCAGGCGCAGCCTTCATCTCGAACGCGTCAGAGAGGCCCTTGAGGTCGGTGCCGGCCGCAATCAGGGCCGCCGGCGTGCTGCCCAGAGCGTCTTTCTGCGAGCGCGACGTCACCTGGTTCAGGTCGACGTCATGCAGCCACAGGGTCTGGCCGTCGGCCACGATGGTCTGCTCGAACGGCTTGGCGTACACGAAGCGAAACCGGTTGGGCCGCAGAAACTCGAAGGTGCCGCTGGACGTCTTGCTGCGTGCCACGGTCTCGTTGGCGCGCTTGGGTGATGTCACCACCTGGGTGAAGCTTGATTTTCCGCTGTCGACTTCGCGCAGGAACTTTTCGAGATCCTGAAGGCCGTCAGCGTGGACAGCGACGGAGCTCAGACACACCAGGAGAGAGGTAAGAAGTTTCTTGATCATGGAAGGTCTGACCCCATTGCGCCAAGTTGGTTGCACGTCGGCTGAACGCCTCATTCGCCGCGGGAAGGCACCAGAATGTCGCGCTGCCCGCTGGACGTGAGGGAACTGACCAGCCCCGCGTTTTCCATGTCTTCCAGCAGGCGCGCGGCGCGGTTGTAGCCGATCTTGAGCTTGCGTTGAACGTAGGAAATGCTCGCCTTGCGGTCCTTGAGCACGATCTCCACCGCCTGGTCGTAGAGGGCGTCTTTCTCGCCATTGCTCTCGCCACCGCCTTCGCCGAACAGGTCACTCCCTTCGCCATCGCCGGCACCACCTTCGAGCACGCCGTCGATGTAGTTGGGCTCACCGCCCTGTTCCTTGAGGTAAGCCACCACGCGATGCACCTCGTCGTCGCTCACAAACGCGCCATGCACGCGAATGGGGAAGCCCGTCCCGGAAGGCATGTAAAGCATGTCGCCCATGCCGAGCAGACTCTCGGCGCCCATCTGGTCCAGGATGGTGCGGCTGTCGATCTTGCTGCTCACCTGAAACGACAAGCGTGTCGGAATGTTGGCCTTGATCAGACCGGTGATGACGTCCACGCTGGGACGCTGCGTGGCCAGGATCAGATGGATACCGGCCGCGCGCGCCTTCTGCGCCAGCCGGGCAATGAGCTCTTCGATCTTCTTGCCGACCACCATCATCAGGTCGGCCAGTTCGTCGATCACCACCACGATGTAGGGCAGCCGCTCCAGTGGCTCGGGCTGCTCGGGCGTGAGGCTGAAGGGGTTGCCAATGATCTCGCCACGCGCGGTGGCCTCGTCGATCTTGGTGTTGTAGCCGGCCAGGTTGCGCACGCCCATCTTGCTCATGAGCTTGTAGCGCTTCTCCATCTCCGCCACACACCAATTCAGGCCATTGGCAGCGTGCTTCATGTCCGTCACCACAGGCGCGAGCAAATGCGGGATGCCCTCGTAGACGCTCATCTCCAGCATCTTCGGATCGATCAGCAACAGCCGCACATCGCGCGCATCGGCTTTGTAGAGCAGCGACAGAATCATCGCGTTGATGCCCACCGATTTGCCCGACCCCGTCGTGCCCGCCACCAGGCAATGCGGCATCTTGGCCAGATCGGCCACGATCGGCTGCCCGCCAATGTCTTTGCCAAGACCCATCGTCAGCATGGATTTGGCGTCGTTGTAGACCTGTGAACCCAGGATCTCACTGAGCTTGATGGTCTGGCGCTTGGCGTTCGGCAGCTCCAGCGCCATGAGGTTCTTGCCCGGGATGGTCTCGATCACGCGAATGGACACCAGCGACAGCGAACGCGCCAGATCGCGGCCCAGGTTCACGATCTGCGAGCCTTTCACCCCTGTGGCGGGCTCGATTTCGTAACGCGTGATCACCGGGCCAGGCGCGGCTGCCACCACGCGAACTTCCACGCCGAAGTCCTTGAGCTTCTTTTCGATCAACCGGCTCGTCATCTCCAGGGTCTGGCTGTCCACACCCGCCTGGTGGCTGGGGGCACTGTCCAGCAGATCCACCTGGGGCAACTTGCTGTCGGGCAGCTCGGTGAAGAGCGGTTTCTGCCGCTCTTTGGCGACACGCTCACTCTTGGGCACATCCACCAGCGTTGGCTCAATCACCACGGGCGTTGGATGGTGCTCTTCAATCTCGACACGCTCGACCTTCACCACCTCTTCCCGCTCACGGGCCGCCATCTCACCGATGCGCTGGTCTTCCACGGCTTCGCGCTTTTCGCGTCGCGCCTCGAACCAGCCATCCAGCGTGTGGCCCACCACCTCGGCCCAATGGCCCCACGAAAAGCGGAAGACGATCGGCAAACACACCAGCAACAACGCGAGCATGGCCAGCGCCGAACCCGTAAAACCCAGCCAACGCATGGAAACAGGCCCCAACGCATGGCCCAGAACGCCCCCGGCGTGGTCGGGCAGTAAAGCTTCAAGGCGGTAAAGACGGCTCCATTCGAGCACCGAACTCGCAGCCATCAAGACGATCAATGCGGCCCAGAAAAGGGCTCGGCGCGCCCAGGGGCGATGCCAGATGCGGTCACCGGACGCAGCAGGATCGTCGCCGCCCTGTGCACCGCGAATCCAGCGCGCCAACGCCGACAGCCAAGAGCGCACGCCAACGAAGAACAACCACCAGACGGAGAAGCCCAGCAGGTAGTAGCTCCAGTCGGCCAACATCGCCCCAAGACGACCGCCCCAGTTGCCCACCTCGGCGGAGGTGCCCGTGGTGCTCCAGGCGGGGTCCGCGAGTGAGTGGCTCAGCAGCGCGAGCAGCCAAAACGCCAGCGCTGCAGCGCCCAGCACCAGGCCGATTTCCTGAGCAAATCGGGACACACCCGTTGGACCCGCGCTGGTGCGGTCTGCATTGAGCGTGTTGAGTGAATAAGTCATAGGCCTCGCTGAAATCCAGCGGCTAGCTTACCCCATGCAGCGATGCACGCCGGGACCGGCATTCGCCCTGCGCATGCCCGAAAACGGGCCAAACGCCCAGCCGTCAACTCAGCGAGTTGAGGCGCTCCTTGATCACGGTACGGCCGTCTTCCGTCACCTCGATGAAGCCCCGGTCTTCAAGGTCTTTCATCACGCGGCTCACCATCTCGCGAGATGCGCCAATCATTTTTGCCACGTCCTGACGGGAGACACGGTCCTTGATCGTCAGCACGCCGTCCTTGTCGGGTTGGGCGAACTCCAGCAGCGCTCGCGCCACACGACCGTACACGTCCATGAGTGCCAACGACTCGATCTTGCGGTCGGCGTGGCGCAAACGTTGCACCAGACCCTTGAGCACCGCGTAGGCCATGGACGTGTTCTCGGGCAGGCATCGCGCGAACTCAGTACGCCCCAGAATGAGCACATCCGTCTGCACCTCGGCACGCACGGTGGCCGAATGGGGCTGGTTGTCGATCAGGCTCATTTCGCCCACGTAGTCGCCCGGGTTCATGGTGGCCAGAATCACCTCTCGCCCACGGGTGTCGGTCGTCACCACGCGAGCCCGCCCCGTCAATACGATCGCCAGGCAGTTGGATTTTTTGCCCTGCTCGACGATGCACTCACCGCGCTTGAAGCGCCGCTTGATCACGGAGTCCGCCACCGACTCGGCCTGCGCCTGAGTGAGGGTGGAGAACAACGGAACCCGCCGGATCAAATCAAGATTGGACAGGAGAGACATGCGTGTATTCCTTGGTTGGGGCAGCGCGTGCAGCGCTCTTTCATACAATGATTCGCACACATCGGACGCCACGAAGCAGCAGATTTGCCTCGTTCCGCGGCCATACAACCGCCGACTCTAAACCACTTGGCCCCAAATTCGATGGGGCGCCGAACATGAAACACGCGAAAGTCCTCATCCTGGGTTCCGGCCCTGCCGGCTACACCGCCGCGGTTTACGCCGCCCGCGCCAACCTCAACCCGGTGCTCATCACCGGCATCGCGCAAGGCGGTCAGCTCATGACGACCACCGACGTGGACAACTGGCCTGCAGACGCCGAAGGCGTGCAAGGCCCTGACCTCATGCAGCGCTTTCTGGCCCATGCCGAGCGCTTCAAGACCGAAATCATCTTCGATCACATCAACGCGGTGGACTTCAGCAAGCGCCCTTTCGTGCTCAAAGGCGACAGCGGTGAATACAGCTGCGACGCGCTCATCATTGCCACGGGCGCCTCGGCCAAGTACCTCGGCTTGCCCTCCGAAGAGGCCTTCATGGGCAAGGGCGTGTCGGGCTGCGCCACCTGCGACGGATTCTTCTACCGCGGCCAGGAAGTCAGCGTGGTGGGTGGAGGCAACACCGCTGTGGAAGAGGCGCTGTACCTGTCCAACATCGCCAGCAAGGTCACCCTGGTGCACCGCCGTGACACGTTCAAGGCAGAAGCCATCCTGATCGACAAGCTCATGGAGAAGGTCGCCGCAGGGAAGATCGAACTGAAACTGCACAGCACCCTCGACGAAGTGCTGGGCGACCAGACAGGTGTGACCGGCGTTCGCCTCAAGAGCGTAAAGACCGGAGACACAGAAGACCTCGCACTCAAGGGCTGCTTCATCGCCATCGGTCATCAGCCCAACACCGACATCTTCAAAGGCCAGCTGGAGATGAAGGACGGCTACATCACCACGCGCTCGGGCCTGCAGGGCATGGCCACCATGACCAGCGTGCCGGGCGTGTTCGCCGCCGGCGATGTGCAGGACCATGTGTACCGCCAGGCCATCACCAGTGCAGGCACAGGCTGCATGGCTGCGCTCGACGCCCAACGCTTCCTGGAGCAAAACGCGGCTTGAGCCCTCGCAAAGCCCGGTTTGGTCAGCCAGCTGCCAGTTGGCTATAATTGCGGGCTTTGCTGAGATCTACCGGCTTGCCCGGGCACGAAGCAGATTCGGGTTACCGCCACCCATTCCTGGCGAGGTGAGGCTGATTGGCCAGACACGGAGTCCTTCCGGTCCTCGGTCACCAGCTGTTTGAATAGATCGGAGTGTCCTTATGGCACGCGTCTGCGACGTCACGGGCAAGAAGCCCATGGTCGGGAACAATGTTTCCCACGCCAACAACAAAACCAAGCGCCGGTTCCTGCCGAACCTGCAATACCGCCGTTTCTGGGTCGAGAGCGAAAACCGCTGGGTGCGTTTGCGCGTCTCTGGCGCCGCACTGCGCCTGATCGACAAAAACGGTATTGACGCCGTGCTCGCCGACCTGCGCGCACGCGGTCAAGCTTAAGGAGAACCGAACATGGCAACCAAAGGCGCACGCGAGAAGATCAAGCTGGAATCCACCGCTGGAACCGGCCACTTCTACACCACCACCAAGAACAAGAAGACCACGCCCGAGAAAATGCTGATCAAGAAATTTGATCCGAAAGCTCGCAAGCACGTGGACTACAAGGAAATCAAACTCAAGTAATTGAGCTCGATCCATCCAGAAAAGCCGCTGTATCACAGCGGCTTTTTTGTGTCCGAACAGCGATCGACGCCCACAAAAAAGCCACCCCGCAGGGTGGCTTTTCGTTGGGAGCGACAAAGCTTCAGGCGTGCGCGGAACGCAAACGAATGGAGAAGTCGCGCAGCGCGGCGATACCACTCTCTTCCGCACGGCGGCACCAGGCTTGCAGGTCGAGCGCCAGCTGCTCGCGGGTTGAGTTGGTGCTGGACCACAGGGCGCGCAGCTCTTCGCGCATGGTCACCATCTTGTCGAGCACCGGATGCTCGGCACGAACTTGCGCCAGTTGGGGCTTGACGCTCGCAGGCACCTTTTCGTCGTCACGGTGCAGCCAGCGACGGGCTGCCTGCAGCACAGTCGCGTCGCCGCGACGCTGTTTCAAGGCTTCCAGCTCATGCTTGCAGGCTGCGCGCATTTCACGTGCGTAGCCTGCCATCACCTCATAGCGGTTGGCGATGATGGCTTCCAGGGTTTTCTCGTCAGCCACCGGGCGCACAGCGCCATAAGCCATCTTGGGCGGCACCTTCTTCACCGACGCCAGCCCCACGGACTTGAGCATGGTGATGTACATCCAGCCAATGTCGAACTCGTAAGGCTTGACGGACATCTTGGCCGACGTCGGGTAGGTGTGGTGGTTGTTGTGCAACTCTTCGCCGCCGATCAGGATGCCCCAGGGCGACACGTTGGTGCTGCCATCGGCCGCTTCAAAATTGCGGTAACCCCACCAGTGACCAATGCCATTGATGATGCCGGCTGCGGTGATGGGAATCCAGGCCATTTGCAGCGCCCACACCGACAACCCCAAGACACCAAACAACGAGACGTTGATGATCAACATCAGGCTGACACCGAGACGCGAGCGGCCCGTGTACACGTGCTTTTCGATCCAGTCATTCGGCGTGTTGTGACCGTAGCGCTCCATCGTCTCGGCATTTTTGGCCTCGGCCCTGTAGAGCTCCGCGCCTTCGTAGAACACCTTCTTGATGCCAAAGATATGAGGGCTGTGCGGATCGCCCTCGTGCTCGCACTTGGCGTGGTGCTTGCGGTGGATGGCGGTCCACTCCTTGGTGACCATACCGGTGGTCATCCAGAGCCAGAAGCGGAAAAAATGCGACGCAATGGGGTGCAGGTCGAGTGATCGGTGTGCAGAGTGGCGATGCAGGTAGATCGTGACGCTGGCGATGGTGATGTGCGTGAACACCAAAGCCACGATGAGCACCTGCCACCATGCAGCACCTGTCAGGCCGCTGGCCAGAAACTGGATCAAGGCATCCCACACAGCAGACAGGATTCCGGAGTCGGAAGAAGACATGAATTTCCTAAAAGACCGCCCTGAGGTCACGGAGATGGGAAACGACCGGGTCCATGGGCGGGGTGGACCGGTGAAGGCCAGATTTTAAGGCCGGGGGTGCAAATCACCAACCGGTATACCCTGCAGGAAGCAACCTTACCGACTCAAATCAGGTGACTTGGACGCATTTCAAGGTCTTTTCCGCCAAACGGCAGCAAAAAAGCCGTCAGTTGCGTGCCGATGAGGCCACAAGCGCAGCCATTGCCCTTGGTCGCCGGAACACAGACCGGAGGCCTCTGACACGTGCATGCTGTCCAGAAGACTGGCCACGGGGACCGATTCGAAATCGGGATGCGCAGCCTGGAACGCGGCACTGACGGTCTCGTTTTCCTCGGGCAACAGGCTGCAGGTGGCGTACACCAGCCGACCGCCTGGTTTCAGCAAACGCGCGGCGCTGTGCAGGAGCGCCTGCTGCAGCTCGGCCTGTGCGGCCACCGTGGCCGGCGTCTGCCGCCACTTCAGATCCGGACTGCGCCGCAGCGTGCCCAGGCCAGAACACGGTGCATCGACCAAGACGCGATCAATCTTGCCTGCCAGCCGCTTGATGCGGTCGTCGCGCTCGTGCGCAATCGCCACCGGATGCACATTGGACAGCCCGCTGCGCGCCAAGCGCGGCTTGAGTGCGTCCAGCCGATGTCCCGAAGTGTCAAAGGCATACAGCCGGCCGCTGTTGCGCATGGCCGCGCCAATGGCGAGCGTTTTGCCGCCAGCGCCGGCACAGAAATCCACCACCATCTCGCCGCGTTTGGCATCCAGCAGCAGCGCCAGCAGTTGCGACCCTTCGTCCTGCACTTCCACCTCGCCCTGCACGAAGGCAGGCAATTTGGCGAGCGACGGCTTGCCTTGCAGGCGAATGCCCAGTGGCGAGTGAGGGGTGGCCGCAGCGGTAAGCCCGGCCTTTTGCAAAGCGAGCAGCACCGCCTCACGCTTGGCCTTCTGCGCATTAACGCGAAGGTCCAGCGGAGCGGGATGGTTCAGGCTGGCCACCAAGGCATCGAATTCGTCACCGAGCTGTTCTTTCAGCGACGCTGCGAGCCATTCAGGCAGGTTGTGCCGATGGGGCGCCATCAGGTCGTCGTCCGTCACGGCGTCGCAGTGGTCGAGCCAGCTCTTTTCTTGTTCGGTCAGAGCGCTCTTGATGAAATCGCGGTCGCCTGGAAAGGCCAGGATCGCGAGCCTGCGCCACTTGGAACCACTGCCCGAACGCGCCAGCCACTCCAGCTTGAGCCGCTCGCGCAAAGTGGCGTAAACAGCGTCAGACAGGGTCGCGCGCTCTCGCGGCCCCAGGGAACGGTTTTCACGGAAGTGCCGGGCCACGACGGCATCAGCGGGGTGCTCGAACTTGAAAACCTGTTCGATCAGGCTGGCGGTTTCGTCCAGAAGGGCTTTGGGATGCATGGTCGCTATTGTCCCATTGGGCCATGCCCGTCCACGATAATGCGCGGTTATGTCTGAAATCTCCGAACAGGTGCGCCGCCGCCGCACGTTTGCCATCATTTCCCACCCCGACGCGGGCAAGACCACGCTGACCGAGAAGCTGCTGCTGTTTTCGGGCGCAATCAACATCGCCGGCAGCGTGAAGGCGCGCAAGGCTGCGCGCCACGCCACCTCCGACTGGATGGAAATCGAAAAGCAGCGCGGCATTTCGGTGGCGTCTTCTGTGATGCAGATGGAGTACCGCGACTGCGTGATCAACCTGCTGGACACGCCGGGCCACCAGGACTTTTCCGAGGACACCTACCGCGTCCTCACTGCGGTGGACGCCGCACTGATGGTGATCGACGCGGGCAACGGCGTGGAGCCGCAGACGCGGCGCCTGTTGCAGGTTTGCCGGGCGCGCAACACACCCATCCTGACCTTTGTGAACAAGATGGACCGTGAGGTGCAAGCCCCGCTGGACCTGATGGACGAGATCGAGCGCGAGCTGGGCATGACGGTGGTGCCATTCACCTGGCCGGTGGGCATGGGCAAGACGTTTCGTGGCGTCTTCGACCGCCGCACCGACCAGATGCGCGTGTTTGCCGCCGGTGAAGACCGCCGAGGCGGTGACGAAGACGTGCTGTCGGGTCTGGACAACCCCGAGAGCCTCAAGCGCTTCGGTGCCGAGTTCGAGCAGGCGCGCGACGAGCTGGAGCTCGTGGCGGGTGCATCACCCGCTTTCGAAGAAGCGCAGTTCCTCGCGGGCCAGCAGACGCCCATGCTGTTCGGCTCTGCGGTCAACAACTTCGGCGTGCGCGAAGTGCTCGACGCCCTCGTGGATCTCGCCCCGCCGCCGGGTGAACGCCCGGCCATCCAGCGGGTCGTGAAACCCGAGGAAACGAAATTCAGTGGTGTGGTGTTCAAGATCCAGGCCAACATGGACCCGGCGCACCGCGACCGCATTGCTTTTGTGCGCGTGGCCAGCGGCCACTTCGAACGCGGCATGAAGCTCAAGGTGGTGCGCTCGGGCAAAGACCTGCGACCCAACACCGTGGTGAGCTTTCTGTCTCAACGGCGCGAGCTGCTCGACGAGGCGTTTGCCGGCGACATCATCGGCATTCCGAACCACGGGGTCTTGCAGCTGGGCGACACGCTCACCGAAGGCGAGAGCCTGCAGTTCACCGGACTGCCTTTCTTTGCACCCGAAATCATTCGCAGCGTGGAAGTGGCTGACCCCTTGCGCAGCAAGCAGTTGCGCGCCGGCCTGACGCAGCTGGGTGAAGAAGGCGCGATTCAGGTCTTCCGGCCCGTCGCGGGCTCCGTGCTGCTGTTGGGCGCCGTGGGGCAGTTGCAGTTCGAGGTGGTGGCGCACCGCCTGGAGCACGAGTACGGCGTGAAGGCGCGCATCATGAACAGCCCCTACCAGGTGGCGCGCTGGGTGACTTGCGCGCCAGAAGACGGCGGCGAGATCGAGCTCAAGCGCTTCATTGACGCCAACAGCCACCGGGTGGCGCTGGACGCGGTGGACGCACCGACGCTTCTGGTGGACCACGCGGCCACCCTGCGCGCGGTGGAAGCCAACTGGCCGAAGATCAAGTTCCACGCGATGCGCGAGCACGCGGGGCTGGTGTTCGCCAAGGGCGTCTGATCAGGCCTGCGCGAGCAGGCGCTCCAGCGCACGCGGGTACATGAGGTGCTCCTGCGAGAGCACGCGCGCGGCAAGCGCCTCGGCGGTGTCGCCCGGCAGCACCGGCACCACCGCCTGGTCCAGGATCTCGCCGTGGTCCAACTCACTGGTCACACGGTGCACCGTGGCACCAGCAAAGCGGCAGCCCATGTCGATGGCACGCTGGTGGGTCTTGAGCCCGGCAAAAGCAGGCAACAAACTGGGATGGATGTTGACCAGCCGGCCTGCGTAATGCTGCACGAATGCCGGCGTGAGGATGCGCATGAAGCCTGCCAGCACCACGAGTGCCGGCGTGTGGACATCGATGGCCGCCATCAGGGCGGCATCAAACGCCTCCCGACTCTCAAAGGTGGTGTGATCCAGCGCAGCGGTGGCAATGCCTTGTGCTTTCGCCCACGCCAGGCCTTGCGCAGAATCCTTGTTGCTGATCACGGCGGCCACGCGCGCGCCAAAGCGGTCTTGCCAGCGATGCGCCTGGGCAGTCTCCACGATGGCGGCCATGTTGGAGCCGCTGCCGGAGATCAGAATCACGATGTTTTTGTTCACGCCAGACATGGCCGGGAAGTGTAATGACCTCAGACCTGCAATCCTCCTCATCGGGTCGCCCGCGCGGCCACGACTTTCAACAGCGGCCCCTTTCCTTCGCAGAAGCGCGCGTGCTCGGCACGCTGATGGAAAAGGCACGCACTGTGCCCGACAGTTACCCGCTCACGCTCAACGCGTTGGTGACCGGCTGCAACCAGAAATCCAGCCGCGAACCCGTGATGAACCTGGCCGACGCCCAGGTGCTGGAAGCGCTGGACGAGCTGCGTACCCTGCACATGGTGATGGAAGGCAGCGGCAGCCGCGTGACCCGCTACGAGCACAACTTTGCGCGCGCAGTGGGCGTGCCGGATCAATCGGCCGTGCTGCTGGGCATGCTCATGCTGCGTGGTCCACAAACGGCAGGCGAGCTGCGGCTGAACACCGAGCGCTGGCACAAGTTTCTGGATATCGCATCGGTGGATGGCTTCCTCGAAGAGCTGCAGGACCGCAGTGACGAAAAAGGTGGCCCGCTGGTGGTGAAGCTGCCGCGGGCGCCCGGCGCGCGGGAGCAGCGCTGGGCGCATCTGCTCTGCGGGCCAGTCGACACATCGGCCCTGGCGGCCATGCCATCGCCAGTGGCCCATCAGGCCACCGAAGACGAGGTGATCGCCCTCACCCGCCGCCTGGCCACACTGGAAAACACCGTGGCCCAACTGCAGGCACAGCTGCAAAATCTGAGTGAGCAACTGGGCTTGTCGCAGCCCGGACAGCCATAAAACGAACGGTCGTGCGAAACTGATCGGCGTTGTTCAATCTGCCGGCACACCTCTGTGCGGGCCACCAGGAGACACCGAATGGATTTGGCATTCACGCCCGAAGAACAGGCGTTTCGCGAGGAGATTCGCGGTTGGGTCAAGGCAAACTTGCCGGCCGAGATCGCCCACAAGGTTCACAACGCGCTGCGCCTCACGCGCGACGACATGCAACGCTGGGCCAGGATCCTGGGCAAAAAGGGTTGGCTGGGCTGGGGTTGGCCGAAGGAATTTGGTGGTCCCGGCTGGAACGCGATCCAGAAGCACCTCTTCGAAGAGGAGTGCGCACTGGCAGGCGCTCCGCGTGTGGTGCCCTTTGGCCCCGTGATGGTGGCGCCGGTGATCATGGCCTTTGGCAACAAAGCCCAGCAGGAGCGTTTCCTGCCCGGCATCGCCAGCGGTGAGGTGTGGTGGAGCCAGGGCTACAGCGAGCCGGGCTCTGGCTCGGACCTGGCGTCGGTGAAGTGCCGCGCCGAGCGCCAGGGCGACAAGTACATCGTCAACGGCCAGAAGACCTGGACCACGCTGGGCCAATACGGCGAATGGATCTTCTGCCTGGTGCGCACAAGCAACGAGGGCAAGCCGCAAACCGGTATCTCGTTCCTGCTCATCGACATGAAGTCGCCTGGCGTGTCGGTGCGCCCCATCAAGCTGCTCGATGGTGAATGCGAGGTCAACGAGGTGTGGTTCGACAACGTCGAGGTGCCCGCCGAGAACCTGATCGGCGAAGAGAACAAGGGCTGGACGTATGCCAAGCACCTGCTCAGCCACGAGCGCACCAACATTGCCGACGTCAACCGCGCTAAGCGCGAGCTGGAGCGGCTCAAGCGCATCGCCAAGACCGAGGGGGTCTGGGAAGACAGCCGTTTCCGTGACCAGATTGCCTTGCTGGAAGTGGACGTGGTCGCGCTCGAAATGATGGTGCTGCGCGTGCTCTCGGCCGAGAAATCGGGCAAGAACTCGCTGGACATCGCCGGCCTGCTCAAGATCAAGGGCAGCGAAATCCAGCAGCGCTACAGCGAACTCATGATGCTGGCAGCGGGCCCCTACAGCGTGCCTTTCATTGAAGAAGCGATGGACGCCGGCTGGCAAGGTGACTTCCCTGGCGGCGTGGGCGCCAACGCACCGCTGGCCTCGACCTACTTCAACATGCGCAAGACCACGATCTACGGTGGCAGCAATGAAGTGCAACGCAACATCGTCGCGCAGACCGTGCTCGGCTAAGGAGACTTTCAGATGGACTTCGATTTTTCCGACGACCAGAGCGCGCTGCGCGACGCGGTTCAGAAGTGGGTGGAAAAGGGTTACGACTTCGAGCGCCGCCGCGCCATCGTGAATGCCGGCGGGTTTGACCGCGCTGTGTACGGCGAACTCGCCGAACTCGGCCTGACAGGCCTCTACGTGAGCGAAGACGACGGCGGCCTGGGCATGGGCCCGATTGAAGGCATGGTGGTGATGGAAGAGCTGGGCCGCGGCATCGTGCTCGAACAGCTCGCGCAAACGCTGATCAGCTCCGGCCTGCTCGCTGGCTACGCGCCGGCTGCGCTCAAGGCCGCCTGGCTGCCCCGCGTGGCGGGCGGTGAAGCGCTGGTGGTGCTCGCGCACCAGGAGCGCAAGGCGCGTTACCAGCTCGATGTGTGCGCCACCAGCGCCACCCAGTCGGGCGAAGGCTGGACCCTTACCGGCACCAAAAACGTGGTTCCGGCAGCCGATCAGGCCGACGCCTTCATCGTGCCGGCCATGGCGGGCGGGCAGCTGGCGCTGTTTCTCGTGGAGCGCACGGCCAAGGGCGTGAGCACCCAGGGCTACCGCACGCAAGACGGCGGTCGTGCCGGCGACGTGACGCTTCAGGCCGCAGCCGCACAGCTCATCACCACCGACGGCCTGACGGCCCTGGAACACGGTGTGGACATTGGCATTGCAGCGGCCTGTGCCGAAGCGGTGGGCGTGATGGACCAGACCGTGGCCATCACGGTGGACTACATGAACACGCGCAAGCAGTTCGGTGTGGCCATTGCGACCTTCCAGGCGCTGCGCCATCGCGTGGCCGACATGAAGATGCAGCTGGAGCTCGCGCGCTCCATGAGCTACTACGCCAGCCTCAAGCTCAACGCGCCCGCAGCGGAGCGCCGCGCGGCCATGGCACGCGCCAAGGTGCAACTGGGCACGGCCATGCGCTTTGTGGGCCAGCAGGCGGTGCAATTGCACGGCGGCATTGGCGTGACCGACGAATACATCGTCAGCCACTACTTCAAGAAACTTACGCAGCTGGAAATGACTTACGGCGACACCCTGCACCACCTGGGTGAGGTATCCGCCCGCATGCAGGACACGGCGGGCGTGTTCGCCTGACCTCCCAAGCGGCCCGCCCACAGCGGGCCGCAGCGCTTCTGGCCATCCTTTCCCCCTGAGGAGACATACCCATGACGACCCGCCGCTCCCTTTTTGCCGCGCTCGCCGGCAGCCTCTTGCTGAGCGCCTGCGCCACCGCGCCGCAAGGTGCCGCGCAGCCCCCCATCGTGTTTGTGCATGGCAATGGCGACTCAGCCTCCATCTGGCAAACGACGGTGTGGCGCTTTGAATCGAACGGCTGGCCGCGTGAGCGCCTGCACGCCATCGACCTGCCCTACCCCCTGGCGCGCGACGACGACAGCAAAGCCCAACCGGGACGCACATCCACCGCCGAGCACATGGCCTTTCTGAAGGCCGAAGTGGAGAAGGTGCTCAAAGCCACGGGCGCCGCGCAAGTGGTGCTGGTGGCCAACTCACGCGGGGGCTATGCGGTGCGCAACTATGTGCAGAACGGGGGCGGCGACAAAACCGTGAGCCATGCCATCCTGGGGGGCACGCCCAACCACGGCGTATGGGCCACCAAGGGGTTTCGGGAGGCCAACGAGTTTGCCGGTACCGGGCCGTTTCTCACAGCGCTGAACGCACCGAAAAACGCCGCGGGTGACGAGGTGACCGGGCCCGTGAAATGGATGACCATCCGTTCCGACAACAACGACAAGTTCGCCCAGCCCGATGGCCTGTGGATCGGCGCGAAAGGAACGCCCACCAATGTGACCTTCGACGGCCCGGCGCTCAAGGGCGCCACCAACACGGTGTTGCCGCGCGTGGACCACCGCGAGACCTCTTTTTCCCCCGCCGCATTCGATGCCATGCACCGCTTCATCACGGGTCGGGCGCCACAGACGACCGCCATAGCAGCCCAGTCGCCCGCCATGCTCAACGGCAAGATCACCGGCCTGGGTCTGTCTTCCACCGAGCCGGCATCGGGCAACTACTCAAACAACCTGCCACTGCCTGGCGCACGGCTGGAGGTGTATGCCACCGACGCCGCCACCGGCGAGCGCCGAGGCGCCGCGGTGCACAGCAAGACGGTCGGAGCCGATGGTCTGTGGGGACCGTTCCAGGCGCAAGCGGGTGTGCCTTACGAGTTCGTGATCAGCGCGCCGGGCTACGCCACCACCCACATCTACCGCAGCCCCTTCCCGCGCGGCAGCGAATTGATCCACCTGCGCGCCGAACGCCGGGCCGACGCCGACAAGGCGGCCCTGTCCACCGTCACGTTCACGCGCCCGCGCGGCTACTTCGATGCGGAGCGCGACAAGATGCGGTTCGACGGCAAGGCGTTGCCCGGCGTGCCACCCACGGGCGCCGGTGTGTCGAGTTCGAAGCTCAACCTCGCGGAGCCTGGCGTGCGTGCCATCACCGCCGAGTTCAACGGCGAGAAGCTCACGGGCAGAACGTGGCCCACCAGCGAAAACCGCGTGGTGGTGCTGGAGCTGACCTATTGAGCCTGCGGGCTCTTGGCGGCTCAGGCGTGAAGGCGCGAGGTCTTGGGCAGGTGTGACATCAGGAACTCCATCTGGTCCGCCAGAATGCGGCGGTTGCGCAGGATGAAGTCTTCCCAGAGGCTGGGCACATAGGGCGCGTACAGCAGCCCCATGTGCGCCTGCTCGGGCGTGCGGTTGCCCTTGCGGTGGTTGCACGACTTGCAGGCCGTCACCACGTTCATCCAGGTGTCGCGCCCGTTCTGCCCGAGCGGCACGATGTGCTCTCGCGTCAGGATCTCTTCATGGAAATGCTCACCGCAATAGGCGCACACGTTGCGGTCGCGCGCAAACAGCTTGCTGTTGGTCAGCGTGGGCCGAAGGTCAAACGGGTTGATGCGCGGCACGCCCTGGGTGCCGATGATGGAATTGACCGTGATGATGGACTGGCGCCCGGTCATCGCGTTGTGCCCGCCATGAAACACCGCGATCTCGGCCCCCATCTCCCAGCGCACTTCATCGGCCGCGTAGTGCAACACGGCTTCTTCGAGGCTGATCCACGACTGCGGCAGACCCTGCGCAGAGAGCTTCAAGACCTTCAAGACGGGCTCCTTCCATTGAACAAGTCAGCGGGGAGAGGCGGCCGTGTCCGCGGCAGCCCTGCGTTCGCCAGCCAAGGCTGCGAGCGCATATCATCGAGCGCCAATATAGCGCGCTTTGATGATGTGCCTGTGGCACCCTGCGGGAAGCCACCGCTTTCGCACTCAAACGCCCAGCACCCACGGCCCGACTCCACCCTTTCGGCATGAAAATCTTTCGCGGTTTGCGCCCCCACTCCCAGAGCTCTGCGGGTTGCGCACTGACCATCGGCAACTTTGACGGTGTGCACCGTGGCCACCAGGCCATGCTCGCGCTGCTGAACAACGAAGCCCAGCACCGCGGCGTGCCCAGCTGCGTGATGACCTTCGAGCCCCACCCACGCGACTACTTCGCCGCCCTGCACAAAAAGCCAGAGCTCGCGCCAGCGCGCATCGCCACCCTTCGCGACAAACTCCAGGAACTGGAACGCTGCGGGGTCGACGAGTGCGTGATCCTGCCCTTCAATGCCCAGCTGGCCAGCCAGCCCGCCCAGGCCTTCATTGAAGACACGCTGGTGCGCACCCTGGGCGTGCGGTATGTGCTGGTCGGCGATGACTTCTGTTTCGGCGCCCAGCGCAAGGGCGACTACGCCATGCTGGACACCGCCGGCAGGCAGATGGGATTTGACGTGGCCCGCATGCAGAGCTACGAGGTGCATGGCCTGCGCGTGTCGAGCTCGGCCGTGCGCGAAGCCCTGGGCGCCGGCCGCATGGACGACGTGGCCGCCCTGCTCGGGCGGCCCTACAGCATCAGCGGTCACGTGGTGCATGGGCGCAAGCTCGGCCGCCAGCTGGCCGAGAGCAGCCCCGGAAAGGGCGATGGCTTTCGCACCCTGAACCTGCGCTTTTCGCACTGGAAACCCGCCGCCAGCGGCATCTTTGCGGTGCATGTGCACGGCCTTGGCCCGCATGCCGACTCTCCGCCGCTGCCCGGCGTGGCCAACCTGGGCGTGCGCCCTTCCCTGGACCCGAACGATGTCAACGGCGGGCGGGTGCTGCTGGAAACGCACTGCCTCGAGTGGCCGGCCGACCTGGCGGCCAGCCTGCCTGGCGGGGAGGCCTACGGTAAAATCGCCCGCGTGGAACTTCTGCACAAACTGCACGACGAGCTGAAATACGACAGCCTCGACGCCCTGACCGAGGGCATCGCCCGGGACTGCGACGACGCGCGCGCCTTCTTTGCCTCGCTGCACACCCAGACCCATCGGCAGACCACCCGCGACCGAATTTAGACGACCTGTCTGCCCGGTCGCCGCCCTTCGACAGGCTCAGGGCGAACGGTTTCTGCCCCCAGTCCCCCTCACTCCCCGCTCGGGCTGAGCTTGTCGAAGCCACCACGGAATCCCCAGTCATGTCCGACGCCTCCACCGACTACCGCAGCACCCTCAACCTGCCCGACACACCTTTCCCCATGCGCGGCGACCTGCCCAAGCGCGAGCCGGGCTGGGTAAACACCTGGAACCAGGAAGGCCTCTACAAGCGCCTGCGCGATGCACGGGAAGGTGCGCCGCTGTTCGTGCTGCACGACGGCCCGCCCTACGCCAACGGCCAGATCCACATGGGCCACGCGGTCAACAAGGTGCTCAAGGACATGATCGTCAAAAGCCGCCAGCTGGCCGGCTTTGACGCGCAGTACATCCCTGGCTGGGACTGCCACGGCCTGCCGATCGAAAACGCCATCGAGAAGAAGCACGGGCGCAACCTCAGCCGTGACGACATGCAGGCAAAAAGCCGCGCCTACGCCACCGAGCAAATCGGTCTGCAGCGCGAAGACTTCAAGCGCCTGGGCATCCTGGGTGACTGGGAGCGTCCTTACCGCACCATGGACTTCGCCAACGAGGCGGGCGAGATCCGCGCCTTCAAGCGCGTGATCGAGCGCGGCTTTGTCTACCGCGGCCTGAAGCCCGTTTACTGGTGTTTCGATTGCGGGTCGTCGCTGGCCGAGTTCGAGATCGAGTACGCCGACAAGAAAAGCGACACGCTGGACGTGGCCTTTGAGGCCAACGATGCGGGGGCGCTGGCGCGCGCCTTTGGCCTGGCCGCGCTGCCCGCGGGCAAAAGCGCCTTCGCCGTCATCTGGACCACCACCGCCTGGACCATCCCGGCCAACCAGGCGCTCAACGCGCACCCGGAATTCAATTACGCGCTGGTGGACACACCACGCGGCGTGCTGCTGCTGGCCGAGTCGCTGGTCGACAAGTGCCTGGAGCGCTTCCAGCTCGAAGGCCAGGTCATTGCCACGGCCAAGGGCGAAGCGCTGCGCGATCTCGTGTTCCGCCACCCGCTGTTCGACGCCGACGCCGGCTACCGCCGCCTCTCGCCGCTGTACCTGGCCGACTACGTCAGCGACAGCGACGGCACCGGCCTCGTGCACTCGGCACCGGCCTACGGCGTGGACGACTTCAACTCCTGCGTGGCCCACGGACTGGCCTACGACGACATCCTCAACCCGGTGCAGGGCAACGGCACCTATGCGGCCGACTTCCCGCTGTTTGGCGGCCAGCACATCTGGAAAGCCGTGCCGGCGATCCTGGAGGCCCTGAAGCACGCCGATCGCCTCATGGCGACCCAGCCCATCACCCACAGCTACCCGCACTGCTGGCGCCATAAAACGCCGGTGATCTACCGCGCCGCGGCGCAGTGGTTCATCCGCATGGACGAAGGCGTGGGCGTGTTCACGAAAGACAAGGCGCCTCGCACCTTGCGCCAGACCGCACTGGACGCCATTGAGCACACGCACTTTTTCCCTGAAAACGGCAAGGCGCGCCTGCACGACATGATCGCCAACCGGCCCGACTGGTGCATCTCGCGCCAGCGCAGCTGGGGCGTGCCGATCCCGTTCTTCCTGCACAAGGACTCGGGCGAGCTGCACCCGCGCACCATGGAGATCCTCGACCAGGCCGCCGACATCGTCGAGAAGGGCGGCATCGAGGCCTGGAGCCGCGTGACGGCAGAAGACATTCTGGGCGCGCAAGACGCGCCGCTGTACACGAAGAGCCAGGACATCCTGGAAGTCTGGTTCGACTCCGGCTCGACCTTCCAGCACGTGCTGCGCGGCAGCCATGCCAAGGCTTATGTGAACGGCGCCTTCCACCAGGAGGGCCCCGAGGCCGATCTGTACCTCGAAGGCCACGACCAGCACCGGGGCTGGTTCCACTCTTCTCTGCTGCTGGGCTGCGCGCTGCACGACCGCGCACCCTACCGTGGCCTGCTCACGCACGGCTTCACGGTAGACAGCCAGGGCCGCAAGATGAGCAAGTCGCTGGGCAACGGCATCGACCCCCAGGAAGTCACCAAAAAACTCGGCGCCGAAATCATCCGCCTGTGGGTGGCCGCGAGCGACTATTCGGGCGACATCGCGGGGGACGACAAGATCCTCGCGCGCGTGGTCGATGCCTACCGCCGCATCCGCAACACCTTGCGCTTTCTGCTCGCCAACGTGAGCGATTTCAACCCGGCCACCGACGCCGTGCCGCTGGAGCAGATGCTGGAGATCGACCGCTACGCGCTGGCGCGCGCGGCGCAGTTCCAGGCCGAGGTGCTGGCCCACTACGACGTCTACGAATTCCACCCCGTGGTGTCCAAGCTGCAGGTCTACTGCTCGGAAGACCTGGGCGCGTTCTACCTGGACGTGCTCAAGGACCGTCTCTACACCACCGCGCCCAACAGCCTGGCGCGCCGCAGTGCGCAAACCGCCCTGCACCAGATCACCCACGCCATGCTGCGGTGGATGGCACCCTTCATGAGCTTCACCGCCGAGGAAGCGTGGCCCGTGCTCGCAGGCACCGCCAGCCGCGGTTCGATCTTCTTCGAGACCTACGCCGAACTCCCCACGGCCAACGAGGCATTGCTGGCGAAATGGGCGCGCATCTGCGAAGTGCGCAATGTGGTGAACAAGGAGATCGAGACTGTGCGCGCGGCGGGTCAGGTGGGCGCATCGCTGCAGGCCAATGTGCGCCTGAGCGCGCCGGCCGTCGACCACGCCTTGCTGGCCTCGCTCGGCGATGACCTGAAGTTTGCGCTGATCGTCTCGGCCGTGGAGCTGGTGGCGGGCGACGCACTGGCGGTGCAGGTGACCCCCGCCACCGCCGCCAAGTGCGAGCGTTGCTGGCACTACCGCGACGACGTCGGCAGCGACGCGGCGCACCCCACGCTGTGCGGGCGCTGCACCAGCAACCTCTTTGGCGCGGGCGAAGTCCGCACCGTGGCCTGATGGCGCGCGCCGGCATGGGCCCCGTGTGGCCGTGGCTGGGCCTGGCGGTGGTGCTGCTGGTGGCCGACCAGGTCACGAAGCAGCTGATCCTGGCCAGCTACCAGCTGGGCGACAGCACCCCCGTCACCAGCTTTTTCAACATCGTGCGGGCGCACAACACGGGGGCGGCGTTTTCGTTCCTGGCGGGCGCAGGCGGCTGGCAGCGGTGGTTCTTCACGGCCGTGGGCCTGGGCGCGTCGGTCTTCATCGTCTGGATGCTGCGCGCGCACCCCGGGCAGAAGCTGTTTTCGTTTGCGCTGGCCTGCATCCTGGGCGGCGCGCTGGGCAACGTGATCGACCGCCTCCTGCATGGCTATGTGGTCGACTTCCTCGACTTTCACTGGTCGTTCCTCGCCGGCATCTTTCCGGGTGGCCACTTCCCGGCGTTCAACCTCGCCGACACGGCCATCAGCGTGGGCGCGGTGGCTTTGATCCTCGACGAAATCCTGCGCATGCGGCGCAGCCGCTGACGCACCCTGCACGCGCGCGCGTCCGAGTCCAAGACCGGGACAGCGCACGCGGCGTATAGTTTTGAGGTTCATGAAACATCTGTTGGACCTTCTGGCGGCCATCGCCTTGCTGGTGTGGGGCACCCACCTTGTGCGCAACGGCGTGTTGCGCGTCTTCGGCAGCAACCTGCGCCATGTGCTCGCCTCGAGCATGGGCAACCGCTTCACGGCCGCCCTGTCGGGCCTGGGTGTGACCGCACTGGTGCAGTCCAGCACCGCCACCGCGCTCATCACCGCTTCGTTTGTGGGCCGCGGCCTGATCGCGCTGCCCGCGGCGCTCGCGGTCATGCTGGGTGCCGACATCGGCACCAGCCTCATGGCGGTGGTGTTCTCGTTCGATCTTTCCTGGTTGTCGCCCCTGTTCATTTTTCTGGGCGTCACGCTGTTCATCTCGCGCCAGGGCACGTCCACGGGTGACTTCGGTCGTGTGCTCATCGGCCTGGGCTTGATGCTGCTGGCGTTGCGGCTGATCTCGGCCGCCACCGGCGTGCTGACGCAGAACCCCGCCGTGCAACTGATGCTGGAATCGCTCACCAGCGACCGTTTTTTGGAAATCCTGCTGGGCGCCACGCTGGCTGTGGTGGCGTATTCCAGCCTGGCCGTGGTGCTGCTGGCCTCCTCGCTGGCGCTGCAGGTCGTGGGGCTGGATGTGGCGCTGGGCATTGTGCTGGGCGCCAACCTGGGCAGCGGGCTGCTGGCGGTCATCACCACCGCGAAGTCGGGCATCAGCACGCGGCAAGTGCCGCTGGGCAACCTGCTCTTCAAGGTACTTGGGGTGAGCATTGCGATCTGGCTGATTCCGCTGTGGCTGCGGTTCATGCAGCCGCTGGTGCAGGACCCGGCCACGCTCACCGTGCTGTTCCACCTTAGCTTCAACCTCATGGTTGGCGCGGTCTTCATCGGCCTGACCCAACCCATTGCGCGCATGGTCAACAAGCTGCTGCCGCTGCAGCAGGGCAAAGGGCCGCTGGACCGCCCCAACCACCTCGACCCGTCGGCCTTGGCCACGCCTTCGCTCGCCATCTCCTGCGCGGCCCGCGAAGCCATGCACCAGGCCGACATTGTCGAGACCATGTTGCGCGGTGTGATGACCGTGATCAAGACCAACGACCTCAAGCTCGCGCAAGACCTGCGCAAGCTCGACGACTCGGTGGACAGCCTGTATTCGGCCATCAAGTACTACCTGACCAAAATTTCGCGGCAGCAGCTCAGCGAAGGCGAAAGCCGGCGCTGGACGGACATCATCAGCTTCACCATCAACATGGAGCAGATCGGTGACACCGTCGAGCGCGTGCTGCTCGACATCGAAGACAAGAAGATCCGCAAAGGCCGTGACTTCTCCGAGGCCGGCATGGCCGAGATCACCGAACTGCATGCGCGCCTGCTCGACAACCTGCGCCTGGGCATGAGCGTGTTCCTCAATGGCAACGTGCGCGACGCGCAGCGGCTGGTGGAGGAAAAGGTGCGCTTTCGCGACATGGAACGCGAGTACGCCGCCACCCACCTGGACCGCCTCTCGGGCATGACGCCGCAGAGCATGGACACCAGCGCCTTGCACCTGGACCTGATCAGCGACCTCAAGCGGATCAACTCGCACATCTGCTCCATCGCCTACCCGATCCTCGACAGCGCTGGCGTGCTGGCCCCCAGCCGCCTGCGCGAGCCACCCGCGTCAACGCGCGCCAGCCGGCTGTAAACCCCGGTCGCGCCGGCCCTCGCCGCAAGGCTGCACATTTGGGGGGCCTGTGCTACGCTGGCTCCCCGCTTTGCGTGACCCGACACAGGAGACAACATGCCCGGACTGCTGCCCCACATCGACCCCGATGGTCTGCTCGAGTTTTCGGTCGTCTACACCGACCGCGCGCTCAACCACATGTCCAAGCGCTTCCAGGGCGTGATGACCAACATCTCGGCCATGCTCAAGCGCGTGTATGGCGCGCACTCGGTGGTGCTGGTGCCCGGCAGCGGCACCTTTGGCATGGAGTCGGTGGCGCGCCAGTTTGCCCATGGCCAGCATGTGCTGGTGATTCGCAACGGCTGGTTCAGCTACCGCTGGACGCAGATCTTCGACATGGGACACATCCCCGCCAGCCACACCGTGATGAAGGCGCGCCGCACCGGTGAAGGCGCTCAAGCGGCCTGGGCACCAGCGCCCATCGGCGAAGTGGTCGCCACCATCGCTCGCGAAAAGCCGGCCGTGGTGTTTGCGCCCCACGTGGAAACCGCCGCCGGCATGATCCTGCCCGACGACTACCTCAAGGCCGTGGCCGATGCGGTGCACGCCGTGGGCGGTTTGTTTGTGCTCGACTGCATTGCCTCCGGGGCGATGTGGGTCGACATGAAGGCCACCGGCGTGGACATCCTGATCTCGGCGCCCCAAAAGGGCTGGAGCAGCTCACCCTGCTGCGCCATGGTGATGCTCAGCGAACGCGCACGCACCGCCATTGACCAGACGCAGAGCACCACGTTTGCCATGGACCTCAAGAAGTGGCTGCAGATCATGGAAACGTACGAAGGTGGCGGCCACGCGTACCACACCACGCTGCCCACCGACGCGCTCACGCGCTTGCGCGACACCATGAAAGAGACCGAGGCCTACGGGGTGGAAAAAGTGCGCCAGGAGCAAATGGCGCTGGGCACGCAGGTGCGCGCCCTGCTCTTGCGCCATGGCTTTCCCAGCGTGGCGGCGCAGGGCTTCCAGGCACCGGGCGTGGTGGTGAGCCACACCACCGACCCCGACATCCAGTCGAGCAAGAAATTCCTGGCGCTCGGCCTGCAGACCGCCGCCGGCGTGCCCTTGCAGTGCGACGAGGGCCCGGACTTCAAGACCTTCCGCATCGGCCTGTTCGGTCTGGACAAATGGCACGACGTGCCCGCCACGCTCGCGCACCTGGAACGCGCGCTGGCAGAAGTGGCGCCGGCCCCTCAGGCGCGAGCCCGCGCGGCCGCCAGCGCCACCACCTGACCGGGGGCGCGCGACCCGCGTCCGGTCAGGGCAGCAGGATGGTGCAGCCCGTCGTGGCGCGGGCTTCCAGGCTTTCATGCGCCTGGCGCACGTCGGTCAAGGCAAAGCGCTGGTCGATGCGCACCTTCACCTTGCCCCCTTCCACCACGGCAAACAAATCATCGGCCATGGCTTGCGTGCGCTCGCGGCTGGTGATGTGGCTGAAGAGCGTCTGACGCGTCACGTACAGCGAACCTTTGCCACCCAGAATGCCGGGGGCGAACGGCGGCACCGGGCCCGAGGCGTTGCCGAAGCTGGCCATCAGGCCAAAGGGGCGCAGGCAATCAAGCGACTTGTCGAACGTGTCCTTGCCCACCGAGTCGTAGACCACCTTCACGCCTTGTCCGTTGGTGATGTCCTTGACGCGGGCGGCGAAGTCTTCGGTGCGGTAGTTGATGGCGTGGGCCGCGCCGTGCGCCAGGGCCAGCGCGCACTTCTCATCTGAACCGGCGGTGCCAATCAGCTGCAAGCCCAAAGACTTCGCCCACTGGCAGGCGATCAGGCCCACACCCCCTGCGGCCGCATGGAACAGCACGAAGTCCCCCGCTTCCAAGCCCTCCACCGGGCGGCAGCGCTTGAGCAGGTATTGCGCCGTGAGGCCCTTGAGCATCATGGCCGCGCCGGTTTCAAAGTCGATCGCATCGGGCAGCTTGCACACGTTCATCGCGGGCATCACGCGCACGTCGCAGTAGCTGCCGGGCGGGTTGGCGGCATAGGCCGCGCGGTCACCGGCCTTGAGGTGGGTGACACCCTCACCCACCGCTTCGATCACACCCGCTCCTTCCATGCCCAGCGACAGGGGCAGCGGGAAGGGGTAGAGGCCGGTGCGCTGGTAAACGTCGATGTAATTCAGCCCCACCGCGTGGTGCCGAATGCGCACCTGGCCTGGCCCGGGGTCGCCCACGCTCACGGTGTCGACCACCAGTTGTTCGGGGCCGCCCACGGCATGGATGCGCACGGCGCGGCTGGACTGTTCGCTCATCTTCGGTCTCCTCAAAGTTCGAAAGCGGCATGCTGCCATGAAAAGGGCCGGTCTCGACACCGTTCTGCCCATCATCCCCTGCGGCGCGCCGGGCAAGGGCTCGGCGGTACAGTGCGGGCCATGTCCCAGAACGCCAGTGCACGCTTCACCCCCACGACCCTTTTGCTGCTGGTGATCCCCCCGCTCATGTGGGCCGGCAATGCCGTGGTAGGCCGCATGATGCAAGGTGTGGTGCCCCCCATCACACTCAACTTTCTGCGCTGGGTGCTGGCGTTTGCGATGCTGCTGCCCGTGGCCGGCTGGGTGCTGCGGCCCGGCAGCGACTTGTGGAAGCACTGGCGGCGGTTCGCGCTGCTGGGCCTGCTCGGGGTGGGTTGCTACAACGCGCTGCAATACCTTGCGCTCAAGACCTCCACACCCATGAACGTGACGCTGGTGGCCGCGAGCACACCGGTGTGGATGCTGCTGCTGGGACGACTGCTGTACGGCGTGCGCATCTCGCGCATGGCTGCGCTCGGTGCGGCGTTGTCGCTGTCAGGGGTCGCGGTCGTGCTCTCGCGCGGACACCTGGAAAAACTGCTGTCGGTGCAACTCGTGCCAGGCGACGCCTGGGTGCTGCTGGCCTCGGTGCTGTGGGCCTGGTACAGCTGGCTGCTGGCCCGACCCCGGCCCGGTGCGGACCCGACAGCCATCAAGGCCGACTGGGCCGCCTTCCTGCTGGCGCAGATGGTGATGGGGCTGGCGTGGTCCGGCCTGTTTGCCGCAGGCGAGTGGCTCACGCTGCCCGATCTGCCCGAAGGCCAAAGCCACATTCAGTGGGGCTGGCCGCTGGCCGCAGCGCTGGTCTATGTGGCGGTGGGCCCGTCGTTGCTCGCCTACCGCTGCTGGGGTGCTGCGGTGGCGCGCGTGGGGCCCGCCATGGCTTCGGTGTTTTCCAACCTCACGCCCCTCTTTGCGGCGCTCATGTCGGCCACATTGCTGCGCGAGCCGCCCAGCGCGTACCACGCTGCCGGCTTCGTGCTGATCGTGGGCGGGATCCTGGTGTCTTCCCGCAAGGGCTAGAAGGTACCGGGGTAGGCCCCGCCGTCGGCCAGCACGTTCTGGCCGGTGATGTAGCCGGCCTGCGCGCTGCAAAGGAAAGCGCAGATGGCGCCAAATTCCTGGGGCGTGCCAAAGCGCTTGGCCGGGATCGTCTTGCGGCGGGCATCGGCAATCGCATCCACCGCCTGGCCGGTCTTCTGCGCTGCGCCCTCCATCGTGACGCGCAAGCGGTCGGTATCAAAAGCGCCCGGCAACAGGTTGTTGACCGTGACCCCTTGAGCGGCCAGCGGGCTGCGCGCCACGCCGGCCACAAAACCCGTGAGGCCACTGCGCGCGCCGTTGGACAAACCCAGGATGTCGATGGGTGCCTTCACCGCGCCCGAGGTGATGTTGACCACGCGCCCGAAGCCGCGTTGCGCCATGCCATCCACCACCGCCTTGATGAGCTCAATGGGGGTGAGCATGTTGGCGTCCAGCGCCTTGATCCATTCGTCGCGCCCCCAGGCCCGGAAGTCACCCGGGGGTGGGCCGCCCGCGTTGTTGACCAAGATGTCGAACGCCACACCCGGCCCGCCCGCCACCGTCAGCGCCGCCGTGCGGCCCTCGGGGGTGGTGATGTCGGCGGCCACGCCGAGCACGGTTACCTCAGGACATGCCGCGCGCAGCGATGCCACGGCGCTGTCCAGTGCAGCCGCACCGCGCGCCACCAGCACCACGTTCGCGCCCTCAGCGGCCAGCGCCTGAGCACAGCCCAGACCCAGCCCCTTGCTCGCGCCACACACGAGCGCCCATTTGCCCTTGATGCCCAAATCCATGTGAATCTCCTGAAAGTTAGGGTTTCGGTGCCGCGCCAAAGCGCGTCACCAGGAAAACGCCGCCGAGCACCAGCACGGTGCCTGCCACGATCCAGCGGTTGAAAGGTTCGTCGAGGATCCACACACCCATGACGATGGTGGACATGGGCCCGATCATGCCGGTCTGCGCGGCCAGGCCGGCACCAATGCGCTCGATCGCCATCATCACCATCACCACCGGCGCGAAGGTGCACAGCGTGGCGTTGAGCACCGACAGCCAGATCACCTCGGGCGCGACCACCGCCGCGCCCAGGGGCCGCAGCAGCACGAACTGCAGCAGGCACAGCACGCAGGCCACGCTCGTGGCCAGACCCACCAGGCGCATGGAGCCCAGGCGTTTGACCAGCTCGCCGCTGTACACCAGGTAGATCGCATAGCTGACCGCACTGCCAAACACCAGCAGCGCACCCAGCACCGCGTCTGGCCCTTGTGACCCGACCTCGTGGCCGAACACCAGCAGCACACCCGCGTAACTCACGGCCATGGCGACCGCCTGCAGGCCCGTGATGCGGCGCTGGTAAAGCACCCAGCCGAGCACGAGCACCAGCGTGGGATTGAGGTACAGGATCAGCCGTTCCAGGCTGGCGCTGATGTACTGCAGGCCAGAAAAATCCAGAAAACTGGCGAGGTAATAACCCGTGAATCCCAGGCCGAGAACCCCGACCCAGTCGGCGCGCGTGAGCGGCGCGGGTTTCTCACCACCCGGTCGGTGGCTCGCCCACCAGGCCAGGGCCAGAAACAGCGGCAGCGCAAACAGCATGCGGTACATGATGAGCGTGACCGCGTCCACGCCATACCGGTACGCGAGCTTGGCAATGATGGCCTTGCCGCTGAACGCGATGGAGCCCGCACTGGCCAGCAGCAAGCCCGCGGCAAGGTGAGGTGCGGGGGCTGAGGAAGACACGGGCGCGGCGGACATTGCGTCGATTATCCGGGCCGCACGAAGGGCCTGCGGCGCCCGGGGCTTCGTCTTTTGCGATGCCAGACCGCGTCAGGTGGGCGCGCGCCGGCGCGGTTGCAGCACCACCACCAGCAACAGGCCAATGGCCACCATCAGCAGCAGCGCTGAAACCGGCCGCTCGATGAACACCAGCCAGTCGCCGCGCGAGAGCTGCAGGGCGCGGCGCAACTGCTCTTCAAGCCCGGGTGCCAGCACGTAACCCAGCAACAGCGCCACCCCCTCGCACCCCAGCCGCTGCAACACAAAGCCCAGCAGCCCCAGCCCCATGACCAGCCACACGCCCCAGCCATGTGGCCCGAGCGCCAGTGCACCCAAACCAGCGGCTGTCAGCAAGGCAGCGAGCAACGCGCGGCGCGGCACCTGCAGCACGCGCAACAGCGCTGGTGTCCACCAGCGCGAGAGCGGCAGGTTGAGCAGCAGCAGAAACAGGTTGCCGATCCACATGGCCACGAGCAGCCCCCAGAACACGGTGGGCTGCACGCTCATGACCGACGGCCCGGGCTCGATGGCGTGCAGGCCGAGTGCACCCAGCAGCAGCGCCATCACGGTGTTGGGCGGCAGGCCCAGGGCCAGCATCGGCAGGTAGGCCGTTTGCGCGCCCGCGTTGTTGGCCGCCTCGGGCGCGGCCACACCGCGCAGGTTGCCCTGCCCCAGGGGTGGCACACGCTGGCGCGACACCACCGCCTCCAGCTGGTAGGCTGCCAGCGACGACAGCAACGCACCCCCGCCCGGCACCACCCCCAGCACCGCGCCCAGCCCGGTGCCGCGCAACAAAGCGGGCAGCGCATCCCTGAGCTCTTCGCGCGAGGCACGCGTGTCGAACCCGGTGGCCTTCGGCGCCGCGGCAGTGGGCTCGGGCGGCGTGTCCGGTGCGAGCAGCGAGAGTCCCGCGAGTTCGGCGGCGATCGGCGCCACCACAAAGAAACCCAGCGCCAGCGCAATGAAACCCACGCCTTCGGTGAGCCCATGGCGCCGGCCCATCCACGGCTCCAGCGCCTCGGGCACGAAGCGCGCCACGCCGGTGTTCGCGTCCCATCCCATGAGCCCCAGCAGCAACCCCAGCACCGTCATGGCCAGTGCCTTGAGGAACGAGCCCGATGCCAGCACCGTGGCCCCGACCAGCCCCACCACCAGCAACAAGAAACGCTCGGCCGGCCCGAACTGCACCCCCAGCGACACCACCCCGGGCGCCAGCAGCACAACCAGGCCAATGGCCAGGCAACCAGCCACACACGAACTGATGGCGGCCACGGACAACGCCACACCCGTGCGCCCCTGCAAGGCCATGGGATGGCCATCGCGGCTGGTCATGACCGACGACGCCTCACCCGGCCGGTCAAACACGATGGCGGGCAACGAGCCGCCGTACTGCGCACCGTAATACACGCCGGCAATCACCAGCAAGGCAGGCAACGAAGGCAGACCCAGGGTGGCTGGCAGCAGCAGCGCGATGGCCGTCACTGGCCCCACGCCGGGCAACACGCCAAACACGCTGCCGATCAGCACGCCCAGTGCAATCAACCCCAGCGCCTGCCAGCCCCAGACGGCAGACAGGCCCTGCGCCAGCGAAGCCCACCAGGAAAAGTCAGACACCATGCGCCTGCCCGCGTTCAGCGCTCGGCGCGCGTGGGCCACAGCGCGATGTCCAGGCCCAGCGGGCCCGCCCACAGCGCACACACCGCAGCCGCCAACGCGATGGACCACAACCACACGCGCCCGCCCGTGCCACCGGACTCGCCGGGCACCACCGCCAACACAAGGCCGGCCACACCGGCCACCAAACCCAGCGTGGGCCAGCTTTCAAACCAGTGGCCCACCCAGGGCCACTGGCTCGGCCCGCTGCACAGCGCCAGCCAGAAAAGCCCGCCCAGCAAGCGCAGCAAAGGCGCAACGCCCCAGCGCCGCACGCGCCCGCCGCCCAAGGCTTCGAAGGTGAGCGCCTTGAAAAGAATCAGCAGACCCAGCAGACCCAGCAGCAGACCCAGCAGCAAAGGCACATAGCCAGAGCCCATGTCGGCGGCGATGCCCAGCGGGTGGCGAGAGGCCACCCAACCAAAGCCGATACCCAGTGCGAGAAACAACAAACCGGCGAGAAAGTCCTGCAGGTTCTTGATCATGGTGGCGGTAGGTGATGCGCCCGGCTCACTGCACGGGCGGCGTGCAGGCCAGCACCTCGTCCATGGTGGTCAGCCCTTCGGCCACGCGGGCTGCGCCACCCAGGCGCAGCGGGCGCATGCCGTCGTGCACGGCCTGTTTGCGCAGCGCATCGAGCACGGGTTCGCGGCTGACCTTGTCCTTGAAGGCTTCGGTGACCACGAGCAGCTCGTACAGGCCCATGCGGCCACGAAACCCGGTCATGCGGCAATCGACACAACCCACGGGCTGGTAAGGGCGGTAGCTGCCACTCACCTGCCAGGGCTTCACCAGCTCGGTCAGCGTCGCACGCGAGGCCAGGGTTTCTTCTTTGCCCTGCGGCTGGCGGCACGCGGGACACAGTGTGCGCACCAGGCGCTGCGCCAGCACACCCAGCACGGTGGCATTGATCAGGTAGGGCGGAATGCCCAGCTCCATGAGCCGCATGATGGCCGAGGGCGCGTCGTTGGTGTGCAGCGTGGTGAACACCAAGTGGCCGGTGAGCGCGGCCTGCACCGCCATTTCGGCGGTGGCCAGATCGCGCACTTCGCCCACCATGATGATGTCCGGGTCTTGCCGCATGAGCGAGCGCAGGCCTTGCGCGAAATCGAGGTCCAGGTGCGGCTGCACCTGCGTCTGGTTGAAGGCGGGCTCGATCATCTCGATGGGGTCTTCCACCGTGCTCACGTTCACCTCTTCGGTGGCCAGCCGCTTGAGCGTGGCATAGAGCGTGGTGGTCTTGCCCGAGCCCGTGGGGCCGGTCACCAGCACGATGCCGTGCGGGTGTTTGGTGAGCGCCTCCCAGCGCTGCGCGTCGTGCGAGGCAAAGCCCAACGCACTGAGGTCTTTCACGGTGGACTCGGGGTCGAAGATGCGCATCACGAGCTTCTCGCCAAACGCCGTAGGCAGCGTGGACAGCCGCATCTCGACCTCGTCGCCGCGAGCGCCCCCCACGCCAGGGCGCAGCGTCTTGATGCGCCCATCCTGCGGGCGGCGGCGCTCCACCACGTCCATGCGGCCCAGCAGCTTGATGCGCGCGGTCATCGCGTTCATCACGCCAATCGGCATTTGATAGACCGGGTGCAGCACGCCGTCGATGCGAAAACGGATCACGCCCTGCTCCCTGCGGGGCTCCAGGTGGATGTCGCTCGCGCGCTGGTCGAAGGCGTACTGCCAGAGCCAGTCCACCACCTGCACCACGCCCTGGTCGTTGGCGTCGAGCTGCTTGTTGGCCTTGCCCAGTTCCACCAGCTGCTCGAAGCTGCTGAAGCCTTGCGACCCGCTCTTGTTGGCCGCACGCACCGACTTGGCGAGTGCAAAGAACTCACCGGTAAAGCTGCTGATGGCCTGCGGGCTGGCGATCACCAGGCGCACGTTGCGCCGCGTCTGGCGCTCCACCTCGGGCACCCAGTCGCGAACAAAGGGCTCGGCGGTGGCCACCACCACTTCGTTGGGGCTCACCAGCACAGGCAGCACCTTGTGGCGCTCCGCGTATGCAGCGCTCATCACATCGGCCACCTTGCCCACGTCCACCTTGAGCGGGTCGATGCGCATGTAGTCCAGCCCGGCGCGTTTGGCCATCCACTGCGTGAGCAGCTCCACGTCGAGCACGTGGCTGTCGGCCGCGCGCGCCATGCCCACCACCGCCAGCCGCTGCAGCGGGTGCTGCGAGCTGTGGGCCGACGCGCAGCGCGTCGTGGTGCGCTCGGCTTCTTCGGCTGAAATCACGCCGTCCTCGCGCAGCCAGCCCACCAGCGTGCGCCAGTCCAGCGGACCATCAAAACTTTTCTGCGGTGGGGGCGTCTGCGAGGTCTTCATGCGTGGATCAGGATACCGGTTTGAAGAGGCGCAACCACTTCACAGCGGGTAAACCCCAGCGCGCCTGCACCGCTTCGGCGCGTGCCAGCAAGGCCATGCGCGTGGGCCGTTCGGCCGTGCGTTGGGCGAGCACCACGGTATTGCCTTCGCGTGTGGGTTTGAAAGCCCACACCGCATCGGCACCGAAGGCCGCGCAAATGCTCTGCAGCGAACGCTCGTAGCTGGTGTCGCGGCCAAAGAGGTTGACGGTGAGGCAGCCCTCGTCGGACAAGGCGGCGCGGCAATCGGCGTAAAAGTCGGGGCTGTCCAGCACGGGTGCGGCGGCCTCGTGGTCGTACAGATCGACCTGCAGCGCGTCGTAGGCACCGATGTGCTCGGCATGGCGGATGGCTTCACCGGCATCGGCCAGCAGAACGCGCAGGCGCGGCCCGTCGGCCGGCAGCTTGAACCACTGGCGGCACACGGCCAGCACCTGCGGGTTGATTTCGATCGCAGTGGTGTCCATACGCAGCTTCTTGAAGCAGAACTTGGTCAACGCGGCCGAGCCCAGCCCGAGCTGCAGCGCGCGACGGCCGCCCACGGTATCGGGGTCCACAAAGAGCAGCCAGGCCATCATGCGCTGAACGTAGTCGAGCTCGATGTCGAACGGCGCATCCAGCAGCATCGAGCCCTGGATCCATTCGGTGCCCAGGTGCAGAAAGCGCACTTCGCTGTCTTCCGAAATCGTCACTTCCGGCAGCGTCTGCACGCTGCGGCGCGAGCGGGCGGCGGCGTTGGCGCCCGCCTTCATGCCGACACCTCGCGAGCCAGGGGGCCTGGCAAGCCGTAGCCCCTGCTAAGGCTGGGCGACAGGGGGGAGAAAAACGGGTAACCGTGCGGGTGAGGTGAATGCGGCATCTGGTGTCCAACCTGGGGAGCGACGATTATGAACAGGGAAGCTGGCCTCCCACGCCATGCCGGCGCAGCACCTCCGCCCACGCAGCCAGCTTGCGGTCAAAGCTCCAGCTGGCGTTGGCCGGGCTGGTGGAGGGCAGCTTGTAGACCGGCACACCCAGCTTCTCGGTGTGGTGCGCATGGCGAAAGCTCTCGGTGCCGTTGTGCGCAATGGCGCCCAGCTTGGGGCAGTGCCAGCGCACCACGGAAAAGTCGTTCACCTCGGCGTTGCGGATGTCGGCGTCCAGGCTGCCTTCGCGCTCGCAGGCGCCATACACGTCCCACACGCCCAGCCCATGCGCCTGCAAAGCCTCCACCCGCTCGGCATACGGCATGGCGGGCAGGGGCAAGGCCCACAGGGCGCCCAGGATTTTCCAGAAGTGGTTCTGCGGATGACCGTAATACTGCTGCGCGCGCAAGGAAGCCACTCCCGGAAAGCTGCCCAGCACCAGCACCCGCGTGTTCGCGCTGAGCACGGGAGGCAGGCCCTGCAGCGTGCTCATTGCACGGCCTCCAGCGCCGCGAGGCCGGGCAAGGCCTGCAGCGCATTGGCGGTGGTCGCATCGCGCAGCGCCTCCACCGTCAGCGAGCGCAACTGGGCCACCACCGCCCCAATGCGTGACAGCTCCAGCGGGCTGTTGACGCCCTGCGCCTGGCCCTGCGCGCGTTCGGCCGCGGTCACGTAGAGCCACTGGGGCGGTATGTCGGGCGCGTCGGTCTCCAGCACCAGGGCCGAGAGCGGCAGCGTGCCGGCCAGATGCCGCAGCTGCCGGGCCGGCTCGAAGGTGCAGGCGCCGCCAAAGCCCAGCTTGAAGCCCAGGTCCAGGAAAGCCTTTGCTTGTTGCTCGCTGCCGTTGAAGGCATGCGCGATGCCCGCCACCGGCAGCTCGCGCAGGTGCTTGAGCAACACGTCGGCGCTGCGGCGCACGTGCAGGATCACGGGCAGGCCGTGCTTTCGGGCCAGCCGCAGCTGCGCGCGGTACATCTGCACCTGGCGCTCGCGCATCGATGGCGTGCAGAGTTCGGGCACGAAGAAGTCCAGGCCGATCTCGCCCACAGCCACCAGGCGCGGGTCGCCGCGGTGTTCGGTGAGCGCCGCATCAAGCGCAGCCAGGTCCCCCTCTTGTGCGCGTGGCACGTACAGCGGATGGATGCCGAGCGCATACGCATCGCCCATGCGGTGCGCGAGCTGTCGCACGGTGTCGAAGTTGGAGCGCTCCACCGCCGGGATCACGCACAGGCCCACGCCCTGCGCGGCGGCGCGCTCACGCAGGCTCACCGAGAGCGCGTGGTCCACGCCGAATTCAGGCGCGTCCAGATGGCAGTGTGTGTCGATCCACATGGCGGTATAACGGCCATTGTGCCGGCAAGCGTCTTGCGCGCCGGCGTCCTCACACAAGAAGCAAAGGAAGTTGCCATGTCATCAACACCCTCCCGCCTGGCCTGGCTGGCCGCCCCCGCTTTGATGGCTTTGAGCGCCTGCGCCATGCCGGGCGCACCGGCCGCCGCCCCTTTGGTGGGCAGCGAATGGCGGCTGGAAGACCTCGGCGGACGCGGTGTGCTGGACCGGGTCACGGCCACGCTGGCGTTTCCCGAGGCCGGGCGCGTGGCGGGCAACAGCTCGTGCAACCGCTTCTTCGGCTCGTACACGCTGATGCAGGACAAAGTGGCCCTGGGACAACTGGGTGGCACGCGCATGGCCTGCCCCGAAGCCGTGAGCGAGCAGGAAACGCGCTACCTCGACGCGCTCCAGAAAGCACACCGCCTGGAGGTGCAAGGCAAAACGATGTTGATGCACGTGCAGGGCCTGGAGAAGCCGCTGCGTTTCACCCGCACAAAGCCTTGATGCCCGGCTGAGGCGCGGGCAGGTTTACCGGGGCATCGGCCTCAGCTCAACACGCCCCTGGTCAACCGCAGCAGACGCCCGCAGCGCGCGGCCAAGGTTTCGTCGTGGGTGACCACGATGAACGCCGTGCCCTGGTCACGGGCGAGTTCGAGCATGAGCTGGAACACGCCTTCGGCGGTGCTGCGGTCCAGGTTGCCCGTGGGCTCGTCGGCCAGCACGCAGGCGGGCTGGGTGACCAGTGCCCGCGCAATCGCCACACGCTGGCGCTCGCCGCCCGAGAGTTCGGCGGGCCGATGGTGCAAGCGCTCGCCCAGGCCCACACGCGTGAGCATCCGCGTGGCCTGCTCCGCGGCTTGCGCGCGCGGCATGCGGCGAATCCACAGCGGCATGGCCACGTTGTCACACGCGCTGAACTCGGGCAGCAGGTGGTGGAACTGGTACACGAAGCCCAGGTGCTGGTTGCGCAGGGCGCCTTGCTGCGAGGCGCTCAGCCCTGCGAGCGATTGCCCCATCAGTTGAACGCTGCCGCTGCTGGGCGCATCAAGCCCCCCCAGCAGGTGCAACAGGGTGCTCTTGCCCGAACCGGATGCGCCCACGATGGCCACGGTCTCGCCCGCGCGCACGGTGAGGTCCACGCCGGTGAGCACCGTCACGTCGAGCCGGCCTTCGGTGAAGCGTTTGGTGAGGCCTTCGGCCTTCAGAACGATGTCATTCATAGCGAAGGGCTTCGGCGGGGTTGACGCGGCTCGCGCGCCAGCTCGGGTAAATGGTGGCCAGGAAGGACAGCACCAGCGAGATCACCGCCACCGGCAGGATGTCGGTTTGCTGCGGGTCGCTGGGCATGCGGCTGATGAGGTAGATGTCTTGCGGCAGGAAGCTCGCGCCCAGCAAGCGTTCCAGCGCCGGCACCAGCGTGTCGATGTTGAAGGCCACACCCAGGCCGAGCAGCAGGCCCGCGCCGGTGCCAATGATGCCCACCATCGCGCCCTGCACCATGAACACACCCATGATGCTTTGCGGGCTGGCACCCAGCGTGCGCAGGATGGCGATGTCGGCGCGCTTGTCGGTCACGGTCATCACCAGCGTGGACACGAGGTTGAACGCCGCCACCGCCACGATCAACGTGAGGATGATGAACATCATGCGTTTTTCGAGCTGCACGGCGGCAAACCACGTGCGGTTCTGGCGCGTCCAGTCGCGCACGAGCAGCCCGGGGTCCAGGTCGGAGGCGATGGACAGGGCCACCTCGCGGGCCTGGTGCAGGTTCTTGATCTTCACGCGCACACCCGTTGGGCCCTCCACGCGGAAAATGCGCGCCGCGTCTTCCTGGTGCAACAGCGCCAGCGCCGAGTCGTATTCAAAGTGGCCGGAATCGAAGGTGCCCACCACCGTCATCTGGCGAATGCGTGGCACCACGCCGGCCGGCGTCACCTGGCCGCTGGGGGCGATCAGGGTGACGCTGTCACCTGCGATCACGCCCAGGCTGCGCGCCAGCTCGCCGCCCAGGATCACGCCAAACTCCCCGGGGACCAGGCGCGGCAGCAGGGTGTCGGCCAGCTCGGCGGCGAGGTCGGTCACCTTGGGCTCGAGTGCCGGGTCAATGCCGCGCACCAGCGTGCCCTTCATGTCTTCGCCCCGGGCAATGAGCGCCTGCGCGCCCACGAAGGGCGCAGCGCCCACCACCTCGGGGTGGCGTTCGATGCGCGCCAGCGTGTCGGCCAGGTTGGGAATGGCCTGGCCGCTGGGCTCGAACACCTCGATGTGCGAGAGCACACCCAGCATGCGGTCGCGCACCTCCTTCTGGAAGCCGTTCATGACCGAGAGCACGATGATGAGCGCGGCCACGCCCAGCGCAATGCCCAGCATGGACACACCGGAAATGAAGGAAATGAAGCCGTTGCGCCGGGTGGCGCGGCCAGCGCGCGTGTAGCGCCAGCCCAGGATGAGTTCGTAAGGGGTTTGCATGGGTTGGAATCCAGCGGGCATTGTGGCATCCCCGACAATCGCGTCATGCCCGCTCCCCACTTGGCCTCTGAGCCTTCTTCGCACCTGCTGGTTCCGTTTGCCAGCGCCAGCGACCCCGGCTGCCGCGCGGTGCTCCCCCAACTCGCCCTGCCCCAACTCAGCGCCCTGCTGGCCGAGCTGGTGCCGGTGGTGCGCGACGACGGCAACGAGCACAGCCTGAGCCCGCCGCACGAACGCGCACGGGCACAGGCCATCGGCCTGCTGCGCCCCGACGGTTGCCCGTTCGACGATGGCCTCATTCCCTGGGCGGCTGTGGAAGACCCCCAACCCACGACCCCCCAGGCCTGGTTCACGCCCTGCCATTTCCAGGTCGGCATGGAACAGGTCACGCTGCTGCCCGCCGAACAGCTCGGCCTGACCGAAGCGCATTCGCGCGCGCTGTTCGATGCGCTGGCGCCGTATTGCGCCGAAGACGGCATCACCCTGAGCTACACCTCGGTCACGCGCTGGCACGCCAGGGGCGAGCCCTTGCGCGGCATCGCCAGCGCCAGCCTCGACCGCGTGGGCGGGCGCTCGGTCGAGGGCTGGCTGGCCGAGAGCACCGCCAACCCCCAGGGTGGGCAATTGCTCAAGCGGCTGCAGAGCGAAGCACAAATGCTGTTCTACACACACGCCGTGCACGACGAACGCGAAGCGGCCCGGCTGCACCCCATCAACGGCTTCTGGGTGAGTGGCGCCGGCGCGCTCGCGCAGCCCCTGACGCTGCGGCCCGCACCCGCCCAGCCCGACACCCTCCGCCAGGCCGCTCTGCAGGCCGACTGGCGCCGCTGGCAACAGGCCTGGGAAGCCCTGGACGCCGGCGAGATCGCCCAATGGCTCGCGCGCGCACGGCGCGGTGAGGCCATCACGCTGACGCTGTGTGGCGAACGCGCCGCCCAACGCTTCACGAGCGCGCCACGCACGGCGGCCGGTCGCATCGGCCGCCTGTTCAAAAACATCCTGGGCCAAAACCCGGCCTGGAAGACGCTGGAATCCCTATGAAGATCACCACCCGCGACGTGCCACCCCGCGCCGCCTGGGCGCTGGAGCAAAGCGGTCTGCACCCGCTGCTGGCCCGCCTGTTCGCCGCGCGCGGCATCACCAGCAAGGACGAGCTCGATGACGCGCTCGCGCGCCTGCTGCCCCCCTCTTCCATGCTCGGCGCCCAGGCGGCCGCGCGCGCTCTGGCCGATGCCATGGCCGCCAACCAGGCCATCTGCATCGTGGCCGACTACGACTGCGACGGCGCCACCGCCTGCGCGGTGGGCTTGCGTGGCCTGCGCCTGCTCGGCGCACCGCAGGGCTTTGACCGCGTGAACTACCTCGTGCCCGACCGCGTGACCGACGGCTACGGACTCACGCCCGCCATTTCAAAACGCGTGAAAGCCCAGGGCGCCGACGTGCTCGTGACGGTGGACAACGGCATCGCCAGTGTGGATGGCGTACGCGCTGCGCGCGACCTGGGCCTGCAGGTGATCGTGACCGACCACCACTTGCCCGCCTTGAAAGACGGCGAGATCGTGCTCCCGCAGGACTGCATCATCGTCAACCCCAACCAGCCGGGCTGCACGTTCGAAAGCAAATCGATCGCGGGCGTGGGTGTCATGTTCTACGTGTTGCTGGCGCTGCGCGCCGAGCTGCGCGAACGCGGTGCGTTCACGGTGCAGACGCAACCCAAGATCGATGCGCTGCTGCCCCTCGTGGCCCTGGGCACGGTGGCCGACGTGGTCAAGCTCGATGCCAACAACCGCCGCCTGGTGGCGCAAGGCCTCAAGCGGGTGCGCCTGGGTGCCATGCCCCCGGGCATGACCGCGCTCTTCAATGCCGCCGCGCGCAAGCCCGCTGCGGCCACCGGCTTTGACTTCGGCTTCGCGCTCGGCCCACGGCTGAATGCCGCCGGCCGGCTGGCCGACATGACGCTGGGCATTGAATGCCTCACCACCGACGATGCCCTGCGCGCCGACGAGCTCGCGCGCACGCTGGACGGCATCAACCGCGAGCGCAAGGCGATCGAAGGCGACATGCGCGAACTGGCCCTGCAGATGGCCGAGGAGATGTTTGACGAATCGGAAGAGCCACCGCCAGCGCTGGTGGTGTTCGACCCGGACTTCCACGAAGGCGTGGTGGGCATCGTGGCCTCGCGCCTGAAGGACAAGCTGCATCGCCCCACCTTCGTATTTGCCGCCAGTGGCGCCGAGGGCAAGGAGCACGAGCTCAAGGGCTCGGGCCGATCGATTGCAGGGTTTCACCTGCGCGACGCGCTGGACCTCGTGGCCAAGCGCCACCCCGGTGTGTTGCTGCGCTTCGGTGGTCACGCCATGGCCGCAGGCTGCACGATCGACGAGGAGCACCTGGAAACCTTCGAAGCAGCGCTGCAGCAGGTGGCGCACGAATGGCTGGACGCCGCCACGCTGCAGCGCCGCATGGAGTCCGACGGGCCGCTGGAGGCGCAGTACCGCCGCCCGGATCTGGTGGACACCTTGCACCAGGAGGTGTGGGGGCAAGGGTTTGCGCCGCCGGTCTTCTGCGAGGAAGTGCAGGTGGTGTCTCAGCGGCTGGTGGGGGAAAAGCACCTGGCCTTGAAGCTCAAGCACCAGGGTGAGCCGGTGGATGGCATCTGGTTCGGCCACACCGAGCCCCTGCCACCACGGGTGAAGATCGCGTTCCGCCTGGATGCGGACGAGTGGCAGGGGCAGCGGCGGGTCCGCTTCCTGGTGGAGGCGGCGGAAGTCTGAGGTGCTCTTCGTTCGTTGTCCCTCGCGGGCCGCGAGGGTGCGGGCGCTCTGCTCCGCGGGTGTCCCCCGGCGGCTGGTGCCGTCTCCTCCTTTACCCCGCTGCGCAGAACGCCCACACCCTCGCTCGGGTCGGCAATGACAGGTGCGAAGCGAACGGAGATCAGCTCATCAAGGCTTCGCGCACCGCCGCCAGCTGGCGACGCGACACGGCCAGGCGTTCGTCAACGCCGTCGAGCCGCACCATCCAGCCCTCGCCCTCCACCGGGTCGTTGTGCTTCTCGACCGCACGAACCGCGCGGCGCGACACCAGCGCATTGCGGTGCACCCGCACAAACAGGTGGGCGTACCGCTGCTCAAGGTCGCTCAGCGCGCCGTCAAAAATGTGTTCCTTGTCGGCCGTGCGCACGGTGATGTACTTCAGCTCTGCCTTCAGGTAGATCACATCGGCCAGCGCCACGCGCTCGCTGCGGCCCCGCTCCTGAATGATCAGGCTCTCGGGCAGACCCGGTTCCTGCGCGCCTTCGGTGGCGCTGCGCAGGCGCACCACCTTCTGCAAGGCCTGCTGCAGGCGCTCACGCCGCACCGGCTTGGTGAGGTAGTCGATCGCTTCGAGCTCGAACGCGTGCACCGCGTGCTCGGCATGGGCGGTCACGAACACGATGGCGGGGGGCGCCGCCATCTGGCGCAAGGTGCTGGCCAGTGCGATGCCGTCCACCCCTGGCATGTGGATGTCGAGCATCACCAGGTCACAGTTCATGCGCTGGATCTGCTCCATCGCCTGCACGGCATTGGACGCCTCACCCACCACATCGGCCCGTGGCTCGGTGCATTCGCCCAACAGCGTGCGCATTCGCGAGCGCGCCAGCGCTTCATCGTCAACGATCAGTACCTTCAGTGCCATGTCACGCTCCGTTGCCAGATCCGTTTCGGTTCAAACCCCGCTTATACCGGTATTTCGAGTCTCACTTGAAACACGCCATTCACCAATGCGCTCTGAAAACGACCCTGCACGTCGTGCAGCAGCGTCAGGCGCTGGCGCACGTTGTCCAGTGCCAGCCCGTTGCCCGGCCGGCCGCTGCCGGCGGGCACCGTGTTGGTGACCTTGATCACAACCACGCTGCCCCGGCGCTGGGTGCTGATGCGCACCACCGCGCCAGTGGCACTGGGCTCCACACCGTGTTTCACCGCATTTTCCACCAGCGGCTGCAGGATCAACGGGGGCAGCTTGGCCTTGGAGGCGGTCTCGTCCACGCTCCATTCCACCCGCAGCCGCTCACCGAAGCGCACGCCCTCGATGGCCAGGTAATGCTCGGCCAGTTCCAGCTCCTGCCACAGGGGCACCGCTTCCTTGGGGTCGGCCAGCGCGTGCCGAAACAACTCGCTCAGGTCTTCCAGCAAGTTCTCGGCCTTGGCGGGTTCTTCGCGCACCAGGGCGATGGCGCTGTTGAGCGTGTTGAACAGAAAGTGTGGGCGGATGCGCGCCTGCAGCTCGGCCAGGCGCGCCGTGGCACCGGCCGGGCCGCGGGCTTTGGAGCGCCACATGAGCGCGGCCACCAGCACCGCCGACACCAGCGCACCCGAGGCCGCACTGGCCAGCCAGGGCGAAGGGTCGGCCAGTCCCATCCAGACCAGCAAGCCGCAGCCGTACAGGCCGGCGAGCGCGCCGAACGCGATGGCCGCCGCCCACTGGCCAGGGATGGGCAGCAAGCCGAGCTGGCGCTTGAGCCCGCAGACACAGAGCAGCCAGGCCAGCACGGCCGGCAGGGCAGCCCCGGTGAAGATGGCCATCTGCGTCACCCAGGCCACGAAGGTGTGCGCGCCAAACAGCGCAGCCACCGCCACGATGGCCTGCACAAACAGCACCGCGCGCAGCACCGTGCCGACCTGGCAGGTGTCGAACACCTGCACGCGCACGCGCAGGTGTTCCGGCATCTCTGCGATCGGGCGCGCGCCGGCCGCATGCGCCAGTTCCTGGAAGCTCGATAAAATTCTGGAATCTTTCATGGGAAGCAATCCGTCTTTCGGGTCGACCCCGTGAGGCCTCTACTGGGCACTGTGGCGCCGTCAACTGGCCCCGGGGTCAACGCCCCAAGCCCCATCCCTGGCGGACTTCCGCTTCCTCCATTTCCCATCCAGCCGCTGGCAACAACATGTCCACCAACCAACTCGACAAGAAATCCGAAGCCTGGTCCGCCCTATTCTCGGAGCCCATGAGCGAGTTGGTCAAGCGATACACCGCCAGTGTGTTTTTCGACAAACGCCTGTGGCAGGCCGACATCGCCGGCAGCCTCGCGCACGCGGAAATGCTGGCCCACCAGGGCATCATCGGCGCGGCCGACCACGAAGCCATCCAGCGCGGCATGGCCCAGATCACTGCCGAAATCGAGTCCGGCGACTTTGAATGGAAGCTCGACCTGGAAGACGTGCACCTCAACATCGAGGCACGGCTGACCCAGCTGGTGGGCGACGCCGGCAAGCGCCTGCACACCGGCCGCAGCCGCAACGACCAGGTCGCCACCGACGTGCGCCTGTGGCTGCGCAGCGAAATCGACCTGATCGTGCCGCTGCTCAACGAACTGCAGACCGCGCTGGTGGAAGTGGCCGAGAAAAACGTGGACGTGATCCTGCCCGGCTTCACCCACCTGCAGGTGGCGCAGCCCGTGAGCTTTGCGCACCACCTGCTGGCCTACGTGGAGATGTTCAGCCGCGACGCCGAGCGCTTTGCCGACGTGCGCCGCCGCACCAACCGCCTGCCGCTGGGCTCGGCCGCGCTGGCCGGCACCACCTACCCGCTGGACCGCGAGCGCGTGGCGCGCACGCTGGGCATGGTGGACGAGCGCGGCGAAGCGCAGGTGTGCCAGAACAGCCTGGACGGCGTGAGCGACCGCGACTTCGCCATCGAGTTCACCGCTGCGGCCAGCCTGTGCATGGTGCATGTGAGCCGCTTCTCTGAAGAGCTGATCCTGTGGATGAGCCAGAACTTCGGCTTCGTGAAGATTGCCGACCGCTTCACCACCGGCTCGTCGATCATGCCGCAGAAGAAAAACCCCGACGTGCCCGAACTCGCGCGCGGCAAGACCGGCCGCGTGGTCGGCCACCTCATGGGCCTGATCACGCTCATGAAAGGCCAGCCCCTGGCCTACAACAAGGACAACCAGGAAGACAAGGAACCCCTGTTTGACACCGTGGACACCTTGAAAGACACCCTGCGCATCTTTGGCGAAATGGTGGGCGGCCAGCTCAACCCCGCCACGGGCGCCAAGGAAGGCGGCATCACGGTGAATGCCGTGGCCATGGAAGAGGCGGCCAAAAAGGGCTACGCCACCGCCACCGACCTGGCCGACTACCTGGTGAAGAAGGGCCTGCCCTTCCGCGACGCGCACGAAACCGTGGCGCACGCCGTGAAAGCCGCCGTGTCCCACAACTGCGACCTTTCTGAACTGCCGCTGGCGGTGCTGCAGGGCTTCAACGCGTCCATTGAAAAAGACGTGTACGAGTGCCTGAGCTTGCGCGGCAGCCTGGAAGCGCGCAACACCCTGGGCGGCACCGCGCCGGCGCAGGTGCGCACGCAGATCGCCCGGCACCGCGCCCGGCTGGGCTGAGGCCACCGGGCTCAAGTACCGCCGCCGGCAGGCCGATAAGGTTTGCAGGTAGCGCCTATCGTGGTGATGCTTTTCCCTGCGCGGAGGCTCGCTTGTCCGACTGGCTCATCAGCTCCCTGGCTCTGGCTTCGCTGGCCCTGGTCGCCCTTTGGCGGTGGGCTCGACCGGTGACGGCGCCCGTGCGGCGGCATGCCCCACCGCAAAGCGTGGCGCCAGCGGCCAAGCCTCAACCGCTGGCCGCTCCCCGCGCCGCTGTGCGCACCGACCTGGTCTGGCGCACCGCCGACCAGCTCGATGAAGACCGGCGCGCCCTGTTGCTGGCGGGCATTCACAGCATCCCGCGCCCGCCGCACGCGCTGCAACGCCTGCTCGAGCCCGCATTCATGGCACGCGCCAGCACCGCCGAATTGCGCGAACTGGTCAACGGCGAACCCATCGTTGCCGCGCGCGTGCTTGCGTCCGTCAACAGCCCGGTCTATGGCCTGCAGACACCGGTCAATGACATCGGCCAGGCCGTGACGTATCTGGGTGTGGCCAGCGTGCGCGGCCTGTGCCTTCAGCACATGCTGGCGGCGTCTTTCCCCAGCCGCCTCGCTGGTGTGCGCAAAACATTCCATGCGCTGTGGACCGCCTCTGCCCTGGCCAGCGAAATGGCGGTGCGCCTGGACCGCATGCCCGGGCTGCCCGCCTCCAGCCCGCTGAACACGGCGGTGTTGCTGGGTTTTGTGGGATCGCTGGCCACCGCGTCGCTGATTCCACCCACCGGCTTGTCGGCTTGGCTGCAGCGCGAGCCCCAGGCGCGAGCCCGGCTGGAGCAAGACCTGCTCGGCCTGAGCGCCGCCGAAGTGGGCCACCTGCTCCTGACCCACTGGGGCTTGCCCAGCGCCCTGGTGGACACCGTGCGCGACGCCGGCCGCCTGCAGGTGTTGCCGCTAGAGAGCGAAGAAGACGAAACATCGCCCCGACTGGCACTGGCCGCACTCTGCGCCCGACTGGGCGAGCGCCTGGCGCTGGGTCAGCTCGCCTCGCTCGACGGCTACCGCGTGGCCGAAGACGAGTCGCCCGACATGGAGCCACTTCGCATGGCACTGGCACACCCGGTGCTGGCCGGGCTGGACATCGCGTTGCAAGCGCCCGAGCTGCGGCGCTCGGTGCGGCGGATGCTGGTGCCGGGCACACCCGCCTGACCCCAGCTCTGCCCGCCCCGAAATGGGGCGTTTTTATGTGGGTGACCGTGCGGTTTCCGCTACCCTTGGCGTCTGCCATGGAGGAAGCCTTGAAGACCGTCACGTCCCACCTTGTTGCCGCCGCGCTGCTGGCGGTTGCCCTTCCCGCTTCCGCGCTGCAGATCACGAACGTGTCGCCTCAGGGTGAGGTGGCCCAGGTCCGGCAGCTGGTGGTGAAGTTCAACGAAAGTGCCGTGACCTTTGGCGATGCCCAGGCCGCAGCGCCCGTGACGCTGAGCTGCAGCGACGCGCAGGCCACCCGGGGCAACGGCCGCTGGACCAGCGACCGCGAATGGGCGTTTGAATTCGAGAACGATCTGCCGCCTGGCGTGCGCTGCGCGGTGCAGGTCAAGAGCGGCTTTAAGTCGCCCAAGGGGGCCGAGCTGGCCACCGGCCGCTTTGCGTTCAACACCGGTGGGCCTTTCGTGCAGCAGGTGCGCCCGGGCACGTCGTCGCGCATCGACGAAGAGCAGTACTTCGTGCTGCGGTTCAACGGCGCGGCCACCACCGCCAGCCTGCAGGCCAATGTGTGGTGCGCGGTGGAAGGCCTGGGCGAGCGCGTGGCGATCCGCCTGATTGAAGGTAAGGACCGCACCGAGCTGCTCAAGGCCAACGGCTGGGACAAGGCCGCTGCCCAGGACACTTTGCGATACGCCACCCTGGCCTGCAACCGCCGCTTCACGCCCGACGCCAAGGTGGCCCTCGTGGTCGGCAAAGGCGTGGCCACGCCCTCCGGGGTGGCCAGTACCGTCGAGAGGCGACTGGGCTTCCAGGTGCGCGAGGCGCTGACCGTCAACTTCAGCTGCGAGCGCGAAAACGCGCAGGCGGCCTGCCTGCCGATCCGGCCCATGACGCTGAACTTCAGCGCCCCGGTGCCGCGCAAGGTGGCCGAAGGCCTGCGCCTGAGTTCGGCGAAGCAGACGCACAAACCGGTGTTCGACGAAGACAACGCCGACGGCGACAGCGTGGTCAACGACGTGACGTTCAAGCCGCCGTTTGCCGAGCAGACCGCCTTCACGGTGGAGCTGCCCCGTGGTTTCCAGGACGCGGCGGGGCGCTCGCCCGTCAATGCCGACAGCTTTCCGCTGAAGGTGTCCACCGGTGCAATGCCGCCGCTGGCCAAGTTCGCGGCCGCGCCCTTCGGCATCGTCGAGCGCTTGGCCGAACCGGGCGGCGCGCCGATGCTGCCGGTGACCCTGCGCAACGTGGAAGCCGCGCTGCAGCTGCAAGGCCTGGCGGCCGGCCAGGTGAGCGACCTGCAACCGCGCACCGACGCGCAGATCATTGCCTGGTTTCGCAAGGTGCAGCGCTACCACGGCTTCAACGTGCAGCGCCAGCAGGCCCAGGCCGATGGCGTGGGGCCGCTGCCCCGGGTGTTGCCCGACCAGGACAAGCGCTGGATCGAGTCGCGCGCGGTGTCGCTGCTCAAGGGCCAGCCGGGCGTGAAGGCGCTGGACCTGCCGCGCCCTGCCAACAACGACCCCCGGCCTTTCGAGGTGGTCGGCATTCCGCTGTCGCCCGGTTTTCATGTGCTGGAGATTGCATCGCCCGCGCTGGGCGACGCGCTGCTGGACGCCCGCTACGGCAACCAGCGCACGATGTACGTGCGCACCTCGGCGCTGGTGACCAACCTCGGCGTTCACTTCAAGCTCGGGCGCGAGAACGCGCTGGCCTGGGTCACCACGCTGGACAAGGGCAAGCCGGCCGCTGGCGCCAGCGTTCGCGTGTCCGACTGCGCGGGCAAGGAAGTGGCCACGGGCACCACCAACGCGCAGGGCGTCGTGAACTTCAAGGGCGTGCCGCCCGAAGCGCCGCGCTGCCGCGACGGGGGCGACAGCACAGCCGCCTATTTCGTGAGTGCGCGGTTCAAGGACGGCGCCACCGAAGACATGGCCTTCACCTGGAGCGACTGGAACCGGGGCATCGAGCCCTGGCGCTTCAACCTGCCCACCAGCCGCGAAGCGCGGCCCGACGCACGCGCCCACACGGTGTTTGACCGCACGCTGCTGCGCGCGGGCGAAACGGTGTCGATGAAGCACCTGATCCGCACCGAAACCAGCCAGGGTTTCGGCCTGCCCGAGGTGTTGCCCGACACGCTGGTGGTCACGCACACCGGCAGCGGCCAGCAGTTCACGCAAACCCTGGCCTGGCGAAAGACGCCCACCGGTGGCCAGAGCGCGCAGAGCAGCTTTGCCGTGCCCGCCGGCGCCAAGCTGGGCAGCTACGAGGTGACGCTGCGCAGCGCCGACGAACGCCAGCGCCAGTACAGCAGCGGCGAGTTCCGGGTGGAGGAATTCCGGCTGCCGGTGCTCGAAGGCCGCATCGCGCCGCAGGTGCAAAAGGCGCTGGTCAACGTCAAGAGCCTGCCCACGCAGCTGCAGGTCAACTACGTGTCAGGCGGCGGTGCGGCCAACCTGCCGGTGCGCGTGTCGGCCCTGGTGCGCGACAAGGCGCTGAGCTTTCGCGACTTTGAAGGCTTCAGCTTCCAGCCGCCACGCGCGCCTTCGCTGGACGGCGCCCCCAGCAGCGATGAAGGCGAGGAAGAGGCCGAGGCCTCGCAGGACCAGCGCGTCATTGCCGACAAGCTGCCGGTGACGCTGGACCGCAACGGCGCGGGCACGCTCACCATCGAGCAGATTCCCGTTGCGCCGCAACCGCAAGAGCTGCTGCTGGAGGCCAGCTACGCCGACCCCAACGGCGAGGTGCAGACGCTGCGCAGTGTTTCCACGGTGTGGCCTGCCAACGTGGTCGCGGGCATCAAGACCGAAGGCTGGGTGTCGGCCAGCCAGAAGATCCGCTTTCAGGCGCTGGCGCTGGACCTGGCTGGCAAGCCCGCGCCCAACGTGTCGCTGAGCGTCACGGCGTTTGCGCACATCACCACCACCAGCCGCAAGCGCATGGTGGGCGGCTTCTACACCTACGACAACCAGAAGCAGGTGAAAGAGCTGGGCATCGTGTGCAGCGGCAAGAGCGACACGCGCGGCCTGTTGTTGTGCGAGACGCAACTGAGCCAGCCGGGCGAAGTGGAGCTGGTGGTCACCGCGCGCGACGCCGATGGCCAGGGCATTCAGGCCGCCAGCTCGGTGTACGTCACACGCCAGGGCGAGCTCTGGTTCGGTGGCGAGAACCACGACCGCATCGACCTGCTGCCCGAGAAGAAAACCTACCAGCCTGGCGAAACCGCGCAGTTCCAGGTGCGCATGCCGTTTCGCTTTGCCACGGCCTTGCTGACGGTCGAGCGCGAAGGCATCCTGGACACGCAGGTGGTGCAGCTCAACGGGCAGGACCCGACGGTGCGGCTCAAGATCCAGGAGAGCTGGGGGCCCAACGTGTACGTGAGCGTGCTGGCCTTGCGCGGGCGCCTGCGCGAGGTGCCGTGGTATTCGTTCTTCACCTGGGGCTACAAGGCGCCGCGCGAGTGGTGGACCTCGTTCTGGTACGAGGGCCGCGAGTACGTGGCCCCCACCGCACTGGTCGACCTGAGCAAGCCGGCGTTCCGGCTGGGCGTGGCAGAAATCCGCGTGGGCACGCAGGCCCACCAGCTCGATGTGCGCGTGACCACCGATCAGGCGAGCTACCCGGTGCGCGGCAAGGCGCAGGTCACGGTCACCGCGAAGCTGCCCAACGGCCAGCCGGCGGCAGGCGCCGAAGTGGCGCTCGCCGCGGTGGACCAGGCCCTGCTGGAACTCATGCCCAACCGCAGCTGGAACCTGCTGGAGGCCATGCTGCAGCCGCGCGCCTGGGGCGTGGAAACGTCGACCGCGCAAATGGAAATCATTGGCCGGCGGCACTACGGCCGCAAGGCGGTGCCGGCGGGTGGCGGCGGCGGCAAGAGCGGCACGCGCGAGCTGCTCGACACCTTGCTGCTGTGGAACCCCAAGGTGACGCTGGACGCCAAGGGCCAGGCGGTGGTGACCGTGCCGCTGAACGACGCGCTCACCACCTTCCAGATCGTTGCCGTGGCCGACATGGGCACTGGCCTGTTTGGCACCGGGCAGGCCAGCGTGCGCGCCACGCAAGACCTGCAGATCATCAGCGGGCTGGCGCCGCTGGTGCGCGAGGACGACCAGTTCCGCGCACAGCTCACGCTGCGCAACACCACCGCCAAGGCCATGAAGGTGGTGGTGACGCCGCGCGCCACCCTGCTCGAACTCGCGCCACAGACGGTGGACATTCCTGCCGGCGAGGCGCGCGAGGTGGCCTGGACCGTGACGGCGCCCGCGCAACTCGCGCTGACCCGGGCCGAGGCGATCCTGTGGGAGGTGGAGGCCCGCGACACGCTGGGCGGTGCCAAAGACGCCTTGAAGCTTCGCCAACGCATCGTGCCGGCCGTGCCGCTGTCGGTGCAGCAGGCCACGCTGGTGCAGCTCGATGGTCCGTTCAGCCTGGACGTGAGCGCGCCCGCCAGCGCGCTGCCCGGGCGCGGTGGCCTGAAGCTGGCGCTGCAACCCAAACTGGCCGAAGGCCTGCCCGGCGTGCGCGACTGGTTCGCCAACTACCCCTTCGTGTGCCTGGAGCAAAAAACCAGCAAGGCCGTGGGCCTGCGCGATGCCCAGCTCTGGCAGGGCGTGGTGTCGCAGCTGCCCACCTACCTTGATGCCGACGGCCTGGCCAGCTACTTCCCGCCACGCGAAGGCGACGGCAATCGGGGCAGCGACACGCTCACGGCCTACCTGCTCGCGGCCACGCACGAAGCGGCGGGCATCGACCCGGCCTTCGGCCTGCCCGATGACGTGCGCGCACCAATGGAGCGCGGCCTCATCGCCTTTGTGGAAGGCCGCATTGCACGCGACTTCTGGAGCCCGCGCAAAGACCTGGACGCGCGCAAGCTCGCCGCCATCGAAGCGCTGTCGCGCTACGGCAAGGCGCGCGGGCGCATGGTGGGCAGCGTGACCATTGCCCCCAACCAGTGGCCCACCAGCGCGGTGATCGACTGGGTCAACATCCTGCAGCGCGTCAACGATGTGCCGCAGCGCGAGCAGCGCCTGGCCGAAGCCATGCAGGTGCTGCGCGCGCGCCTGAGCTTCCAGGGCACCAAGGTGATGTTCAGCACCGAGCAGGACGACTACTGGTGGTGGCTCATGGCCAACGGCGACGTCAATACCGCGCGCCTGATGCTCACCGTGATGGACGATCCCGCCTGGCAAGCCGACATGGGCCGCCTGGCCAACGGCTTCATGGGCCGCCAGCAGAACGGCGCCTGGCACACCACCACGGCCAACCTGTGGGGCGGCCTGGCGCTGGAGAAGTTCTCGGCCAAGTTCGAGGCGGTGGCGGTGGCGGGCGTCACGCGCGCCACCCTGGGCAGCGGCACGGCGGCCATCGACTGGGCCAAGGTGGAGCGGGCCAAGGCCAGCGACCCCACGGGCGCTGCGCACCAGACCACCGGCTTCGGCGCGCCCGCCGCGCCGGGCCAGCTGAAGAACAACACGGGCTTTCTGCCCTGGCCTGCCAACGGCGGCAAGGGCACGCTGGGCGTGACGCATCAGGGTGCGGGCAAGCCCTGGCTCACGCTGCAGTCCATCGCCGCCGTGCCGCTACAGGCGCCACTGAGCGCGGGCTACACGCTCAAGAAGACCATCACCCCGGTGGAGCAGGCCGTGGCCGGCGTGCACACGCGCGGCGATGTGTGGCGCGTGGCGCTGGAGATCAATGCGTCGGCCGACATGACCTGGGTCGTGGTGACCGACCCCATCCCGGGCGGCGCAACCATTCTGGGTGGTGGCCTGGGCCGCGACTCGCAGATCGCCACCGCCGGCCAGCGCAGCACCACGGGCAACGCGTGGCCAGCGTTCGAGGAACGCAGCTTCGAGGCCTACCGCAGCTATTACGAATACGTGCCCAAAGGCGTGATCCGCATGGAATACACCGTGCGCCTGAACAACGTGGGCGAGTTTTCGCTGCCACCCAGCCGCGTGGAAGCCATGTACGCGCCCGAGATGTTTGGCGCAACGCCCAACGCCCGCGTGAAGGTGGAGGCCGTGCGGTGACGCTGCGGCGCGCGCTCACAGCTTGCGTGCTGGGCCTGGGCATGGCCCACGCTGCGCAGGCCTTGCCGGCCTTCAATGAGGTGCGCACCGGCTGGCGCTCTTCAGAGGTGCGCGTGCTCGACCGCCACGGCGAGCTGGTGCAGCGCCTGCGTGTGGACCACCAGGCGCGCCGCGGCGAGTGGGTCGCCCTGGCCGACGTGTCGCCCGCGCTGCGCACCGCCATGGTGTGGAGCGAAGACAAGCGTTTCTTTGAGCACAGCGGGGTCGACTGGCGCGCCGTCTCGGCCGCCGCCTGGGGCAACCTGTGGAACACGCGCACACGGGGCGCTTCGACCATCACCATGCAGCTGGCCGCCCTGCTGGACGAACCCGATGGCGAGCTCCAGCGTGGCGCGGGCGGGCGCCGCCTGCCGCAAAAGCTCGGGCAGGCGGTGGCCGCGCAAAGCCTGGAGCGGCGCTGGCGCAAAGACCAGATCCTGGAGGCCTACCTCAACCTGGTGCCGTTTCGTGGCGAGCTCATCGGCATCGACGCGCTCTCGCGCACGCTGTTTGGCAAGGCCGCGCACGGCCTGGACGAGCGCGAAGCAGCGCTGGCCGCCGCGCTGGTGCGCGGCCCGAACGCCAGCCCGCGCCAGGTGGCCCAGCGCGCCTGCGGGGTGCTGCAGCTCATGCAGCCCGGCACGCCGGCGGACTGCGAAGCACTGCAGCTCTTCGCCACCAGCGCGCTGAACCAGCGCGACTTTGCCGCCAGCGAAGGCATGGCGCCGCACTACGCGCGGCGCCTGCTGGCCGCCCAGCCCGCGCCAGACCGTGCGCGCACCCTGCGCTCCACGCTCTCGGCGCCACTGCAGCGCTTTGCCCTGCACACGCTGCAGCGCCACCTGCGCGAACTGCAGGGGCGCCATGTGCAGGACGGCGCGCTGCTCGTGCTCGACAACGCCAGCGGCGAGGTGCTGGCCTGGGTCGGTTCATCGGGCGAGCTGAGTGCGGCGGCCGACGTGGACGGCGTGACCGCCCTGCGCCAGCCCGGCTCCACGCTCAAGCCTTTTCTGTACGCGCAGGCCATCGCCGAGCGGCGCATGACGGCGGCTTCGCTGCTCGAGGATTCGCCCGCGGCCATTCCCACCGCCAGCGGCCTCTACATTCCGCAGAACTACGACCGCCGCTTCAAGGGCTGGGTGTCCGCGCGCACCGCGCTGGCTGCTTCGCTCAACGTGCCGGCCGTGCGCACGCTGGTCATGGTCTCGCCCGATGCCTTTCACCAGCAGCTGGGGGCCATCGGCCTGCCGCTGCAGGAGCCCGCCGGTTACTACGGCTACAGCCTCGCGCTGGGCAGCGCCGAAGTGCCACTGCTCTCGCTCACCAACGCCTTTCGCACGCTGGCCAACGGCGGGCGCTACGGCGCGGTGGGCGCCGCACCGCAGGCCACGCCCGCCATCGACCCACGCGCGGCCTACATCGTGGGGGACATCCTCAGCGACACCCAGGCGCGCGCCCGCACCTTCGGCAGCGACAGCGTGCTGGCCACGCGCTTCTGGAGCGCCGTGAAGACCGGCACCAGCAAGGACATGCGCGACAACTGGGCGGTGGGCTGGTCCGAGCGCTACACGGTGGGCGTGTGGGTCGGCAACGCCAGCGGCGCGCCCATGTGGGACGTCAGCGGCACCAGCGGCGCAGCACCGGTGTGGGCGGCCGTCATGCAGCACCTGCACAGCGCCACCCCCAGCCGCGCACCGCGCCCGCCCGCCGGCCTGGTGCACGCCGGCACCACGTTTGACAGCGCCGTGGGCGCCGGCCAGAGCTTGCCGCTGGAGGCTGCGCGCTCCGAGTGGTTCCTGGCCGGCACCGAGCAGCCCCGCTTCGCTGTGGACACGCCCGAGCGCGGCCTGGCCCAGCGCGGCGGTGCTGCCCTGCGGATTCGCTCGCCGGCCAACGGCACCATCGTGGCGCTGGACCCCGATATCCCGCCCAACCGCCAGCGCCTGACCTTCACCGCCAGCGGCGCCGGTGGCCGCTGGCGCCTTGATGGCAAACCCCTGGCCCAGGGCACCCAGGTGCAGTGGCTGCCGTGGCCAGGCCGCCATGTGGTGCAGCTCACCGACGCGCGCGGCCGCGTGCTCGACGAAGTGCGGTTCGAAGTGCGCGGGGCCGGAGTGAAAGAGCATGCAAGAAACCATTGACCTGAGCACCCTTCGCGTGGTGATTGCGGCGGCCGATCTCGGCTCCATCAGCGCGGCCAGCGAGCGCCTGCAGCTGGCGGTGGCGGCGGCCAGTGCGCGCATCACGGCACTGGAAGAGTCGCTCGGCTTTCGCGTGTTCGAGCGCTCGTCGCGCGGTGTGCAGCTCACGCCCGCCGGCCAGATGCTGGTGCAGCGCAGCCGCGCGCTGCTCACCGACGCCGACCGCCTCGCACAGCACCTGCGCGGCTACAGCGAAGGCCTGCAAGGCCATGTGCGCGTGCTGGCCAACACCTCGGCGCTGCTCGAAGTGCTGCCGCAGCGGCTTGAACAGTTCATGAAGGCGCACCCGCTGATCCGCATCGACCTTGAAGAGCGCGGCAGCCCGGAGATTCCGCTGGCGCTCATCGAGGGGCGGGCCGACTTCGGCGTGGTCGACCTCCCGGTGCCGCCCGCCGGTCTCACGTTCACGCCCTTCTTCACCGACACGCTGGTGCTGCTCACGCCGCGCGCACACCGGCTGGCGAGCCGGCGCCGCCTGCGCCTGGCCGACGCGCTGGACGAGCCCTTCATCACGCTCACCGACGGCACGGCGCTGTCCAACCGGCTGCTGGCCTCGGCGGCGGACGCCGGCCGCGCGCTGAACGTGCGCATGCGCATGCGCGGCTTCGACGCGGTCTGCCGCATGGTGGCCGCCGGCCTGGGCGTGGGCGTGCTGCCGCTCGAAGCCATCGCCCCGCAGCTGGCGCACCTGCCGCTGAGCGCGGTGCCACTCTCCGACGCCTGGGCGCAGCGCACCCACCACATTGCCACGCGCACCGACGCGCCACCGGCCCCCGCTGCGCTCACGCTGATCCGCGCGCTCACGCGCTGAGAGGGCGAAGCGGGCTCGTGCGGGCTTTCGCGTTTGGCGAAAGCGGCGTTTGCCGCACGCCATTGCAGAGCACGCCGCGCGGTTCCTACACTGCGCCCAGACCCCACAAACACAAGCGCTGCCACCACCACGGCGCAGGAGACCTCATGAAGATCGTTCGCGTCAGCGCCACGCCGCTGAACCTCCCTGTGACCGTGCCCATGGCCAACGGCACCAAGAGCACCAGCCTGTCGGTGTGCATCGTCCAGATCGAAACCGACACGGGCCTGGTGGGCACCGGCATGACCGCCATCACCGAAGAAGAAGTGATCGGCAGCATCGTCAACGACATCGCCGCGCACCACCTGGTGGGCCTGGACCCGATGCGCCACGAACAGATCTGGGAGCGCCTGTACTGGCTGCTCACGCCGCGCGGGCAGTCGGGCTACGCCAGCCATGCCATCGCGGCCATCGACCTCGCGCTGTGGGACATCAAGGGCCAGGCGCTGGGCGAGCCCTGCTGGCGCCTGCTGGGCGGCGCGCGCGCCGAGGTGCCGGTGTACGCCACCTTCGGCTTTGCCTTCTTCGACCGCGACGAGCTCGCCGCCGCCGCCAAAGACTGGGTGGCGCGTGGGTTGACGCGCCTGAAGATGACGGTGGGCCACCACGCGCTGCAGCGGCGCGACGAGCCGCGCCCGCTGGACCAGGTGATCGCGGAAGACGTGCAGCGCATCCGCGCCGTGCGCGAAGCGGTCGGCCCCGACGTGCAGATCTACATCGACGCCAATTGCAGCCTGGACTACTTCCACGCACTGTGGCTGGCCCAGCGGGTCGAGCCCTACGACATCAGCTTCTTCGAAGAGCCGGTGTCGCAGAACGACATTCCCAACCTGGTGAAGCTGCGCGGCAAGACCCGCATTCCGCTGGCCGCGGGGCAGAACGAAGGCCTGGCCTCGCGCTTTCGCGACATGCTCGTGGCCCAGGCGGTGGACGTGGTGCAGCCCAACGCCTGCATCAGCGGTGGCTTCACGCAGTGCGGGCGCATTGCCGGCATGGCCGCTGCCTTCAACACGCGCTTTGCCAACGGCGGCGCCTGGCCCCACCACAACATGCACCTGCACGCCGGCCTGGCCAACGGCTCGCTGGTCGAATACCACTCGGTGGCCGTGCAGTGCTGCGAGCTCGTCTTTGACGACCTGCCCAAGCCCGAGCGCGGCGTGCTGCGCCTGCCCGAAACACCCGGCCTGGGTTTCCAGCCCAACCCCGAGCGGCTCGCCGAACTCGCCCAGCGCCCCGGATCGCGCGGCGCAGGCAAGGCCTGACGCACCCCCCACAAAAAAGAAGGAGACAAGCATGCAACACCCCACACATTCCCCCTCATTGAGCCGCCGCGCAACGCTGCTGCTGGCGCTCGCCGCCACCGCCACGGCGAGCACCGGCGCCTGGGCGCAGGCGTGGCCCACCAAGCCGGTGCGGCTGGTGGTGGGCTACTCCGCCGGCGGCGGGGTTGACGCCATGGCGCGGCTGCTGGCGCCGCGCCTCTCGGCGGTGCTGGGCCAACAAGTGGTGGTGGAGAACCGCACCGGCGCCGCCGGCCTGATCGCGGGCGATACCGTGGCCCGCGCCGCGCCGGATGGCTACACCCTGATGCTGGGCGACAGCTCGCTGCTGATCGCGCAGCACCTGCAGCCGCGCATGAGCTTTGACCCCATCAAAAGCTTCACGCCCGTGGCTGGCGTGTTCACGCTGCCGCTGGTGATCGTGGTGAACAACGACGTGCCCGCGAAGACACCGGCCGAGTTCGTCAAGCTGCTGCGCGACCAGCCCGGCCGCTTTTCGTACGCCACTTCGGGCGTGGGCACGGTGCACCACCTGGGCTTTGAAATGCTCAAGGCCAAGGCGCGCAGTTTCGTGGTGCACATCCCGTACCGCGGGGCCTCGCAGATCGTGCCCGACGTCATGAGCGGGCAAGTGCCCATTGGCGTGGTGAGCGCCACCTCGGCCATTGCGCAGGCGCGCGCGGGCAAGCTGCGCGCGCTGGCGGTGATGAACCCGGTGAAGCTGGTGGGTGGCGAAGACATTGCGCCGCTGTCCGACGCCCTGCCCGGTTTCTCCGCCGTGCCGCGCCTGTACGTGCTGGCCCCCACGGGCACGCCCGCGCCCATCGTGGACAAACTCAGCGAAGCCCTGCGCACCGTGATGGACGCGCCCGACATGGCGCAGGTGTCTGCCCAGCAAGGCGCGGTGCCGGCTTACATGCCGTCGGGCCCGTTGGCCGCCGACATCGTCAAGGAGTCGGCCGAATGGGGCAAGGTGATCCGCGAGCAGGGCATCACGGCGCAGTGAGCGCAGCCGCGCCGGCCTCAGGAGCAGGGTTCGGGCTGGGGCACTTCGGTGCAGCGCTGGAAAGCCTCGGGCTTGAGGCCGCCGCGCACCACGCGGTACTGGTCGAAACAGGCCGCGCTGGCCAGGTAACGGTGCCAGCGCGCCTGGCAGGCGGTGGTGCCCGGTGGCAGCGGTGCGCTGGCGGGCACCGCGCGCGAGCGCAGGTGCGGTGGCACCTCGGTGCCATAAAACAGTTGGCCGAAGTCGTCCACCCAGCGGTACACCTCGGCCGCCGAAGCCACGCCCGGCAAAGCCAGGGCCAACGACAAGGACAACGCGAAGGGCCAGTGGTGCAGTTTCATGGTGCTGGGAGTTTGCCAGCGCCCCGGCAGTTCCGCCAGCCACCGGCCCGCGCCCTGTGCACCGCAGCAAAAATTTCAAACGGCGCTGTCCCGCTTTCACAAGCCATTTCAGGGGCACGCCGCTAACATGCGTGCCACGCCGGGCCCGGCCCTGCGCGACAACGCCTTCACCCTACACAAAACGGAGACCCCGGACATGACCGTCATCACCAACGTCGAAGACCTTCGCGTGCTCGCCCAGAAGCGCGTGCCGCGCATGTTCTACGACTACGCCGACAGCGGCTCCTGGACCGAGGGCACCTACCGCGCGAACAACGAAGACTTCCAGAAGATCAAGCTGCGCCAGCGCGTGGCGGTGAACATGGAAAACCGCAGCACGCGCAGCACCATGATCGGCCAGCCTGTGGCCATGCCGGTGGCGATTGCGCCCACGGGCCTCACCGGCATGCAGCACGCCGATGGCGAAATCCTGGCCGCGCGCGCCGCCAGGAAGTTCGGCATCCCGTTCACGCTCTCCACCATGAGCATCTGCTCGATTGAAGACGTGGCGCAGCACGCGGGCGAGGGCTTCTGGTTCCAGTTGTATGTGATGCGCGACCGCGGCTTCATCGAGCGCCTCATCGACCGCGCCAAGGCCGCACGCTGCGGCGCGCTGGTGCTCACGCTGGACCTGCAGATCATTGGCCAGCGCCACAAGGATTTGAAGAACGGTCTGTCCGCGCCACCCAAGATGACGCTGGCCAACCTCATCAACATCGCCAGCAAGCCGCGCTGGGCCATGGGCATGCTGGGCACGCCGCGCCGCCAGTTCGGCAACATCGTGGGCCACGTGACCGGTGTGGAAAACATGGGCAGCCTCAGCGAATGGACCGCCAAGCAGTTCGACCCCGCGCTCAACTGGGGCGACGTGGAGTGGATCAAGAAGCGCTGGGGCGGCAAGCTGATCCTCAAAGGCATTCAAGACGTGGAAGACGCCAAGCTGGGCGTGGCCTCAGGGGCTGATGCGCTGATCGTGAGCAACCACGGTGGGCGTCAGCTCGACGGCGCGCAAAGCAGCATCGAGGCGCTGCCGGCCATCGTGGACGCGGTGGGCAGCCAGATCGAGGTGCACATGGACGGCGGCATCCGCAGCGGGCAAGACGTGCTCAAGGCCCGCGCGCTGGGCGCACGCGGTGTCTACATTGGCCGGCCCATGCTTTACGGGCTGGGCGCCATGGGCGAAGCCGGCGTGACCAAGTGCCTGGAGATCCTGCACAAGGAACTCGACCTCACCATGGCCTTCTGCGGCCACACGCAGATCGAGAAAGTCGAAAAGGGCATTCTGTTGCCCGGCACCTACCCGACCTGAGCACGGCCCCTTACCGGGGCGCCTTGCGCTGGGGGGATGGCAGCTCGAAGGTCAGGTTGCCCCAGTGGCTGTCCCAGTCCCAGCCCGTCTGATCGGTGGCGGGCACCATGTGCACCACGCTGGCCATCCACACGCCGGACCACGGCAGCACCGTGGTGCTGCGGCCCTGCGCATCGGTGCGGGTGCGCAGCACATTGAGCTGTGTGCCGCTGTGGTTCCACACCTTCACCAGCGCCCCCTGCAGGGGCTGGCCTTCAAACAGCACTTGCAGCGACAGCGCGCCGCCCGGCTTCATGCGCGCGGGGTCGGACAGGGGCACGATCTCCAGCGTCTGGCCCGTGCGCACAGCGTGGCTCGCGTCGCTGGCACCGCCCACGGTCAGCAAGGTCTTGACGTGCCGGCGGTAGCGCTCGCGCCCGGGCTCTGCCTGGCGTGCGGCGGCCTCGCGCTGCGCCACCACACGCTCCAGGCCTTCTTCGCGCAGGTAGGCGTTGAAGGTGTCGGCCGCCAGCGTGACGGTGAAGGGCTTGGTGTCGAGCACGATCAACTGGGTGCCGGGCCGTTCAAAGGCCAGCGAAATGCGGTCCTGGTTGAGTTGTTCGGGGACTTGGCGGGTGAGGTCAACCGCTCCCGACTGGCTGAACCAGCGCAGCGTTTCGGTGATGGGCCGCCCGAAGCCGACCGGGTCGCCGCTGAAGTGCTCGCCCACTCGAAGGGCCAGCGCCACCTCGCTGCGCACTGGCACGGCAAAGCGGTCGGGCGCCATCCAGAATTCATGGGCCTGGGCAGAAGCGCCCAGCCACAGGGTCAAAAAAAGCAGCCATGTTTTCATGGGCACAACGGGCCGGCACGCAGGGTGCCGGCCCGTCCCTGGAAGGGTTGAAAGAATCGCTGCGTCAGACCGAGTCGTCCACCGGCAGCGGTCGATCGGCCAGCGGCTGCGGTTCGCTGGTTTCGTCGGTCTGTGCAATCAGCTGGTTCATGTAGTCCAGCAACGATTGCACCGTGGCGCCCATGAAAGGCGCCGGGCCGGTGGGCTGCGGCTGGGCTTGGCCCGAGGAAGAAGCGTCACCGCCTCCGCCTCCACAGCCCGCCAGCGCCGCGACCGCCACGGCGGTGACCGCCGCACATTTGGCAAGTTGGTGTCTCATGGTGTGTCCTTGGTGGATGGGAGGGACATCACAGGTTCGACGCACCCGGGTTGGGCGTGTTCAGGTACGGGAACGTGTCCCGGAACGGCACGACCGACTGGTCCACCGCGTCGTGGATGTTGGCCGCCCTGGCACGCAGCGGCACGCTCGTCGCCCGGCACGCCGAGTTGAGCGATGGCACGCCCGGCACGCTGTCGAGGCCCAGCGCGTTGCTGTCGCCGTTGATCACGCACAAGCCACCCACCATGGCCACGAGGGCGATGTCGACCACGTCGTCCTTGGGGCGGCGGCCGTTGGGGAAACCAGCGTTGTCGTTCACCTTGTTGGGGTCGGCGTTGAGCGCGTTGCCGGCCACACCCAGGCGGTTCTGGTTGGCGAATGGCACGGGCGGCACCGCCGTATTCAGGCGCAGCATTTCAGACGGCGCGGTGTTCACGGGCTTGTTCACGCCGGTGATGCCGGTCAGAAAGGTGGTGACGAGGTCGGTGCGCGGCAGGTTGGTGGGCGCCAGTGCGGCGGCGTCGCCGGCCAGCACGACGCCAAGCAAGGCGGGCAAGGTCGGGTTCGTCACGTACGACAGGAACTGGACATCGTCCCTGGGCGCCGAGGCGTTGAACTTGTCCTTGTCGCCCAGCCCGATCACCACTTCATTGACGAGCGGATTGCCCAGGCGAGACACCTGCGTCCACGCACCGCCGGCGCGCTCGCTGGCCTGGTGGCCCGAGGGCGGAGCGCCGTTGAGCAGGCGCGCCTGGCGCAGGCTGGCGGTGGTCCAGCCACCGATGACGGGGTCGCCGGCGGTCAGGCAGCTGCGGTGCACTTCCAGCGCCATCGACGTCACGTTCTGGCGCTGGATGTAGTGGTTGCCGTTGGCACCCTCGGCGTCGATCGCAGCGGGGTCGAGCAGCAGCGAAGCGGGCGCGTTGACGAGGTCAAAAATGCGACCCAGGTTGACGGCGAAGCCCTCCTGGCGCTGACCCACGAATACCCTGGCGGGCATGGCACAGCCGGGGATGTTCACCGTGTTGATGTGCCGGTCGGCGTAGGTTCTGTAGGCCGCTGCGTCGCCCAGGGTTTTCTGGCCGATGTAGTCCACTGGCTTGGGCAGGGAAGTGGCCACGGTCTGGGCCACGCCCCGGCGTCGGTCACCGCGCACCACGGTCAGGCTGTAGGTTTCGTTGAGGTTGAGGTTGGGGTCGTTGATCGCGGACACGGGGCCGGCCTGGATCAGCGGAATCTGCACGTTCTGCGTGCCGATGGGCAAGGCGGCGCTGTTGAGCCGGTTGTTGAAGCGGAACTGGAAGGTGATGTCCTCGCGCGCATCGCCGTTGTTGTCGATGTGGATTTCGTACAGCGCATTGGGGTCCATCGAGAAATAGTTCGGGCCGCCGTAGGGGCCTTGCAGCGGCTGGTAGTTCGCAATCAGCGTCACGTAGTCCGATCGCCCGCCGGTGCCTGCGGTGCTCACGCCTTCATAGCTGCGGAACATGTAGAAGTCGGTGCCGTCGACTTTGGGGACGGTGGCAATGAACGGGGCTTCACGGTGACTTGAGGCCATGGCCGCGCCGGCGACGGCCATCAACAAACATCCTCTGGCGATGGATGCGGGTTTCATCTTCATGGGTTGCTCCTGGGTTGTGGTTGCAGTGATCTGCTCCACCACTACGTGCGCCAGGTCGCACTGGATTCAATCGATGCAATACCCCTTGGAGCGACGAGGTCAGGCCCGCGAGCGGCCAAAAAAAAGCCCGCGGCTGCGGGCTCTTTTCAGTGAGGCGCGGGGCCGATCACTTTTTCTTGCACTCGTCCTTGGTCTTGTTTTCAGCTTTCATGCAATCCACTTTCTTGTCGTCCATTTTGCCGCCTGCGTGGCTGGCAGCAAACGCTGGAACCGAAGCCATCATGAATGCAGCGATCATTGCGGAGATGAGGGTTTTCATAGATTACCTTTGCGGTTGAGTTGTCTATTGACACTGGCACACAATGAGGAACCGCCCACTGCAGCCGCTGGCAAGGATATCGAGTTCAATGCGCAAGAACCTTACAAAATGTGTTCCCTCGAAACGCCATCGGGTATTGGGCAACACCCAGTGGAAACCCTGTTGCAGCGGCCTGTTGTTGCTTGTAGCGAGCCTCACATCGACCGCGTGGGCTCAGCCCAGACTGGTGCCGGCAAGCGACGCGATCGTGTTGCCCGCATCGGTTCATGCGCAGAACACCCAGGCCAAATCCCTGCGCGAACTCGAACAGGCCTGGCGACAGAACCGCAATGACATGCCGGTGGCCTTGCGCTACGCAAGGGCCGTGTTTCTTCTGGGCTTGACCGAAGGCGACCTTCGCTGGTACGGCGCGGCAAAGGCCGCATTGCAGCCGTGGTGGAGTGCCACCACATTGCCCGCCGACGCGCATTTTCTTCGTGCGCTGGTGAAGCAGGGCTTTCACGATTTCAAGGGTGGCCTTGACGATCTCGGCGCTGCGATCACGCTGGACCCCACGCAGTCGGAGTACTGGTCGTGGCGCTTTTCGCTGCACCTGCTCACCGCCCACATGGAGGCTGCGCGCGCCGACTGCGCGGCCATCGGTCAGCGCTTCGGCAACGACGAAGGCCAGGCGTGTTCGGCCACACTGCTCTACCGCACAGGCCAGCCACAGCAAGCGATCCCGCTGTTCAATCGGCTCGTCGATCTGCCCGCCTACCAAGGCCCTTTCACACAGGACTGGCTGCGATACCACCAGGGAGAGGCCTACCGCGTGGCGGGGCAGTATGAGCAGGCCATTGCCGTGTGGGAGAAGCACCTGCAGGCGCGGCCCGCTTCGCACCTGATCCGGCTCACGCTGGTCGAACTGCTCAATCAGCAATCCCAATTTGCCAAGGCCCGGCGACTGGCCGAATCGCCCTCACCCACCGACGCCCTGCTGGTGCAGTCGCTGCTGGCAAGCCGGGGTTTGAACGATGGCCAGACCCAGCGCCTGGCCGATCAGTTCGAGAACCGCATGAACAACCAGGCCCTGCGTGGCGAGACCCTGATCGAGCGACCGACCATGGTCTACCTCATCACCTACGGGCGCGACAACGCGCAAGGCCTCAAGCTCGCCGCCGACAACTGGAGCACACAGAACGAGCCGGCCGACGCCGTGTTGCTCGTGCAGGCCGCGCTCAAGGCCAATCAACCCAAACAGGCCGAGCCCGTGCTGACGTGGATGACGGCCACCGGATACACGGACCCGGTGTTGAAGGCACTCGCCACCGAACTGCAGACCCGGCTGGGCATATCGCGATGAACGACTTTCTGACACGCCTGGTCAAGCGCCTGACCTTGTTCACCCTGTTCGCGTCACTCGCGGGCACCGCATTCGCCCACTCCAGCAGCAACGCCTACCTGACGCTGTCGCAGCGGGGCGATGACCTCGTGCTGCGCACCGACATCAACCTGCGCGATGTCGACCTTGTCTTCGACCTCGACAGCAACCGCGATGGCCAGGTGAGCTGGGGCGAAACGGCAGCGCGCCTGAACGAGCTGAAAGCCTGGATGCAGCAAGGCATCACCGTGCGCGGCGCGTCGGCCGCCTGCGAGCTCCAGCCGCTCGATGTGATGGCCAGCCCGCATTCCGACGGCTTCTACCTCAGCGCCGAGTGGCGCGTGGCCTGCCCCGACGCACAGGACGTGACAGGCCGTGCGCTCACCGTGGCTTACGGCCTGATGTTCGACCAGGACAACCTGCACCGCGGCCTGCTCAAGGTGGATCTGCCCGACACGCAGAGCAGCGCCATCCTCAGCCCGGACCGGCCCGAGGCCGCCCTGGTGACCGAGGATGCCTCGGGCTGGTCGGTCTTCACGCGCTATGTGGTGGAGGGCGTGTGGCACATCTGGATCGGCATCGACCACATCCTGTTCCTGCTCAGCCTGCTGGTGCTGGCCCCGCTGGTCCAGTCGCGCCAGCGCATCACGCAATGGCCTGCGGTGGCGGGCTTTCGCACGGCGTTCGTCGATGTGCTGGCGGTGGTGACCGCGTTCACCGTGGCGCACTCGATCACGCTGGTGTCGTCCATCCTGGGCTGGCTCACGCCGCCTGTGGCCATCATCGAATCGGTGATTGCGCTCTCGGTCATCCTGGCCGCGCTCAACAACCTGCTGGGGTGGTTTTCGCTCAAGCGCTGGCGACTGGCGTTTGTGTTTGGCCTCATCCACGGCTTCGGGTTTGCCAATGTGCTGCTCGACCTGTCGTTGCCCGGCAAGCAGCTGGCACTGGCGCTCGGTGGTTTCAACGTGGGCGTGGAGATCGGCCAGCTCGCCATCGTGCTGGCCTTCCTGCCGCTGGCCTGGTGGTTGCGCCACACGCGCTTCTACCGGTGGGTGGTGGTGGTCGGCGGTTCGCTGGCCATCGCCGTGATCGGCACGGTCTGGCTGGTGGAGCGGCTGGGCTTCTGACGGTGCGGCCGCAGCGCCCGGTGGCGACCCCGCTATGCTCACCGGCGTGACCGGCTCCCCTCCCCTTCTGCGGCGCATCGCGCACCTCGACATGGACGCCTTCTTTGCGTCGGTCGAGCTGCTGCGCTACCCGCAGCTCAAAGGACTGCCGGTGGTCATTGGCGGCGGGCGGCGGCGCGAAGACGACATGTTTGCCCGCCTGCGCGAGGCCTACCCCGAGCGCGAATGGACCGACGATGACCTCTCGCGCATCCCGGTGGATTTCTTTCCCCGCCTGGAGACCTACGTGGGGCGCGGCGTGGCCACCACCGCCACCTATGCGGCGCGGAAGTTCGGCGTGGGCTCGGCCATGGGGCTCATGAAAGCGGCCAAGCTGTGCCCGCAAGCCATCCTGCTGCCGGTGGACTTTGACGAGGTGCGCCGCATCTCGCGCCTGTTCAAGAGCACCATCCGCGAGATCGCGCCCGTGATGGAGGACCGCGGTGTGGACGAGGTCTACATCGACTTCACCGACGTGCCCGGTGGTCAGCGCGAAGGTGGGCGCGTGCTGGCGCGGCTGATCCAGAAGAGCATCTTCCAGGCCACGGGCCTCACCTGTTCGCTGGGCGTGGCGCCCAACAAGCTCATCGCCAAAATGGCCAGCGAATTCAAGAAGCCCAACGGCATCAGCGTGGTGCATGCCGAAGACCTTGAGCAGCTCATCTGGCCGCTGCCGTGCCGCAAGATCAACGGCGTAGGCCCCAAGGCCGACGCCAAGCTGCAAAGCCACGGCATCCACACCATTGGCGAACTGGCGCAACGCGAACGCCCCTGGCTGGTGGAGCATTTCGGCAAGAGCTACGGCGCCTGGCTGCACGAAGTGGCCTGGGGCCGCGACGACCGCCCCGTGCAGACCGAAAGCGAACCGGTGAGCATGAGCCGCGAAACCACTTTCGACCGCGACCTGCTCGCCAAGAAAGACCGCGCCGAGCTCGGCGCCATCTTCACCCGCCTGTGCGAGCAGGTGGCCGACGACCTGCAGCGCAAAGGCTATGTGGGCAAGACGATTGGCGTGAAGCTGCGCTACGACAACTTCCAGATCGTCACGCGCGACAGCACCATCGACCACTTCACCAACGACGCCGCCAGCATCCGCCGCCATGCCGGCCTGTGCCTCAAGCGCGTGGACCTGACGCGGCGCATCCGCCTGCTGGGCGTGCGCGTGGGTTCGCTGGCCAAGGTGGGCGAGGTGCCGCCCGCGCCCGAACCGGCGCCCGAGCTCGCCCAGCTGTTCTGAGGCTGCAGCCGTCCGGCCCGTGACAGTCAGCCCCACGGACGCGCACTACAGTGGAATGTCGCCATTCCAAGAGACAACGCCCATGAACGCACCCACCTGCTTCTCCCTCACGACCACCGACCACGTGGCCCACCTGGTGATGAACCGCCCCGGCGAGCTCAACACCATGCACCCCACGTTCTGGCGCGAACTCGACGAGCTGCTGACGCAGATTCACCGGGAAGGCACGGCGCGCGCGCTGGTCATCAGCAGCACCGGCAAGCACTTCAGCGCAGGCATGTCGCTGCAGACCTTTGCCGGCGCGATCCAGATGGACGACCAGAGCCCCGAAGGGCGCGCCGCCATCTTCGACCTGCTCACCGACATGCAGGCCACCTTCACCAAGATAGAGAACCTGCGCATCCCGGTGATCTGCGCGATCCAGGGCGGGTGCATTGGCGGCGCGGTGGACATGGTCACGGCGGCCTGCATCCGGTACGCCTCCGCCGACGCGTTCTTCTGCATCCAGGAGATCAACATCGGCATGGTGGCCGACGTGGGCACGCTGCAGCGCCTGCCCAAGCTCATTCCGTTTGCCGTGGTCAAGGAAATGGCCTACACCGGCCGCCGCCTGCCGGCCGCGCGCGCCATGGCCTATGGCCTGGTCAACGAGGTGTTTGACACCGCCGAGGCCACGCTGGCCGCTGCACTGCAGTGCGCGAAAGAAATAGCGGCCAAGCCGCCGGTGGCCATCTGGGGCACCAAGCAGGCGGTGAACTACGCACGCGACCACTCGGTGGAAGACAGCCTGCGCCAGATGGGCTGGCTGCAAGGCGCGGTGTGGAGCAACGCCCACGTGCGTGAAGCCATTGCCGCCATGAAAGACCAGCGCGCGGGCGACTTCACGCCGCTGACGCGGCTGCAGCCGTTCACCACGCTGGGCTGAGCGCCACTGCGTCAGAACTCGGCGCTGCTCACCGCGCGCACGCGCGGGCCTTCACACAGGCCCTGTTGCATGTCGATGATGAGCAGGGCGGTTTTCATGGGCGCGCCAGTGGGGTTCAGGACAAGCGGTAGGTGGCCAGGTGCAGGCTGGTTTCGGTGCTGCTGATGCCGCGGATCAACCGGATGCGCTCCAGCACCTGCGACAGCTCGGCCAGGCTGGTGGCGCGCAGTTCGGCCAGCAGGTCCCAGCGGCCATTGGTGTCGTGCAGTTCGGCCACGCCCGGCTCGCCGAGCAGGCTGGCGATCACGGCGCGCGTCTGGTTGCCTTCCACCGCCACGCTCATCCACGCGCTGATTTCGCTGGGTTCGGCATCAGGCCGCAGGCGCACGGTGTAGCCGACGATCAGACCGCTGTCTTCGAGGCGGGTGATGCGGTTGGTGACCGTGCCGCGCGACACGCCGAGCTGTTTGGCCAGCGCGGCCACGTTGGTGCGCGCGTCCTTGCGCAGCAGGGCGATGAGTTGTTGATCGAGAGCGTCCATCTGCGCATTGTGCAATTCAAAGCTGCCGTTTTGGCAGTTTTCTGACGAAATTCAAGCAGAGTTGGCGATTTACATTGAATCAGCGGCTGGCGACACTGGTGGCATACCCCAAGGACGCCCCAAGGACACCCCATGCAAGCCGCTTCCCAAGCCCTCCCCACCCTGTTTCTCAGCGCCGCCGACGTGGCCCAACTCGTTCACCGCCTGGGCACCCCGAGCACGCTCGAACGCCTGGCCGCCACCCTGCACGCCGACTACCTGCGCTGGCCCGACTTCGACAAATCGGCCCGCGTGGCCAGCCACTCGGCCGATGGCGTGATCGAACTCATGCCCATTGCCGACGGTTCGACCTACGCTTTCAAGTACGTCAACGGCCACCCCAAGAACACCCAGGCAGGGCTCCCCACCGTGATGGCCTTCGGTGTCTTGGCCGACGTGGACACCGGCGTGCCCGTGCTGCTGAGCGAGCTCACGCTCACCACCGCGCTGCGCACCGCCGCCATGTCGGTGGTGGCCGCGCGCGCCCTGGCCCGCCCCGAGAGCCGCCGCATGGCGCTGATCGGCAACGGCGCACAAAGCGAATTCCAGGCGCTGGCCTTCCACCATCTCATGGGCATCAACGAGATCCGCCTGTTCGACACCGACCCCCGCGCCACAGCCAAGCTCCAGCACAACCTGGGCGGCGTGCCCGGACTGCGGCTCATCCCGTGTGACAGCGTGGCGCAAGCCGTGCGCGGCGCCGACATCGTCACCACCGTGACCGCCGACAAGACCAACGCCACCATCCTCACGCCCGACATGATCGAGCCGGGCATGCACGTCAACG